>CAVQHL010000014.1:0-526185 GCA_963712255.1 uncultured Actinomycetes bacterium
GCATGTGGTTCTCGTGGTTCGGATACGGGACGACGACGTCGTGCGGGCCGTGGAGGCCGGTCGAGAAGCCGACGAAGACCATCCGCGCGCCCGCGGCGAGGAAGCGGTCGAGGAGATCCTGCGACAGCCGCCGGTCGATCTGGCGCGCCGAGATCGGCGCGCCGAGGCGCTTGTCGAGACGCGGGTAGTAGACGTCCACGTCCAGCCCGTTCTGATGGGAGGCGTGCTGGTCCATGGTCCCGCCGTTCCGGAAGCTGATGTCGCCGACGACGACCCGTGGTGCGGCGGGGTGCGCAGCCCGGTATGCGGCGA
Source organism: uncultured Actinomycetes bacterium (assembly GCA_963712255.1). Classification (GTDB taxonomy): domain Bacteria; phylum Actinomycetota; class Thermoleophilia; order Gaiellales; family Gaiellaceae; genus Gaiella. The sequence goes on from CAVQHL010000014.1 coordinate 313, forward strand.
GGACGTTGACGATCGCCCGGATCGTGCGCTCGTGACCGTAGAGCCGGCCGGGAAGGTTCGGGGTCGAGTCCGTGTTCGGGTTCCACGTGACCCAGTCGGGACCCTCGGCCGGAAGCTGCGTGCCGTCGACGAGGCGGCCTGCGTACTGGAGGCCGACGGACGTCGCGTGGCGCCACACGACCCGTGCCGCCTCCGGCGGAGCCGCGACCGGCGTCTTCTCCGGGAGCCGGAACTGGAAGTCGTCGAGCCGGAACGTCAGGCTCGGCGGGTCCTCCGCCAGCGGCACCTCCTGCCCGCCGCCTCGATGCCGGAGCGCGCCGATCGGCAGCATCGTGGCCGATCCGAGGACGAGCGCCACCGCGGGAACGGTCCGCGTCGCATGCCGGCGTCGCCTCGCCGTCTGGGCCTGGAGCCGTCGGCGACGCGACGCGTCGAGCCCGGTCTCGGCGGGGCCGAACCGCGGTAGCTCCGGTATCTCGAACGCAGGAGCCGGCACCGCCAGCGCGAGCCCGCCGGGCCCCCGCGGCTTCTCGCGGAACCAGAGCACGTCCGTGTCCAGCCAGACCTCGCCGGATCGCCAACCCATGGACACACGTCCTTCGCCCGCGCCGCGGCGTGTCCTCCGCGACGCGTGACTGCCGCCGGGCCCCGATGAGGGTCGAAGTCCGCGGAGCCGCGGCGGAGCGAGGTCAGGCAGCGGGAGGCGTGTGCCGCTCGATGAACGCGAGCACGCGCTCCCAGGCGTCCGCCGACTGGTCGGCGTACTCCTCGAAGCGGCGGTCGAAGAAGCTGTGCGGCGCGCCGTCGTAGACGACGAGCTCGTGCTCGACACCCGCGGCGGCGAGCGCCTCCTCGAACGCGGCGTTGTGCTCCGGGAGGATGTTCGCGTCGTCGCCCGCCTGGAGCGCGAGGATCGGCGCCTCGAACTCGGCCGCCCGCTGCGTCGGGCCGGGCACGCCGTTCCGCTCGACCGTCGAGCCGTAGAAGCCGATCGCGCCGGCGAGACCGTGCCCGCCGGCCGCCGCGAGCCAGGCGTTCCGTCCGCCGAAGCAGAAGCCGACCGCGAAGACGACGTCGCAGCCGCCGCCGTCCGGCGAGCGGAGGTGGTCGACGGCCGCCCGGACGTCCTGCTGGATGCCCTCGGGCGTCGTCTGCGCGACGTGGTCCATGTACGGGAAGTCGTCGTCGCGCTTCGCCGCACCGGCGGTGCGGCCGAAGTAGTCGAACGCGAGCGCCCCGAAGCCGCGCTCCGCGAACCGCAGGGCGAGCACCTCGTAGAAGCGGTAGAGCCCGCGGACGTCGGGAAGCACGACGATGCCGACGCGGGCGCCCTCGTCGGGGAGCGCCAGGAACCCGGCGACCTCGGTGCCGTCGGCCGCCTCGAGGACGAGATCCTCGGAGAGCACGGGGGCGCCGCCGGAGATCGGGGGGATCGGCGGGACGGAGTCGAGCTCGAAGCACACGAGAGCTCGACCCTACACCGGCCCCGGGCCGGAGTCTGTCCCCACGGGATCGGCATCGTCGGGGCGGTGCGGTGCCGGTCGCGGCGGACGTCCTTCGGGCGGTCCTTGAACCAGTCGACGAACGCGACCAGCTGCTTGACGGCCTCCTCGTAGGCACGTTGCCCCTTCTCGGCGGTCGCCAGCTCGGCCTCGCCGAGCACGCCGGTCTCGGAGTAGCTGCTGGTCCAGGAGATGACCGTGGCCGGGCCGGCGGCGAACAGGTCGACCCAGTTGAACGGGCTGTTCTCCTCGTTGAAGCTGATCGTGCCGTTCTTGATCTGGTCCTTGCGCACGTTGTCGCCGTCGAGGTACAGGTAGAGCGACGTCTCCAGCTCGCAGGCGTGCGCGCAGCCGCCGGGGAACTTGCTCTCGCGCCAGCTCGGCAGGAACTCCTTGTCGACCGTGAGCAGGTTCCACCACGGAGCGGCAGGCACTCGGCGTCGGTCTCGAGGTTCGTGCGGCGCGCGACCAGGTCGAGGTTCGGCATGTTCGAGCCGTGGCCGTTCAGCAGGATGATCTTCTTGAAGCCGTGGTAGGCGAGCGACTTGGTGATGTCGAGCACGTGGTGCATGAAGTGCTCGAAGTCGTTGTTGATCGTGCCGGGGAAGTCCATGACGTGGCCGGTGTAGCCGTAGGCGACCGTCGGCAGCACGAGCATCTTGTCGGGGATCTCGCGACCGGCGCCGAGCGCGATCCCGGTCGGGCAGACGATGTCGACGTCGAGCGGCAGGTGCGGCCCGTGCTGCTCGACGGCGCCGCACGGGACGATGCAGACCTTCCCCAGCTCGACCGCGTCGTTGATCTCGGGCCAGGTCAGCTTCTCGTAGCGGTACTCCGTCGGCCGCGCGGGTCATGCGGGTCTCCCTTCGTCGACGTGGTGGCGTGCGAGCCGATCGAGGCTCGCCTCGTTCAGGCCCGCCTCGGGCGGGACTCTCGGCACGACGATGTGCCGGTGGAGCGTCTCCTGCAGGAGCTGCTCGTCGCCCTGATGCAGGACGTCGAGAAGCTCTCTGTGCTCCGCGACGACGGAGTCGAGATCGCGCTCGCGGCTGTGGCGGTAGAAGTAGGCACGGATCCGCGGCGCGATGCTGCGCCAGATGTGGATCGTGTGGAACTGCGGCGCGATGTGGAGCACCGCCTCGTGGAACTCGACGTCGGCCTGCACGATCCCGTCGATGTCGCCTGCCGCCGCGGCCTGCTCCATCACCCAGATGTAGCTCGCGAGCTCTGCGAGGTCGGCCGTCGTGCCGACCTCGAGCGCCGTCCTGAACCCGAACTGCTCCAGCACGAGCCTGATCGGGATCAGGACGCCGTGCACCTCGTCCTCCGTGACGCCGACGACCACGGCCCCGCGGTGCGGGTACGAGATCACGAGCCCTTCGTGCTCCAGCTGGCGGAATGCCTCGCGGGTGGCGCCGCGGGTCGCCTCGAGCCAGGCCATGATCCGGTCCTCGACGAGCCGCTCTCCCGGCTGCAGGCGACCGTGGATGATCGCGTTCCGGAGCTCGACGGCGATGCGATCGCGCGCGAGCACGCCCTGGGGCGGGATCAGCGGCGTCTCGCCGGTCATTCGCCCCTCACGCCGCCAGGTACCCGTCGTCGACCGCGATCGTGTGCCCGGTCACACGGCGCGAGGCGTCGCCGGCGAGGAAGAGGGCGGTTCCGATGAGGTCGCGGGGAAGCAGCATCCCCTGGCGCAGCATCCGCCCGTCGATGAAGTCGCTCGTGACCGACGACTGGGTCGCGAGCTGGTCCGAGAGGGCCGAGTCGACCCGGCAGGGGGCAATTCCGTTGACCCGGACGCCACGCTCGATCCACTCCACGGCGAAGGCACGCGTCAGCTGGACGACCGCGCCCTTGCTCGTCACGTAGGCACTTGCCTGGGGGAACGCCGCGAACCCCCCGATCGACGCGAGGTTGATGATGCTGCCGCTTCCTCGCGAGAGCATGTGGCGCCCGATCGCCTGGCAGGGCAGATACGTGCCCTTGATGTTGAGCGCGAGGATCGCGTCGAGCCGCTCCTCGGGGAAGTCCTCGGCGGGGCTGCGGAATGCCGTGCCCGCGCTGTTGACCAGGACGTCCACCGACCCGAGCTCCGCGACGGCGCGCTCGGTCATCGCCTCGACCGCCCCGCGGTCGGTCACGTCACAGTGCATCGTGATCGCGCGACCGCCCTGCGCGTCGATCGTCGCCGCGGTCGCAGCGGCTCCGTCGTCGTCGATGTCGACGATCACGATGGTCGCACCCGCCTGCGCAAGGCCCTTGGCGATCGCCGCGCCGATCCCGCTGCCTCCGCCCGTCACGCAGGCGACACGGCCGCCGAGGCCGAACAGCCCGGCGACGAACCCGGCCGGGACCTCGAAGCGATCGTCGGTGCCCGCGCCGGCTGATTCTGGTGCGCTCATGCTCTCTCCTCGATTGGGAACGGCGGGTCGTGCTCGTCTGCCGCGAGTGCGGCCCTCACCCCGGCGACGACGTCGGCGACCTGGGGCAGCACCTCGCGCTCGAGCACTGCCGCGAACGGCATCGGCGTGTCCTTCGCCGTGACCCGAACCGGTCGCGAGCGAAGACGGTGCCAGGCCGCATCGGAGACCCGCGCGACGACCTCGCTGGCGAAGCCGCCGGCCCGTGCGCCCTCGCTCACGACCACGAGCCTGCGCGTCTTCTCGACCGAGCCGACGATCGCCTCGAGGTCGAGCGGCTTCAACGTGCGGAGATCGACGACCTCGATCTCGACGCCCTCCCGGGCCAGCTGACGCCCGGCCTGGAGGGCGAGCTGGACGCCACCGGCGTAGGCGACCACCGTCACGTCCGTGCCCTCGCGCTTCGTCTCCGCGACGCCGATCGGCACGGTGTACTCACCCTCGGGAACAGGCCCGAGGCGGCTGTAATGGAGGCGGCGCTCGAGGAAGACGACCGGGTTGTCGTCGCGGATCGCGGCCTTCAGCAGCCCCTTCGCGTCGTACGGCGTCGACGGCATCACCACGACGAGCCCGGGCGTGTGCACGAACCACGCCTCCAGGCTCTGTGAGTGCTGTGCCGCCATGCCGATCCCGCTCGACACGGCCGCCCGGAGCACGAGCGGCACGCTGACCTGGCCGCCCGACATGTACCTCCACTTCGCCGCGTGGTTCACGATCTGGTCCATCACGAGGGTCACGAAGTCGGCGATCTGCAGCTCGACGACCGGCCGACAGCCGACGAGCGCCGCGCCGACGCCCGCGCCGGCGTGCGCCGCCTCCGAGATCGGCGCATCGATCACGCGTGCCGGGCCGTAGCGCTCGAGGAGCCCCTCCGTCACCTGGAAGAGGCCGCCGAGCGCCGCGATGTCCTCGCCGATCACGAACACCCCGGGATCCCGCTCCATCTCCTCGCGGAGCGCCTCGTTGAGCGCCTGGGCGATCGTGAGCTCGCGCACGTCGACGTCGGGGCTCGCCGTCACGAGAGCCGTCCCGGCGTGAGCCATGCGGCCGGCGCATAGACGTTCTCGAGCTCGGCACCCGGCACCGGCTTCGGTGAGGCGAGCGCCGCCTCGACCGCCGCGTCGACATCGCGCGCGGCCTGTGCCTCGAGCTCGTCGACGCGGGCCGGCGCGATCCCCGCCTCCTCCACGAGGTAGCCGCGGAAGCGGAGGATCGGATCCCGCGCTCGCCACTCGTCGAGCTCGGCCGGCGAGCGAAGATCCGTCTTCCGCGCAGCCGAGTGCGGCTCGATCCGGTAGCTCTTCGCCTCGATCAGCGTCGGGCCGGCGCCCGCCCTGGCACGTTCGACTGCGTCTGCCGCCACCTGTCGCACGGCGAGGACGTCGTTTCCGTCGACCGCGACGCCGGGAAAGCCGTAGCCGGCCGCCCGCACCGCGATGTCGTCGACCCGGGTGACGGCCGAGATCGGCGTCGAGATCGCCCACTGGTTGTTCTCGCACACGAACACGACCGCGGCGTCGAGCACGGCGGCGAGGTTGAACGCCTCGTGCAGGATCCCCTGGTTCGCCGCACCGTCCCCGAAGAAGCAGACCGTCACACCGGCCTTGCCCTGGATCCGCAGACCGTGCGCGGCACCGACCGCGATCGCCGACGACCCCGCGACGATCGCGTCGGCTCCCAGCATGCCCTTGTCGATCGCGGTGATGTGCATGCTGCCGCCGTGGCCGCGGCAGTAGCCGTCCTCGCGGCCGAGGATCTCGGCCATCATGCGAGCGAGATCGAGGCCCTTGGCGATGCAATGGCCGTGGCCGCGGTGCGAGCTCGTGATCAGGTCGTCCGGCCCGAGCTCCGAGCAGACGCCGACGGCGATCGCCTCCATGCCGACGTACGAGTGCACGGGACCGTGGATCAGCCCCTCGTCGAACAACCGGCCGGCGCGGGTCTCGAAGGAGCGGATCCGGCACATCTGCAGGAGCAGGTGCTCGAGCGTCTCGACGAGCGCCCGCCGGTTCGGCTGCCGCCGTCATGCCGCGGCCGGCGCTGCGTCGGGACCCCCGTCGAGGGTTCCCATCACCTCGCCGACGCGGATCTCGTCGCCCGCAACCGCGTAGATGGCGCGCAGCACACCCGACACGGGGGCGACCACCTCCTGCGTGACCTTGTCCGTCTCGATCTCGAGCAGGACCTCACCGGCCGTGACGCTGCTCACCCTCACGCTTGAGCCAGCGGGAGACGGTGGCGTACTCCATCTCGGGCGAGGTGCGCTCCAGCGTCACATCCGTCATCGGTGCGTTGAGCATACACCCATTGTGCGATGATCAATTCATTATCGATAATCACGCCACGGGAGCGGCTTCCTCATGAAGATCACCGACGTCGAAGCGATCGTCATCCGAGAGCCCGGCCTCGACGGCGCGATCGCCGACGGCAGCCAGGACGACCTGATCGTTCGCATCAGCACGGACGAGGGCGTCGAAGGCGTCGGCGAGGTCGACTCGTCGCCGGAGGTCGCGCGGGCCGTCATCGACGCGCCGACGTCGCACTCCCTCACCGGAGGACTGCGCGACCTCCTGATCGGGGAGGACCCGCTCGACAGTCGAGCGCCTGTGGCAGAAGATGTATCGAGGCGCCATCTTCCTCGGACGCCGCGGCGTCGCGATCCACGCGATCAGCGGGATCGACATCGCGCTCTGGGACATCAGAGGCAAGGCGCTCGGCAAGCCCGTCTCGGAGCTGCTCGGCGCCCCGCGGCGAGACAGGGTCCGCGCATACGCCTCGATACTGATGCCGGAGACCCCGACCGAGGTCCGCGAGCGGGTCGCGCAGGTGCGCGAGCGGGGATTCACCGCCGTCAAGCTCGGCTGGGGGCCGCTCGGGAAGAGCCCCGAGAACGACCTCCGCCTTGCCGCGGCGGCCTGCGAAGCCGGCGGAAGCGGCACCGCGATCATGATCGACGCCGGCTTCGCCTACGGCGACAGCCCGGCAACGGCCATCCCCGTCGCCCGGGAGCTGCACGAGCTCGGCGTCTACTGGCTCGAGGAGCCGTTCCAGCCCGATGAGCTCGACGCCTACGCCGAGCTCGCGGATGCGGTCGAGCTGCGCATCGCCGCCGGCGAGCAGGAGGCGACGCTCTGGAGCTTCCGCGACCTGATCGAGCGCGGCCGGGTCGACGTCGTTCAGCCGGACGTCACACGATGCGGCGGGATCACGGAGATACGGCGGATCGTCGAGCTGGCGGAGGCACGAAACGTCCAGCCCGTGCCCCACGCGTGGAAGAGCGGGATCATCAAGGCGGCGTCGCTGCACGTGAATGCGGTCGTCGCCGGCGACGAGGTCTTCCAGGAGTACTGCGTCAGCGACACGGCGATCAACGAGCACCTCACGCACGAGTCGTTCCCGCTCGATGCGGACGGGTACGTCGCGGTGCCGACCGCCCCGGGCCTCGGCGTCATCCTGAACACCGAGATCGTCGACCGCTACCGCGTCGACTGAACCGGGCGACGACGCGATCGCAGCCGACAACCGCAAGTACAGTGAACGAGCGCACCCGGCTCCGCCGGCGTGGTCGAGCCAAAGCCCCCGTAGCTCAGTGGATAGAGCAGCGGTTTCCTAAACCGCGTGCGCAAGTTCGATTCTTGCCGGGGGCACTCTCTCGTGGAGCGGCTTGGCTAGGCGTTTCCGCTTGGCCAAGCGCTCGTGACCCCTCCGCCCTCGCCGCTGGTCTCTTCTCATTGACCACCTGAGATGGCTCAAGACGGCTGGATCTGGGTCTCGCTGGCGCGCGACTGGCGCGCAGGACTGCCGAGTCGGCATGTGTTCACGAATGGTCCTGGACACATTGAACGACGCCCGCTCGTGCGTCGATGAGGGTGGCGGAGTGCCCACCTCGCCTCTCGCATGCGAGCGCCGATGCTGCATAGGGTGACGGCGTGCCCGGCCCCGATTGGACGGACTTCAATCGCTCTGACCCCGGGGTGACGCTGCTTCAGCTGTTCGCGTTCCTTGCTCTTGCCTTTCTGTTCGGACTCGCCCTCAAGCGGTGGCGCACGTCTCGATCGGGGCGGTAACCCGATACCACGGGCGCCGGTGTGGGTGCCAGCGTTCCCGCAGGGGTATGACCAACGGCTACCGTCGCTGGTGGCGGGTCCCATCTCCCCTGTCGGGCGCCGCGCTATCCCCATGGGCGCGTCCCGACGGACCCGCCGTCTGGTGCGGGCGGCATCGGCTGGAACGGCACTGTCCCCCAGCCGTCCCCCCGCGCCGCCCGCGCCCGGATGGTGCCGCCGTACTCGACACGACGGGCTAGCCGCAGAGCCAGGGATTCGGGTCGGTAGGGCTAGTCCCGGCGAGCCGCGCCCGAAGATCCCGCTACAACCCTTCGGCGCGCCGCCACTGCGATTCGCGCAGCAGGACGCCGTGCAGTTCCTCCAATCCCACGGGGACTTCCTCCATCGCCGCCAGGATCGCTTCGCGTTCGCGGATGGTCAGCGCCAGAACCCGCGTCATTCGACCGAAGGCGGTTTCCAGCTTCGTCGCCAGCGCGTCGTCGTCGACCATCCGCGCCAGTTCCAGGATCAGATCGTCCTGGACGGGAACGCCTGCGAGATGGACCGTCACGCCCGGGACACTATGGGAACGTATGTTCGTGTTCAAGTCGGTGAGACGGCGGGGGACGCGCCGCCGCACTTCCCCCGCCATTCCCGCCGCAGGGACTGCGCGCCGCCGCACGCTTCCCACCCCCACCGCAGGTACGTCGATCCTGACGTTCGCCGCCCGCGGCAGGGCTAGACGCAGGACCAGGGAGTCGCGGCGATAGGGCTGGTCCCGAGTTCACCCTGTCGGCGGCCCCGAGATCGACCACGCGGAGCGCCGGCTCGGCCGCAAACACGGCCTCGTCTAGCCGAGCCCGAGCGACCGTCCCGGGGAAGCTGCTCGCCGTAGAGCGTCGCCAAGCCCGACGCCTAGCCCGGGACTGGGGCGGGCTGGTCGCTGACGGGCGTGATCTCGCACGTCGTCACCGCCGACCCGGGGCTGAGGAACCTCTGGAGATGCGTGATGTCGTCCGTCTCGACCACGAGATACGTCGTGTGCTGCGGGAACGCCAGCCAATAGCCGTGGATCTTGACCTCCTTCGATTCGCCGTCGAAGAGCGATCTCGATCCCCCTTTGCCGTAGGGGCAATCGTGAGGCGCGTGCGTCTGCTTGATGTGGAAGAGCATCCTGAGGCCTCCCCGTCTCGTGGCGCCCCTCGCGAGAGCGCCCTCAGCTGCATTGGGTCATGCGGCCACAAGGCTACAGCCGCACGCATCTGCACCTTTCACCGGCCACCTCGTCAGCCGGGGGTGGCCTCGTCGACGGTTAGCCCGCTCTCGGGGTCGAAGAACTGGAGCCGCGTGACGTCGACCTCGAGCACGAGCGGCTGACGCTCGCGGGCCTCCGTCGTACGGTCGAGGCGGGCGATGAAGGCGACGCCGCCGCCGCGCTCGCGCTCGGCGGCCATCCGTGCCTCCTCGTCATCGGCGTCCTCGATGACGAGGGCCTCCACCACCTCCCGCGTCGTCACCGGGTCCGCCGGCACGTTGAAGTGGACGTACACCTCGGAGCCCATGTCCTCGCGGATGTCGCAGACGACGGACATCTGGCGGTCCGGGTGCGTCTCTCTGAGCACGGTCGGGTCCTCCATGTCCTCGGGCCTGATCCCAAGGACGACCTGGCGCCCCTCGTAGGCCGAGAGGCCCGGGTGACGCTCCAGCGTCGCGGGCGCGAGGCGTAGCCGGTGCGGGCCGAAGGCGACCCAGACGTCGCCGTCCGCGCGCTCGACGTCGGCGACGACGAGGTTCATCGCCGGAGACCCGATGAACTCGGCGACGAACAGGTTCTTCGGGCGGTCGTAGAGCTCCTTCGGGTCGGCAATCTGCTGGAGCAGCCCGCCCCGCATGACCGCGACGCGGTCGCCCATCGTCAGCGCCTCGGTCTGGTCGTGCGTGACGTAGATGGTCGTCACGCCGAGGTCGCGCTGGATGCGGGCGATCTCCGCGCGCATCTCGACGCGCAGCTTCGCGTCGAGGTTCGAGAGCGGCTCGTCCATGAGGAAGGCCTGCGGGTTGCGGACGATCGCGCGCCCCATCGCGACGCGCTGCCGCTGCCCCCCGGAGAGCGTCCGCGGCTTCTTGTGCAGCGAGTCGGTGAGGCCGAGGACGCGAGCCACCTCACGCACGCGGCTGTCGATCTCCTCCTTCGGCAGGCCGCGCATGCGCAGCGCGAACCCCATGTTCTTCGCCGCGTCCATGTGCGGGTACAGCGCGTAGTTCTGGAAGACCATCGCGATGTCGCGGTCCTTGGGCGGCAGGTCGTTGATGACCTCACCGTCGAGCCGGACGTTTCCCGAGGTGATCGACTCGAGGCCGGCGATCATCCGCAGTGCGGTCGTCTTCCCGCAGCCCGACGGCCCGACGAACACGACGAACTCGCCGCTCGCGACATCCAGCCGCAGGTCGGTCACCGCCTGCGTGCCGTCGGGATAGACCTTGGACAGGCTCTCGAGCGTGATCTCGGCCATGACTGCCTCCGGGCTCGCAATCTACTAGCATCGGCCACGAGCAATGGAGGCTCGGGCTGCCCGCTGGAAACCGGCTGGTGGGCGCTGGCGGCATGCTCTCGAGAGCCGCCGCGTCCTCGCTCTCTTGCTCATCGCGCCGGCCGTCGTCTTCATGGCGCTCGTCGTCGGAGTGCCGTTCGTCTGGGCGATCTACCTCAGCTTCACGGACGCCGTCGGCGGCTCCCTGACCGGGAGCTGGGTCGGCTTCGACAACTTCACCGACGCCATGCAGGACGACAACTTCCGGCGCGCCGTACGCAACACGCTGATCTTCACGCTCGCTTCGCAGGCCGTCGTCCTCGTCGGCGCCGCGGTGCTGTCCAACTTCCTCGTGAAGGACTTCCGCGGCAAGTGGTTCGTCCGCTTCCTCGTCGTGCTGCCGTGGGCTGCGCCGGTCGTCCTCTCGACCATCGGCTGGCTCTGGCTGCTCGATTCGCTCTACAGCGTGGTCAACTGGACGCTCGCACGGCTCCATCTCGACAACGCGCTCGTCTGGCTGCTCGGCGCCGTCAACCTCGAGGAGGACGCGCAGGCGCCGCTGCAATGGCTCGGGCGCCCCAATCTCGCCCTCATCGCGATCACGCTCGTGCACGCATGGCGGATCCTCCCCTTCGCGGTCGTGATCTTCATCGCGGGCCGGGCGTCCATCCCGAACGAGGTGGAGGACGCGTCGAAGATGGACGGCGCGACCGGCCTGAAGAAGCTCTGGTACGTCGACATCCCCCTGCAGCTCCCCATTGCCCTCGTCGCAGTCCTGTTCGGGATCGTGTTCACCGCGGTCGACTTCGCCGTCGTCTACCTCCTCACGCGCGGCGGCCCGTTCAACTCCACGCAGGTGCTGCCGACATGGGCCTACTTCACCGGCATCGACGGCGGCTCGCTCGGCGCGGGCGCGGCCATCTCGCTCTTCCTCTTCCCGCTGCTCGTGGTGGTCACCGTGGGGATGCTGTTCTTCGCTCGCCGGGCCCAGGTGACATGAGGAGCTGGCGCGAGAAGGGGCTGACGTACGCGGTCGTCGTGCCGTTCGCGATCGTGCTGGCGTTCCCCTTCTACTTCGCGCTCGTGACGATGTTCAAGACCAATCTCGACCTCGCGAACGTCGAGCACTCGCCGTACACCTACAACGACCTCGAGGGCGGGTTCCACTGGGACTTCTGGAACTACGCGACGCTGGAGCACGTCCGGTTCCTCTTCGAGGACACGAACTACCCGACCTGGCTCCTGAACACCCTGCTCGTCGGCGCCGCGGTCGTCGGCATCACGCTGCTTCTCGCGATGCCCGCCGGCTACGCGCTCGCACGACTCGCGGGGGGGTGGGGCCAGAGCGCCGGGGTGGCGATCTTCCTCGTCTACCTGATCCCGCCGACGCTCCTCTTCCTGCCGCTGTCGCGGCTCATCACGCAGCTCGGCCTGAAGGACTCGCTCTGGTCGCTCATCCTCGTCTACCCGTCCTTCACGGTCCCGTTCGCGACCTGGCTCCTGATGGGGTTCTTCAAGACGATCCCGCAGGAGCTCGAGGAGGCTGCGCTGATGGACGGGGCCTCGCGGCTGAAGGCTTTCGCGGTGATCGTGCTCCCGATCTCGCTGCCGGGAATCCTCACGGTCGTCATCTTCGCCTTCTCGCTCTGCGTGAACGAGTTCATCTACGCGTTCACCTTCATCTCGAGCTCCGAGCAGCGAACGGTCTCCGCAGGCATCCCGAACGACCTGATCCGCGGCGACGTCTTCTTCTGGCAGTCGCTCATGGCGGCGGCGCTGATCCCGGCGATCCCGCTTGCGCTCCTCTACAACGCGTTCCTCGACCGCTTCATCAAGGGGTTTACAGGAGGCGCATTCCGCTAGAGAATCGATGCCGGAAAGGAGGTACTCGTGGCTGACGTAGCCGACGACCTCGCGGGTGCGAGGCCGGCACTTACCCGAGGCGACCTACTCAGGCGGGGCACCGCCGCGGCCTTCGCCGTAAGCATGTTCGGCGGTCTCACCGACAGGGCACTCGGGACGTATGGCCCGCTCAGGTTCGCGGGCAGGCAGCTCTCGGGCGAGCTCAGGATCATGACCTGGGCGCATTTCGTCCCGGACTACGATCGGTGGCTCGACGGGACCTACGTCAAGCAGTGGGGCGCGGAGAACGACGTCGAGGTCAAGGTCGACCACATCAACAACGCCCTGCTCAACAGCACGGGCGCGGCCGAGGTGGCCGCACAGAGCGGCCACGATCTCTTCTGGTTCATCTCGCCGCCGGCGGCGTTCCAGAAGCAGACCGTGCCCGTCACGGACCTCGTGCAGGAGGTGAGCAAGAAGGTCGGGCGGATGACGAGGGTCGCGCGGAAGAGCACGTACAACCCGAGGACGAAGCAGTTCTACGGCTTCCCGGAGACGTACGCGCCCGACCCCGTCCAGTACCGGCGCAGCTACCTGCAGCAGGCGGATGTGAGCCTCAACACCTGGGACGACCTGCGACGGGGCGCCCCGAAGCTGAAGCAGGCCGGCCATCCGGTGGGCCTCGGCATGTCGAACGAGATCGACTCGAACATGATGCTCACGTCGCTCCTCTACTGCTACGGCGGCTTCATCCAGAACGAGGAGAACCGCATCGTCATCGGGCAGGGCTCGAACCGCAGGGGCGCGATCCAGGCCCTCCAGGTCATGCGGGACATCTACCGGAACGGCATGTCGGACGAGGTCTTCGCGTGGACGGCGGCCTCGAACAACCAGGCGTTCATCGCCGGCCGGCTCTCGGTCGCGCTGAACGCGATCTCGATCGCGCGCTCGGCGGAGGACTCGGGGAACGCGGCGCTGTCGGACGACACGTGGCTCGCCTCGATTCCCCGCGGCCCGGTGATGCGGATGGGGAACGAGCACGTGATGGGCGTCTACGTCATCTGGAAGTTCGCGAAGAACAAGGAGGCGGCCCAGAAGTACCTCGTCGACCAGCAGCTCTCGTACCGCGAGCACTTCGTGAGGAGCAAGTTCTACAACTTCCCGCCCTGGACCGGCGCGATCCAGGGTGGCTTCAAGACGATCCGGGCGCTCACCGCGCAGGACGCCCACAAGCCGAAGGGCAAGTACACGGTCCTCACGACGATCGCGGAGAAGTACACGACCAATCCCGGCCACCCCGGGAACTCGACGCCGGTGATGGACGAGATCTACAACACGTTCCTGATCCCGCAGATGTTCGCCGAGGTCGCGCAGGGAAAGTCGACCCCGTCCGAGGCAGTCTCTGCCTTCGCGCGGCAAGGCGCAGGCGATCTACCGCAAGTGGAGGAACCAGAAGCTCGTCTAGGAGCGAGCTCGGTCGTGCGCGAGGGCTCCGTCGCTCCGCGGGGCCCTCGGCTCGTCGGCGCGGGAAGCGCTACGGGGAGGAGCCGGGACGGGCTGGATCTTCCGTTCGACACGAGTCCAGCGCCAGGTCGCCCCTCGGGAGAGAAGACCTCGACCTGGTAGGCCTCGTCCGGAAAGGCGAGACGGAGTTTGTCGGGGCTTTCGCGTCGTAGACGGCGAGCCCCCGCCAGCTGCCGACCCCACCGGCGGCGCGCCGGGCCACCGGCGGTCCTACGACCAATGGCCAGTTGTCGACGGGACCGGCGCGCTGCGACCGTCGGGGCACACGGCCGCGGCGGCGCCCTCGCGTCTCCCCGGCCCAACCAACCCGAAGGAGCACACACATGAGGAAGGCTCTTCCCCTGCTCGCCGCCTGCGGGCTCCTGCTCTTCGCCGCCTCGTCCGCGATCGCGGCGGCGACACCGACCCTGCGCGGCAGCGTGGGGCCTGGCGACACGATCCGGCTCGCGGTGAAGCCGAAGAAGGGCGGCGTCTACCGACTGACGGTCAAGGACGCCGCCGACGACCACAACTTCCACCTGCGAGGCCCCGGGGTCAACGTCGCGACGAGCGTCGGCGGCACCGGCGCGAAGACGTTCCGCGTCAAGCTGCAGCCGGGCAAGACGTACCGGTTCGTCTGCGATCCGCACGCGGACGAGATGCGCGGCTCGTTCACCGTGCCGCGCTGACCGACGCGGCGTCGTCCGCCGGGCCGATCACGTGAGCCCGGCATCGCGAACGGCGTTTCACCGCCCCTCCCGGCGGGAACGATCCAGAGGCTGTATCCGAGCAACACGAAGGAGACCACGAAATGGGCATCATCGGCTGGATCGCAATCGGCGCCGTCGCGGGGATCCTCGCGAAGGCGCTCTATCCCGGAGCGGAGAACATCGGCATCGTGCTGACGATCCTGCTCGGCATCGCGGGAGCGCTGCTCGGCGGGTTCGTCGCGTGGATCGTCGGCGCAGGTGACCCGATCGACGAGTTCTTCGACATCAGCACGTGGATCGCGTCGATCGTCGGCGCGTTCGTCATCCTCGCCGTCTACTCGGCGCTGGGTGGCACCCGCACCTCGAGACGCATCGTCTGAGCGGCGGGCGCGCGGGTCTGTCGCAATTTGCGGCAGACTCGCGCGTTCGCGCCGCCCTGGTCCGGCGAACCCGACAGGGCACCCCCTCCGATGGGCCAGGGCACTTCGCGCCTGATGTGCAATAGGCTCCCCCGCGTGGCGGAGCGGCTCGACGAGGAACGCCTCGAGATCCTGCGTACGTGGGGCACCGGCCTCTCGACGAGCGGCCGGGACGAGCTCCGGGCGGCGGGGAAGGCGATCGTGATGCTGATCGAGGAGATCGACCGGCTCCAGGCGGACGTCTGGATGGCCGGCGAGGCGGCGGTGCAGCGGGCACGGCTCGCAGCGGCGACGCCCGTGCCCGACGCCGGAGCCGGAGCCCGAGCACGTCCCGGAGCCGCCTCGGATCGAGGTCGACAGCGCCGAAACCATCGCGCTGTCGCTCAGCGAGCGGATCGCGCGCGGTCGCGCGCCGACCGAGCCCGCGGGCTAGCCGACGCCGAGCCCGCTCAGTGCGTCGCGACCGGCGGCGTCGAGCTGCCACGCGCCGGCGGCGGCGTTCGCCCCTGCCTGGTCGGGGCTCGTCGCACCGGCGATCACCGAGGCAACACCGGGAATCGACGCGAGACCGCCGATCGCGAGCTCGAGGAGCGACACGCCGCGCTCGGCGGCGAAGCGCTCCAGCTCCTCGACCCGGTCGAACCGCTCGTCACTGAGGCTGTCGTCCCGCCCCGCGAGCCGCGTCCCCTCCGGTGCGGGGACGCCGCGCCGGTACTTCCCGGTGAGGAGGCCGCTCTCGAGGGGGAAGTACGGCACGTAGCCGATCCCGAGCTCGCGGCAGCGCGGGAGCACCTCGGCGTCGTCACGGCGGTCCATGAGGCTGTAGCGGTTCTGCACGGCGACGACGGGGGCGCCGACGGCGTCGGCCTCGTCGAGCAGCGACCGGTCGACGTTCGAGAGGCCGAGCCAGCGCACCCGCCCCTCGTCGACGAGCTCCTGCATCGCGGCGAGGGTCTCCGCGAGCGGCGTCACGCCGTCCGGGCGGTGGTAGTAGTAGAGGTCGACGACGTCGGTGCCGAGCCGCTCGAGGGATGCGTCGATGGCGCGTCGCACGTGATCGCGCGAGCCGCCCGGCCCCGGCACGCCCTTGTCCTGGCCGAACTTGCTCGCGATCACGACGTCGTCGCGGCGATCGGCGAGCGCCTCGCCGAGGAACCGCTCGCTGTCGCCCCCGCCGTAGGTGTCCGCGGTGTCGAAGAAGGTGATCCCGGCATCGAGCGCGGCGCTCGACGACGGCAGCGGTCGCGTCGCGGTCCAGCCGGCCGCCGAAGTTGTTGCAGCCGAGGCCGACGCGCGAGACCTCGAGGTCGGAGCGTCCGAGCCGGTTCGTCTCCACGCGTCGATCGTACGCGGAGCCGGTCAGGGAAGCCGCAGTGCGCGCTCCAGGACGGGGTCGCGTCCCGCGACGAAGTCCTCCGCCGTCAGCTGCACCGCGACGTCGGGACGGGTCGTCAGCGCCGACGGCTTGCCGAAGCGCTGGTACGACGTCGCGACCCGCGCGATCAGGCCCGGCGTCGGGATCTCGACGACCGTCGAGTCGCCCCACTGGCTGGGTGCGCCGCCGCTCGCCTCCCCGACGAGGCGGATGCGCGGCACGGCGTCGACGTCGGCGGCGAAGTTCCCCGCCGCCGAGAACGTCGACCGCCCGATGAGGAGGACGACCGTCTTCCGCTTCGCGAGCTCCTGCATCGCGCCGAGCAGCGCGCCGTACGTCGTGTTGTCGCCGCCGTGGTTGAGGCGCGCGTCGACGATCACGCGTCGTACGGCGGGCCGCGCGGCCAGCCGAAGGAGCCTCGCGGGACACCGTCCAGGTCTCGTTCGTGGTCATCCGGTAGCCGAGGTAGACGGCGCGGCCGCCGTCGAGCGTCGTCAGCCACTGCGTCCGCTCGGGGAAGCGAAGCCACGTCGGCTGCGTCGCGGCGGGCCGCCGGAGCGGCGCGAGCACCGAGCCCACGGACGCGAACGAGGAAGCGGTCACGGGGTCGAGCGTCTCGGTGCGGCCGTCGGCGAACGCGAAGCGGGCCGAGGCGCCGTCGGTCAGGCCGAGACCGACCAGCACCTCCTCGGTCACGACGTACTCGGGCATGAAGTCGAGGAAGCTCGACGCGTTGTCGCGGGCGACGAGCGGCTTCACGGCCGCGACGATCCGCTCGACGGAGACGTCCTCGATCGCCGTGAGACGCGCCCCGACGAGAGCTTCCCGGCCGGGCGCGGCGACGACGTGGAGCCCGCTCGGGAACGCATAGAGGCGCACCGGGTAGACGCGGAGCGGCCGCGGGTGGGCGTCGAAGGGGTAGACGGCCGTGTGGCCGTTGCGCGCGCCCGCGAGCGCGACGAGGCGCATGAGGCCGACGACGAGCTGCGGGCGGGAGAGCGCGGGCGCGCGGCGCGCCAGCGCGCGGGCCTCGGCGCGGAAGCGCGCACGCGGCGTCGACGCGAACAGGTCGGGGTGCGTCCGCTCCATCGCGGTCGCGAGGGCGAGCACGTCGCGCTCGGCCGGCGCCGTCGCGGCGACCGCGGCCACGGAGAGCCCGAGGGCCAGGACGAGCGCGGCGACGACGAGCCCGGCGCGGCTCATCCGCGCTCGAGCTCCTCGAGCACCCAGTCGGCCCAGGCGACGTCTCCCTCCGCCCGCTCGATCGCGCGGTGCAGCTCGAACCAGTGGAACCGGTCGGCGCCCTCGCGCGTGTTCCTCGGCTCGATGCGGCGGTACTCCTCGAGGCGCGCGGCGGTGGCGGCGCGGAAGCGCTCGACGTGGCCGACGAGCGTCTCGCGCGGCACGAGCGAGCCGACGAACAGGCGGAGGTGGAACTCGGCCTCGCCGCCGCCCTCGTCGCCGAGCCATCCGTCGAGGGCGGCACGGCCGTCGTCGGTGAGCGTGTAGACCTGCTTGTCGGGCCGCGTCCGCTGCCGGACCGTGCGGACGTCGACGTGGCCGTCGGCGACGAGCCGCGGGAGGAGGGCGTAGAGCTGACTGCGGGCCGGCGCCCAGACGTGCGCGATGGCACGACCGACCCGCTTCGTCAGCTCGTAGCCGGAGCCCTCGCCGCCGAGCGCGAGGAGCGCGAGCACGGCGGCCTCGCTCGTCGTCAGCACGCGCGTGGCAGGCGGCGTCGTCACCACGACGCCGACCGTATCAGTCCTGATCGGACTAGTCCAGTCCGGACTAACTCGGCTTTCTCCTCTGGTGCTCTACGACGCCCGACGGCGTTCGTCCTGCCGTTCGTCGTGGGCTCTCGTGGCGCAGGACCGCGGCGGAGACGCTCGACGTCCTCGCCGCCGCGGCCGCCTGACCCGCGGGACGTATCCTCGAGCGCGTGAGCTTCGTGACCGCCCTCGCGGCGGCGATCGGCCTGCTCATCGGCGTGCCGCTGCTGATCGTCGCGCTCAGCGTCGCCGGGCCGGTCGGCTGGATCGTCGCGGCGGTCGTGCTTCCCGTCGCGGTGCTGGTCGCGATCCTCTGGCTCGGTCGGGCGCGCCCCGGCGACGGCGAGCCGCCGCAGCTCTAGCGCAGGCGCGGGAGCGCAGCCGGGTCGAGCCCGAGCCAGCTGCGCGCGAGGCGGCCGAGGGTGCCGTCGGCGCGCATCCGCGCCAGCTCGCGATCGACGAGCGCGCGCTCGAGCCCCGTGCCGCGCGCGACCGCGATCACGAGGCCCTTGCCGTGCCGGATGCGACCCGGCGACCGGGCCGATCAGGCCTCGCTCGCGCGCGAGCAGGCGGCCGGCGTCGGCCGCCGGGAGAACCGCGGCGTCGCATGCTCCCGTCCGCAGAAGGGAGCGGAGGCGCTCGCGGCCCGGCGCCACGAGCGGTGCGCGGACGGGCCGGATCGTTCGACCGACGACCGGAAGGGCGTCCGACCCCCGCAGCACGCAGACGAGCCGGCGGCGCAGGTCCGCCAGGCGACGGGGCCGGTCGAGGCCGCGGCGCAGGACGACCGCCATGTCCGTCGTGAGGTACGGCGCGCTCAGCACGACCCCCGCACGGCGGACGCCGGTCGGCTCGATCGAGGCGAGCGCGAGGTGCCAGCCCGGCGCGCCGGACGCGAGGAGCCGGCCTGCGGGGCGCACGTCGACGAACCGCTCGACCCGGCCGCCGAGGCGGCGCGAGAGGATCCGGGCGAGCTCGACCTCGAAGCCGCGGGCGAGGACGACCTCCCGGCCCCGCACGACGCCCGCCTGGAGCCCCGTGTCGCCGAGGCTCAGGGCGACGACCAGCGACGTGGGACGCGCAGGGGCCGGTGCGTCCGCCGCCTGCGCGGGCGCCGCGAACGCAACGACGAGCGCTGCGGCGACGACGGCGCGGATCACGCCCGTCTCCAGAGGACGTCGACCGGCGTCCCGTACGTGGCGAACGCGTACATCAGCGGAGCGTCGCGGGCCATCATCCGGATGCAGCCGTGCGAGGCGGGGTACGCCGGCACCGAGCCGTACGCGTGGAATGCGATCCCGCCGACGAAGTAGCTCGCCCAGGGCATCCAGGACGAGAACGGGACCGACCACGACATGCGCTCCTTGCGGTAGACGCGGAACGACCCGGACGGCGTCGCGCCGCCCGCGCCGGAGGAGATGTGGAAGACCCGCTCGACACGGTCGTCGACGATCTGGAACGCGACCTGGCGGCCGAGGTCGATCTCGACCCGCCGCCCGGGGCGGCGCAGGAGCGGCTGGGGCCGGGTGGTCCGCCGCAGCATCGCGCGGACGCGCTCGTCGAGCACACCGTCGCGAGGGAGCCCCGCCCACTTCTCGAACGCGAGCACCGCGACCGCCGTCTCGTCGTCCGCCTCCCCCGTGACCCCGCCGGGCGTCGAGGAAGCCGAGGTCGACGAGCAGGAGCTGCATCTCGCGCACGCCGGAGGGCGTCGCGGCGGCGACGGGCGCGGTCACCGTGCGACGGAGGTCGTAGCCGGGGAAGAGGCCGACGGGAATGCCGCCCTCGATCCGGACCCGCACGCCGGCGACGCCGGGAATCGACCGAAGCGTCCGCACGACCTGCCCGACGCGGGCGCCGAGCGCCACCTCGTCGCGGCCGGATGCGAACCGCGCGCCGAGGTCGACGGTCACGACCCGCCGCTCGATGCGCACGTCGAGGAGCGGTGTCCGCGCGGGGATGGCGGAGGAGAGGCCGGACGAGCGCTCGCGCCGCGTCGGGCCGGCGAGCAGCGAGCGCACGAGGCCCGGGATCCCGGGCGCCGCGCGGCCGACCGCGACCGGCTCGCCGGCACGGAGAAACCAGACGTCTCCGCGCACGGCTGCGCCCGACTCCGCGGGGACGGCGAGCGCCACGACGGCGAGCGCGAGGGAGAACGCGACGGCGAGGCGCCTCACGCGCACGAGTTCACGTCCGGGTCGTGGACTCCTCCGCCTGCGGGGTCAGTCCGGCGCGCGGACGATCACGACCGGGCACGGCGCCGAGTCGGCGACCTCGGCCGATGTCGAGCCGAGCAGCGCCGAGGCGAGGTTGCCGCGACCCTGGTTGCCGACGACGAGCAGGTCCGCGTCCTCCGCCGCCTCCCGGAGGACCGCGGCAGGCGCGCCCTCCACGAGCTTCACGACCACGTCGTGCTCCTCGCCGAGCACCTCGCGCACCTGCTCGGCCGCCACGCGCTCCGCACCGGCGCGGCTCGCGTCGAGCAGCTCGACGCCCTCCGTCCAGGCCATCGGCACGAGGCCCGAGTCGGCAGGGGTCGTGACGGGCACGAAGCTCCAGGCGTGCACGGCGACGAGCGTCGCCGAGCGCAGGGCGGCCTCCTCGGCCGCCCACCGGAGCGCGGCGGCCGCATGGTCGGTCCCGTTGATCCCGACGACGATCCTGCCCGGCATGCGGCCATTCTGCCGCATTCTCGGCGGCTTTCCGGCGCTCTGTGCATCTCAAGGTCGCCGCCCGCCGCGCCGATGCAAGTCCAGAGACCCGGTGAACCCACCGTCCAACATCCCTGCGTCCGAGTCGGACGTCCGCGAGGCGGTCGACGAGCCGCTCGACCCGCTCGTCGAGTCGTACCGGAAGCTCGCCGACGTCTTCCACGAGGTCCTCTCGGAGCAGTCGCTCGACGACCTCCTGGAGCGGATCGCGCGCACGGTCGGCGAGCTCATCCCGTACGACGACATCACCTTCTACGAGGCGGACGAGGCGAAGCGCGAGCTGCGCGCCGTGTACGCGTCGGGCTCCGACGCGGAGAAGGTGATCGCGGATCCCGCGTTCTCGTACGGCGTCGGGATCACCGGCTGGGCGGCCGAGCACCGCGAGCCCGTGCTCGCGAACCGGGCCGAGCTCGACCCGCGCGTCCGCTTCGTCGCGAACACGCACGCCCGACCCCGAGTCGCTGATCGCCGTGCCGCTCGTCGCGCGCGGCCGCCTCAAGGGGACGCTCAACATCTATCGCGCCGGCTACCAGGAGTTCACGGAGGACGAGTTCCGGCTCGTCGTCCGGTTCGCCGACGCAGCGGCACTCGCGATCGACAACGCGCACATCCGCGCGGCGCTCGAGCACCAGGCGCAGACCGACCCGCTGACCGGCCTCTGGAACCACCGCGCGTTCCACGAGCGGCTCCGGCAGGAGCTCCTCGTCGCCTCGACCGACCAGACGCCCGTCGCGCTCGTGATGCTCGACCTCGACGACTTCAAGCGCGTCAACGACGTGTACAGCCACGCGACCGGCGACCACGTCCTCTCCGAGGTCGCGTCGATCCTCCTCGCGATCGTGCGCACGAGCGACACCGTCTGCCGGATCGGCGGCGAGGAGTTCGCGATCATCGTGCCCGCGAGCGGCCTGCCCGACGCGTTCCGGCTCGCCGAGCGCATCCAGGAGCAGGTCGCGGTCACGCCGTTCGGCCCGGTCGGCCCCGTGAGCCTCTCGATCGGGATCGCCTCCGGCCCGACGCACGCCGCCAACCCGCGCGAGCTGGTCGCTTGCGCCGAGGTGGCGATGATGACCGCGAAGGCGCGCGGGAAGGGCAAGATCGTCGTCTTCCAGGAGGACAGCCCGGAGCGGCCCGGTGACGGGTCGGCCGACCGCGGCGCCGAGTTCCGCTCGATCGCGCACCTGAAGATGCTCCACGGCGTCTCGACGAAGCTGAGCCGGCTGAACGACGTCGCCGCGATCGGCGCGACGATCGCCGACGAGCTCCGCCTCCTGATCGACTACCACAACTGCCGCGTGTTCGTCCGCGAGGGCGACGACCTGCGCCCGATCGCCTTCCGCGGCGATCTCTCCGCATCCGGGTCCGCGATGGACCTGCTCGCGACCCGCGTCGGCGACGGCATCACGGGGTACGTCGCGGCGACCGGCGAGCCGTTCCTCACGGGCGACGCCGCGCACTGCACGATCGGCGTCCGGATCCCGGGCACGGACGAGATCGAGGAGTCCCTCCTCGCCGTGCCGTTCCTGTACGGCCCGACCGTGGTCGGCGTGATCGTCGTCTCGAAGCTCGGGCTCGACCAGTTCGACGCGGACGACCTCCGGCTCCTCGAGGTGCTCGCGGGCCACGTGTCGGTGGCGCTCGTGAACGCACGCCTCTACGAGGCGCAGCGGCGCGAGGCCGAGAGCGCGAAGGCGCTCCTCGAGCTGACGCGCGAGCTCTCCGCCGTGACGGACCTCGACGGCGTGCTCACCCAGGTGGTGAGCGGAACCGCGCGGATCATGGGGTCGCGGCGCTGCTCCGTCTGGCTGCCGGCACCGGACGGCGGGCTGATCTGCCGCGCGACCGACGGCGACGCGGCCTACGCGTCGCTCCAGGGCCGGAGCATCCCGGCGGCGATCGTCGCGCGGTGCTCGGAGCGCAGCGAGCCGTTCGTCCTGGGCGCCCGCGACGCGGCCGTCCTCGCTCGCGCGCTCGACGCGCGCGACCTCGCCACGCCCCACGCCGTGTCCTTCATCCCGATCGACCACGGCCTCGCCGCGCTCGCGGTCGAGATCGAGTCGGACGTCGCCGGCCGCGAGCTCGAGCTGCTCGCGGGAATCGCGAGCCAGGCCCGGCTCGCGATCACGAACGCGGGGAGCTTCGCGACGCTCGAGCGGACGTTCCTCTCGACGGTCGAGGCGCTCGCGAACGCGCTCGAGGCGAAGGACTCGTACACGTCGTCGCACACGCGCTGGATCTGCGACATGGCGATCGAGGTCGGCCGCGAGCTCGGCCTCGAGGGCGCGCGGCTCAAGCGGCTCGAGCTCGGCGCGCTCTTCCACGACATCGGGAAGATCGGGATCCCGGCCTCGATCCTCATGAAGCCCGGCCCGCTGAGCGGCGAGGAGCGCGCGCTCATCGAGCGCCACCCGGAGCTCGGCGAGCGGATCCTCGCGCCCATCGACCAGCTCGCCGAGGTGCGGCCGATCGTGCGTGCCTGCCACGAGCGCTACGACGGGACCGGCTATCCCGACAGGCTGATGGCCGACGAGATCCCGCTCGAGTCGCGGATCATCTTCGCCTGCGACGCGTTCCACGCGATGACGACCGACCGGCCGTACCGCGAGGCGCTGCCGATCGAGGAGGCGTTCCGGCGCCTCGAGGAGGCCGCGGGCACGCAGTTCGACCCGCGCGTCGTCGCCGTCTGCCTCCGCGTGCTCACGCAGCCGCCGCCCTCCGGCGACTGACCTCGTCCCGCGCCGTCAGCCGACGCGGCGCATGATGCGCAGCGCCCGCGCCTCGACCGGCACGGGCGTGCGGGCGGCGAACGACGTGCCGTTCGGCGCGAGCTCCGGGTCGGCGGTGCAGAGCTCGTGCGCCCCAGCGGCGGCCGAACCGCGCCGGCGGCAGGACGAACGTCACCGGCTCGCGCCACGCGTTGAAGAGGACGAGGAACGAGTCGTCCTCGACCGGCTCGCCGTCTGCGGTGAGCGTCGGGATCTCGGCCCCGTTCAGGAACGCGCCGAGCGCGAAGGCGTCGCCGCGCGCCCAGTCCGTCTGGGTCATCTTGCGGCCGTCCGGCCGGAACCACCAGATGTCGGGCGCGCCCGAGCCCTGCCGCTCCTCACCGGTGAGGAAGGCGGAGCGCCGGAACACCGGATGCTCCGCCCGGAGGCGCAGCACGCGCTTCGTGAACTCGAGCAGCGCCGCGTCGCGCTCGCCGAGCTCCCAGTCGAGCCACGACAGCTCGTTGTCCTGGCAGTAGGCGTTGTTGTTCCCCTGCTGCGTGTTCCGCCGCTCGTCGCCCGCAAGGAGCATCGGGGTGCCCTGCGAGAGGAGGAGCGTCGCGAGGACGTTGCGCATCTGCCGATCGCGGAGCGCGTTGACGGCCGGGTCGTCGGTCTCCCCCTCGACGCCGCAGTTCCACGAGCGGTTGTCGTCCGTGCCGTCGCGGTTGTCCTCGAGGTTCGCCTCGTTGTGCTTCCGCTCGTACGAGACGAGGTCGCGGAGCGTGAAGCCGTCGTGGCACGTGACGAAGTTGATCGACGCGGAGGGATGGCGGCCGTCGGCCTGGTAGAGGTCGCTCGAGCCGGTGAACCGCCGGGCGAACTCGCCGACCGCGGTGTGGCCGCGCCAGAAGTCCCGCATCGTGTCGCGGTACATGCCGTTCCACTCGGACCAGAGGATCGGGAAGTTCCCCACCTGGTAGCCGCCGGGGCCGACGTCCCACGGCTCCGCGATGAGCTTCACCTGCGACAGGACGGGGTCCTGGTGGATGACGTCGAAGAACGCCGAGAGGCGGTCGACGTCGTAGAGCTCGCGCGCGAGCGCCGACGCGAGGTCGAACCGGAACCCGTCGACGTGGCACTCCGTGACGAAGTACCGGAGCGAGTCCATGATCAGCCGCAGGACCGACGGGTTGACCGGGTTCAGCGAGTTCCCGGTGCCCGTGAAGTCCATGTAGTGCAGCTCGTCGCCGGGGACGAGCCGGTAGTACGCGGCGTTGTCGACGCCCTTGAACGCCAGCGTCGGGCCGAGGTGGTTTCCCTCCGCGGTGTGGTTGTAGACGACGTCGAGGATCACCTCGATCCCGGCGCGGTGGAGTGCCTTCACCATCCCCTTGAACTCGCGCACCTGCTCGCCCCGCGTCCCGGTCGCCGCGTAGCCCGCGTGCGGGGCGAGGAACCCGATCGTCGAGTAGCCCCAGTAGTTCGAGAGCCCGCGCTCGACGAGGAAGTGCTCGTCCGCGATGTGGTGGACGGGGAGCAGCTCCACCGCGGTGACGCCGAGGTCGCGCAGGTACCCGATCGCGGCATCGGATGCGAGCCCGGCGTAGGTGCCGCGCAGGTCGTCTCGCACGCCGGGCATCAGCCGCGTGAACCCCTTCACGTGCAGCTCGTAGATGACCGTCTCGGCCCACGGGCGGTCGAGCCGGACGTCGCCCTCCCAGTCGAACGACTCGTCGACGACGACGCTCCGCGGGATCGCGGGCGACGAGTCCGAGTCGTCGCGCACGTCCTCGCGCCCGGCGGCGTAGGCGAGCGTGCGCGCGCTCTCGTACCGGATCGGGCCCTCGACCGCCTTCGCGTACGGGTCGATCAGGAGCTTTGCCTGGTTGAAGCGGTGCCCCTCCGCGGGCGCCCAGGGCCCGTGGACGCGGTAGCCGTAGCGCTGTCCCGGCCCGACCCCCGGGAGGTAGCAGTGCCAGTTGTGCACGGTCTGCTGACGCACCTCGATCCGCTCCTCGGCGTCGTGCTCGTCGAAGAGGCAGAGCTCGACCCGCTCGGCGTTCTCCGAGAACAGCGAGAAGTTCGTCCCGCCGCCGTCCCACGTGGGACCGAGCGGGAACGGCGATCCGGGTCTGACCGCGCGGCTCACCGGGGCACCGTAGCGGGGGTGCGGGACGGTCTCCGGTGCGCGCCTAGCCCGCCGCCTCGGCGCGGCGCAGGCCCCGGAACGCCCAGACCGCGAACAGCCGCGATCAGGCCGAGGCCGAGGCCGAACGCGAGCGCGACCTCCGTCGGCGCGCCCGAGATCAGGCCCCGGCCGGCCTCCATCATGTAGGTGATCGGGTTGTACGTCGCGACCGTCTCGATCCACCCCGTGAGCAGGTCGAGCGGCACGTAGACCGGCGCGAAGAACAGCAGCAGGAAGACCGGAAGCTGCATGAGCGGGGCGGCCTGGATCGTGCGGAACCGGAACGCCATGCCCGCCGCCCAGAGGAGGGCTGCGGTGTTGAGCAGGATCGCGATCGTGTAGAGCCCGACGACCTCGACCGGCCCGCCGCCGACGTCCATCCCGAACGAGCAGCGCGACGACCGTCAGCACCGTCGCGGTGATCATCCAGCGCCCGAGCGCGGCGAGCGCGTAGCCGAGGACGATCCCGCTCCGCTTCGGCGACGCGAGCAGCAGCCGCTTGCCGAAGCCGCTCTCGAAGTCGCGGGCGATGCCGAAGCCGGTGAAGACGCCGCCGAACGCCGCCGACTGGAGGAGCACGAACACGAACTGGAACGACGTGTAGCCGGCCGGGTAGTCGAAGCCGGGGACGTTCTGCACCTGCGACAGGCCGCCGGCGAACGCGGTGAAGAAGAACAGCGGGAAGAGCGTCGTCGGCAGGAGCAGCGACGGCGTCTTGAGGATGTTGCGCATCGTCCGCCACGCGACGCCGCTCGCAACCGGCCAGATCCTCATGTGCGGGTCATCCTTCCGGTCAGCGCCCAGGCCGCGAGCACCAGCGAGACGACGGCGATCACCGCGGCGATGCCGAAGCCGAGCGAGAGCGCCTTGGGGTCCCAGCCCGTGATGATCAGGCTGCGAACGCACTCGATGAGGTACGAGATGGGGTTCAGCGTCGCGAGCACGCGGAACCACTCGACCGCGATGAGGTCGCGCGGCGTGTTCATCGACGAGATGAAGAGGAAGACGAAGAGGAGCGGGAACATCGCCTGCACCGACTCGCCGGACCCGGTGCGCAGCGCGAGGAACGCGCCGAGCGCGCCGAAGCCGAACGAGACGAGGACCGAGAAGACGAGCAGGACGACGATCCCGCCCGACGCCGGC
Organism: uncultured Actinomycetes bacterium; assembly: GCA_963712255.1. Lineage (GTDB taxonomy): Bacteria > Actinomycetota > Thermoleophilia > Gaiellales > Gaiellaceae > Gaiella. Next base: position 27,186 of record CAVQHL010000014.1, read on the forward strand.
GGCGAACTCGACGCCGACGAGCAGGCCGATCGCGATGTAGAAGATCGCCTGGCCGACCCCGAGCACGATGACGCCGGCGAGGTGCCCGAACAGGAGCGCCGATCCCCGCAGGGACGTCAGCGACAGCCGGTTGAGGAACCCGGTCTGGATGTCGCGCGCGAGCTCCGTCCCCGCGCCCATCGTCGCGAAGAGCGCTCCCTGGATGAACGGGACCGCGAGGGCGAACGCGAGGAACGAGTCGGTCGGGAACCCCGGGAGGAGCGTCGACGGCTCGAGCCCCGCCGAGTTGACGAGCATCAGCGCGACCGGGAAGACGAGCGGCGGGATCGCCATCGCCGGCTGGCGCAGCGTCCGTCTGATCGAGCGGCCCGCGACGGCGCCGATCTGGACCGCGGCGAGGTTCACCGTCGGCGAGCCGCCGGCCGGGCTGCGCGACGCCTCACGCCTCCGCCCCCGCACCTCGGCCGCGCCCTCGAGCGTCCTGCCGGTCTTCGCGAGGAACACGTCGTCGAGGCTCGGAGCCCGGAGCTCGATGTCGTCGAGCTCGACGCCTTCCGCATCGAGCCCGCGGACGACGTCGGCGAGGCCGACCCCCGGGTCGAGGCGGACGGCGAGGTCGCCGTCGGCAAACGGCTCGCCGTAGCGGTCGAGGAGCTCCGCGATCCGCGCCTTGTCCTGGTCCTTCGCGGCGATCGCATGGACGCTCGCCCGGCCGATCTCGGCCTTGAGCGCGGTCGGCGTGCCCTCGGCGACGATCCGCCCGTGGTCGATGATGCCGACGCGGTCTGCGAGGACGTCCGCCTCCTCGAGGTACTGCGTCGTGAGGAACACCGTGACGCCGTCCTCGCGTGCGAGGCGCGCGACGTCGTCCCAGAGCGCGGTGCGGCTCTGCGGGTCGAGGCCCGTCGTCGGCTCGTCGAGGAAGAGGACACGCGGCCAGTGGACGAGCGCCAGCGCGAGGTCGAGCCGCCGCTTCATCCCGCCCGAGTAGCCGCCGACCTTCCGGTCCGCCGCCTCCGTGAGCCCGACGCGCTCGAGCAGCTCGTCCGTGCGCGGCCCCCGGACCCCGCGCGGCAGGCCCTGGAGCATCGTCTGCAGGCGGAGGTGGTCGCGCCCGGTGAGGAGGATGTCGAGCGCCGCCTCCTGGAGCGCAGCGCCGATCGACGCACGCACCTTCGGACCGTCCGCGACGACGTCGTAGCCCGCGACGCGGGCCGTGCCCGGCGGTCGGCGGCAGGAGCGTCGTCAGCATGTGGACGGTCGTCGACTTGCCGGCCCCGTTCGGCCCGAGGAACCCGTAGATCTCGCCCGGCTCGACGCGGAGGTCGATCCCGTCGACGGCGCGAGGCCCCTTCTTGAACTCGCGGACGAGCCCCTCGACGACGATGCTGTTGTCGGCACTCTTGTCGGCGGCCATCGGAAGCACGCTACTGACTGAGCACCTCGCGCCGGGACGCGTACTCCTCGGCGTCGATCTCGCCGCGTGCGTACCGCTCGGCGAGGATTGCGCGGGCGTCGACGCGCCGGTCGTAGCGCCGCCGCCGCCAGGGCGCGAACCGCAGGATCGTGACGATCACGACGACCCACAGGAGGAACCAGAACGGGGCGAACCACCAGTGCCAGCCCGCGGCCTCGTGGAGAAGCAGCTGAGAGCTCATTCGAGCCTCCTTCATTAGTTGACTAATCGTTAGTATACTAATGATTAGTGCGCGAAGCAAAAGCGGTACGATGGGGCATGCGGCCACGCGGGACACCGATCGGGCTCCAGCTGGCCCGCGCCTCGAAGACCGTCGGGCGCGCCTTCAACGAGGCGCTCGCCGAGGTCGGCGGCTCCCTGCCGGTCTGGCTGATCCTCACGACGCTCCGCGGAGACGCGCACCCCTCCCAGCAGCAGCTCGCGCGTGCGGTCGGCATCGAGGGGCCGACCCTCACCCGTCACCTCGACCAGCTCGCGGCGGCGGGGCTCGTCCGCCGCGTGCCGCACCCCGACGACCGTCGTGCCGTGCGCGTCGAGCCGACCGAGGCCGGGCTCGCGCTGCAGGCGCGCATGCTCGACGTGGTCATCGCCTTCAACCGCCGCCTCACGGCGGGCCTGACCCAGAACGACCTCGCCCACCTCCGCGAGCTGCTCGACGCGCTCGAGGCGAACGTCCGCGACGAGGACTAGCGGCTCAGGGCTCGGGCGCGAGCCACACCGCCGCGAGCGGCGGGATCGTCACCTCGGCGGAGAACGGGCGGCCGTGGAACGGCTCCTCCACGGCGTCGACGGCGCCCAGGTTGCCGACCCCCGACCCGCCGTACTCGGCGGCGTCGGTGTTCAGCACCTCGCGCCAGCGGCCGCCCACCGGCAGCGGCACGCGCCAGTGGTGCCGCACGACCGGCGAGAGGTTCGCGATGCACGCGAGGGCCCGCGACCGGTCCGCCGAGAAGCGCGCGTACGCGAGCACGTTGTCCTCCCTCGCGTCCCCCACGAGCCACTCGAACCCCTCCGGCGAGTGGTCGAGCTCCCAGAGCGCCGGCTCCGCCCGGTAGACGCGGTTCAGGTCCGAGACGCACCGGAGCACGCCTCGGTGCAGCGGATAGTCGAGCACGTACCAGTCGAGCGAGCCGCTCTCGCTCCACTCGGTGCCCTGGCCGAGCTCCGAGCCCATGAACAGGAGCTGCTTGCCCGGGTGCGCCCACATGTGGCCGTAGAGCGCGCGCAGCGTCGCGAACTGCTGCCACTCGTCGCCCGGGAGCTTGCGCAGGAGCGCCCCCTTGCCGTGGACGACCTCGTCGTGCGAGAGCGGCAGCACGAAGTTCTCGTCCCAGGCGTAGATGAGCGAGAACGTCGCGTCGTCGTGGTGCCAGCGCCGGTGCACCGGCTCCTTCGAGACGTACTCGAGGGTGTCGTGCATCCAGCCCATGTTCCACTTGAACGTGAACCCGAGCCCGCCGACGTCGGTGGGCCGCGAGACCCCCGGCCACGCCGTGGACTCCTCGGCCACCATCACGACGCCGGGCTCGGCCGCGTGGACGACGGCGTTCAGCTCCTGCAGGAACGCGACGGCGTCCAGGTCCTCGCGGCCGCCGTAGCGGTTCGGGAGCCACTCGCCCGCCTCGCGCGAGTAGTCGAGATAGAGCATCGACGCGACCGCGTCGACCCGGAGCCCGTCGGCGTGGAACTCCTCGAGCCAGTAGAGCGCGTTCGCGAGGAGGAAGTTCCGCACCTCGTGGCGCGCGAAGTTGAAGACGAGCGTGCCCCAGTCGGGGTGCGCGCCGCGGCGCGGGTCGGCGTGCTCGTAGAGCGCTGTCCCGTCGAAGCGCGCGAGCGCCCAGTCGTCGCGCGGGAAGTGCGCCGGGACCCAGTCGAGGATGACCCCGATCCCCCGCCCGTGCAGCGCGTCGACGAACGCGCGCAGGTCGTCGGGCGTGCCCAGGGTGGCCTGCGGGGCGTAGTACCCCGTCACCTGGTAGCCCCACGACGGGCCGAACGGGTGCTGCATCACCGGCATCAGCTCCACGTGCGTGAACCCGAGCTCCTCCACGTGGTCGCCGAGCTCGTCGGCGAGGTCGCGCCACCCGAGGCCCTGCCGCCACGAGCCCGCATGCACCTCGTAGGCGGACATCGGCGCGCGGAGCGGATCCGTTCCGCGCCGCCGCGTCAGCCAGTCGTCGTCCGACCACGTGTAGCGCGAGCGGTAGACGACCGACGCGGTGGCGGGCGGCTCCTCGGCGCGGAACGCGAGCGGATCCGCCTTGAGACGCGTGACGCCGTCCGCGCCGTGGACGGCGAGCTTGTAGGCATGCCCCTCGCGCGCATGCGCGGCGACGCCTGCCCAGACCCCCGACGACTCCTGCGGCTCGAGGACGTCGACACCCTCGCGCCCAGGAGTTCCAGTCGCCCACCACCGAGACCGCACGCGCATTCGGCGCCCACACCGCGAAGCGCACGCCGGCGTCCTCGGCGTCGAGCGGATGCGCGCCGAGGCGCTCCCACAGCCGCTCGTGACGCCCCTCGCCGAGGAGGTGGAGATCGAGCTCCCCGAGCACGCTCGGGCGGCTCACGTGACGGGCTCGAGCAGGCGGAGCATGCCGACGATCGGGATCGTCGCCCACTCCGGCCGGTTGCGCGTCTCGTAGCGGAGCTCGTAGACGAGCTTCTCGAGCTCGTAGAGCTGGAGCAGCCGCTCGAAGCCCGATGCGGCTCGAGGGCAGGAGCCGCTCGTCCGCCGACGCGAGGTACCCGTCGAGGAAGGCCTCGCGGCAGGCCTCGACCCAGCCCTCCGGCGCCGCCACTCCCTCGAGGAGCAGCGCCGCGTCGCCCGCGTAGGCGAACGAGCGCGTCATCCCCGCCAGGTCGCGGAGCGGGGAGCGCTTCCGGCGCCGCTCGGGCAGCGAGCGGGCCGGCTCGCCCTCGAAGTCGATCACGATCCAGTCGCCGTCCGTCGTCCAGAGCACCTGGCCGAGGTGGTAGTCGCCGTGCGTCCGGATCGCGAGCCCCGACGGCCCGACGGAGGCGAGCTCCTGGACGAGGTCGCGGAGGTCCTCGGCCCGGTGCGCGACGGCGCCGAGGGCGTCGTCCTGCGGCAGCGACGCGAACGTCGACGTGATCTCCTCCTCGATCTCGGCTGCGAGCAGGCCGAGCGCCTCGGCGCTCGGCTCCTCGGGCGCGAAGTGCGGGTCGTCGTCGTTGGATGCGAGCGCCGCGTGGAGGCCGGCGGTGACCTCGCCGAGCCGCCAGGCGCGCTCGGGCAGCCAGGACGGGTCGTCGCGGAACGACCCGAGGGTGATCTCCCAGCCTCCGCCCGCGGACGGGACGAGCGCGGTCAGCGACGCGAGCGCCGTCTCGAGCGGCGGCCCCTCGGTGGTCAGGGCCCCCTCCAGCCTCGGGGCGTTGGCGAAGCCGGCCGAGGCGAGCGCGTTGAGCACCTCGAGCTCGGGGTTCGGCCCTGCCTGGAGCCGGCGATAGAGCTTCAGCACGTGGAGCTCGTCGAGCACGACGGAGCTGTTCGACTGCTCGACGCCGAGCGGGCGAACCCGGGCACCCTCGGCCGGGACCCCGGCGAGCGACGCGAGCCTCGCGGCGACCTCCGGCCGCTCGAAGGCGTCGACCACCCCGTCGTCGGCGTCCAGCGCGACGAGATAGTGCTCGTGCGTCCCCGAGCCGAACCGGACCTCGACGATCGCGAGCGTCACGAGGTCGTCCTCGACGGGGACGCCGACGACCTCGGCGTCCTCCGGGACGCGGTCCTTCGCCGCGAACCACCGGGCCCCCGTCACGAGCGCGAGGAGCTCGTCGCTCGTCAGCGTCCGCGGGTCACGCATCGGAGCCCTCCTCCTGGAGGAGGAACCAGAAGAACCCGCGGGGCCCGAACGTGAGGAAGTAGGGCAGCTCGCCGATCGGCGGGAACGGCGTCCGGCCGGTCATCTCCACGGGCGTCCGCCCCTCGAAGCGCGAGAGGTCCAGCTCGACGGCCTGCGCCGAGCGCGCGAGGTTGTGGACGCACAGCACGGTGTCGTTCTCGTGCCGCCGGACGTGGGCGAAAACACGCGGGTTGGACGTCTCGAGCGTCTCGTAGGTGCCGAGGCCGAACACCGGGTGCTCCTTGCGCAGCGCGACGAAGCGCTGGAGCCACCGCAGCAGCGACGTCGGCGAGCGGAGCTGCGCCTCGACGTTGACGGCCTGGAAGCCGAACACCGGGTCCATCAGCGGCGGGAGGTACAGCTGCGCGAAGTCCGCGCGGGAGAAGCCGCCGTTCCGGTCGCCCGTCCACTGCATCGGCGTCCGCACCCCGTCGCGGTCGCCGAGGTAGACGTTGTCGCCCATCCCGATCTCGTCGCCGTAGTAGAGCACCGGGGAGCCGGGAAGCGAGAAGAGGATCGCGTGCATCAGCTCGATCTCGTCGCGCCCGCCGTCCAGGAGCGGCGCGAGCCGGCGGCGGATGCCGAGGTTGAGCTTCATCCTCGGGTCCTTCGCGTACTCCGAGTACATGTAGTCGCGCTCCTCGTCCGTCACCATCTCGAGCGTCAGCTCGTCGTGGTTTCGCAGGAAGAGCCCCCACTGGCAGTGGTCCGGGATCGGGGGCGTGCGGTCGAGGATCTCGACCATCGGCCGTGCCTCCTCGCGGCGGAGCGCCATGAACATGCGCGGCATGACGGGGAAGTGGAACGCCATGTGGCACTCGTCCCCGTCACCGAAGTAGTCCACGACGTCCTCGGGCCACTGGTTCGCCTCCGCGAGCAGCACGCGGTCGGTGTAGTTCGCGTCGATCTCCGCCCGCACGCGCTTGAGGAACGCGTGCGTCGGCGGGAGGTTCTCGCAGTTCGTCCCCTCGGCCTCGAACAGGTACGGCACCGCGTCGAGACGGAACCCGTCGAGGCCCAGGTCGAGCCAGAAGCGCAGCCCGTCGAGCATCGCGTCGGCGACGTCCGGGTTCTCGTAGTTCAGGTCGGGCTGGTGGTGGTAGAAGCGGTGCCAGAAGTACGCACCGCGGACGGGGTCGAACGTCCAGTTCGACTGCTCCGAGTCGACGAAGATGATCCGCGCGTCCTCGTAGCGGTGAACCGTGTCCGACCACACGTACCAGTCCGACCGCTCGTTGTCCGGCCCCTGACGCGACTCCTGGAACCACGGGTGGTCGCTCGAGGTGTGGTTCATGACGAAGTCGCTGATCACGCGCATCCCGCGCTCGTGGGCGGCCTCGACGAACGACGCGAACTCGTCGACCGTGCCGAACTCCGGGCTCACCGTGAGGAAGTCCGCGACGTCGTAGCCGCCGTCCCGGAGGGGCGAGGGGTAGAACGGCAGGAGCCAGATGCAGTCGATGCCGAGCCACTGGAGGTAGTCGAGCTTCTGGCGCAGGCCACGGAAGTCGCCCGAGCCGTCGTCGGACGAGTCGAAGAACGCCCGGGTGTGCAGCTCGTAGAACACCGCCGTCTTGAACCAGTCCGGCTGCGACTCGAACCAGTGCTCTGCGCCGGCGGTCATGCCTTGCCCGCCAAGCAGGATTCGGCAGGAGCCGAATCCTGCGGCTTGATCCCCCGCCTGCGGCGGGGGCAGATCCCTGAAGGCGGCGGCTTCGCCGCCGCAACTTCCGCCGCTCGGTCGAAGGTCGTCGGCACGCTCATCGGCGCACCTCGAGGACGTGCGCCTTGCCCGGGCCGAGCCGGACGTAGTTGCGCTCGCCCCACGCGTACGTCTCGCCGGTGAGCGCGTCGACGACGTCGAAGCCGTCGGGCAGCCCGAGGGCCGCCGGGATCGCGCAGACCCCGTCGTGGATCGCGTACGGATCGAGGTTGACGACGACGAGCACGACGTCGTCACCGAGCGACCGCGCGTAGCCGAGCAGGTGCTCCGACTCGGTCTCGAGCCAGGTGAGCCGCTCGAGCCCCGCCCCGGTGAGCGCCGGGTGCGCGCGCCGGATCTCGTTGAGACGCCGGATCAGCGGGAGCAGCGGCCCGTCGAGCGCACGCTCGCGCACCTCGTACTTCTCCGAGTCGAGGTACTCCTCGCTGCCCGGCCGCACGGGGACGTTCTCGCACGTCTCGTACCCGGAGTAGATCCCGTAGCTCGGGGAGAGCGTCGCCGCGAGCACGAGCCGGCACTCGAAGGCCGGGCGGCCGCCCTGCTGCAGCGTGGCGTGGAGGATGTCGGGCGTGTTCGGCCAGAGATTCGGCCGGAGGAACGCCGACCAGTCGCGGAACTGCTCGACGAGCTCGACCAGCTCGGGCTTGGTGTTCTTCCAGGTGAAGTACGTGTACGACTGCGAGAAGCCGGCCTTCGCGAGGAGCGTCATCATCGAGGGGCGGGTGAACGCCTCGGAGAGGAACACGGTCTCCGGGTGCTTCTTCCGGACCTCCTCGATCAGCCAGGCCCAGAACGGGACGGGCTTCGTGTGCGGGTTGTCGACGCGGAACGCGGTCACGCCGGCGTCGCACCACCGGAGCACGACGTCGCGGATCGCCCTCCAGAGGCCCTTCTGGTCGGGCGTGTCCCAGTCGAAGTTGTGGATGTCCTGGTAGCGCTTGGGCGGGTTCTCGGCGTACTTCAGTGAGCCGTCGGGGCGCCGCTGGAACCACTCGGGATGCTCGCGGAGCCAGGGGTGGTCGGGCGAGGCCTGGAGCGCGAGGTCGAGGGCGAGCTCCATCCCGCTCTCGCGGAGCGCGGCGACCAGCGCCGCGAGATCGGCCTCGGTGCCGAGATCGGGGTGGATGGCGTCGTGCCCGCCTCCGGCGCCGCCGATCGCCCAGGGGCTGCCGACGTCGCCCGGCGCCGCCCGCTCGGCGTTGTTCCGCCCCTTGCGGTTCGTCTCCCCGATCGGGTGGATCGGCGGGAGGTAGAGGACGTCGACGCCGAGCTCGGCGAGCTCGGGGACGATCTCGACGACGCCCGCCAGGCCGCCCCACGACCGGGGAAAGAGCTCGTACCAGACGCTCGCGCGGGCACGCTCGCGCTCGACGTCGATCTCGAGCGGAGGCTCGCTGCGTGCGACGCCGTGACGGTCGCCCTGGCCGAGCTGCGGGGCGGCCTCCCGCCACTCGTCCACGCTCCCGTCGCCGAAGAGCGCCACGCCCTCTGCGAGCTCCCCGGCGAGATCGGCCTGGCCGGCGGCGAGCTTGCGGTCGTGCTCGTCGAGCCAGCCGGCGTGGCGGTCGACCCACGCCTCGATCTCGAACCGATGCCGCCCGATCGCGTCCACGACGAACGCGCCCCGGTAGCGGTCGTTGCCGAGCGCGACCAGCGGCTCCTCGCGCCAGCGCCCGCGTGGCCGCCGGTGGCGGACGACCGCGCGGAGCGGCTCGTGCCCGTCGCGGACGATCGTCGCGGTCACCTCGACGGAGTCGCCGACGCACGCTTTCGCGGGCCAGCGCCCGCAATCGACGCTCGGTGTCACGTCGGCGATCGTGATTCGCTCGGCAGCCACCCACGCGACACGGTAAACAGTCCGCCGTGCTGTCGGGGCGATCAGTCGGCGTCCAGCTCCATCCCACCTCGCTGCCGGGCGGCCGGCTGGGGCCGGAGGCGTTCGCCTTCGTCGACTGGCTGGCGGCCGCAGGGGCGCGCTGGTGGCAGGTCCTGCCCCTCAACCCGCCCGACGAGTTCGGCTCGCCGTATGCCTCCGCGTCGGCGTTCGCGTCGTGGGGCGGGCTGCTCGCCGATCCGGAGGCGCGGGTCGAGCCGAGCGAGCTGCGGGCGTTCCGGGCACGGCAGGGACGGTGGTGCGACGACTGGGCGTCCTACGCCGGCGGCGACGCCGTCGAGGAGCAGGTGCGGTTCGAGCGCGAGTGGCTCGCGCTTCGCGGCTACGCGGCCGGACGCGGCGTCCGCGTCATCGGCGACGTGCCGATCTACGTCGCGGCCGACGGCTGCGACCATCGGGCTCACCCCGAGCTCTTCCTCCCCCTCGACGAGCTCGTCGCCGGCGCCCCGCCGGACGACCTCAACGACCTCGGCCAGCTGTGGGGCAACCCGCTCTACGACTGGCAGGCGATGGCCGCAGACGACTACCGCTGGTGGGTCGAGCGGATGCGCCGCGTGCTCGACCTCGTCGACGTCTTCCGGATCGACCACTTCCGCGGGTTCGCGGGGTACTGGACGGTTCCCGCAGGCGCGAAGACCGCGCGGGAAGGCTGGTGGTCGCCGGGGCCGGGCCGATCGCTCTTCCGCGCCGCCGAGGAGGCGCTCGGGCCGCTGCCGGTGATTGCCGAGGACCTCGGCGTCATCACGGAGGACGTGCACGAGCTCCGCGACGCGCTCGGGTTTCCGGGCATGGTCGTGCTGCGGTGGTCGCTCTCGGGGCCGGCCGACAACCCGCACCGCCTCGAGAACCACCGCGTCAACCAGGTCGTCTACACCTCGACGCACGACACCGACACGCTCGTCGGCTTCACGGGCGAGGAGGACGCGTGGCCCCTCGTCGAGCAGGCGCTCTCGTCGCGGTGCGCGCTCGCGATCGTCCCGGTGCAGGACGTGCTCGGCGCTCGGGAGCGAGGCGCGGATGAACCGTCCCGGCGAGGTCGGCGGCGGCGAACTGGCAGTGGCGCCTCGAGCCCGGCCAGCTGACCCATGGCCACGCCACGCGGCTGCGGGCCGCCGCGGAGGCGAGCGGACGGGCCTGAGCGTCGTGGCAGTCGCCGGCCGCGGCCCGGTGCGAGGAAGTTGCGGCCGCGACAGCGGACGCCTTCAGGGATGTGCCCCCGCCGGAGGCGGGGGATCAAGCCGCAGGATTCGGCTCCTGCCGAATCCTGCTTGGCGAGCTAGAACAGAATCTGCAGCGCGGTGTCCGCCGGGCAGCCGCGCTCGAGGAGCGAGACGGCGAGGTGCAGGTCGACGTCGCGGTCGAGCGCGAGAACGAGCGCGGCCTCGCCGTCGTAGCCGGCGTCGAGCAGGCGCTCGACCCGCCAGGACGTCACGGTGTCGCGCTCGAGCTCGGCGCGCGTGGGAGCGATAAGGGTCTCTGTTGTCATCACACATGAGAGAACGCGCGACATGTGTGGAGACCCTGAAGCGGGGTTGCCGCGTGTGACGCGCGTGTTGCGGTCACGTTGCGGACGGGGCCGACGGCGTCAGTCGGGCGCCGGCTCGAAGCGCAGCTTCGCGGCGACCTTGTTCTGGCCGCCCGACCGGTACACGACGTCCACCGAGTCGTCCTTGCCGTACGACCCCGCGATGCCCAGCACCATGGACGTCCAGCGGCCAACGCCGACCGACTCCTTCGCAAGCGGCCGGTCGAAGACGAGCATCCCGTCGCGCACGGTGAAGTCGCGGCCCTCACGCTGCTCGACGCCGTTGAGGTAGACCTCGAACGGCCGCTCCACGTCGGCCGGGAGCCGCACGCGGGTTGCTCGGCGCGGGGCATCGACCACGTTCATAGAATGCCCGCACCGTGCGCTTCGGGAGGCACATCGCCGCCATCGCCAGCGCGTCCGTCGCGCTGCTCGCCGACGCTTCGGGGGCACTCGCGGGCAACGGCGGCTTCGCGCCGGTCCCGCCCGAGTCGCCGAACGCCGAGGGCATCAGCCAGAGCTGGTGGTTCGTCACGGCCTTCGTCCTCGCGATCTTCCTGCTCGTCGAGGTGCTGCTCGTCGTGTTCGTCGTCCGCTACCGGCGGCGAAACCGGCCGCGCGACGCGGACGGGGCGCAGATCCACGGCGCCAACCGGCTCGAGCTCGCGTGGACGATCGCGCCCGTCGTGATCCTCTTCGCGATCGCCGCGTTCGTCTTCGCGAAGCTTCCCGGGATCCAGGACGTCCCCGCTGCCACCGGCGGCGAGGAGAACCTCGTCGTCGAGGTGACGGGCACGCAGTTCACGTGGGAGTACCGCTACCCGAACGGCGTCGTCGCGATCGACCGGCTCCGCGCGCCCGAAGGGCGCACCGTCGAGCTCGAGGTGACCGCGCCCGACTGGGACGTCGTGCACTCCTGGTGGATCCCGGCGCTCGGCGGCAAGATCGACGCGATCCCCGGCAAGGTGAACACGACGTGGTTCCGCGGCGAAGCGCTCAGGGGTATTCCTCGGCCAGTGCGCCGAGCTCTGCGGCATCTACCACGCGAAGATGCTCGCGTCGGTGGAGGTGCTCCCGGCGGACGAGTTCGACGCGTGGCTCGAGGAGCGCGAGGACGCAGCAGGCCGCCGGCACGTCGCCCCTCGGCGAGGAGCTGTGGGAGGGCGCGTGCGCGAAGTGCCACGGCCTCGACGGCGAGGGCGAGTACGGGCCTCGCATCGCAGGGACCGGGCTCGGCGAGGACCCCGAGGCCCTCGAGAAGCTCCTCCGCGAGGGCCGCGGCGCGATGCCGCCGGTCGGGCGCGACTGGACCGACACGGAGATCGACGCGTTGACCGACTACCTGGAGCAGAACCTTGGCAGTTGACGCCGGCCCCGACCGTCCCGGCCTGGCATCGCGGCAAGGTCGCGGGCTGGCTCGTCACCGTCGACCACAAGCGGATCGGGATCCTCTACATCGCGACCGCCGGCTTCTTCTTCGCGCTCTCCGGCTTCCTCGCGCTCCTGATCCGCACGCAGCTCGCGAACGCCGACGGCGGCGTGATCACCGGGAACGCGTACAACGAGGTGGTCACGATGCACGGGACGGGGATGGTCTTCTTCGTCGTCGTCCCGATCCTCGCGGGCCTCGGCAACTTCCTCGTCCCGCTGATGATCGGCGCGCCGGACATGGCGTTCCCGCGCCTCAACGCGCTGTCGTACTGGCTCTACCTCTTCGCGGGGCTCGTGTTCTGCTTCTCGTTCTTCGCCGCGGGCGGCGCCGCCAACACGGGCTGGACCGCCTACCCGCCGCTCTCCGTGATCGCCTCGGGGAACGGGCAGGACCTGTGGATCCTCTCGCTGCACATCGCGTCGATCTCGTCGCTCGCTCGGGGCGATCAACTTCATCGTCACGATCCACAACATGCGCACCCGCGGGATGTCGTGGATGCGGATCCCGCTCTTCGTCTGGTCGATCGAGGTCTACGCGTGGCTCCTGCTCTTCGTCCTGCCCGTGCTCTCGGCCGGGCTGACGCTGCTCCTGCTCGAGCGGCAGTTCCCGGAGACCTTCGACTTCTTCGTGCCGACCGGGGAAGGCGAGGGCGGCTCGCCCATCCTGTACCAGCACGTCTTCTGGTTCTTCGGGCACCCCGAGGTCTACATCATGATCCTGCCCGCGATGGGGATCATCTCGGAGATCCTCCCCGTCTTCTCGCGCAAGCCGATCTTCGGCTACAAGGCGATCGCGTTCTCCACCGTGGCGATCGGGTTCTTCTCGATGCTCGTCTGGGCGCACCACATGTTCACGGTCGGCATGCCGACGTACCTGAACATCTGGTTCATGCTCGCGTCGATGGTGATCGCCGTCCCGACCGGGATCAAGATCTTCAACTGGCTCGCGACGCTCTGGCGCGGGAACATCACGCTCGAGACGCCGATGCTGTTCGCGCTCGGCTTCGTGAGCGTCTTCACGATCGGCGGGCTGTCGGGCATCTACCTCGCCGCGTTCCCGATCGACTGGCAGGTGCACGACACGTACTTCGTCGTCGCGCACTTCCACTACGTGCTGTTCGGCGGATCGGTGCTCGCGATCCTCGGCGGGCTCTTCTACTGGTGGCCGAAGATCTTCGGGCGATTCCTCTCCGAGCGGCTCGGCAAGTGGTCGTTCTTCTTCATCTTCGTCGGCTTCAACCTGACCTTCTTCCCGCAGCACCTGCTCGGGCTGATCGGGATGCCCCGGCGGGTCTACACGTACCGCGACGACGGGCTCTGGGAGGCCTACAACCTCGCCTCGACGATCGGCTCCTACGTGATGGGGATCGGCATGCTGATCCTCCTCGTCGCGATCGTGAAGAGCATCAACGGCCGGCGCGCGGGGAACGACCCGTGGCAGGGCGACACGCTCGAGTGGTACACGACCTCGCCCCCGCCGCCGCACAACTTCGACGAGGTGCCGTACGTCACGAGCGCGCGGCCGCTGTACGACCTGCGCCGCAGGTTGCGCGACGCGGAGTCCGGGGCATGAGGAGCGACGGGGCACCCGGGCCGCTCCTCCGGCTCGCCGTCGTCGTGGCGGCGGTCGCGACCGGCGCGGTCGTCGCGAGCGCCGCGCTCGAGCTGGGCCGCGCGCACTGGGGCGCCGCACTCGTCGCGCTTCCCCTCCTCGTCTGCGTCCTCGTCGCCGCGATCCTCGCGTACCCGCGGCTCGTACGGCCGGCGGCGGTGGCGCTCGTGCTGATGCTCGCGGCGATCGCGACCGGCGGGCTCGTCGCGTGGACGGACGACGCAACGTGGTCGATCGTCGTCCACGTCGCCGCCGCCGGTGCGTCCCTGGCCGCGTCGCTCGTGACGCTCGCCGTCTCCTTCCGCGGCGAGCCGCTGCCGCTCGGGCCGTGGCGCGACTACGTGACGCTGACGAAGCCGCGGATCATGTCCCTGCTGCTCCTCACCGGAGCGGCCGGGATGTTCGTCGGTGCGGGCGGCTGGCCCGGCGGCGTCGAGCTCGCGACGATGCTCCTCGGCCTGGCGCTCGCGTGCGGTGGGGCGAGCGCGCTCAACCACGTCATCGACCGCGACATCGACCGGCTCATGGGCGAGCGAACCGCCGCCCGGCCCGTGGCGTCGGGCCGCGTCCCGGCGCCCCGCGCGCTCGAGTTCGGCCTCGTCCTCTCGGCGCTGTCGTTCGCGCTCCTCGCGACGACCGTCAACGTCCTCACGGCAGTGCTCGCGCTCGTGGGCAACCTCTTCTACGTCGTCGTCTACACCGGCTACCTGAAGCGGTCGACCGACCAGAACATCGTGATCGGCGGCGCGGCGGGAGCGGTGCCGCCGCTCGTCGGCTACGCGGCGGCGACCGGAAGCCTCGCGCTCCCCGCCCTCTGGCTCTTCCTCATCGTCTTCCTCTGGACGCCGCCGCACTTCTGGGCGCTCGCCCTGATGATCAAGGAGCACTACCAGGCGGCGAACGTCCCGATGCTGCCGGGGACGCGCGGCGACCGCGAGACGACGCGCCAGATCCTCCTCTACTCGCTCGGCCTCGTCGCGTTCACGCTGCTCGTGGGCATCTGGCTCGGCCCGCTCTACACGGTCGCCGCGGCGCTGCTCGGCGCGTACTTCGTCCTCCTCGCCTGGCGGCTCCGCCGTGACGGGACGCGACGCGACGCGGTCATCCTCTTCCACTACTCCCTCGCCTACCTCGCGCTGCTGTTCGTCGCGGCAGCCGTCGACCCGGTGGTGATGTAAGTGTCCGACGCCCGAGCTCGAGCGGAAGAACAACCGCCTGGGCCTCGCGCTGTTCGCGCTGTTCGTCGTGCTGTTCGTCGGCGCCTGCGCGATCGCGGTGATCTACCTGCAGGTCGACTAGCGGTCGTGACGAGCGTGGGCCCGGATCTCGAGCTCGCGCTTCGGCTGGCGGACACCGCGGACGCGATCTCGCTCGGCCGCTTCCGCGCGCGCGACCTGCTCGTCGAGACGAAGCCCGACCGGACGCCGGTGACGGAGGCGGACCGGGACGTGGAGAAGCAGCTGCGGGCGATGCTCGCCCACGAGCGCCGCCGCGACGCGATCCTCGGCGAGGAGGAGGGCACCGTCGGCTCGGGCCCGCGCCGCTGGATCATCGACCCGATCGACGGGACGCGGAACTACTCGCGCGGGGTGCCGGTCTGGGCGACCCTGATCGCGCTCGAGGTGGACGGCCGCGTCGAGCTGGGCGTGGTCTCGGCACCCGCCTTGCACCGCCGCTGGTGGGCCGAGCGCGGCAGCGGCGCGTACGCGGGCGGCGACCGCGTCCACGTGTCGGCCGTGCGGAGGCCGGAGGACGCGGTGCTCTCGTTCGCCCTCGAGCAGTCGCTGCCGAGCCTCGCAGCCCGCGCCTGGCACGCACGCGGCTACGGCGACTTCTGGAGCCACATGCTCGTCGCCGAGGGCGCGGTCGACGGCGCGATCGACGCGATCGGCGTGTCGGTGTGGGACCTCGCCGCCGTGCAGGTGATCGTCGAGGAGGCCGGCGGCACCTTCACGGACTTCGCGGGCGAGCAGCGCATCGACGGCGGCAGCGCGATCTCGTCGAACGGGCACCTGCACCAGACGCTGCTCGACGCCGTCGGCGATCTGAAGCCGAAGCCTAGCCCGCCGCCGCTCGGGCCGCGGCCTCGTAGACCGGGTCGCGCGTGAGCGTGTCGAGCTCGGCGGAGAGGAGGTCGCTGCCCGACGGCGCCTTGCCGACCGGCGGGTCGACGGGATCGCCGTCGACGCGGATCGCCGTCACCGCGTCCGACGGCCTGCGCGTGAGCGCGACCTCGTGGCGAAGGCGCGAGCGGAGCCAGCCGACGAGCAGCGACGCGTCCGCGCGCGGCCCCTCGACCGTCAGCCGCTCGATCGATCGGATGCCCGGCCAGCGGGCCGCGAGCGACGCCCGCCACGGGAGCGTGCGGCGCCAGGCGATGTCGGACACCGCCGTCCGCGGGAAGAGGTGCGCGAGCTGGCCGTACGCCGCGGGGACCGCCGCCCACTCCGACGAGTCGACGACGAGGCGGTCGCAGACGTCGACGATCTCCGCGAGCGCCGGCGAGTCCCACTCCGGCCGGCCGCGCCAGCGGCAGAACGCGGGCAGGTCGGAGATGAGCAGCGGCAGCACGACGGACGCGGGGTGGTTCGCGGCCTCGCCGCAGAGACGCAGCTCGATCACCTCGGACAGCACCTCGCGGCCGCCGGGGAGCTCGAAGTCGCGGATCGTCGCGTCCGCCTCGACGGCGCTGCGGCGGCCGGGGAGCGGCACGAGGATGATCGTCCGCGAGGGGTGACGCTCCGCGAGACCCGCGAGCACGCGCTTCGCGGCGCCGACCCACTCGGGCGGCGCCCAGACGAGGTGGGTCATCGTGCTCGTCCGGAGCTCCGGCACGCCGTCGGCCTCCTCGCGGCAGCGCTTCCGCGCGAGCTTCCGCTCGATCTCGGCGACGACGCCCATCAGTGCCTCCTCAGTGCCTCCGCCACGAGCGGCCGTCGCGATGCACCAGCTCGTCCGACCGCGCCGGGCCCCAGCTGCCGGCGGGGTAGTTCGGGAACGTCGGGCGGTCGCGGCCCCAGGCGCCGACCATGGCGTCGACGAGCTTCCACTGCTCCTCCACCTCGTCCTCGCGCGTGAACAGCGTCGCGTCGCCGAGCATCGCATCGAGGATCAGCCGCTCGTACGCCTCCGGGACGCTCTCGCGGAACGCGCCGCCGTAGAGGAAGTCCATGTGCACGGTCCGGATCTGCATCCCGGCCCCCGGGACCTTCGCGCCGATCGCGAGCGAGACGCCCTCGTCCGGCTGCACGTGGATCAGGAGGACGTTCGGCCGCAGCCCCTCTCCGGCGATCGCCTCGAACGGCGGGTGCGGTGCGCGCTTGAACTGGATCGCGATCGTCGTCTCGCGCCGCGCGAGCCGCTTCCCGACGCGGACGTAGAACGGCGTGTCCGCCCAGCGCCAGTTGTCCACGAAGAGCTTCGCCGCGACGTACGTCTCGGTCGTCGAGTTCGGGTCGACGCCCTGCTCCTCGCGGTACGCCGGCACCTCCTCGCCCTCGACCCACCCGCGCCCGTACTGACCGCGGACGACCGACTTGGGGCCGGGCGTGTGCATCGCCCGCAGCACCTTCACCTTCTCGTTCCGGACCGCGTCGGCGGTGAAGTCGATCGGCGGCTCCATCGCCGTCAGCGCGAGGAGCTGCAGGAGGTGGTTCTGGAAGATGTCGCGGATCGCGCCTGCGCGCTCGTAGTACCCGGCGCGCCCCTCGATCCCCATCGACTCGGCGACGGTGATCTGCACGTGGTCGACCATCTGGCGGTTCCAGATCGGCTCGAAGATCCCGTTCGCGAACCGCAGCGCCATGAGGTTCTGCACCGTCTCCTTGCCGAGGTAGTGGTCGATCCGGAACACCTCGTCCTCGCGGAACCAGCGCTGCACCATCGCGCTCAGCTCGCGGGCCGAGGCGAGGTCGTGCCCGAAGGGCTTCTCGACGATCACCCGCGCCCAGCCCTCGCGCTCGCGGCGCTCGCCGATCTCTCGGACGACCGTCGGGAACGCCTGCGGCGGGACGGCGAGGTAGTGGAGGCGGTTGCCCGCGGTCCCGCGGGTGCGGTCGAGCTCCTCCAGCGCATCGCCGACGCGGTCCTCGCCGGAGTCGTCGTCGAACTCCGTCGCGACGTACCGGACGCCCTCCGCGAGGGACTCGAACACGTCGGAGCGGAACGGATCGCGCGCGTACTGCTTGACCGCCGCCCGCATCCCCGTGAGGAACTGGCGCGTCGGCTGCTCCGTTCGGGCGACGCCGACGACCGCGAACCGGTCGGGCAGAAGGCCGCGATACGCGAGGGCGTAGAGCGCGGGGAACAGCTTGCGCTTGGTCAGGTCGCCCGACGCACCGAAGACCACGAGAGCGCACGGGTCCGGCTTGCGCCGGAGCCCGAGGCCGGCCGACAGGGGGTTCGCCATCCCCGCGCTACTTGGCCGTGACCGCTTCGAGCTTCGTGGTGATCCCGTCCAGGAGCTCGCTGAACGAGTCGGCGAACTTCTCGACGCCCTCGCGCTCGAGCGTCTCGACGACATCGTCGTAGTCGACGCCCGGCGTTCTCGAGCTCGGCGAGGAGCGCCCGCGCCTCGTCGACGCCGGTCTCGAGCGTGTCGCGCACCTCGCCGTGGTCCTGGAATGCCCGGATCGTCTCGAGCGGCATCGTGTTCACCGTCTCCGGCCCGATCAGCTCCTCGACGTAGAGGACGTCCCGGTACGCCGGGTTCTTGGTCGACGTCGACGCCCAGAGGCAGCGCTGGTTCCGCGCGCCCTTCGCCTCGAGCGCGGCCCAGCGAGTCGCCCGAGAACGCCTCCTTCCAGTGCGCGTACGCGAGCTTCGCGTTCGCGATCGCGAGCCTGCCCTGCAGGTCGGTGCGCCCGACCTCCTCGAGCCGGCGGTCGGCCTCGGTGTCGACCCGCGAGACGAAGAAGCTCGCCACCGAGATCACCGAGCCCGGGTCGCCTCCGGCGGCGACGAGCCGCTCGAGCCCGCGCAGGTACGCCTCGACGACCGCGGCGTAGCGCTCGAGCGAGAAGATCAGCGTCACGTTGATCGACCGCCCCTCGGCGATGCAGTCCTCGATCGCGCCGAGCCCCGGCTCGGTCCCGGGGATCTTCACGTAGAGGTTCTTCCGCTCGAGCTCGCGGTGGAAGCGCATCGCCTGCTCGAACGTCGCCGTCCGGTCGTAGGCGAGCGTCGGGTCGACCTCGAGCGAGACGTAGCCGTCGACGCCGCCGGTCCGCTCCCAGACGGGCTCGAGGAGGTCGCAGGCGTCGCGGATGTCCTCCTGGGCGAGCGCGAAGAACAGCTCGACCGGATCGTCGATCTCCTCGCGGCCGCAGCGCGGAGCTGCTCGTCGTACCAGTCGCCTTCGGCGAGCGCCTTCTGGAAGATCGTCGGGTTCGAGGTGACGCCGACGACGGCGTCCTCGGTCCATCAGGCGGGCGAGCAGGCCCGTCTCCAGCATCTCGCGCGAGAGCGAGTCGATCCAGACGCTGACTCCGTGCTCGCTCAGCTCGTGCAGTCTCGAGCGCTTCATGGCAATCCTCCCGTCTCAGCCGTCGACGAGCTTCTCGAGCTCCTCGACCTTCTCCAACGCTCCAGGTAGCGCCCCTCGCCGATGAACGCTGCGCCGAGGAAGCGCTTGACGAGCTCGTACGCCAGCGACGGCCCGATGACCTCCGAGCCGAGGCAGAGCACGTTCATGTCGTCGTGCTCGACGCCCTGGGCGGCGGAGTACGGGTCGTGGCAGATCGCCGCCCGGATCCCGGGGATCTTCGACGCCGCGATCGACGCACCCACGCCCGAGCCGCAGACGAGGACTCCGCGCTGAGCGCGGCCCGAGCGGATCGCCATCCCGACGTCGCGCGCGACATCCGGGTAGTCGACGCGCGTCTCGTCCGTCTCGACGCCGAGGTCGACGACGTCGAGGCCCTCGTCCACGAGGGCGCTGCAGCACCGTCTCCCGCAGGTGCACCCCGCGGTGATCGAACCCGACCGCCACCTTCATCCCTCGCTACGTTACGCAATCGGGAGTGCGGGAAACACCGACGAGGGAGCCCTCATGGACGAGCGCGAGCTTTGGCGGGAGTTGGGACAGCAGCTGCGGGTCGACGCGGTTCGGGCGAGCGCGAAGGCCGGGTCCGGGCACCCGACGTCCTCGATGTCGGCGGCCGACCTCGCGGCGGTCCTCCTCGCGGGGCACCTGCGCTACGACTTCGACGCGCCGCACGACCCGCGGAACGACCGGCTCGTCTTCTCCAAGGGCCACGCCTCGCCGCTCGTGTACGGCCTGTTCCGCGCCGCCGGCGCGCTCTCCGAGGAGGAGTTCGGCACCTACCGGCAGCTCGGCTCGCGGCTCGAGGGGCATCCGGTGCCCGGTGCTCCCCTGGGTCGACGTCGCGACCGGGTCGCTCGGCCAGGGCCTGCCGATCGGCGTCGGGATGGCGATCGCCGGGAAGCGGCTCAACCGCCTCCCGTTCCGCGTCTGGGTGATCTGCGGCGACAGCGAGATGGCCGAGGGGTCGATGTGGGAGGCGGCGGAGCACGCGGCCTTCTACGAGCTCGACAACCTCACCGCGATCGTCGACGTCAACCGGCTCGGCCAGCGCGGCGAGACGATGCACGGCTGGGACCTCT
Organism: uncultured Actinomycetes bacterium; assembly: GCA_963712255.1. Classification (GTDB taxonomy): domain Bacteria; phylum Actinomycetota; class Thermoleophilia; order Gaiellales; family Gaiellaceae; genus Gaiella. The sequence goes on from CAVQHL010000014.1 coordinate 47,341, forward strand.
CCTCGTACTCGCGCCGGCTCGAGGCGTTCGGCTGGCATGCGATCGAGATCGACGGCCACGACGTCGAGGCGATCGACGCCGCCTACCGCGAGGCCGCAGTCGACGACTGGACGGCCGACGGCGATCGTCGCGCGGACGGTGAAGGGCAAGGGGTACTCGAAGGTCGAGAACGAGAACGGCTGGCACGGCAAGGCGATCTCCGAGGAGGCGGTCGAGGAGATCGGCGGCGTTCGCAACCTCCGAGATCGACGTCGCGAAGCCGGAGCCCGGGAAGCTCACACCGCGTTCGAGACGACGACCGGCGTCGTGGCCGGCGTACGAGGTCGGCAGCGCGGTCTCGACCCGCAAGGCGTACGGCGAGGCGCTCGCGGCGCTCGGCGCCGAGGACGGCGCGGGTCGTCGTCGCTCGACGGCGAGGTCTCCAACTCGACCTTCGCCGAGATCTTCACGCGACGCCCACCCGGAGCGGTTCGTCGAGATGTACATCGCGGAGCAGCAGATGGTCGCGGCCGCGGTGGGGATGCAGGTGCTCGGCTGGAAGCCGTTCAGCTCGACGTTCGCCGCCTTCCTCTCCCGCGCGTACGACTTCGTGCGGATGGCGGCCGTCAGCCGCGCGACGCTCCGCCTCTGCGGCTCGCACGCGGGCGTCTCGATCGGCGAGGACGGCCCGTCGCAGATGGGGCTCGAGGATCTCGCGGAGTTCCGCGCGATCCACGGCTCGACGGTGCTCTACCCGTGCGACGGCAACCAGACGACCGCGCTCGTCCGCACGATGGGCGAGCTCGACGGGATCTCGTACCTCCGCACGACCCGCGGCGACACGCCCGTCGTCTACGGCGCGGACGAGGCGTTCCCGGTCGGCGGCTCGAAGACGCTCCGCGACGGCGACGACGTCGCGATCGTCGCGGCCGGCATCACCGTGCACGAGGCGGTGCGCGCGGCGGAGACGCTCGCCGAGGAGGGCATCTCGGCACGCGTGATCGACTGCTACTCCGTCAAGCCGATCGACGGCGCGACCCTGAGCGGGCTCCGCATGCCGATCGTGACGGTCGAGGACCACTGGGCCGAGGGCGGCCTGGGCGAGGCGGTGCTCTCCGCGCTCGCGGCGAGCGGCACCGAGGCGCGCGTCGTGACGCTCGCGGTGCGCGAGCTGCCGCACTCCGGCAAGCCGGCCGAGCTTCTCGCGGCCGCGGGGATCGACGCCGATCACATCGCGGAAGCGGCCCGCGCGCTCGTCCGCGAGAGCGCGGGCGTCTCCTAGCGGCCGGCCGAGCGCCGCCGCCGCCGACCGCCCCGAAAGAGCCCGACAACCACCCCCAGGGGCACCCCCCGTGCCCTGAAGACACGGTATCGAGGAACCCGTGACGGGTCCGTGCCGGCTTCGTGCCGCTTCGTGACAGAGGGCGGCTCAGACAGCGACGGCGTCGGCCGGGCGCAGGCTCTCGTCCGCGAGCCGCGTCGGATCGTCGACGACCGGCTTCTCGCGGATGAGGGCGCCGAGCTCGGCCACGACGTCCGCCGACTCGCCGTGGACGACGGCGCCGACGAGACGGCTGTCCTCGGTCAGGTGGAAGCCGACGAGGCGGCCGTCCGCGAGCGAGCCGCGAAGCACGCAGTCGACGGCGGGCTCGACGTCGCCGAGCACCTGGAGCTTGCGATCGAAGAGCTGCGTGAAGAAGACCGGCAACTCGTCGTAGGCGCTTGCTCGCGCCCGCGAGCTGGCGGCCGAGGTGCGCGCCCTGCGCGTCCGCGTTCGACCAGTGCTCGATCCGCCGCATGCGGCCCGAGGTCGGGTCCGGGTACCGGGCGACGTCGCCGATCGCGTACACGTCCGCGAGCGACGTGCGGAAGCGCTCGTCGACGACGACTCCGTCCTCGACGTCCGCGCCGGCGTCCTGCGCCAGCTCGACGTTCGGCACGACGCCGACGCCGACGATCGCGAGGAAGCCCTCGATCGTCCGGCCGTCCGCCGTCCGTGCCCCGGTCAGCAGGCGTCCGTTGCCCGTGAGCTCCTCGAGCTGGGTCTCGAGCAGGACCTCGACGCCCTCGCTCCGGTACAGCTCCACGAGCTCCGCCGACAGGTCGGGGCAGCGGAGCTGCGGCATGAGGGTCTCGCCCATCTCCACGATGGTCACCTCGAGGCCGCGCGTCCGCAGTGAGGCCGCGGTCTCGGCGCCGATGAAGCTGCCGCCGATCACGATCGCGGCGTGGGCGTCCTCGGCCGCCTGGATGACCGCCTCGGCGTCGCGCAGCGTGCGATACGTGTGGACGCCCACGAGGTCGGCGCCCGGGAGCGGGAGCTGCCTCGGTCGCGCGCCGGTTGCGACGACGAGCGTCCCGTAGGGGACGCGCTCGCCGCCGGCGAGCTCGACCTCGTGCGCGTCCGGGTCGATCCGCTCGGCCGTCGTCTCGAGACGAAGCTCGACCACGTCGTCCTCGTACTCGTCCGGCGGCCGGACGAGTGGCCCGTCGCGGTCCATCTCCCCGCGCAGGAACCCCTTCGTGAGCGGCGGGCGGTTGTACGGCGGGTCGGGCTCGGCGGAGAGGATCGTCACCGATGCCTCGCCTCCCGCCGCGCGGTACTCGGTCGCGAGCCGCGCGGCCGCGAGGCCTCCACCGACGACCACGATTGGATCGACCGCCATCGACCCTATGAGTACCCGATTTCGCGCCGTTCTTACCCAAGGGCGGTTGTCCGCACGCGAATTGCGCCCCGCGCCGCCTACCCTTCCCCCGATGGCCGTGCTCACCGCATCGGGCCTCCGCAAGGAGTTCTCGGGCGACCCCCTCTTCGACGGGGTCTCGTTCCGGCTGCGCCGCGGCGACCGCCTCGCGCTCGCGGGGCCGAACGGCGCCGGCAAGACGACCCTGCTGCGCGCGCTCGTCGGCGAGACGTCGCTCACCTCCGGCGAGCTCGCGTTCGCGAAGGGCACGCGCGTTGCGCTGCACGACCAGCGGCCACCGCGCGGCCAGGGACTGACCCTCCGCGAGTACTCCCTCTCGGGCGCCGGCGACCTCGTCGCGATCGAGGAGGAGCTCACGCGGCTCGAGCAGGCGATGGCGAGCGGTGACCACGCCCCCGCGACCCTGCGCCGCTACAGCGAGGCCCAGGCGCGGCTCGAGCACGCCGGCGGATGGGCCTGGCGCGATCGCGCCGCGTCGATCCTCCGTGGGCTCGGGTTCCGCGACGCCGACCTCGACCGGCCGCTCGACACGTTCTCCGGCGGAGAGCTGACGCGGGCCTCCCTCGCCCGTGCCCTCTCGGCCGACCCGGACCTCCTCCTGCTCGACGAGCCGACGAACCACCTCGACGTGGAGAGCCTCGAGTGGCTCGAGCGCGAGCTGACGTCGCTCGACGCGGCGGTCGTGCTCGTCGCACATGACCGCTGGTTCCTCGAGGCGGTCACGACCGCCGTGCTGGAGCTCGGCGGGCCGAAGCCGTTCTTCTTCGACGGCGCCTGGCACGCCTGGCGGCGCGAGAAGGCGGCGCGCGCCTCCGCCGCGGCGACGCAGCTCGGCCGCGTGAGCGAGGACATCGAGCGGCTCGAGCGCTTCGTGGCCCGGTTCCGCTACAAGAAGTCGAAGGCGAAGCAGGCGCAGGCGAAGCTCAGCCAGATCGGACGGCTCGAGCAGGAGCGGCGCGCCGCCGCGGAGGAGCTCGAGTCGATGACGAAGCGGCGCCGGACGCTCGGCTTCGAGTTCCTGAAGCCCGCGCGCACCGGCCGCATCGTGCTCGAGGCGGACGACCTCGTCGTCTCCGCCGGCGACAAGCTCCTGCTCGACGGTGCCTCGGTCGTCCTGGAGCGCGGGGAGCACGTCGCGCTCGTGGGGCCGAACGGATCGGGCAAGACGACGCTCCTCGAGACGCTCCTCGGCTTCCGGGAGCCGGACGAGGGGCGCGTCAAGCTCGGCCACGGCGTCGTTCCCGCGTACTTCTCCCAGCACGAGGCGGAGCTCCCCGACCGCGGCTCGATCCTCGACGTCGCCGTCTCCGAGACGGGGCTCCCGCGGCCGCAGGCGCAGAACCTCCTCGGCCGGTTCCTCTTCTCCGGCTGGGAGACGCACGAGAAGCAGGTGTCGGTGCTGTCGGGCGGCGAACGGCGGCGCCTCGCGCTCGCGCTCGTGGTCGCCTCGGGAGCGAACCTGCTCGTGCTCGACGAGCCGACGAACCACCTCGACCTGGAGAGCCGCGAGGCGCTCGAGGCGGCGCTCGAGGCGTTCCCCGGGACGGTGCTGCTCGTCTCGCACGACCGCGCCGTCCTCGATGCGGTCCCCGACCGCATCGTCGCCGTGGAGGACCTCGCGCTCCGCTCGTACGACGGCGGCTGGGCCGACATGATCCGCGAGCGGAGCACGTCCCGCGACGCGGCGGCGGCGTCCGTGCCCGCGCGAAGCACGCCGAGGCGGGCACCGAAGCCCGCTCCCGTCCGGCAGCGGCCCTCCGAGCTCGAGCGGGTCGAGAAGCGCATCTCGGAGCTCGAGCCGCGCGTGGCCGAGCTCGAGAACCGCCTCGCGGAGAGCTGGACCGACATGGACCTGCTCGCGTCGTACACCGCGAGCCGCGAGGAGCTCGACGGCCTGCTCGCCCACTGGGAGGTGCTCTTCGCCGAGGCGCAGGTCGCGGCCGAATGAAGCAGACTTCTGCGGACGACAACCAGCTCGAGGAGTCGCGGATGCCGACGAACGGACGGTTCGAGAGCTACGACGAGGCAGTGGCCGCCCACGCGTGGAACGTTCCGGAGCGCTACAACATCGCCGAGGACGTGTGCGACAAGCACCCGCCCGACAAGCTCGCGATGCTGTGGGAGGACTACCGCGGCAACGAGCGACAGGTTCTCTGGGGCGAGCTGCAGGAGGCGAGCTCCCGGCTCGCGAGCGTCCTCGGCCAGAACGGCGTCGAGCCCGGCGATCGGGTCGCGATGCTGCTCACGCCGCGGCCCGAGACGGCTGCGGCGTTCCTCGGGGCGTTCAAGGCCGGCGCCGTCCTCCTGTCGCTGTCCGTCCTCTACGGCGACGAGGGGATCAGGCACCGCGTCACCGACTCGCAGGCGAAGGTCCTCGTCACGAACGCCGAGAACGTCGAGCGCGTGCGTGAGCTGGACCTGCCGGTCGACCAGGTCCTCGTGCTCGACGAGCGCCTGGTGGCGGAGGGCGACCCGGGCTTCGAGCGGATCGACACCCGCGCCGACGACCCGGCGCAGCTGTACTACACGTCGGGGACGACCGGGCTTGCGAAGGGGATCCTCCACGCCCATCGCTACCTCCTCGGGCACAACGAGTTCGAGCTCTGCCACGACGTGCGCGACGGCGAGCGCTTCCACGGGATGGGCGAGTGGGCCTGGGTCGCGGGAATCGCGCCCCTGTTCGGGCCGTGGCGATACGGCGCGGTGCAGGTCGTGTACGAGAGGGAGGGCGGCTTCGACGCGCACAAGCAGCTCGCGTTCCTCTCGAAGTACCAGGTGACGAACGTCTTCAGCACCCCGACGGCGATCCGCTCGATGATGTCGATCGACGACGCCGGAACCCGGTACCCGCAGCGCTTCCGAATCGTGTGTGCGGCGGGCGAGCCGCTGAACCCCGAGGCGATCCGGTGGTTCCGCGAGCAGTACGGCGTCACGATCCTCGACTTCTACGGGCTCTCGGAGAGCTATCCGCTCTGCGCCAACTTCCCGTTCATGGAGGTGCGCGAGGGATCGATGGGGCGGCCGACGCCGGGCTGGGACGTCGCCATCCTCGACGAGGACGAGCAGCCCGTCCCGCCCGGCGAGCGCGGCGAGATCTGCCTGCGCGCGCGGAGCAACCCGCACTACCCGCTCGGGTACTGGAACAACGAGGAGGCCGCTCGCGAGACGTTCGGCGGCGACTGGTTCCACACGAAGGATGCGGCGCACATGGATGCGGACGGGTACGTCTGGTACGAGGGCCGCGCCGACGACGTCATCATCGCCGCGGGGTACCGGATCGGCCCGTTCGAGGTCGAGTCCGCGTGCCTCGAGCACCCCGCCGTCGCAGAGGCCGCGGCGGTGGCCTCACCCGACGAGCGGCGCGGCAGCGTCGTCAAGGCGTTCATCGTGCTCGCACGGGGCCACCAGCCGAGCGAGGAGCTCGCCAAGGGAATCCAGACCCACGTGCGAAATCGGCTGAGTGCGTACCACTACCCGCGTCTCGTCGAGTTCGTCCCGTCGCTCCCGAAGACGCTCACGGGCAAGATCCGCCGGATCGAGCTTCGCGAGGCCGAGGCGCGCCGTGTCCGCGCAGCGGAGGATGTGTAGAGGACGCGTGGACGCGCCGCTGTGACCTCGGCGGGGGTCAGCGGCGTAGGACGGTCGTGCACGCGATGACCGTCACCCGCCCTGCCTCCAAGGCTGCGCAGCGCCCGACGTTCGCCGAGGTCGCCGAGGAGCACCTCGACGACGTCTTCGGATACCTCGCGTACCTGACGCGAGACCGGGGGCAGGCCGAGGATCTCGCCAGCTCGACGTTCGAGAAGGCGCTCCGGCTGTGGGAGCGGTTCGATCCGGAGCGCGGAAGCTCGCGCACCTGGCTGCTCGGCATCGCCCGCACCACGGCGCTCGACTGGTTCCGAGCCGAGTCGAGACGCCGGAAGCGGGAGGAGGCGGCAGCGCTGCCCGAGCGGGTCGACGAGGCGTTCGTCGAGGGCCTCTCGCCCGCGCTCGAGGCGGCACTGGCGACGCTCTCGCGCAGGCGAGCGCGAGGTGCTCGCCCTCCGCGTGGTGCTCGAGCTCGACGGCGATGCGACCGCACGCGTGCTCGGGATCAGCCCGACAGCCGTGTCCACACGGCTGAGCCGGGCCCTGAAGCGACTCGAGGAGAGGGTGAGCGAGGAATGAGCATGACCGAGATCGTCGACGAGCTGCGCGCCACGCGGCCACGCGCGAGCGACGCGCTGCGGCTCCAGGTGCTGACGGCCGCATCGCGGCCGCCCGTGAGGCAGCCGTCGTTCCTCGACCGCATCCGCGGACGGCGGCTCGCGCTGCTCGTCCCGGCAGCTGCGGGGCTCGCGGTCGTGTCAGCCGTCGCGATCGGCGTCACCCGGCCGCAGCCGTCCGCCAGAGACGCCTCGTCCACCCCGACGACGGTCGAGCGCTCGGCCGCCGAGTCCGGCACCGCGCTCATCGCGCCGCCCGCAGCCGCCGACGCGTCCGCGGCGCAGAAGGCGGCGCCCGGTCCCGTGACCGGGCGCGCCCAGCGCTACGTCGCCACGCTCGCGCTGGCGGTCGAGGACACCGACGCGCTCTCCGAGGCGACGCAGCGTGCGCTCTCGATCGCGCGGGACCTCGGCGGCTACGTCGTCAACGTGCAGTACGCCACGGGCACCGACGGCACGTCGTCGTTGACGCTCCGCGTCCCGTCGAGTCGCGCGGGCGACGCGGTCACGAGGCTCTCGGCGCTCGGCACGATCGTCGCGCAGAACGTCCAGATCCAGGACCTCCAGGAGTCGCTCGACAGCCTCGACCGTGAGGTCGAGAAGCTTCGCGCGCGGATCGCCGCGCTGACCGTCCAGCTCGAGCGGGCGACCACCTCGGTGGAGCGCGCGCGACTGCTCGAGCAGCGCGCGCAGGCGCAGGCCCAGCTCCGCGAGCTCCGCGCGAGCCGCGCCGCCACCGCCGCCGAGGCGCGGAACGCGACGATCCAGCTCGAGCTCCGGACCGAGGAAGGCAGCGGCGCGGTCGTGCCCGGCTCGCGGCTCGACCGGGCGCTCGACCGCGCGATCGAGGTGCTCGCCTGGGAGGCCGTCGTCGCGCTCGCGCTCGCCGTCGCCGCGGCCCCGCTCGCGCTCGTCGCCGCGGCCGTCTGGACGACCCGGCGCACGCGCCGGCGCCGCGAGGACGAGCCGCCTCCTGGCAGCGTCCTGAGGCTCAGCGCGACGTCGAGGGTGGCGATCAGTGCCTCGGCGACGACCTTGAGCGGCCGCCCGGAGATCTGGCTCGCCTTGCGGAGGCGGGCGAAGGCGTCCTGCTCGGTGAGCCCCTCCCGCTCCATCAGCAAACCCTTCGCCCGCTCGATCGCCTTGCGGGCGGCGAGCGCGTCGGCGAGGGACGCCGCCTCCTCGCGAAGTGCGGTGAGCTCGTCGTGCCGCGCGCGCGCCGTCTCGATCGCCGGCAGCAGGTCGGACTCGCGAAACGGCTTCACGAGGTAGCCGAAGACGCCGGCCTCGACCGCCCGCGCGACGAGCTCCTGCTCGCCGTAGGCCGTGACCATCACGATCGGGATCGGCCGCTCGTCGAGGATCCGCCGGGCGGCGTCGATCCCGTCGAGCTTCGGCATCTTCACGTCGAGCAGCGCGAGGTCGGGCTCCTCGCTCCGCGCGAGCGCGACCGCCTCCTCGCCGTCGCGTGCCTCGGCGACGACCTCGAAGCCGCCCTTCTCGAGCAGCTCCCTCAGGTCGAGCCGGATGATGGTCTCGTCTTCCGCGATCAGAATCCGCATGTCGGTCTCCTCAGGCCGGGAATCGCACGTCGACACGCAGGCCGGCCTCGCCGAAGAGCTCGATGGATCCGCCGAGCTCGTCACGGACGAGCGCTCGGACGATGGAGAGCCCTGTTCCGTCGGGGGCGTCCTGCATGCCCTGGCCGTCGTCGGCGATGGAGAGAACGGCGTCGCTCCCCTCACGCCCAAGAGTAATGGAGACGCGCTGCCCGCCGTGCTCGAGAGCGTTCGAGAGGAGCTCCGAGAAGACGAGGGCGAGCGCCGTCGCACGGTGGCCGGCGAGCTCGACGGGCTCGAGCTCGGCGGTCACGTCCGTCCCGCTGACGAGGCCCTGGACGAGCATCGCGCGCAGCCGGTCGAGGAGCTCGGCGAGGTCGACGACGTCGCCCCGGTGCTCGGTCAGCTCCTCGTGGACCGCGGCGATCGCGAGGATCCGGTTGACGGAGTCGTCGAGCGCCTTGCCGGGGTCGACGTGCTCTGCACGGGCCTGGAGCCGGAGCAGCGAGGCGACGGTCTGGAGGTTGTTCTTGACGCGGTGATGGATCTCCTGGGCGAGCACTCCGCGGAGCGCCATGCGCCCGTGCTCGAGCGCGACGGCTGCCTGGTTCGCGATCGCGTCGAGGAGCTGCCGGTCGTCATCCGAGAACGGTGTGTCACGGTCGACGACGAGCTCGCCGATCGTCCGCCCGCGCCAGCGGAGCGGCAGCCGTACGGCGTGCGCACCGGCCCGTCCCTCGGGCCAGGCGATCCTGCCGTCCTCGAGGACGACCGCCGCGCCGGTGGCACGGAGCGACTCGACCGTCGTCTGCACGATCGCCTCGAGGGACTCCTCGAGGTAGAGCGACTCCGAGACGGCCTCCGAGATGCGGGCGAGCGCCTCGAGCTCGTCGACCCGGCGGCGCGCCTGCGCGTACAGCTTCGCGTGCTCGATCGACTGCCCGACCTGCGAGGCGATCGACGTGAGGAGCGCGATCTCGGCGTCCGTGAACGGCCGCGGGGCGCGCGTGCGGACGTTGAGCGCCCCCTCGAGCACGTCCCGCGCGAGGATCGGCACGGCGAGGATCGACTCGTACTGGTCCTCCCGCAGGTTCGGGAAGGCCTTGAACCGCGGGTCGAGGTGCGCCCGCTCCGCGATCATGACCGGCTCGCGCTCCGCCGCCGCGACGCCGGTGATGCCCTCGCCGCGCCGCATCCGCGGGGCGCTCGTCGCGTCCTCGACGCCGGTCCCGTGCGTCGCCCGGAGGACGAGCTCGTCGGCGCGCTCGTCGTAGAGGTACACGAAGCACGCGTCGGTCTCGAGCGCAGCGGCGACCTCGTGCGCGATCGCCTCGAGCACCTCCTGCAGGTCGAGCGACGAGTTGACCACCTCGGTGGTGCGCGTGAGGAGCGCGAGGTGACGGGCGGCGTCGTTCACGGCTTCCCGCTCAGTCCAGCGTCGTCAGCACGACCGCTCCGAGGATCGGCACCGCAAGCGTGAGCGCGAAGTTGAACCAGCCGACGATCACGAGGCGGCGCCGCGTCGCCGGTGCGGCCGGGTCGGAGTCGCGGAGCTCGCGCTGGAGGCGCGGCCCGAGCACGTAGTCGTGGATCAACGCACCGACGACGAGCAGCGCGACGAGCGCCGACTTCACGATCAGGGTGCGGTCGAAGTCCGTGTCGAGCGCGGCACGCGTGAAGCCGCCGTTCAGCTCGGTCAGCCAGAGCCCCGAGAGGATCGCCACCGCCATCGCGCTCCAGCCGAGCGGCCGCCAGCGGCGACCGAGCGCGCGCATCGCCGTCGCGCGGGCCTCGCCCTCGAGCTTCCGGATCGCCGGGACGCCGACGAAGACGAGCGCCACCGTTCCCCCGACCCAGACCGACGCCGAGAGCACGTGGAGGATGCGGAGGACGGTGAGCATGACGGGGTTCTACCGGGGCGTGGCCGGCCGCCGCGCTCGACCGGGCGCACAACGACCACGGGCCCCCACCGGGGACCCGCGATCGGCCGTCAGACACAGGCGTTGCCGCTCGCCTTGCAGCTTGGCCTGCGCCACGGATCATGCTCTTTTCCAGCGACGATGTCCAGTGTCCCGATGACAGGAATCGACGCCGCAATCGACCCCGCGAATCACTCCGCCATGCAGGGCTTTTCCGGCCGCGAAAGCAGGCCGCTTCAGGGATGTACCCCGCCGCAGGCGGGGGGTTTCGCGGCGGGGATCCGCTCCTGCGGATCCCCGCTTCGCGAAGAGCTACAAGGCGCTGAGGTACTTCTCCTTCTCCCACTCCGTGACCTGGATGCGGTACTCGTTCCACTCGCGCCGCTTGAGCTCGACGTAGCGCGGGAAGATGTGCTCCCCGAGCGCCAGCTTCATCAGCTCGGAGCCCGCGAGCGCCTCGACGGCCTCGCCGAGCGAGCCGGGCAGCGCGACGATGCCGCGCTCCTCCCGCTCCGCCTCCGAGAGCCGGTAGAGGTTCGTCGTCATCTCGTCCGGCAGCTCGTAGGCCCGCTCGATCCCCTCGAGGCCGGCCTGGAGCAGGGCCGCGAAGGCGAGGTAGGGGTTGCAGGCGGGGTCCGGGCAGCGGATCTCGGCCCGTGTCGCCTGCTCGGCGCCGGGCTTGTAGAGCGGGATCCGGATCAGCGCGGACCGGTTCCGCTGGGACCAGGCGACGTAGACCGGCGCCTCGTACCCGGGGACGAGGCGCTTGTAGGAGTTGACCCACTGCGCGAGCACCGCGGACATCTCGCGCGCGTGCACGAGCAGGCCGGCGATGAACGCCTTGGCCGTCTTCGAGAGGTGGTGCTCGTCCTTCGCGTCGAAGAACTGGTTCCGCCCGTTCTTGAAGAGCGACATGTGGGTGTGCATGCCGGAGCCGTTCTCGCCGAAGAGCGGCTTCGGCATGAAGGTCGCGTAGTAGCCGTGCCAGGCTGCGACCTCCTTCACGATCAGCCGGTACGTGATCGTGTGGTCGGCCATGGCGAGCGCGTCGGCGTACCGCATGTCGATCTCGTGCTGGGACGGCGCCACCTCGTGGTGGTGGTACTCGATCGGGATCCCGACCGACTCGAGCGCGTGGATCGTGTCGTTGCGCACCTCGGTCGCGGCGTCCTGTGCGGTCATCGCGAAGTAGCCGCCCTCGTCGAGCGTCTTCGTGTCCTTGTCGTCCTCGAACAGGAAGTACTCGAGCTCCGGGCCGACGTTGAAGGCGTCGAACCCGAGCTTCCGCATGCGGTCGAGCGCCGCACGGAGGACGTAGCGCGGGTCGCCTTCGTACGGGACGCCGTCGGGCTTGACGACGTCGCAGATCATGCGCGCGACCTTCGCGCCGAGCTCGTGGCCGTGCTCGTCCACCGGGCGCGGCATCACCTGGAACGTCGCGGGGTCGGGGATCGCGACCATGTCCGACTCCTCGATCGCGTTGAAGCCCGTGATCGACGAGCCGTCGAAGCCCATCCCGTCGTCCAGCGCGCTCTGCATCTCGGACGGGGTGACCGCGAACGACTTCAGATGCCCTTCGATGTCCGTGAACCAGAAGAGGACGTGCTCGATTCCCTCGTCCTTCATCCGCTTCAGCACGGCTCGGCGCGACGCCACGCTCGACGTCGCCCGATCCTTCGACTTCACCATCGTCGAGCGGCTCGTCGTCGCGCTCGCTCTCGCTCGTGCCATCAGCTCTCTCCCTCCCTCGAAAAACGACAAAAGCCCCGGGAGCGGTCGAACCGCACCCGAGGCTCCGTTGCCTCGAAAGACATGCGAGACGTTAGCACCGGACCGCGATGGATGCGTCGACGGCCGCGCGACCGAGTCACGCGTTCCGTTGACTCCAGTTGACGGACCGTACCTCCTGCGACCGCGCTAGAGTCCCGACCTTCAAGTCCCGGCTTTTCACGAAACAGCCGAAGACGTCGCTATGGCACGCACGCCGGAATCCCCCACCGGATGCATGAGTCGCGCATTGCCGTGCCGTGGACGCGTGTCCCGTCCCCCAGACAGGAGCCTCCCCACGCATGACGGAACAGACGCTCGTCGAAGAGGCGCTCCACCTCCCCAAGCGAGAGGCGAGACGGTGGCGCCACATGAAGATCGACCAGGAGGACCTCGTCGCCGACGGGAACCTCGGGCTCGCCAAGGCGGCTCGCAAGTACGACCCCTCGCACGGTGTCCCGTTCCCCGCGTTCGCACGCCACTACGTGCGCGGCGCCATCATCGACACGGTTCGCACGCTCGTCCGTCGCCACCACCTGGGTGACGGCGTCTACGCGGACGTCCACGCCTTCTCCGATCTCACGCCGCCCGATGCGGACGCGCCGGCATACGACCCACCCGACCCCGGGCCGACGCCGGACGAGGCGGTCGAGAGCCGCGACCGGCTCCGCGCGCTGGCGACGCTCCCGGAGCGCGAGCGCATCGCGCTGATCCGGACGGTCATCGACGGCAACACCGCCGCGGACGTCGCGGAGGAGCTCGGCATCTCGACCAATCGCGTGTACACGCTCGTCCACGACGGGTCGGCGCGCGTCCGGAAGCGGGCGGCGTGAGATGACGACGCTTCTCGCCGAGATCCTCGAGGGGGAGCCTCTGAACGACCGCGAGACGGAGATCCTGGCGGGCGCCGCCGAGGGCGAGACCGCAGCGCAGACCGGCGCGCGGCTCTACCTCTCGCCGGAGACGGTCAAGAGCTATCGCAAGCGGATCATCGCGAAGCTCGGGGCGCGGAACGGCACGCACGCGGTGGCGCTCGCGCTCCGCACCGGCAAGCTGCCCTGACGCCCTCTCAGGCGGTCGCGACGAGGGTGTGCCACTCGTTCTCGAGGCGGTATCCGCCCCCCGCGGTCCGGAACGGGGCGAGCGCCTCCAGCAGCCCTGCCCGTAGCTCCGGCTCATGCGCAGGCCCGGCCGCGTCACCGACGCCGCCGGCCGCGAGCATCCCACGCAGCAGCGCCTCGTCGTCCTCGTAGACGTACGACCACGAGACGTCGAACGCATCCGCCGGCGTGAGGCCCGCAGCGGACGCGATGCCTTCGAGCGCACCCGGGGCGGCGAGGTCCGGCGGCGGCGGCGCGTCGGGGTCGTAGCCCGGGAAGAACGGGCGGACGAGCGGCTTGATCGCGTCGAGGCTGCACCGCCCGTGCGCGCCCCAGACCTGGATCACGACCGGGCTGCCGGGCTTCGCGACGCGGCCCGCCTCGCGAAGCGCGGCCACCATGTCGTCGGCGAAGAAGAAGGCGTTGAAGCCGGCGACGACGTCGAACGCGTCGTCCTCGTAGGGGAGGCGCTGCAGGTCGCCGACCGAGAGGTCGGCCTCCGGGACGCGTGCGCGTGCCAGCTCGACCAGAGCGTGCGACGCGTCGAGGCCGGCGACACGGGCGCCCCGATCGGCGGCGGCGCGAAGGAAGACGCCGGATCCGCACCCGACCTCGAGCACGCGGTCGCCGGCGGCGATGCCGACGCGGCGGATCGCCTCCTCGTACGTCGGGAGCTGCTGCTCCTCGGTCTCCGCCCAGTCCGCAGCTCGGGATCCCCACCGCGGGCCCCAGCGCTCGGCGCTTCCGGTCTGCGTGCTCAACGTCGTCATTGCAACCACCTCCTCAAACTATGTTCCATAGATATATACTATGGAACGTAGCTATGTCAAGCGACGAGCTGAGCCTCTTCTCGTACGAGATCCTCGGGTTGGTGGGCCGCGACGGCGCAGGCGCGCACGACCTGCTGCGCATGGCGCGCCGCGGGCGCATCCTCGACTGGGCGGGCGAGAGCCAGTACTACACCGAGCCGAAGCGGCTCGCAGGGCTCGGCTACCTCGAGGCACACAGCGAGCCGGGCCGGACGCGGGCACGGACCGTCTACACCCTGACCGAGCGAGGGCTCGAGGCGCTGCGCACGTACGCCGAGACCCCGGTGGAGCTGACCCCGCTCAAGAGCGAGCCGCTCCTCCGCCTGCTGCTCGCCGACCTCGTCGGCGAGTCGACGACCCGGCAGAGCCTGCTGACGCTCCGCGAGGACATCGCCGACGTCCTCGCGCGGCTCGAGGAGACCGAGGCGAGCGCCGCCGCGCTGCCCCACCGGAGCAAGTACCTCCTCATGGTGACGTCCTTCCTCCGGCGCTACGTCGACCTTCACCTCGAGCTCGTCGACGAGGTCGAGCGCGAGCTCACGGCCGAGGATCCGCCGCGGCAGGCAGGTCGTGGCCTCAGCCGATCGGGAGGTCGGCGCGGACGGTGATGCTCACGCCGCGGTAGACGTACCCGAGGCGCTCGTTCAGCGCGCGCATGTCCTCATTGCCGGTCTGCGTCCACGTATAGATCTCCGCACGCCGTTCGCGGCGGCGAACGCGAGCGCCGTCGTGCTTGAGGGCCCGTGCGATCCCGCGTCCACGCCAGCCGCGGAGCACGGCGGTCAGCGCATTCTCGGCACGAAGCGGTTGGTCATCGTCCCGTTCGAGCCCGGCGCAGCCCACGACCTCGCCGCCGACGAGCCCGACGAACATTCCCTCGGGCCAGGCCAGCCACTCCCGCTCCCACTGCTCGCGCGTGACGAGGACGGGTCGGTACGTGGCCATGTCCGCGAACGCCTGCTGCGCGAGCGGGTCGTACGCCGCGCCCCACAGCTCGGGGCGATCGGCGACGGACACGATCTCGAGCCAGTCGGGGACGACGGGTGCAGGCTCCTCGGCGACGTCCCGCACCTGTTCGATCTGACGGTCGACCTCGACGGCGCCGAACCGCTCGGCGAACGCGAGCGAGCCGGGATCGTCGACGTTCGTGCCGGCCTGGTCGAAGCCGTGCTCGACTGCGTGCGCCGCCAGTGCACGCAGCAGCGCGGTACCGACGCCGCGACGTCTGAAGTCCGGCAGGACGCGCGGATGCAAACCGGCGTAGCCGAAGGACGACCGACCTCGCCAGCCCCGACCCGGCCACGACGCCGTCGAGCTCGGCCAGGAGATAGACGCGCTCGGGGGTCATCGAGTTTCGCATCCATTCGACGGAGGCGCAGCGCTCGTCGGGGAGAACGGCGATCCGCACCTGACGCCACGCCTCGAGGTCGGCGTCCGTCTCGGCCACACGAATCTCGATGCCCATCAGCCGCTCCGCTTCAGCTTCCCGTGCCGCTTCGCGTACACCTCCCCGCGGTTGAAGATCCAGAGCCCGAGCGGGATGCACGCGGCGCCGATGATCAGGAGCGGCCAGATGTCGGCCCAGAGGTCCGTGACGCCGGCGCCGTCGAGGATCGCGGCACGGATCCCCTCGAGCGCGTACGTCGCGGGCGAGATCGTCGCGATCCACTGCATCCACTGCGGCAGCACCTCGACCGGGTAGTAGACGCCCGAGACGACGAGCAGCATCCCCTGTGCGACGAAGCCGAGCTGGGCGCCCTTCTCCGGCGAGATGAGCGGCAGGACGGCGGTCATCATCCCGATCCCGAAGAAGGACACGGACGCGACGATGAGGATCACGAGCGCAGCGGCGAAGTTCGCGTCGTCGAACTGGAGGCCGAAGAACGCGGCGACGACGATGAACAGGAGGATCGCCCGCACGAGGCCGTACAGCACGGCGAAGACCCCCGAGCCGCCGAGGTGCATCGCGCGCGAGAGCGGCGCCATGAACGTGTACTCGATCGTCCCCTCCCAGCGCTCCCAGGCGACCGTCTCCGTGATGAACTCGAAGATGATCCCGAGGTAGGCCCAGACGACGGCGCCGATGAGCAGCGTCGTGGTCGCCCGGGCGACGTCGATCTGGCCGCCGCTCGCCTCGATGCCCTCGGCGATGAAGACGATCGTGAGCGTGTTCGCGACGGTCCAGACGAAGAACGCGATGTCCCAGTAGATGTAGCGTCGCGTGAGGTACACGTTCCGCTCCACGACGCCGGCCAGCCCGATGAGCTCGTGCTTCAGCTCGAGTGCGATGGTCCTCATGCGAGCACCGCCCTCTCCTCGGCATCCAGCTCGTCTTCCTCGTCCTCGAACCCGCGCCCGGTCGCCGCGAAGAACGCCTCCTCGAGCGTCTCGGCCCCGTAGCGCGCCTTGAGCTCGTCCGCGGTCTCGAGCGCGAGCAGCTTGCCGCGGTCGAGGATGCCGACGCGCTCGGCGAGCGACTCGGCCTCGTTCAGGTCGTGGGTGCAGAGCAGGATCGTCGAGTCGTGCACCGCCCGCATCTCGCGGATGAAGTCCTGCACCTCGAGCTTCGAGCGGGGATCGAGCCCCGTCGTCGGCTCGTCCAGCAGCAGCAGGACGGGCGCGGTGAGGAGCGCCCGCGCGAGCGCCACCTTCTGCTGCATCCCGCGCGAGAGGTTCTCCATCGGCTCGGTGCGACGATCGGGCGGGAAGCCGACCTTCCCGAGGATCATCGGGATCCGCTCGCTCGTCTCCGACGGCCCCATCCCGTAGAAGCGGGCCGCGTAGTGGAGGTTCTCCGACGGTGACATCTTCTTGAAGAAGCTCGCCTCGACGGACACGCGGTTGACGAGCCGCCGCACGGCCTTGTCCTCGCGGACGACGTCGTAGCCGAACACGCGCGCCTCGCCGCCGTCGGGCAGGAGCAGGGTCGACAGGAGCCGGACGAGCGTCGACTTGCCCGAGCCGTTCTGGCCGAGGATCGCGACGCACTCGCCGCGCGCGAGCTCGAGCGTCAGCCCGACGAGGGCCGGCACGCGGCGCTTGCCGCGCTTCTTGTCCTTGCGGACGAACTCCTTTCTCAGCTCCCGTGCCTCGACGGCCAGCGCGTCGGGCGGAACGGGCGAAAGCTCTCTCACGGTGCTGCACTCCCTTCGAACGACAGTCTCCGGACAGGCCAAAACAGGCACCGCACCAGGCGGGCCTCGGCAACGGGTGTCCTAGAGGTGAGCCAGCATCGTGCGCCGAGCGTAGCGCCGTCTCCGATTTCGGCCTAGTGCGGTTTTCCGTACTCCTCGACATGGTTCGCGCTTGCGGACCGGCAGGGCCTCCGTCTATGGTGGACGACAGGCAGGGACGCCGACGTCCCCGCCGATGGCAATGGAGCCTCATCTCTCCCGTGGCGGGAGTGGTGGGGCTTTTTGTGTTGGACCGACGAGAGGAGACGGCGGTGACACCCACACCGATGGCGCAGGCGGCGGCCGCCAAGGCTCCGGCGCCCGTGCGGAGGAGCGCCCGGCACTTCCGGCCCGGCGGCCGGATCTCGGTCGTGTCGCGGCCGGCGACGGCCACGGACGTTCGCGAGCAGAAGGAGGGGTCGCCGTGATGAAGGTGGAGGCGGTCGTCGTTCGCGACCGCGTGGAGACCGTGATGGAAGCGGTCGAGGAGCACACCGGCCACGTCGGCGTGACCGTCGTCGAGGCGGTCGGCCACGGGCGGGAGAAGGGCATCACGCACGAGTACCGCGGTCGGGTGTTCGAGTCGCGGTTCCTGCCGAAGGCGCACCTGACGTTCGTCGTCCGCGACGAGATCGCCGAGGACGTGATCGCGGCGATCACCGACGCGGCCAAGACGGGCCATGTCAACGGCGACGGGATCTGCTGGATGTCGCCGGTCACCAACGTGACCCACAACCGGACGGGTCAGAAGCTGGAGGAGGTGGAGCGCGTATGAGCACCGAAGAGCTGGGCCTGGCCGCGAGCACGCTGTGGGTGGTGATCGCAGCCGTCCTCGTCCTCTTCATGCAGGCGGGGTTCGCGTTCCTCGAGGCCGGCCTCACCCGGATGAAGAACGTCGGCCACATCGCGGCGAAGAACGCGCTGGTCCTCGGGATCGCCGCGATCGTCTTCTACCTCGTCGGGTTCGGGATCGCCTTCGGCGACGGCGGCAACGGCATCGTCGGCGGCTCCGGGTTCTTCCCGTCGGTCGACGAGCATGCTCGCGGTCGGCCAGGAGCCGTTCTCGTGGTTCGGATCCATCCCGGGAGGTGCCGCGCTGCTCTTCCAGACCGCGTTCGCGGCGGTCTCCCTCGCGATCGTCTGGGGCGCGATGGCCGAGCGGGCCCGCCTCTGGGTCTACATCGTGTTCGGCGTCGCCTACACCCTGATCTACTCGGTCGTCGCCCACTGGGTCTGGAGCGGTGACGGCTGGCTGTTCGCGAAGGGCATGCAGGACTTCGCGGGCTCGACCGTCGTGCACTACCAGGGCGCGCTCGCGGGCCTCGCGGGAGCGCTGCTGCTCGGGCCGCGGATCGGGAAGTTCGTCGGCGGCAAGCCGCAGGCGATCCCCGGTCACAACATGGCCTACACGACCCTCGGCGTCTTCATCCTCTGGTTCGGGTGGTTCGGCTTCAACCCGGGCTCGACGCTGAGCGTCGACTACGGCGGCGTCGGGTTCTTCGCGTACGTCGCCCTCAACACGAACCTCGCCGCCGCGGCGGGCGTGATCGGCGCGATGACGACGGCGTGGCTCGTGATCCGGAAGCCGGACCTCTCGATGATGCTGAACGGCGCGATCGGCGCGCTCGTCGCGATCACCGCGGCCTGCGCGTTCGTCGCCCCGTGGGCGGCGATCGTGATCGGCCTCGTCGCGGGCGCCATCGTCGTGCTCGGCGTCCTCCTCGTCGAGCGCATCGGGATCGACGACCCGGTCGGCGCGCTCGCGGCGCACGGAATGGCCGGGGTCTGGGGGACGCTGTCGCTCGGGTTCCTCACCGTGCCGAAGCTCGCCGAGTCGCTCGACTGGGGCCAGGGCGGCCTGCTCTACGGCGGCGGGCTGCACCAGCTCGGCGTCCAGGCGCTCGGCCTCGTGTCGGTCGGCGCGTTCACGCTCACCGCGTCGTTCCTCATCCTCTGGGTGATGAAGGTGACGGTCGGGATCCGCGCCGAGCCCGAGGTCGAGGCGGCCGGGCTCGACGTCTCCGAGCACGGCATGTGGGGCTACCCCGAGTTCTACATCCCGGTTCCCGGCGGCTACGGGACGGAGCACCACGCCCATTCCGCGGTCACCGCGCAGCGGCACGCTCCGCCCGCGGCGGAGCCGGCGCCGGCGCCCGCGCCGGGCTGAGGCGATCGTCGACGGCGGGACCCGGGCGCGCCCGGGTCCCGCCCTCGCCGGTCTAGCGGAGCTCGTAGGTGACGGAGACGCTCGCGGACGTCTCCTGGGCGCCCGACACGACGGGCGTGGAGGCGTCGGCCGCGGCCTCGCGCTTCGCGGCGAACATCGGCATGTCCGACGCACCGGACTCGATGATCGCGGTGACGCGGCCGAGCTCGCGCCCGGCGGCCTTCGCGAGGAGCGCGGCCCGGTCCTTCGCGTCCGAGACGGCCTTCTCGAGCGCCTGGCGATAGAGCGCGTCGGCGTCGGAGCGCGAGAGCGACGGGCCGTAGATCGTGTTCGCGCCCGCGCCGACCGCGGCGTCGATCAGCGCCCCCGCGCCGGCGAGCGTCGTCTCGGCCGAGGCGACGTTCGTCGCGACGAAGCCGCTCGGCTGGCCCTGCTCGTCGAACGCGGACGAGAGGGACACGGTCTGCGTCGTGACGTTCTTCCCGCCGCGCGACTCGAGCGCGTCGATGACCTTCTGCATCGCCGTCGCGTTCGCCTGGAGGGCGGCGCGGGCCGTCGCCGCGCGCGACTCGACGCCGGCGGAGATCTGCGCGCGGTCGGGCACCGCGGTGACGACGCCGGTGCCGGTGACGGTCACGCTGTCCGTCGCCGGCGCGGGGTCGACGGCGCTCGCGCCCTCGGGACGCAGGACACCGGCGAGCGCGGCCGCCACGAGCACGAGCCCGGCCGCAAATGCGATTCGTTTCATGGGATGACGTCCTCCAGGTCGGTTTCACCCGAGGTACGCCGCGGCGGCGCGCTTTCGTCACACGCGGTGTCGATCGCGGTGCAGCTCGCCGTGTCGGGCCGTCAGGCGTCGCGGACGCCGAAGCGCCTGCGCGCGGCCGCGATCGCCTCGACGACGTCGCCGGGCCCCGGCGCGGCCCGGGAGGCGACGCTCTCGCGCCGCCGACCCGGTGGGCCGGTAGGAGCCGTCGCGCACCGAGCCCGCGACCTGCTCGTGTGCCTCCCGGAACGGGACACCGCCCTTGACGAGCTCCTCGGCGACGTCGGTGGCGAGCAGGAGCGGGTCGGCGACGGCCTCGGCGAGCCGGTCGCGGTTCGCCTCGAGGCCGCTGACGAGGACGGTCATCCCCTGGAGCCCGAGGCGGACGTCGCGGCGGGCGTCGAAGACCGGCGCCTTGTCCTCCTGCAGGTCGCGGTCGTACGAGAGCGGCAGGCCCTTGACCGTCGCGAGCAGCCCGGTGAGGCGCCCGATCGCCGTTCCCGCCTTGCCGCGCACGAGCTCGGCGACGTCCGGGTTGAGCTTCTGCGGCATCATCGACGACCCGGTCGACGCGTTCTCGGGGAGCTTCACGAACCGGAACTCGGACGTCGACCAGAGCACGATCTCCTCGCCCATTCGCGACAGGTGGCCGAAGAGCATCGCGGCCGCGTAGAGGTAGTCGAGCGCGAAGTCGCGGTCCGAGACCGCGTCGATCGAGTTGCGCATCTGGCCGTCGGGCCGGTCGATCCCGAGCGTCGAGCCCGCGACCGCGCCGGCGCCGAGAGGGCTCGGCGTCGCCGCCTCGCGCGCCGCGTCGAATCGCGTGTGGTCGCGCTCGAGCATCTCGACCCACGCGAGGAGGTGGTGGCCGAGGGTCACGGGCTGGCCGCGCTGGAGGTGCGTGTACCCGGGCATCAGCGTCTCGGCCTCGGCCTCGGCGAACGACAGCGTGACGAGAGCGAGCGCGTCGATCTCCTCGCGCGCCTCGTCGCATGCGTCGACCACGTAGCGCCGGAAGGCGGCCGCGACCTGGTCGTTGCGCGAGCGTCCCGCGTGGATCTTCCTGCCGACGTCGCCGAGGAGCCGCTCGATCGCCGAATGGACGTCCTCGTCCTCGTCGAGGATCCCGGACGGGTCGTGCGCGATGGCGGCGAGCCGCTCCTCGACCTCGTTCAGCTCGTCGGCCGTGAGGAGCCCCGCGCCGTGAAGGCGCCCGGCGTGCTCCGCGGTGGCCGCGCAGTCGTACGGCAGGAGCTCCGCGTCGTTCGCGTGCAGCAGCTCCCAGACGGCGGGATCCAGCGACCCGCCCACGCGTCCCGACCAGAGCGTCATGGCTCGATTCTTGCGGATCGCGGCGCGGCGGTCGCGTCCGATCGCATGCCCGGGGTCCCGCCGGGCCGCTGCGACCCGGCGGGACCGGGCCGCCGTCCTACGCCGTCAGCGCGGCCGGCCGCTGCGAGATCGCGCTCGGCCGCTCGGCGAACGCGTGCTCGGCGTCGACGGCGTAGCAGGTGTTCACGCTCGTCTCACCGAGGACGTCGTCGACGAACGACTGGACCTCGGCGACCGAGCGCGCCTCCCACAGGCACGTGACGGTCGAGGCGTCCTCGCTCGGGAAGAACTGGAGCGCCTGCGCGCCGCTCGGGGCTCCCTCGCCGCGCTTCAGCCGCTCGCCGCGCTCGAGCGCGGCCGGCGGGTCGATCAGCTCGTGACGGACGATGACGTACATGCCTCCTCCTTTCGTCACGCGTAACGTTACATGTAACGTAACGTGTTTCGATATACATGTCAAGCATGGGCCGGCCACGTGAGCACGACGAACGAACGCGAGCGGCGCTGCGGGAGGCCGCGGAGCGCCTCGTCGCCTCGGGCGGTCCCGGAGCGCTCTCCGTCCGCGCCGTCGCCGAGGAGGCCGGGACCACGACGCGCGCGGTCTACAGCGTGTTCGGCTCCAAGGAGGGGCTTCTCGTCGACGCGCTCGCGCAGGGCGCCTTCGAGCACCTCGTCACCGAGATCGACGCGCTCGAGGAGACCGACGATCCCAGCGCCGACCTGATCGCCGTCGGGATCCCCGTCTTCCGGCAGTTCGTGGTCGAGCACCCGGCCCTCTACCGGATCGCGTTCCAGCGGGTCGTCCCCGGGCTCGACGCCGGGCCCGAGCTCACCGAGATCCGGACGAGGGCCTGGCACCAGCTGCTCGCCAAGGTCGAACGGCTGGAGGCGGCCGGGCTCCTCGTCGGCAAGTCGGTGCCGGAGGCGGCGGTGGAGTTCATCGCGATGATGGAGGGGCTCGCGAACGCCGAGCTTCGCGGCGCCGTGCTTCGCCTCCTCCCGGAGGGCAACGAGGAGCAGGCGTGGCGGAGCGCGCTCACGACACTCGTGCGGGGGTTCGCCGCCGGGCCGACGAGCGTCGCGCGCTGACGACCGCGCCATGTCCCCGGCGGGGTGGCGGATCGCACTTCGGGTGAACGAACGAGGGGCCGCCCGGTGGGCGGCCCCTCGCGTCGAGCTCAGCCCGAGGGCTGGTTACATCATCCCGCCCATGTCCGGCATGCCCCCGCCGACCGGGGCGTTCTTCTCGGGCGCCTCGGCGACGATCGCCTCGGTGGTGAGGATGTTCTTCGCGATCGACGCGGCGTTCTGCAGCGCCGAGCGCGTGACCATCGTCGGGTCGATGATGCCCATCTTGACGAGGTCCTCGATCTCGCCCGAGTCGACGTTCAGGCCGAAGCCCTTCTTCGCCGAGCGGACCTGGTTGACGACGACCGAGCCCTCGAGGCCCGCGTTGTAGGCGAGCTGGCGCACCGGCTCCTCGAGCGCGCGGAGGATGATCGCCGCACCGGTCTTCTCGTCGCCCTCGAGCGCCTCGAAGCTCTTCTTCGCCGTGTCGGCCGCGTTCAGGAGCGCGACGCCGCCGCCGGCGACGATGCCCTCCTCGAGCGCTGCGCGGGTCGCCTGGAGGGCGTCCTCGACGCGGTGCTTCTTCTCCTTCATCTCGGTCTCGGTCGCGGCGCCGACCTTGACGACCGCGACGCCGCCGGACAGCTTCGCGAGGCGCTCCTGGAGCTTCTCGCGGTCGAAGTCGGAGTCGGTGTTCTCGACCTCCGCCTTCAGCTGCTTGATGCGGCCCTTGATCGCCTCGGAGTCGCCGGCCCCGTCCACGATCGTGGTCGAGTCCTTGTCGATGACGATCTTGCGGGCCTTGCCGAGCTGCGAGAGCTTCGTGTTCTCGAGCTTGAGGCCCATCTCCTCGGTGATGACCTCGCCGCCGGTGAGGATCGCGATGTCCTCGAGCATCCGCTTGCGGCGGTCACCGAAGCCCGGCGCCTTGACGGCGACGGCGGTGAAGACACCGCGGAGCTTGTTGACGACGACCGTCGCGAGCGCCTCGCCCTCGACGTCCTCGGCCACGATCAGGAGCGGCCGGCCCGCCTGGATGACCTGCTCCAGGATCGGGAGGAGGTCCTTGACCGCGCCGATCTTCTGGTTGGCGATCAGGACGTACGGGTCGTCGAGCACGGCCTCCATGCGCTCGGCGTCGGTGATCATGTACGGCGAGAGGTAGCCCTTGTCGAACTGCATGCCCTCGGTGAACTCGAGGTCGAGGCCGAAGGTCTGCCCCTCCTCGACGTTCACGACGCCGTCCTTGCCGACCTTCTCGATCGCGTCGGCGATCACGTCGCCGATCTCGCGCTCGCGCGACGAGATCGTGGCGACCCGGGCGATGTCCTCCTTGCCGGACACCTCGACCGACTGCTTCTTCAGGTCCTCGACGATCCTCTCGACGGCCTGCTCGATGCCGCGCTTGAGCCCCATCGGGTTCGCGCCGGCGGCGACGTTCTTCAGGCCCTCGCGGACGATCGCCTGGGCGAGCACCGTCGCGGTCGTCGTGCCGTCACCGGCGACGTCGTTGGTCGCCGTGGCGACCTCGCGGACGAGCTGTGCGCCCTGGTTCTCGAACGGGTCCTCGACCTCGATCTCGCGGGCGATGGTGACGCCGTCGTTCGTGATCGTCGGCGCCCCGAACTTCTTGTCGAGGACGACGTAGCGGCCCTTGGGGCCGAGCGTCACCTTGACCGCGTCGGCGAGGGTGTTGACCCCACGCTCGAGCGCGCGGCGCGCGTCCTCGTTGAACTTCAGCTCCTTGTGAGCCATATCTCTTCTTCCTCCTGAGCGAAACGAGCTAGGCGGCGGCGCCGGCGAGCTTGCGCTTGCCCTTGCCACCGGTGGTTACGACCTTCGCGAGCACATCCGATTCGCGCAGGATCAGGACCTCGTCGGCGCCGATCTTGATCTCGGTGCCGCCGTACTTGGAGAAGATGATCTCGTCACCCTCCTCCACGTCCATCTTGATGTACTCCCCGTCCTCGTCGCGCGGGCCGGGGCCGACGGCCAGGACCTTGCCGCGCTGCGGCTTCTCCTGCGCCGTGTCGGGCAGCACGATGCCGCTCGCCGTGGTCGCCTCCTCGTCGAGGACCTCCACGATGAGCCGGTCACCAAGGGGCTGCAGATCCATATGAATGCCTCCCTGAGAGACTTTGCTGGAAAGAACTTCCGCTGTTCTGGCACTCGAAGTGTCGAGAGTGCCAACACCAGGGTTATAGCACGTTTCGGCGCCACGCGCGTCACTTCGATCTCAGTGGAGGCGACTTAGATCCCGGATCGACCCGGAACGGCGACAATGACGGCGTGCGCCGCGAGTTCTCTGCCGGCGGGGTGGTCGTCCGTCGCATGCGGGGCCGGTGGTTCGCCGCGATCGTCCGGCCGCGGCGGGAGCAGCACCGGCCGCAGGTGTGGGCCTTGCCGAAGGGCCTGATCGACCCGGGCGAGCGCGGGCCCGAGACCGCCGTCCGCGAGGTCTTCGAGGAGACGGGCCTCCGCGCCGTCATCGACGGGAAGCTCGGTGACGTCCGCTACGTGTACACCTGGGACGGCGAGCGGATCTTCAAGGTCGTCTCCTTCTTCCTCCTGCGCGCGACGGGCGGCCGGATCGGGGCGCTGCCGCCCGGCATGGAGATCGAGGTCGCCGAGGCGCGGTGGGTGCCGCTCGACGACGCGCCGTCCGTCCTCTCCTACGGCGGCGAGAAGCAGATGGCCCGAAAGGCGCTCGAGGTGCTCGCGGAGGGTTCCTCGTAGGGCCGCGACCCGTTAGGCTCGCGCCTGGTGCCGACCTTCGCCCTCAACTTCTACTCCCCCGTCGTCGCGGACCAGCTGCGCACCGGGAGGAAGACCGCGACGATCCGCCTCGGCGACAAGTCGGCCAAGTACCGCAAGGGGATGATCGTCACGGTCCTCGTCGGAGCGCGCTACGGCCAGCGGGAGAAGGTCTTCGACGCGGTGATCGACAAGGTCGACGTGAAGCAGATCGCGGAGCTCTCGCCGCGGGAGATCGAGCACGACAACCCCGAGATCCGCCGCCTCGAGGAGTTCACCGAATGGCTGGCGCGGCTCTACAACCGGCCGGTCGCCGACGAGGACACCGTCACCGTGATCCGCTTCTCGCAGATCGTCGGGACGATGTTCTAGCCCGGCTCGCGGGCGGCGGCACGACTATCCCCGTGGATCTCGCCGCGGACTCGGCTAGCGGCCCGCGACGGCGGATCGCACTGCCGAAGAGCTCGTTCGGCCGGAGCTCCGCACCGCACTCCTCGCACTCGACCTGGAAGGCCGAGGGCAGCCGTGCGTCACACGTGGGACAGCGCGCGAGGAGCTCCGTCGAGCACTGCGGACACGTCGTCTGACGCTCGTCCTCGTGCTCCTCGAAGTAGCGCGCGACGTGCCCGCAGCCGGGGCAGAACGCCACCCAATCGCCGAGCGTCCGGCGGCGCTCCTCCTGGATCCAGTTGCGCTTCGCGGGCGCCACGGCGTCATGTTACGGCCGCCGCCCGAGCGGATACAGTTGCACCCGGACCTGACCCCGAGGGGAGAGCGACGCATGGCAGTGAGAGAAGCCGAGCCCGTCGAGACGCTGCAAGAGGTGAAGGAGGCGGGCCTCGACCGCGAGGACCTGCTCGGCATGTACCGCAACATGCTGCTCACGCGCGGGATCGAGGAGCGCGGGCACATCCTCTACAAGCAGGGCAAGATCCCGGGCTCCTTCTACACGGGCCGCGGGAACGAGGCGTCTGCCGTCGGAGTCGCGACCGCGATGGGGCCGAACGACGTCGGGACCCCGCTGCAGCGCGACATGGGCGTCCACGTCTCGCGCGGGATCGAGCCGTGGCGCGTCTTCGCGCAGTACATGGGGCGCGTCGACGGGCCGATGGCCGGCCGCGACGGGAACGTCCACATGGGCGACTCGCGGCTCGGGCTCTACGCCATGGTCAGCCACCTCCCGGCGATGCTGCCGGTCGCGGTCGGCATGGGGCTCGCCTTCATGATCCGCGAGGAGAAGCGCGTCGCGATCGCCTGGTGCGGCGAGGGCGCCTCCGCGCGCGGCGACGCGCACGAGGGCATGAACCTCGCCGGCGTCCGCCGCCTCCCGGTCGTCTTCGTCATCGACAACAACCAGTGGGCCTACTCGACGCCGTCCCATCTCGAGTACGCCGTCGACCATCTCGCCGACCGGGCCGCCGCCTACGGCTTCGACGGCGTCGTCGTCGACGGCACCGACGTGCTCGCCGTCTATCGCGAGGCGAAGCGCGCGATCGAGAAGGCGCGCGAGGGAGGCGGGCCGACGCTGATCGAGTCCGTGACCCTCCGGATGGAAGGGCACGCCGTCCACGACGACGCCTACTACGTCCCGAAGGAGCTGTTCGAGGAGTGGGCCCAGCGCGACCCGCTCGAGCGGTTCCGCGGCTGGCTCCGCGACAACGCCTCGCTCACGGACGAGGAGGAGGACGAGATCCGCGACGGGGTCAAGCGCATCCTGAACGAGGCGATCCAGCGCGCGGAGGAGTCGCCGCTCCCCGATCCGGCAACCCTGCTCGACGGCGTCTTCGCGACTCCCGAAGAGCTCGAGACCCCCCACCACAAGTAATGGCCGAGAAGACCTACCTCCAGGCGATCAGCGACGGGCTCCGGCAGGAGATGCGTCGCGACCAGCGCGTGTTCGTGCTCGGCGAGGACGTCGGCGTCTACGGCGGCGCGTTCAAGGTGACGCAGGGCTTCCAGGAGGAGTTCGGCGCCCACCGCGTGCTCGACATGCCGCTCTCGGAGACCGCGATCGTCGGCGGCGCCACCGGCGCGGCGCTGATGGGCCTGCGGCCCATCGCCGAGATGCAGTTCGCCGACTTCGTCTCGTGCGCCTGGGACCACCTCGTCACGGTCGCCGCGAAGCAGCGCTACCGGGCGGGCACGCCGATCCCGATCGTCCTGCGCCTGCCCTCGGGCGGCGGCTTCTCCGGCGGGCCGTTCCACTCGCAGAACCCCGAGTCGAGCTTCGCCCACATCCCGGGCCTGAAGATCGTCTGCCCGGCGACGCCGGAGGACGCGAAGGGCCTGCTGGCGACGTCGATCGAGGACCCGAACCCGGTCCTCTACTTCGAGCACAAGCACCTGTACCGGCGGATCAAGGGCGAGGTGCCCGACGACCGCTACACGACGCCGTTCGGGAAGGCGCGCGTGCACCGCGAGGGCGACGACGTGACGCTGATCACGTGGGGCGCCATGGTGTACACGGCGGACGACGCGGCGACGAAGCTCGCGGAGGAGGGGATCTCCGTCGAGATCCTCGACCTCCGGACGCTGATCCCGTGGGACCGCGACGCGGTGCTCGAGAGCGTCGCGCGCTGCTCGAAGGCGCTCGTCCTCCACGAGGACACGAGGACCGGCGGCTTCGGCGCCGAGATCGCGGCGACGATCGCGGAGGAGGCGTTCGAGCAGCTCGACGCGCCGATCCGGCGTCTCGCCGCGCCCGACGCCCCGGTGCCGTTTGCGCCGACGCTCGAGAAGGCATACATCCCGCAGGTCGAGGACGTCGCAGCGGCGGTCCGCGACCTGGCGGCGTACTGAGGACGGCGAGCCACGCCCCGACAGGAGGAGAGATGAGCAGCACGGGAACCCAGGTCGAGGTCGTGATGCCCCAGATGGGCGTCTCGGTGTCCGAAGGGACGATCACGCGCTGGCTCAAGCAGGTCGGCGAGGAGATCGCGCGCGACGAGCCGCTGCTCGAGATCTCCACCGACAAGGTCGACACCGAGGTTCCGAGCCCGGGCGAGGGCATCGTCTCCGAGATCCGCGTCCAGGAGGGCGAGACCGTCGAGGTCGGGAGCGTGCTCGCGGTCATCGCACCGGCCGGCGCCGTGCCCGAGCCCGCCGCGCCCGAAGCCCCGCCGCCTGCCGTGGCCGAGGAGACGCCCGCGGCAGAGGCTCCCGTGGCAGCCGCCGAGACACCGAGCGCGCCCGCCGAGCCCGCGCCTGCTCCTGCCGCTCCGACTCCGGCCGCCGCAGCGCAGGCGGAGGCCGCAGAGGCCGCCGCGGCCGGCAACGGGAGGACGTTCATCTCCCCGGTGGTCGCGCGGATCGCCGCCGAGCACAACGTCGACCCGGGCGCGATCCCCGGGACGGGCCAGGGTGGCCGTGTGACGAAGAAGGACATCCTCGCGTACATCGAGTCGGGAGCGGCCGCGGCACCGCCCGCGCCCGCGCCGGCCGAGGTGGTTCCCGAGGCAGCGCCCGAGGCCGTTGCGCCCGCCCCCGCGGCGCCGGCGCCCGAGGCGGCTCCCGCACCGGCTGCGCCACCCGCGCCCGCTGCGCCCGCGCCTGCTCCTGCCGCTGCGCCGGCCGCCGCCAGCGCCGCCGACGCCCGTCCCGCCGACCCCCGTCGCGATCGCCTCGAGCGTCGGGGAGCAGGAAGAGCCGATGAACGCGATGCGGCGCGGGATCGCCGAGCACATGCGCCGCTCGCTCGACACGTCCGCGCACGTCACGAGCGCGATCGAGGTCGACATGTCGAGGGTCGTCGCCGCGCGCGAGGCGCTGAAGAAGGAGTACCAGGCGAAGCACGGCGTCAACCCGACGTACCTCGCCTTCGTCACGAAGGCGGCGATCGAGACGCTCCGCGACTGGCCGTGGGTGAACGGCGAGATCCGCGGCGAGAAGATCGTCACCCGCTCGTTCGTCAACGTCGGGATCGCGGTCTCGCTCGAGGAGGGCAAGGGCCTCATCGTCCCGGTCATCCGCAACGCGCAGGACCTGAACCTGCTCGGGATCGCCCGCGCGATCGCCGACGTCGCAGAGCGCGCGCGGACGAAGAAGCTCATGCCGGACGACGTCCAGGGCGGCACGTTCACGATCACGAACCCCGGCGGGTACGGGACGTTCCACGGGACGCCGGTGATCAGCCAGCCGCAGGCGGCGATCCTCGGGACGTACGCGCTCGTCAAGCGGCCGTGGGTCGTGCAGGACGCGCTCGGGCAGGACGTGATCGCGATCCGGCCGCTGATGAACATCACCCTCACGTACGACCACCGGCTCGTCGACGGCGCGTACAGCGGCGGCTTCCTCCGCGACCTGCGTGCCCGGCTCGAGGGCTGGAGCGATGCCGGCGCGTAACACCGGCGGGCGGGTCGCATCGATGCAGGGGAGCTGCCTGTGCGGCGCAGTCCGCTTCGAGCTGACCGCCCCCTTCGACGGGGTCGTGCACTGCCACTGCGCGAGCTGCAAGAAGCTCTCCGGCGGCGGCGGCACGACGAGTGGCCTGATCCCCACCGAGCGAGATCCAGATCCTCGACGGCGAGGAGCTGCTCCGCACCTACCAGCCGGCAGACGGCAAGGCGAAGACGTTCTGCGCTACGTGCGGCTCGAACCTGTTCGGCGCGGGGTACCCCGAGTCGGAGGCCTCGGCGGTGCGGCTCACGACGCTCGACTCCGGTCTCGACCAGCAGCCGCGGGCGCACATCTTCGTGCGCTCCGTCGCCCCGTGGGAGACGCTCCCCGAGGACGGGCTGCCGCGCTTCGACGAGCGCCCGACGTAGAGGCCGCCGATGCAGCGGATCGTCCCGATGATCGCCTACGAGGATGCCGCCGCCGCGATCGACTGGCTCACCGAGGCCTTCGGCTTCAGCGAACGTCGCGAGCAGCGGTACGCGGAGGAGGACGGCACGGTCAGACACGCCGAGCTGGAGCGGGACGGCGACGTCGTGATGCTCGCGACGCCGAACGCCGAGTACCGCGGCCCGAAGCGCCATCGGGAGACGTGTGAGCAGGCCCGGCGCTGGCAGGACAACCCGTGGGTCGTCGACGGCCTGTTCGTCGCGGTCGACGACGTCGACGCGCATCACGCCCGAGCCGTCGCCGCGGGAGCGACCGTGATCCGGCCACTCGAGAACTCACCCGAGGCCGGGATGCGCCTGTACACGGCCGAGGATCCCGAGGGTCATCGGTGGATGTTCGGCCAGCGGCTCGCCGACGAACGCGACGTCTAGGCTGGGATCGATGGCAGGCGCATACCTCGTCTCCCTTCCCGGCCTGACGCCGTACGCCGAGGCGCTCGATCTCCAGCGGTCGATCGCGAGCGCGGTGATCGACGGGTCGCTGCAGGACACGGTGCTCCTGCTCGAGCACGAGCCCGTCGTGACCCTGGGGCGGCGAACGGACGAGACCGCGGAGCTGCACCTCCCCGACGACGTCCAGGTCGACGTCGTCGAGACGAACCGCGGCGGCAAGTCCACGTACCACGGCCCCGGCCAGCTCGTCTGCTACCCGATCCTCGACCTCAACCGGCACGGGCGCGACCTCAAGCGATACGTCCGCGATCTCGAGGAGGCGATCATCGGCACGCTGGCCGCATCGCAGCTCGCCGCTGTCCGGATCGAGGGGCTCACCGGTGTCTGGATGCCGCCGCGCGACGGCCACGGGCCGCGGAAGATCGCGTCGATCGGCGTCCACGCGTCGCGGTGGGTGACGACGCACGGGTACGCGCTGAACGTCGACCTCGACCCGGCGCCGTTCACCGACTGGATCACCGCCTGCGGCCTCGAGGGCGCGCAGTTCACGACCATGGCGCGCGAGCTCGGCCGGCCGACGCACGTGGACGACGTCCGTCCCGTCGCGGCGACCGCTGCCGCCGAGGTGTTCGGCCTCCGGTTCGAGGAGCTCTCGGTCGACGAGATCGCCGGCCTCGTCCGACAGCCTGTCGCGGGGCACGCCACCTCGCCCTGAGGGTCGACGGCCGCGCCGGACGACCCGGATCTAGACTGGCTCGCATGCAGACGTCGCTCCCCGTCGCAGAGCGCCCGCGCCGCCCCGAGTGGATGAAGGTGCGAGCGCCGAGCGCCGACGGCCGGTACTACGACGTGCGCAAGCTGCTCCACGGCGCGAGCCTCGTCACGGTGTGCGAGGAGGCACGCTGCCCGAACATCGGCGAGTGCTGGGGACGCGGCACGGCGACGTTCCAGATCCTCGGCGACACGTGCACGCGCGCGTGCCGCTACTGCTACGTCAACTCGGGCAGGCCCGAGCATGCGCCCGACCCGCTCGAGCCGCTCCGGCTCGCCCAGGCGGCCGCGACGATGGGGCTCCGGCACGTCGTCGTCACCTCCGTCGACCGCGACGACCTCGAGGATCGCGGCGCGGGGCACTTCGCGGCGACGATCCGCGCGCTGAAGGCGAAGCTGCCGGACTCGTCGGTGGAGGTGCTCACGCCCGACTTCCTCGGCGTCGAGGAGGCCGCGCTCGCGACGGTGCTCGGCGCGCGGCCCGAGGTGTTCAACCACAACATCGAGACGGTCCGCCGGCTCCACCGCAACATGCGGGGGGCGAAGGCGACGTACGACGGCGCCCTCTGGCTCCTCCGGCGGGCGAAGGAGGTGGCCGACTACCCGGTGATGACGAAGTCCGGGATCATCGTCGGCCTCGGCGAGACGAACGAGGAGATCGTCGAGACGATGCGCGATCTCCGCGAGAACGGCGTCGACGTCGTCACCATCGGCCAGTACCTGCAGCCGTCGTCGAAGCACGCGCAGATCGACCGCTGGGTGCACCCGGACGAGTTCCGCTGGCTGCGCGAGCAGGGCGAGGCGCTCGGGTTCGGCTCGGTCTTCGCAGGCCCGCTCGTCCGGTCGAGCTACCGCGCCGACGAGCAGAAGCACGCGGCCGAGACCGGCCGCGGCGCGGTTGCGTACTGAGCCCGCCGGCGCTACGGTCGCGGCATGGCACTCAAGGACACCATCCTCGGCTGGATCCGCACCGACCCGGACAAGAGCGACGCGCTCGAGGACGCGGAGATCGACGCAGCGGACAAGGAGTACGCGGAGCAGAAGGCCGAGAACATCATGCAGGAGCGCTTCGGCTCGACGCCCGGCGAGTTCGAGTCGGACCAGGAGCGACCGCCGCATTGAGTGTCGTGGGGCCTGCCCGTTCGGCAGGCCCCACGACGATGGCGCCTAGGCGCCGCCCGGCTGGACGACGCCGTTGACCGTGAGCTGGTACGGCGCGTACTGCGTCACCGACTCGCTCGGGTCGTTGTAGGTCACGACCGCGCCGACGAAGTCGGCCTTCTTGTCGATGTACTTCTGGACGTTCGCCTGCCCGCTGATCGAGAACTCGCCCGTGAGCGGGAAGCGCTTGACGGTGATCTTCTTGCTCTTCGAGTCGATGCTGAGCAGCGTCACCGTGAAGTTCGACACCGCGGTCGGCCGCGTCTGCGACAGCGACTTGAACGGCTCGAGCGACGAGCCGTCGGAGACGAGCGTCGCCACCGACGGTGATGTCGTCGACCCAGAAGCCGGACGGGTCGAGCACGCCGTTGCCCTCGACCGCCGGGTCATGGACGGTGCGGAAGGCCAGCAGCACGCTCTGGCCGGCATAGGCCGAGAGGCTGCAGGTCTGCGCCGTCCAGACGCCGGTGCCGCCGGAGACGCCGGTGAAGCCCGGCAGCTTCTCGACGACCTCGGCCACGGCGCCCGGATCGTGATCCGTCGTCGTGTCCGTGCACGGGATCGAGGTGTACGTCGCGCCGCCGTCCGTCGAGATCTGGACGAACGCGAAGTCCCACCCGAGTCTCGAGATCCCACAGCGCGTTGAACGTCAGGCTCGGCGAGCCGGCCGGGACCGTGATCGGCGTGACCGCCGCCTCGTCCCGATCGGTGCCCGAGCCCGAGTACAGCGCGGGGTCACCCGTCTGGCCGGGCGGGTTCGCCGCGATCGTCCAGGCGAGCGGCGCCGTCGGCAGGGTGGTCGCACCCTTGAAGCCGAGCGACTGGATCTGGCCGCCCGTCAGCATCTGCGACCCGTTCCGCAGCTGGACGTAGTCCGAGCCGTTCGACGGCGCGCCCGGCGTCGAGTATGCGTTCGCCGAGGCCCACCGGATTGTCGTGTCGAGCGTCGGCACCGTGAAGCTCTTCTCCTTCGCGGAGCCGAGCGTCTTGTAGCCGTCGTCGATCAGCCCGTCCAGAGCGACGGCGAGCGTCCAGTCGTCGAAGATCGACTGGGCGTCGGCCTTTCCGTTGCCCGTCGCCGCGAGCGCCTCGTCGACGCCGTCGAAGCCGTTCGCGTCACCCCGGTGCAAGGCGCTCATGTACGCGGTTCCGTAGCGCCCGTGGAGCAGCTCCATCATCGTGTAGGCCGCGCCGTAGTCCGCGAGGATCTCGAGCGGGCCCTGGTCCTCCCACCGCGTGAGGGAGTTCTCGGGACCGCAGTTCGTGGACGGATTGACGTTGGCAGGGGTGGCCACCTCGAGGAAGCCGGTGAAGCACTGGATGTGGCTGTCGAAGCCCTTGTCCGTGACCGGCAGCGCCGGGTTGACGTAGCCGGTCAGCGTCTGCGCCCAGTCGGCAAGGCCCTCGTTGATCCAGTTGACCTCGTCGCCGTCCTCGTAGTGCTCGAGCAGGTGCTGGTACTCGTGCGCGAAGACGCCCTCGTAGAGGAACGGCCGCGCGGGCGCGCTCGTGCAGAAGTTGCCCGGGACGGGCTCGTCCGGCGGGTTCGCGCCCGTCCGGTGGAGCCAGTCGAAGGCATCGATCGTCATGACGTTGCGATCGAGGAAGTCGTTCACCTGCGACGAGAAGAACCCGGCGATGTAGCCGAGGCCTGTCGGGTTGTTGAGGCTGTAGAAGTTCGTGTCCCTGACGTTCGAGACGAGGGTGACGATCTTGTCGCCGTCGCCCGAGATAGCTGCCGAATCCGGCTTGCGTCAGGACGGCGTCGGTCCCGTCACGCGTCGGCGGCACGCTGAATGCTTCCGACTCCTTCGGGTACATGTTCGTGTCGAACTCGTGCACCATCGACGCGAGCTGCGGGTCGGTGATCGCGGTTCGGTTGTTGCGGCAGTCGCCCGGGAGGAAGCTGGTGCCCGAGACGCCCTGTGCGTCCGGCTGTGTGGCTCTGTACCCAGATCTCCACGTGCTCGCCGATCGCGCGGAGTGTGAACTGGCGGATCCGGTAGACGCCGAAGACGTCGTCCAGCACGGGCATCATCCTCGTCGTCCCGAGTGGCGGATCGGCGGCGAGCGCAGACATCCGCGCGGTCGCACCCGCTGCGCGTTCGACCGACTGTGTCGTCGGCGTGCGCTCGAGCGGCAACACACCGCTCTGCACGGCTACGCCCGCGTGCTTGGTCTCGATGTCGAATCGCTGCGTGTTCGCGCTGGTCGCCGGCGCTGCCGCCACGACGGACAGCACTACGGCTGTCAGCGCAAGCACGAGCGAGAGCCAGAGTGCTCTCTTCGTCACGTGGTTCTCCCCTGGATTCGGAGGCCCCCTCGGGGCCTAGGCGGCGGGAGTCTAACCACGTCGGTCGTTCACGTAAACCCAACAATCACATGAGATCCTCTTTTTCATGAAGGCGGGACTGCCTTGGCTCCGTCTGCGTGGCCGCGCTTCTCCTGGGAGCCAACGTACACGCCGCGACCGGGCCTCGGCTCACGCTCGTCGACCGCACGCCGGTCGTACTCTCGGGCAGCGGCTTCCAGCCGGAGACGAGGGTCGTGATCACGGTTCGCGCACCTTCTCTGCGGGTCACCCGTACCGTCAGGACGACCGACGGCGGCCGGTTCCGCACCACGTTCGAAGGGCTGCGCCTGACCGGGCGGCTGCGGTGTGCGCAAGGTGTCACGATCGTCGCCCGCCCCGCGGGCGGAGAGCTCCTTCTCTGGCATCCGGCGAAGCTGCCCGACTGCGCGGCGCCGCTTCCCGTGAGCCCCGCCTGAGTCTCAGGTGAGCAACCGGCCGCGCCAGCGACGGAGCAGCAAGAGCTGGACGACGACGATCGCGGCGGTCATGAGGACGAGAACCACCGTCGCCGCGGCGGCGTAGCCGTAGCGGAGGTACTCGAAGCCGTTCCGGTAGACGAACAGCCCGAGGTACGTCGTCCCGTAATCGGGCGGCCCGCCGTCGGTCACGACCAGCGCGGGAATGAGGTTGAGCTGCAAGCTCAGCACGACGTCCCGCAGGCCGAGCAGGACGAGGACGGGAAGCATCAGCGGCAGCGTGACGCGGCGGAACACGTCCCACCACGTCGCATCCTCGAGCGCGGCGAGCTCGTAGAGGTCGGCGGGGATCGCACGGCGCGCCACGAGCAGCAGCACGAACCCCTCGCCGATCAGGAACACGCTGAGCAGTACCATCGCGATCCGCGCGTCGTTCGGATCCGTGAGCCACTGCGGCGGCTGTCGGCCGAGGACCGTCTCTCCGTTCTCGCCTCCGATCGTCAGCAGTCCGTTGATAGGGCCGTAGAGCGGGTTGAGCAGCCAGAGCCAGAGGAGCCCGTACGCGAGCTCGGGCACGATCATCGGCAGCACGACCGCCGAGCGTGCAACGCCCACACCCCGGCCGCCGCGATGGAGCAGCAGCGCCAGGCCCAGCGCCGCGAGGAGCCGAAGCGGGACCGCCACGGCAGCGAAGACGAGCGAGTTCACGAGGGCGATCCGGAAGATGCGGTCGTCGACGAGCTCACGGAAGTTGTCGAGGCCGACGACGTCGGGTGACCGGATCAGGTCGTAGTCCGTCAGCGCGAGTCCGAAGGTCGCGAGGGCGGGGATCGCGACGAGCGCGACGAGGCCGAGGATGTACGGGGCGAGCATCAACCCGAGGACCCGACGCTCGCTCACGGCGATCCGATCCGATCGCCCGCAGCGTCGAAGAAGTGCAGGTGCGCGGGATCGAGCGAGACGGAAAGGTCCGCGCCCGGCTCGGGTCGCGCCTCCGTCGGCACGCGCGCGACGAGCGACGCATCCGAGACGCGCAGATGGACGTACGCCTCGCTCCCGACAGGCTCGACGAGGGTGACCGTGGCCGGCTGGCCGCGGCCGCCGAGCGAGACGTGCTCGGGGCGGACGCCCAGTTCGTGCGCCGCCGCCGGTACGTCGGCGGGGGTCAGCGGTCCTCGCGCCGGGAGGACGTTCATGGCAGGCGTGCCGACGAACGTCGCCACGAAGCGGTTCCGCGGCGCGGCCCAGACCTCGTCGGGCGCGCCGACCTGCTGCACGACCCCCGCGTTCAGCACCGCGATGCGGTCGCCGAGAACGAGCGCCTCGACCTGATCGTGCGTGACGTGGACCGTCGTCGCGCCGACGCGTCGGTGGATCTCCTTGAGCTCGGCACGGACCGCGACGCGCATCTGACGTGTCGAGGTTCGAGAGCGGCTCGTCGAGGAGCAGCAGCGCCGGCTCGCGCACGAGTGCTCGGGCGAGCGCCACCCGCTGACGCTCGCCGCCCGAGAGCTCGTGAGGCCGCCGTGCAAGAAGCTCCGTGCACCCCACGAGCGCGGCCGCCGCGTGGACCCGCGGGCGCCGCCTCGGCGACCGGGACGTCGCGCACGGTCAACCCGAAGCCGATGTTCTGCTCGACCGTCAGATGCGGGAAGAGCGCGTAGCTCTGGAAGACCATCGCCACGTTGCGGCGACCGGGGCGCCAGCCCGTCACGTCGCTCTCGCCGAGAAAGACCCGTCCGGCAGTCGGCTCCTCAAGCCCGGCGATCAGCCGGAGGAGCGTCGTCTTCCCGCAGCCGGAGGGGCCGACGACCGCCAGGAGCTCGCCCTCGCCGACCTCGAGGTCGAGCGGGGCGAGCGCCTCGACGTCGCCGTAGCGCTTTGTGAGACCCTCGAGACGGAGACCGCTCAGGGCGTCTCCCCACGCGCGAACAGCGGGCGCGTGACGCGGTCGATCCGCTCGGCGACCTCGGAGGCGGGCTGACCGAGGTAGAGCCCGTTCTCGAGGATCGGCCCTGTCGCGTCCTCGATCTCGGGCCACGTCGAGATCGACCGGGAGCACTCTGATCGAGGGGATGCCGTCCAGGAAGACGCGTGCGCGCTTCGGCGGCTTCGACGGATCGAGGAACGCCTCCGATTGCGAAACCTCGATGAGCGACGGGACGGTTCTGCCGCTCTCGGCGAGCGTCACCTGGCCCTCGGGTCCCAGTGCGTACTCCACGAAGCCCCACGCGGTGTTCTTGCGCTCGGAGGCGGAGGTGATGCAGAACGCGTCCGAATGGAGGATCCCGGCCCGCTCCGTCCACCGCGGCAGCGGCGCGACGTCCCAGTCGAACTCGGTGATGGTGCGGAAGAGCGGCGTCGAGCGGCGGGACGACAGGAGCATCGCCAGCCCGCCGTTGGCGAACCGGGTCTCGTCGTCCTGCGCCTCTACCTCCACGTCGCTCGGGATCACCCCGTACGCCAGCCGCAGGTCGAGGAAGCCGCGGAGCGCCTCCTGCGCCGTGGGCGTGTCGAGCGTGAAGCGTGTCGGCTTTGCGTCGTCGTCCACGAGCTCGCGCGCCGTTCGACCAGACGAACGGCGCGACGCGGATGATCGACGGCTCCACCCCGAGCCCGTAGACGGCCGCGGTGGCGCCGCCTGAGTCGGGGTCGCCCGGGCGGATCTGCCGGCCGTTCGCGTCCCGGGTGAGAGTCGCGGCGTGGCCGACCATCGTGTTCCAGGTCCAGTCGTCCTCCGGCTCCGGCACCCCGTACTTCTCGAAGAGGTCGCGGTTGTAGTAGACGACCAGGCTCGAGATGTTCTGCGGTATGCAGAGCTGCTCCCCTCGCCAGCGGAATGCATCCATCGCAATCGGGTAGAAGTCCTCCCGCTCGAAGGCCTCGGATCCGTCCAGGCGCTCCGTGACCGGCTCGATGCGCCTCTCGCGCTGCGAACTGCGCGTAGTAGCGGTAGTTCATGAGGAAGACGTCGGGTGGCGCGCCGGCCGGCGATCGAGGTCGAGAGCCGCGCGATCAGGTCGGAACGGTCGCTCGCCTCGACGAGCTGGACATCGTCGCCTGACTGCTCCTCGTAGTCGGCGGCGACCTGGCGGTATGCCTGGATCTCCTCGGGGTCGCCGAAGACGAGGAACCGCACCGGCCCCTCCTCGGACGAGCCGCACGCGGCGGCGAGCATCGCAGTGCCGGCGACGAGGACCAACGCGATCAGCGAGCGAGCCATTCTGCTCCCTTCCGGGTGAGCGGTAGCCAACGCTGGGCGACGAGGAATGCGAGCAGCACGGGTGCCGTCGCGACGACGCACCCGGCGAGGAAGACGGGGTAGTCCGACCGGTCGAGCACGGCGAGCGAACGCAGCCCGAGGGGAAGCGTGTACAGCGCGGGATCGAACAGGTACACGAGCGGGCTCGAGCGCGCTGCCCCAGCTCACGACGAACGCCAGGACCGCGACCGCGGCCGTCACGGGCGCGACGAGCGGCATGGCGACGCGGCGCCAGGTCGCGAAGGGACCGAGCGACTCGAGCGCGCACGCGTCGTAGAGATCGCGCGGCAGGCGCCGGAAGGCGACCGCGTAGAGGAGGACGAAGAGCGGCGAGGTCCCGAGCAGTGCCGGCGCGACCAGCGGGACCCACGTGTCCGTGACGCCGAGGAGGCGATAGAGCGTGAAGCGCGGGACGATGAGTGCGGTCGTGCGGGACCATCAGCGCCGCGATCGAGACCGCGACGAGGAGAGCCGCTGAGCGGCCTCCGAGCCGGGCGATCGCAAAGCCGGCCCACGACGCGACGACCACGGTGAGCGGGACGACCAGCGCCACGACGACCAGCGAGTTGAACGTATAGCGGCCGAGGTCGACCAGGTCGAAGGCGCGCCCGTAGCTGCCGAGGCCGAGGGGATCCGGCACGAGCTGCGGCGAGGAGGGCGGTGGGAGGCCGGGCGGGCGGAGCGACCCGCTGATCATGAAGACGAGCGGGAGTGCGAACAGGATCGCCACGAAGGCTGCACCGAGCGCGCGCAGGGGTGACCACGGGCGATGCACCGGCCGCACTGTAATCGGGCGCGGCCGAGCCGACAGCACCTGAGATGGGGGAGGCCGCATCAGCGGCCCTCCCCGTCGGTGTCAGCGAGCGAGTCTAGCCCAGGTTCAGCGTCCAGGTGCGGCAGGCCGTGCGTCGCCGCGTAGAGGATCTGCTCGCCCGGCGACGATCGTCGAGGCTCGTGCACCTCGACGTTCGGCATGCCCGGCGCGGCCGTCGTCCACGTCGTCGTGCCGGCCGCGAGGCACAAGCACGCCGAAGTCGGTCGACGCGTAGAGGTCACCCGTCGACGTCGTCGAGCACGAGTCGTTGATCGGCAGGTCGCCGAGGTCGTACGAGCGGTCGACCCAGGTCGACGTCCCCGTGCCCGGGTTGTAGGTCACCTCGAACACGTGACCCGGCGTCGCCGGCGTCGTGGCGTCGAAGCCCGCTGTACGAGACCCACGCGTGGTTCGCCGTTCGCCGGGTCGACGTAGATGCTCGCTGACGAACCGGTTCGGGTCGATCGCGCGAGTCGTCGTCGAGCCGCGTCCACGTCACCGCCCCGGCCGGATCGGCGTCGACGTTCTTCGAGATGAACACGCGGCCGGTGGTCGTCGCCGCCCACGCCGTCGACGTGTCCCCGCTCGTCCGCTCGACCGCGGCGACTGCGCCACCCGCACGGTCGCCCCGAGCAGCGGCGGTCACCGACGGTGTGGCCGAGCTCCGCCCAGTCACCGCACGGACGGCGAAGTCGCCCGTCCACTCGTTGCAGTGCTGCTGGACCTCGGCGAGCGTCATCGTCCCGAGGCCGTGCGTCTTCGTCCGGCAGACCGTTGGTCCGTGCCGGCGAACATCGTGCCGCTGACACCACCGGGTCGGTGATGATCGGCACGTAGAACTGGCCGCCGCGTGCCGAAGATCGGATCGGCGATCCAGATCCAGTCGGCGATGTCGCCGCCCGTAGAAGTTCACGTCCGGCGACGCGTCGAAGAACGTGTGGAAGCGGAACTCGGGCATCGCGACGTCGAAGCCGGACTGGCCGCCGTCGCCGATCATCGTGTTCTCCCACTTGACCGGGTTGCCCGGCGTCTCCCACGTGCCGTTGTCCTGCGTGCCGCCCTGCAGCAGCTTCGTGTTGTGCGGGCTGACCGACAGGCTCTGGAACTGGAGCGTCGGCAGGCCCTTGTTGATGCCCTCGAGCTTCGACGGGATCCTCGAGAGCATCTGCTGGCAGCGCGCGAGCGCGGCGCCGCGAGAGCCCGCGGTTCGGGTCGTCGCACCACGCCGAGCGGTCGACGAAGCTCGCCGCTCGAGCGCATCACGCCGCCGTCGTTCGCCTCGAAGAACTGGATCGGGTTGTTCGGGTTGGTGACGAGGCGTGCTGGTCGGGATGCAGCCCGTTCGGGTGGAGCGAGTCCGTCCCGTCGAACGTCATGTCGGTGCCGCTGACGCCGGCGTCGGTCGAGAGGACCACGCGCCCGCTTGTTCGCGATCGTCCTCGCCGTACGAGTACGAGCCGCCGGCGTAGACGATGTCCGGGTGGCCCTTCGGGCGTGTAGACGAAGACGTCGTACCAGCACTGGCCCGTGCAGAGGTTGTACGTCGCGAAGCCGGGGTCGGCGACGTTCGCGCTCGTCAGGTCCGTGAACACCGGGCACGCCGGTCGCGACGTCGTCGGTGCGGAACAGCCGCGCGTCGGGGCGCCGATGTTGCCCTCGTACACGTACATCCGCGTCTTGCCGTTCGGCGAGCTTCGTGACGGCGATGGCTCGGGCCGCGTCGTGGATGACCGCGGCGTTGAGCGACGGCTTGATCTGCGTCCAGGTCGCGCCGCCGTCCGGCGAGCGCCAGACGCCGCGGGCGTACGAGCGAGGCGTAGACGATGTCCGGGTTCGGTCGGGATCGAGCTCGACGTGGCGGACGCCGCGCGGCGAGCACGGCGCGCCGTTGATGGACTCGGTCGCGTCGCCGGTGCACGGCGGCGGCGTTCGCGGAGCCGTTGTGGATGAACGTCCAGCGTCGCGCCGCCGTCGGTCGACTTGTAGAGGCCCCACTTCGGCGGCGCCCGGGATGACCGAGACGCCGCTCGAGCGAGACCGACGCCATGCCGCGACGGCGCGGGTCGTGCCGACGTAGAGCGTGTTCGGGCTGCCCG
The DNA here is from genome assembly GCA_963712255.1 of uncultured Actinomycetes bacterium. GTDB lineage: Bacteria > Actinomycetota > Thermoleophilia > Gaiellales > Gaiellaceae > Gaiella. The sequence continues at coordinate 88,751 of CAVQHL010000014.1, forward strand.
GGCTTGACCGCGATCGCGCCGATGGCGCGGGCGTTGAACACGTTCAGCGCCGATGCGGGCCCGTCCACGTGTCGCCGCCGTTCGTCGACTTGTAGAGGCCGACGCCCGCGGCGGAGTCGCCGGACGCGTTCGCCTCGCCGGTGCCCGCGTAGATCGTGTTGCCGGACGGGTCGTTCGGGTCGACGATGATCGAGCCGATCGCCTGGATCCCGAACGAGCCGGAGAGGAACTCCCAGTTCGGGTTCCCGGCCAGCGCGTTCTTCGTGCGCCAGACGCCGCCGCCGGCGACGCCGAGCCAGAGCCGGCAGTTGCCCGGCTTGCAGGTCGGCGCGATCGCGAGCGAGGTCGTGCGGCCGCCGGCCGAGTACTCGGCCGGCACGTAGCTGAACGAGTTGCGGAACGGCGTCGCCGGATAGAGCGCGTTGCTCGGGCCGACCGAGACCCACGAGCCCTTGCTGCCCTTCCCCTCGGGAACTTGCCCTTGAGCGCCGCGCCTGCGGCGCGCATCGCCTGGAGCTTCGCCAGGGAGACATCGGTGTCCGGATACGCGAGCGCGGCGAACTCCTGCTCCTCCGCGCTGCCCGGCCCTTCGGCGGACTCGCCCCCGGTGCCCGGGATGGCCTTGCTGAGCTTCGCGAGATGCGCACCGAGCGCGGTGGGCATCTCGCCGCTGCTCGTCGCAGCCGTCGTGCCCGAGTTCGCCCGACAGCGTGAGCCCTGCGACCGCCGCGACGGCGAGCGCGAGCGTCAGGCCGCACGCGGCGAGCGCGTGCCTCCTTCTGCGTGTCATCGATGTCCCCCTGGCTAGAGATCGCGCACGCGGTCGCGTGCGCCGTGGCGGTTCGAGAGCCTCCTCTTCCAGGCTCGTCTCGAGACGCGAGACGATCTCGCTGTTGAGGCTCCGCCCGGACCGGGACGCAGCCTCGACGAGACGCTCGCGGAGCGCGAGCGGCATGCGAAGCAGGAACCTGTGTCTCTCCCCTGACACGTGTCGGCGGGACTATGACCCTTTCAGCGTCCGATATCAACCCTCTCGATCGAGTGATATCGCGCGTGCGTTCCTGTAAGGATGCTGTTCGGAAGCTGCGCGGAACGGGATCGGCGTTCGATACTCCCGTCATGCGGATCGCCATCGTCACGGTGCGCGCGATCTGCGCCGGCACGCTGTTGGCGTCGACGGCGATGGCGCGCCACCCCGACACTGCGGGTCACGCCCGGCCCGTCACTGACGGTTCAGGGCGCGGGCTTCGTACCGCGATCGCTCGTCCGGCTGCGCGTGACCGACTCCGGTGCGGTGCTCCGGATGGTCACCGTGCGCGCCGGAGCCAGGGGCGGCTTCCTCGTTCGGTTCCCCTCGCTCGAGACCTGCTCGCCGACCGCGATTACGGCGACCGGTCCTGGCGTGCGGCCGGCGCGCGTCCCGACGCGCGTGGTTCGTACGCGAATGCCCGCCGCCCCCGCCGCTCGCTCCGGCGCCGAGCGCCGCTACTGATCGTGCGGCTTCGCCATGCGCGTGGTAGTCGAGCGCCTCGTCGAGCACCGACTCCTCCACGCCCGCGTCCCGGGCGACGTCGCGTAGCGACCGCCCCGACGACGACGCTTCCTTCACGATCTCCGACGCCTTGTCGTAGCCGATGAACGGGTTGAGCGCCGTCGCGGCGCTCAACGTGCCCTCGGCGTACTGCTCGTTCCGCTCGCGGTTCGCCTCGATGCCGGAGACGCACTTGTCGGCGAGGAGGCGCGACGCGCTCGCGAGGAGCCCGATCGACTGGAGCAGGTTCCGGGCGATCAGGGGCACGTAGACGTTCAGCTCGAAGTGGCCGTTCATGCCGCCGATCGTGATCGCCGTGTCGTTGCCGATCACCTGGGCCGCGACCTGGGTCACGACCTCGGGGATCACCGGGTTGACCTTGCCGGGCATGATCGAGGAGCCCTTCTGGAGCTCCGGCAGGAACAGCTCCGACAGGCCCGCGCGCGGGCCCGAGCCCATCAGGCGGAGGTCGTTCGCGATCTTCGTGAGGGAGACGGCGACCACCTTGAGCGCACCGGACGCCTCGACGAGGCCGTCGCGGGCCGCCTGGGCCTCGAACGGGTCGGCGGGCGCGGCGATGGGCAGGCCGGTCGCGGCGTGGAGCAGCTCGCGCACCTTGGCCGCGAACTCCGGGTGGGTGTTCAGCCCCGTCCCGGTCGCCGTGCCGCCGAGCGGGATCTGCCCGAGCCGCGGCAGCGCGTCCTGCACGCGGGCGATCCCCTGGCGCACCTGAGCGGCGTACCCCGAGAACTCCTGTCCGAGCGTGACCGGGACCGCGTCCATCAGGTGGGTGCGGCCCGACTTGACGACGTCGTCGAACTCCTTCGCCTTGCCCTCCAGCGCGTGGGCGAGCTGCTCGAGCGCCGGCAGCAGGTCGTTCACCGCGCGGTCGAGAGCGGCGAGGTGGACGGCCGACGGGAAGACGTCGTTCGAGGACTGGCCCATGTTGACGTGGTCGTTCGCGTGGACGTCCTCGCCGGCGAGGGTGGCGATCACCTCGTTCGCGTTCATGTTCGAGCTCGTCCCCGACCCGGTCTGGAAGACGTCGATCGGGAACTGGTCGTCGAACTCGCCGGCGGCGATCCGGTCGCCCGCCGCCGCGATGCGCTGCGCGAGGCCGGCGTCGAGGAGGCCGAGGTCCGCGTTCGCGCGCGCGGCGGCCGCCTTGATCCGGCCGAGCCAGTGCGCGACGGAGACGGGGATCGGCTCGCCGGAGACCGGGAAGTTGGCGACCGCCTTCGCGGTCTCGCCGCCCCACAGCTCCTCGCGCTCGGCCGTCCCGCTCACGGCGGCCACTCTAGCGACGGTGCCGTCGCGGACGCTTCAGGCGCCCGGGGTGCGGGCGGCCTCGAGCAGCTCGTCCCACGTGCAGAGCTTCACGCGGGGGCGGCCCCGCGGCTCGCCCGCCGTCCGCTCCGCCGAGTCGATCGCCTCCCAGCCCGAGTACAGGACGTGGTCGACCGCTGCGCTCCGCGAGGAGCTCCTCGAGATCGTCCCCGCTCGCAGGAGGCAGGACGCCGGCGCGGGCGTCGGCGAGCAGCAGCTCGACCGTCTCGGTCGCGTCCTTCTTGTTCGTGCCGATGACGCCGCTCGGGCCGCGCTTGATCCACCCGGCGACGTAGAGGCCCGGCCGCACGCGGCCGCCCTCGTTCGGGATCGTCCCGCTCCCCGCGTCGAACGGGACGCCCGGAAGCTCGACGCCGCGGTAGCCGACGCTCCGGAAGACGATCCCGCACGGCACGGTCTCCGTCTCGTCGGTGGCGACCGCCCTGCCGTCGACGAGCTCGTTGCGGACGAGCTCGATCGCCTCGACCTTCTCGTCACCGAGGATCGCGACGGGGGACGCGAGGAAGCGGAGGCGGATCGCGCGCGGCTTCCCCGCGGGCTCCCGCTCCGCGTAGGACCGGAGGTGGTCGACGTTCCGCTTCACCGTCGGCGGCGCGGCCTCGAGCTCGGCCTCGCTCGCCGCGTCGAGCCGCATGTCGTCCGGGTCGACGAGGATGTCGGCGCCCGCCAGCTCGCCGAGCTCGCCGACCTCGACCGGCGTCCAGGCGGCCTGCACCGGCCCGCGCCGGCCGATCACGAGGATCTCGCGGACGCCCGCCGCGTTGATCGCGTCGATCGCCGCATCCGTGGTGTCGGTGGGGGCGAGCTCCTCCGGCGTCAGCGCGAGCATGCGCGCGACGTCGAGCGCGACGTTGCCGTTCCCGATCACCACCGCCCGCTCGTGCGACAGGTCGAACTCGAGCTCCTGGAAGTCGGGGTGGCCGTTGTACCAGGCGACGAACGCAGTGGCCGGCCACGAGCCGGGCAGCTCCTCGCCCGGGATGCCGAGCTGCCGGTCGGTCTGCGCGCCGACGGCGTAGAGCACCGCGTCGTAGCGCTCCGCGAGCTCGTCGTGCGTCACGTCGCTGCCGACGTCGACGTTGCCGAAGAACCGGAACCCCGGCTGGGACGCGATCTTCTCGAACGCGCGCGAGACCGCCTTGATGTTCGGGTGGTCCGGCGCCACCCCGAGCCGGACGAGCCCCCACGGCGTCGGCAGCCGCTCGATCATGTCGACCTCGACGTCGGGGTCGTCGCTCGCGAGCAGGCCGCCGGCCGCGTAGAAGCCGGCCGGGCCGGAGCCGACCACGGCGACCCGCAACGGACGATCGCTCATGGGGTGAATCTAGGCGCTGTCGCGGCGGCGGAGCGCCGGTTCAGTGGCTGCAGCCCGAGCCGCAGCCGCCGGCGTGCGTTCCCTCGGGGAGCTCTTCGCCCTCCTCGACCTGGAACGAGTGGCCGCAGCCGCAGGAGGAGACCGCGTTCGGGTTCTCGATCTTGAACCCGGACTCCTGGAGGCCGTTCATGTAGTCGATCGTCGCGCCCTGCAGGTACGGGACGCTGAACGGATCGACGACGATGCGAACGCCCTCGAGCAGGAGCTCGTGGTCGCCCTCCGCCGACACCGGAGTCGAAGCCGAGCCCGTACTGGAAGCCCGAGCAGCCGCCTCCCTGGATCGCGACGCGCAGCACGAGGGACTCCGCATCGGGCTCCTCGGCCATCAGCGCCTTGACCTTCTCCGCGGCGAGCGGCGTCAGGTCGAGCAGGACGTCGGTCGGGCGCTCGGCGATCTCCATGCACTGATGGTAGCCAAGACGGCGGATCGGCCAACCCGCGCCCCGCGGCACGGCGCCGGACGGTCGACTTTGTGACACCGAAAACGCGCTCTCCGAGCGGGATCGGCTGCGACCTCGTGCCGCCCCTCGAGAGTGGTAGGTTTCGCGGCGACCGGCCCCCGACAGCGACCAGAGGACAGCGTGCTCTCCGACTGGCTCCCGTTTCTCATCTACGCGGTCGTTCGCGGCGGCGATCCCGGCGACGATGATCATGTTCTCGTTCGTCTTCGCGACGCGCCCCACGGACCGCGCACGAAGCAGCGGATGCTGCCCTTCGAGTCGGGGGTCTCCGAGGAGGCGCCGGGACAGCAGCGCCGGTTCACCGTGAGCTTCTACCTCACGGCGATGCTCTTCATCCTCTTCGACATCGAGATCGTCTTCCTGTACCCGCTCGCCGTGCAGCTCGAGCTGCTCGGCTGGTTCGGGTTCGTCGAGCTGCTCGTGTTCGTCGCGATCCTCGCCGTGGCGTACGTCTACGTCTGGCGCAAGGGGGCGCTCGAGTGGCACTAGCGCGCAAGCTGCCGATGGTCTCCGACCGCCCCGCCGCGAAGGCCGGCCTCCGGACGGAGCGGACGCTGTGGCCGGACAAGGGGCCGGGCACCTTCGAGCAGGAGCTCGACTCGATCGAGGACGCCCTCCTGATCACGACCGTGCAGAAGGCGGTCGCGTGGGCGCAGTCGAACTCGGTGTGGCCCGACACCTTCGGGCTCGCGTGCTGCGCGATCGAGATGATGTCGATCGTCTCGTCGCGCTACGACATCGCGCGCTTCGGGATGGAGCGCTTCAGCTCCTCGCCGCGGCAGGCCGACCTGCTGATCGTCTCCGGGCGCGTCACCCACAAGATGGCGGCGCCGCTTCGCCAGGTGTACGACCAGATGCTCGAGCCGAAGTGGGTCATCGCGATGGGCGCGTGCGCGAGCTCGGGCGGGATGTTCAACAACTACACCGTCCTCCAGGGCGTCGACAAGATCGTCCCGGTCGACATCCACGTGCCGGGCTGCCCGCCGCGCCCCGAGGCGCTGATGGAGGGCATCGTCCGCCTCCACGAGAAGATCCGCGCCGGCGTGCCTCCGGCGTACGAGATCCGCGGGGTCGCAGAATGAGCACCGTCGCGGTCCCCGGCCTCGTCGAGACGGTCGAGGCGCACGGCGAGACGACGCTGGTCGTCGACCCGGCACGGATCGTCGAGGCCTGTACCCACCTCCGGGACGAGCAGGGGTTCAACGCGCTCGTCGACCTCTCCGGGGTCGACTACCTCGGCTGGGGCTCGACGGACGTCGCCGGCTACATCGGCACCCCGACCGGCCGCGACCTGAACGCCGAGGGCTCCCAGGGCTTCCAGCGCGTCCCGGCCCCGAAGGAGAAGCGCTTCACGGTCGTCTACCACCTGCTGCGCGTCTCGGACGAGCCCGCCCGCCTTCGCGTCGAGACGTGGCTCGACGAGGGAGCGGAGATCGACTCCGTCGTCGGCGTCTGGCCGTCGGCCGACTGGTACGAGCGCGAGGTGTTCGACCTCTACGGCATCGGCTTCCGCGGCCACCCGAACCTCGTCCGGATCCTCATGCCGGACGACTGGGAGGGTCACCCGCTCCGCAAGGACTACCCGCTCGGCGGCGAGCCGGTCCGCTTCTCGGGGGAGGCGTAGGCCCGTGGCAGTCATGCCGGCCACCCGGATCTACGAGGGAACGCGAATCCCGTCCCCGTGCCCGACGATCCTCCGGATCGACCCGTCGAAGCACGACCTCGACGACATCCTCCGGATCAACTTCGGGCCGAACCACCCGTCGACGCACGGCGTGCTCCGGCTGATCGTCGACCTCGACGGCGAGCGCGTCGCCGGGATCGAGGCCGTGATCGGCTACCTCCACACCGGCTTCGAGAAGACGATGGAGCACAAGACCTACTGGAAGGGGATCACGTACCCCGAGCGGATCGACTACCTCTCCTTCCAGGCGAACGAGCTCGTCTTCGTGCTCGCGATCGAGAAGCTGCTCGCGATCGAGACGCCGGAGAAGGCGACCTGGATGCGGATGTGCCTCGCCGAGCTCAACCGGATCCACTCGCACCTCGTCTGGCTCGGCACGTCCGCGCTCGAGATCGGCGCGATCTCGATGTTCTGGTACGCGTTCCGCGAGCGGGACATGGTGCTCGACCTCTTCGAGATGGTCACCGGCGTCCGGATGCACACCCGCTACTTCCAGGTCGGCGGGCTCGCGGAGGACATCCCGGAGGGCTTCTACGCGCAGGCCCGCACGCTCGCGCGGCACATGCCGAAGGCCGTCGACGACTACGAGGGCCTGCTCGACCGGAACGTGATCTGGCTCGAGCGGACGAAGGGCATCGGCCTCCTGTCGGCGGACGACGCGCTGGCGCTCGGGCAGTCCGGCCCGATGCTGCGCGCCTCCGGCGTCGACTGGGACCTCCGGCGGAACATGCCGTACCTCGCGTACGAGGAGGTCGACTTCGACGTCCCCGTGTACCCGAACGGGGACGTCTACGACCGCTACAAGGTCCACATGGACGAGATGCGCACCTCGGCGCGCATCGTCGCCCAGTGCGTCACGCGCCTCGAGGAGCTGCGCGGCGAGCCGTGGATCGCGGACGACCGCAAGGTCGTGCTCCCTCCGCGCGAGGAGCTCCACACGTCGATGGAGTCCCTCATCCACCACTTCAAGATCGTCACGGAGGGCTACCGCGTGCCGGAGGGCCAGGTCTACGTCGCGATCGAGTCCGCGCGCGGCGAGTGCGGCTGCTACCTCGTCTCCGACGGCGGCACGAAGCCGTGGCGCGTGAAGTTCCGCGCGCCGAGCTTCGCTGCGCTCCAGGCGACGGCGACCTGCGTCCAGGATGCGGCCGTCGCCGACCTCGTCGCGGTCGCCGCGTCGCTCGACCCGGTGATGGGGGACGTCGACCGGTGAGCACGACCCTGTACGACGAGATCCAGAAGGTGCGCGCGATCTACCCGAACCCGCGCTCCGCGATCATCCCCGCGCTGCGGCTCGCGCAGGAGGCGCACGGCGGCTGGCTGCCCGAGGAGGCGTTCCGCGAGGTGGCGGACGCGCTCGACGTGACGCCCGCCTACTGCCTCTCGATCGCGTCCTTCTACGACATGTTCCACACGGAGCCCGTCGGCCGTCACCTGGTCGAGATCTGCACGAACGTGTCCTGCGCGCTGTCCGGCGCCCAGGGCGTCGTCGAGGCGTTCGAGCGCGAGCTCGGCATCCACGTCGGCGAGACGAGCGAGGACGGCGGCGTGACACTGCGGGCCGTCGAGTGCCTCGGCGGCTGCGGCTGGGCGACGGTCGTCGCCGTCGACAACCGGCACCGCCTGCACGTCCGCTCCGGGGACGTGCCCGGGATCGTGAGGGAGCTCGATGAGCAGTCCTGAGATCGTCTTCGCCGGGACCGACGGCGGCGCCGTCACCGAGCTCCCCGACTACGAGGCCGGCGGCGGGCTCGAGGCGCTCCGCCGGGCGCGCGAGATGACGCCCGACGAGATCATCGCGGAGCTGAACGCCTCGAACCTCCGCGGCCGCGGCGGCGCGTTCTTCCCCACCGGCCGCAAGTGGAGCTTCGTCCCGAAGCCCGACCAGAACCCCCGCCCGCACTACCTCGTCGTCAACGCGGACGAGTCCGAGCCGGGCACGTTCAAGGATCGCGAGATCATGCTGCGCGTCCCCTTCCGGTTCCTCGAGGGATGCCTCATCGCCGCGCGCGCGATCGAGTCGACGCACGTCTTCGTCTACATCCGCGGCGAGTACGAGCGCGAGTACGAGGTGCTCGTCCACGCGCTGGAGCAGCTCCGCAAGGGCAAGCATCTCGGCGGGGTCACGATCGTCGTCCATCGCGGGGCCGGCGCGTACATCTGCGGCGAGGAGACGGCGCTGCTCGAGTCGCTCGAGGGCGAGCGCGGCCAGCCGCGGACGAAGCCGCCGTTCCCCGCGATCGCCGGGCTCTACGCGTCTCCGACGGCGGTCAACAACGTCGAGTCGATCGCGACCGTCCCGCCGGTCATCGAGATGGGCGGCGCCGAGTACGCGAAGCTCGGCCTCGAGACCTCCACGGGCACGCGCGTCTTCTCGCTCTCGGGGAACGTCGCGAACCCGGGCAACTACGAGCTGCCGCACGGGTTCCCGCTGAAGGACCTGATCCACGACGTCGGCGGCGGGATCCCCGACGGCCGGACGCTCAAGGCCGTGATCCCCGGCGGCTCCTCGACCCCGATCCTCACCGCGGCGGAGGCGGAGCGCGTGACGCTCGACTTCGACTCGCTCTCGCAGGCCGGGACGATGATCGGCTCGGCGGCGGTGATCGTGATCGACGACCGCGCCTGCATGGTGCAGCTCGGGATCCGCGTCTCCCAGTTCTACGAGCACGAGTCGTGCGGCAAGTGCACGCCGTGCCGCGTCGGCACCCGGTGGCTGACGCAGATCCTCAAGAAGATCGAGGCCGGGACCGGGACGCATGCCGACCTCGACCTGCTGCTCGACGTGGGGGAGCGGATCAACGGCACGTGCCTCTGCCCGCTCGGCGACTCCGACGCGATCGCCGTCGCGAGCTACGTCGCGAAGTTCCGCGAGGAGTTCCTCGCGCACGTCGAGGAGGGCGGCTGCCCGTTCCACGGGACGTCGTCGCTCGACGCGATCGTCGCCCCGACGGACGTCCATGCCGCACACGTCGGCCCGGCCGAGATCCCGCGGCCGCTCGAGGTGGTGGCGTGAGCGAGCTTGATCACCGTCACGATCGACGACCGCGAGGTCGAGGTCGAGAAGGGCACGGGGCTGGTCGAGACGGCGGCCGCCGCAGGGATCGAGATCCCGGTCTTCTGCTACGAGCCGCGGCTCGGGCCGCCCGTCGGCGCCTGCCGCATGTGCCTCGTCGAGATCGAGGGGCTGCCGAAGCTCCAGGCCGGCTGCACGCTGACCGCGCAGGAGGGAATGGTCGTGCGCACGGCCGCGACGTCACAGCGCGCGGCGGACGGCCAGCAGGGGACGCTCGAGTTCATCCTCGTCAACCACCCGCTCGACTGCCCGGTCTGCGACAAGGGCGGCGAGTGCCCGCTGCAGGACCTGACCTTCCGCTACGGCCCGGGGTCGACGCGGATGACCTTCCCGAAGATGACCTTCGACAAGCCGATCCCGGTGTCGCCGCTGATCGCGCTCGACCGCGAGCGCTGCATCCTCTGCTACCGGTGCACGCGGTTCTCGAGCGACGTCGCCGAGGACGGCCAGCTGATCGCGCAGAACCGCGGCGCGTACACCGAGATCGCGACGTTCGGCGAGGACCCGTACCGCGCGCCGTTCTCGGGCAACGTCATCGAGCTCTGCCCGGTCGGGCGCCCTGACGTCGACCCAGTACCGCTTCCAGGCCCGCCCGTGGGAGATCCAGGACGTGCCGACGGTCTGCGGGCTCTGTCCCGCCGGCTGCAACGTCCGCGCGACGACGCGCGAGGGGCAGGTCAAGCGGGTGCAGTCGCGCAACCACCCGGAGATCGACGCCGGCTGGATCTGCGACAAGGGCCGCTTCACCTTCCCGCACCTCGGCGCCTCGGACCGGGTGGTCGAGCCGCTCGCCCGCGGGGAGCTCGGGCTCGAGCCGATCGGCTGGGACGACGCGCTCGACCGCGCGGAGGAGCTGCTCCGCGGCGCCGGGGGGCAGCATCGTGACCGCCCTCTCCGGCTCGGAGACCACCGAGATCGCCTACGGGCTCGCCGTGCTCATGCGGCGCGGCCTCGGCGCGCACTCCGCCGTCCTCCACGAGTCGACGTCGGCCGCGCTCGACGCGTTCCGCGCACCGCTGGCGACCATCGGCGCGGCCGAGATCGTCGTGGTCGTCGGCGACGAGGCGGTCGTCGATCGCGCGCCCGTCGTCGAGCTGTGGCTCAAGCAGGCGCGCCGGAACGGCGCCGAGATCGTCACGATCGGGGCTGCCGGCAGCACGCCCACGCCACCCGGGAGCGCCGCCGACGCGCTGCAGGAGCTCGTCGGCGCGCGGAGCGCGGTCGGCAAGCGACTGCGGGACAGCGAGCGGGCGGTGCTCATCTGGTCCGGGCCCGGCGGCGGCGGCGGCGCCCGCCTCGCCGAGGCGGCGCACGCGCTCGGATTCGAGGGGAAGCCCGGCTGCGCCGCCTTCCACCTCCCGGCCACGCCGAACGCGCGCGGTGTCGCCGAGGCCTGGGCGGCAGCGGCCGACGAGGACGAGGTCGAGCGCGAGGGAATCGGGCTCCTGGTCGTCTCGGGCGACGAGGCGGCCTCCGACCCGGGCGTCCGGGCGCTGGCCGAGAAGGCCGACCGGGTGCTCGCGATCACGATGTTCCCGTCGCTCGCGACCGGCTGGGCCGACCTCGTGCTGCCCGGCACCGCGTCGCTCGAGCGCGAGGGGACCTCGATGAACCTCGAGGGCCGCGTCCAGCGCCTCCGCCGCGCCGTCACGCCGCCCGTGCCCGACGAGCTCGCCTGGCTCGCGAAGCTCGCGTCGCGCTTCGACGCGGCGCTCTCGCCCCACGCGGCCGTCGTGTTCGAGGAGCTCTCCGGGCGGATCTACGACGGGCTCGAGCTCTCGACGCTCGGCGAGCGCGCTCCGCTGCCCGCGCCCGCGCCGTACATCGCGCCCGCACCGGCGCCGGAGACGCCCGCGCCGCAGGGCGACGCGCAGACCGACCATTTCGTGGGGACGCTCCGGCTCCTGCGCTACCGGCCGCTCTTCTCCGGCCATCACGTCGAGCGTGTGCCCGAGCTCCAGTTCCAGCGCCCCGAGCGTGAGGTCGGCCTGTCGGCGACGGACGCCGACCGGCGCGGGATCGGGAGCGGCGACCTCGTCTCGCTCCGCTCGAACGGCACCTCGGTGGAGCTCCGCGCGCGGATCGACCGCAAGCTCGTCGAGGGCGTCGCCCGCGTCGCGGAGGAGCACGCCGCCGACCTCCACCTCGACGTCGAGGTCGTGCGCGTATGACGTGGCTCCTCGTAGCGGCCGGCGACGCCGGCGAGCCGTGGTGGATCGCGGTCATCAAGTCGCTCATCGTCATCAACCTCGTCCTCTTCGGGTTCGCGTACCTGACGCTCGTCGAGCGCAAGGTGATGGGGCGCATGCAGCTCCGCTACGGGCCGAACCGCGCAGGCCCGTACGGGCTGCTCCAGCCGATCGCCGACCTCGTGAAGCTGATCCGGAAGGAGAGCTTCTTCCCGGCGGCCGCGATCGACAGCCTCTACATCCTCGCCCCGTTCCTCGCCGCCTTCACGGCGCTGACGACCTTCTCCGTGATCCCGTGGGGACCGGGCTGGGAGATCGCCGGCTACCAGGTGAACGGGTACATCGCCGACCTGCCGATCGCGCTGCTCCTCATCTTCGCCGTCGGCTCGATCGGGATCTACGGCTTCATCGTCGGCGGCTGGGCGTCCGACTCGAAGTTCTCCCTCCTCGGGTCGATGCGGACCTGCGCGCAGCTCGTCTCGTACGAGGTGTCGCTCGCGCTGTCGGTGCTGGGCGTGATCCTCATGGCCGGCTCGCTCTCGCTCGTCGACATCGTCGCCGCGCAGGAGGCGGAGCTCTGGTACGTGCTCCCGCAGCTCGTCGGCTTCGCCGTGTTCATCCTCGCCGGCACCGCCGAGACCTCGCGCGCGCCCGTTCGACCTGCCCGAGGCGGAGCAGGAGCTCGTCGCGGGCTACCACACCGAGTACGGCGGGATGCGGTTCGGGCTCTACTCGATGTCCGAGTACATCAACCTCATCACGCTCTCGGCGCTCGCCGTGACGCTCTTCCTCGGCGGCTGGCACGGGCCGTGGCTCCCGGGGCCGATCTGGTTCCTGGTGAAGCTGTTCGTGCTCCTCTTCTTCTTCATCTGGATGCGCACGACGCTCCCGCGCCTCCGCTACGACCAGCTGATGCGCTTCGGCTGGAAGGTCCTGCTCCCCGTCGCCACGATCAACGCGGTCGTGACGGCCCTCCTCGTGGTCTGGATCTAGGGTTCCGACGCGATGCAGCCGTTCGGGACACTCAAGGGCTTCGGCGTCACCTTCAAGCACATCTTCAAGAAGCCCATCACGCAGCAGTACCCGGAGTTCAAGCGGCCGGTGTACCCGCGCTTCCGCGGCCGGCACCGGCTCCACCGGCACGCGAACGGGCTCGAGAAGTGCGTCGGCTGCTCGCTCTGCGCCGCGGCCTGCCCGGCCGACTGCATCCGCGTCGTCGCCGAGGAGAACACGCCCGACAACCGCGTCTCCGCCGGCGAGCGCTACGCGCGGATCTACGAGATCAACCTCTCCCGCTGCATCTTCTGCGGCTACTGCGAGCTCGCGTGCCCGTTCGACGCGATCACGCTCGGCAACGAGTTCGAGATCTCCGAGTACTCGCGCGACGACCTGATCTACACGAAGGACATGCTCCTCGCGGAGCCGATCAAGCGGATCCCGGTGCAGGACCCGGACCTCTTCGACACGCCGATCCCCGCCTACAAGCGCGAGTCGTAGGCAATGAGCAACGTCCTCGTCTGGGTGATCTGGCTCGCGGCGGCCGCCGCGTGCATCGGGACCGGCCTGAAGCGTCGTGACCGCCACCAACCCGTTCTCGTCGGCGCTCTCCCTGATCGGCAACCTCGCCTCGCTCGCGGTGCTCTACCTGCTCGCGTCGGGGGAGTTCGTGGCGGTCGCGCAGGTGCTCGTCTACGCCGGCGCCGTGATGGTCATGTTCCTCTTCGTGATCGCCTACCTCGGCGGCCGCGCCGACGCGCCGTGGGCCGGCGGGCACGCGGTTCTTCCAGACGGCGTCGGTGATCACCGCGGCCTCGCTCCTCGCGGTCACGCTCGTCGCGATCATGCTCGACGCGGGCGACCGCCTCTCGGACGAGGCGGACATCAGCCGCGCGTTCGGCTCGCCCGCGGAGATCGGCCGGCTGTTCCTCACCGACCACCTGCTCGCGTTCGAGATCACGTCGATCGTGCTGCTCGTCGCCGCCGTCGGCGGCGTCGTCCTCGGCATGCGCTCGGAGGACGAGGAGCGGGCGGACGCGGAGGGCGCGCACTAGTGCTCGGCCCGGGCATCCCCTGGTACCTCGCGATCTCCGCGATCCTCTTCGCGACCGGGATCGCCGGCGTGCTGCTCCGCCGCAGCCCGCTCATCGTCCTGCTCTCGCTCGAGATCATGCTCAACGCGGCGAACCTCGCGTTCGTCGGGTTCTCGCGCCTCTTCGGCGAGCTCGACGGGCAGATCTTCGCGCTCTCGGTGATGGCGGTCGCGGCCGCCGAGGTGTGCGTCGGGCTCGGCCTCATCGTCGCGATGGCGCGGCGGAACCTCCCGCTGGACGTCGACCTGTTCACGGAGCTGAAGGGCTAGTGACCGCCTGATGGCCGTCGGCGGCTGGGTCTGCCTGCTCGCCCCGCTCGTGGGCTTCCTCGCGATCCTGCTCGCGGGCACGCGCATCACGCGGCGGCAGGCGGGGCTGATCTCGACGCTGTCGGTGTTCGTCGGCTTCGCGGGCGCGGTCGTCGCGTTCGTGGACTCGCTCGGGCGCGACCCGGACGACCGCGTGGAGCTGACGACCGCCTGGACGTGGCTCAAGGCCGGCGACTTCGACGTCGGCCTCGAGCTCCTCGATCGACCCGCTCTCGCTCGTGATGATGCTCATCGTCACCGGCGTCGGCGGGCTGATCGTCGCCTACTCGAACGCGTACATGGCCGGCGACGACGAGGAGCGGCGCTACTTCGCGTACATGTCGTTCTTCGTCTTCTCGATGCTGCTGCTCGTCGAGGGCGGCAACCTGCTCATGCTGCTCATCGGCTGGGGCCTCGTCGGGCTCGCGTCGTACCTCCTGATCGGCTTCCACCACGAGCGGCGCTCGGCGGTCGAGGCGGCGAAGAAGGCGTTCGTCATCAACGCGCTCGGCGACGCGATCATGGCGCTCGGCTTCTTCCTCCTGATCTTCCAGGTCGGCAGCCTCGACTACGGCGTCGTCTTCGACGCGGCGGAGTCCGGCGAGCTCTCCGACACCGTCGTGACGCTCGTCGCGCTCGGGCTCCTCGGCGGCGCGGTCGCGAAGTCGGCGCAGATCCCCTTCCACACCTGGCTGCCCGACGCGATGGAGGGCCCGACCCCGGTCTCCGCCCTCATCCACGCCGCGACCATGGTGACCGCCGGCGTCTACCTCATCTGCCGCACGCACCCCGTGTTCGAGGCCGCGCCCGAGGTCCAGCACCTGGCGGCGATCCTCGGCCTCGTGACGCTGCTCGTCGCGGGCGTCGTCGCGCTCGTGCAGTGGGACATCAAGCGCGTGATCGCGTACTCGACGATGAGCCAGATCGGCTACATGTTCGTCGGCGCGGGCGTCGGGCGCGTACGGCTTCGCGATGTTCCACCTCTTCACGCACGCGTTCTTCAAGGCGCTCCTCTTCCTCGCCGCCGGCATCGTGATCCACCACCTCGTCCGGCGAGCAGGACATCCGGAAGATGGGCGGGCTCCGGCAGTCGATGCCGTACACGCACGCGACGTTCCTGATCGGCACCCTCGCGCTCGTCGGCATCCCGATCTTCGCCGGCTTCTGGTCGAAGGACGCGATCCTCGCCGCGACGCTCGCCGAGGGCGGCGCGCTCGGCTGGACCCTCTTCGTCGGCGGGCTCCTCGGCGACGCTCCTCACCGGGATGTACGCGCTCCGGCTCTACTTCCTCGTCTTCCACGGGAAGCCGGCCGAGGTCGCCGCACGCGGACGACGAGCACGCACACCACGGCGAGGGCTCGCGCTGGATGCTCGTCCCCGTCGGCGTGCTCGCGGTCGGCTCGACGTTCGCGGGCCTGCTGCAGATCCCGGGCGTCTGGGACCCGTTCGACGAGTTCCTCGACCCCGTCGTCGAGCCGCTCGTCCACCCGACGACCGGGCAGGAGTGGCTCACGAGCGCGCATCGCGGTGACGCTCGGCGTCCTCGGCTCGTACCTCGCCTGGCGCGCGTTCGCGGCCGGTCGCGAGCTCGTCCCGGAGGGCGCCGTCCGACGGACCCTCGAGCACAAGCTCTGGTTCGACGAGCTGTACGACACGGTCTTCGCCCGTCCGGCGCAGGCGATCGCCGTCCGGCTGCGCGACCAGGTCGAGACGCCGGTCGTCCAGGGCGGCCTCGACGAGGTCGCGGACGGGACGCTCGACGCCGCCGGGATCGCGGCACGCGCCCAGAGCGGGCTGCTCCGCACCTACGCCCTCGCGATCACGGTCACCGTGTCGATCCTGGCCCTCGTCTTCCTCGTGGTCCGCTGAGCCATGCTGACCACGCTCCTCATCGTCGTCCCGCTCGCCGCCGCCCTGGTCGTGTGGGTGCTGCCCCTTTCGCGCGAGTCGACCGGCGGGCTCGCGCTCATGGCCGTCCTCGCCGAGATCGGCCTCTGGGTCGGCGCGGCCCGGAACTTCGACTTCGCGAGCGACACGCAGCAGTTCTCCACCCAGCGCGAGTGGTTCTCCGAGCTCGGCATCTCCTACGCGGTCGGCCTGTACGGGTTCCAGTACTGGCTCGTCGGGCTGACGGTCGTCGTCGGCGCTGCCGCGGTCGGCTACGGGCTCTGGGCGGGCCGCGAACGGCCGCGCGCCTACTACGGCCTGATGCTGTTCCTCATCGGCTCGCTCGTCGGCGTGTTCGCGGCCCAGGACCTCATCGTCTTCTACGTCTTCTTCGAGGCGATGCTGATCCCGATCTACGTGCTGATCGGCGTCTGGGGCGGGCCGGCGCGGATCAAGGCGACGGTGACGTTCGTCCTCTACACGATGGCCGGCTCGCTGCTGATGCTCGCGTCGATCATCGCGTTCGGGATCACGCAGGGGACGTTCCTCCTGGCCGAGATCGGGACGAGCGACAACAACTGGGTGTTCCTCGGCTTCCTCGTCGCCTTCGCGGTGAAGGCGCCGCTGCTGCCGTTCCACGGCTGGCTGCGCACGGCGTACACCGAGGCACCGCCCGAGCTGGCGGCGGTCCTCTCGGGCGTCGTCTCGAAGGCCGCGGTCTTCGGGCTCGTCTGGATCGTGCTGCCGCACTTCCCGGAGCCCGTCGAGGACTTCCGCGAGGTCGTGCTCGTCCTCGCCGCCGCGACGCTCGTCTACGGCTCCGTGCTCGCGTTCCGCCAGCCCGACGTCCGCGGCGTGATCGCGTACTCGTCGATGGGCCAGATGGGCCTCATCGTGCTCGGGCATCTTCGCCGTCACCGACCTCGGGCTCGACGGGGCGGTGCTGCACTCGGTCAGCCACGGCCTCGTCTCCGCCGGGCTCTTCCTGCTCGCCGCGATGATCGAGTCGCGCACCGGGACCGGGCGCTTCGCCGAGCTCGGAGGGATGGCCAAGGGCCGCCCGATCCTGGCGACGCTCGTCATGACGCTCGGCATGTTCGCGCTCGCCGTGCCCGGGTCGGCGAACTTCGCCGGCGAGTTCGCGATCCTCGCCGGCGTGTTCTCCCACGGCTGGGGCTACGCGGCGGTCGGCGCCGCGGCGATCGTCCTCGCGGCGCTGTACGCGCTGCGGCTGATCTCGGCGATCCTCCACGAGCGGCGCGGAAGCGCGGTCCCCGAGGACGCCGGCGACCTCGTCAACGGCGAGCTCGCACTGGTCGTCCCCCTCGTCCTGATCCTCGCCGTCCTCTCCGCCTGGCCGGCCGCCATCAGCGAGCGGTCGTTCCCCGCGGACGACCCGGCCGCGTTCATCTCGACCCAGGGCGGCGGGGGGTTCGGGGCCGGATGATCGACACGCCGAAGGTCGACTGGCTCGCGCTCTCGCCGACGCTGGCGCTGCTCGCGGTCTCCGCGCTGACGCTGCTCGGCGGCGTGTTCTACCCCCGTCACGCCGTCCGGACGTTCGTGGTGTTCGTCTCGGTCGCCGGCTTCGCGGCCTCGGCCGTCCTGTCCGCCGTCGTCTTCGACCGCTCCGAGGAGGGCACGTCCCTCATCGCCGAGTCGATGACGCGCGACCGCTTCGGCGCCGCGGCGGCCGCTGATCATCGCGGTCGTCGGCCTCTGCGTCGCGCTCCTCTCGTGGGGCGACGGGCGCCGCGACCACGTCGGCGAGTACTACGCGCTCCTCGCGGCCTCCGCGGCCGGGATGGTGTTCTTCGTCTCCGCCGACAACCTCATGACGATGTTCCTCGCGCTCGAGTGGTTCTCGATCTCGCTCTACGTCCTCTGCGCCCTCGACACCCACCGGCGGCAGTCGCTCGAGGCGGGCCTCAAGTACCTCATCGTCGGCAGCTTCGGCTCCGGGATCCTGCTCTTCGGCTGCGCGCTCGTGTACGGCGCCACCGGCGAGCTCGGGTTCTCGGCGATCCAGGAGGCGACCGGCGCCGACGACCCGCTCTTCGTCACGGGGATGGCGATGATCCTCGCGGGCCTCGGCTTCAAGGTGTCGGCGGCGCCGTTCCACATGTGGACGCCGGACGTGTACCAGGGGGCGCCCACCTCGGTGACGGCCTTCATGGGCGCGGCGACGAAGGTCGCGGGGCTCGCCCTGATGTACCGGCTCCTCGTCACGGCGTTCCCCGAGCAGTCCGAGATCTGGACGATCGCCGTCGCGGCGCTCGCGATCGCCTCGCTCGCCATCGGCAACCTCGCCGCGATCGCGCAGAGCGACGTGAAGCGGATGCTCGCCTACTCGTCCGTCTCGCACGCCGGCTTCCTGCTCATCGCCGTGGCCGCGAACAGCCAGAACGGCGCGACCGCGCTCCTCTACTACTTCGTCCCGTACGCCGCGGCCACGATCGGCGCGTTCGCGGTCGTCGCGGCGCGCGAGCGGGAGCAGGGACGCGCGGTCACGGTCTCCTCGCTGGAGGGCCTCGGCTGGGAGCGGCCGTTCCTCGGCGTCGCGATGTGGGTCTTCGTGCTGAGCATGGCCGGCTTCCCGCTGACCGGCGGCTTCCTCGGGAAGCTGCTTCGTCTTCTCGGCGATCTACGACGCCGGCTGGTGGTGGCTCGTCGTGATCGGCGTCCTCGCGACGGCGCTGTCGCTCGTCTACTACCTCAACATCGTGCGGGCGCTCTTCATGCGCCAGGGCGACGAGCTGCCCGAGGGCGTCGTCGCCGCCGGCGGCTCCCCGCGCTCGCGATCTCCTGCTCGACGCCGCCGTGGGCGCGGCGGTCGTCGTCACGATCGGCTCCTTCTTCTTCGTGCAGCCGCTCGTCGACATGGCGCGCGACGCGGCCTCCGCGCTGCCGCTCTAGCCGGACGCTACGCCGCCTCCGCGACCCACCGCATCGGGTCGCCCGCCCCGAGGTCGGTGATGCCGGCCGAGTGGAGCGCCCCGATCGCGAGCGTCCGCCGGTGCGCGGCGAACGTCAGGACGTGCGCGAGCATGCCGCCGTACGTGAACACGCGCGGCGGGTCGCAGGTCGCGTCGACGAAGGTCTCGTCGAGCCGGCTCTCGTCGATCACCTCGTGCGCACGCGCGAGGAACTCGGGCCCGGCGCTGTCGAGACGGGCGCGGATCGAGCGCGAGCGACTCGCCGCGCTCCACCTCGAAGTCGTACGCACGGTTCTCGATCGCCGCGTTCCACATGTCCATCTGGCCGACGAGCCGGGAGAGGAGCGAGCGGAGCGTCGGGTCGTCGTCGACGCCCTCGACGGAGACGGTGATCGGCGCATCGAGCCGGTCGGCCGGCAGCCGCCCGGATCGGTCGACGATCTCGCCGACGAGCCAGACGTGGTGCTCGAGCAGCTTGGCAAGCAGGTCCATGGATGTCACCTCGTCTCGTGCGGGCAGCCGGAGGCCGCCCGGTGGGTGGAAGTGGACGCCGTTCGGCGCCGTGAGCTGGATGCGTCCGGGCTGCGCGCGCCAGACGGACGGCGCGACGCCGTAGGCACGGCGGAACGCACGGGTGAACGCCTCGTTCGACGAGTACCCGGCCTCGTGGGCGACCTCGAGGACGCCGTGCTCGCTCGTCAGGAGCCGGTACGCCGCGCGCTCGAGCAGCACGCGTCGCCGCAGCCTCGACGGCGTCTCTCCCGCGGTCGCCACGACGACCCGGTCGAAGTGGAACCGCGAGAGGAAGACCCGCGACGCGAGGTCGTGACCGGTCGCCGCGTGATCGTCGAGACCGTCGGCGAGCTCGTCGACGAATCGTGCGAAGGTGTCCACCACCGGGAGCGCCATCGCCCGCAGCCTGCCCGGACGGGCGCTCCGGCGCTTGATCGTTCTTGCGGGGTTACGACTCGACCGGCGTCGTCGCGCCGTCGACGCGACCGCGCGTGGCGAAGTCCTCCGCGGCCTGGCGCTGCCCGATCGGAAGCCTCGGCGGCGGCGCCGCGAGGCGCGGCGCGACGTCGGGGGAGCTCGGAGACGAGGCGTGCGGCAGCGTCACGCCGACCACGGCGAGCGTCATCAGCGCGACCGTGACGTTCGCCCAGGGAAGGCGGCGGGCGTCGCGGCCGGCGACGGTGACGTCGCATCGGTGCGACTCCAGCGGGGCGGCCCGGACGGCCGAGGCTGCGGCCCGCATCCCCGCGACGACCTCGACGCACACGGGACAGCGCGTCAGGTGGCGCTCGAGCAGCAGGAGGTCGAAGTCGTCGTCGAGGGCCTCGTCGAGCGCGAGAGATGCCCTGAGACGCGCGGCCTCGCACGCGCCGCCGACGTCCGGTCGCAGCGACGGCATCACGTGAACGACGCCCGTGGGCTGAGCGCGATCCCGACGAGGACGAGGCCGATCCCGAGACCGACGAGGAGCGCCGAGAGGTGGAACGCCTCCGACCAGCTCGCGAGGCCGCCGGGGTTGACGCGGCGTACCCGGCGCTCGCGCTCGCGCGCACGGGCGGGGTCGCGGAGGCCGACGAGCGCACCGGCGGTGAAGAGCAGCGATCCCATCAGCAGGTAGCCGCCGGAGAGGGCGCGCACCGCGGACACGTCGGCGGCCATGCCGATCAGCAGCGACGCGAGGGCGGTCAGCGCCGAGCGCGCACGCCAGCGCGATCGCGATGGAGCGGAGCCCGCGGAGGATCACGGCGCGGTCACCTCCGCCGCGACGGCGTCGTCCGGCGCGACGGTGCGCCGCGCGGACGAGCTCGCGTTCCGGCGTCCGCATCTGCTCCGCCGTCAGCGGCCATCCCTCGAGCGGCAGGAAGCAGGCGGTCTCGTGGCCCTCGCCGTGGAGGACGAGCTCCGGGTCGTCGATCGCGCACGCCTCGGCAGCGCGCGGGCAGCGCGGGTGGAACCGGCAGCCGCTCGGCGGGTTGATCGGGTTCGGCACGTCGCCGGTGAGGACGAGCGCGCTCCGGCCGCGGCCGCGTCGCGGGTTCGCGATCGGCACCGCCGACAGCAGTGCGCCCGTGTACGGGTGACGCGGCGCGTTGTACAGGTCGCGGGAGCGTGCGAGCTCTGCGATCTTCCCGAGGTACATGACCGCCACGCGGTCGGAGATGTGCCGGACGACGCTCAGGTCGTGGGCGATGAAGATGTACGTGAGGCCGAACTCCGCCTGGAGGTCCTTGAGCAGGTTGAGGATCTGCGCCTGCACCGAGACGTCGAGCGCGGAGACCGGCTCGTCCGCGACGATCAGCTTCGGGTTGACGGCGAGCGCGCGCGCGATCCCGATCCGCTGGCGCTGCCCGCCGGAGAACTCGTGCGGGAACCGGTTGTAGTGCTCGGGGTTGAGGCCGACGACCTCGAGCAGGTCCTGCACGCGGCGCTTCCGCTCGGCGTCGGTGCCGAGCCCGTGCACCGCGAGCGGCTCGCCGACGATGAACCCGACGCGCTTGCGCGGGTTCAGGGACGCGTACGGGTCCTGGAAGATCATCATCAGCTCGCGGCGGAACCGGCGCATGTCCTGCTGCCCGACCTGCGTGATGTCGGTCCCGTCGAAGCGGATCGTCCCGCTCGTCGGCTCGAGGAGGCGCATGATCACGCGCGCCAGGGTCGACTTCCCGCACCCCGACTCGCCGACGATCCCGATCGTCTCGCCGCGACGCACCGTCAGCGAGACCCCGTCGAGCGCCTTGACCGACGCCACCTCCTTCTTGAAGACGATCCCCTGCGTGATCGGGAAGTGCTTCGTGACGTTCTCGACCTCGAGCAGGACGTCGGTCACGCCGCCTCCTCGTCGAGGCCGAGCTCGCGGACGACGCGCTCCGACTCCTGGCGCTTCCGCTCCTCCGAGAGGAAGCACGCATCGAGGTGCTCGGGGTCGAACGAGGCCGGCGTCGCCTCGGGCAGCTCGCCACGGCAGCGGTCGAACGCGTACGCGCACCGCGGCCTGAACCGGCAGCCCGCCGGCGTCCGGAGGAGCGACGGCGGCTGCCCCCGGATCTGCGAGAGCCGCTCGAGCTCGACGTCGAGGCGCGGGAGCGAGCCGAGCAGCCCCCACGTGTACGGGTGCTGCGGCTGCTCGAAGAGCGAGTACACGGGCGCCTGCTCGGCGATGCGGGCCGCGTACATGACGACGATGTCGTCGGCCGTCTCCGCCACGACCCCGAGGTCGTGGGTGATGAGGACGACCGCCGTCCCGTGGTCGGCCTGGAGCTGCTGGATGAGACCGAGGATCTGCGCCTGCGTCGTCACGTCGAGCGCGGTGGTCGGCTCGTCCGCGATGAGGAGCGCCGGGTCGTTGATGAGCGCCATCGCGATCATCACCCGCTGGCGCATGCCGCCCGAGAACTGGTGCGGGTAGTCGTCGATCCGGCGCTCCGGCCGCGGGATCCCGACCTCCTGCAGCCCGGCGATCGCGAGCTCGCGCGCCTGCCGGGACGTGACGTCCCGGTGGAGCATGATCGCCTCGACGAGCTGGTTGCCGATCGACAGGACCGGGTTCAGCGACGTCATCGGGTCCTGGAAGATCATCGAGATCTCGCTCCCGCGGAGCGCGCGCAGCCGCCGCTTCGACGCCTCGAGGAGGTTCTCGCCCCGGAACAGCGCCTGCCCGGTCGAGACCGACGTGTGCTTCTTCGTGCCGTGGAGGAACGCGTCCATCTGCGGCCCCGGCGGCGAGCCCGCCGCCGGCGTCATGCGACCGGACTTCGGGTTGAGGTTGAGGATCGACATCATCGTCACGCTCTTCCCCGAGCCGGACTCGCCGACCACGCCG
Source organism: uncultured Actinomycetes bacterium (assembly GCA_963712255.1). Classification (GTDB taxonomy): domain Bacteria; phylum Actinomycetota; class Thermoleophilia; order Gaiellales; family Gaiellaceae; genus Gaiella. Next base: position 111,468 of record CAVQHL010000014.1, read on the forward strand.
AGCGTCTGTCCCGGCCGGACGGAGAACGAGACGCCGTCGACCGCCCGGACGATGCCGTCGTCGGTCTTGAAGTACGTCCGCAGGTCGCGCACGTCGAGGAGCGGCGCCTCCGCGCCGTCCGTCCGCTCGAGAGGCTCGGGGACGGTCGACGTCATACGAGCCGGATCCGCGGATCGATGTACGCGTAGACGATGTCGACGATGAGGTTCAGGAGGATGATCGCGAGCGTCGCGAACACGATCACGCCCTGCATCGTCGGCAGGTCGAGGTTGAGGACGCTGTTGAGCGCCAGGCGCCCGAGCCCCGGCAGGTTGAAGATCGCCTCGGTGAAGATCGCGCCGCCGAGCGCGACGCCGATGTCGAGCCCGAGCATGGTCACGATCGGAAGCAGCGCGTTCCGCAGCACGTGGCGGCGGACGACGACGTTCTCGGGAGCGCCCTTCGCCCGTGCGGTGCGGACGTAGTCCTCGCCGAGCGTGTCCATCACGTTCGACCGGATCATCCGCGCGTAGCTCGCCGCGAAGAGGATCGCGAACGTGAGCCAGGGCAGGATCATGTGGTACGCCCAGTCGGCGGGCCCGCCGCACGACGCGCCCTCGGGTGGGTTGATCACGTCGCAGTACCCGGCGTTCGGCGTCAGCCCCCAGCGGAAGCCGACGAAGTACTGGAGGAGCAGCCCGATCCAGACGACCGGGGCGGAGATCCCGATGAGGATGAAGATCATCGCCCCCCTGTCGAGCAGCGATCGCGGCCGGAGGGCCGAGAGGATCCCGATCGGCAGCGCGATCAGCATCCAGAGGACGGCGCCGCCGAGGACGAGCGCCGCGGTGACGGGGACCGCCTCGCCGACCATCTCGTTGACCTCGCGGCGGTTCGCGTACGAGCGCCCGAGGGAGTGCTCGACGACGAGCCGCTTGAGGAAGAGGGCGTACTGCTCGTGCACCGGGCGATCGAGCCCGAGCTGGTGCGCGACCCGCTCCACGTCGTCCGCGGTGGCGGACTTGCCCGCGGCGAGCCGCGCGGGGTCGGCCGGCAGGAGGAAGAAGAGGACGTACGTGATGAGCGTCACTCCGAGGAAGAGGACGCCGGCCCAGAGAACGCGTCGTGTGAGATAGCTCAGCATCGTCCTGTCGTGTCCGGGAGGGAGGGGCGGCCGGCCGGCCGCCCCTCCCTCGGGTCGGTCGTTACTTGATGCACACCGAGTTGAGGACCGGCCCACTGCCGTGGGCCTCGTTCACGGTGATGCAGCCGACGCGGGACGACAGGAAGATCCGGTCGTTCGAGTTGACGAGCGGAGCCCAGGGCGGGTTCTCGCGCATCATCGCGCCGTCGAGCGCTGCGTACGCCGTGCCTCGCTTCGACCCCGTCAGGAGCGACGCGGTCGTCATCTGGCGGTTGTACTTCGCGACGTTGAAGTACGCGTAGTTGTTGTGCTGCGGGTTCGTGACCTGCGCCCCGTCGAGCAGGATGTTCACGAAGTCGTAGGGGTCGGCGTAGTCCGAGCCCCACCGCTCGATCGTCATGTCGAACGTCGCCGTCTGCGGGTTGCCGGCGTTCGTGAACTGCTGCGCCCGCGGGAGCAGGCGGATCTCGGCGTCGAGGCCGATCTGCTTCAGGTTGTACTGGATCAGCTGCGCCTGAAGCGGCGCGATCCCCGAGTTCGACGACCACAGCACGGCCTTGCCGCCGCGGAGGTTGCCCTCGGCGAGCTTCCGGGCCTGCTTGTTCGTGTTCCCGGTGAGCCGGAGCGGGTAGATGCCCTGCGGCTTGTAGCCGAGCATCCCGGGCGGGAGGATCTGCCCGGTCCGCTTGCCGTAGAGGTAGCCGCCCTGGGCGGAGAACGCCTGGCGGTCGACGGCCCAGTTGACGGCCTTCGCCAGCCCCGGGTTGTCCTTGAACAGCGGCCGCGAGTGGTTCATCGCGACGTAGCGGACGTCGAGGAGCGAGCGAACCTGCACCCGGCCGTCCTTCTTGTTCAGCCCGTACTTGGAGACGACGTTCTTCCACTCGGTCGGCGGGATGCCGGTCGACGCGTAGTCGGACGTGCCCCGCTCGACGTTCTGGTACTGCACCGCGATGTCGTTGCCGACGTTGACCTGGATCGTGTCGACGTTCGCCGCGCGGCCGCCCTTGTAGTTCGGGTTGCGCTTGAGCGTGATCGAGCGGCCCGGCGTCCGCGACGAGAAGTAGTACGGACCGCACGACGCGTACTGGTTGATCCCGTTCGCGTCGATCTGGCGGGCGAGGTTGGTGTCGATCGCCTGCATGAACGGCATCGTCAGGCGGGCGAGGAAGTCCGGCGACGCCTTGGTCAGGCGCACGACGAACTTGTTGCCCTGGGCGCGGACGCCCGAGATCGTGCGGGCCTTGCCGTCGACGACGGCCTGGGCGCCCTGCACGATGTCGAGGAACTGCACGCCCGTCGACTGCATCCGCGGGTTCGCGAACCGGTTGAAGGAGTCGACGAAGCTCCGCGCCGTGACGGCCTGGCCGTTCGAGAACCGGAAGCCCGGCTTGATCGTGAACGTGTACGTCTTGCCGTCCCGGGAGACGACGGGGAGGCCTGCGGCCACTTCCGGCGTCGCAACGGCGCCGGCCGCGCCTTCCTTGTCCGGCCAGTTCATCAGCTTGCAGGCGGTGGCCGCCTCGAGCTTCCACGTCTCGCCGTAGTACGAGAGCTGCGGATCGATGTAGTCCACATCGGTCGAGATCTCGAACGTGAACGTGCCGCCGCGCTTCGCGGTCGGCGCGGCGGTCGACGCCGCTGCGACGAGCAGGGCGATGCTCGAGATCGCGAAGACGACCCCGAGCAGTCGTTTGCCGAACATGTCGCTCCTTTCAGTCGGATCAGTCGGACGGTCGGAGAGCGGGGGCATCAGCGAGAGCCCCTCGGGTCGAAGGCGTCGCGCAGCCCGTCGCCGAGCAGGTTGAAGGCGAGCGTCGTGAGGAGCAGCGCGATCCCGGGCCAGACCATCAGGAGCGGCCGGGAGGTGTAGTACTGCGGCGCGTCGGCGAGCAGGGTCCCCCAGCTCGCGGTCGGCAGCTGGATCCCGAGCCCGAGGAACGAGAGCCCGGCCTCGGCGAGGATGAACGCCGCGACGTTGAGCGTCGCGAGGACGATGAGCGGCCCGACGAGGTGCGGGAAGACGTGCGAGCGCACGATCCGCAGGTTGCTCGCGCCGACCATGCGGGCGGCCTCGACGAACTCCTTCTCGCGGATCGAGAGCGCGACGCTCCGCATCACGCGGGCCGAGTAGAACCAGCCGAGCAGCCCGAAGACGAGGACGAGCGTGACGACCCCCTCGCCGAGGAACCCGAGGGTGACGCCGTTGAGCCGCGTGCCGAGGGTCGCGGCGAGCGTGATGACGAACAGGAGGTACGGGAAGGCCATCGTGAGGTCGACCATCCGCGAGATGGTCGTGTCGGCCCAGCCGCGGAAGAAGCCGGCGATCGCGCCGAGCAGCGTCCCGAGGAAGAGGGAGAGGAGCGTCGCGCCGACGCCCACCTCGAGCGACACCTGGGCGCCGTAGAGCAGCCGCAGGAACTCGTCGCGCGCGAGCGTCGAGTCGGAGCCGAGGATGAACAGCTGCTCCTCGATGTCTCCGTCCTCGGTGAGCTTCCCGACGGTCGTCCACGGCCCGGCAGGCAGCTGGTCCTCGTCGAGCCCGCCCGACACGAGGAACGGCTCGTTCGGACCGTGCCCGAGCATCCGCTCTGCGATGGGCGCGCCGGCGAACGCGACGAAGAACAGCAGGATGATGAACACCCCGCCCGCCAACGCGAGCCTGTCGCGCCGAAGCCGCAGCCAGACGCCCGCCCAGTAGTCACGCGCTTCGACCTCCGGCTCGTCGACCACCTCGTCGAACAGCACGTCGTCGGACGTGCCCGGGAGGACACCGGGCAGGAAGGGCGTCGCGCGCCCGTTGGCTGCGGCTTCGGCGCTGTCGGCGAGGTTGCTCATCGCGGCACCACCGCCGACGCTCTCGGCACCCAGTTGTCGACTACCCAGCGGGTCCGGGAACCCGAGCCGACCTTGACGAGGCCGAGAAAGAACACCTGGGCCCGGACGCCGGACCCCTTGCGCGGGAGGAGCGCGACCTCGATGAGCGCACTCGTCTCGTACGACTCGTCGACCTTGTACGGGGCGACGTCGAGCTTGTCGATCGGGTACGGCACGACCGGGTTGTTGCCGGTCAGCCACTCCTTCTTGGTGAGGCCGCCCCGCAGGTTCGGTCCCACGAGCGTCCATGCCTCCTCGAGGTTCTCGCGCGCGACGGCGGTCTGGATGAAGCGCACCGCCACCTGCCGTGCCTCCTTCGGCAGCGGCGCCTTGACCTGCCGCTCCGGCTCCTGAGCGGGGACGTTGGAGATGCGCTCCTTCGGCGCGTCCTTGTTCGGGCCGAGCGCCAGGAGCAAGACGACGGCCGCACAGACAGCCCCGCCGGCGAGCACCCAGGCGACGCGCCGCCGTGTCCGCGGCGCGGCCATGTCAGACGAGCTCCCCAGTGGGCACGGCGACCTCCAGGGGTGCGGTCGCGGCCCGGTTCTCGTCTTGTCGCGTCGGTGCGCTCATGCTCGCTCGCCGTCGAGGTCGATCGGGAAAATCCGGCCCGGGGGCAGTCCGCGGGCCGGATCGACCCGATGTCTGTGCGGCGATCGCTGTTTACCCCAGCAGCGACGGCATGCCTAGGAAACGTCGAAATGTTCGACGTTTCTCAGGAACGTGTTAAGGCGCGCCCGCCGCGAGCGGGCGAGAGCTCAGCTCGCGGGAGCGGTCGGCGGCGAGCCGGTGTCCCAGCGCACGAGGCCCGGGACGAGCCCGCGCTTGCGTCCGGTGCGACCGACCGCGGCGACCTGCGCCTCGGCGTTCTCGAGCAGGCGGAGCACCGCCCGGCCGTGCGCCACGACGATCCCGCCGGCAGGCGTCACCGTGACGGACCGCGAGCCGCTTCCGCGAACGAGGAGCGAGACGCCCACCGCCGTCTCGAGCTGCGCGATCTGGTGGCTGATGGTCGAGCGGGAGTAGCCGAGCCGCCGCGCGGCGTTCACGAAGCTCCCCTCCTCCGCGACGGCGACGAGTGCGTGCAGCGCCCGCACCTGCAGGCCGAGCCAGCGGGAATGCTCGAGGGAGCGCCGGTCTGCCTCTTCGTCGATCGAGCGGCGGTGGAGCTCGCGCGCCTCGTCGGCACGCTCGCGCGCGACCTGGATCGCCCACTGCCGGCGGAAGGTGTCATCCATCGCGCGAGCACCCTCCCGCGTGGAGCCGGGCACACCGGCGGAGAGGCCGCGTTGCGGCCTAGCCCCTGGGTCGTACCGAGGAGATGACCGAGGTGACTGATGCCACGTGAGACGACGCCGTTCACGGTTGGTTGGCACATCATTGTTGAGTTTTGATGAAGCGTGCGACATCTCCTGCAAGTGGGTACGCTCGCGCCGATGGCGACCACGCTCACGTGGCTCGGGCACGCAGCGTTTCGCATCGACACGCCTGCCGGTACGCGCATCTACGTCGATCCGTTCCTCGACGGCAACCCCTCGTGCCCCGAAAGCGAGCAATCTCCCGAGCGCTGTGACCTCGTCGTGCTCACGCACGGCCACGACGACCACGTCGGCGACACGCTCGTGCTCGCGGAGCGCTTCTCGTGCCCCGTCGTCGCGCAGGTCGAGCTGCGCGGGTGGCTCTCCACGAGGGGCCTCGACCAGGACATGGGCCAGTCGCCGAACAAGGGCGGCACCGTCCGGTTCGGCGACGTGCGGATCACGCTGACGGACGCGAACCACTCGACCAGCGCATTCGAGAACGGGACGTTCACCTACCTCGGCGAGCCCTGCGGGCTCGTCCTCCGGCCGGACGACGGCCCGTCGATCTACATCGCGGGCGACACCAACGCGTTCGGCGACATGGCGCTCATCCGGCGGCTCTACGCACCCGACGTCGCGGTCCTCCCGATCGGCGACCACTTCACGATGGGGCCGGAGGAGGCGGCCGTGGCGGCGGAGCTCATCGGCGCGCCGCGCGTCGTCCCCTCGCACTACGGCACCTTCGGGCTCCTGACGGGGACGCCCGACGCACTCCGGGGGCTGCTCCCCGACGGCATCGAGCTTCTCGCGCCCGCGACCGGCGAGACGGTCGAGCTGTGAGGTCGCGGTGGTTCGGCGCGACCGGCCGACGCGTGCCCGCGATCGCGCTCGAGGGGTCGCTCGACGTCGAGGGTGCGCTCGTGCTCGACTCGGTCGAGGACGTCGCGCAGCTCGAGGCCGCCCATGCGGCCGGCACTCCTGTCGTCGTGCGGGCGGCCGACGCGGCCGGCGTGAAGGCGGCGCTCGCGCGACCCGAGGTGTCGTGCGTCCTCGTCGACGACCACGGCCTGCTCGAGCTCGACCTGCCGGAGCTCACCTATGGCTGACGCCCCCGTCGCGACGTACTCCATCTGCGCATGCGACCTCGACGCGGGCCAGTGGGGTGTCGCGACGCAGTCGAAGTTCCTCGCGGTCGGCTCGGTCGTCCCGTGGGCTGTCCCGCACGTGGGCGCGATCGCCACCCAGGCGTACGCGAACCCGCGCTACGGCCCCGAGGGGCTGGCGCTCCTCGGCGAGGGGCTCTCCGCGGAGGAGGTCGTCGACCGGCTCACGTCCGCGGACGACGACCGCGCGATCCGGCAGCTCGGCGTCGTGGACGGCCACGGGCGCGCCGCGACCTTCACCGGCGACGACTGCCACGCCTGGGCGGGCGGGCGAACGGGCGACGGGTACGCCGCGCAGGGCAACATCCTCGTCTCGGGCGAGACGGTGGACGCGCTCGCCGCCACGTTCGAGGCGACGGCCGGGGCGCCGCTCGCCGTCCGGCTGATCGACTGCCTCGACGCCGCGGAGGCGGCCGGCGGCGACAGCCGCGGCCGGCAGTCGGCCGCGCTCCTCGTGGTCGAGCGGGACGGCGGCTACGCCGGCCTCTCCGACACGCTCGTCGACCTCCGCGTCGACGACCACGCGGATCCGCTCGGCGAGCTTCGGCGGCTCCACGCAATCCACGACGACCTCTTCGGCCAGACGCCGCGGGAGCGACTGGATCGCGGTCGACGACGCGCTCCGCGCGGAGCTCGACGAGCTCCTCGGCCGCGCCGGCCACGCCACCCTGGCCGACTGGGCCGGGGTCGAGAACCTCGAGGAGCGGGTCGACGGCGAGGACGAGGTCGATCCCGTCGTCCTCGCACGTCTACGGGAGGTGGGATGAGCGACCGCTACGCCGTCGTGCCGATCCGCGAGCTCGGGTACGCGACGCCCGGCCAGGCGCACTGGCACACCATCCGCTCGACCCTCGACGTCCGGGCATTCGGCATCAACGCCTGGACCGCGACCGAGGACGACCAGCGCCTGATCGGGGAGCACGACGAGGCGGAGGGCGAGGCGCACGAGGAGCTGTACGTCGTGCTGTCCGGCCACGCGACCTTCACCCTCGACGGCGAGTCGGTCGACGCGCCCGAGGGGACGGTCGTCCACGTGCCGGACCCCGCCGTCAAGCGGGGAGCGACCGGCGACGCGCGGCACGACCATCCTCGCGGTCGGCGCAAAGCGGGGTGAGGCGTTCACGCCCTCGAGCTGGGAGCGCTCCGCGGAGGCGCTCCGCTACTGGCCGACGGAGGAGTGGGACGAGGCGATCGCGGTGCTCGAGCGTCATCTCGCGGAGACGCCCGACAACGGCGGCGTGCACTACAACCTCGCCTGTGCGCACGCGCGCGCCGGTCACGCCGACGCGGCGCTCGAGCTCCTGACACGTGGCAGTCGAGCTCGAGCCGCGCTTCGCCGGGTACGCGCAGACCGACGAGGATCTCGCGTCGCTCCGCGGCGACGACGGTTCCCGGCTCCGCCGGCCGACTAGAGCGTCCGGCCCCGGGGAAGGAGCGCTCCGCCGCACGCACGGTTGTCACCCGCGCTGCGATTCGCGAGACTCGAGCGCAGGGAGCGAGCCGAGGAGGACGACGATGGGCGAGACCGTCAAGTACACGCTCGACGAGAGCCGGCTGCCGGAGGCCTGGTACAACATCGCGGCCGACCTGCCGGAGCCGCCCGCGCCGGTGCTGCACCCGGGCACGGGCCAGCCCGTCGGGTCCCGACGACCTCGCGCCGCTCTTCCCGATGGAGGTGATCCTCCAGGAGGTCTCGACCGACGAGCGGATCGCGATCCCCGAGGAGGTGCGCGAGGTCTACCGGCAATGGCGCCCGACGCCGCTCTACCGCGCGCGCCGGCTCGAGAAGGCGCTGGAGACGCCCGCGCGGATCTTCTACAAGTACGAGGGCGTCTCGCCGACCGGCAGCCACAAGCCGAACACCGCGGTCGCGCAGGCGTTCTACAACGCGCGCGAGGGCGTCAAGCGGATCACGACGGAGACGGGCGCCGGCCAGTGGGGCTCCTCGCTCGCGTTCGCCGGTGCGCTGTTCGGCATCGAGATCGACGTGTACATGGTGCGCGTCTCGTACGACCAGAAGCCGTACCGGCGCGCGTTGATGGAGGCGTTCGGCGCCCGCTGCGTCGCGAGCCCGTCGGAGGAGACGGCATCGGGCCGGGCGATCCTCGAGGAGCGCCCGGACTCGACCGGCAGCCTCGGCATCGCCATCTCCGAGGCGGTCGAGCAGGCGGCGCAGCGCGAGGACACGAAGTACGCGCTCGGGTCGGTCCTGAACCACGTCCTCCTGCACCAGACGGTGATCGGGGAGGAGGCGATCGCCCAGATGGACATGGCGGAGGCCTACCCGGACGTGCTGATCGGCTGCACCGGCGGCGGCTCGAACTTCTCCGGCCTCGTGTTCCCGTTCGTCGGCCAGAAGCTCCGCGGCGGGCGGGACGTGCGCGTGATCGCCGTCGAGCCGGCTGCGTGCCCGAGCCTGACGCGCGGCGAGTTCGCGTACGACTTCGGGGACACGGGCCACCTGACGCCGCTCGTGAAGATGCACACGCTCGGCTCGACGTTCGTCCCGCCGGGGTTCCACGCGGGCGGCCTCCGCTACCACGGGATGGCGCCGCTCGTGAGCCACCTCCACGAGCTCGGGCTCATCGAGGCGCGCGCGTACCAGCAGACCGCCGTCTTCGAGGCCGGCGTGCAGTTCGCGCGCGAGGAGGGCATCCTGCCGGCGCCGGAGGCGAACCACGCCGTCAAGGCGGTGCTCGACGAGGCCGTCCGCTGCCGGGAGGAGGGCCGGTCGGAGACGATCCTCTTCAACCTCTGCGGGCACGGTCACTTCGACATGCAGGCCTACATCGACTTCTTCTCCGGGAAGCTCGAGGACCGCGCGTACGACGAGGGCGAGCTCGCGATGGCGCTCGCCGGGCTGCCCGCCGTCGCGGTCTAGGCCGCGCCGCCGCCCGGCAGCCGGAGCCCGGCCGCGAGCTCGCGGAACGCGGGCACCGGGTCGTGCTCGGGCCGTGCGGCGAGCACGACCGCACCGTGGGCCGGGCCGGCGAGCGCGCCGACGAGGAGCTCGACGCCGGCGGCGAGCGCGAACGCCTTGTGGGCCTGCGGCCCACCGAACGGGACGAGCTCCTCCGGTCGCGCCGCGCCGGACAGCACGTCGCCGTGCGTCACCGCGCCCATGGAGACGTCCGCGACGAACGGCCGCCGTCCGACGACGGCACCGCGATCGCGATGGGATTCGTCCCGGTGAGCGGCACGCCCCCGTCGGGATGCGGAAGACGGCGCGGGGACGTCGCCGTCACCACCGCGACGAGACCGCTTCCGGCGAGCCGTCTCGCCCAGGCGCCGAGGACGCCCGTCGGGAAGCACGCCTCGCAGACGACGAGCCGCGCCCGCTCGGGCGGGTCGGCGGTCAGCGACTCGCAGACGGCGTGCAGCGTGAGGTAGCCGAGCGCGCCGCGACCGTGCCAGTGCTCGAATCCGTCCGTCCGCTCGAGCCGCTCGGGTCGGCCGACCGGGTCGACCTCGGATCCGAGCAGTCCTTCGATCCAGGGGATGCGCCCGAGCCCGTGCCCGGGCTTGCCGGCGGCGTCCGCCTGCTCGAGGTGGTCGACGACGATCGCTGCGTCCTCCGGAGACAGCCCGCGTTTCTCGAGCCGCGAGATCGCTTCCGCCCGGAGCATGTTTCAAACCCTAGTGACGGAGGGTACTTAACACAGTCCTCACAGCGAACCTGCGAGGATGTATCTGGATGGCCGCGCCTCCCCCCGGCGCGGACGTGCAGCGACGGCACCGGCCCACCGCCGCAGGGCTCGCCGTCGACGGAAGGGAGCCTCCGGGCTCCCTTTCCGTGTCGGCACACGGGCGCTAGAGGACGGTCAGCGCCTTGCGGATCTGGCCCTGACGACGGGCCTGAATCGCCTCGGCGAGGGCGCGGATCGCCTCGCTCGCCTCCGACTCCGGAGCGGCCTCGAGCACCGGCCTGCCGGCGTCCGCGGCCTCGCGCAGCGCCGGATCGAACGGGATCCGCGCCAGCACCGGCGCGTCGATCTCCGCGGCGAGCGCGTCCCCGCCGCCGGAGCCGAAGAGCTCCTGGCCGGAGCCGACGAGCCACGACATGTTCTCCACGACGCCGACGATGCGCATCCCGAGCTTCTGCGCCATGACCGCGGCGCGCACGGCGACCTGCTGGGCCGCCGGCTGCGGGGTGGTCACGATCACCGCCTCGGCGCGCGGGAGGAGCTGCCCGATCGAGATCGCAACGTCACCGGTCCCGGGCGGCATGTCGACGACGAGCGTGTCGAGCTCGCCCCAGTGGACGTCGGAGAGGAACTGCTCGAGCGCCTTGTGGAGCATCGGCCCGCGCCACATGATCGGCCCGTTGTCCTCCGCGAAGAGCCCGATCGACATCACCTTCAGCTCCCCGCGGACGGGCGGGATGATCATCGAGTCGACGACGACGGGGCGCTGCGAGATGCCGAGCACGTGGGGGATCGAGTAGCCGTAGACGTCGGCGTCGAGCACGCCGACGCGCTCGCCGCGCTCAGCGAGCGCCGCGGCGATGTTGGCGGTCAGCGTCGACTTGCCGACGCCGCCCTTCCCGGACGCGACGGCGACGACGCGCGTCGCGGGATCGAGCCGGACCTCGCGCTCGGGGCGGCCGCCGCGGAGCCGGGTCGCGAGCGCTGCCTTCTCCTCCGGGCTCATCACGTCGAAGTGGAGCGCGACGCGCGAGACGCCCTCGACGCCGCCGACGTGCCGCGCGACCTGATCCTCGAAGCTCGACCGGAGCGGGCAGCCCGCCACCGTCAGCGCGATCGTCACGTCGACCGCGCCTCCCTCGGAGACGACGACGTCGCGCACCATCTCGAGCTCGGTCACGGGCCGCTTGAGCTCGGGGTCGATCACGAGCTCGAGCGCCTTCAGGATCGCGTCGCGGTCGGGCGCCATCGAGTCAGCGTAGCCTCTCGGCGTGGCCGATCCGCGTCCCAGGCTCGCCGAGTTCGCGCTCGGCCTCCCGGGCGCACAGGAGGACTTCCCGTGGGGCGACCGGGTGGTCAAGGTGCGCGGCCGGATCTTCGTCTTCCTCGGCGGCACCGAGCCGACGATCACCGTCAAGCTCGTCGAGTCGCATCCGCACGCGCTCTCGGTCGAAGGCGCCGAGCCAACGGGATACGGGCTCGGGAAGGCGGGTTGGGTGACGGTGCCGGTCTCCGGCCTCCCGCTTGCGACGCTCCGCGACTGGGTCGAGGAGAGCTACCGCATCGTGGCGCCGAAGCGCCTCGTCGCCGAGCTCGACGACCGCGAGGGCGGCTCGTAGCCTCTGGTCGGCTACGCGTCCGCGAAGACCGTCGTCCAGTCGTCCTTCATGCTGACGACCGTCCAGCTCTCGTCGCGGGCCCGCTCGAGCGCGGTCTCGGCGCCCTTGACGTAGTCGAACTCGCGCTCGGCGTCGTCGTGAAGCACGAGAAGCCGCAGTGCCGGCCGTCCCTTGCCGCCCGAGAAGCGGAGCATCGGGATGTCGCCGTTCGAGTTTCCCCCGCCCACGATCGGCCGGCGCCCGATGCGGCTCCAGATCCGGACGGGCTTGACGGGGCCGTCGTCGAAGACGTCCGGCTTGGCGAGGTAGGAGAGCGAGCCGCCGTGCTCGTCGTCGACGTACTCGAGGCCGTTCGAGCTCCCGATCACGCGGTGGGGCGGGACGCCGTAGATCTCGTGGGTGACCGCGCGCATGAAGTCGCGATTCCCGCCCGACGCGATGAAGCAGACGAAGCCGTGGCCTTCGAGGTAGCGGAGGAGCTCGACCATCGGGACGTACGTGCAGTCGCGAAGGAGACGACCGAGCGAGGGATGCTCGGCCCCGCCGAGGAACCCCGTCGGCCGCCGCGACGTACTCGTCGACGGTCTGACCCGCGAACGCCTGAAGGAGCCCGCCGATCAGGACCTTCACGTCACTGTCGTCGCCGGCGTAGTGCTTCTCGATCACCCCGCCGAGCCACGCGTAGTCCTTCTCGTACGCGGCCTTCCACGGCTGCTTCTCGCGGAGGGACTCGTCGGCCTCGGCCATCTCCGCCAGCCGCTCGAGGATGAAGCCAGAGCTCGACCGGCATCGGCTTCTCGCACCACAGCGTCCCGTCGTTGTCGAACACCGCCACGCGCTCCTCGGGCGGCACCGTCTGCGCCGCCGTCTCCGCGAACGACGACGATCGCCTCGCGCGTCGCCGTGTCGTTCCAGGATGGCGAGACCCGCCATCAATCGTGCGCGCCGCTGGCGGCGGCCTCCATCCGCTCGAGCGCCTGGTCGATCGTGAAGCTCGCTGCCTTCTGCCGTGGCGGGAAGTCCCTGAACGTCCCGAGGAAGTCGGTGACGAGCGCCTGTGCGGCCATGATCAGGTAGGCCTTGGAGATGTACCAGTCCCAGTAGGTGTTCGAGGTCGTGTCCGCACGCTCGAACGGATCCGTGCGCAGGTTGAAGAGCTTCGGGACGCGCAGCGGGACGAACGGCTCGGCCCACAGCTCGAGCGTGCCGCGCGACCGTTGCTCCATGAAGACGAGCTTCCAGTTGTCGAAGCGGAGCGCGACGAGGTCGCCGTCGTCCGAGAAGTAGATGAACCCCTTGCGCGGGCTCTCGCTCTCCTCACCCGTGAGGTACGGCAGCAGGTTGTAGCCGTCGATGTGCACCTTGAACGTCTTGCCTGCCGCCTCGTGGCCTTCCTTCAGCTTCTCCACGACGTCGGGCTCACCCGCGGCGGCAAGGAACGTCGGCAGCCAGTCGTGGTGCTGCACGATCTCGTTCGAGACGGCGCCCTGCCGGGATCTTTCCCGGCCAGCGCACGATCTGCGGCACGCGGAAGGCGCCTTCCCAGTTCGTGTTCTTCTCGCTGCGGAACGGGGTCATCGCGCCGTCCGGCCACGAGTTCATGTGCGGCCCGTTGTCGGTGCCGTAGAGGACGATCGTGTCGTCCGCGATCCCGAGCCGGTCGAGCACGTCGAGCAGCTGACCGACGTTCTTGTCGTGGTCGATCATCGTGTCGTGGTAGGGCGACTGCCACCGCCCGGCCTGGCCGAGGCTTCTCCGCTTCGTGTGCGTGCGGAGGTGCATGTGGGTGAAGTTGACCCAGCAGAAGAAGGGCTTCCTGCGGCGATGCTGACGCTCGATGTAGTCGCAGGCGGCGTCGGCGAACTCGTCGTCGCAGGTCTCCATCCGCTTGCGCGTCAGCGGCCCCGTGTCCTCGATCCGCTGCTTTCCGACCCGGCCCCAGCGCGGTTGCTCCTTCGGGTTGTCCTTGGTCGTCGCCCTGCAACGGAGCACCCCGCGCGGGCCGAACCGCTCCCGGAACTGCTCGAAACCGTGCTTCTCGGGATAGTCGGGGTCCTCCGGGTCTTCCTCGGCGTTCAGGTGGTAGAGGTTCCCGTAGAACTCGTCGAACCCGTGCACGGTCGGGAGGAACTCGTTCTTGTCCCCCAGGTGGTTCTTCCCGAACTGCGCGGTCGCGTAGCCGTGGTTCTTCAGGAGCTCGGCGATCGTCGGATCCTCGGCGCGCAGCCCGACCGGTGCCGCGGGAAGCCCCACCTTGCTCAGCCCCGTGCGGAAGACGCTCTGGCCGGTGATGAACGACGCGCGCCCCGCGGTGCAGCTCTGCTCACCGTAGGAGTCGGTGAAGCGCATCCCCTCGTTCGCGATCCGGTCGATGTTCGGCGTGCGGTAGCCCATGAGCCCGTCGCTGTAGCAGCTCAGGTTGGTGATGCCGATGTCGTCGCCCCAGATCACGAGGATGTTCGGCTTGTCGGGCATCAGGCGGTCGCTCCTTCCGAGGCGAGGGCTGGTTCGCGGACGATGCAGCGGAAGCCGAGGTGCGACATCGACGTGTCGATCATCTGCGGCTGACGTGCGGCCGGGCGATAGCGGAGACAGTAGTTCGGCGCGCAGAGATGCGAGCCGCCCTTGATCACGCGACGCGGGATGTGCTCGCCGGGCTGACCGGGGTTGTAGCTCCGGTCGGGGGACGTCACCCGCGGATTCGACGGCACGCAGCACGGGCTCGCGACCTCGTCGGGGTGGCCGGGCACGTACCAGTCCGACGTCCACTCCCAGACGTTCCCGGTGACGTCGTAGAGGCCGTAGCCGTTCGGCGGGAAGCTGCCGACCGGCGACGTGCGCTCGTAGCCGTCGAGCTTGAGGTTCTGCCAGGGGAACTCGCCCTGCCACGAGTTCGCCATCGCCTTGCCGTCGGGGAAGTGCTCGTCGCCCCAGGCGAACACGGCGCCCTCGAGGCCGCCGCGCGCGGCGAACTCCCACTCCGCCTCGGTCGGCAGCTCCTTCCCCGCCCAGGCGGCGTAGGCCTCGGCGTCCTCGTAGGCGACGTGCGTGACCGGATGGTGGTCGCGGCCGTTGATCGTCGTCCCCTTGCCGCCCGGCCTGCTCCACTGCGCGCCCGGGAGGTACGCCCACCAGTTGCGGTAGTCGTCGAGGTTCGACCGGCCCGGCGGTGCCTCGGAAGACGAGCGAGCCGGGGACGAGCAGGTCGGGGTCGGCGTCGGGGTAGTCCGTCCGGGTCGAGCGGCCGCTCCGCGACGGTGACGTACTTCGTCTCGCGCACGAAGCGCCGGAACTCGGCCGCCGTCACCGGCTTCTCGTCCATCCAGAAGCCGTCGACCGAGACGCGGTGGACGGGTCGCTCCTCGGGGTAGAAGTCCTCCGAGCCCATCGCGAACGTCCCGCCCGGGATCCAGGTCATCCCGGGCGCGGGCGCATCTCCCGATGCTCGCGCCGGCGCGCTCCTCGTGGCTCGCGTCACGTCAGTCGCGTGCCATCGCCGCGGTGCGCGTTCATGTCGTTCAGCGACAGCACGGTGTTCGACTTCGCCTCCTCGAGCCAAGGCGCCTCGAGCTCCTCGACCCTGTCCGGGTGTCGCTCGGCGACATCGTGGGCCTCCGAGCCGTCCGCGCCGGTGTCAAGAGGCTACCCGACCGTTGCGGCTGCGGTCGAGGCGCTCGTGCGCCGCTGACACGCCGGATGCCGAGCCGTACTACGATGTCGCGGCCCTGCACGGAACGCCGTCACGCGCACGGGCTGTCGTTGACCCCGCTCGGAGAGGTAGGTCGCAGTGGTAGCAGCGGATTACCCGTTCCTCGACGTCCTTTGGACGATGCTCATCTTCTTCATCTGGATCGCCTGGTTCATGATCCTGTTCCGGGTCCTGATCGACATCTTCCGCCGGCACGACATCGGCGGTGGAAGCAAGGTCCTCTGGATCGTCTTCGTGATCCTCCTGCCGTTCCTGGGCGTGTTCGTCTACATCATCACGCAGAGCCATCACATGGCCGAGCGCGACATGAAGCAAGCCGCAGGCGCGCAGGCGCAGTTCGACGAGCACGTCAAGTCGGTCGCGGGCAGCGGCGGGCCGGCCGCCGAGATCGAGAAGGCCAACGCGCTCCTCAGCTCGGGCGCGATCACGCAGGCCGAGTTCGACGAGATCAAGCGCAAGGCGCTCGCGTCGTAGGCACGACCGCGACGGCGGGCCGGCAACGGCCCGCCGTCCTCACTCGAACGCGCTGATCGCGAAGGCGGTGGCGAAGCCGAGGGTCGTCACGACCCCGACCCACTTCCCGCCCTTCGCGTAGGCCTCCGGCATCATCGTGTCGGCGAGCATCGTCAGGATCGCGCCGCCCGCGAACGCGAGCACCATCGCGATGGCGGAGGGCGACGCGCCGTCGAACAGGCCGAAGCCGAGGAGGGCCGCGAGCGCCGAGACGGCAACGACCGAGCCCCAGAGGAGGAAGACCCGCGACGCACGCCAACCGGAGGCCGCGAGGCCCGACGTCGCCGCAATCGCCTCGGGGAGGTTCGACAGGAACACCGCGACGAGCATGGCGACACTGACCGTGCCGCCGTCGATCAGGCTGAGGCCGAGGACCGCCGACTCGGGGATCCCGTCGAGGACGGTGCCGAGCACGATCGCGAGCGCCGAGCCGCCCTCGCCTGCGCCGTCCATGTTCTTGCGCTCTGCCCCGCCCATGCGATCGATCAGCGCGTCACCCAGGCTGAACACCGCGCAACCCGCGAACAGGCCGATCGCGACGTCGGAGAGGAGGCCCGACGTCTCGAATGCCTCCTCGACGAGCTCGAACGCGACGGCGCTGAGCAGGACGCCGGCGCCGAAGCCCATCACGAGGCCGAGTGCGCGCCTGCTCACCGGGAGCCGTAGCGCAATCGCGGCGCCGATCAGGAGCGACGAGCTCGCGAACGCCCCCCACCAGAGCGCTTCGAGCACGGCTACGGGGAAGCTGCGTCAGGTGCGGGCGCCGCGTCGACGGCGAGCCGTTCGGCAGCCGCCCGGAGCTCCGCGATCCGCGCGCGGCGCGCCTTCGTGACCTCCTGCAGGATGAGCTGCAGCGATGCGGTGACGGGCACGGCGACGAGCGCGCCGAGCACGCCGAGCAGCGCGCCGAAGAGCGTCACGCCGAGGATCACGAAGAACGGCGAGATGTTCACGGCCTTGCCGTAGATCGTCGGCGAGAGCAGGTTGTTCTCGATCTGCTGGTAGACGAGGACGACCACGAGCATGATCACGGCGGCCGTGATGCCCTCCTCCGCCCACAGGGCCGGCACGAGGATGAACGCCGCGATCGTGGCGCCGATGTTCGGGATCAGGTCGAGGAAGCCGGCGATCACGCCCAGCGCGAGGGCGTAGCTCGACCCGAGCAGGAAGGCGGTGAGGCCCTGCGTCGTGCCCGCGATCATCGCGATCGTCAGGGCGCCGATCGCCCACCGCGAGACGTTCTCGGTGATGTGCTCCCAGACCTCGAGCCAGCGATCGGCGTCGGCCGGCACGAGCATGCTCCGAACCGTCTCCTTCAGGTTCGACATGTCGACGAGCAGGAAGAGCGCGAGGAAGAGAACGGTGAACAGCGCGAGCCCGATGGAGAAGGCCTCGCCCGCGACGCCGAGGATCGCACTGATCGCATCCGGCACCGAGGCGGCGAGGTTGTTCGCGCCGTCCTGCACGTTCTCGGCCGACCCGGAGTCTCCGATCGAGGACAGCTCGTCCGAGTCCCGCAGCTGGGCCACGAGCTCCGGCAGGTCCTGCAGGAAGTCGCGCACGGAGCCCACGAGCGGGACGAGGAGGATCAGCGCCAGGATGGTCACGCCCACGGCCGAGCCGAGAACGACGATCGTGGCGGAGAGCCCGCGTCCACGCCCCGTCCTGCGCATGAAGCCGCGCACCGGGATCTCGAAGACGAGCGCGAGGAAGATCCCGAGGAAGACGAGCAGGAGCGCATCGAGGATCGAGACGACGGCCGCAGCGAGCCCGACGATGAGCGCGGCGATCAGCAGCGTCCGGACGGTGATCCCCGTCTCGAAGGGTTTCCGCTTCATCGACACCCGCGAGCATAGAACGTCCGTCAGCCGGAGCGGAACGTCAGGATCGGGCGGGCGGCAATGCGGCCGCCAGCGCCGCGCACTGCGCCTCCCCCTGCGCCGCCACGACGCGCGACCGCTGCCCGAGGTCGAGCGGCGCCCGACCGAACGGCGCGTCCTCGAACAGCTCGATCGCGAGACCGCGCTCGCGGACGAGGAGCTGCGCCGCGGCGATGTCGATCGATCGAGCCGGCTTCAGGCAGCAGACCGCATCGACCCGTCCGGCGGCGAGGTGGCAGAGCGAGAGGGCAAGCGACCCCATCACGCGGACGCGATGCGCAACCCCGAGGAGCCCGGGAACGGCGAGCGCGATCGCCTCGGTCGTCGTCCCCTCGAGGGAGAGGATCTCGATCGTGTCCTTCGGGCCCGGGCCGGCGAGAGGCTCGCCGTCGAGGAAGGCACCGCGTCCGCGCTCGGCGACCCACTCCTCGTGCGCGCCGAAGTCGTAGACGAAGCCGAAGGCGACGTCGTCCATCGTGTCGCCGTCCGCGACGGCGAGCGAGAGCGAGAAGAACGGAATGCCGCGCTTCGCGTTCACCGAGCCGTCGATCGGATCGACGACGACGCGCAGGCCGCCGCCGCTGCCGAACGTCCGGACGCCGAGCTCCTCCGAGACGAGCGTCAGGTCGAGCCCGAGGGCGTCGAGGCGTTCGCACCACCACCTCCTCGGCGGCCGCGTCGATCGCCGTCGTGTCGTCGCCGCCCTCACCCGCGCGGAGAACAGGCTCGCGCTCGACTCGTGTGGGCAGGGCGCGGAGCACGTCCTCGAGGTCGCGGACGCAGGCGCGGGAGAACGCGAGCCAGTCGTGCCCCGTCGCCGTCACGGCTCGAGTGGATGGAGAAGGAGCCCCGAGAGGAGCTTCGGGAAGAAGTAGGTCGCCTTCGGCGGCATCGTGCGCCCTTGCCGGGCGCGGTCGAACACATCGGCGACCCGCAGCGGCCGAAGGAGGAACGCGCAGTCGGCCTCGCCGCTCCGTCACGCGGCGGAGCGCCTCGTCCGCGTCCGGCGTGTACGAGATGCCCGCGAGCCCGAAGCGGTCGACGAGCTCCACGTCGAGCTCGCCGGGCTCGCCGCGCACGAGCCGGGCAGCCGCCCGAGCCGACGAAGACGGCCGCCGGGGAGTCGCTCGGCTCGGCGTCGAGCGCCGCGCGCGCGTCCGCAACCGTGGGGTAGGCGTCGCCCGTCGGGTCGATCTCGGGCCGGCCGGCGAAGACGCGGTGGGTCGGGAAGACCTGGAGCCCCGGGTCGTCGGTCGAGACGAGCACGACGAGCATCCGGTCGGCCCCGTCCTCCGCGGCGAACGCGACCGCGGCCTCGTAGCGGTGGTGGCCGTCGGCGATCAGGAGCTGCCGCGTCCGGAAGAACGCCTCCACGCCCTCGTCTCCCTCGACGCGCCAGAGCCGGGTCCCGTCGATGTCGACGTCGGGCTCCGCTCGACGGGTCGCGCGAGCGGCGGCGCGCCCTCGTAGAGGAGGAAGATGGGCTCGAGCTGCGTGCGCGTCGCGCGCAGGAGGCGCAGGCGGCCGGCGAGCGCCTCGGCGTGCGTCCGCTCGTGCGGCAGGACGACGCCCGCCGTGTACGGCTCGACGCGGAGCGAGGCCACGATCCCGTCGCGCCGGCGTGCGACACCGTCGGGACCGACGAAGTCCTGCTCGAGGAACCAGACCGCGGGCGTCGCGTCGCGGACGAGCGTCCCGTCGTCGAGCCAGCCCTCGAGGCGCTCCGCCGCGGCGCGCTCGTCCGTCTCGGAGGTGAGGTGGACGATGTTGTGAGGGTCTCGCGCCCGGAGCGCGTCGCACGCCTCGGCGTCGATCACGTCGTACGGCGGCGCCGTCACCTCCGCGCTCGGCCGTGCGTAGCGGACGGCGCGGAACGGGCGGACGTCGGCCACCGATCGAGCCTACAGGCGCCCGAGAGGCCTGATCGGGGCGTGCGCGAGCGCCCGCCGTGGACCAGGCCCGTCCGTCAGGCCTAGACTCAACGCGTGGCATCGATCGCCGACCTCGTCGAGGACCGCACGGTCGACGGTGTCTTCGCGGTCGCGCGCAAGCGCCGCCTGACGACGAGGAACGGCAAGCCCTACCTCGCGCTCGAGCTCGTCGACGCGAGCGGGCGCATCGAGGGGCGCATCTGGGACGACGTCGAGCTGCTCGACCGCCGCTTCGAGGAGGGCGACGCTGTCCGCGTGCTGGCCCGCGTCGAGCGCTTCGACGGGCGCCTGCAGCTCCAGGTGCGGACGGTCGAGCCGTCCGAGGCCGACCCTGCCGAGCTCGCTCCGGCGATGCGCAGGGACGCCGACGAGCTCGACGGCTTCCTCGAGTTCCTGGCCGCGGAGCTCGCGCACCCGGGGCTCGCTGCCGTTGTCGGCGGTGTGCTCGACGACCGCGAGGTCCGGGAGGGGTTGCGCCACCTGCCTGCCGCGGGCGCGGACGGCCACCACGGGTACGCCGGCGGGCTGCTGGAGCACACGGTCGGGGTCACGACGCTCTGCCGCGAGACGGCGCAGCTCCACCAGCGGCTCCGCGCCGACCTCCTCCTCGCCGCCGCCCTCCTCCACGACGTCGGCCGGGTGCGCGAGCTCGGACGCGGCCCGGCGTTCCGCCCGACCCCCGAGGGCGCGCTGCTCGGCCACGTCCAGCTCGGCGTTCGACTCGTCGACGAGCGCGCGCGGGAGCTGGAGCCCACGCTTCGGGCGGAGCTGCTGCACGCGATCGCGACGCACCACGACCGCGGGGCGGCACGAACGGCCGAGGCGGTCGTCCTGTACCACGCGAACCAGCTCGACGCGCAGGCGGCGACCCGCCCGGTCGGCGACTGAGGCCCCTTGGGCTTCGCGCTTCTCGCGCTCCTCGGCGCGTCGTTCTGGGGCGTCGGCGACTTCTTCGGGGGCCTCGCTTCGCGCCGGGCACACGTCCTCACGGTGCTCGCGCTCTCGCAGGCGACCGGGCTCCTCGGTGCGGCGATCTGGGTCCTCGTGGCCGGCGGTGAGAGGCCGTCGCTCGGCGAACCTGTGGCCCGCCGCCGTCGCGGGCGCGGCGGGCGCGATCGGCCTCGGCGCGCTGTACCGCGGCATGGCGATCGGCGCGATGGGGATCGTCGCGCCGATCTCGGCGGCGAGCCCGATCGTGCCGCTGGCCGTCGACGTCGGTCGGGGCGTCGTCCCGAGCGGCGTGCAGTGGCTCGGGATCGCGGTCGTGCTGCTCGGCATCGTGTTGCTCGCCCGCGAGCCCCGGGGCTCGACGACCTCCGGGCTCGCGGCCGGAGTCGCGCTCGCCCTCGTCGCGGCACTCGGCTTCGGGCTGTTCATCGTCGGCCTCGACGCCGCGTCGGACGACAGCGTCGCATGGACGATCCTCGTCGTGCGCGCCACGTCGACGCTGCTCGCCCTCGTGGCGGCGGTGGTCGTCTCGGCGCCGCTCCGTCCCCCCGCGCGGCTCCTCCCGATGATCCTCGCGGTGGGTGCGTTCGACACGCTCGCGAACGTGCTCGTCGCGTTCGCGACCACCCGCGGGCCGGCAGGGATCGTCGCCGTGCTGAGCGCCCTCTACCCGGTGACGACCGTCCTCCTCGCACGGGTCGTGCTCGCCGAGCGCCTCGACCGTGAGCGGCGGATCGGCGGTGCGCTCGCGCTCGGCGGGGCCGCCGCCGTCGCGGTCGGGTGACGGTTCCGGCGCGCTTGCGACGTCCTGATGCACGGTGTACGGTCCGCGACTCGATCCGTCAGGCTCTGAGATCGAGGAGGGGAGACATGAGGAGAACGCATCTGCGTTTGGCCCTCGCGCTTGCTGTCGCGGTCGTCGCCGCGGTGGGCGCCTCGCCGGCTCCGGCCGGCACGCACGGGACGGCGTCGTTCGCCTGTACGCCTGCAGCGTTCGACAGCCTGTCCGCGCTGACCGGGTCCGGCACCGCCCGGGCGCTCGGCGGCACGCTTCGCACCGAGAAGGACACCGAGCGCTTCACGGGTGGACCGGACGGCCAGAAGACGCCCGGAAAGCCCACGGCGGGGACGATCCCCGTCTACTTCCACGTGGTGTACGCCTCGAACGGCACCGGCAACGTCTCGCAGGCCGATGTCGAGGAGCAGATCGACGTCCTCAACATCACGTTCGGCGGCATGACCACGGGGTACGACACCGGGTTCCGCTTCCGCCTCGCGGGCGTCGACCGGACGCAGAACGACGCATGGTTCGCGCAGGCGACGTTCGAGGACGAGGTGGCGATGAAGAGCGCGCTGAAGCGGGGCGGCTCGGCCGATCTCAACATCTACTCGACGACCGGCGGCGCGTTCCTCGGCTGGGCCTACTACCCGCAGATCACATCGTCGAACCAGTACGGCGTGCTCGACGGCGTCGTCATCGACTACGGCTCGATGCCGAACGGCCCGATCGCGAACTACAACCTCGGGTACACGGCGACGCACGAGGTGGGCCACTACCTCGGCCTGCCGCACACCTTCGAGAAGGGCTGCATCGGCCACGGCGACTACATCGACGACACGCCGTTCATGCTCGTGCCGACCTCGGGCTGCCCCGCCGACGGCACGAAGGACACGTGCCCGAAGCCCGGCTTCGACCCGATCCACAACTACATGGACTACTCGTACGACATCTGTTACACGGAGTTCACGCAGGGCCAGGCGGAGCGGATGCAAAAGCAGTACGCCCACTGGCGCCTGAAGCGCGTCTGACCGCTGGTCTCGGGGGAGAGCCGCCCGGCTCTCCCCCGGCTCTCACGGCCGCGGCCCGCTTCGCCGGGCGGCGTCAGAGGTTGAAGCGGACGTTCAGGACGTCGCCGTCCTGGACGACGTACGTCTTGCTCTCGAGCCGCTGGGTGCCGCGCCGGGCGGCCTCGGCGTGCGACCCGGCCGCGATCAGGTCATCGGCCGAGATCACCTCGCAGCGGATGAACCCGCGCGCGATGTCGGTGTGGATCGTGCCCGCCGCGTCGAGCGCGGTCTGGCCGGCACGGAGCGTCCACGCGCGCGTCTCCTTGTCGCCCGCCGTGAAGAACGTGATCAGGCCGAGCGCGGCCGAGAGGCGGCGCACGACCTCGTCGAGCGCGGACGGGCCGTCGCGGAACTCGGCCGCCTCGGACTCGGGAAGGTCGGCGAGCTCGGCCTCGAGCTTGCAGTCGATCCCGCCCGGGCCGTTCTCGAGCGCGAGGAGCGGCTTCGTCGTCAGCGGGTCGAGCTCGGCGGGCGGCTCGCCGGGCCAGTCGGCCAGCGTGAGGCCCTCGTCGAGGTGGTCGAGGAGGCCCGCGAGCGTCTCGAGCTCGGCGCGCTTCGCCGGGTCGCCGGACTTCGCCTCCTTCGCGACCCGCTCGTGGCGGCGCTCGACGTGGTCGCGGTCTGCGACGAGGAGCTCCAGCTTGAGGGTCTCGAGGTCGTCGGCGGGCGTCGCGTCGGCCGAGAACCCGTCCAGGACGGCGAGGATCGCGTCGACCTGGCGGAGGTTGCCGAGGAGCTGGGGGCCCGTGCCGGGGACGTCGACGACGCGGACCGCCGCCGGCGTGACCTTCTTCGCCTCGACGAGCGCGGCGAGCCGGTCGAGCCGGTCGTCGGCGATCGTCGCCATGCCGACGTTCGGCTTGTCGGTCACGGAGGCGTACGCCGTGATCTCCGCGCCGGCGCGCGTGAGCGCGTTGAACAGCGTCGTCTTGCCGCTGTTCGGCAGACCGACGATCCCGACCTCGAGCGCCATCGCGTCAGGGTAGAGGAGGCGCGCCGGACGGAGCCGGCCGAGCTGCCTCGCGCCGCGTGCGCCGCTCCAACCTCCCCCAGGGGCACTCCCGTGTCCCTGATGTCACGCTATCGCGGATCCGGTGACGCGGGTGTGCCGATTTCGTGCCAGGTTGCGCACAGCGTCGGCTCCGAGAAGCGTCCCGCCGGGCGGCGAGAGCCGCGAGCCCGCCGCGAGGTCCCTAGTCCGCGGCGAAGCCCGGCTGCGATCCCTTCGTGAAGCGCTTGAGGTACATGACGCGTGGCACGACGATCGCGATGCGGCCGTCCTCGGTATCGATCTCGACGGTGCCGCCGGACCCGGCGTTCACCGCGCGCTCGACGGCCTCCGCGGCCTGCGGCGTCACCATCGCCGCGATGATCTGCCCGCCCTCGAAGGCGAGCTCGATGCGAACCGAATCGTCAGGCAGGGGACACCACCTCGGTCAGGACGCCGTGGACGGCGTCGGGATGGACGAATGCAACCTCGAGGCCGAACAGCCCGCGGCGCGGCGCCTCGTCGATCAGCTCGAGCCCCGCGGCGGCCAGGTCGTGCAGGGCGGCCCCGACGTCGTCGACGACGTACGCGATGTGGTGCATCCCGGGGCCGCGCTTCGCGACGAAGCGCCCGACGGGCGTGTCGTCGCCGGTCGCGGCGAGGAGCTCGACGCGATCGGCGCCGACGAGCACCGCGGCCGCCTCGACTCCCTGGTCGGCGAGCGCCTCCCGGTGCTCCAGCGTGCCGCCGAGAACGTCGACGTACGTCGCGAGCGCCCGGTCGAGGTCGTCGACCGCGACGCCGACGTGATGGATGCCGAGCGCTCTCACGCGGCCGATGCTACTTCTCCGCCCACTCCCGGACGCGGCTCGAGCACGCCGTCGATGAGCCCGTAGGCCACCGCCTCGTCCGGCGTCATGAAGCGGTCGCGGTCGATGTCGTCCATCACCTGCTCGAACGGGCGGCCCGAGTGGCGCGAGAGGATCTCCGCCATCTGGCGCGTCGTCGACTCGATCTCGCGGGCCGCGATCGCGACGTCCGACGGCGCCCCGCGGAAGCCCGCGGAGCCCTGGTGGATCATCAGCTTTGCGTGCGGCAGCGCCAGCCGCTTGCCGGGCGCACCCCCCGCGACGATCATCGCGGCCGCCGACATGCCGATCCCGTAACAGATCGTCTTCACGGCCGGCCGGATGTGCTGCATCGCGTCGTAGATCGCCATGCCCGCGTACGCGTCGCCGCCCGGCGAGTTCACGTAGAGGTTGACGTCGGCGTCCGGATCCTCCGCTGCGAGGAACAGGAGCTGGGCGACGATCAGGTTCGCGATCTCCTCGTCGACCGGCCGGCCGAGAAACACGATCCGGTCGCGCAGGAGGCGCGAGTAGATGTCGAACGCGCGCTCGGCGCGGCCGTCCGCCTCGACGACGGTGGGGATCAGCGGCACGGTGGCCTCCCTTCACGGTATCGTGCAACCATTGGGTTGCCAGAACTATACGCAACTTGGAGGTTGCGCATGGAGATCACCCGCGAGATCGTGCTCCCGACCACCCGCGAGGACGCGTGGGACGCCCTGACCGACCCGGAGCGGCTCGAGGAGTGGTTCGCGAACGAGGTGTCCCTGGAGCTGCGCGAAGGCGGCGCCGCGGAGTTCCGCTGGGACGACGGCGACGTCCGGCGCGGCGCCGTCGAGACGGTGCGCGAGGAGGAGCTACTCGTCCTTCGCTGGGACGACGACGGCGTCGTCGAGCTCACGCTGACCGACGCGGTCGGGGGCACCGCCGTGCACGTCCGCGAGACGTCGCCGGAGTGGAGCACCGCGCTGGAGATCACGGCGCTCGCGTCGTGGGCGCTCGCGTAGACCTCGTCTTCGCCGCCCTCGCCGACCCGAGCCGCAGGTTCGTGCTCGAGCGGCTGGCGCGCGGCAGCGCGAGCCAGTCCGAGCTCGCCGGCGAGCTGCCGGTCACGCGACAGGCGGTCGCCAAGCACCTCGCGACGCTGCGTGAGGCCGGGCTCGTCCACGCCGAGCGGCACGGGCGCGAGACGCGCTACGAGCTGGACTCCGCCCCGCTCGGCGACGCGGCCGCCTGGCTCGAGCGCGTCGGCAGCGAGTGGGACGAGCGCCTGGCCGCGCTCGCACGGCACGTCGATGCCGGCGAACGTCGACGTGTTTGACGTTCCGGAACCGTCGTCACGGACACCGCCAGGGAGCGTCGCGGTGGTCTCGATCGTGCTCGTCATCGTGGGGCTGGTCGCGGCGATGGTCGGCATCGCCGCGACGGCGATGGACGGCTGCTGCGGGTCACCGGAGCCGGGTGACACGACGCCGACCCTCGTCGGCATCGGGGTCGGAGGGGCGACGATCCTGTCGGCCGTCCTGCTCTGGGTCGGCGGGACGTCGCGTTGGCCCGTCCTCGCTGCGGCCGCCGCCGTCCCCGTCGCATGCCTCGTGGCGGCAGGGTCGTCCTCGGACCTCGCTGCGGCGGCGCCGATCGTCGTGGTCGGCTGGTGCCTCCTCGCCGTCTTCGTGAGCCGCGGACGGCCGGCAGCCTGGCTCTCGGCGGGTCGCGACGGCGGAGGCTAGCGCCGGACGACCGCAACGAGCGCGAGCGCGTCGCTCCCGTCCCGAGCATCGCGCAGGCGAGCCGCGGGTGCGTGAGCCAGCGCTCTCGCCGCTCGTCCCGGCCGGTCCAGCTCGCGGAGAAGTCGTCCATGACGATGGTCGCCCCGGGCATCACAACGCCGAGCACGGCGTCCGGGTCGTCCTTGGCGCCGCCGCCGTCGACGAAGAGCAGATCGAACGGGGCATGCGGCGGCAGGGTCTGGAGCCAGTCGCCCTGCAGCACGTGGACGTCTCGGTCGTCGGCGAACACCGCCGCCGCCGCCGCGGCCAGGGTCGCGTCCTGCTCGGCGGTATAGAGCGGCACCCCGGGCGGAAGCGCGGAGGCGAGCCACGCTGTCCCCACGCCTGTGCCCGTGCCGATCTCCCCGACGCGCTCGATCCCGCGCCGGCCGGCGAGGAGGTAGAGGAGCTGTCCGTCGCCGTCGCGGCAGCTCCGCTCGAAGCCCAGGTCTGCGGCCGCCGCGCGGGCGCGGGCGACGAGCGCCGGAACGGTCACGGCTACGAGCCGACGACCTCGTCCGTCGTCGTGAAGCGGACGCCGCCGGCCCGCCACAGCTCGAACGAGTGCGCGACGAAGTCGGGCTCGAGACCGCGGGACGCGTCCTCGACGAACGCGACCGAGTACTGCCGCGCGAGCAGTCCCATGATCGCCGCGTGGTTGCAGACGTCGCTCGCGACCCCGAACAGGATCACCTCGTCCGGCTTCAGCACGTCGAGGAGCGGCTCGAGGTTCGGGTTCGAGAAGGCGCTGAACGACTTCTTCAGGAGGAGCAGCTCACGCCGGTCGCGCACGAGCTCCGGGAGCTGGCCCGGCGGGTACGGAGTGAGCGAGAGCGGGAGCGGATCGCGCTGCGCGGTCTCGGGGATCTTCGCCGCGCCGGGCGTGCCGCGCAGGCAGTGCGGCGGGAACGTCGTCGCGAAGTCGGCGTCGTCGGCGATCTCGGGGTCGGTCAGCTCGTGGTCGTCCGCGGTCGCCAGGTGGGTCACGCCCTCCGCCTCGGCCCAACGGACGAGCCGAGCCATCGCGGGGATCGCCTCTTCGGCCTCGGGCACGGGAAGCTTGCCGTCCGAGCGGATGAAGTCGACCTGCGTGTCGACGTCCCAGAGAAGCCGGCCGCTCATGCCGTCATCGTACGAGCTCGAGGCGCTCGCTCGGGCGGAAGCGGCGCCCGACCTTGCCGGCGGGACGGCCGTCCGTCAGCACGATGTCCGCGGTGAAGTCGTTCTCCCCGCGGATCAGCGACGAGCCGACCCCGTACGCGTCGATCGGGACGCCGTTGCGCTCGAACTGCTCGATCTTCTCGACCGTGAACCCGCCGGAGGCGACGATCCGGACGCGCTCGAAGCCGTCCTCGTCGAGCGCAGCACGGACCTTGCGCACGAGGCGCTCGTTGACTCCGCGGGGGTCGAAGTCGCCGAGCTCGTCCCACAGCGACCGGTCGACGAGCTGGCTCGAGGTGTCGAGCCGCACGCCCCAGAGCCGCGGGCCGAGCGCCCGCGCGACGTCGAGCGCGGTGCGCACCGAGTCGTTCTCGAAGTCGACGAGGACGGTGATGCGGAAGTCCTCCGGCGCCCACTCCGCGAACTTCGTCGCCGCGAGCACGGTGTTCCCGCCGTAGGCGGCGATGAGCGCGTGCGGGACGGTGCCGAGGCCCTGACCGCCCCACCACGACGCCTGGGCGTCCGAGGTGACGCCGATCTCGGTGCCGCGCACGGCACCCGCGACGTAGGCCGCGTAGCCGTCACCCGTCTGCACGCGGTGGTGGTCGTGCCGTGCGGGCATGAAGATGATCGGCTTGCCGTTCGCCGCCTCGAGCACGCGCGCCGTGTTCGTCGCGATGAGCGTCCGGCGGGCGAGCGTGCCGAGGACGACGGTCTCGAGGTGCGCGAAGGACGTGTAGTCGCCCTCGATCGTCATCACCGTCTCCCACGGCTCGATCCGGTCGCCGTCGTGGAGCGCGTGGACGACGAGGCCGTCCCAGTCGTGGGAGCAGAGCTTCAGGATCGCGATCGACTCGTCCATCCCGCCGACCATGGCCTGCTTGCGCTGGAAGAGCTGCATGACGACGCGCGGACGGCGCTCGTCGTGGAGCAGCGCGGCGCGCGTGTGGTTGAAGTACGCGTCGGTGTAGTACCCGTCGCGCATCTTCTCGACGGGCAGGTCGAAGATCTCGGGGTCGAGCCGCTCGCGGACCGTCCGTGGCGTGACGGCGCTCACCGCGCCCCCTCCGCCTCGAGGCACGCGCGGAGCGCCGCCTCCGCCACCTCGAGCTGGGCGTCGGACGGCTCGCTCGTGGAGAGGCGACGCTGGAGCTCCGTGCCGGGCCGTGCGAGGGCGCGCGCCAGCCGGCGGTCGGGGTTGCGGCTCATCCAGCCGAAGATCTCGACGGCGGCGCCGAGGGCGGCCACGGTGCCGGCGAGACGTGCCGCCGTCCGGTGGCGCGACAGGGGCGCGCTCCGCCGCGGCTGCGGCAAGCGCCGTCGTGATCGTCAGCGGGCCGACGAGGTGCGACCCGCATCGTTCGTGCTCCTTCGCGGCGCGCTCTCCGGTCTCGTACGTCCCGATCGAGACGTGCTCGGCGCCGTGGTACGACGTCAGGTCCTGGCCGCGGAGCGCAACGAGGGCGGGTGCGAGCGAGGCGATCAGCACCGTCGCCTCGCGGGGCACGGTCGGGAGGGACGAGCGGCGGGCGAGGCTCGCGCCCGTGCTCGCGGCGACCAGGGCGACCGCGACCGCGGGGCGCTCGAAGGGCATGCGGGCTTCGGGGAGCGCGCGCTTCACGACCGGCAGCACGGCGAACGCCTCCGCGAGCCGGAGCGGGCCGCGGACGAACGGGACGGTCATGCGCGCGCCCAGCCGGGGCTTTGGCCCGGACGCGGACTTGATCGTCCCGTCGGGCAGGCGCACGGCGGCTCCCCAGGCGGTCGGCCCGTGCACGAGCACGCCGTTCTGGAGGGCCATGCCGCCGAGGCGGAGCTTCTCCATGCCGCGGAGGGTAGCGTCAGGTACCCGGGCCGGGCCGGGCGCCGAACGACCGCGTCGGGCCGTCAGCGCCGCGCCGTCAGCGTCGCGCCGCCGCGGAGCGCCTGCTGGAGGGCGTCCGCCGCCTCACGGCTCGCGTAGGAGCGGTCGTCGACCGCGACGACCGGCATGACCTCGCGGACGGACGACGAGGTGAAGACCTCCTCCGCCGCGAGGAGGCGGTCCAGCCCGTGGATCCCCTCCTCCGTCTCGTAGCCGAGGGACGTCGCGAGCTCGATGAGCGCCGCTCGCGTCTCCCCTGCGAGGATCCCGAGCTCGAGGGACGGCGTGACCAGTCGGGTGCCCTCGCGCCACCAGACGTTCGTGACGGGGCCTTCGAGCACGGTCCCGTCGAGGTCGACGAGCACCGCGTCGTCGGCGCCGCGCCGCTTCGCCTCCGCCTCGGCGGCCACGTTGGTCGCGTAGCTCACGGACTTGGTGCCGGGCAGGAGCCACGGCGCCGACCGCGCCGGAAAGGGGAGCGAGACGAGCCGCTGGCCGCGCTCCCGCGCCGGCTCGATCCAGTCGGGGACGGGCGAGACGAGCGCGACGGCGGTCGCCTCACGGCCCGGCGCGCCCGGCGTCCAGTAGAGGCGGAGGACCGCATCTCCGTCGTGGCTCCCGGCCGCGGCCAGCGCGAGACCTGCGACCTCGCGCACGCCCTCGACGTCCGGCGCCGGAAGCCCGAGCCGCGCGGCCGACTGCGCGAGCCGGTCGACGTGCTCCGCGAGCCGGAACGGCGTGCCGTCGTAGACGCGCAGGGTCTCGAATGCGGCCCGGCCACGCGCGAACCCCTCGTCGTCGCACGCGACGACCGCCTCGTCCGGGTCGACCACGCCCCGCCCCGAGACCGCGGCCGCGAGCATCCTGACGCTCATCGCCGGCGTCCTCCGACGTGCTCGACCCGCGCAGCACGCTCCCGACCGAGCGGGGCGCCGATGGCGTCGAGCAGCGGCGCCGCCTTCGTCAGCGACTCCTCGACCTCCTCGTCCGGGTCGGAGTCCCAGACGACGCCGCCACCGACCCACAGGTGCAGGCGTCCGTCGGCGATCGCGAACGTCCGGATCGTCAGGGCCAGCTCGAGGTCGCCGTTCCCGTGGACGCGCCCGAGCGCCCCCATCGACGCACCGCGGCCGACCGGCTCGAGGGCCGCGATGAGGTCGACGGCCGCGATCTTCGGCGCGCCGGTGATCGACCCGCCCGGGAACGTCGCAGCGAGGATCTCGGCGAGCCCCACCCCCGGCCGCAGCTCGCCCTCGACCGTCGACACGAGGTGCTCGACGCCGGCGAGCGGCTCGGCCGACATCAGCTGCGGCCAGCGGACGCTGCCCGGGAGGCAGACGCGCGAGAGGTCGTTGCGCTCGAGGTCGACGATCATCACGTGCTCGGCCGCGTCCTTGGCGGAGGCGAGGAGCTCGGCACGGCGACCACGGGGCCGCGTCCCCTTGATCGGCCGCGTCCAGATCCTCGAGCCGCGTCGGGCGACGAGGAGCTCGGGCGTGGCGGAGACGATCGCCCAGCTTCCCCCGTCGAGCACGCGCCAGCCGGAGTCGGCGAACGGCAGCTCGTTCGGTTGTGTCAGGGGGGCGAGGCGGGCGGCGAGCGCGCTCGGCGACCCGGCGAACGGCGCCGAGAGGTGCTGGACGAGGTTGACCTGGTAGACGTCGCCGCGACCGATCGCGTCGCGCACCGCGCGGACCGCGTCGGCGTGATCGGCGGGAGCCCAGGTGCGTCGCCACGCGCCGATCTCGAGCCCGTCGTCGCCGTGCTCGTGCTTCGCCGTCGCGACACACAGCTCGTTGCCATACGTGGCATCGTAGTTGTCGGATCGGACGACACACGCCACGAGCGGGAGCGCGCACGGCTCGGGCGGAGCCTGGGTGGTCGTCCGCCTGATCGTCGAGGAGAGCCCGTAGCCGAGGTACAGGTCCGCGACGAGCGACTCGCCGCCCGGGGCGAAGAACCCCTGGCCGCGCAGCCAGTCCTCGAGCCGCTCGAACGCCCCGTCGGGCTCGTGGATCTCGAGCACGGTCAGCCCTGCGTCCTGGAGTCGCCGGATCCGCTCGACGAGCGCCGCGGTCGAGCCGTCGAGCGGCTCTGGCGCCTCCTCGCCGGCGATCACCGGCGCGAGCTTCACGGCGAGCTCCTTGCCGAGCTCGACGCCCCACTGGTCGAACGAGTCGATGCCCCAGACCGCGCCCTGGGTGAAGGTCACGTGCTCGTAGAGAGCGACGAGCGAGCCGAGCGCGAACGGGAGTCAGCCGCGGGAGGAGCAGGAACGTCGTCGGGCGGTTGCCGGGCATCACCTTGTGGGGGACGAGGCGGTCGGGGACGCCGGCCGCACGGAGCTCGTCCTCCGTGCGCCCGAACGCGAGTGCCTGCGCCTGGGCGAGCGCGTTGGCGAGCAGCAGGTCGTGGTGGCGGCCGAGCGGCTCGACGCGGCGAGGCGAACGCGACGATGTCGCACGGCACGAGGACGGTCCCCTGGTGGAGGAGCTGGTGGAAGCTGTGCTGGCCGTTCGTCCCCGGCTCGCCCCACACGACGGGCGCGGTGTCGACGTCGACCTCCGCGCCCGCGAGCGTGACGCGCTTGCCGTTCGACTCCATCACGAGCTGCTGGAGGTAGGCGGGGAAGCGCGCGAGGTACTGCTCGTAGGGCAGCACCGCATGGGTCTGCCAGCCGAAGAAGTCGCGGTACCAGATGCCGAGCAGCCCCATCAGCAGCGGGAGGTTCCGCTCGGGCGGCGCCTCGGCGAAGTGGCGGTCGACCGCATGGAAGCCGGCGAGGAGGTCGGCGAAGCCCTCGGGGCCGATCGCGATCATCGTCGAGAGCCCGATCGCCGAGTCCATCGAGTACCGGCCGCCGACCCAGTCCCAGAAGCCGAAGGCGTTGGCGGGATCGATCCCGAAGGCGGCGACGGCGTCGAGGTTCGTCGACACGGCGACGACGTGCTTCGCGACCGCCGTCTCGTCGCCGCCGAGCCCGTCGAGGAGCCACTCCTTGAAGCTCGCTGCGTTCGTCATCGTCTCGACGGTCGTGAAGGTCTTCGAGGAGACGATCGCCAGCGTCGTCTGCGGATCGAGATCGCGGACCGCCTCGAGGAGGTCCGCTCCGTCGACGTTCGACACGAAGCGGAAGGTGATGTCTCGGTCGCTGTATGCGCGGAGCGCCGCGTAGGCCATCGCCGGCCCGAGATCCGAGCCGCCGATGCCGATGTTCACGACCGCCCGGATCCGGCGCCCCGTGTGACCGCGCCACTCACCCGACCGGACCCGCTCCGAGAACGCCCGCATCCGGTCGAGCACCTCGTGGACGTCGCGGACGACGTCGCGGCCGTCGACGACGAGCGAGCGATCGCGTGGAAGACGCAGAGCGATGTGGAGGGCGGGGCGATCCTCGGTCGAGTTGACGTGCTCGCCCCGGAACATCGCGTCGCGTCGCTGACGCCACGCCGCGCTCGTCCGCGAGCGCGAGGAGCAGCGCGATCGTCTCGGCCGTGACGCGGTGCTTCGACAGGTCGGCATGGATGTCCGCGGCCTCGAACGTGAGCCGCTCGACGCGATCGGCGTCCGTCGCGAACAGCTCGCGCAGGTGAAGGTCGCGAACCGTCGCGTGGTGACGGCGGAGCGCCTGCCAGGCGGGGCTGTCGCTGAGCGTGTCGGCCATGTCGTCGCGCCGCGGGTCGTGATCGCCGCGCTCTCGTAGACTCGGATGACTGTAGACGGTCGATCGTGGGAGGGAGCGATGGCGACGGGCACGCCGATGCAGCTCGGGATGGTCGGTCTCGGCCGGATGGGCGCGAACCTCGTCCGACGCGCTGCTCGGGACGGCCACCATTGCGTCGGCACCGACGTCAGCGCGGAGGCGGTCGCGCGCCGTCGCGGACGAGGGGATGACCGGCGCGGCCTCGCCGGCGGAGCTCGTCGCGGCGCTCGAGCGCGCCGCGGGCGGTGTGGGTCATGGTCCCGGCAGGCGAGATCACCGAGCGAGCGGTCGACCGAGCTGGGGACGCTGCTCGAGCCGGGCGACACGATCATCGACGGCGGGAACACCCGCTACCACGACGACATCCGGCGCGCCCGCGAGCTCGGCGAGCGAGGGATCCACTACGTCGACGTCGGCACGAGCGGCGGCGTCTACGGCCTCGAGCGCGGCTTCTGCCTGATGGTCGGCGGCGAGGACGAGGTCGTGAACCGGCTCGCGCCGCTCTTCACCTCGCTCGCGCCGGGCCTCGGCACGGCCGAGAGGACCCCCGGCCGCACCGGCGAGCCTGCTCCCGAGGAGCTCGGCTGGCTCCACTGCGGCCCGGCCGGGGCGGGGCACTTCGTGAAGATGGTCCACAACGGGATCGAGTACGGCCTGATGGCCGCCTACGCCGAGGGCCTGAACCTCCTCCACCACGCGAACGCGGGAGCGACGGAGCGGGCCAAGGATGCGGAGACCGCGCCGCTCGACGAGCCGGAGCACTACCGCTACGACCTCGACCTCGCGGCGATCGCCGAGGTCTGGCGGCGCGGCAGCGTCGTCGCGTCGTGGCTGCTCGACCTCACCGCGACGGCGCTCCACGAGTCGCCGGCGCTCGAGGAGTTCGGGGGGCGCGTGTCGGACTCGGGCGAGGGCCGCTGGACGTCGATCGCCGCGATCGAGACCGGCACCCCGGCGCCCGTCCTCACGACCGCGCTGTTCGAGCGGTTCTCGTCACGCGGCGAGGCGGACTTCGCGAACCGCCTGCTGTCCGCGATGCGAAAGCAGTTCGGCGGCCACGCCGAGAAGCCGCACTGAGCGGCGTCAGAGGCGGACGAGCAACTCGGGGCCGAGCTCGTGCGGCCCCGTGACGCCGGTGAGCGCCATCGTCAGCTCGAGCTCGGCGAGCACGCAGCGGAGGACGTGGCGCACACCGGCCTCGCCGCCGAGGCCGAGGCCGTAGACGTACGGTCGTCCGAGAAGCACCGCCCGCGCGCCGAGCGCCAGCGGCTTGACGACGTCGGCGCCCGTGCGAACGCCGCTGTCGAACAGCACCTCGAGACGATCGCCGATCGCCTCGACCACCGCCGGGAGCGCGTCGAGCGACGCGATCGCCCCGTCGACCTGGCGACCGCCGTGGTTCGACACGATCACCGCGTCGATGCCGGCCTCCGCCGCGCGTCGCGCGTCGTCCGGGTGCTGGATCCCCTTCAGCGCGATCGGGCCGTGCCAGTGCTCACGCAGGAAGGCGAGGTCGTCCCAGGTCAGGGCCGGGTTCCCGAACGTCGCCGCCCACTGGAGGACCGCTGGCCCGAGGCGTCTCGTCGTCGACCTCGCCGCCGAGCACGCGCTGGAAGACGGGGTCGGCGAAGTAGTTCTGGTTGCCGACGCCCTTGAGGAACGGAAGGAACGCGCCGTCGAGGTCGCGCGGGCGCCAGCCCATCGTGTACGTGTCGAGGGTCACGACGAGCGCGCTGTAGCCGGCGGCCGCCGCGCGCTCGAGGAAGCTCACCGCGAGCTCGCGATCCTTCGGCCAGTAGAGCTGGTACCAGCGGGCACCGTCGCCCGACGCCCGGGCGACGTCCTCGAGCGTCGTCGAAGCGGCCGTGCTGACGACGAGCGGGAGGCCGACGCTCGCGGCCGCGCGGGCGACCGCCGACTCGCCGTCCGGGTGGACGATCGACAGCACCCCGACCGGCGCGAGCACGACGGGCGCGGGCATCGGCGTCCCGAGCACGGTCACGGACGTGTCGAGCGAGGAGACGTCCCGGAGCATTCGCGGCACGAGCCTCCACGCCTCGAACGCCGCCCGGTTCGCGCGCGCGGTCGACTCGGAGCCGGCGGCGCCTGCGACGTACGCGAACGACGAGG
This sequence comes from uncultured Actinomycetes bacterium, assembly GCA_963712255.1. Classification (GTDB taxonomy): domain Bacteria; phylum Actinomycetota; class Thermoleophilia; order Gaiellales; family Gaiellaceae; genus Gaiella. Next base: position 146,487 of record CAVQHL010000014.1, read on the forward strand.
GCGGCATCCGCTCCTCCGCGAGCGCCTCGAGCCGCGTGAGATCGGTCGGCAGGTCGGGGCGGACGTCGCCGAGCCCCGCCATGTAGATCTCGTTCTGGTACCCGGCGAACCCGCTCACTGCGGCGTCCAGTCTCGCACGTCCGGATCCGGCCGCCACGGGCGAAGCCGGGGCCACCAGGCGGGGACAGCGCGACGGTAGGCCTCGTACTCCTCGCCGTAGCGGCGCGCGAGCGTCGGCTCCTCGTAGAGCCGGACGAACGCCCAGAAGGCAACGCCGATCACGCCGGCGTACGCAAGCAGCACGGGCCGGCCGAGCAGCAGTGCCTGGCCGAGGATCGCCGCCTCGACCGCGAGGTACATCGGGTTTCGCACGTGCCGGTAGAGCCCGCCGACGACCAGCCGCTCGGTCGGTGCGACCGGCGCCGGCGTGCCGCGCCCTTCCCGCACGAACCGCGCGAACGCGTCGAGCAGCACGGCGATGCCCGCCACGAGAAGAGCGACGCCGAGAGCTCTGACGACGACCATGTCCCCGAGCCCGTCGTCCGACTCCCAGCCCGTGAGGAGCCACGGGACGACCCCGGCGACGACGCCCGGGGCGACCACGAGGAAGAGGAGGCTGCCCGCGATCGCGCGCGAGCTACGCACGGCCCTCGCGCTTCGTCGCGCGCCAGAGCAGGAAGAGCGGGATGCGGGTCCGCCGATGCCCGTCGCTGCCCGGGAGCGGCGGCTCGCGCAGCGCCTCGATCGCAAGCCCGGCGTCCTCGAGCGCCCGCGAGTACGCCTCGAGCGGGTAGCGGCGGCTCGCGAACGTGAACCGGATCCCGTCGCGGTCGCTGACCAGCTCGTACGCGGAGTCGACGAGGTACGAGCCATCGACGACGAAGCGCGCGTCCTCGTCCGTCCCGACGAACTCGCCCGCCTCCGAGAACGGGTGCGGCACGCAGGCGCAGAAGTGCCCGCCCTCCCGTAGGACGCGTCCCGCCTCGGCGACGGCGGCGCCCATGTCCTCGACGTCGATGAGGCTGTTGTACGAGACGACGAGGTCGAAGCTCGCGTCCGCGAACGGGAGCGACGCCGCGTCGCCGACGACGAACTCCGGCCGCGGGTCCGCCTCCGCGGCCGCCGCGACGAGCGAGGGCGCGATGTCGAGCGCGACGACGGTGTAGCCGCGGTCGGCGAGGTCGCGCGCGACCCGTCCTTCGCCGCAGCCGATCTCGAGCACGCGCGCCGGCGCGGGCGGAAGGAGCTCGAAGAACGCGTCGCGATATCGCCAGTACGCGTCGTGCCCTTCCGTCCGCGCGAACCGGATCCAGTCGGCCGCGCGGTCCTCGAACCCGGACGTCACGGGCCGAGCGTCGTCGCGACGTGCCGGAAGAGGTCGACGCCCGCTTCGAGGTCGTCGACCGCAATGCGCTCGTCGGCGGAGTGGACGAGGCGGGCGGCGTCCTGCGGCGCCATCGCGCGAAGCGGGAAGAAGCCGTATGCCGTGGTGTCGAAGGCGCTCCGCAGGTAATGGCTGTCGGTGAACCCGGCGAGCACGATCGGCGCCAGCCGCGCGCCGGGCTCGACGCCGTCGACCCAGGTCTGCAACGCGTTCCAGAGCGGCGTGTCGATCGGCGAGCGCGTCCCGCCGACCTGCTCCTCGATGATCCACTCGATCTCCCAGTCCCCCGGTACCCCGGCGTGCAGCAGAGCCTCGATCTCCTCCGGCGACTGGCCGGGAAGCAGCCGGCAGTCCACCTCGATCACGCACGAGCCGGGGATGACGTTCCGCTTGCGGGACGCCTCGATCATCGTCGGCGAGAGGGTCGCGGCGAGGAGCGGCGCGACGAGCTCTCCGGCGAGCGGGTGGAGCGCGCGCGCGCGGTCGAGGGCGACGTCGAGGGACGGAGCCTCGCCGATCACGGTCTCGAGGAACGCCTGCACCTCGGGGAGCATCGAGCGGGGCGGCTCGAGCCGCGCGAGCGCCTCGAGCACCGGGGCCGCCTTGAGGAGGGCGTTGTCGGCCGTGTGCGGATCCGACGCGTGGCCGCTCCTTCCCCGGAGCCGTAGGCGGAACGGGGCGGTCGCCTTCTCCGCGACCGAGCAGAGGTAGTACGTGCGGCCGCCGAGGACGCACCGCTCGCCGCCGCCCTCGTTGACGGCGAAGTCGGCGCGCACCGTGTCCGGGTGCTCCGTCGCGAGCCACGACATCCCGAAGTCGAGCCCGACCTCCTCGTCCGCCGTGAGGGCGAGCAGCACGTCGCCCGGGGGACGCACGCCCTCACGGACGAGCGAGGCGAACGCGACGGCCGCCGCCGCGACGTGTCCCTTCATGTCGAGCGCGCCGCGTCCCCAGATCTCGCCGTCGACGAGGTCACCGGACCACGGATCGCGCCGCCACTCGTCTGGATCGGCGAGCACGGTGTCCGTGTGCGCCATCAGCAGGATGCCCGGCCCGTCCCCGCCCGGCAGGCGCGCCACGAGGTTCGCGCGGTCGGGCGTCTTCGCGACGAGCTCGCTCGGGACGCCGTTCTCCGCCAGGTATCGCTGCAGCAGCGTGGCGGCGCGGGTCTCGTTCCCCGGCGGGTTGACGGTGTCGAGACGCAGGAGCGCCCGGAGGAGCTCCGTCACCTCGTCCCGGAGCGTCACCCGGATTCGGCCTTCGACCGGGCCGTGAGCTCGTTGCGAACGTCCCACAGCTCCGGGAAGACGACCGTCTGCACGAGCTTGCCGAGCACCTCGACGGGCGTCCCCTGCGTGCCGACGACGCCGTCGCCGATCACGCGCGCGACGACGCGGTAGTGGCGGACGCGCCACTGCTGGCACCACTCGTCGAGCTCGATCATCGACTCCGCGAGCCGGTAGAGCGCGTCGTGGTCGCGCCGCTGGACGTAGAGCTCGGCGATCGAGAGCCCCGCGTCGCGCCGGCGAGCGTGGAACGCCTGCCCGAGACGCGGCAGCGCCTCGCGCAGCCCGCGCCAGCCGGGGGAGTCGAACCCGCTCCCGTGCCCGAGCACCTTGCGGATCTCCTGGTACTCCCACGGCGAGAGCTCCTCGAGCATGTCGAGCTGGTCGGTCGCGTAGCGCAGGCAGCGCAGCGGGCGCCGCAGCAGGCGGGCGCCCTCGGCGACGTCGCCCTCCGTGACGAAGCGCGTCGCCTCGTCGACGTCGCTCGTCGCGAGCTTCAGCCACAGCTCGGAGGACTGGTGGACGACCTGGAAGAGAAGCTCGTCGCGGTGGACCCACTCGTCGGGGCCCTTCTGGAGCGAGAGCAGCTCCTCGGTGTTCAGGTAGCGCTCGTAGTCGCTCGGCGCGCCGCCCGCCAGGATCGGCGTGTCGAAGTCCTCGTCCGCCTGGGACATCGCGGCTGAGCATACTGGCGCGCATGGGCGACCTCTTCAGCGACGCTGCGGCCGAGCGGTCGGCGGCGAACGCACCGCTTCCGCAGCGCGTGCGACCGACGAACGCTCGACGAGCTCGTCGGGCAGCAGCACGTGCTCGGGCCTGGAACGGCGCTCCGCCGGGCGATCGAGGAGGGCCGCGCTCCCTCGATGATCCTCCACGGGCCACCGGGCGTCGGGAAGACGACGATCGCGCGGATCGTGGCCGAGGCCACGGACGCGATCTTCGAGGAGCTGTCCGCCGTCTCGGCCCGCGTCGACGACGTTCGCGGCGTCATCGCCCGAGCGAAGGACCGGCTCGGGGGGAACGGCGTGCGGACGCTGCTCTTCATCGACGAGATCCACCGCTTCGACAAGCGCCAGCAGGACTCGGTGCTGCACGCGGTCGAGGACGGCCTCGTGACGCTGATCGGCGCGACGACCGAGAACCCGTACTTCGAGGTCAACCAGGCGCTGCTCTCGCGCTGCACCGTGATCGAGCTCGAGCCGCTGACCCTCGAGGAGCTCGCGCAGGTCGTCGAGCGCGGCGCGCGCGAGCTGGGTGCCGCCCCGTCGGAGGACGTGACCGCGGAGATCGCCACCGTCGCGGGCGGGGACGCGCGAACGGCGCTGCAGACGCTCGAGCTCGCGTGGGAGACGGCCGGCGCGTCCGGCGAGGCGCTCGCGCTCGAGCACGTCCGCGACGCCGCGCGGAAGCGGCCGCTCCGCTACGACCGGGCAGGCGACCGCCACTACGACCTCGCCTCGGCGTTCATCAAGTCGATGCGCGGGAGCGACCCCGACGCCGCGGTCTACTACCTCGCCGCGATGCTCGAGGGCGGCGAGGATGCACGCTTCCTCGCCCGCCGCATCGTGATCGCCGCCAGCGAAGACGTCGGCAATGCAGACCCACGCGCGCTGCTCGTCGCAGTCGCCGCCGCCCAGGCCGTCGAGCACGTCGGGCTGCCGGAGGCACAGCTCAACCTCGCGCAGGCCGCGATCTACGTCGCGCGGGCGCCGAAGTCGAACGCGTCGGCCCGCGCCATCTGGAACGCGCGAGCGGAGGTCCGCCGCGACGGCATCGCCGAGCCACCGGCGGCGCTCCGCGGTTCCGGGTATCGCGGAGCGGAGGCCCGCGGGCACGGCGTCGGGTACGTCTCGCCGCACGACGACCCGGCCGCGGCAGACGTCGATCACCTCCCCGAGGGCCTGCGCGGACGGACGTACTATGTTCCGTCCGGGAACGGCGAGGAGTCGGAGGAGGACGCAACGCGTGGCGATCGGGACGGGTGACAGAGCGCCGGAGTTCGACCTGGAGGAGGCCGCCGGGAAGCCGCGGGTGCGGCTCTCGGACTACCTCGGCCGCTCCAACGTGCTGCTCGTCTTCCACCCGTTCGCGTTCACGCCGGTCTGCGCGGAGGAGGCGATGGACCTCCAGGAGAACCTCGATTCCTTCCGCAACGCCAACACGGAGATCGTGTTCGTCTCGTGCGACGCCTCGGCGGCGCGGCAGGCATGGAAGAAGGAGCTCGGCGCCGAGTACACGTTCGCGTCGGACTTCTGGTCGCACGGCGAGTCGGCGAAGCGCTACGGCGTCTTCAACGAGGAGACCGGCGCCCCGATCCGCGGCACGTTCCTCATCGACCAGGACGGCACCGTCATCTGGTCGCTCGTGAACGACGGCGACCGGCGTCGGACCGAGATGGTCCCCGACTCGCTCGAGACGCTCCACGAGACCTCGTGAAGACCGGCGGGTCCGGTGGCGCCTCGGCGAGACCGTCGCCTCGTCGGTGGTCGTCGCCGGCACGAAGGCGGCACGAACACGGCACACCGCCGTCACGGGTTGGGCGATACCGTGACTCCAGGGGGTCTCGCTCCCCCCTTGGGGGGCGCGGACCGGGACAACCGCAGGCGAGCCGGCGCCCCGGCACGACGCAGGCGCCGGTGAGCGCGTCCCGCGGCACCCCGCGGCCCCTCCACGTCCGCTCGTACGGGGACGCGGACGCGCCGGAGATCGTCTGCCTCCACGGCGTCACGTCGTGGGGCGCGCACTTCGCACGGCTGGCCGAGCGGCTCGGCGAGACGCACCGGGTGCTCGCCCCGGATCTCCTCGGGCACGGCGACTCGCCCCGGGAGCCGCCCTGGGGGATCGACGACCACCTGGCGAGCATCGCCGCGTCGCTCGCCGGTCAGGGGCCTCGGACCTGGCTCGGCCACTCGTTCGGCGGCCGTCTCGCGTTCGAGCATGCAGCGAGGCACGCCGACGAGGTCGACCGCCTCGTCCTGCTCGACCCCGCGATCCTGCTGCCCGGGCACGTCGCCCTCTGGGCCGCCGAGAACGCACGCCCGGACCGGCGCTACGCGTCCTTCGAGGAGGCGATCGACCGGCGCTACGAGGAGAGCCAGCTGCACCGGGCGCCCCGCGCGCTCGTCGAGGAGGAGCTCCGCGGCCACCTCGCGGAGCACGACGACGGATGGCGCTACCGCTACACGCAGGCGGCCGTCGTGACGGCCCACGCGGAGATGGCGGCCACACCGCCTCCGTTCACGGCCGTACGCATCCCGACGCTGCTCGTGCTCGGGGCGGACTCGTACCTCCCGTACGACCAGCTCCTCGACGGCCACCGGGACGCGCTCGGCGACCTGCTCGAGGTCGTCACCGTCCCCGGTGGGCACACCGTGCTGTGGGACGCGCTCGACGAGACGGCGGGCGCGATCGCGGACTTCCTCGCGACGCCGCCCCGTCAGCCCACGTAGTGCTCGTCCGCGAGCGCGAGCACGTCGTCGAGGATCGCGACGCCCTCCTCGGCCTCCTCGCGCGTGATCGTCAGCGGCGGCACGACCATGATCACGTTCCAGTGGGTCATGAGGTACAGGCCGCGCTCGAGCGCCGCCTTGGCGACCCGGGCGACCGGAGCCGCGGCCTCGCCCGACGCGTTGAACGGGACGAGCATCTCCTTCGTCTCCCGGTTCTTGACGAGCTCGAGGCCGAAGAAGCAGCCGAGCCCGCGGACGTCGCCGATCGACGGATGCCGTTCCGCGAGCCCGCCGAGGGCGGTACGGAGCCACTCGCCGGTCGCGGCGGCGTTCTCGACGACGCCTTCCTCCTGGAACGCCTCGATCGACGCGACCGCGGAGGCGCAGGCGAGCGGATGCCCGGCGTACGTCAGGCCGCCCGGGAAGAACCGGTCGCGAATCGCGTCGACGATCTCGCCGCGGGCGATCATCGCGCCGAGCGGCACGTAGCCCGAGTTGATGCCCTTCGCCACCGTGATGATGTCCGGGACGACGTCCCAGTGCTCGCACGCGAACCAGCGCCCCGTGCGCCCGAAGCCCGCCATGACCTCGTCGAGGATCAGGAGGATCCCGTGCCGGTCGCACACCTCGCGAACCGCCTGCAGGTACCCGTCGGGCGGCACGATGATCCCGTTCGTCCCGACGACCGTCTCCAGGATCACCGCGGCGACGGTCTGCGGCCCCTCGTACTCGAGGATCTCCTCGAGGTGCGGGGCGCCCGAGCAGACGGGGCACGGATCCGGGTGGCCCGCCGGGCAGCGGTACGTGTACGGGTCGAGCATCCGCACGACGCCGGGCATCCCGGGCTCGACCGCCCAGCGGCGCGGGTCGCCGGTGAGGGTGACCGCGCCGTTCGTCGCGCCGTGGTACGACCGGTACCGCGCGACGATCTTGTTGCGGCCGGTGTAGAGGCGCGCCAGCTTGATCGCGTTCTCGTTCGCCTCCGCCCCGCCGTTCGTGAAGAACGAGACCGAGAGGTCGCCGGGCGTGACCTCGGCGAGCATCCGCCCGAGACGCGACCGCGACTCGTTCGCCATCGGCGGGCCGATCGTGCAGAGCTGGTCGGCCTGGTCCTTGATCGCCTGGATGATCTTCGGGTGCTGGTGGCCGATGTTGACGTTGACGAGCTGTGAGGCGAAGTCGAGGTAGCGCTTGCCGTCGTAGTCCCAGAAGTGACGGCCCTCGGCGCCGGCGACCGCGATCGGGTTGATCTGGCTCTGCACCGACCAGGAGTAGAGAACGTGCTCCTTCGCGTCCTCGACGATCTGTGCACCGAGATTGGGGTTCGCCTCGACGATGGCCATCTCCACGCTCCTTCGCTTCGCTCGCGACCGATGGTATCGCCGTTTCGCCGGGGCTCATCCCGGTGGGTTGTCGGCGTCGGCCGAATAGCGGCAGGATCAGGCGATGGCGATCATCGAGTCGGCGTCGACGGACGTCCTCCTCGAGCGGGAGGAGGCGCTCGCGCAGCTCCACGAGGCCTTCGCGGCGACCGCGGCGGGCCGGGGCCGCTTCGTCCTCGTCGGCGGCGAGGCAGGCGTCGGCAAGACGTCGCTCGTCCGCCGGTTCTGCGAGGAGCTGCCGGGCGGGACGGCGGTCTTCTGGGGTGGGTGCGACCCGCTGGTGACGCCGCGCCCGCTCGGGCCGTTCCTCGAGATCGCCGAGCGCGCACGGGGCGCGATCGACGGCGTGCTCGACCCGTGGAGCGCGGCACACGACGTCGCCGCCGGGCTGCTCGAGCTCTGCGACGACCGGCAGGCGCTCGTCGTGGTCGTCGAGGACGCGCACTGGGCGGACGAGGGCACGCTCGACGTGCTGCGGCTGCTCGGCCGGAGGAACGCCGCTACCCCGTGTCTCGCGCTCGTCACCTACCGCGACGACCAGCTCGGCCGCGCCCATCCCGCTCCGCATCGCGCTCGGAGATCTCGCGACCGCGGCCTCGGTCGAGCGGCTCGCGGTCCGACCCCTCTCCCGCGACGGCGTCGCACGGCTCGCCGGGGGCGGCGACGTCGACGTCGACACCGTCTGGCGACTGACGTCGGGCAACCCGTTCTACGTCGCAGAGCTCCTCGCTCACGGCGCGCACGAGGTTCCCGGCTCGGTCCGCGACGTCGTGCTGGCGCGGGTCGCGCAGCTCGGCCCACAGGCGACCGCCGTCGTCGAGGCGGCGGCGATCGCGCCACCCTCGCTCGATGCGGCGCTCCTGCTCTCCGTGTGCGGCGAGGCGATCGACGCCGTCGACGAGTGCATCGCGAGCGGCGTTCTCCACACGGACGGCGACGGCGTCGCATTCCGGCACGAGCTCTCGCGCGCGGCCGTGGAGGAGTCGCTGTCGCCCGCCCGGCGACTCGCGTTGCACCGCTCGATGCTGCTGGCGCTGACGGACTCGCCTCGTGCGGGCGCCGACCTGGCACGCATCGCGCATCACGCAGAGGAGCGCTGCCGACCGCGAGGCCGTGCTTCGGTTCGCACCCGCGGCGGCCGAGCAGGCAGCGCGGGCCGGCGCGTACCGCGAGGCTGCCGCCCAGTACGCGCGCGCCCTCCGCTTCGCCGGCGACCTTGCTCCCGGCGACCGCGCGGACGCTCCTCGAAGGTCGTTCCCGGGCGTGCTACCTCGCAGACGACCAGACCGAGGCGATCGAGGTGATTCGCGAGGCGATCCGGTGCCGGCAGACGGAGGGCGCACCGCTCGAGGAAGCGCGAGCGCTCACCGAGCTCACCGACTACCTCTGGTGCCGCGGCTACAACGGCGAGGCGGACGAGACGGTCGATCGCGCGTCGCAACTCGCTGCGGACCGTCCCGAGCAACGCGAGCACGCGTACGTCTTCCACACGCAGGCCCTTCAGGCCCTGTACCGCGGGGACGTCGACGGATGCTTCGAGCACGCCCGGCGTGCGCTCGAGATCGGCGCGCGCTTCGGCGACGAGCTCATCGCCGGCCATGCGCGCGTCACGATCGGCAGCGCTACGGCACGCAGCGACCTCGAGCGCGGCCTGCGGCTGATCGAGGAGGCCGTCGAGACCGCGCGGCGGAACGGCGAGCACGAGGTCGCCGCACGAGGGATGAACGCCCTCGTCCTACGTCCCATGCCGTGGAACCGCCACGACCTCGTCGAGCGGGCCATCGACGACGCGATCGAGTACTGCACCGAGCACACGCAGGACCTGTGGCGCATCAACGTCCAGGCGGTCGCAGCCCGCTGGGCCCTCGATCGCGGTCGCTGGGACGACGCGTCCGGTCATGCCCGCGCGGTGATCGACGACCCGCGAGAGTCGCCCTGGACGCACCACGAGGCGCTGTGCGTCCTCGCACTCGTGCGCGCGCGGCGAGGCGATCCGGGAGCCCGAGACGCGCTCGCGGCTGCCGCCGCGGTCGGCGTCCCGCAGGAGGAAGAGTTCGCCCATGTGGATCTCGCGGCTGCCCGTGCCGAGGTCGCATGGCTCGAGCGCGCCGGTGCGGAGGTCGACAGCGGCGACCGCAGCGGTGCTCTCCGGCCCCGTCGAGCTGGACGACCCGGACGCCGTCGCGCGGCTCCACTTCTGGAGGCGGCTCGCCGGCCTCGAGCGCCGGCGTACCCGAGGATGGATCGGGGCCGTATGCGCTTGCGCTCTCCGGCGGATGGCGGGAGGCGGCAGACGAGTGGACGAGGCAGAGCTGCCCCTACGAGGCGGCGCTCGCGCTGTCGCAGACCGGCGACGTCGAGGCGCTGCGAGATGCGCACGCCGAGTGCCGTCGCCTCGGCGCCGGCCCGCTGGCCGCGATCGTGGCGCGAGAGCTCCGTGAGTTGGGCGTCCGCGACCTCCCGCGAGGGCCGCGCCCGACGACGCGGGCGAACGAGGCCGAGCTGACGACGCGCGAGCTCGACGTCCTGGCGCTCGTCGCCGAGGGCCTTCGCAATGCCGAGATCGCCGAGCGCCTCTTCGTCTCACGGCGCACGGTCGACCACCACGTCTCCGCGATCCTGCGGAAGCTCGAGGCGGGCTCGCGCGGCGAGCGGTCGCAACCGCGCGACGCCGGGCTTCCGACGCTAGACACGGATCGGCGCAAAGCCGCTCTCGCGGAGTCGCCTCGCCCTGCTCCGAGGTGAGCTTGCGAAGCATGCGACGTGGCCGCGACCTCGCGCAAGCTCGAGGTCCGGCGACGCCGCGGAAGCGGTCGCGAGCGCGCAGCGCCTGGGACTGCCTCCCGGGCGCGTGCGGCGTCCCAGCGCTGGCGGTCCGGGCAGCTCGACGAGGTCCGGCTGACTGCGGCCGACGGTAGCGCCGTTGCCCGACGCCCGCTTCGCCCACGAACACGAGCCGCCTCCCGTCGGCGAGGTCGTCGAGCGCGACCGAGCAGTGCTCGCGCAGGCTCGAGATGCGCCCAGCGCGGCGCAGTCGGCGTGACGCGCCGAGCGGCACTTCCCTCGGCTCGAAGACCGGTAGCCGGCGCCGCAACCTAGGCACTCCACCGATTCCGCGCGCGCAGGCGGCCGTACCTTCGAACGGTCATGAATCCAGAAAGGAGCCCAATGGACACCTACGTGATCCTCCGCCGCGGCGGCTGGCGCACCGCGGACGACCTCAAGGAGGCGGCAGACCGCTCGACCGTCGAGGGCGAGAAGATGCCGGACGACGTGCGCTGGATCCGCAGCTACGTCACCGCGGAGCCCGACGGCACGCGTCGGCACGGTCTGCATCTACCAGGCGTCGAGCCCGGAGGCGATCCGGGCGCCACGCGAGCAGGGCCGACCTCCCGGTCGACGAGATCGTGAAGGTCGCCGACACGGTGATCGTGCGGCCCGACCCGGTCGCAGTCGAGGCCTGACTCCGGATCGATCCCGATGGAAACCGCAAAGACAACGGCGAGCAGGCTCTCGAGACGCCGGCTCCTCCAGGCTGCCGGGGCGAGCGGGGTCGCCTTGCTGCTCACGGACAGCGCCGACGCGCGGCGGGCCTTGAGAGCGCAGACACCCCGGGCCGCAAACGTCGTCCTGCAATGGAACGAGGCCCTTCTCCAAGCCGTCCGGGACTCGACACTCGGCCCGCCGATGGTCTCCCGGCGCTCGCGATCGCCCACACGTGCATCTACGACGCGTGGGCGGCCTACGACCGCACCGCCGTCGGCACCCGCCTGGGCGACTCGCTGCGACGGCCCGCCCGCGAGCGTCGCCTCGAGCGCAAGATCGAGGCGATCAGCTACGCCGCCTACCGAGCTGCGGTCGACCTGTTCCCGGCCAGCCGCGTGTCGGTCTTCGACCCCGTCCTCGGCGACATCGGGCTCGATCCGCACAACGACTCGGAAGACATCGCCGAGCCGGCCGGAATCGGCAACGTCGCAGCGCAGGCCGTGCTCGCCGACCGGCACCGGGACGGCGCCAACCAGCTCGGCGACGAGCCGGGCGGACGGGCCGGGGTTCCGTACTCCGACTACACGGGCTATGCGCCGGTGAACCGGCCCATGGACACCCGGGTCCCGCTCGATCCGGCCACGGTGAACGACGTGAGCCGTTGGCAGCCGCTGACCTACGTCAACGGAGCGGGATCGCTCGTCACCCCCGGGTTCGTCGCTCCGCACTGGCAGCACGTCCGACCGTTCGCGGCGACCTCCGGCACCGAGCTTCGCTCGTCGCACGGGGCCGGCCCGGTATGGCACGGCCGCGTTCGTGGAACAGGCAGAGGAGCTCATCGCGATCAGCGCCGCGCTCACCGACGAGCACAAAGTCATCGCGGAGTACTGGGCGGACGGCCCGCGATCGGAGCTGCCGCCGGGCCACTGGAACCTGTTCGCGCAACAGGTCGCCCACCGGGACCGGACCGGATCGAGCGAGCGTGATCTCGACCAGGCCGTGAAGCTGTTCTTCGCGCTGACGACCGCGATCTTCGACGCGGGCTGCTGTGCGTGGGACAACAAGATCGCCTTCGACTCGGTGCGTCCCATCACGGCGATCCGCTGGCTGTTCCGCGGCCGCCGGATATCGGCGTGGGGTGGGCCCGGTCGCGGCACGCAGACCCTGGCAGGCGAGGAGTGGCTTCCGTATCAGCCGACGAGCTTCCCGACCCCACCGTTCGCCGAGTACTCGTCCGGGCACAGCAACTTCAGCGCTGCCGGCGCAGAGATTCTGCGGCTGTTCACCGGTAGTGACCGGTTCGGTGGATCCGTGCTCGTCGCCCGCGGCAGCTCCCGGGTCGAGCCCGGCCTCGTCCCCGCCCGAGACGTGACCTTGAGCTGGGCGACGTTCAGTGCGGCGTCGGACGAGGCGGGACTCTCGCGGCGATACGGCGGCATCCATTTCCAGCAGGGGGACCTCGACGCGCGCGAAACGGGCCGCGTCGCCGCTCGTCGCTGCTGGGCGAAGGCCCAGAGCCTCTTCGACGGGAACGTCCCCGAACACGCATAGGTCTCGGCGCACATTCGACGTCGAGAAAACCACGGAGGGAGGAACGGACATGAAGGTGGCACTTGGAACCATTGCTGCGCTCGCGGCGCTCGCGTTGCCACTCGCGGCGCAGGCGGACCCATCGACACGGCAGGCGGCCGACGTCACCGGCTGGGTCGAGGGCGCGGGACCGACGACTGCGAAGTTCGGCACCGCCTCGCTCGTTCGCACCGACGACAGCATCTCGATGTCGTTTCGCACGAGTGGAATCCCCGCGGGCGAGGCAGTGACGATCTGGTGGATCATCCTCGAGAACGGCGCACCCGTCTCGGCGCAGTACGCGGCCGGTCACGTCGTCGGGGGGAGCGGGGTCGCGACCTTCTCGGGGCATCTCGCGGAAGGCGACACCTCGGGGTGCTTCTCGCCCGAGTTCACGGCGCAAGTCGGCTGCGACGGGCTGACCGACGCGCGAGGGCAGACGGTCCTCCTCCTCGCGCGCTTCCACGGCCAGAAGGAGCCGGGGCGGATCCCGGTGCAGATCCATACGGCCGAGACCGAAGGCATCGCCGACCTCGGCGAGCAGCTCTGCAGCCCGCTGGCGTGCCAGTACCAGGCAGCGGCTTTCGCTGGCTCCTAGCCGGGACGCCGCCGGATCATCCGGGGGGAGACTGTGAGGAGCGGGACGCCGGTTCCCGCTCCTCACGGCTGACGGCCCTCACGTTCAGCGCCGACCCCGCCCTTGGCCGACCGGATAGGCTCGCCGGGTGCGCGCAGCGCAGATCACCGAACTCGGCGGGCTGCCGAGGGTCGCTGCGATCGACACGACGCCCGACGGCGGAGACGTCCGTCGACGTGCTCGCGGCGCCGATCAACCCGATCGACCTCGCCGTCTCGCGCGGCATCCTCGCCACCGGGCACCCGGAGCTGCCGTACGTCCCCGGCTGCGAGGTCGTGGGACGAACGGCCGACGGCCGCGTGGTCTGGGTGTTCGGCGGAGGGTTCGGCCGCACGCGAGACGGTGGGATGGCCGAACGCGCATCGATCGGCGATGCGTTCGCGATCGACGTCCCCGAAGGTGCCGACCCGGCCGTCGCAGCCGGGCTCGGGATCGCGGGGCTCGCCGGCTGGCTCCCGTTCGCCTGGCGGGCGCCGCTCGAGGGAGGCGAGAACGTGCTCGTGCTCGGTGCCACCGGGTCGGTCGGCCTCGTCGCCGTGCAGACGGCGAAGCTCCTCGGCGCGGCACGCGTCGTCGCCGCCGGACGAAGCCCGGAAGGCCTCGAGCAGGCGGTTGCGCTCGGCGCGGACGCGGCGCTCCGGCTCGACGAGACGGACGACCTCGTGAGCGCCTTCAAGGACGCCTTCGGCGGCGAGGGCCCGAGCTACGTCTTCGATCCGCTCTGGGGAGCGCCCGCTGCTGCGGCCGCCCAGGCCGCGGCTCCCCGGGCGACGATCGTCAACCTCGGGCAGTCGGCCGGCGCCACCTCGGAGCTCGCGTCGGCCGCGGTCCGCTTCAAGAGCCTCTCGATCCTCGGGCACACGAACTTCGCGGTCCCGCCGGACGAGCTCGCGGAGCACTACCGGCGGCTCGTCGGCCACGTCACCGCCGGTGACATCGTGTTCGAGGTCGACCGCGTGCCGCTCGACGACGTCGCAGCGGCGTGGCAGCGCCAGGCGGACGGCCCCGGCGCGAAGCTCGTCGTCGTCCCCTAGTCTCTCGCCCGTGGCGCTCCAGCCTGCACGGGTCGTCTCGCGTCTCGGCGAGCTCCGCTCGCTGACGGGCGACGAGAACGGCGCGCAGCGGGTCGCGTGGACGGAGACGTGGGCGCGTGGGCGCGACGTGGCTCGCGGAGTCGCTCGCCGACCTCCCGCTCGAAGTCGAGCGCGACGCGGCGGGGAACGACTGGTACACGCTTCGTGGCGCGTCGGAGAGGGCCGTGCTGATCGGCGGCCACATGGACTCCGTCCCGAACGGCGGCTGGCTCGACGGCTGCCTCAACGTCCTCGCCGGCGCCGAGGTGCTGCGTCGGATCGCCGAGGAGGGGACGCCTCCGGTCACGGTGCGGCTCGTCGACTGGGCGGACGAGGAAGGGGCGCGATTCGGACGCTCGCTCTTCGGCTCGTCCGCTGCTGCAGGATCGATGGCCGACCAGGACGAGCTCCGCAAGCTCGTCGACCGCGAGGGCGTCGGGCTTCCGGATGCGATCGGGCAGTTCGACGTCGACCTCGACCGTGTGCTCGAGGCGCGGTCGCAGCTCGACTCGGCCGCGGCCTACCTCGAGCTCCACATCGAGCAGGGCCCGGTGCTCGAGTCGCTCGACCTGCCGCTCGGCGTCGTCCTCGGGACGTTCGGCGTCGAGCGCTCCCGCGTCACGTGGACGGGGCAGGCGGCGCACGCCGGGTCGACCCCGATGGACCAGCGCCGCGACGCGCTCGCCGGGGCCGCGAAGCTGGCGCTCGCGATTCGCGACGTGGCCCGCGAGACGGGCGACGGCGCGGTCTGCACCTCGGGGAGCGTCGTCTGCCGGCCCGGGATCGTCACGTCGGTCGTCGAGACGGCCGAGCAGCTGCTCGACCAGCGCCACCTCGAGGCGGGGAAGCTCGCCGCGATGCTCGCGCGGGTGCAGGAGCTCGCGCGCGCGTTCGCCGAGGAGGAGCGGATCGACGTCGCCTGGGAGCGGATCTGGTCGATCGAGCCGATCCTGTTCGACGAGACGCTGGTCGGGCTCGCCGACGAGGCGATCCGCGAGGTGACGGAGACCGCGTACCGCCTCCCGTCCGGCCCGCTCCACGACGCGGCGGAGGTCTCACGGGCGGGCGTGCCGACCGTGATGCTGTTCGTCCAGAGCCTGCGTGGGCTGAGCCACACGAAGCTCGAGGACACGAAGCCCGAGCACCTCGAGCTCTCCGTCGCGGCGCTCGACCGTCTCGCGTCGAAGACGATCGCCCACGTGGCGGCGGACGCGTAGCACTGGCCCCGGCCGAGCTGCGTCCCCACTCCCGGACGGCCGTCGTCGCCGGCCTGATCGCCGGCTGCTGCCTCACCTGGAACGTGACGAACGTGGGGGCCGTCGCCGATCCGCTCGCGGCGACGTACGGGGTGTCGCTGGCCGCCGTCGGCCTGCTCACGACGGCGCTCTTCGTCACGCACCTCGCCGCGCAGCTGCCGGCCGGGATCTGGTCGGACCAATACGGCCCCCGCGCGGTCGCGCTCGGCGCCTGCATCGCCGCGATGGTCGGCAACCTCCTCCTGCTCCAGGGCGACGACTACGGGCTCGCGGTGGCGGGCAGGCTGGTGGTCGGGCTCGGCTCCGGGGCCGGGTTCGTCGCCGGCTTCGACCTCGTCCGCGCGGGCGGCGGCGGCACCGTGCTCCAGGGCGCGTTCGGCGGCGCGACGATGGCCGGCGCGGGCCTCGCGCTCGTGGTCCTGCCGGCGCTGACGGACGCGACGAGCTGGCGCGCGACGTACCTGACGGCGCTCGCGCTCGCGCTCGTCGCTGCCCTGCCGGTGTACGCCGCGGGCGGCCTCCGGCCCGTCGGACGGCCGGCGCGCGGCGTCCTGCGCGACGCGCGCCTGCTCCCGGTCGGCATCCTCCAGGCCGCCACCTTCGGACTGGCCGTGATCGCGGGCAACTGGGTCGTGACGCTCCTCGAGCGGGACGGCGCGAGCCCTGCGACCGCGGGCGCCCTCGGCGGGCTCGTGCTCCTGGCCGGCATCGTCACGCGACCGCTCGGCGGCGCGCTCGCCCGCCGCGCCGGACCAGGGCGGCGACAGCTCGTCGCCGGAAGCCTCGTCGCCGCCTCGGCGGGCGCGCTCCTCCTTGCGTCGAACGGGCCTCTCTGGGTCGCCGGGATCGGCGCGCTCGCGCTGGGTCTCGCGGCGGGCCTTCCGTTCGCGGCGATCTTCGACGCCGCCCAGCGGATCCGCCCGGACGCGCCCGGCGCGGCGATCGCCGTGGTCAACGGCTGCGCCGTCCTGACGATCCTCGTCGGCACGCCGCTCGCGGGCCTCGCGTTCGAGCTCCCCGGTGAGGGGGCGGTTGCATTCGCGGTGATCGGCGCGCTCGTCGCCACGTCGCTCTTCGCGCTGCCGCGCGCGCGGCTCTAGGCAGCCGCCTACGCTTCCGCCGATGCCTTCGCCCTCGTGGCCGCTCCGCACCGAGCGGCTCGTCCTGCGCCCGTTCACGACCGACGACCTCGAGTCGCTCCACGCGATCCACTCCGACGAGGGCGTCGCGCGCTGGCTCTACAACGACCCACGGTCGCTCGAGGAGACGCGCGAGCTGCTCGCAAAGAAGGTCGGTGGGGCGTCTGTCCGGGGCGAGGGCGAGTGGCTCGGCGCCGCCGCGGTGCTCGGCGAGACAGGCGAGCTCGTCGCTGACATCGCACTGCTCTGGACCAGCGAGGCGCACCGCCAGGGGGAGCTCGGCTTCGTCGTTCATCCGGCCCATCAGGGACGGGGCTACGCGACCGAGGCATCCCGCCCGTTCCTCGCGTTCGCCTTCGAGACGCTCGGCCTGCACCGCGTCGTCGGCCGCCTGGAGCCGCGGAACGTGGGCTCCGCACGTGTCCTGGAGAAGCTCGGCATGCGGCGCGAGGCGCACCTCGTCGAGAACGAGTGGGTGAAGGGCGAATGGCAGAGCGAGCTCGTCTACGCGATCCTCGCCCGCGAATGGCGTGACGCCTCCGGTGGCGGCGACAGCGGCGACGGCCGATACTGACTGCCTCGCACACGACGGAGGATCACGACATGGCACTCTCATTCGGCGTCACCGTCCTGCCCGACCCGCCCGTGTCACGGCTCGTCGAGCTGATGAAGCTCGGCGAGGACAACGGCTTCGAGATCGGGTGGACCTACGATTCGCATGTCCTCTGGCAGGAGTCGTTCGTGCAGCTCACGATGGCGATCCAGGCCACGTCGCGCCTGAAGTTCGGACACCTCGTGACGAACCCCGGCACGCGCGAGCCGACCGTGCTGGCGAGCCTCTACGCGACGATGCACGACATCTCCGACGGCCGGATGGTGATGGGGATCGGCCGCGGCGACTCGGCGCGCCGCTACATCGGTCAGCAGCCGGTCAAGGTCGCCGAGTTCGAGCGGCGCCTCGAGATGATCAAGCCGTTCATGAACGGCGAGGAGGTCAGCTGGAACGACAAGGAGCTCCAGCTCAAATGGGTGCGACCGGAGCTCCCGGAGATCCCGATGTGGGTCGCCGGCTACGGCCCCAAGGCGCTCGCCGTCGCCGGGCGCGTGGGCGACGGCGTCATCATCCAGCTCGCCGACCCCGAGATCATCCAGTGGATCATGGGCACCGCGCGTGCGGCGGCCGAGGAGGCGGGGCGCGATCCGTCGGCGCTCAAGTGCATCGTGTGCGCTCCGAGCCACGTCGGCCCGCTCGAGGACGGCCGCGAGCAGACACGGTGGTTCCCGGCAATGGTCTCGAACCACGTGAAGGACCTGATCGAGCGGTACGGGACCGACGGCTCGGTCGTCCCGAAGGCGCTCACCGACTACGTCGAGGCGCGGAAGTTCTACGACTACGACGAGCACTCGCGTGTCGGCGCGAAGCACGGCGAGTTCGTCACGGACGAGATCTGCGACCGCTTCTCGGTCCTCGGCGACATCGAGCAGATCACGACGAAGCTCCGCGAGCTCGAGTCGATCGGGGTCGACCACTACTCGATCTACCTGATGACGCACGGGCAGGAGGAGACGCTCGACGCGTACGGCAAGCACGTGATTCCCGCAGTTCACGGGGGCGCCGGCATAGGAGGCCGCGAGGAGAGCATCGAGGCCTGGCGCGCCGTCGCCGCGGGCTGGGAGCGGCAGCGCGAGCTGATCTGGTCGTCGACGCGGCCGGTCTCGGAGCGTCTCGTCGAGCTGCTCGCGCCGGTGCCGGGCGAGTCGATCCTCGAGCTCGCGGCGGGGCCGGGCGACACGGGGTTCCTCGCGCACTCGCAGCTGCAGCCCGGCGGCCGCCTGCTGTCGACGGACGTCGCGCCCGAGATGGTCGACGCGGCCCGGCGCCGGGCCGCCGAGCTCGGCCTCGAGGACGTCACCTTCGCGGTCGAGGACGCCGCGTCGCTGACGCTCGAGGACGCGTCCTTCGACGGCGTCCTCTGCCGCTGGGGCCTGATGCTCGTGCCGGAGATGGACGCCGCGGCGTCCGAGATCGCGCGCGTCGTCCGCCCGGGCGGTCGCGCGGCCCTCGCGGTGTGGGCGAGCCCCGATGCGAACGACTGGATGACCGCCTCCGGCCGGGCCGCGCTCGAGCTCGGCCTCATGGAGCGACCCGACCCCGACGCACCGGGGCCTTTCCGGCTCTCGGCGGAGGGGGCCCTCGAGGAGGTTCTCGCCGGGGCCGGCCTCGAGGTCGACGTCGTCGAGGACGTGCCGATGACGTGGACCGCGCCGTCGCTCGGCGCCTGGTGGGAGATCTCACGCGACATGTCGCGGATGCTCGCCATGCTGCTCCAGCGCCTCGCCCCGGACGAGGTCGAGGCGGTGCGCGAGGGGGCCGAGCGGCGCCTGGAGCGCTACGTCCAGCCCGACGGGTCGCTCTCGGTGCCGAGCCTGGCGCGCGTCGCTCGCGCGAACCGGCCCTAGGCGCAGGAGGGAATGGCGAGGGCCGGACTTGAACCGGCGACACCACGGTTTTCAGCCGTGTGCTCTACCAACTGAGCTACCTCGCCTCGGGGGCTGAGTGTAGCGAGGGCCGGAGGAACCCATTACCGTCCGCGCCGTGGGTGCCACGCCGAAGACGGTGACCATCGTGGGGGCGCCGCTCGACCTCGGCCAGGGCCGCCGCGGGGTCGACATGGGGCCGTCCGCGATCCGCTACGCCGGGCTCGAGGAGCGGCTCTCGTCCTTCGGATGCCGGGTCGTGGATCGCGGGAACGTGACGACCCCGGAGCCGGAGGCGCTCGCGGTCGCGGACGAGCGCGCGCGCTTCCTCCCCGAGATCCTCGAGGCGTGCGCACGGCTCGCGGCGATCGTCGGCGACGTCGTCGCGGACGGTGCCGTCCCGCTCGTCCTCGGCGGCGACCACTCGGTCGCGCTCGGGACGCTGGCGGGGCTCCGCGCCGCCGCCGGCGAGCCCGGAGGCGTGATCTGGATCGACGCGCACGGCGATCTCAACACGCCCGACTCGAGCCCGTCGGGCAACGTGCACGGGATGCCGCTCGCGGCCGCGCTCGGAGTGGCAGGCGACCGGTTCGCGCACGACGGCCTCGCGCTCCCCGCGGTCGACGTGGACCGGGTCGTGCTCGTCGGCGTGCGCTCGCTCGACCCGGCGGAGCGGACGCTCATCCGCGAGCGCGGGATCCGCGCGATCACGATGACCGAGATCGATCGGATCGGGATCGAGGCTGCGATGCGCGAGGCGATCGACCGGGCCTCCGGGCCCGGCTTCGTCCACGTGTCGCTCGACCTGGACGCGCTCGACCCGGAGATCGCGCCCGGCGTGGGCACGCCGGTGAAGGGCGGCCTCACCTACCGGGAGGCGCACCTCGCGTGCGAGGACCTCGCCGAGGCGGGGATCGTCGGCTCGCTCGAGCTCGTCGAGGTGAACCCGATCCTCGACCGCGAGAACGGCAGTGCGTCCATCGCCGTCGAGCTCGCCGCCAGCGCGCTCGGCCAGTCGATCCTGTGATGACCGAGGAGCGAGACGGAGGAACGCGAGTTCCAGCGTCTCTGGGGGCCGTGGGACGATCTGACTCCGGCGCTCGCGACGGAGCTGCTCGAAGGATTCTCCCGACCCTGGTGGATCTCGGGCGGCTGGGCGATCGAGGCGTTCACGGGCGTCGCGCGTCCCCACAAGGACGTCGACGTGACGGTCTTCCGCCGCGACGTCCAGGAGCTGCGCCGCCACTTCCACGGCCGGTACGACCTGTGGTCGGCCGGCAGCGCGACGCTGCGACCGCTCGACGACGCGCATCCGCTGCCGCGATGGTCGGGGCAGGTGTGGGTGCGCGAGCACGCGCTCGCGCCGTGGCTCCTGGACGTCGTGCTCAACCCCGGCGGGCCGCGATGGATGTTCAAGCGCGACCGCTCGATCACGTTCCCGCTCGAGGAGGCGACGTGGGTCGCCGCCGATGGGATCCGGTACCTCCGCCCCGAGCTCGTCCTCGCGCACAAGCTCCGCCGAACCCGGAAGGTCGACGACCGCGATCTCGACTCGACGCTCCCGCTCCTCGACGCGGACGCGGTCGCGTTCCTCCTCGACCTCGTGGAGCGGTCCGACCCCACCCATCACTGGCGGCCGCTGCTCGAGGACGCCTCTCGGCGAAGGAAGAGCGTCCGGGCCGGCGATCCGCGCCACGAACGCTCTTCGGTGACCCGACCTTAGCGCACCGAGACGGCGGGGCCAAGCGCTCGGATCACGAGCGGCTGCCCCGGCGCGGCATGGAGCATCGCGGCGGCGCTGCCGCGGTTGATCGCGACGGACATGTTCCCGTAGCTGTCCTCGTACAGGATCACGTCGCCGGGACGCGCGTCCGCGAACGTCCGCGCCATCACCGCGTAGTAGCCCTCACCCGAGAGCACGAGCTCGATCCGCGAGCCGGGGGCGAGCGCCCGCCGCCTCGACGTCGTCGCGCGTGAGATTCAGCGCGATGTTGCCGAAGCTGTCGACGTAGAGCATCGTCGCGTCGATCCTGTCCTCGCGGAAGCTCGGCACCGGGAGGTCGAGGCGGACGAGCGCGTCCGGGTCGACCGGCGGCCCGAGCTCGGCCAGCGCGACGCCGTTCGCGAGGTGCGCAGCAGCCGGCGCGAAGAGGTCACGCCCGTGGAACGTCCGCGAGATGGACTCGAGCGCGTATGCGGGGTTCGCGAGCTCCCGTGCCTCGACGATGCCGGCGCGCTCGGCGGCTGGGAGCAGCAGCCCGTTGTCGGGGCCGACGAAGAACCGACCGTCCGCGTCCTTCAGGGCAAGCGCACGTCGTGCCCCGCCGACGCCGGGATCGACGACGGCGAGGTGCACGCCGGCGGGCATGTACGGGAGGGTGCTCGAGAGAACGAGGGCGCCCTGGAGGACCGCGGTGGCGGGGATGCCGTGGGTGACGTCGATCACGCGCGCGTCGGGCGCGATCCGCGCGATGACGCCGTGGCAGGTGCCCACGAAGTCGTCCTGGAGGCCGAAATCGGTGAGGAAGCAGATGACCATCGACCCGAGTCTACGACGCTGCGAGCGTCTCCTCGACCGCGGCGACGACGCCGTCGAGGTCGCTGCGAGCCGCCTCGGTCGCCACCGTCACGCCTGCGTCGCGCGCCGCCCGGGTGGTCTCCGGCCCGATCGACACGGCAGGCACGTCGCGGGTCACGCGTGCGAGAGCGCGGGCGGCGGAGGGGGACATGAGGACGACGAGGTCTGCCTCCGGCCAGGCGGGCGGGTCGAGCTCGACCGTGCGGTAGAGGGCCACGACGTCCGCGTCGAGGGCGTCGGGCAGCACCCGCCTCGCGCCCTCGGCGGCCGCGAACAGCACGCGGCCCGGCGCCTCGGGGAGCGCGTCGAGCAGGCCTTCCTGGGTCGACGTCTCGGCCACCAGGTCGGCGCCGCCGAAGGCGTCTGCGGTCGCCTGCCCGATCGCTGCCACCCGCGCCGGAGTGCCGCGCATTCGCCGCCGAAGCTCGCGCGCGCCGTTCGCGCTCGTCAGGACGACCCAGTCGTACCCCGTGACGTCGATCGGGTCGTCGCCGAGCGGCTCGACCGCGACGAGCGGGCACATGGGCGACCTCGTGCCCGAGCGCGCGGAGCCGCTCGACGAGCGCGCCCTCCTGTCCGGCGGGGCGCGTGACGACTACGCGCGCCACGGTCCTGTGTCGTCCCCGTCCCAAGCCCCCACCCGCCCGCGGGGACCGAAACGGTATGGGCGACGGCGTGCCGCGTCTGTGCCGTCTGTGGGTCGGGTGTGTGACGGCGTAGCGGGCGACCGGCCGCGGGTCGGGCCGGACGGCGAGCGGTCATCGCGCGAGCGATGCGAGCTCGCGGCCGAGCGCCTCGGGGTCGTCGCCCTGCACCCGCTCGATCCAGGTCCCGTCCTCGGCCGCGACGAGCGCCGTCAGGATGACGCCGTCGTGATGGGCCGCGACCGGCGCAAGGCAGCCGCCGCCGACGACGGCGACGCACCGTCGCTCCGCCTCCACTCGCCGCCGCGTCTCCGGATCGTCGGCGACCGCGACGAGCTCCTCCTCGCCGAGGCGGACCTGCATCGCGAGCGCGCCCTGTCCGGCCTCGGGAAGCATCACGTCCGGCTCGATGCGCATGCCGATCTCACCGGCGAGGCCGAGCCGATCGAGCCCGCAGGCGGCGAGCACGACGGCGTCGAGGCCACGCTCGACCCGCTTGCGGAGGCGCGTGTCGACGTTCCCACGAAGCGGCTCGACGGAGAGGCTCGGCTCGAGCGCGAGAAGCTGGGCCCGCCGTCTGACGGACGCGGTGCCGATCCGCATGCCCGGCTCGATCGCAGCCGCCCCGCAGAGCGCGTCGCGCGGGTCCTCGCGCGACGGGTATGCGCCGACGACCAGGCCGGCCACGTCGGTCGACGTCATGTCCTTCGCGGAGTGGACGGCGACGTCGATCCTGCCCTCGAGGAGCGCCTCCTCGAGCTCCTTCACGAACACGCCGCGGCTGCCGATCTCGCCGAACGGGCGCGTCCGGTCGCGGTCGCCCGCGGTTGTGATCGGAACCAGGGCGATCTCGACCCCCGGCCGTCGCAGCGCCTCGACCGCGCGCTCGGCCTGGGTGAGCGCGAGCCTACTGCCGCGCGAGCCGACGCGAACCAGCACGACAGCGGCGGGCGGTGGAGGTCGCCGGAGCGCCGCAGGCACGCGCGCCACGCGGCCGGATGCGGACGAACGCGGTCGGGATGAGGAGCGGCAGCGGGCGGCTCCTGAGCCTCTGGATCTGCTGCGTCACGTCTCGCTCTCCTCCCCCAGCCCGAACAGGTGGCGAACGACGTCAGCATAGAGCACCCCGTCGGGTGTGACCGCCGCCTCCTTCATGCGCACCGTCGGCAGGTGCAGGAGCTTGTTGACGATCTGCGCGGTGACCGTGTCGACGACGTCGCGGTCGCCTGCCGGGAGCCGGCCGAGGCGGGCCTCGATGCGGGCGAGCTCGGCCGTCCGGATCTCCTCGGCACGCGCGCGCAGGGAGGCGATCGCGGGGACGACGGCCAGCGAGGCCTGCCACGCGCGGAACCGCTCGGCCTCCTCGGTCACGATCCGCTCGGCCTCCACCGCCTCGCTCCGGCGCCCCGCAAGCGACGCGGAGACGATCGCCTCGAGGTCGTCGAGGTCGTAGACGAAGCACCCGTCGATCGCGGCGAGCGCCGGATCGACGTCCCTCGGCACCGCGAGGTCGACGAGCAGCAGCGGGCGGCCGCGGCGTGCGCGCACCGTCGCGGCGAGGTCGTCCGCCGTGACGACGAGCCCCGGCGCGCTCGTCGAGGAGACGACGACGTCCGCGTCCGCGAGAGCGGCGCCGATGTCGTCGAGCGTCGAGGCCCGGGCCTCCAGCTCCGTGGCGAGCGCCTCTGCGCGCTCGAGCGTCCTGTTGAGGACGACCGTGACGGTCGCGCCGCGCGAGCGGAGGTTCCGCGCGGTGAGCTCGCTCATGCGGCCGGCGCCGACGAGCACGACGCGCCGGCCGTCGAGGCGCTCGAAGACCTGCTGCGCGAGCGCGGCCGCGGCGGCCGGGATCGACGCCGGGCTCTCGCCGATGGCGGTCTCGACGCGCGCGCGCCGTCCCGCGTGGAGGGCCATGCGGAAGACCCGGTCGAGGAGCGGCCCGGGCGCGCCCGCCTCGAAGGCGTCGCGCACCTGCCCGAGGATCTCGCCCTCGCCCGGCACCATCGAGTCGAGGCCGGCGGCCACGCGGAAGAGATGGAGCGCCGCCGACTCGTCGGCGAGGCGGTACGCGACCGGAGCGAGCGACTCGGCCGCCGGCCCCGCGAGCGCGAGCAGCGCGCGGTCGGCCAGGTCGGCCAGTCCGTGCTCGTCCTCCGACGCGAGGTAGAGCTCGGTGCGGTTGCAGGTCGAGAGAACGACCGTCTCGTGCACCGCATCGGCGGACGACAGGCCGTGCGCGAGCGCCCCGGCGGTCGCGAGGTCGACGGCGACGCGCTCGCGCAGCTCGAGGGGGGCGCGGTGGTGCGACACACCTGCGAGCGCGAGCCTCATGCCGCGAAGTGGGTCAGAGGAAGGACGACCGCGACGAGCACCGCACCGGCGACGAGCGTCCAGGCGAGCCGACGCCCTTGCAGACCCGCCTCGCGTCGGAGCAGCAGCGCAAGGCCGTAGAAGACCCAGATGGCGATCGTCACCGTCATCGCCGCGTCGAGACCGTCGACGTCCAGCCAGGCGAGACCGACGAGGATGCCGCCCGAGAGGAGGAGCGAGGCCGGCGAGAACGGCGCGCGCGGAGAGGCGCTCGAGCCCCTCGAGCGACGGGAGCCGGAGGCGCAGGAGGCGGGTGTCGCGGCGGCTCAGCCCGCGGTCCTCGTAGAGGTAGAGGAACGCCGTGGCGGCCGCAACGAGGAAGCTCGCGAACGCAGCGAGCATCAGCCCTGCGTGCACGGCGAGCGCCCAGCCGTCGCCGTCCGACTCGTCGACGGCCGTCCCGCCGCCCGCCCACGCCAGCACGAGGAGCCCGGCGGCAACGGGCATCACGCCGAGGCCGACGAGGCGGTACCGCGGCTTGCAGCCCCAGATGAGGTACCCGGAGACGACGAGCCAGGAGAGGAAGTTGAGCGCGCCGGCCCAGGTTCCCCAGGGGAACCCGTCCGCCGACAGCGCCTGGACGGTGAGGAGCGCGGTCTGCGCGAGCCAGCCGATCCGGACGCCCCAGATGCCGAGGCGCCCGTAGCGCGCCGACCCCCGCAGCTCGCCGGCGTAGGCGAACGCGGCCTCTCCGTAGGCGATCAGGGCGGGCAGGACAAGGAGCTCAGCCATCGGCGTGGTCGCCGACGGCGGGGCGCGCCCGGGCAAGCCCGGCGAGCTCCCCCGTCTCGCGCTCGAGTCGCGAGAGCTTGGCGGCGAGGATCGCGACCCAGATGAGCACGACGACGACGAAGACGCCGTACGCGGCCGCGACGTACTTCTCGCCCGAGCTCACGTCTGCAGCGCCTCTCGCAGCTCGCGGAGGTTCGCGTCGATCCGCTTCCCGGCAAGCTCGACGCGGTACATCACGTAGGCGAGGAGCGTGATCGAGGCCCACGAGACGCAGAACGCGAAGAACATCTCGCCGGTCATCTGCGGGCCGTCGCGGGTGAAGACCGTCGGGTGGATGAAGTCGTTCGCGAGCCGGATCGCGAAGAAGCTGACCGGGATCAGCGCGACGCCGAAGAGCGCGTAGACGGCGGAGATGCGCTCCCGGCGCGGCCCCGGCTCGACCGAGAAGCGGAGCATGAAGTAGGCGCAGTAGAACAGGAAGAGGACGAGGAAGAGGACGAGCTGGTTCGAGCTCCACGTCCACCAGACGCCCCAGGACGCCTTTGCCCAGATCGCGCCGGTGACGAGCGTGAGCACGCCGAAGATCGTCCCGAGGTGGACGCCCGTGTAGCTCTCGAGGTCGTAGCGCTCGCCACGTGTCGCGAGCAGGCGGTACGCCTTCCACGCACCGAGCCCGAAGCACGCGTACGCGGTGAGGGCGATCGGGACGTGGACGTAGAAGATCTTCTGCGAGAAGCCCTGGTCGGCGTCCTCGGGCGCGACGACGAAGATCAGCACGGCAGAGAGGGTCACGAGAGCCGCGGCGACGGACGCCAGCGCTGTCAGGGATGGCTTCGCGATGCTCATCTCGAGGGTGTCACTCGGTGACGACGTACTCGAACGCCGCCCACGAAAGTATCGCGAAGACCGCGTCGTAGAGGCCCAGGAACGCGAGGTACGTGCCCGGCTCCTCGGAGATGCTCGCCCCCACGCCGCCCACGACGAGGGGAATGGCCAGGGGGAGGAAGAGGAGTGGCAGGAGCACCTCACGCCCGCGGGCCGCGGCGGCCATCGCCGAGACGAGCGACCCGACGGTGCAGATCCCGATGGACGCGAGCACGACGCCGGCGAGCGCCGCGGCGTCGAGCGGCGCGAAGAAGACGACGAAGGCCGGCAGGGCGACGAGCTCCGCCGCGAAGAGGAACGCGAGCGTCGCGAGCGACTTGCCGAGCCAGATCGCGCTGCGGTCGGACGGCGCGAGGACGAGGCCGTCGAGCGCCCCCGCCTCCCGCTCGGCGACCCACGCGCGCGCCAGCCCGAGAAGCGCGGTGAAGACGAGCGCCACCCACAGCAGGCCGTAGGCCGCGTCCTCCCCCGCGTCGGCCGGCAAGGCGAAGTGGAAGACGACCAGCGTCGACAGGACGAAGAGCAGCATTGCGGGCAAGGTGTCCCGCGCGCGCAGCTCGAGCTTCAGGTCCTTGTGGGCGAGCGCAGCCACGTCGGCGAGGTAGGTGCTCACGCGCGCTCCAGGGCGAGACGCCGCGGGGCAAGCGGCTCGAGGCGCGCCGGCTCGTGCGTCGCGACGACGAGCGCGCGCACGCCCGCGAGCGAGGCGAGCTCCGCGTCGAGGAGCGCTGCGCCGTCCTCGTCGAGGGCGGAGTGGGGCTCGTCGAGCACGAGCAGCTCCGGGTCGTGGAGGAGCGCCCGGCAGAGGGCGAGCCGCTGCGTCATGCCGCGCGAGTACGTGCCGACGCGCTCGCCGCGCACGTCCCACAGACGCGAAGCGCTCGAGGAGCATCCCGATGCGCTCGCGCCGCTCGGGAACGCGGTAGAGGCGCCCGAAGAGGTCGAGGTTCTCGAGTGCCGTGAGCTCGCGGTAGAGGATCGGCTCGTGGCCGACGTAGCCGACGCGTCCGCGGTCGAGCGCGACCTCGAGCGTCCCGCGCGTCGGGGCGGCGAGGCCGACGAGCATCCGCAGCAGGGTCGTCTTCCCGGAGCCGTTCGGGCCCGTGACGACGAGGGTGCCGCGCCCCGGCACCTCGAAGGAGAGGGGTCGGAACACCGTGCGCGACCCGTAGCGCTTCTCGAGCGCGACCGCACGGATCAGGAGCGGCTCACCCACCGGGCACGTTCCCGCCGCGGCGCGCCCTCCACGACAACCACCCCCAGGGGCACCCCCGGTGCCCTGATGCCACGCTATCGACGAAGGTGTGCCGCATGGGTGCCGTGATCGTGCCGGAAGTGTCACGGCGGCGCCCGGACGACGCGCCGCCGCCGACGTCTTCGCAATCATGTCGCGTGGGCACATGGATCGGCTCGGCGCCACCCAACTCGACCTCCTGGCCCGCCACCGCGCACGGTCGCTCGACCTCCTGCTGACCGCGTCGGCGGCCTACCGCGGCGGTGTCCGCCTTCGTGACACGCCGGATGGGAAGGCGATCCTGGCCCAGCCGCCCGACATGCTCGTCTCCATCGCGATCTCGGCGGCAGCCGCGGCGGTCGAACGCCGTCGGCTCGAGAGCGCCACGGGAGACCGCAAGGTCTTCGGCTTCGAGGCGGTGGACACGTTCCCCGCCGAGGTGCTCTCGATGCTCCGGCGACGGCGCCTCCCGTTCTCGCAAGGCGACGTGCGGCTGCTTCTCGATCTCGGCACGTTCGCGCTCGATCGCGAGCTGCCGATCGCGCGGTCGCTCGAGCCGTTGTCCTTCGCGGTCACCGCGGCCGAGCGACTTCTCGACGCGGAGACCGCACCCTCGTCCACCCTCGTCGCGCTCGAGCGCGCGGGGCAGGCAATCGAGGCGCTCGGGGTCGCGCCACGCAGCGCCGGCGGTGCGCTCCGCCGCCGGATCCGCGCGCTCACCGCGACACAGGTGCCCGGCGGGTTGCTCGACCTGCTCATCCTCGATCCGCGCGACGCCTGGGCAGAGCCGGCGAAGGAGATCCTTCGGACGCACGCAGAGCGCTGGGAGGGGACGCAGGCGCTCGTCGCTCTGCTCGCCCGAGCCCGCAGCACCCGGCCGACGGAGGCATGGAGGCGCGAAGCCGCCGCGATCGCCGCACGCTACGACGGTCTCGGCGAGCTGCTGCGGGCGCTCCTCGAGCCTGTCATCCGGGTCGATCTCTCCTCGTCCGGCATCGCAAGCCCCCCTGCATGGCTTCTCGCGCCCGACAACGAGGCATTCGTCCGGGGCGCGATCTGGGCGACGGCCGAGGTCGGCGAGCCGTGGGTCGTCCCGCTCCTCGGGCAGCTCGCTCTCCGGGGCGCGGCGCCGTCGCCGCACCCCACGGTGACGATCGCGCTGTCGCGGCCCGTGGCGAGCGCCGCCGTCGAGACGCTCGGCATGATCGGCACGCCGGAGGCGACGCGCGAGCTGCGCACGCTCCTCGCGGAGATCCGCCGGCGTGATCTCCTCAAGCGGATCGCCGCGATCGTCGGCGAGCCCACGCCGGAGACCCACGCACGCGACGAGCGGATCCGGCGCGAGAAGCGGCGCGCCGTTCAGCGACGCGCCGACCCCGAGCCGCAGGAACGGCAGCGTCTCGCAACGGCGGCGGTTCGCCGCGATCTCGCGCCGCTCGCTCCGCCAGAGCGGATTCTCCGACTCCGCCGGGCGGACGTTCTGGCGTGCACTCGACGACCGGGTCGAGGTGATCCACTGCAAGGCCCACAGCGGCGGGCTCACGCTCGAGCTCGGCCTGTGGTTCCGGTTCGTGCCCCGCCGCGCGCCGGTTCCCGAGCGCGACGGTCGCCCGCGGCCGACGGCGCAGTCCTCGCGACGTGCTCGGCAACGTCCACGCGTGGGACGGCAACCTCCGCGTCGCCGGCGAGAAGGCGGTGGCGTGGTTCGCGCGATGGCGTCAGCTCAGCGCCGTTCTCCGCTGGCTGCTGGTCGGATCGCCGTCGGACGCGGTGCACACGCTCGGGGCCACGCGGTTCGGCGACGCACGCGCTTCTCACCGGGTACGTCGCGATGCAGCTCGACGAGACGGCGGTGGCGCGGCGATCACCTCGGCCTCGCTGCAGCGTCCTACCGCGAGCAGTTCGGCGACCGGCGCTCACGTCAGACGCGGGGCGACGATCCCGGCTGGGACGCATGGGTCGCCCGTCTCGAGGCGGACGCCGCGCTGACCGGCGCCACCGCGCGACCGGACGCGGCCACTCCCCCACCCCGTCAACCACCCCCAGGGGCACCCCCGGTGCCCTGATGTCACGCTATCGAGGAACGTGTGACAGGTGGGTGCCGCCTTCGCGTCGGCACTGTGCCGAGGTGGGCGCGACGGCGCGGGCACCGCGGGCGACGAGCTGACGAAAGCGCCGACGACCGGCAGCTCGAGCGGTCGACGAGCGGCCGCGTCGCCACCGCGGTCGTCCGCCGCGCGTCAGGGAATCGTGTCGAGCGCGACGAACGCGAAGAAGGCGATCGAGAGGACGCCGTTCACCGTGAAGAACGCCGCGTCGAGCCGGCGGAGGTCGTCGGGACGCACGATGAGGTGCTCGTAGGTGAGCAGGCCCAGTACGACCGCGACGCCGACCCAGTACCAGGCGCCGACGTCGAGCCCGACTCCCGCGAGGACGAGCAGCAGCACGGTGCCGGCATGCATCGCACGCGCACCCGCGAAGACGCCGCGGACGCCGAACCGCGTGGCCCACGAGTGGAGCCCCACCGCGAGGTCGTGCTCGCGGTCGAACAACGCGTAGAAGAGGTCGAACCCGGCGACCCACAGGCCACACGGCGCCGCCGAGGGCCCACGCCTGCCACGGCAGCTCCCCTGTCACCGCGGCCCACGCGCCCACGGGCGCAAGGCCGAGCGACGCGCCGAGCCAGAGGTGACAGAGCCAGGTCACGCGCTTGAGGTACGGGTAGACGACGAACATCACGACGGGGATGGGCCAGAGCCAGCGCACGAGCGGGTTGAGCTGCCACACCGCGACGAGGTAGACGCCGAGCGCGAGGACGCAGAGCGCGGCGACCTGGAGCCGTGTGAGGACGCCGGCCGGGATCTCCCGTCCCGCGGTCCGGGGGTTCCGCGCATCGACCTCCGCGTCGACGAGGCGATTGAGGCCCATCGCCAGCGTCCGCGCGCCGACCATCGCGACCGTGATCCACGCCATCGCCTCGAGGCCGGGCCAGCCGCCCACCGCGAGCAGCGCCCCGACGTAGGCGAACGGGAGCGCGAAGACCGTGTGCTCGAGCCGGACGAGGCGCGCCAGCCGGACGGGCAGCGGAGCCGCAACCGAGCTCATGCGGGGTCCTTCGTCTTCGACACGAGCACGATCTCGTCGATCTGCATCGCCTTGTCGATCGCCTTGGCCATGTCGTAGACCGTCAGGCCGGCGACCGCGACGGCGGTCAGGGCCTCCATCTCGACGCCCGTCTGCGCGGTCGTCTCCGCGGCGGCCTCGATCGCGACCCCGTCGCCGTCGACCTCGAGCGAGACCTCGACGACGGTGAGCGGCAGCGGGTGACACAACGGGATCAGCTCGCTCGTTCGCTTTGCCGCCTGGATCCCGGCGATCCGCGCGACCGCCAGCGCGTCGCCCTTCGGCAGCGCCCGCAGGCGCTCGGCCGTCGCGGGCGCCATGCGCACCCGCCCGCGCGCGACGGCACGCCGCCGGGAGAGCGGCTTGTCACCGACGTCCACCATGCGGACGTCGCCGGTCGACTCGTCCACGTGCGACAGGTCGCTCAGCGCAGGACCTTCCCGCGCGAGGTGGACGAGACCACGCCGGTGCGTCCACACGTTCGCGGCGCGCGACAGCGCCCCGTCCGCGTACAGCCCCCCGAGAACGCCGCGGAACCCGTCGACCGACCGGTCGGAGTAGGGGTACCACCAGCCCGGCGTGAGGCGCCCGCGATCGGCGTCCGAGAACGTGGGCCGCGAGAGCGCGTAGAGGCCGTGGCGCGATGCCGTCGTGCCGAGCCCCGACGCGCGGCGCCCGCCCCACGGCGCCTGCCCGGCGCCGAAGGAGTAGGCGTGGTCGTTGATCCAGGTCATCCCGACGTCGAGTCGGGACGCGACATTGCGCGCACGTTCGACGTCTCCGGACCAGACGCTCGCGCCGAGCCCGTAGGGCGAGTCGTTCGCCCAGCGAACCATCGCCTCGTCGTTGTCCTTCTCGACAACGACCACGCCGGGGCCGAAGAGCTCCTCGGTGCGGATGCGGGCCTCGCGCGGCTCGCCGACGAGCACGGTCGGCTCGTGGAACCAGCCCGGCAGGCTGGTCCGGGGACGACGGCCACCGCTCGCGACCGTCGCGCCGTGCTCGACGGCGTCGGCCACGAGGCCCTCGAACCGCGCGCGCTGCTCCTCGGAGACGAGCGGCCCGAGCTCGACGAGCGGGTCTGTCCCGTGGCCGATCCGGAGCTCGGCGGCACGGGCCGCGAGCCGCTCGACGAACGCGTCGTGCAGCCCCGGCGGGACGGCGATCCGCTCGATCCCGGCGCACGCCTGGCCGCAGTTCGCGAACGAGCCCCACAGCGCTCCCTCGACGGCGCGGTCGAGATCGGCGTCGTCGAGGACGAGCATCGGGTCCTTGCCGCCGAGCTCGAGCACCGCGGGGCGGAGCCGCTCCGCCGCCGCCTGCGCGACGGATCTCCCGACCTCCGTCGACCCGGTGAAGACAACGCCGCCGATCCCGCGATGCCGGACGAGGGCGTCTCCGACGGTCTCGCCGGGGCCCTGGACGACGCGGACGAGCCCTGCCGGAGCCCCGGCGCGCCGGAAGAGCTCCTCGACCCAGAAGCCCGACTGCGGCGTCAGCTCGGATGGCTTGAGGACGACGGCGTTGCCGGCGGCGACTGCGGCGGCCGTGTGGCGAAGCGGCAGCGCGAGCGGAAAGTTCCAGGGCGTGATGACCGCCACGACGCCGAGCGGGTCGAGACGGATCGACCCCCGCTTGTGGCGGAGCACGAGCTGCGAGAAGCGGAACCGATCCTCTCCCAGCACCCGCTCGAGGCTCGCCGCGAGCCACGTGCAGGCGTCGGCCGACACGATCAGGTCGTGGACGTACGCCTCGGCCAGGGGCTTGCCGGACTCGGCGACGACGGTCTGGGCGATGGCGCGGTCGTCCTCGACGAGCGCGTGGGCGACGCGCTCGAGCAACCGGCGGCGAGCGGCGAGCGGCTCTCGCGCGAACCGCTCCTGCGCCATCCGTGCCTCCGCGACCACCTCGGCGAGCTCCTCGGGCGGCGTGATCGCCACGCGCCCGACGGACTCGAGGGTGGCGGGGTCGAGGGGGACGAGCTCCCGCGCGACGACGTCGGGGCCGGCGCTCACCGCCGCATCGTAGCCCGGCTGCGCCGCGCTCTAGCCGGGCGCCCGCGCCTCGAGCTCCGCGAGCTCGCGGTCGGCCCAGGAGCCGAGGTCGTGCTCGCGGACGCGCGCGCCGATCCCCTCGAGCCGGGCGCGCCGCTCATCGGCCGGAAGCGCGATCGCCCGGGCGAGCGCGTCGGCCTGGTCGTCGACGTCCAGGGGCTCGACGCCGATCACCCACTCGCCGAGCTCCGCGAACGCCCCCGCCTGTCGCGAGAGGACGAGCACGCCGTTCCGGTCGTTGACGAGCGGCGCCTCCTTCGCGACGAGGTTCAGCCCGTCCATCACGGGGTTGATGAGGAGGACGTCGTACTCCGTGTACGCGGCGACCGACGCGGGGAAGTCGTCTCTGACCTCGAGCCGGACGGGCTGCCAGTCCGGCCGCCCGAACCGCCCGTTCACCGCCGCAGCGGCGCGCTCGGTCGCGTCGCGGTAGTCCACGTACTCGGGAATCTCCTGCCGCGACGGGTCGAGGAGCGCGAGGAGGACGACGCGGCCGTGGAGCGCGGGCTCGCGCTCGAGCAGCCGGCCGAACGCCTCGAACCCGCGGACGGCGTTCTTCGACGGATCCGTGCGGTCGACGCGCACGACGAGGATCTCGGGACGATCCT
This sequence comes from uncultured Actinomycetes bacterium, assembly GCA_963712255.1. Classification (GTDB taxonomy): domain Bacteria; phylum Actinomycetota; class Thermoleophilia; order Gaiellales; family Gaiellaceae; genus Gaiella. Next base: position 179,854 of record CAVQHL010000014.1, read on the forward strand.
CCTGGATCTCCGCGCGGCGAGCACGAACCGCCTCGCTCGCCGCGAGCGTGTCGAACTCCGCGGTGTCGACGGCGATCGGGTTCGCATGCGAAACGCGCTCCGCGTCCTTCCCGCGATCGAGGAGGGCGTCGCAGGATGCGACGAAGGCGGATCGCCACTGCTCGGTGTGGAAACCGACGCTGTCGCACGTGAGGAGACTCGCGTGGACGGCCCGAGCGATCTCGCGCGGCAGCACCGCCCAGGCGTCGGGGCCGACCCACGGGATGTGGACGAAGAACGCGATGCGCGCGTCCGGGCGCATCTCGCGCACGAGCGACGGGACGAGGTAGAGGTGGTAGTCGTGCACGTAGAGCGCGGCGCCGGGGACCCGATCGAGCTCCGCGACCGCGGCCTCGGCGATCGCGCGGTTGGCGGCGACGTACCCGTCGCGCCAGGGCACGGTCAGGTCGGCGTCCGGGTCGCGCTTGAGATCCCAGAGGCCGTGTTGCACGAACCAGAGCACGGGGTTTGCGACGACGCCGTAGAAGAGGCGGTACGCCTCCGGATCGTGCGCGACGAGCCTCAGCCGGAACGGCGTCCCTGCGGCGGAGCGCTCGTCTCGCGCGCCCGCGGCGGCGAGCTCCTGCTCGGTCATCGCCCATCGCGCTCGCGACCCAGCTGACGTCGCCGCGATCGACGAGCGGGCGGAGCGCCGTGACGAGGCCGCCGGCGCCTCGCACGGTGGTCAGCGCGCCGTCCGCGTCCCGCCGGAAGCCGACCGGGCCGCGGTTCGAGACGACGACGAGCGGCCCGGTCAACGAGGCGATGCGCTAGCGGCTCTCGAGCGGGCGGTCGCCGAGGGTGACGTCGAGCGTCGTCCTGCGGCCGCCGCGGATGACGGTGAACTCGACCGTCTGGCCGGGCCGGAGCGCGCGTCACGATCTGCGAGACGTCGTCGGCGCCGCCGACCGGCTCGCCGGCGATCGCGACGATCAGGTCGCCGCCGAGCGTGATGTCCTCGCCGTTCAGCGCCTCGGTGCGCGACCCGCCGCGGAGCCCCGCCTGCGCGGCCGGCGTCCCGTCCTCGACCCGGGTGACGAGCGCGCCGCGCTCGGCGCCGAGGTCGAAGGCGGAGGCGATGCCGGGCGTCACGTCCTGGGTGCGGATGCCGATGTACGCGTAGCGCACGCGCCCGGTCCGCACGAGCTGGTCGAGCGAGCGCCGGGCGATGTCGATCGGGATCGCGAAGCCGACGCCCTCCGCCGTCCCGGTGGTGCTCTGGATCTGCGCGTTGATGCCGATCACGCGGCCGTCGCCGTCGAAGAGCGGGCCGCCGGAGTTCCCCCGGTTGATGGGCGCGTCGGTCTGGATCGACGTTCGCCACCGTGAACCCCGACGTGAGCGAGTCGATCGAGCGGCCGGTGGCGGAGACGACGCCGACGGAGAGGGACGTCTGCTTCCCGAACGGGCTTCCGATCGCGGCGACCGGCTCGCCCACGACCACTCCGCGCGGAGGCGCCGAGCGGGAGCGGCGTGAGCACATGGTCGGCCGGCGTCACCCGGATCACGCCGACGTCGCTGAAGAGGTCCCAGCCGACGATCTTCGCCTTGACGCGCTCGCCGTCGGAGAACTCGACGTAGACCGCGCTCGCGGCGCGGACCGGTGCCGCCGAGCCGGGCTCGAGCTCGGCGACGTTCGTGATGACGTGGGCGTTCGTGAGGATCGCGCCGGTCCGGTCGACCACGAAGCCGGAGCCCTGCGCCGAGCCGTCCGCGCCGAGGTTCGCGTAGATGGTGACGACGCCGTCCGCGCGGGCCGCGTAGAGCGCTGCCGGATCGAACGTCCCGGCGGCCGGCGCCGACCGGACGGGGGTGTTGGGCGTCGCCGGCGCCGGGGCGGCCTCCACGACCGTGGTGGTCGAGTCCCCGAGATCCGCGGCCGACACGACGAGGATCGCCGCGCCTGCCCCGACCGCGGCGGCGAGTGCAGCGACGGCAACTGCGACGGACGCCCGCATCGAGCCACCGTAGCAGCGGCCCTTCCAACCGCCCGCGCCCGCGTTTCCACGTGGAAACCGGTCGCGCGGGCGCATTTTCACGTGGAAACCGCGAGCTCCGGGACGGGGACGGCGGCGGCCGGGAGCGAGAGGGTGAACGTCGTCCGTCCCGGCGTGCTGCTCAGCTCGACCGTGCCCTCCATGTGGGCGGCGAGCTCGCGCGCGATCGCGAGACCGAGCCCGCTGCCCGACGCCTGCGCGCCGTCGACCCGGTAGAAGCGATCGAAGATGCGCTCTGCGTGCTCGGGCGGGACCCCGGGACCGTCGTCGTGGACGGCGAGGATCGACCCGGCTGCCGGCTCTCGTCGCCGTGACGACGACCTCGGTGCCCGCACGGGGTGTGGGAGAGCGCGTTCGCGATCAGCGCGCGGCCGATCTGGAGCACCCGCTCCTCGTCGGCGACCGCCCAGGCGTCGGAGTCGGCCTCGACCGTCACCGCGTGCCCGGTCGCCTCCGCGAGCGGCGCGAGCTCGTCGGCGAGCAGCCGTGCCATGTCCGCGAGCGACACCTCCTCGCGCTCCACCCGCAGTCGGCCCGCGTCCATGCGCGAGAGGTCGAGCAGGTCGGCCGAGAGCTTCGTGAGCCGCTCCACCTGCTCGCGCGTCGTGGCGAGGAACCCCGCGCGGGTCTCCTCGTCGAGGTCCTCGTCCGCCATCAGCTCGAGGAAGCCGGCAAGCGAGAACAGCGGCGTGCGGAGCTCGTGCGACGCGTTCGCGACGAACTCCTTGCGTGCGGTGTCCAGCTGCGCGAGCTGGACGCGCATGCGCTCGAACGCTGCGGCGAGCTCGCCGAGCTCGTCTCCGCCGAGGTCGACGACGGGCTCGTCGAACTCGCCCTGCGCGATGCGGTTGGCCGCGCGCTCGAGGCGCCGGATGCGCCGCGCGTGGAGCGACGCCGCGGCTGCCTCCGAGGATCGCGGCGATCGCGAGCGCGACGCCCGTGGCGTACAGCAGCCGCCGCTTCACGACGCGCACGGTGGCGAGCTGGTCCTCGATCGGGGTCGAGAGAAGCAGGATGTCTCCCGAGAAGAGGGGCACCGCGACCTCGGCGAACGGCCGGCCGCGCCGTTCGACCCGGCCGCGCGCGACCCTCGACGTCCGCGCGGTCTCGAGGGCGACGGTGTCGTTGCTGATCAACCCGGCGCGCGGGGACGAGTCCGCGATCGGCCGGAGCGAGTGCGGGGGGCCGAAGACCTGGAAGACGACGGTGCGGGCGTCCGCGAGGAACGCCTCGCCGACCACGAAGCTGTCGAGCGCGAACGGCTCGCTGAGGTCGGTTCGCGCATACGAGTAGGCGGTCGCCAGCGCCTCCCGCCGGAGCTCGTCGAGCCGGTTCTCGACGAGCCGGCGCTCGAGCGACGGGACGACCATCAGGTAGGCACCGCCGAGCGCTCCGCCGACGATCGCGAGCAGCGCGATCGCGATCGCCGTCCGGATGCCGCCCGGGAGCTTCATCCCACCGTGACGGCGCCGTCGCGGAACCGATAGCCGGCTCCACGGACGGTGAGGATCAGCTCGGGGTCACCCGAGTCGCGCTCGATCTTCTCGCGCAGGTGGCGCACGTGGACGTCGATCGTGCGCGGCTCGCGGTAGTCGGCGCTGCCGCGGATCCGCTCGAGCAGCTGCCGCCGCGTGAACACCACCCCCGGCTCGGACGCGAGGAGCGCGAGCAGCTCGAACTCGACGAACGTCAGCTGCACCGGGTCGCCGCGCACCTCGACCGTCCTGCGCGGCAGATCGACGATGACGTCGCCGCGGTCGATGAGCTCGTCGCGGCGGCCGGAGAAGTGAGGCGTCGCCGCCCGACGCAGGAGCGCGCGGACGCGCGAGCGGAACTCGCGGATCGAGAACGGCTTGGTGATGTAGTCGTCCGCGCCGAGCTCGAGCCCGAGCACCTTGTCGAGCTCGTCGTCGCGGGCGGTCAGCATGATGATCGGCACGGTGCTCTCGGCCCGGAGCCGGCGGCAGACCTCGAGCCCGTCGACGCGCGGAAGCATGATGTCGAGCACCACGAGATCGACGTCCTCCTCCGCGAAGCGGCGCAGCGCCTCGTCGCCGTCACGCGCCTGGACGACGCGGTATCCGTCACGCTCGAGCGGGTACGTGAGCAGCGACTGGATGGCGTCCTCGTCGTCGACGAGGAGAATTGTCGAGGAATCCGGCATCTCAGCGATGAGGGGCGGCGACGCCTGGGGCGTGATCGCCTGCGCGGCCTTACTATAGCCCCCCGGATGGAGCCCGCCCGCCTCGGCACGGCAACGCGGAGGCCGCGGCGCGGCTCCGTCGAGCGCCCGGTCGACATGCGCCTCGTGCGCAAGGTCTCGGTCGTCCTCGTCGCCCCGCTCCTGCTCCTCGTCCTCACCCTGAACCGCTCGGGCCCGCTGCCCGCGCCGACGCTCCCGCCCTCGTTCGACCCGGCCGCCGCGGCCGCGCTGACGACCGAGCTCGCGAGCCTGAACCCGAACCGCGTGCCCGGCTCGCCCGGCGCCGCGACCGCCGTCGAGTGGTACCGCGAGAAGCTCGCCCTCTACGGCCTGCCCGTCCGGGAGGACCGCTGGGAGGAGGACGTGCCCGGAGTCGGCCGCGTCGAGCTCAAGAACCTCGCGGCCGTCGTCCCCGGCACGCTCGACGAGACGATCGTGATCGTTGCTCATCGTGACAACAACGGCAGGACGGCGGGAGCGAACGACAACGCGAGCGGAACCGCCGCGCTCGTCGAGCTTGCGCGTCCCTACGCGACCGTGGGGACGACCGAGTCCGCGCGGACGCCCCTCCACACGCTCGTCTTCCTGTCCACGGACGGCGGCGCGTACGGCGCGCTGGGCGCGGCGCGCTTCGCGGCCCGTTCGCCACTGGCCCGACGCGCCGCCGCGGTGATCTCGCTCGACGGCCTCGCGGGCACCGCCCGGCCGCGCCTCGAGCTCGCGGGGCTCGACGGCCACTCGCCGCCGCCGGCGCTCGTCGAGACCGCGACGCGGCGGATCGCAAGCGAGACGGGCACGCGCCCCGCGCCGCCCTGCCGGGCTGACGCAGCTCGTCTCGCTCGCGCTGCCGTTCGGGTACGGCGAGCAGGCCCCGCTTCTCGGCTCCGGCGCCCCGGCGATCCGCATCGCGACGGCCTCCGATGCGGGAACGCCCGCAGGCAGCGACGAGCTCGAGGGCCTCGACCGCCGTCGGCTCGGACAGCTGGGGAAAGCGTCCGAGACGCTGCTCAGCTCGCTCGACGCCGCGGTCGAGGTGCCGACCTCGACGGACGGCGCGGTGTTCCTCGGCGGCCGCGTGGTGCGCGGGTGGGCGCTCCAGCTCCTTCTCCTCGCTGCGGTCCTGCCGTTCGCCGCGGCGACGCTGGACCTCCTCTCGCGTTGCCGGCTGCGGCGACTGCCGCTCAGCTCCGCGTGGCGGGCGCTCCGCGCGCGCGGGGGCGTCTGGCTGGTGCTCGTCGTCCTGCTCGGGCTCGCCGGCCTGGCCGGCGCGCTGCCGACCGAGCCGCGGCTGCCGCCTCCGCCGGATCAGCCCCCCGTCGACTCCTGGCCGTTCGGCGTCGCGGCGCTCCTCCTCGTCGCGGCGGCGCTCGTGTGGCTGCGTGCGCGAACGCGGCTCGTCCCGCGCGTCCGGGCGACGCCGGAGGAGGAGCTCGCGGCGTACGCGGTCGCGTTCGTCGCGCTGCTCATGCTCTGCGGGCTCACGGCGTTGGTCTCCCCGTACGGCCTCCTGTTCGTGCTCCCCTCGCTCTACGCCTGGCTCTGGCTGCCGCAGCTTCGACGCGCGTCGGGATGGGTGACCGACGTCGTCTTCGGGGTCGGGCTGATCGGCCCGGCGCTCGCGCTCGTCGTGCTCTCCGAGCAGCTCGACCTCGGCGTCCGGACGCCGCTCTACGCCGCGTCGCTCGCCACCACGGGCGTCATCCCCTGGCCGTCGACGATCGCCTTCGCGGCGTGGGGCGCGATCGCGGCACTCGTGGGCGCGATCGCGGCCGGCCGCTACGCGCCGGTCGCCCGGTCGAGCGGGAGGTAGCGAACCGGCGCGCCGACGGGCAGCTCGCCGTCGCCGCGCGGCACGTGGACGAGCGCGTCGGCCGCGGCCGCGCGGACGATCATGTGCGACTCCTGCCCGCGCACGGGATGGAGCACCACGGTGTCGCCCGCCACCTCGAGCCGCGCACGCTGGTAGTCGTCGCGGTGAGGCCCGCGACGTGCCGGCGCGCCGAGCACGCCGAGCGCGAACCGGGCGCCGGGGTCGCGAGCCCCCTGCAGGGCGCGGATCGCAGGCTGGACGAACAGGAGCGTCCCGACGAGGGACGAGACCGGGTTCCCGGGAAGCCCGAAGACCAGCGTGTCGCCGCGCACGGCGAACGAGAACGGCTTCCCCGGCCGCATCGCGATGCCCCAGAAGACCTCCTCGGCGCCGAGCTTCGCGACCGTGCCCCGGACGAGGTCGTGCGGGCCGACCGAGACGCCGCCCGACGTGACGAGGACGTCCGCCTCGAGCCCCCGCGCGAGCGCGGCCTCGTGCGACGCCTCGTCGTCGGCGACGCGGCCGAACACCTCGACGTCGGCGCCCACCTCGCGGAGCAGCGCTGCGAGCATCAGGCCGTTCGACTCGTAGATCTCGCCGTCGCCGAGCGGCTCCCCCGGCCGGCGGAGCTCGGTGCCGGTTGCGACGATCGCGACACGCGGTCGTCGCGCGCACCTGGGCGCCGCCACGCCCGCGGCCGCCAGCGCGGCAAGCCGCGAGGGCGTCAGGATCGTCCCGGCGGGGAGCACGGGCTCACCCTCGACGACGTCGCCTCCGCGCGGACGCACGTTGTCTCCCGTGGTGACGGGCTGCGGCACGACGACGGTGTCGCCCTCGTCGGTGACGAGCTCGATCGGGACGACCGCGTCCGCGCCCTCCGGGACGACGCCGCCGGTCGCGATCCCCATCGCCTCCCCGGCGGCGAGCGCGCGGGACGCCGGACGACCTGCCGCGACGCGGGCGACGACGGGGAGCGTCCCGGGCGTGTCGGCGGCGCGAAGAGCGAAGCCGTCCATCGCCGAGCTCGGGAAGCGCGGCAGGTCGACCACGGCCCGGGCGTCCTCCGCGAGGACGCGGCCCGCGGCGGCGTCGATGGCCACCTCCTCGGCCGGAAGCGGACGAGCCCGCTCGAGCACCCGGCGGAGCGCCTCGTCGACGGTGAGAAGCTCGGCCACGGCGGTGACGCTACACACGGGGTACGCTCGGACGCGTGATCTCGGTCGTCGTCCCCGTCCGCGACGAGGAGCACACCGTCGACGAGCTGCACGAGCAGCTGGTCGCCGCGCTCGAGGGACGAGGCGACGCATGGGAGGCCGTGTTCGTCGACGACGGGTCCCGCGACGGGACGCACGCGGCGCTCGTCCGGCTCCACGACCGCGTGGACAACGTCAAGGTCGTCCGGCTCCGCCGCAACGCCGGCAAGGCGGCGGCGCTCGATGCGGGGTTCCGCGAGGCGGAGGGCGACATCGTGGTCACGATCGACGGCGACCTCCAGGACGACCCTGCCGAGATCCCGCGGCTCCTCGCCAAGCTCGACGAGGGCTTCGACCTCGTCACGGGCTGGAAGACGCGACGCAACGACCCGGCCGTCCGGCGCTTCCTCTCCCGCGTCTTCAACACGGTGACCGGCTGGGTCTCGGGCCTGCGGCTCCACGACATGAACTGCGGGCTGAAGGCGTTTCGCGCCGAGGTCGCACGCGAGCTCGAGCTCTACGGCGAGCTCCACCGCTTCATCCCCGTCCTCGCGCACGACCTCGGGTTCCGCGTCACCGAGATCGCCGTCAACCACCGGCCGCGGGAGCACGGCCGCAGCCGCTACGGGCCGGAGCGCTACGTGCGCGGCTTCCTCGATCTGCTGACCGTCACGTTCATGGGCCGGTACCGGCACCGGCCGCTCCACCTCTTCGGCGGGCTCGGGCTCGTGCTCTCGACGATCGGCGGCGCGATCCTCGTCTACCTCACGATCGTGAAGCTCACCGGCGAGGCGATCGGCCGGCGACCGCTGCTCCTGCTCGGGGTCCTGCTGGTCGTCGTGGGGATCCAGTTCCTCTCGCTCGGGCTCCTCTCCGAGCTCGTCACGAGCCAGCATCGCGAGCGCATGCGCGCGCTCGACGATCGCACGTCGCGCCTCGTCGACGAGATCCTCCGCTGACCGACACGACGTTGAAGGTCCTCTACTTCGGGACGTACGACCGCGTCGCGCCGCGCAACGCGCAGGTCATCTCGTGCCTGCGCGGCGCGGGCGTCGAGGTCGTCGAGCGCCACCGCCAGGTCTGGGGCGTCCAGAACTGGTCCCTCGGCGTCCGGCAGATCTCGCGCGTGCTCCGCGCCGAGCGCGACCTCGGGCGGGACGAGGAGCGGGAGGCGGACGTCGTCGTCGTGGGGTACCCGGGGCACTTCGACCTGCGGGCGGCGCGGCGGATCGCGCGCGGCCGCCCGATCGTGTTCAACCCGCTCGTCTCGCTCCACGACACGCTCGTCGGCGACCGCAAGCGGTTTCACCCGTGGTCTCCGGCGGCGCGCATGCTCCAGCTCGTCGACCGGGGGGCATTCCGGGCCGCCGACCTCGTCGTGGCGGACACGGAGGCGCACGCGGCCTTCTTCCGCCGGGCGTTCGGGCTCCCGGCCGACCGGGTGGACGTCGCCCTCGTCGGGGCCGAGGAGGCGCTCTTCCGCCCGGGCTGGCAGCCGCCCGAGCCGTTCCAGGTGCTCTTCGTCGGGAAGCTGATCCCGCTCCACGGCCTCGACACGATCCTCGCGGCGGCCGCTCTCGTCCCGGAGATCCCCTTCAGGGTCGTGGGCGACGGCCAGCTCGCGCCGCTGCTCGACGACCGTCCGGCGAACGTCGAGCACGTGGACTGGATCCCGTACCCGGAGCTCCCCGCCGCCTACCAGCGCGCGGGGTGCGCGCTCGGGATCTTCGACACGGGCCCGAAGGCGGCGCGCGTGATCCCGAACAAGGTCTTCCAGGCGCTCGCGTGCGCCTGCCCGGTGATCACCGCCGACACGCCGGCCGCGCCGGGAGCTGCTCACGGACGGCGTCGACGCGCTGCTCGTGCCGCCCGGCGATCCGGAGGCGCTCGCCCACGCCGTACAGCGGATCGCCGGCTCCGCAGAGCTCGCGGCCGTGCTCGCCGAGGGAGGCCGGGCGACGTACGAGGAGCACGCCTCCGAGGCCGTTCTGGGCGCGCGCTGGCGCTCGCTCCTCGAACGGGCCGTCGCGGCGCGATGAGGCGACCGCAGGCCCTGGTCGCCGCGGGGGTCGTCGCGTTCGGCGCAGGGCTCTCCGCGCTCGCCGTCCTCCAGCACCGCGCGTTCTGGACGGGCCGCTTCGACGTCGGGAACCTGACCCAGGCGGTGTGGTCGACGGCGCACGGCGACTTCCTCACCGTCACCGGCCTTCGGGGCCAGCAGTTCTCGCGGCTCGGGGCGCACTTCGACCCGCTCGTCGCGGCCTTCGCGCCGCTGTGGTTGCTGTGGCCCGACCCGTCGCTCCTCCTCGTCGTTCAGGCGTGCGCGGTCGCGACGGGTGCGGTGCCGGTCTACCTCCTCGGCCGCCGGCACCTCGCATCCGACTGGGCCGCGGCCGGGTTCGCGCTGGCGTACCTCCTGCATCCGGCGACGCAGTGGCTCGTGCTCGACGACTTCCATCCGGTCGCGCTCGCGACGCCGCTCCTTCTCTGGGCGTTCTGGTTCCTCGACAGCGAGCGGCTCGTCCCCTTCGCCCTCACCGCGGGTGCGGCGTGCCTCACGAAGGAGCAGATCGGGCTGGTGGTCGCCGCGATGGGCCTCTGGTACGCGCTGCGTCCCGCCGGGACGGCGGGTGGGCCTCGCGATCGCCGGGGTGGGGACGATCGTGTCGGTCGTCGCCGTGTCCGTCGTCGTGCCGCACTTCGCACCGGGCGGCGGCTCCCCGTTCGCCGGGCGGTACGAGTCCGTCGGCGGGTCGCCGGGCGGGATGGCCGAGACCGCGATCACGGACCCCGGCGCCATCCTCGGCGCCGCGAGCGACGGCCGCGACCTCGCGTACCTCGGAGACCTCCTCCTGCCGCTCCTCGGGCTGCCGCTCCTCGCGCCGCTCGCGGCGCTGACCGCGCTCCCGGAGCTCGCGCTCAACCTCCTGTCGGACACGCGCACGCAGACCTCGATCCACTTCCACTACACGGCAGGCGCGATTCCCGGTCTGATGGTCGCGGCGGTGCTCGGCGCGGCACGACTGCGACGTCGGTACGCCTGGGCCCGGCGACCCGAGGGACGCGCGATCGTGGTCTCGACGGTGATCGCCGGCATCCTCCTCGGCCCACTGCCCGTGTGGTCCCACGTCCCGTTCGGGTCCGACCTCGCCGCGCGCGAGCACGTCGTCGGCCGGCACGCCGAGGTCGCGGCGCGCGCCCTCCGCTCGATTCCGCCGGACGCCGCCGTGAGCGCGAGCAACACGCTCGGCGCGCACCTCTCGGAGCGCCGGCGGGTCTTCAGCTTCCCCGTGCTCCGGGAGGCGGAGTGGATCGCGGTCGACCGGACGCGGCCGAGCCATCGTGACCGGGCCGTGGCACCGGAGGCGTTCGCCGCGGCCCTGGAGCGCATCCAGGCGTCGGGTCGGTTCGAGCCGGTGTTCGACGAGGACGGGATCCTCGTCCTGCGCCGCGTCAGAGCGGAATCGTCTGCGGGAGCAGGTACGCCGTGAGCGCGAGCGCCGCGACCCGGGCGACGCGATCCTCGTCCGCCGCCGCGAGCGGGACCGCCCAGGCGAGGTACCAGACCGCGAGGTAGGGGGTCGTCGCGAGGAGGAGGCAGGCGGCGCGGCCGAGCCGTGGCTCGCCGCGGAGCGCTCCCCGCGCGAGGAAGAGGAGCCCCGCGGCTGCCGCGATGAGCGCAAGGGCGAAGGCGGCGCCGTCCGGCACGCCCAGCTGCTCGAGGCGCGAGGGAAGGGCGTAGCTCGTCTCGAGGACGGCGTTGTCCGCGAGCGGGCCGACCACGCGCAGCCAGTCGAGGCCGTAGCGCCACGTGCCGAGGGCTGCCACCACGACCGCCACAAGGGCGATGCCCCGAGCGCCGGTCGCGTTCCCGCGAGCGCGGGCGGCCAGGGTTGCGAGCGCGAGGAACACGAGCGGGATCCACTTGACGAACGCCGCCAGCGCCCACGCGCCTCCGGCGAGGTCGTTCCGGCGCCGGACCGCCAGCGCGACCGCGAGAGCGGCGAGCCCGCCGACGAGGGCGTCGTTGTGGCCTCCGCCGGCGACGTGCACGGCGAGCACGGGGTTCCAGCCGACGAAGGCGGCGGCGAGCGCCGGTCGCGGAGCGACCCGCGCGACCGCCACGACGGCGGCGACGATCGCCACGGCGGCGAGCGCCTTGAAGAGCCACGCCGCGACGTCCGACGAGTCGCCCGACACGAGCGCGACCGGCTCGGAGAGCAGCGTGAACGCGGGGCCGTACACCGTCGTCCGGTCGCGCCAGTCGGCGCCCAGGTACGGCGCGGCGGGGCTCTCGGGGAAGTCCGACGGCGGATCGACGTACGGGTTCCCGCCGCCCTCCGTCCCGATCCAGCCGTACCCCCAGTACGTCCAGGCGTCCGTCGAGAGGAGGAGCGGCGCTGCGAGCGGGACGAGCTGGATCGCGACGGCCAGCGCGACGACCAATCGCGTCGGTGCGATGCCGCGACGGAGGAGCGCGAGTCCCGTGACGTACGCGACGAACGCGGCCGCCAGGAGGATCGCAAAGGGCCATGCCGTTCCCTGGTCGGCGGTCCCGCCGTCGCGCGGGACGAGCGGCGAGCCCTCCTGCCAGGCGAGGGCGCACGCACCGGCGACCAGAACGAGGGTGGCGGCTCCGGCCGCGAGGGCGCGCTTCACGCCGCGATCATCGCGGACTACGGGTCGAGCGGCTGCGCCGGGCTCGAGGGTGGCCCGCCCGCACCCACGCCGTTCGACGAGCTGGCGCCGCCCCCGCCGCCCGGCTTCGCCGTCCCGGTCGCGGGAGCCTTCCCGTCGTCGCCCTGCTTCTCCTCCTCCTCCTCGGGCTCCGCAGGCGTCGGCGGGGTGTAGTACGGGTCGTAGCTCAGCGCCGTCGGCCCGCGCTCCCAGGTCCGGAACGAGACGGGCTGCCGCGGCTCGGGGAAGTCGCGGACGGGGCGGCCCGCGAGAGCCGGCTCCATGAAGCGCCGCCAGATCTCGGCCGGGAAGGAGCCGCCCGAGACCGCGATCCCGTGGACGTTCCGCATCGGGATCTCGCCGCGGGTGTATCCCATCCACACGGCGGTCGCGAGCCCCGGCGTGTAGCCGACGAACCAGGCGTCGGCGTGCTCGTCGGTCGTGCCCGTCTTCCCCGCAGCCGGGCGCGACAGCGCCGCACGGGTGCCGGTGCCGGAGCGGATGTTGTCCTCGAGGATCCGCGTCACCACGTCCGCGACGCCGTCCGGGATGACGCGCGTGCGGCGAAGACTGGTCGCCCAGCGGTCGTCGGGCTTCCCGTTCGGGAAGACCACCTTCCGGATCGCGGTCGGCTTCGTGTAGATCCCGCCGGCCGCGAGCGTCGCGTAGGCGGACGCCATGTCGAGCGGCGACACGGCCACGGAGCCGAGCCCCATCGCGGGCGGGTACTGCCCGCGCACCTGGAGCGGCGTCCGCACGCCGAGCCGCTGGGCGAGGGACGCGACCCGACGCGACCCGACGTCGAGCGTCAGCTGCGCGAACACGCTGTTGTCCGAGCGCAGCGTCGCGCGCTCGACCGACGTCCAGCCGACGTAGCTCGAGTCGTACGTCTTGACGCACCACCAGCTGCCGTCGTCGCAGTTGCCGTCGTCGTCGGGGCGGTACGTGAAGGGCGCCGAGACGTAGTACGTCGAGCCGGGGTCCATGCCCTGCTCCACGGCGGCGGCGAGGACGAACGTCTTGAACGTGGAGCCCGGCTGCCGCCGCGCCTGCGAGAGGAGGTTGAACTGGTTGTTCGCGCGGCCCGGGACGACGGCGCTCATCGCGCGGATCGCGCCGGTCGCCGGGTCGATCGAGATGAGGGCCGCGGCGGGGTCGTCCGGCGCGGTCAGCGTGCCGCGGATCGCGTCCTGTGCGAGCTTCTGCCAGCGCGGCTGGATCGTCGTGTAGACGCTCAGCCCGCCCGAGCGGACGCGCTCGACGCCGTACGCGCGCACGAGCTCGTCGCGGACGTAGCCGAAGAAGTACGGCTCACGGATCTCCGCGTAGAGGCGTCCCGGCTCGAGGCCGATCTTGCTCCGCCGCGCGAACCGGTACTGCGCCTGCGTGATCGTGCCCTGGTCCCGCATCGCCGCGAGCACCTCGTTCCGCCGCGCGATCGCGCGGTCCGGATCGGCGATCGGGTCGTAGGCCGACGGCGCCTGTGTCAGTCCGGCCAGGAGCGCCGCCTGCGGGAGCGTGAGCGACCGCGCCGAGCGGGAGAAGTACGTTCGCGCGGCCGCCTCGGCCCCGTAGGCGAAGTTCCCGTAGAAGACGGAGTTGAGGTACTGGGCGAGGATCCACTGCTTCGACCGGCGGTCCTCGAGCTTCACCGCGAGGCACGCCTCGGTGATCTTGCGCTCGACCGTGCGCTCGTTCGAGATGTAGAGGTTGCGGACGAGCTGCTGCGTGATGGTCGAGCCGCCCTCGACCACACGGCCGGCCTGGACGTCCCGCCAGAGCGCCCGTGCGATGCCCTCGGCGTCGACGCCGCCGTGGGAGTAGAACCGGCGGTCCTCGATCGCGACCGTCGCCCGCGTGAGCCACGGCGAGATCTGGCCGTACGCGACGACCTGCCGGTTCCGCTCCGCCGGGATCGCGCCGAGGAGCGAGCCGTCGGCGGCGTAGACGAACGAGTTCTGCCCGATCTTGACCGGGCGGAGCGCGGAGACGTCGCACCGCTCGCCGAACGTGATCACCGCGGCACCCGCTCCGACGCCCGCGGCGAGCAGCAGGACCGCGAGACCTCCGACGAGGGCGAGCCGCTTCCCACGCCCGCGCGCGCGGGCGCGACGCCGGGGACGAGCCCGGGGCGGCAGCGGCGCAGGACCGCGCCGCGGGCGGGGACGCCGCGAGGGGCTCATGCAGCGATGGTAGCCACGTCCTGTTTGGATTCTTCGCGGTCGCGCCTGTCCCTCGGTCGATATCGTCGCCCCGTGCGCGGCGCCCTCGCAGCGTCGTGGCCGGCCCTCCGGGTCTTCGTGTGGAGCCGGCTCGCGCTCTGGGCGGTCGCCGCCGCGACGGTGCTCGCCTTCGAGGACGAGCTCAACCCGAACCGCGACCGCTGGGACAGCCCGCGCCAGCACGAGCTCGGGGCGGCGGTGGACGTCTGGTCGCGCTGGGACAGCGAGTGGTACCTCCGGATCGCCGAGTCCGGGTACGACTGGCCGTCCTCGACGCCCGCGTTCTTCCCGCTCTACCCGCTGCTCGTCGGCGGCCTCGGCCGCATCCTCGGCGGCCACTTCCTGCTCGCGGGGCTCGTCGTCTCGCTCGCGGCCGGCGCGATCGCCTTCGCTCTCCTCTACCGGCTCGTCCGTCGACGGTTCCGGCCCGACGACGCGCTCCGGTCGGTCATCTACCTCGCGATCTTCCCGACGTCGCTCTTCCTCGGTGCCGTGTACGCGGAGTCGCTGTTCCTCGCGCTCGCGATCGGCACCTTCGTCCTCGTCGAGGAGCGACGCGTCGGCTGGGCATCCGTCACCGCCGGTCTCGCGCTGCTCACGCGGCCCTACGGCATCGCCCTGCTTCCGGCCCTCGCCGTCTTCGCCTGGCGCTCCGATCGGCGAAGACGCGACCTCGCCCTGCTCGGCGTGCCCGTCGCGCTCTTCCTCGCGTTCCCGCTCGCGCTCGAGCTCTCCCTCGGGCACGGGCTCGCGTTCGTCGACGCGCAGCGTGTCTGGGAGCGGTCGCTAGCGCCCCTCGGCCCGCTGGGCGGTCTCGTCCAGGCGGTCGGCGAGGGGGACGTGCTCGGCCCCCTCCTCGCCCTTGCGCTGCTGGCGCTCGCGGTCGTCGCCTGGCGGAGGATCGGAACGCCGTACGGCGTCTACGCGATCGCCGCGGTCGCGCTGCCGATGGCGCTCCCGTCGGAGCGGCTCGGCGGCCTCTACTCCTTCCCGCGTCTCGCACTCGCCGCATTCCCGTGCCTGATCGCCCTCGCGCTCCTCGGGCGCGACCGGCGCGTCCACCTCGTCGCGGTCACGGTTCTGGCCGCGTGGCTCGCAGTCAACGTGGTTCGATGGGCGCTGTGGTACTGGGTCGCCTGACCGAGGTTCCCCGCTCGAAGCTGATCGGGTGGGTGGCGCTCGTCGCCGTGCTCGCCTCGATCTCGTACGCGGCGAACCTCCTCGCCTCGACGGACACGGATGTCGTCGCGGCCACCAACACCTCTCCCGTCGAGATCACGACGGACGGCGAGCACGGGTTTGCGACAGGCGACGCCGTCACCGTGCGCGACGTCGAGGGCAACACCGGAGCGAACGGCACATGGAAGGTGACCGTCCGCAGCGAGACGACCTTCGTGCTCGACGGCTCCGAGGGCTCGGGCGCGTACACGTCCGGCGGCACCGTCGCCCCCGGCGACCTGCTCTACCGCTGGTCGACCGTGATCGCCGGTGTCGTGCAGTACGCGATCATCCTCGCGGTCGTCCTCCTCATCGCGCGAGGCCTCGCGCCGGCGGTCCTCGGGCTGCGGGCGCCGGCGTCCCGGCGTGCGGCAGCCGGCTGGATCGCGGCCTCCATCGTCCTGATCTGGATCATCGGCGCGTTGCTGAACCCGTTCCTCGAGGCGGGCGAGGAGCAGGGCCTCGTGCCCGACGACTGGGATCCCGACCGGGCAGGCGCCTTCGTCGCGAACTTCGTCGTCGTGGCGCTCGTCGCACCCGTCGTCGAGGAGCTCACGTACCGCGGGCTCGGGTTCGCCGCGGTGCAGCAGTTCTTCGGCGGGGGCGTCGCCGTCGTCGTGACGGCCCTCGCGTTCGGGCTCGCGCACGGGCTCGTCATCGCGCTGCCGGTGCTGACGATCTTCGGGCTGATCCTCGGCTGGCTCCGTCTGCGGACGAAGAGCCTCTACCCGCCGATCATCCTCCACGCGATCTTCAACGGGGCGGCGCTGCTGGCGTCGGTGGCCGTGTGAGCGAGCGCGACGACCCGCTGGCCGAGCTCCGCGCGCAGATCGGCGCCAACGACCGGGCGATCGTCGAGGCCGTGAACGAGCGGCTGCGGCTCGTCACGGAGCTCTGGCGGATCAAGGAGACGCACGGAAGCGAGCGCTTCGACCCGGACCGCGAGCGGAGGCTTCGCGACGAGCTCGCGGCCGCCAACGGCGGGCCGCTGTCCGCGGAGGGGCTGGACGCGCTCGTGAGCGAGCTCCTCGCCCTGACGAAGCGCGAGCTCGACCGCTGAGGGTCGGCCTAGGAGGTCGGGTCGTCGGAGCCGGTCGCGAACTCGTCCGGCGTCACGGTGTCCAGGAACTTCCGGAACTCCCCGAGGTCGACGTCGCCGAGGTCCTTCACGTCCTGGGCATAGGCGAGGTCGGGGACGTCGCCCTCCCAGACGACGCCGGACTCGTCCATCACCTCGTCCTCGGCGAAGATCTTCGCGTCCGCCCGGATCGCCAGGGCGATCGCGTCCGACGGCCGGGAGTCGACCTCGATCTCCGTCCCGTCTCGGACGAGCGTGATCCGCGCGTAGAACGTGCCGTCCCTGAGCTCGGTCACGGTGATCCGGTCGACCTCGGCGCCGAGCGACTCGACCAGCGAGAGCGCGAGGTCGTGCGTGAGCGGCCGCGGGGGCTCCTGCCCCTGGAGCCGCATGAGGATCGCGGCCGCCTCGGTGTGGCCGATCCAGATCGGCAGGTACATCGGCCCCTCGGCAGCCCGCAGCAGGACGATCGGCTGCTTGCCGACGAGGTCGAAGCTCACCCCGTAGACCGTCATCTCGTGCATCGGACCCTCTCGCTCAGTGTATCCCCGGCCCTGGTCTTGTCTCGCGAAGCAGGATTCCGCTGTTGCGGAATCCTGCCGCTGATCCCCGCTTTCAGCGGGGCAGATCCCTGAAGGCGGCGGCTTCGCCGCCGCAACTGCTTCGCTACACTCGTCAGCCGCGCGGGCGATTAGCTCAGTCGGTTAGAGCGCCGCTCTGATAAGGCGGAGGCCCCTGGTTCGAGTCCAGGATCGCCCACTCTTCTTCGCGAAGATAAGGATCGCGCAGGCGGCGGTGTCCTGATCTGCCGTTCGGCCGTCGGCCTCGGCGGCCGGATCACCTCGAAGCGGCCTCGCGACGTCGGCACTCGCTAGAGCGCTTCGAGCGTCTCGACGAGCTCCTCGAGGCCCACCTCGTCTCCGAAGTGGAGCTCGAGCTTGCCGGCCGAGACCCTCGCCGGGAGCCCCGTGAGGCGCTGCGCCGCGTCGCGGGCCCGCTCCGCGAGGATCGGGTCGACCCGGGTCGCACGGGGTCGCCGCTTCGCGCCGCCTTCCTGCGCGGCGCGCTCGGTCGCGCGCACCGTGAGGCCGTCACGGGCGACGCGTCGGGCGAGGCGGCGGCGGCCCTCGTCGTCGGGGATCGAGAGCACCGCGCGCGCGTGACCCTCGGTGAGCTCGCCGCGGGCGAGCATCCAGAGCACGTCCTCGGGCAGCTCCAGCAGGCGGAGGCGGTTCGAGACGCCCGGCTTCGAGCGGCCGACGCGCTCCGCGACCTCGCCGAGCGACAGCTCGAACTCGTCCACGAGCACGGCGTAGGCGCGCGCCTCCTCGACCGGGGAGAGGTCCTCGCGGGCGACGTTCTCGACGAGGCTGAGCAGCAGCGTCTCCCGGTCGTCGGTCTCGCGGACGAGGGCGGGCAGCGTCTCGAGGCCCGCCTCGCGGGCGGCCCGCCACCGGCGCTCGCCGGCGATGAGCTCGTACCCGCCGGCGCTCCGCGGCCGCACGACGACCGGTTGGAGCACGCCCTGGTGGCGGAGCGACGCCGCGAGGCCGGCGGTCGCCTCCGGCTCGAACCGCTTGCGCGGCTGGCGCGGGTTCGCGTGGATCGCGTCGACGGGCAGATGGAGCAGCTCGCCCCCGCCGACCTGGCCGCCGACGAGCAGCTCGAGCCCGCGGCCGAGCCCGCGCCGCGGAGCTGGGGTCTCAGGTGCGCTCGACAAGCTCCATCGCCACCTTCCAGTAGGCCTCGGAGCCGGCGGAGCGCCGGTCGTAGGCGATCGCGGGGACGCCGTGGCTCGGGGCCTCGGCGAGACGCACCGAGCGCGGCACGGTGGTCGTGAAGACGAGGTCGCCGAAGTGCGAGCGGAGCTCGGCCTCGACCTCGCCCGGCCAGGCGCGTCCGCCCGTCGACCATCGTCAGCAGGATCCCCGCGACGCCCAGGCGCGGGTTGAGCCGCCGCTTGACGAGGTCGATCGAGCCGAGGAGCTGGGAGAGCCCCTCCAGCGCGAAGTACTCCGCCTGGACGGGCACGAGGACGCGATCCGCGGCGGCGAGCGCGTTCACGGTCAGCGGGCCGAAGGCAGGCGGGCAGTCGAGGAAGACGAAGGCGTAGTCGTCCGTCGGGGCGTCGGCGAGGGCGTCGGCGAGGTAGCGCTCCCCGCCCTCGAGCGCGGAGAGATGGACCGTCGCCGCCGCGAGCTCGGCCTTCGCCGGCACGAGGTCGACGTTCGCGAAGGAGCTCGGGGTCACGAGCTCCGCCAGCGGAGCGCCGTCGAGGAGGTCGAGCGTCGAGTGGCCGTTCGCGCGCCGCCCGAGGCCGGACGTCGCGTTCGCCTGCGGGTCGAGATCGACGAGGAGGCAGCGCTCTCCCGCCTCGGCAAGGCACGCGGCGAGGTTGATCGCGGTGGTCGTCTTGCCGACGCCGCCCTTCTGGTTCGCGATCGCGTAGATCCGGGCCGCCACGGGGTCACGGTACCGGCGCGCCCGGACGCTTCAGGCTCAGAGCAAGGCGCGCTCGCGGTGGTCCCGGGCCTGCACCATGAGCCGCTCCTCGCCGGTTCTCAGGTGGCCGAGCGCCGCCCACGCATGGGCGGTGCCGCGGGGCACGTCGCCCGCCCGGAAGTGCTCGGCGGCACGGCGCGCGTGGGCACCGGCGAGCTCCAGCTCGTCCGCCGCCGACTCGAACAGCAGCGCTGCGGCCTCGAGCCTGACCTGACGCTCGTCGTCGGCCATGGTCGCGTCTTCGCGGTCGCATGTCCTCTCCTCGCGTCGCCGGCAGCTCAGGCGAGCGGGCGCTTCCTCGCCACGCCCGTGCGGCGCGGGAACCCGGGCGGCGTCGGGCCGGTCTTGCGGATCACGAGGAAGCCGTCGGGGGCGTCCTCGAGCTCGCCGGCGACCCGCTCGGCCGCCGCGCGACGCGGTCGCGCTCGGCGGACGGGCCGACCCAGAGCACGACCGCGCCGCCTTCGCGGACGAGCGGGAGGCACCACTCGGCCGCGGTCGGGGGCTGGGCGAGCGCCTTCGCGACCGCGACTCCGTACGTCCTCGAGCGGCTGCTCCTCGGCCCGGCCCCAGACGACCTCGAGGTTCGGCAGCTCGGAGGTCCAGCGCTCGAGGAACTCGCACTTTCGCCGCTCTGCCTCGAGGAGCGTGACGGCCCGCTCGGGGAGCGACGCGGCGAGCGGGATCCCCGGTGTCCCGCCGCCCGATCCGACGTCCACGATCGGGCCGTCGAAGCGCGAGACGAGCTCGACGCCCGCGAGCGCGTCGTCGAGCAGGACGCGTCGCGCCTCGTCCGCGGTCGCGGAGCGCGGTGAGGCCCGGCGTCGCGATGACCGCCGCCAGCCAGCCGTTCCAGGAGCTCGCTCAGTCGGCCGAGCGCCGCGGCAGGACGACGACGAAGCGGTTCGGCTCGACGCCCTCGCTCGCCGTCTCCACCTCGGGGTCGTCCTTGAGCGCCTCGTGGACGAGCCGCCGCTCGACGGCGCTCATCGGCTCGAGCTCGACCCGACGGCCGGTCGCGGACGCCTGCTCGGCGCAGCGCCGGGCGAGCGTCTCGAGCGTCGCGCTGCGGCGGGCCCGGTACCCGGCCGCGTCGACGACGATCCGGCGGCGGTCGTCACCGACGGAGCGGTGGGCCATCGCGTTCGCGAGGTACTGGAGCGCGTCGATCATCTGGCCGTGGCGGCCGATCAGCACGCCGAGGTCGCCGCCCGTCACGGTCGCGACCACCTCCTCGTCCGCCTCGGTCACGTCCACCCGCGCGTCGACGTCGAGGGCGCTCACGACCCGCTCGAGCAGCTCCCGCGCGACGGCTGCCTCGCCCTCGGCGGGCGGCGCCGGAGCCCCGCGCTCCTCGGGACGCTCGGCAGTCGCGACGACCCGCGCCGGCGTGTAGCCCACGCCGAGGAGCCCTCGCTCGCCCTCGCTCACCACCTGGAAGCGGACGGCGTCGCGATCGATGCCCGGGGCGAGGCGCTCGAGCTCGCGGAGCGCCGACCACTTCGCCTCGCCGACGGTCTCCCCGGTTGCCTCGACGGAGACCTCGTCGCTCATCGGCGGCGGCCTCCGCTGCTTCTCTTTCGCTTCACCCGCCTCGGCGGGCCTGCCACGACCGGCGTCCCGCCCTTGGCTCCGTCCTTCGACTCCGGGCCGTTCGCCTTCTCGGCCGGCGGGGGCGCGTCCTTGGGCGGCGTGCGCGAGCTCTTCTTCTCGGCGCCCGGCAGCACGGGCTTCGGCATCAGCGTCCGCGTGACGAAGCCCTGCCCGGTCGTCCACAGGTTCGTCGTCAGCCAGTAGATCATCAGGCCCGACGGGAAGTTGAGGATGAACGGGATGAAGACGATCGGCAGGACCATCAGCAGGATCCGCTGTGCCCGCTGCATCGACGACGACATGTAGTACGACGACGTCAGCTGGCTCGCCACGTAGACGACGAGGAGCAGGGGACCCCACCCGACGACGACGTCCTCCGTGATGTCGACGAGGCCGAGCCACTGGAGCGACGACTCCGGGTAGTTCGGGAAGATCTCCTTCTCGAAGTCCTTGAGGACGTAGAAGAGCGCGATGAAGATCGGGATCTGCAGGACGATCGGCAGGCACGACGCCGCCGGGTTGATCTTGTTCTCGCGGTAGAACTTCATCAGCTCTTCGTTCTGCCGCTGCTTGTCGCCCTTCCAGCGCTGCTGGATCTCCTTCATCTCCGGCGCGTGCGCCTGGAGGTTCTGCATCGAGTGGATCTGCCGGACGGTGACCGGCACGAGCACGATGCGGACGAGCACCACGAGCGCGACGATCGACCACGCCCAGGTGAGGCCGACCGTGCCGTGGAACCACTCGAGGAGATTGGTGAGGAGGTCCTCGAGCGGCTTGAGCGGGTTCGGGAAGCCGACGATCACGCGTGCCGCTCCTCACGCCGGCGGAAGAGCGTGCGATCCTGCACCCGGTCGACGCCGCCGTGGCTCCACGGGTTGCAGCGCAGGATGCGCCAGCCGGCGACGATCGCGCCGCGGACGAGGCCGAGCTCGCGGAACGCGTCGATCGCGTACTGCGAGCAGCTCGGGTGGTACTTGCACGTCCCCTCGGGCGTCAGCAGGCCGAATGTGTGCCGCCAGACCTGGACCAGCCCGATGCCGAGATACCTCACGTCGTCACCTTGCCGAGGATCTCGCGCACCTGCTCGACGAGCCACTCGTGACCGCGGCTCTCCGCGGCATCGGCCAGCCCGGGTCGCGCGACGAGCACGTAGTCGCAGCCGGCCGGAGCCTCGCCCTCGAGCTCGGTCCAGACCGCGCGGAGCTGCCGCTTGAGCCGGTTGCGGACGACGGCCGAGCCGACGGCACGCGGAATCGCGAGCCCGAGGCGTGCGTTCCCGTCGGGGTCGTCCTCCCGGGCGAACCAGTGGAGCGTGAGCGAGCGCGTCGAGACGGAGCGCCCCTGCCGGTAGACCGCGTCGAAGTCACGCGAGCGGGACAGGCGGTGTCGGCGCTCCACCGCCGGCACTTACGCGGAGAGCCGCTTCCGGCCCTTGGCGCGGCGGCGCTTGAGAATCGCCTGGCCGCCCCGCGTCGACATGCGTGCACGGAACCCGTGCTTGCGCTTGCGGCGGCGGACGTTCGGCTGGTAGGTGCGCTTCACGGCGGAGAGGAACCCTCGACTCGAGCTTGCCCGCGCACGGCAGCGCGGCGAAGCGCGGAGTATAGACGAGGCTCCGTGACTCCCGGTTATCCACAACGCAGCCGGTCGATGACCAGATCGAAAGGGCTGCTCACAGGGGTCGTGCGTCGCCCGAACGGACGCCACCGCGAGCACTATCCACAGCTGTGGAGAGTCGTGTGGAGACGGAGAAAAATACCTGGAAATCGGTGCTTTTTTCTGCAGCGGCGCGGCGTCGGCGCCTCCCCGACGCGGGATCGGGAGGGTGGTATGCTCGCGCCTCCCGCGACCCCCGAACAGGAAGCAGCCGAGCCCTCCGTGGAGCATGTTGACGAGCCCACAGCCATCCGACTCTGGGACGACGTCTCCCAGCGGCTCCGGGACACACTCAACGAGACGACCTACGAGACCTGGTTCTCGGCCGCGGGCGGCGGGTCGCTGAACGACGGGGTGTTCGTCGTCGTCGTTCCCAACGACTTCACGCGCGAGTGGATCGAGAACCACTTCCTCGGCCTCCTGCGAGCCGCGACGAAGGACTCGCTCGGACGGGAGGTTCGGGTCGCGCTGACGGTCGCCGAGACGGAGCCCGCCGAGCCGGTCGAGCCCGTTCGTCCCACGTCGACCTCGGCACCCCAGGAGACGCAGCCCGGGGCGAACCCGAAGTACACGTTCGACAACTTCGTCATCGGGTCGTCGAACCGGTTTGCGCACGCGGCCGCGCTCGCCGTCGCCGAGGCGCCCGCCCAGGCGTACAACCCGCTCTTCATCTACGGCGGCACGGGCCTCGGGAAGACGCACCTCCTGCAGGCGATCGGCGCCTACGTGAACGACCACGCGAAGAAGCTGACCACGCGCTACGTCACGAGCGAGACGTTCACGAACGACTTCATCAACTCGCTGCGCGACAAGCGCATCGAGGGCTTCAAGCACCGCTACCGCGCATACGACGTGCTGCTCGTCGACGACATCCAGTTCCTCGAGGGCAAGGAGCGGTTCCAGGAGGAGTTCTTCCACACCTTCAACTCGCTCTACGAGGCCGGTCGCCAGATCGTGATCTCGTCGGATCGGCCGCCGAAGGAGATCGCGACGCTCGAGGAGCGGCTGCGCTCGCGGTTCGAGTGGGGGCTGATCACCGACATCCAGCCACCCGACCTCGAGACGCGCATCGCGATCCTCCGCAAGAAGGTGACGACCGACGGGATCGCCGTCACCGATCCGGAGGTGCTGACCTTCATCGCCGGCCGCGTGTCGACGAACATCCGCGAGCTCGAGGGCGCGCTCACCCGTGTCGTCGCCTTCTCCTCGCTCACCGGGCTCCCACTCGACGTCGACCTCGCGGAGCAGGTGCTGCGCGATCTCTTCCCGTCGAGCGGCGACCTTCCGGAGGTCACGATCGCGCGCATCCAGGACGCCGTCTGCGAGCGCTTCTCGCTCACGGTGCAGGAGCTCTGCAGCCCGCGGCGATCGCAGGCGGTCGCCTATCCCCGGCAGGTGGCGATGTACCTCTCGCGCGAGCTGACCGACTCGTCACTGCCGAAGATCGGGAAGGAGTTCGGCGGCCGCGATCACACGACCGTCCTCCACGCGAACGCCAAGATCACGCGAATGATCTCTGAGGACAGAGCTGTGTACAACCTTGTGCAAGACCTCACCGCAAGGATCAAGCACCGTGGATGAATCTCGCCCTCTCTCGTTCCGACGCCGCCGGCGCTGGGGGACCCGTGGACAACCGGCTCTCCGGGACCCACCGCCCAAACCGGCATGGACGCAGGGCTTCCGTCCGTCTTCCCCGTCGTCCACACTCCCTATGTACTACGACGAAAGGTTTAAAAGAGAAATGATGGAAACAGACATCGCCGTCGGTGCGGGGGTTCGGGTCACCGTTTCGCGCGACGATCTCTCGAGCCGGCTCGCCCTCGTCTCTCGCGCCACCTCGACCCGCGGCACCGTCCAGGTGCTCGGTGGGATCCTGCTCCGGGCCAGTGATGGGCTCGTCGAGCTCGAGGCGACCGACATGGAGCTGTCGCTGCGCACCACCGTCCCGGCGGAGGTCGAGGGCGAGGGGTCGCTCGTGATCCCTGCGCGGCTCCTCGGCGACATCGTGAAGCTGCTGCCCGCCGAGAGCGTGACGCTCGCCTACCGGCCCGAGGACGGGGTCGCATCGATCGAGTCGGGCTCGTACTCCTCCCGCGTCAACGTCTTCGCCGCCGAGGACTTCCCGCGGCTGCCGTCGATCGACGTCCCGCTCCAGGAGGTCGACGCCGCGTCGCTGCTCGAGACCGTCCAGCGTGTCTCGCGCGCCGCTTCCCGGGACGAGTCGCGGCCGGTGCTGACCGGGATCCTCGTCAAGTTCGAGGGCTCGCAGCTGACGATGGCCGCGACGGACTCGTACCGCATGGCCGTCAAGGAGACCGAGCTCGCGTCGAGCGGCCCGGAGCTCGAGGCGATCATCCCGGCCCGTGCGCTCGACGAGCTCGGCCGGGTCGCGGCCGGCGCGGAGACCGTGCAGCTGGGCGTGCACGAGAACCACGTCATCTTCGGCGCGGGCTCCGCGTGGCTGACGACGCGACGGATCGACGGACAGTTCCCGAACGTCTCCCAGCTCCGCCCGGAGACGTTCGACGTCGAGCTCGAGCTGCCGCGCGGTGAGCTGCTCGAGGCGGTGCGCCGCGCGGCCGTGCTCGCGCAGCGGAACACGCCGCTCCGGCTTCGCTTCGCCGAGGGCGAGCTGACGATCTCCGCCCAGAGCCAGGACGTGGGTGAGACGAAGGAGTCGCTGCCGGTCGCGTACACCGGCGAGCCGCTCGAGATCGGCTTCAACGCGGAGTTCCTGCGCGAGGGCCTCGAGTCGGTGCCCGCGGACACCGTCCAGCTCCAGCTGATCAATCCACTCCGGCCCGGCCTGCTGAGCGCGGACGGCGACGCCTTCTGGTACCTGATCATGCCGATCAGGCTGGCCGGATAGCGCGCCCGGAAGCGGGGCTCGCGGGCTGATCGTCGCGCACGTCTCACTCCGCGACGTCCGCTCGTACGAACGGCTCGAGCTCGCGCTCGAGCCCGGGCTCGTGCTCGTCACCGGCCCGAACGGCGCCGGCAAGACGAACCTCCTCGAGTCGGTCCACCTGGCGGCGCAGGGGCTCTCGTTCCGGACGAGGCAGGACGCGCAGCTCGTCCGCCGCGGCGCCGAGGAGGGGCGGGCCGTCATCACCGGGCGGCGAGGGACCGTCCCCGTCGAGTCGGAGATCGCGCTCTCGACCCGCGCGGCGAAGCGGATCCGGCTGAACGGCGCCGCCCTCGGCTCCTCGGAGGAGCTTCGGTCCCGCGTCCACGCGCTCGTGTTCACCCCCGACCGCCTCGCCGTCGTGAAGAGCGGCCCGGCGGCGCGGCGCGCGTACTTCGACCGCGTGCTCGCACGGCTGCTGCCCGCGCGGGCCGACCTCCCGGGCGCCTACGCCGAGGCCCTCGGGCAGCGGAACGCCGCGCTGCGCCGGGTCGGCATGGGGCTCTCGGACACCTCGGCGCTCGATCCGTGGACGGACAGCGTCGTGACGCTCGCCGGCGAGCTCGTCGAGGCCCGGCGCCTCACCGTCGAGCTCCTCTCGCCCGCCTTCGGCGAACGCGCAGGCGAGCTCGGCCTCCCGGCCGCGTCCGTCGGCTACGCCGCGGAGGCACCGACCCGCGGCGACCTCGACGAGCGGCTCTCACGCGACCTCGAGCGCGGCACGACGGGCGTCGGTCCACACCTCGACGAGTTCCGGGTCCTCTCGGGCGACCGCGACCTCCGCGCCTTCGGGTCGCAGGGCGAGCAGCGTCTCGCGGTGCTCTCGCTCCTCCTCGCCGAGGCCGAGCTCCTCACCGAGCGCGGCGACGTCCCGCCCCTCCTGCTCCTCGACGACGCCCTCTCCGAGCTCGACGCCGACCGGCGCCGCGTGCTGAGCGCGCGCCTCGGCATGGCCGGGCAGACGCTCGTCACGGCGACCGGCGCGGAGGCCCTGCCGCTCGCGCCCGCGCAGCTCCTCGTCGTGTCTCCCGGCGAGGTGCGGCCCGGCTGATGGAGCGCCTCGACCGCACCGTGCGCCGCGCGCTCCGGTCGGCGGGCGTCCCCGACGCCGGCGTCCTCGCCGAGGTGACGCGCGCGTGGCCCGACGCGGTCGGGCCCGCGATCGCCGCCGCCGCGTGGCCGCAGCGCCTGTCCCGCGACGGGACGCTCCACGTGAACACGACGTCGTCGACCTGGGCGTTCGAGCTCGACCGGATGGGCGAAGAGGTGCTCGGGAAGCTCCGTGCCGCCGTCGGGGACGCGACGCCGCCGGCAGTGCGGTTCGCCCCCGGGCCGGTGCCCAGCGGTGGGCCGGTCGAGCGGGAAGAGCGGCACGTCGAGCCGACCTCTGCCGACATCGAGGAGGCCGCCTCCGTGAGCGCCTCGATCGGCGATCCGGAGCTTCGCGAGGCGGTGCGAAACGCGGTCGCCGCGAGCCTCGCGGCCGCGCGCCATGACCGCAGCTGTCTGATATACTTCACGAGGCCTGCAAAACCCCTATTTTGCAGGCATTTTCTTTATCAGGAGGCTTGTGACGGACACCGCCTACACCGGAAAGGACATCACGGTCCTCGAGGGCCTCGAGCCCGTTCGCCTGCGACCCGGGATGTACATCGGCTCCACCGGCTCGCGAGGGCTCCACCACCTCGTCTACGAGCTCGTCGACAACGCCGTCGACGAGGCCATGGGGGGTCACAACGAGAGCGTCGACGGTGACGATCCACCCCGACGACTCGGTCACCGTCACCGACGCCGGCCGGGGCATTCCGGTCGACATGATGGAGGACCAGGGGCAGTCCGCCCTGACCGTCGTGCTGACGAAGCTCCACGCCGGCGGGAAGTTCGGCGGCGACGGCTACAAGGTCTCCGGCGGTCTCCACGGCGTCGGCCTCTCCATCGTGAACGCGCTCGGCGAGTGGCTCGTCGCCGAGGTGCGCCGCGACGGGAAGATCTACCGCCAGGAGTTCGCGCGCGGCGTCCCGCAGACCGACCTCCAGGTCGTCGGCGAGACGGAGGAGACGGGCACGACGATCTCGTTCCTCCCCGACCGCGAGATCTTCGACGAGGTCGAGTTCTCCGACCGCGACGCTCGTCGCAGCGCCTCCGCGAGACGGCGTTCCTCACGCGCGGCCTCCGGATCGTCGCTGCACGACGAGCGGCCGGGCGGGAAGACGGAGGAGTTCCACTACGAGGGCGGGATCTCCGACTTCGTCGCGCACGTCAACTCGGGCAAGGACCCGATCCACAAGCACGTCGTCTACTTCGACGGCGAGACCGAGGACGGCCAGCTCGAGGTCGCGATGCAGTGGAACACGTCCTACGTCGAGTCGGTCTTCTCGTTCGCGAACAACATCAACACGAGCGAGGGCGGGACGCACCTCTCCGGCTTCCGCAGCGCGTTGACGGGCACGCTCAACCGCTACGCGCGCGACAAGGGGCTCCTGAAGGAGTCCGAGGAGAAGCTCGAGGGCGAGGACGTCCGCGAGGGCCTCGCCGCGGTCATCTCCGTCAAGCTCCGCAACCCGCAGTTCGAGGGGCAGACGAAGTCGAAGCTCGGCAACCCGCCGATCGAGAGCCTCGTCAAGACCGTCGTCAACCAGAAGCTCGCCGAGTTCCTCGAGGAGAACCCGACCGAGGCGAAGCAGATCATCACGAAGGCCGTGTCGGCCGCCCGCGCCCGCGCCGCCGCGCGCAAGGCGCGCGAGCTGACCCGCCGCAAGAGCGCGCTCGAGAACTCGTCGCTCCCGGGCAAGCTCGCCGACTGCTCGCTCAAGGACCCGGACCTCTGCGAGCTCTACATCGTCGAGGGCGACTCCGCCGGCGGCTCCGCGAAGCAGGCCCGCGACCGCACGTACCAGGCGATCCTGCCGCTCCGCGGGAAGATCATCAACTCGGAGAAGAACCGGATCAACAAGGTCCTCTCGAACAACGAGATCCAGGCGATGATCACGGCGATCGGGACCGGGTTCGGCGACGAGTTCGCGATCGAGAACCTCCGCTACGGGCGGATCATCGTGATGACCGACGCGGACGTCGACGGCGCGCACATCCGCACGCTCGTGCTGACGTTCCTCTACCGGACGATGCCGGAGCTGTTCGAGCGCGGGCACATGTACATCGCCGTTCCGCCGCTCTACAAGGTGAAGCTCGGGAGCCAGGAGCTCTACTTCGAGAAGGACCACCAGCTCGAGGAGCTGCTCGCCCGCGAGCGGATCTCCGAGATGATCGTCTCGGACAGGGACGGCAACGAGCTGGCGCTCACCGAGGCGCGCTGGGGCCGGCTCACGCGTGAGCTGGGCGACGTCGACGCGTGGCAGGCGAAGCTCGCCTCCGACTACGGCTCCGCCGCGGCGTTCGTCGTCGCCCACCGGGTCGTCGAGAGCGAGGCGGCGGACGGGAAGAGCCTGGAGAAGCTCATCGGGGCGATGGCGCCGAACGGATACGAGCTCGCGGTCGTCGGCCGCGAGAACGCGCAGCTCTCGGTCAAGGTCGTCGAGAGCGAGACGAGCGCCGCGACGTTCGTCGACGTCCCCGACGCGCTCTTCGCCGATCCCGCCTATGCGGCGCTCCGGCGCGCGTACGGCAAGGTCGCCGACATCGTCGGCCTGCCGCCGTACAACGCTCGCCCACGGCAAGAAGCGGGCGGCCGCCCAGACGTCCCTCGAGCTCCGCAACGCCGCGCTCGACCTCGCGAAGGACGGGATGCAGATCAGCCGCTTCAAGGGCCTCGGCGAGATGAACCCCGAGCAGCTCTGGGAGACGACGATGGATCCGCAGGACCGCATGCTCCTCCGCGTCGACGTCGAGGACGCGGCCGCGGCGGACCACGTGTTCTCGATGCTGATGGGCGACGCCGTCGAGCCGCGGCGCGAGTTCATCGAGCAGAACGCCCTGGAGGTCAAGTTCCTCGATGTCTGACGTGACAGAGCCGCTCGGCGCCGGCCGGATCGAGCCGCGCGAGCTCGAGCAGGAGATGCGCTCGAGCTACCTCGACTACGCGATGAGCGTCATCGTCGGCCGGGCCCTGCCCGACGTCCGCGACGGCCTCAAGCCGGTCCACCGCCGCGTCCTCTGGGGGATGCACGACGCCGGCATGCAGCCGAACCGGCCGTACAAGAAGTCGGCGTCGATCGTCGGCGAGGTCATGGGGCGCTACCACCCGCACGGCGACAGCCCGATCTACGACTCGCTCGTCCGGATGGCGCAGCCGTTCTCGCTGCGGAACCCGCTCGTCGACGGCCAGGGCAACTTCGGCTCGATCGACGACGACCCGCCGGCGGCGATGCGCTACACCGAGTGCCGGCTCACGCGTCTCGCGACCGAGATGCTGCGCGACATCGACATGGACACGGTCGACTTCGGGCCGAACTACGACGAGTCCCGCAAGGAGCCGCTGTCGCTCCCGTCGCGCTTCCCGAACCTGCTCGTCAACGGCTCGACGGGGATCGCGGTCGGCATGGCGACGAACATCCCGCCGCACAACCTCGCCGAGACGATCGACGCGGTCGTGCAGCTGATCGACAAGCCCGAGGCGAACGTCGAGGACCTGATGAAGCACCTCAAGGGGCCCGACTTCCCGACCGGCGGCATCATCGTCGGCCGCTCCGGGATCCGCGACGCGTACCGCACGGGCCGCGGCCGGATCGTGATGCGCGCCCGCGCGCACATCGAGGAGCTCCGCGGCGGCAAGAGCGCGATCGTCGTGACCGAGCTGCCGTACGGGATCAAGAAGGGCGGCGACTCCGGCGTCATCAAGAAGATCGCCGACCTCGTCAACGAGAAGGTGATCACCGAGGTCTCCGACCTCGCCGACCACTCGGACAAGACGGGGATGCGGATCCAGGTCGAGCTCAAGCGCGACGCGATCCCGCAGGTCGTCCTCAACAAGCTCTTCAAGCACACCGGGCTGCAGGCGACGTTCGGCTACAACGCCGTCGCCCTCGTCGACGGCGTCCCCAAGACGCTGTCGCTGCTCGAGCTGACGCGGCACTACCTCGACTACCAGCGCGAGATCGTCACGCGCCGGTCGAAGTACGAGCTGCGCCAGGCGGAGAAGCGCGCGCACATCCTGCAGGGCTATCTGATCGCGCTCGACAACCTCGACGCGGTCATCGCGCTGATCCGCGGCTCGGACGACACCGACCAGGCGCGCACCGGCCTGATCGAGACCTTCTCGCTCTCCGAGGAGCAGGCCCAGGCGATCCTCGACCTCCGTCTCGCGCGCCTCACCGGGCTCGCGCGGAAGGAGATCGAGGAGGAGTACGCGGACCTCCAGGAGCGCATCGCCGAGCTCCGCACCATCCTCGGCGACCCGGCGAGGATCGACTCGCTGATCCGCGAGGAGCTGCTCGAGGTGAAGCAGATCTACGGGAAGGGCGACGACCGGCGCAGCGAGATCGTCGCCGGCGAGGACTCGCTCGAGCTCGAGGACATGATCGCGGAGGAGGACATGGTCATCGCGATCACGCGCTCCGGCTACATCAAGCGCCTGCCCGTGACGACCTACCGCGAGCAGCGCCGCGGCGGGATCGGCGTGATGGGCATGGACATGAAGGACGAGGACTACATCGAGCACCTCTTCGTCGCCTCGACGCACGACTACATCCTGTTCTTCACGACCGTCGGCAAGGTCTACCGGCTCAAGGTGCACGAGCTGCCGCTCGGGTCACGACAGTCGAAGGGCCGCGCGATCGTCAACCTGCTGCCGTTCCGCCAGGACGAGCTGATCCGCGCCGTGATCGCGACGCGCGACTTCAAGGAGGCGAAGTACCTCGTCTTCGCGACGAAGAAGGGTGTCGTCAAGAAGACCGAGTTCCTCGAGTACAACACGCCGCTCAAGGCCGACGGGATCATCGCGCTCAGGATGCGCGAGGACGACGAGCTCATCGGCGTCCGCCTCTCGGACGGGACCGACGACATCCTCATGGTCTCCCGCATGGGCCAGGCCGTGCGCTTCTCGGAGAAGGACGTCCGCCCGATGGGTCGCCCCGCCTCCGGCGTCGCCGGGATGAAGCTCCGGGCCAAGGACGAGGTGATCGAGGTCGACATCGCCTCGGACGACGCCGACCTGCTCGTCGTCACGGAGAACGGCTGGGGCAAGCGCACGCGCGTCTCCGAGTACCCCGTCAAGGGCCGCGGCACGATGGGCGTCAAGACGGCGCAACTCGTCGAGGGCAAGGGCCGCCTGGCCGGCGCGCGCATCGTCCGCGAGGGCTACCAGGTGATGCTCATCTCCGACGGCGGCACGGTGATCCGCATGGCCGTCGACGGGATCAAGCGGTCGGGTCGCGCGACGCAGGGCGTGATCGTGATGCGCCTCCGCGAGGGCGAGCAGGTCTCGAGCCTCGCGCCCGTCATCGGCTCGGACGACGACGTCGACGAGGTCGGCGAGCTGGTGGACGTCGTCGGCGACGCGGATGTCGCGGACGTCGCCGAGGCCGTCGAGGCGACCGATGGCGACGCCGACTGAGGCGCCGCTTCCTCCGCGCCCACCCGACGAGACCGACGACGAGCTGACCGCGCCCGAGTCCCAGCGCGGCGCCGCGCTGCGGGAGGGCACGCTGACGGACGCCGAGCTGGCCGGCCACACCCTGACCGAAGGGCGACTGACCGACCTGCGCCTCGTTCGGGGATCGCTGGCGAACGCCGACCTCTCGCGCTGCGAGGTGCGGCGCGTCGAGCTCGACGGCACCAGGGCCACCGGCAGCTCCTTCGCCGAGGCGCGCGTCACGGACGTCAGCCTTCGTCGAGTGCCGGCTCGACCTGGCGTCGTTCCGGTTCGCCACGCTCGAGCGCGTGGCGTTCCGAGACTGCCGCCTCGAGGAGGCCGACTTCTACGGCGCGACGCTGACGTCCGTGCTGTTCGAGCGATGCCCGCTCGTCGGAGCGACGCTCAGCGAGGCGACGCTCGGTCGCGTCGAGCTCCGCGGCTGCGACCTCGAAGGGCTGAAGGGCGCCGAGCGTCTCCGGGGCGCGCGGATGCCCTGGCCCGACATCGTCGCGAGCGCCGGCACGTTCGCGGCGACCCTCGGGATCGTGGCGAGCGACGAGCCCGAGACGTAGAGCGGCGTCAGGCTCAGGAGCGCGAACACGACCACGACGCCGAGGACGATCGCGGCGAGCACGATCAGCCCCTCGACGAGCGCCTGCGCCGTCGTCCGGCCGGCCTCGTCGACCTGGCCGGGCCAGCCGATGCGCCGGACGCCGCGCACGGCGACGCCGGCGAGCCCGGCCAGCATCAGCCCGACGACGAGGACGGCGACGAGCGTGCGCAGCTACTCCCCCCTTTTCTGGAGCCCGAGCGTCTCGAGGAACTCGATCGGGATCGGGAAGACGATCGTCGAGTTGTTCGTGGCGCCGATCTCGAGCAGCGTCTGCAGGTAGCGGAGCTGCACCGTGATCGGCTGCTGCGCCATCACGGCTGCCGCGTCCTTGAGCCGCTCGGACGCCTGGTACTCGCCCTCCGCCGAGATGACCTTCGCGCGCCGCTCGCGCTCGGCCTCGGCCTGGCGCGCCATCGCGCGCTGCATGTCGGCCGGGATCTCGACGTCCTTCACCTCGACGATCGAGACCTTGATGCCCCACGGTGAGGTCGCCTCGTCGATGATCGACTGGAGGATCTGGTTGATCTTGTCGCGCTCGGAGAGGAGCTCGTCGAGGACGTGCTGGCCGAGCACCGAGCGGAGCGTCGTCTGCGAGATCTGCGACGTCGCGACCATGTAGTTCTCGATCTGGACGATCGCCGCCTTCGGCTCGACGATCCGGAAGTACGCGACCGCGTTGACGCGCACCGGGACGTTGTCCTTCGTGATGACCTCCTGCGGCGGGACGTTGAGCGTCACCGTCCGCAGGTCGACCTTCTCCATCCGGTCGATCACGGGGATGAGCAGGAAGAGGCCCGGGCCCTTCGGCTCGGGGAGCAGGCGACCGAGGCGGAAGATCACGCCGCGCTCGTACTCGCGCGCGACCTTGACGGTCGCGAAGAGCAGGACGATCAGCAGGAGGACGATGACAGCGACGACGATCAGCGCGACGGACATCAGGCCCTTTCGGTCGAGTGGGGGGATCCTACGACGAGCTCGAGGCCGTCCTCGACAGCCTCGACGGTGACCTGCTCGCCGGGCACGAGCGGAGCGCCGTCGGACGAGCGCGCGCGCCACAGCTCACCGCCGACCGCCACCCAGCCGTCGCGGCGAACGACCGCGGCGTCGCCGACCAGCTGGCCGACGCCGACCTCGACGGGGTTGCGGCGCGCCTTGACGACGCGCGTCAGCGCGACCCCGAGCAGCAGCGCGAGCGTCCCGGCGATCGCGAGCGCGACCCAGAGCGACACCTGGTAGGCCTCGCCCGCCGGGTCGAACAGCATCAACGCGCCGATTACAAATGTCACCGCGCCGGCCAGGGTGAGGGCGCCGTGGCTCGGGACGAACGCCTCGGCGACGAAGAACGTCGCCGCCAGCGCCATCAGCAGCAGGCCGGCTGCGGAGACGGGGAGCACCTGGAGCCCGTAGAGGCCGACGATCAGCGAGATCGCACCGACCGTCCCCGGCAGGATCAGGCCGGGGTTCCAGAGCTCGACGACGATCCCGATCAGCCCGATCGAGAGCATCAGCGCGATGATGTTCGGGTCGATCAGGAGATCGAGCGCGCGCTTCCAGAAGCCCATCTCGACCCGCTCGACGGTCGCGCCCGACGTGGCGAGCACGAGACCCTTCGGCACCGTCTTGCGGCCGTCGATCTCCTCGAGCAGCGCGGGCACGGTCGGCGCCATCACGTCGATCACGCCCAGCTCGAGCGCCTCGCGGGCGCCGTAGTTCGCCGCCGTCCGGACCATCGCCTCGGCGGCCTCGGCGTTTCGCCCGTGCTCGCGCGCGAGCTCCGCCACGTAGGCCGCGGCGTCGTTGATCACCTTCCGGCGGAGGTCCTCGCCGAGCTCCTCTCCCGAGGCGGAGATCGGGGTGGAGGAGCCGATGTTCGTCTGCGGCGCCATCGCGAGGATGTCCGCGGCCTGACCGATGACGGCGCCGGCGGAGTCGGCGCTCGAGCCGGGCGGGGCGACGTAGACGACGACCGGGATCTCGAGCGCGAGCATCGACTTGACGATCTCGCGCATCGACGAGCCGAGACCGCCCGGCGTGTCCATCTCGATCACCACCGCCGCCGCCTGCTCGCGCTCCGCGCGCTCCATCTCGTCCTGGAGGTACTCCTGCGTGACGGGGTTGACGTCGTTGTCGAACTCGACCACGACGCACGCGCGGCGCGTCCGCGGCCGTCGCGGGAATCACGAGGAGGAGCGCGGCGACGATCGCCGCGAGAAGGAGGCCGAACGCACGCCCGAGGGTCGCGTTCACGACGTTTTCGACTGTACCAGCGCGCCTCGGGAGCCCCGCCGCGTCGTACGCATTTCGTAAGGGGAAGGGTCGCGCTCCTTGCCGCAGAAGGCTGCTTGCGCCACCCTTGTGGCCCGCAGATGGCCCGACGCCTCCTTCTCGTCGTCACGCTCGCCCTTGCCGTTCCCGGCGTCGCCTCCGCGGGGCTGGCGTCGCTCGAGGTGAGCGAGCTCCCGCTCGGCGACGCGCGCTCCCTCAGCGCCGCGCGACCCGTGACGCCGTTCCAGCTCGTCGGGATCCACTGGCGCGGGCAGGGGCGGGTCGAGCTGCGGACGCGGTCGACGACCGGGCGGTGGTCGGCCTGGAAGCCGGTGCAGGAGGCCGCCGAGGACGCGCCGGACTCCGGCAGCGCCGAGCGTCGCACGAGCCGCGGCTGGCGCGTCGGGGCGCCCGTCTGGGTGGGGCGCGCGATCGCGGTCGAGGTGCGGACGGTCGGCCGCGTCACACGGGCCCGCGCGCTGACGGTGCGGAGCCCCGTCTCCAGGGTGCCGTTCCGGGTCGTCGCCTCACCCGGCGTCCCGCGGCTCGTCGCGCGTGCGGCCTGGCAGGCGGACGAGGCGATCGTCAAGGGCAAGCCGAGCTACGCGGACACGCTCCGGATGGCGCACGTCCATCACACGGCCGGGACGAACACGTACACGCGGCTCCAGGCTCCGGCGGTCGTGCGCGCGATCCAGCTCTACCACGTCAAGGGCAACGGCTGGAACGACATCGGCTACAACGCGCTCGTCGACCGCTTCGGCACGGTCTACGAGGGTCGCGCGGGCGGCATCGACCGCAACGTGGTCGGGGCCCACGCGCGCGGGTTCAACACCGGCTCGTTCGGCATCGCGGTGATGGGCGACTACCGCACCGTCGAGCCGCCGGCCGCCGCCGTCGACGCGCTCGTGCGGACGCTCGCCTGGCGCCTCGACCTGGCGCACGTCGACCCGCTCGCGACCTTCAACGGCATCTCGTCGGGCAACGAGCGCTTCGGTGTCGGCATCCCGGTGTTCCTGCGCACGATCTCCGGGCACCGGGACACGGGGCTGACGACCTGCCCGGGCGAGCGGCTCTACGCACGGCTCGGCGACATCGCGCGACGGGTCGCCGCTCTCGGCCTGCCGAAGCTCTACGCGCCGCTCGTCGCCGCGGACGAGTCGGGTGGGATCCGCTTCCGCGCCCGCGTCTCCTCGGCACTCGCCTGGTCGGTCGTCGTGACCGACGCCGTCGGGCACGGAGCTCGCCCGCGGCCAGGGCACCGGGGCAGCCGTCGACTGGACGTGGCGACCGACGGCGCCCGTCCTCGCGGGCACGCGCTGGCGCATCGAGACGCCCGGCGCAACGTCCGCCGAGGGC
Organism: uncultured Actinomycetes bacterium; assembly: GCA_963712255.1. Lineage (GTDB taxonomy): Bacteria > Actinomycetota > Thermoleophilia > Gaiellales > Gaiellaceae > Gaiella. Next base: position 215,713 of record CAVQHL010000014.1, read on the forward strand.
ACGCTCGGCGGGACGGCGACCGCCGCCACCCTGCAGCTCACCGCCGCGACGGCCTCGCCGGCCACGATCTCGCCCAACGCCGACGGGCAGGCGGACACGGCGACGATCGCCTTCACGCTCACCGTCGACGCGAACGTCACCGTGTCGGTGATCGACGCGGCCGGCGCCACCGTGGCGGAGCTCGAGTCGCGCCGCTGGCGGCGCGCCGGACAGCGCTCCCTGGCGTTCGACGGCGGCGCGCTGCCCGACGGCGCCTACCTCGTCCGCGTCGCGGCACAGGCGACCGGCGGGCGCACGGCGACCGTGGACGTCCCCGTCGTGATCACCCGCGCGATCGGGCGCGTCGCGCTCTCGGCCCCTGCGCTGACGCCCAACGGCGACGGCAACGGCGACACCGTCTCGATCGTCGTCCCGCTCACCGTCCCGGCGACGCTCTCCGTGCGCATCCTTCGCGACGGCAAGTGGGTCGCGACACCCTTCTCGTCGTCCGTCGGTGCCGGTGAGCACGTCGCGACGTGGGACGGCACGAAGCGCCTCGGGAAGGCGGCCGACGGCACGTACACCGTCTCGGTCGAGGCGGTGGACGGCCTCGGCACCGCGCGGGTCGAGCTCCCGCTGCTCGTCGACGCGACAGCGCCGGCCGTCCAGGTGGTGTCGGAGTCGCCTCCGCGGCTCCGCGTCTCCGAGCCGGCGACGCTCGTCCTGCGCGTGAACGGCGCTCGGCGGACGCTCCAGGTCGCCGCGGCGGGGGTCGTGCGGATCCCGCGCATCGAGCGGCTTCGCACGCTCACCGGGACGGCCACGGACGCCGCGGGGAACCGCACGGTCGTCCGGCGCTGACGGCCGCGACCGGCGGGGGCCCGAGTACACTCGACTGGTGATTCCCGCCCCGCCGTTCGGGCGCGACGTGATCGCGTCCATCCTCCCGCACCGCGAGCCGTTCCTCCTCCTCGACGAGGTGACCGAGCTCGAGCCGGGGACGCGCGTCGCGGCCTCCTACCGCGTGCCGGAGGACGGCTGGTGGTTCGCGGGGCACTTCCCGGAGCGGCCCGTGATGCCCGGCGTCCTCATCGTCGAGGCGATGGCCCAGACCGGTGCCGTCGCCGTGCTCGTCGAGGAGGAGAACCGGGGCAAGATCGCCTTCTTCGCCGGGATCGACGACTGCCGCTTCAAGCGGGTCGTCTCGCCGGGCGAGACCCTCTCGCTCGTCTGCGAGATCGACCAGGTTCGCGGCCCGATCGGGCGCGGCAAGGCAACGGCGCGGGTGGACGGCGCGCTCGCGGCGCGCGGGACGCTCACGTTCGCGGTGGAGCGCTGACGTGATCGGCTCGGCGAACGGCACCCGGATCGGAATCACCGGCCTCGGCGTCAACGTCCCCGCGCGGGTCGTCACGAACGACGACCTCACGAAGTACGTCGACACATCGGACGAGTGGATCCTCGAGCGCACGGGCATCCGCGAGCGGCGGATGGCCACCGAGGACGAGGCATTGACCGACATCGCGATGCCCGCCGCGCGGGACGCGCTGGCGGACGCCGGCGTCGAGGCGGCCGAGATCGACCTCCTCATCTGCGCCACGGTGACCCCGGACATGATGTTCCCGACGTCGTCGGCACTGATGGCCGACGCGCTCGGCATGCCCCAGGCGGCCGCCTACGACCTGCTCGCCGGCTGCACGGGCTTCATGTACGCGATCGCGCAGGCCTACGGGATGCTCGCGTCCGGCCTCTCGCGCAAGGCGCTCGTGGTGGGGGGCGACGTCCTCTCGAAGATCCTCGACTGGGATGACCGCTCGACGCTCGTCCTGTTCGGGGACGGCGCCGGCGCGGTGGTGATGGAGCCCGTCTCGCGCGGCGGCTTCCTCGGGTTCGAGCTGGGCGCCGACGGCGCCGGCGGCGTCCACCTCCAGTACCCGGGCAGCGGGTCGCGGCGTATTCGAGGATCCCGAGTCGATGCTGAAGATGAACGGGCGCGAGGTGTTCAAGTTCGCGACCCGCGTCCTGGTCTCGTCCGCCGAGGCCGTGCTCGCCGAGTGTGGGAAGACGATCGAGGACGTCGACGTCTACGTCCCGCACCAGGCGAACAAGCGGATCATCGACCACGCCGTCGGTAAGCTCGGCGTCCCCCAGGAGCGAACGGTGGTCAACGTGGACAGGTTCGGAAACACCTCATCGGGCTCGATTCCCCTCGCGCTTGCAGACGCGCGCGCGGACGGGCGCCTGCATGACGGGGCACTCGTGTTGATGACCGGCATGGGAGCAGGCCTCACGTGGGGCTCGGCGCTCCTCGAATGGACGAACGGGAGGAGTGCATGACGAAGGTGGCGTTCTGCTTCCCCGGGCAGGGGTCGCTGGAGGTGGGCATGGGCCGCGAGATCGCCGAGGCCGTGCCGGAGGCGATGGAGGTCTACCGGCTCGGGTCGGAGGCGACGGGCATGGACCTCGCGCACCTCTGCTTCGAAGGGCCGCTCGAGGAGCTCGTCGAGACGGAGGTGCAGCAGCCGACGCTCGTCGCGACGAGCCTCGCCATCCTCGCCGCCGTCCGCAAGGAGGGCATCGAGCCGGATGTCGTCGTCGGCCACTCGGTCGGCGAGTACTCGGCCCTCGCGTCCGTCGGCGCGATGGGCACCGGCGAGGCGATCGGCCTCGTCCGCGAGCGCGGTCTCGCGATGGCGGAGGCCGCACGTGCGCGCCCGGGTGCGATGGCGGCGATCCTCGGGCTCGAGGACCAGCTCGTCGAGACGCTTTGCCGGAAGATCCTCATGGTCTGGCCGGCGAACTACAACTGCCCGGGGCAGATCGTGATCTCGGGTGAGAACGACGCAGTTGAGGAGTGCTGCGCCGAGGCCGAGAGCCTCGGCGCCCGACGAGCGATCAAGCTGAAGGTGTCGGGGGCGTTCCACAGCCCGCTCGTCGCCCGAGCGGCCGACCGGCTGAAGCCGGCGATCGACCGCATCCGCTTCGCGGATCCCGTCGCGCCGTTCATGTCGACCGTGACCGCCAAGGTCGAGCCGGCGCAGCGCATCGCCTCGCTCCTCGTCAACCAGCTCACCGAGCCGGTGCGGTTCACGCAGGCTGCGGGAGAGCTCGTGAAGGACGGCGTCACGACGTTCGTCGAGATCGGGCCGGGCAACGTCCTCTCCGGGCTCGTGAAGCGCATCGACCGGAGCGTCAGGACGTTCTCGGTGAACGACCTCGCGAGCCTCGAGAAGGTCAAGGAGTCGCTGGCAGCACGATGAGCTTCGCCTCGCTGGAGGGGAAGGTCGCGCTCGTGACCGGCGGCTCGCGCGGCATCGGACGTGCGATCGCGCTCGAGCTCGGCCGTGCCGGTGCCGAGGTCGTGGTCGGGTACCGGACGGGCCGGGAGGAGGCCGAGGCAGTCGCCTCGGAGATCGGCGGCCGTGCCGTCGAGGCCGACGTCAGCGACCCGGAGTCCGCGAAGGCGCTCGTCGAGGGCGCAGGCGATCTCGACATCCTCGTCAACAACGCCGGGCTCACGCGCGACGGCCTCCTCGCACGGATGAGCGACGACGACTGGCGGACGGTTCTCGACACGAACCTCTCGTCGGTCTTCTACACCTGTCGCGCCGCGTCGCGCCCGATGATGAAGCGACGCGGCGGCGCGATCGTGAACATCTCCTCGATCGTCGGCGTGCACGGCAACTTCGGCCAGACGAACTACGCCGCGTCGAAGGCCGGGATCATCGGGTTCACGAAGTCCCTGGCGCGCGAGCTCGGCAGCCGCAACGTGCGAGCCAACGTCATCGCGCCCGGGTACGTCCGCTCGCAGCTGACGGACGTGCTCCCGGAAGAGGCGACGGCGATGATGCTCCAGAACACGCCGCTCGGCCGGCTCGGGGACCCCGAGGACGTCGCCGGCGCCGTGCGCTTCCTCTGCTCCGACGAGGCGAAGTTCGTCACGGGGGCCGTGCTCCTCGTCGACGGCGGCCTCGGGATGTAGCGTGGCCGGGATGAGCGAGAACGGGCAGCGGCGGGTCGTCATCACCGGTCTCGGCATGGTGAGCCCGCTCGGGAACACGGTCGAGGACTCCTGGGCGTCGCTCGTCGCCGGCGAGTCCGGCGCGGGCGAGATCACCCAGTTCGACACGACCGGGTTCCCGGTCGACTTCGCGTGCGAGGTGAAGGACCTCGAGGTGACGGACTACGTCGACTACAAGGCATCGCGGCGCATGGATCGCTTCACGCACCTGGCGCTCGCGGCTGCACGGCAGGCGGAGTCGGACTGCCGGCCTCGACATCGCGTCGGAGGCGGAGCGCGTCGGGGCGGCGGTCGCGACCGGGATCGGCGGCCTGAAGTCGTTCGAGGCCTGCATCCAGGTCCTGGACTCGCGGGGCCCGGACCGCGTGAACCCGTTCTCGATCGTCCAGATCATCCCGAACCTCGCCGCCGGCTGGGTCTCGATGGAGCTCGGCACGAAGGGGCCGCTGCTCTCCGAGTGCACGGCGTGCGCCGCGTCGAACATGGCGATCGGCGACGGCCTCGACGCCATCCGGCTCGGCCGCGCCGACGTCATGATCTGCGGCGGCACGGAGGCGCCGGTGTCCCGTGTCGGGATCGCCGGCTTCGGCGCGATGCGCGCCATCTCGCGGCGGAACGGCGACCCGAAGGCGGCGTCGCGCCCGTTCGACGCCGAGCGCGACGGCTTCGTGATGGGCGAGGCGAGCGCGATGATCGTCCTCGAGGAGCTCGAGCACGCGAAGGCGCGCGGCGCGAAGATCTACGCAGAGCTCCTCGGCTACGGCGTCTCCTCCGACGCGACGCACGTCTCGGACCCCGACCCGACCGGAGCGAGCCCTGCGCGCGCCCTCGCGATGGCGTTCGAGGATGCGGGTGTCTCACCCGACGAGGTCGGCTACGTGAACGCGCACGGCACGTCGACGCCGGTGGGCGACAGCGCGGAGACGCGCGTGATCAAGCTCGCGCTCGGCGAGGAGAAGGCGTACCAGACGCCCGTCTCCTCGACGAAGGGCGCGACGGGGCATTGCCTCGGCGCAGCCGGGGCGGTCGAGGCCTCGTTCACGATCCTCGCCCTCGAGCGCGGGATCCTGCCCCCGACGATCAACCAGGACGTCCCGGATCCCGAGTGCGACCTCGACTACATCCCGAACGAGGCGCGTGAGACGCAGGTCGAGATCGGCGTGTCGAACTCCTTCGGCTTCGGCGGCCACAACGCCTGCGTCGTCTTCCGGCGCTGGCACGGCTGAGCTAGACCGACGCGACCAGCGGCAGCTTCCCCGACGCGCCGGGCTCGAGGCGCGAGACGTCGCTGACGAGAACACGGGTCTCCGGCCCGACGAGGGCCTCGAGTCGAGCGCCGACCGCTTCCACGGGGCCTCCTCCTCGGGCGCGCTGGATCTCGACCTCGAGGACGCCCTGCTCGGTGAGATGCCGGCAGTCGGACCTGCTCGGAGGCACGGCCGCTCGGCGAGCTCGGCGGCGGGCAGCCACTGGCTCGCAGCGAGGGACTCGCCGGCCTGGCGCGATCCCGTCGCTGCCGGCACGAGCCGCGCGAGCCTCCGCCGCAATCGCCTCGGTGCCGTCACGGGCATCACGGCAGCCGCAGCTCGAGGAGCAGCGTGTCGCGCCACTCGCCGCCGAGCTGCGCGATGCGCTCGCGGCGGCCGACGACCCGGAATCCCGCCGCCGCGTGAAGGGCGACGGTGGCCGCGTTCTGCTCGAAGATCGACGTCTGGATCGTCCAGATCCCGTGCGACGGCGCCTCCTCGACGAGTGCGGCGAGGAGCGCGCGACCGACACCCTTCCCGCGTGCGGCCTCCGCAACGTAGACCGAGTGCTCGACCACGCCGCGGTACACGTCGCGCCGCGAGACGGGCGAGACGGCGATCCAGCCGACCACCTCGCCGGCGTCCTCCGCGACGAGCCGTGGCGCCGGAAGGTGCGACGCGTCCCACGCGTCCCAGGACGGAACCTCGGTCTCGAAGGTCGCATCGCCCGTGGCGATCCCCTCGGCGTAGATCCGCGCGATCGCCGGCCAGTCGGAGGGGACGGCGGCACGGACGAGCGGCACGGCGGGAACAGTACGGATCGCCGCACCCCCGCCCGCGTCGTTCGGTCGTACGGTCAGCGCCGTGCAGGTCGTGCGCCCCACACCGGAGCAGCTCGACGAGACGCTGGCGCTGCTCCAGGCAGCCGACGTCGCCGTCTACGGCGACTCCGACTGGACCGAGAGCGAGCTCCGAGAGGACTGGGACGGGCTCGACCTCGAGCAGGACGCGTGGCTCGTCCGCGTCGACGGCAGGCTGGCGGGCGTCGCGCACCTCCTCGAGCGGCGGGAGGGCCGGTTCATCGGCGACGCGTACGTTCATCCGGAGCTCACCGGCCGCGGCGTCGGCAGAGCTCGTCCTCGACCTCCTCGAGGGCAGGGCGCGCGAGCTCGAGGCGGACTGGCCCGCGGGCGAGCGGATCGTCCTCCAGTGCGCGCACCTCGTGGGTGACGACCGCGCGCCGCATCTGTTCGCGGCTCGCGGCTTCGACTACGTTCGCAGCGGCTTCCGGATGGTCATCGACCTCAGCGACGACGATGCGACGCCCGAGTGGCCCGACGGCATCGAGCTCCGCCCGCTCGACGTCGAGCGCGACGGACGTCTCGTCCACGCCGCGATCGAGGAGGCATTTGCCGAGGAGTGGGACTTCGCGCAGCGCGACCGTACGACGAGTGGCGCGAGCGCGGCTTCGACCGGCCGCGTTTCGACCCGTCGCTCGTCCCGGTCGCCTGGGACGCCGCGCAGGGCGAGATCGCCGGGTCTCTCGCTGAACTTCCCGAAGCGGATGGGCGACTGGGGCTGGATCGGCGCGATCGGCGTCCGGCGCGGATGGCGTCGCCGCGGGCTCGGGCCTCGCGCTCCTCCGCGACTCGTTCCGGCGGTTCCGCGAGGTCCGGCGAGACCGTCGTCGCGCTCGGCGTCGACGCCGAGAACCCGACGGGCGCCGTGCGCCTCTACGAGCACGCGGGGATGCGCGTTCTCTGGCGGTCGGACGTCTGGGAGAAGGAGCTTCGGGCCGGTGCCTGACATCATCCTCCGCGCGCCCGACCCTCGACGACGTCGACGCGGTGGTCGAGGTGATCAATCGCGCATCGCGCGAGCTTCGCGGCCGCGACGAGGTCGACGCGAACGCCGTCGAGGGCTGGTGGACGCAGCCGCCGCCCTTCGACCTCGCCCGGGACGCGGTCGTCGCCGTCCAGGAGCGGCGAGATCGTCGGCTACGGCGATCTCGGCGACCAGGCGAACGACGGCAGCGGTCCTCTGGCTCGACGTCCGTGGCGGCGCGATGCCCGAGATCCACGCGGAGCTCGAGCGCCGCGCCCTCGACGCGCCGCGCGCCAGGCGGCGTGGTTCGCGTCGATGGCCGACGAGAGCGACTCCGAGCTGGCCGTCGCTTCTCGCGGAGCGCGGCTATCGCCGGATCCGCGCGTCGTACCGGATGGGCATCGACCTGCGCGGGCGGGCCTTCTCACCCGACTGGCCGGCCGCGGCGCCGTCGTCCGGACGTCGGTCGAGGGCGTCGACGAGCCGCTTCTCCACCGGATCGGCGAGGAGTCGTTCGCCGACCACTGGGGGCACACGACCGACGCCGTACGAGGAGTGGCTGCACTGGCTGCGCAGCATGGGCGAGGGCGACCCGTCGCTGTGGTTCGTCGCGGAGGTCGAGGGGCGCCCGCGGGCATCGCGATCTGCCGGCCGTACGCGCACGGCAACCCGGACTGCGGGTGGGTCTCGGTGCTCGGCGTCCTGCGCGAGCATCGACGCACCGGGCTGGGCACGGCGCTCCTGACGCACTCGTTCGGCGAGTTCCAACGGCGCGGCAGGCTCCGCGCCGAGCTCGGCGTGGACGCGGAGAGCACGACGGGCGCGGTCGGGCTCTACGAGCGCGCCGGGATGCGCGTGCTCTGGCAGTGGGACATCTGGGAGCGGGACGCATGAGCACGCGCCTCGAGATCGCGCCGTTCGGCGACGAGCACCTCGACGACGCGGCCGTGCTGCTGGCCGCGCGGCACGCCCGGCAGCGCCTCGTCGAGCCGCTCCTCTCCGCCGCGTTCGAGAAGCCCGACGCCGCGCGCACCGAGCTCGAGGCGACGTGGCGTTCCGACGGTGCCTCGGGTGCCGTCGCGCTCGAGAGCGGCCGCCTCGTGGGGTACCTCATCGGCGCTCCGCGTCGCGGGACGGCGTGGGGCCCGAACGTCTGGGTCGAGCCGTCGGGCCACGCGGCGGAGGCGGCCGAGACCGTCCGCGATCTCTACGCCCACGCCGCAGCCGGATGGGTCGCCGGCGGCGCGACGAGCCACTACGCCATCGTCCCGGCAACCGACCCGGCGCTTCTCGACGCGTGGTCGCGCCTCGAGTTCGGACAGCAGCACGGCCTCGGGATCCGCGAGGTACCGCGGGAGCCGGGCGAGCCGGGCCGCGCTCGCGTGCGCATCGCGACCGCGGACGACGCGGAGGAGATCCTGCGGCTCGACATCCTCGGCGAGTACCAGACCTCGTCCCCGACGTTCGCGCCGCACGTGGCACCCGACCCGGACGACGCGCGGGAGGAGCTCCTCGAGGAGCTGGCCGACCCGCGCGTGGCCAGCCTCGTCGCGGAGCTCGACGGTCGCGCCGTCGGCATCGCGACCGCCGCTCCGGTCGAGTACTCGGGCCTGCACACGGGTGTCGCGCGCCCGGACGGACGCCTGCATCCTCGGCTACGCGGCAACGGCGCCCGAGGTGCGCGGCTCCGGCGCGGGGCTCGCGCTGACGGAGGGCGTCTTCGCATGGGCGCGTGAGAACGGGTACACCACGGTCGTGGTCGACTGGCGCGTCCCCAACCTGCTCTCCTCGCGCTTCTGGCCGGCCCGCGGCTTCCGGACGAGCTTCGTGCGCCTCCACCGGACGCGTCGCATGAGCGCTCTGCGCGCACGGTGCCCGCACTGCCGCACGCTCACGGCGGTCGCCTTCGACGACTCGTACGAGTGCCACAGCTGCGGCGCGGCGTTCGCGGCCGGGCTCGTGCGCGTTCCGCGTGCCTGGGGCGCGGGCGGCGAGCCGATGGTGGAGGCGGCCTCGACCGCGCTCCCGTACCCCGAGGCGCTGGTCGTCGACCGGGAGACGCTCGACGAGCAGAACGCCGCGCTCGCCGAGGGCCTGCCGAAGCGCCCGCTCGTGCTCGGCGGCTGTTGCTGCTCGCACGTCGGCGCGATCCGCGGCCTCGCAGCGCGTCACGGCCGTCTCGGCGTCGTCTGGTTCGACGCGCACGGGGATCTCAACACGCCCGAGACCTCGCCGTCCGGGAACGAGTGGGGGATGCCGCTGCGCATGGCGATCGACGAGGGGAGCGTCCAGCCCGTGGACGTCGCGCTCGTCGGTGCCCGCGACCTCGACCAGCCCGAGCTCGAGTACGTCGCGGTGCACGGGATCGACGACGACCTCGACCGCGCGCTCGACGGGGTCGACGCGGTCTACGTCGCGCTCGACGTCGACGTGTTCGAGCCGGGCGCCGTCTCGAGCTTCATGCCGGCGCCCGGCGGCATGACGGTGGCGGAGGTCGACGATGCGCTCCGCACGATCGCATCGCGCACCCGGGTGGCCGGGCTCGGGCTCACCGGTCTGGCGCCGGATGCCGATCCCGCGACACTCGCGGACCTCGCGGCCGCAGCCGGTCTCTGAGCGACCCGTCCCCCCGGCACTAAGATGCCCGGCATGTCGTCGGGTCACATCGACGTCTCGATCGAGCACAAACGGGCCGATCCGGCGGAGCGCGATGGAGAGAAGGACCACCCGAACACCTGCCCCGGGTGCGGCTCGCACTACCGCGACGACGAGCTGGCGGAGCACCTTCGCGTCTGTCCGCACTGCGGTCACCACTTCCCGGTGCGCGCGCCGGAGCGCGTGTCGCAGCTCGCGGACGCCGGCTCGTTCGAGGAGGAGGACGCCGACCTTCGCTCCGCCGACCCGCTCGAGTTCTTCGACCTGAAGCCGTACACCGAGCGTCTTGCGCAGGCCGAGATGGACACCGGGCTCGGCGATGCGATCCTCACCGGGAGGGCGTCGATCGACGGCCATGCGTGCCGCATCGCCGCGATGGACTTCTCCTTCCTCGGCGGCTCGATGGGGAGCGTCGTGGGCGAGCGGTTCGCGCGTGCCTGCGAGCGAGCGGCCGAGGAGCGCGGGGTCGTCGTCTCCGTCTCCGCCTCGGGCGGCGCGCGGATGCAGGAGGGGATCCTGGCGCTGATGCAGCTGCCGAAGACGGTCGCGGCGGTCGGCGAGCTGCACGACTCCGGCGGGGCCTTGCTCTCGGTCCTCGCGCACCCCACCACCGGCGGCGTGACCGCCAGCTTCGCCAGCCTCGGCGACGTGATCCTCGCCGAGCCGGGAGCGCTGACCTCGTTCGCCGGCCCGCGCGTCGTCGCGCAGACGACGCGCGAGAAGCTCCCCGACGACTTCGGGCTCGCCGAGTCGAACTTCCGCTTCGGGCACGTCGACGCCGTCGTGTCGCGCGAGGAGCTGCGACCGACGCTCGCCCGGCTCCTCCGCCTGTTCGGGGGGAAGGGATGAGCCAGGAGGCCGAGCTCGGGCTGCGCGACCGCCTCGCACAGCTGTCCGGTGTGAAGCTGCTGCGCGGGACGAAGCTCTCGGCGGAGCTCGAGCGCCTCCAGCGTCAGCTCGAGCGGCTGCGCGAGGACACGTCCGACGAGGAGATCTGGCGCTCCGTCGAGCTCGCGCGGAACGAGAAGCGCCCGTACACCCTCGACTACGTCGAGCGCATCCTCGACGACTGGTTCGAGCTCCACGGCGACCGCGGCCGGATGGACGATCACGCGATCGTCGCCGGGCTGGGCTCGCTCGACGGCCGCACGATCGCCCTCGTCGGCCACCAGAAGGGCCGGGACATCGCGCAGCGGGGCTACCGGAACTTCGGGATGGCCTATCCGGAGGGCTACCGGAAGGCGATGCGCACGATGGAGCTCGCCGAGCGGCACGGGTTCCCGCTCGTGACGTTCGTCGACACGCCCGGCGCGTATCCGGGCGTCGCCGCGGAGCAGCACGGCCAGGGCGGCGCCATCGCGCGGTCGCAGTCGCTGATGCTCCGCCTCGGGATCCCGACCGTCGCGGTCGTCATCGGCGAGGGCGGCTCCGGCGGCGCCGTCGCGATCGCCGTCGCCGACCGCGTGCTGATGCAGGAGAACGCGATCTACTCGGTCATCTCGCCCGAGGGCTGCGCGTCGATCCTGTGGCGGGACGCCGCGCAGGCGAAGAAGGCGGCCTCGGCGTTCAAGCCCGACGCGGCGCACTGCCTCGAGCTCGGTGTCATCGACGGGATCGTCCCCGAGCCGGAGGGCGGCGCCCACGAGGGCCACGACGAGGCGGCGATCCTCCTCCGCGAGGCGCTCGTCGCGCACCTCGACGAGCTCGTCGACGTCCCTGCCGACGAGCTCCGTCGCCGGCGGCGCGCGAAGTTCCGCTCGATGGGCGTCCTCGTGCACGTCTGACGGCGCCTGACACGACACCGGGCGCTCTCCACACTTTCCACAGGCTTATCCCCGGCTCGGATTACGCCGTGTGCAGCGGTTTTGCCGATGCTGTGCAGAGGATGTTAAGAGCCGGCGCCCGACGCCTCGGTCGAGGCCGAGCCTGCCGGGGCCTCTGTCGCACGCCGTACGAACGGCCCTGCGATGCACTGCGCCGACGCCCTGCCCGGCTGACGCGAGGCTGGCACGAACTCGGCACAAAGTCGGCACGAAGACGTCGCGGAATCCCCGGTAGCGTGACATCAGGGACACGGGAGTGCCCCTGGGGGAGGTTGGGGCGCTCGGCGGGCATGCGCGGGATGGGATCATCGGGGCATGGCGGATCTTCGCGACTACCGGCGAAAGCGCGACCCGAAGAAGACGCCCGGAGCCGTTCGGCGGCGACACATCCCGCAAGGCGCCGATCTTCGTGATCCAGCGCCACGACGCCCGGCGGCTCCACTACGACCTGCGGCTCGAGCGGAACGGCGCCCTCGCGAGCTGGGCCGTCCCGAAAGGGCTCCCGCTCCGGTCGGGCGAGCGTCACCTCGCGGTGCACGTCGAGGACCACCCCCTCGACTACGCGACGTTCGAGGGCGTCATCCCGGCCGGGCAGTACGGGGCGGGCACCGTCGAGATCTGGGACCGCGGGACGTACGAGCTCCTCGAGGAGAAACGCGGCGGCGGCCTCACCGTCCGTCTCCACGGCGAGCGTGCCCAGGGGGTCTGGACGCTCGTCCCGGCGCGCCTCGACGGCGACGAGCGGAACTGGCTGCTCCTCCGGAAGGACGCGCCGACCGACGACGCACCGGCGCTTCGTCCCCAGCTCGCCCAGCTCGCCGAGCGGCTCCCGAAGGGCAACGGCTGGCTCTACGAGCCGAAGTGGGACGGGTACCGGGCGATCGTCACCGTCGCCGGCGGAGAGGCGACCCTCACGAGCCGCAACGGCACCGACCTCACCGAGCGGTTCCGCGACATCGCCCGCGCGGCAGCGCGGGCCGTCCGCACGCCCTCGGCGGTGATCGACGGGGAGGTCTGTGCGCTCGACGAGGACGGCACCGCCCGCTTCGAGGCGCTCCAGAGCGGCGCCGGGCGGCTGATCCTGATGGCGTTCGACCTGCTCTCCATCGACGACGAGCCGGTTCACACGCGACCGCTCGAGGAGCGACGGAGGCTCCTCGAGGAGCTGCTCGACCCGGCCGTCGAGGAGGTCCGCATGTCGCCCGCGTTCGACGACGGCGACGCGCTGCTCGCCGCGGCGAAGGCGCAGGGCCTGGAGGGGGTCGTCGCCAAGCGCGCCGACGCGCCGTACAGGCCGGGCCGACGCACACCCGAGTGGCAGAAGGTGAAGCTTCGCGCGCAGGAGGACTTCCCGATCGTCGGCTACACCCGCGGAACGGGTCGCCGTGCGAGGCTCGGCGCGCTCGTGCTCGGCCGGCGTGAGCCGGACGGGTTGCACTGGGCGGGGAACGTCGGCTCGGGGCTCGCCGACGGCGAGGTCGACCGCCTTCGTGAGCTCCTCCGGCCCTCTCGAGCGCGCGACGTCCTCACTCGTGTCGACGCCGAAGATGCCGCGCATCCGGACGTCGGACCTCACCTGGGTCGAGCCGGTGCTGTCGGCCGAGGTGACCTACGCGGAGAAGACGCGGGAGGGACGGCTGCGGGCGCCGGTGTACCTCGGGGTCCGCGACGATGTGCCCATGGAGCGCCCCCCGATCGAGCCGGAGATCCGGCGCGGGCGCCGCACGCTGAAGCTCTCCAACCTCGACAAGCCGTTCTGGCCCGAGGAGGGGATCACGAAGGGCGAGCTGCTCGCGTACTACCGCGACGTCGCTCCCGTGCTCGTCCCGCACCTGCGCAAGCGGCCGTTCACGATGAAGCGCTACCCCGACGGCTGGAACGGCAAGAGCTTCTTCCAGAAGCAGGCGCCGTCGCACGTGCCGGACTGGATCGAGACGGCGCCGTTCCCCGCGTCGACGAGGGACGGGGAGAAGCGCGTGATCGACTACCTGCTCGTCGACGACGAGCTCGCGCTCCTCTGGGTGGTCAACATGGGGTGCATCGACATGCACGCCTGGGCGTCGCGGGCCGACCGGCCGGACAAGCCGGACTGGGTCATGTTCGACCTCGACCCGTCCGAGGGATCGGGGTTCGACGAGGTGATCGAGGTCGCGCTGCTCGTGAAGCAGGCGCTCGACGTCCTCGAGCTGGAGTCGGTGCCGAAGACGAGCGGCTCGCGGGGCATCCACGTGCTCGTCCCGATCACGAGGCGTCATCGGTTCGACGAGGTGCGTGAGTTCGCGGGCATCGTCGCCGGCGCCCTCGCGCGCGCGCATCCGGGCCTGGTCACGACCGAGTGGACGCGCGCGAAGCGCAAGGGCGTGCTCGTCGACGCGAACCAGAACGGGCCGGGGAAGACCACCGCGTCCGTGTACTCCGTCCGGCCCCGGGCGGGTGCGCCCGTCTCGACGCCGCTCCGCTGGGACGAGGTGAAGCCCGGGCTCGAGACGGCGGCGTTCACGATGGACGTCGTGCTCGACCGCGTCGCACGCGAGGGCGACCTCTTCGCGCGCGTCCTCGAGGGCGGTCAGTCGCTCGGGGCTGCGCTCCGCGCGCTCCGCTGAGCGCGGCTACTCGTCGTCGCCGAGGCGGTGCTGATGCCCGAGCGCGGAGAGCTCGACGATGTCGCGGCGGAAGAAGAGCGAGACCGTCCAGTCGGCGACGACCCGCACCTTCCGGCGGAAGGTCGGCAGCGCGTAGAGGTGGTACGTCCGTGCGACCCACCACCCCGGGAACCCGCGGAGCCGGATGCCCGGGAGCTCGGCGATCCCCTTGTAGCGGCCGAGCGTCGCCACCTGCCCGAGCATGCGGTACCCGTACGGCACGCGGCTCGCCGACGAGGTTCTTCGCGAGCCTGCGCGCCTGCCGGAGCGCGTGCTGGCAGGTCGGCGGGTCGAACGCCCCGGGTGTCTTCGTGTTGGGGACGGCGGCACAGTCGCCCAGCGACCAGACATCGGGCGTGTCGACGACGCGGAGGGCCTCGTCGACGACGACGCGCCCGCGGTCGTCGAGCGGAAGCTGCAGCGTCGCGAGCGCCGGGTGGGCACGCACGCCGGCGGCCCAGACGAGCGTCCGCGCCGGGACGTGCGTCCCGTCCGCGAGGACCGCCTCCCGCCCGTCGAACGACTCGAGGGTCGTCCCGACGTGGATCTCGATCCCGCGGCTCTCGAGCTCGTGGTGCGTGTACTCCCCGAGCTTGCGCGGGATCTCCGGGAGGATCCGGGGAGCGGCGTCGACGAGCACCCAGCGCTGCCGTCGCGCCGCGGAGCGTGGGGTACGACCGGCGAATGGCGTCCTGGGCGAGGTCGTGCAGCTCGGCAAGCGCCTCGACGCCGGCGTAGCCCGCGCCGACGAAGACGAAGCCGAGGTCGCGGGCGGCTTCGCCCGGGTCAAGCCGCGCCGCGGCGGACTCGAGGCGCCGCAGGAGCCGGTTCCGGAGCGCGATCGCGTCGGCGACGTCCTTGAACCCCCTCCCGTGCTCGGCGAGGCCGGGGACCGCGAACGTGCGCGGCACGGCGCCAAGCGCGACGACGAGGCGCTCGTACCCGATCTCGAACGTGCCGCCGATCGTCTCGGCGACGACCGACTTCCGCTCGGGGTCGCGTGAGAGGACGCGGCCGAGCAGCAGCTCCGCGTGCGTGCACATCGTCCGGAGCGGCACGACGACGTGCCGCGGCTCGAGCGTGCCGGCCGCCGCCTCGGGCAGGAGCGGCGTGTAGAGCATGAAGTTGTCGGGGTTGACGATGGTGGCGCCACGCTTCCCGAGCATGCGCGCGACGTACGCGCCGGCGAAGCCACCGCCGACGACGAGGGTGCCGCCCTGTGCCTCTCGGCGCTCCACCTCCCTAGGATCGCAAGCGTGGCACGTCAGGTGTCGGTCATAGGGAGCGGCCGCGAGCACGAGAGCGCCGCAGAAGAGGTCGGACGGCTCCTCGCGGAGCGGGGCTGCATCGTCGTTACGGGCGGGCTCGACGAGGTGATGGCTGCGGCGCATCGAGGCGCGAAGGAGGCAGGCGGGACCACGATCGCGATCCTTCCCGGCGAGAGCCGCGCCGAAGCGAACCCGTGGGCCGATCACGTCGTCGTCACGGGCGTCGGCCACGCGCGGAACCTCGCCGTCGCGGCGTCCGGCGACGCGGTGATCGCCGTCGGCGGGAGCTGGGGGACGCTGGCCGAGATCGCGTTCGCGATGCGGCTGCGGGCGGCCGGTGGTCGTCCTCGGACGGCCCTTCGGTGGAAGGCGTGCGGCGTGTCGCGAGCCCGCTCGAGGCGGTCGACGCCGTCCTCGCGCGCCTCTGACCTTGCGGCTCAGCCGCCGACGTCTCGCAGGCGCCGCTCGAGGAACCGGCGCTCCGGCGCGTTGTCCGTGAGCGCGAGCGCCTCGCGGTAGCTCGCCGCCGCCTCGGCGTGCCGGTCGAGGCGACGGAGGAGGTCCGCCCGCGCGGCGGGGAGGTAGCTGTAGCCGTCGAGGCCCTCGATCCCGTCGATCAGCGCCAGGCCCTCCTCGACGTCGCCGGCCAGCGCAACCGCGACGGCGCGGTTGAGCCGGACGATCGGCGACGGGTCGACCTGCTCGAGCGCGGCGTACGTCGCCGCAATGACGTGGGGAGCAGCGCCCTCGGCATGACCCGCCGCGATCGCCGCCTGGAGCTGGTACGGCCCGGGCCGCCGGAGCGACTCGGCGCGACGGAGGACACGAAGGCCCTCGTCGATCGAGGCGCCGTCCCAGAGCCGGCGGTCCTGGTCGGCGAGGAGGACGAGCTCGCCGTCGTCGCCGACGCGCGCCTCGCGCCGTGCGTCCTGGAGCAGGAGGAGGGCCAGCAGCCCAAAGGCCTCGGGCTCGTCCGGCATCAGCACGCAGAGGAGCTTCGCGAGGCGGATCGCCTCCGCGCAGAGGTCGCCGCGGACGAGCGACTCGCCCGCGGTGGCGGCGTACCCCTCGTTGAAGACGAGGTAGAGCACGCGGAGCACGTCGGGGACGCGGTCGGGGAGCAGGTGGTCGGGCGGCACCCGGAACGGGATCCCCGTCTCGCGAAGTCGGCGCTTCGCGCGGACGAGCCGCTGCGCGAGCGCCGGCTCCGTGACGAGGAACGCGCGGGCGATCTCCGGTGTCTGAAGGCCGGCGACCTCGCGGAGGGTCAGGGCGATCCGCGCGTCGACCGCGAGCGCGGGGTGACAGCACGTGAAGAGGAGCGCGAGGCGCTCGTCCGGGATCGAGCTCACGTCAGCGTCTTCGTCGGCGGGGACGTCCTCGAGGCGGGCGAGAAGCTCGGCCTTGCGCGCGAACGTCTTCTCGCGCCGGATCCGGTCGATCGCGCCGTTCCGGGCGGTCGCCACGATCCAGGCGCCGGGCGAGCGAGGCACGCCGTCCCGCGGCCACCGCTCGAGCGCGGTCGCGAAGGCGTCCTGCACCGCGTCCTCGGCGAGCGAGAGGTCACCGAGGACGCGTGTGAGGATCCCGACCGCACGAGGCCACTCCTCACGAAACGTCGCCTCGAGCGAGAGAGTCACCGCTCAACGATAGGCCGTACCTCCAGGGAGCCGTATTCGGCAGCCGGGACGAGCGACGCGATCCGGATCGCCTCGTCGAGGTCGGGCAGGGTCGTGAGGAACAACCCACCGATCTGCTCCTTCGTCTCGGCGAACGGCCCGTCGGTGATGACCGTCTCGCCGTCCACGACGCGCACGACCTTTGCCTCGGCCGCCGCGACGAGCTCCTTCCCCCCGGCGTCCGGGTCGGCCTTGCCCATCTCCTCGAAGAGCGTGATCCAGCGAGGCATCGACTCGGCACGCCGCTCGGCGGCCTCCTCTTCGCTGATCCCGTCCCAGTCGGACTGGTCGCTGTAGACGAGCATCGCGTACTTCACGGTCAGGCCTCCTCGTCGACGTGGACCTGTCGCACCTCGACGGCGCCGTGGGATGCGCCCGGGATCCGGGCCGCCCACGAGAGTGCCTCGTCGAGGGACTCGCAGTCCAGGATGAAGTAGCCGCCGAGGGCCTCCTTCGCCTCGGCGTACGGGCCGTCGGTCACGAGCTGGCGACCCTCGCGCAGCCGGACGGTCGTCGCGGACGCCGTCGGCCCGAGCTCCTCGCCGCCGGCGAGCACGCCGGCGTCGCCCGCAGCGCGGCAGAACTCCGAGTACTGCTCGTACATCGCGTTGCGCGTGTCGTCCGAGAACCCCTCCCAGGCGGTCTCGTCCGCGTAGATCAGTGCCAGGTACTCCACGGGCTCCTCCCTTGTCGTTGTCGTGGCGTCTCACCCTCACGACGAACGGCGGCGGCCGGAATCGACAGTGCCGGCCGATGTCGGCCGCGGCGCCGCTCGCGAGTCGGTCCAGCGCCCCCCATGGGGGAGCAGGCTCCCCTGAACGAACGATCGCAGAGAACCCGTGCCGCGTCTGTGCCGTGATCGCGCCGACTTCGTGTCTGCGCGCGCTCGCCGCCGCCGGCGACGGCGTCGTCCCCGCCCACGCGGCTACCCGGCCGCGGCCGTCATCCGCTCGAGCAGCGTCCGCGCGGCCGCCTTGTCGAGGAGCTCGTTGAGGTTGCCGCACTTCGGGCTCTGCACGCACGACGGGCACCCCGACCGGCACGGGCACCGCTCGAGCAGCCTGGCGGTGTCGGCGACCCAGTCGGTGAACCGGTCGAACCCCCGCTCGGCGATCCCGACGCCGCCCGCGTGTCCCTCGTAGACGAACACCGTCGGCCGGCCCGTCTGCTCGTGCACGTTCGTCGACAGCCCGCCGATGTCCCAGCGGTCGCACATCGCGAAGAGCGGCAGGAGGGAGATCAGCGCGTGCTCGGCGGCGTGCAGCGCGGAGACGAGCGTCGGCATCGTGTCGATGCCGGCCAGCAGATCGTCGCCGGGGGAGAACCACACGCCCTCCGTCTCGAACGACGTCTCGGGAAGCTCGAGCGGAGTCGTGTCGATCACGCTCCCGTCGGCGATCGCCTTTCGCTGGTACGCGACGACCTGCTCGCGCACGGAGAGCAGGCCGACGTGGAGCTCGACGCCGGCAACCGACGCGGTCCGCAGCGGGGAGACGATGGACGTCTCCGTCTCCTTTCGCGCCTGCGTGTACCAGTCCACCGCGACCGTCCGCACGAGCGCGGCGCGCGACTCGAGGTCGAGGGACGTCACGCCGTACTGGTCGCCGAGGTGGAGGTACACCGCTCCCTCGTGGATCGTCGAGAAGGCGCGCTCGCGCTCGGACGTGCCGAGCACCGCGCCGCTCTCCTCGTCGACGATCACGAACCCCTCGGTGTCGCCCGAGCGGAGCGAGAGACGCGCGGCGGGTGTGTCGCGGCCGCGCCAGACGTACCCCGCAGCCGTCGCCTCGAGCTCGGGCAGGAGCGCCGCCCGCTCGAGCGCCTCGGGCCCGAGGATCGCCGCGTCGGCCTCCGTCAGCGGGCCCTCGTACGCCGCGGCGAGCACGTGGCCGTCGAGGATCCGCGGCGCGGCGTGGTCGATCAGCGCCGCCTCCGTCGTCCGCTCGAGCAGCGCCTGGGGCTCGTTCATGAAGAACTGGTCGAGCCCGTCCTCGCTCGCGACGAGCACGGCGAGCCCCGTCTCCCGACGACCGGCACGACCCCACTGCTGGCGGAGCGACGCAACGGTGCCCGGGAAGCCCACGGAGATCGCGCAGTCGAGCGAGCCGATGTCGATGCCGAGCTCCAGCGCGTCCGTCGCGGTCACCCCGAGCAGCTCGCCCTCGACGAGCCGCCGCTCGATCTCCCGCCGCTGCTCGGGCGTGTACCCCGCGCGGTACGGCGCGAGCCGGCGGGCGGTCGCGCTGTCGAGACGGTCGCTCGCGAAGCGGTGGACGAGCTCCGCCGCCTTCCGGCTCTTCGTGAAGCAGATCGTCTTCCGTCCCTCGCCGACGAGGCCCGCCAGGAGCCGGGATGCGTCCGAGAGCGCGCTGGCGCGCGTGCCGAGCTCCTCGTCGAGGAGCTCGGGGTTCCAGAGCACGATCTCCCTGTCGGCCCGCGGCGACGTGTCGACGTCGACCACCCGGACGTCGAGCCCGGTCAGGCGCGCGGCGAGGTCGCCGGGGTTCGCGATCGTCGCCGACGCGAGGACGAACACCGGCTCGGCGCCGTAGGCGAGCGCGAGTCGGCGCAGCCGGCGAAGCACGTTCGCGACGTGCGACCCGAAGACGCCGCGGTACACGTGGGCCTCGTCGACCACGACGACCCGCAGGTTGTGGAGCGTGTCTCCCCAGCGGTCGTGGTGCGGGAGGACGCCGACGTGGAGCATGTCCGGGTTCGTGAGGATCGCGTTCGCGCTCCGGCGGATGTGGGCGCGCCGCTCGATCGGCGTGTCGCCGTCGTAGATCGCCGGCCGGAGACCGCCCAGGCCGAGGGACGCGAGCCAGCGCGCCTGGTCCTGCGCCAGCGCCTTCGTCGGATAGAGGTAGAGCGCCCGCGTCGCCGGCTCGCGCGCGATCGCGTCGAGCGCCGGGCAGCGAGAACGCGAGGGACTTCCCCGACGCCGTCCCCGTCGTGACGACGACGTGCTCGCCGCGGGCCACCGCCTCCCACGTCTCGGCCTGGTGCGCATAGAGGCCGGTGACGCCCCGCCGCTCGAGCGCCTCGACGAGCGCGGGGTGCAGCGCGTCCGGCAGCGGCTCGCTCCGGCCCGGGCGGCCGGGCTGGACGCTGCGATGGACGACCTCCGGGCTCGCGAGCAGCTCGTCCGACACGGCTACGCGCCGAGCACGCGCGCGACTGCCTCGGCGTAGCGGCGACGCGGCTGGGCGCCGTCGATCGTCTCGACGACCTCGCCGCCGGCGAAGATCATCACCGTCGGCAGGGAGAGGACGCCGTAGCGCGCAGGCGTCCCGAGGTGGTCCTCGATGTCGAGCTGCGCGACCCGAAGCCGGCCCTCGTGCTCGCGCTCGAGGTCGACGAGAAACGGCTCGATCGCCTTGCACGGCCGGCACCACGGGGCGGTGAACTCGACCAGCACCGGCGCCGGCGACCGCAGGACGTCCTCCTCGAACGACGCGTCGGTCGTCTCGATCACAGCCGCCCCCGGAGGGCCTTCCAGCGCAGCACGGGCACCTGCCGCAT
Source organism: uncultured Actinomycetes bacterium (assembly GCA_963712255.1). Lineage (GTDB taxonomy): Bacteria > Actinomycetota > Thermoleophilia > Gaiellales > Gaiellaceae > Gaiella. Next base: position 236,373 of record CAVQHL010000014.1, read on the forward strand.
CGCCTCGACCACGATCCCACCGCTCATCTTCGACTCGCCGACCCGGCGGTCGACGAAGGTGATCGGGAGCTCGACCACGCGAAACCCCGCCCGGAGCGCGCGGTACGTGCCCTCGATCTGGAATCCGTAGCCGCGCGCCGCGATCGCGTCGAGGTCGATCGTCTCGAGCACGCGGCGGCGGAAGCACTTGAAGCCGCCCGTGAGGTCGCGCACCGAGACGCCCAGCACGAGGCGGGCATAGAGCGACCCACCGCGGGAGATCAGACGGCGGACGAGGCCCCAGTTGACCGTGCCGCCGCCCGAGACCCAGCGCGACCCGAGCGCGAGATCGGCACCCTCCTCGCACGCTGCGATCAGGCGGGGGACGTCGCTCGGGTCGTGCGAGAAGTCGCAGTCCATCTCGAGCACGAGCTCCGCGTCCGACTCGAGCGCCCGTGCGAAGCCGGCGAGGTAGGCGCGCCCGATGCCCTCCTTCGTCGTCCGATGGAGGACGTCGAGCCACTCGAGCTCGGCCGCGAGCCGGTCGGCGATCTCGCCGGTGCCGTCGGGGGAGCCGTCGTCGATGACGAGCACGCGGTCGCGCGTCGTGTCGAGCACCTCACCGAGCGCCCGCACGAGCGGCTCGATGTTCTCCCGCTCGTCGTAGGTCGGCACGCAGACGACGGCGCGGGTCGGCATGACGGGAGTCTGCCCGCTCCGCCGGTGGGGAGCCCGTCCCTATGATCGGCGCGTGGCCTCGCTGCCCCGCAACGCGGACGTCGCCGACGCCTTCGACGCCCTGGCCGACGTCTCGGAGATCCTGGGCGAGCAGGGGTTTCGCGTGCTCGCGTACCGGCGCGCGGCCACGCGCATCCGGGAGACGGCCGCGTCGATCGCCGAGCTCGCGCTCGCGGGGAAGGCGAAGGAGCTCTCGGGGATCGGCGCGACGATCGAGGCGAAGATCGTCGAGCTGACCGAGACCGGCGAGATGTCCGCGCTCGAGAAGCGCCGGGCGGAGGTGCCGGACGAGGTGACGCAGTTCCTGCGCATCCCGGGTCTCGGCCCGAAGACGGCGGCCCGCATCTGGCGGGAGCTCGGCGTGACGACGCTCGACGGGCTTCGCGAGGCGGCCGAGCAGCAGCGTGTCCGCACCCTGCAGGGGCTCGGCGCGAAGAGCGAGGAGCGAATCCTCGAGGCGCTTGCCAAGGGCTTCGGCCCGGAGCCGGAGCGGCGCGGCCTGCTGGCCCAGGGCCTGCCGGTCGTCCGCGACGTCGTGGAGGCGCTCCGCTCGCACCCTGCGGCGGTCGAGGTCTCGCCCGCCGGGAGCGTCCGGCGGGGGCGCGAGACCTTCCGCGACCTCGACGTGATCGCGACCGCAACCGACCCGGCGGCGCTGCTCGCGCACTTCGTCGAGCTGCCGTGGGTGCTCGAGGTCGCCGCGCACGGCGACACGAAGGCCACCGTCGTGACGAAGCAGGGGCTCCGGCTCGACCTCCGCGTCGTGCCGCCCGAGGACTACGGCAGCCTGCTCCAGCACTTCACCGGCTCGAAGGACCACAACGTCGCGCTGCGCGAGGAGGCGCAGCGTCGCGGGCTGTCCGTCTCGGAGTACGGCGTCTCCGAGGTCGAGACGGGCGAGGTGCACCGCTTCGGCGCCGAGGACGAGCTCTACCGCTTCCTCGGCTACGCCTTCATCCCGCCCGAGCTGCGCGAGAACGGCGGCGAGCTCCAGGCCGCCCGCGACGGCGGCCTGCCGGCGCTCGTCGAGACGGGCGACCTCGTCGGCGAGCTCCACTGCCATTCGACGTGGTCGTCGGACGGGAAGGGCTCGATCGAGGAGATGGCCCGCGAGGCGAAGCGGCGCGGCTATCGCTACCTCGCGCTGACCGACCACTCGCACTACCTCCGCGACGGGCGGATGGAGGCCCAGTGGGAGGAGATCGCGGCGGTGAACGAGCGCGTCAAGCCGTTCAAGGTGCTGCGCGGCGTCGAGGCGAACATCCGGGCGGACGGCGCGGTCGACGTCGCCGACGATCTGCTCGCGGAGCTCGACTGGGTCGTCGCCTCGCTCCACGCCGCCTTCGACAAGAGCCCGACCGAGCGGATCCTCGCCGCGATCGACCATCCGCACGTCCACTGCATCGGGCACCTGACGGGCCGGAAGCTGAACCGCCGTGCGGGAGCCGACGTCGACGTCGAGCGCGTCGTCGCGCGCGCGGTCGAGACCGGCACCGCGCTCGAGATCAACAGCCAGCCAGACCGCCTCGACATGCGCGACGTCCACGCGCGGCTCGCCGGGGAGGCCGGCGTCCTCGTCCCGATCAACACCGATGCGCACTCGATCGGAGCGCTCTCCTACGCCGAGCTCGGCGTCGCCCAGGCCCGCCGGGCGTGGCTGACGAAGGAGCAGATCCTCAACACGCGCCCGTGGCGCGAGATCGCGGGCAGGCGCCGGTGAGCACGCTCGGATGAGCCTCCGCGACGACGGCGCTGCCGCGCTCGAGTGGCTCGCGGAGTACCTCGACGGCGTCCGCGAGCGCCCGGTGCTCTCGCGCGTCGAGCCCGGCGCGATCCGCGCGGCGCTGCCCGAGCGCGCCCCGGACACGGGCGAGCCCTTCGCCGCGGTGCTCCGTGACCTCGACGAGGTCCTCATGCCGGGGCTCACCCACTGGCAGAGCCCGCGCTACTTCGCGTACTTCCCCTCGACGGGCTCGGACCCGGGAATCCTCGCCGAGCTGCTCGCGGCGGGGCTGAACCAGGTCGGCATCCTCTGGCGTACCTCGCCGGCGCTCCAGGAGCTCGAGGAGGTGACGCTCGCCTGGCTCGCCGACCTGCTCGGGCTGCCGGCCGGGCTCCACGGCCATCTCGAGGACACCGCGTCGAGCGGCCTCGTCACCGCGCTCGCGGCCGCGCGCGCCGCGGCGCCGGGCCGCCGGGTGGTCGTCTGCTCGGAGCACACGCACTCGTCCACCGCGAAGGCGGCCCGGCTGCTCGAGCTCGAGCTCCGCACGGTGCCCGGTGACGACGCGTTCGCGATGCGGCCCGAGCTCGTCGACCTGACCGACGCCTGCGCGCTCGTCGCGACGATCGGGACGACGTCCTCGACGGCGATCGACCCGGTCCCCGCGCTCGCCGACCGCTGCGCTGCCGAGGGCGTGTGGCTCCACGTCGACGCCGCCTACGCCGGCTCCGCGGCGGTCTGCCCGGAGCTCCGTCCCCTGTTCGCGGGCTGGGAGCGCGGGGACTCGATCGGCGTCAACCCGCACAAGTGGCTCCTCACGCCGATGGACTGCTCGGTGTTCCTCACGCGGCGGCCCGACGACCTGCGGCGCGCGTTCAGCCTCGTCCCCGAGTACCTGCGGGTCGACGAGGACGTGGTCAGCCTGAGCGAGTACGCGGTGCCGCTCGGCCGGCGGTTCCGCGCGCTGAAGCTGTGGGCCGTCCTCCGCTGCTACGGGCGTGAGGGGCTCCAGGCGGTGATCCGCGAGCACGTCCGCCTCGCCGCGCTGTTCGAGGACTGGGTCCGCGCGGAGCCGGGCTGGGAGGTCTGCGCGCCCCGGCCGTTCTCGCTCGTCTGCTTCCGGCACGAGGGGACGGACGAGGAGAACGAGGCGCTCCTCGAGCGCGTCAACGCGACCGGCGAGGCGTTCCTCTCGCATACGCGGCTCGGCGGCCGGTTCGTGCTCCGCCTGGCGATCGGCAACGCCCGGACGACCGAGGAGGACGTGCAGGTCGCCTGGGACGTCCTTCGGCGAGAGGCCGCCGGCTAGAGCGACCGGAGCAGCGCGAGGACGCCGTCCGTGCCGTCGACGACGAGATCGGCAGCGGCGATGAGCTCCGCCGGCGCCTCGCCGGAGTCGACCGCGACGCGCACGGCGTGCTCGAGGCCGTCCAGGCCGCGGAAGGCATCGAGGTCGGTCGTGTCGTCGCCGGCGTACAGCGCGCGGTCGACGCCTGCTCGGGTGACGAGCGCCCGAACGGCCGTGCCCTTGTCGGCCGCGACCGGTGGTCGCACCTCCAGCACCATGCGTCCCCATCGCGGGACGAGCCCTTCCCGCTCCGCCGCCTCGGCGACCCGCTGGAGGTAGGCGCGCGCGGCCGCCTCGTCGTCGGCGCGCCGAAAGTGGAACGAGAGGCTGAGCGGCTTCCGCTCGGCGGGCCAGTCGACGCCGCGTGCGAACGCCGAGACGGTCTCCGCCCACCGCTCCGCCTCCGGGGCGAGCTCGAGCCCGTGCTCGCCGACGATCGCCACGCCCTGGACGGAGAGCATCCGCTCGACCTCGGCGCCCGGCCGGCCGCTGACGCAGGCCACGAGCGCGTAGCGGCCCGCGAGCCGCGCGACCTCCTCACGGGTCTCGTCGGGGACGCGCGCGTCCTCCGCCCGCTCGACGATCGGGGCGAGCGTCCCGTCCACGTCGAGCAGCACCGCCGCGCGGCGCGGGTCCTCCGAGAGCCTGCCGATCGGGTCGTCCGCCATGGCCGACCCTAGGATACGAGCGGTGCTGGTGCGGCTCGCCCTGATCGGTCTCGTCGCCGGCGTCTTCTCGGCGGTGTTCGGCGTCGGGGGCGGGATCATCGTCGTCCCCCTGCTGATCTGGCTCGTCGCGTTCCCCGCCCACGCCGCCACGGCGACGTCGCTCGGAGCGATCCTCCTGACTGCTTCGGCCGGCGTCGCGTTCTACGCCGCGCGCGGCGACGTCCGCGTCGGCTACGCCGCGCTCGTCGGGCTCCCGGCGGTCGTCGGAGCCCTCGTCGGAACGAGCGTCCAGCGGCGTCTCTCGGGCGGGACGCTCACGCTCTCGTTCGCCGTGCTGCTCGCCGCCGTCGGAATCTGGCTGCTCGCGGGATGAGCACCTGGACGATCGTCGCGGCGGTGTCGCTCGGGCTCGCGGCCGGCGTGCTCTCCGGCGTGTTCGGCGTCGGCGGCGGGATCCTGTTCGTGCCGACGCTCGTCGCGCTCGGCCTCGGTCAGGTCGAGGCCGCCGCGACGTCGCTCCTCGCGATCGTCCCCACGGCCGCGACCGGTGTGATCCGTCAGCGCGCGAGCGGCAACCTGAAGGTGAAGGCGGCGCTCGTCCTCGGCGTCGCCTCGATCGTCGGCGCGGAGGTCGGCGTCCGGATCGCGAAGGCGGTCGACGAGGACCTGCTCCGGCGCGCGTTCGGCGTGCTCCTCCTCGTGGTCGCCGCTCAGCTCGCGATCCGGGGTGTCCGGGAGCGGCGGCGCTACCCTGACGTGTCGTGAGAGGGGTCCGCGTCGCACTCGTGCTCGCGCTCGGCGCCACGACGGTCAGCATTGCGGCCGCGGCGACGGGCGATCCTGCCCCTCCGAGGCAGTCCTCCGCCACCGCGCTCGTCGCGCAGGTGGCCGTGCCCGGTCAGCCCACCGTCGCGACGACGCTCTACACCGCCCCGCCCGTCGTGAACGGCGGCGGCGCCTTCGCCCACCCCGCCGACGGGTCGATCCTCCGGATCGGCGCCGCGACGACCACGGCCACGGCGCAGCCGGGCATCTCCTCGTCGGCAGAGGCGAGCGTGCGGGCGCTGGCCGTCACGGTGCTCGGCGGGGAGATCTCCGCGCAGTCGATCACGGTGCGCGTCGGCGCCGCGGCAGGCCCGGCCGGCGCGACGGGCGACGTCGGCCGCTCGGCGATCACGGGGCTCGTCGTCCTCGGCCAGCCCGTCACGCCGAGCGGCAACATCCAGCTGCCCCTCGCCGACTGGGGCACGCTCGACGTCCTCGGCGCCTCGAGCACGACCTCGGACGAGCCGCGCTCGGCGGAGAGCTCCGTCACCGGCCTTCGCATCCGGATCAACGCCGAGCACGCCGGCCTTCCCGCCGGGACGGAGATCGTCGTCGGGGCGACGACCGCACAGGCCGTCGCGCAGGCGGCGCCGACGACCCCGGCGAAGCCGAAGCCGACGACGCCGGGCACGGGCACGAGACCGGGCTCCCCGGACGGAGGGCCGCCCCGGCGACCCGGGCCGAACGCTCCCCGCGAGCCGGGCCGCTCGATCCCCGGGGCGCCGCCCGAGCTCGTGCGCAATGCGCCGGAGGTGACGGCACGGCTCACGAACGGGGGCTACGTGTTCCCGATCTTCGGGACGGCGGCGTTCGGCGACACGTTCGGCGCGTTCCGGGGCGACGTCGCCGGCAAGTGGCACCACGGCGAGGACCTCGTCGCGCCGGCCGGCACGCCGCTCCTCGCGGTCGCGGACGGGACGCTGTTCTCGGTCGGCTGGAACGACATCGGCGGCTGGCGGCTGTGGCTCCGCGACGACGGCGGCAACGAGTTCTACTACGCGCACCTCGACGCGTACTCGCCGCTCGCCGTTGCCGGACGCCGCGTCAAGGCGGGTGACGTGCTCGGGTTCGTCGGGGACTCGGGGGACGCGGAAGGCGGTCTCCCGCATCTCCACTTCGAGATCCACCCGGTCGAGTTCCTGTCGCTCGGCTACGACGGCGCGGTTGCGCCGTACCCGTTCCTGATCGCCTGGAGGCGCGCGGAGGACGTGGCCTTCGCGTCCGGACGGCAGTACCTCGTCACCGGGGCCGGGAACGGCCTCCCGGTCGCATCGGCCCGCGCCGGCGCCGTGCTCCTCGACGCGAGCGACATCTCGGGCGCGAGCGGCCTCGTGCCCGGCGCGCTGCAGCGGGCGCTCGCCGGTGGCGAGGCCCGCTCCAACGCGAATCCGTAGAGACCTCCTAGGAGGAGGTCTTCGACTTGGCCTCCTTGACGACCTTGTCGGTCGTCTCGGCGGCCGTCTCGGCGGCCTCCCCGGCAGCGTCCTCGATCGTCGCGCCTGCGTCGGCGGCCATCGTGTCGAACGTGTCGAGCGGCTGGAGGTCGTCCTGGCCCGCGATCATGTCGAGGAGCTTCTCGCGGGTCTGCGGCCCGGTCCACGGGTTGTAGAGCGCGCCGGCGATGATGCCCGCCAGCAGGACCATGTTGCGGCCCTTGTGGCCCTTCTTCTTCTTGCCCTGCAGCGTGTCCTTCGCGCTCAGCAGGTCGTCGATCGCCCGGCGCATCTGCTCCTGCGCCTTCTTGTCGGTCGCGAGGGCGCGGGCGCCGCCGCTCACGCCGTTCTGCTTGGACAACGGGCCATAGAGCTCGCGTGCAGCCGCGAGCGCGTCCTTCAGGTCGTTGCGGAACTCCTCGTCGTTGAGCGCGCGCTGCGAGGTACGGCTTCACCGTCTCGATGGTGTCCGACATCGTCGTCGCCGCTTTCTTCTTCGCCATGCGGCCGTCCTTTCGTCTCGGGAGAGTCCATGAAGTATTACCCCGTTCCGGCCCTTACGATGCAAGCGTGCGTGTGCTCCGTCGGATCGCCATCGGTGTCGCGGCAGCGCTGGCCGTGATCGCGTACGTCTGGACCGCCGCGGTGCGCGCCGCGCCGGGCGTCCGGCAGCGCAAGGCCGAGTCGCGCGCACGCCGACGCGCCGGCGTCTGAGCCTCACGCCGGGTGATCGAGCCACCTCGCATCCGTGGCGGCGCCGTGGTGCGCGGGCTCTCGCTCGTCGTCGGGCTCTTCCTCTTCGCGTTCGGCATCGTGCTCCAGCTCCAGTCGGAGCTCGGGCTGAGCCCGTGGGACGTCCTCTCCCAGGGGATCAGCGAGCGGACCTCGATCTCGTTCGGGACGGCGAACATCGTGATCGCGGTCGTCGTCCTCGCGATCGCCTGGGCGCTCGGCGCCCGGATCGGCATCGGGACGGTCGCGAACGCCGTCCTCATCGGGCTGTTCGTGGACTGGCTCCTCAGCCTCGACGCCATCGACTCCCTCACCGGGCACGGCCTCGGCGTCCGGATCACGCTGCTCGTCGCGGGCATCGCGATCATCGCGCTCGGCTCGGGCTTCTACCTGGGCGCGGCGCTCGGCGCCGGCCCCCGCGACTCGCTGATGATCGTCGGCGCACGCCGCACCGGGACGCGGATCGGCGTCACCCGGGCGGTCATCGAGATCGGGGTGGCCGCGGTCGGCTTCGCGCTCGGCGGCACGGTCGGCGTCGGGACGCTCGCGTTCGCGTTCGGGATCGGCCCGGCGGTCGAATCGCGTTCGGGCTGCTCCTCTGGCTCGGCCTCGCCGTGCCGTCGACCCCGCGACACCAGTACGATCGCGCGTCATGAAGGGCCTCGTGTGCGCCGGCGGCGAGGCGACCCGCCTCGGCGAGCTGACCCGGGTCGCGAACAAGCACCTCCTGCCCGTCGGCCGCTGGCCGATGATCTACTACCCGCTCCAGCTCCTGCAGCGCGCGGGCCTCGAGAACGTCCTCGTCGTGACGGGCAAGGGCCATGCGGGGCAGATGATCGACCTGCTCGGTGACGGCGACCTCGACGAGCGCGGCACGGGGGAGCCCCTCCTCTCGCTCGACCTGACGTACAAGGTGCAGACGCGGGCGGGCGGGATCGCGCAGGTCGTGGGCATGGCCCGCGACTTCGCCCGCGGCGAGAAGCTCGTCGTCGTGCTCGGCGACAACATCTTCGAGCGCTCCCAGGCGGAGGCGATCGCGAGGTGGGACGCCGCTGACGACCGCGCGATGATCTTCGTCAAGGAGGTCCCCGACCCCGAGAACTTCGGCGTCGTGGTCTACGACGGCGATGCGCGGGTGACCGACATCGTCGAGAAGGCCGGCGTCGTCGACACGCGCTACAGCGAGCCGCCGTCGCGCGACGCCGTCGTCGGCCTCTACTGCTTCCCGCCGGACGTGTTCGACCTGATCGAGCGGCTCGAGCCGTCCAACCGGGGCGAGCTCGAGATCACCGACGTCAACCGCCACTACGCGCAGGAGGGCCGGCTCGACGTCGTGCGCGTCGAGGGCTGGTGGGAGGACGCGGGCAAGCACTGGCAGCACCTCGCGGAGATCGGCCGGCTCGTCGACGAGACGGGCGCCAACCGATGAGCGTCGACGGCGTCGTCCGGATCCCGCTTCGCCGCTTCGAGGACGACCGCGGCTGGTTCAGCGAGCTCCGGCGCGACAGCGCGCTGCCGAAGCCGACGACCCAGACGAACCTCGTCTTCTCGAGGAAGGGCGTCATCCGCGGGCTCCACTTCCACGAGCGCGGCCAGGACGACCTCTTCATCGTCGTCGAGGGAACGGCCCGCGTCGTCGTCCTCGACCGCGGGACCGGGACGACCTTCACGGAGGACATCGGAGACGACAACCCGGTCGGCCTCTACGTGCCCGGTCACCACGCGCACGGGTACGAGGCGCTCACGGACCTCCTCCTCTGCTACCACGTCACCGAGGAGTACGACCCCGACGACCCCGACGAGCACGGCGTCCCGTGGAACGACCCGCGGGTCGCGCACCTGTGGAGCACGACGACGCCGATCCTCTCCGAGCGCGACGCCGCACCCTGATCACCGGCGCCGGCGGCCAGCTCGGCCACGCGCTCGCCGGTGTCTTCGCGGACGACGACGTGCTCGCCCTCGGCCGTCAGGAGTGGGACGTCCGCTTCGAGGCGCCGCCGCTCCCGTGGCCGCCCGACCTCGTCCTCCACGCGGCGGCGTGGACGAACGTCGACGGCGCCGAGGACGACCCCCAGGGCGCAGCAGCCGTCAACGTCGGCGGCACGACGCACGCGTCGGCGCTCGGGGCGCCGATCGTCGCCTACTCGACCGACTACGTGTTCGACGGCCGGAAGGGCGCGCCGTACCTCGAGTCGGACGCGCCCGCGCCCGCCTCCGCGTACGGGAGGACGAAGCTCCACGCGGAGGCGGCGGCCGGCGAGCGCGCGTGGATCGTCCGGAGCTCGTGGCTCTTCGGCGAGACGGGGCACAACTTCGTGCGCACGATGCTGCGGCTCGGCGCGGAGCGCGACGAGGTCGCGGTGGTGGACGACCAGCGCGGCTGCCCGACCTACGTCGGGCACCTCGCCGAGGCGACGCGCGCGCTCGTCGACGGCGGCGCGGCGTTCGGCATCTGGCACCTTGCCGCGGACGGCGACTGCACCTGGGCCGACTTCGCCGAGGCGATCTTCGAGGAGGCCGGCATCGACTGCCGGGTGCGGCGGATCACCACCGCCGAGTTCGGCGCGAAGGCGCCGCGTCCGGCGGTGTCGGTCCTCCGGAGCGAGAAGGACGCTCCGCGGCTACCGCACTGGCGCGACGGCCTCCGCGCCTGCCTGGCGGCGATCGGCTAGAGCCGCCGCCGCGAGCTCGGCGACGATGCTCGCCTGTCCGCGGCGCATCGCCCAGCGGTGGTTCCAGGCGAAGAGCGGGCGGAGGAGCGGCGTCAGGTGCCGCACGAGCGGCTTCCGCACGTCGACACGCCATTCCAGGACGAACGCGCGTCGCGCCGTCGGCCGGCTCGAATGTCCAGATTCCCTCGCCCTCGAAGTCGCCGTGGATCTGCGACACGAGCCGCCGCGGCGCGTCGGCCTCGACGCAGACGAGGTCCCAGCGCAGGCGGTACGGCAGCCGTCCGCGGGTCACGAGGCGGGCCCGCTTCCCCGGCGCGGCAGGCCCCGGGTCGCCCTCGCCCTCGAGGAAGGCGTCGCCCCACCAGCGCGGGTACTCGCGCGGGCAGGAGAGGAGGGCGTAGACCGCCTCGGCCGGTGCAGGCACCAGCCATTCGTCGACGAACGTGTACGCGGCCACGACAGTGGTTCGCACGAGCGCCGCGAGCGGTTCGGTGCGGCGCAGAACCTTGTGACGATACGCCACAAGTTCGGCCTCGCCTCGGGTCGACGCAGGTCGAGGGTCGGTACCCTCCCCCGATGCGCGTTCTCGTGACGGGCGGCGCCGGCTTCATCGGCTCGCACTTCGTGAAGCGGCTCGTCGCAGGCGGTGACGAGGTCGTCGTCCTCGACAAGCTGACCTATGCGGGGAACCCCGCGAACCTCGCCGACACGGGCGCGGAGCTCGTCGTCGGCGACATCGCCGACCCCGACGCCGTCTCGAGGGCCGCGCAGGGCTGCGACGCGATCGTCAACTTCGCCGCCGAGACGCACGTCGACCGCTCGATCCTCGGCCCGCAGGAGTTCGTGCACACCGACGTGCTCGGGACGATGACGCTGCTCGAGTGGGCGCGGGCGCACGGCGCGCGCTTCGTCCAGGTGTCGACGGACGAGGTCTACGGCGACCTCGAGGCCGGCGGACGCGCCCTGGAGGACGATCCGCTGCGGCCGTCGAGCCCGTACAGCGCCGCCAAGGCCGGAGGCGACCTGCAGGTTCTCGCGTACGTGCGCACGTACGGCGTCGACGCGTCGATCACCCGCGGCGCGAACACGTACGGGGCGAACCAGTACCCCGAGAAGCTGATCCCGCTCTTCGTCACGAACGCGCTCGAGGGCGAGGCGCTCCCGGTCTACGGCGACGGGAAGCAGGTGCGCGAGTGGCTCCACGCCGAAGACCACTGCGCCGGCGTCGAGCTCGTGCTGCGCGAGGGCCGGCCGGGCGAGATCTACAACGTCGGCGGCGAGGACCACGAGAACATCGAGGTGACGCACCGCATCCTCGAGCTGACCGGCGCCGACCCGTCGCTCATTCGCCACGTCGAGGACCGCGCGGGCCACGATCGCCGCTATGCGCTCGACGACTCGAAGCTCCGCTCGCTCGGCTGGTCGCCCGAGCACTCGTTCGGCGAGACGGGCCTCCGGACGACCGTCGACTGGTACCGCGCGAACCGGTCCTGGTGGGAGCCGATCAAGTCCGGTGACTACCGCCGCTACTACGAGGAGCAGTACGCCGCGCGGCTGCAGTCGTGATCGTCCGCAGCCGATCCGGAAGCATGCGCCGCCTCGTCGCCTTCGCCGCCGTCCTCGCCGCCGCCGCGGCCGCGGCCTCGGTGCACGGCGCGCCGAAGCCGCCGCAGCCTGCGTTCGTGCTCGCCGGCGGCGGGTGGGGGCACGGCGTCGGCATGAGCCAGTGGGGCGCGCTCGGCCAGGCGAAGGCCGGGCGCGACTACCGGACGATCCTCGGGCACTACTACCGCGGCACCCAGATCGGCTCGGCGCCCACGTCGATCCTCGAGCGGGTGCGCGTGCTCGTCGGTGACGGCCTCGCGAAGATCACGGTGACGAACGCGCTCGCGGTGTTCGACGCGAACGGGAAGCGGTACGTGCTGCCGGTCGGGCCCGTGACGCTCGGGCCGAAGCTCCAGCTGCCGGTCGGTGAAGCGGGCAAGCAGCTCGCCCTCCCCGGGCCGCTGACGTTCCGCGCAACGCCGGGGTCGTTCCTCACCGTCGGCGACAAGGGCTACCGGGGCGACCTCCGGGTCGCGAAGGCGGGGGCGAAGCTCCAGCTGGTCAACGTCGTCGGGCTCGAGGCGTACCTGCTCGGCGTCGTCCCCGGCGAGATGCCGAAGGACTGGCCGCTCGAGGCGCTCAAGGCGCAGGCGGTCGCCGCGCGCACCTATGCCGTGGCGCACCTCGTGAAGGCGAAGGGCTTCGATCTCTACTCCGACTGGCGCAGCCAGGTGTACTACGGCGTCGCCTCGGAGGGCTCGGGACCGACGCGCGCGGTCACCGAGACGAAGGGCGAGATCGTCACGTACGAGGGCGCGCCGGCGCAGACGTTCTACTTCTCCTCGAGCGGCGGCCGGACGATCAGCTCGCTCGACATCTTCGGCACGGACATCCCGTATCTCCAGGCGGTCGACGACCGCTGGGACTCGGTGTCGCCGAACTTCCGGTGGCCCTCTCAGCTCCTCACCGGCCCCCAGCTCGCGAAGCGCTTCGGGATCGGCGGCGCGGTCACGGACGTCTCGTACCTCCCCGGCGCCCCCGGCCGCCCCGCCGCGATTCGCCTCGCGACGGCGGCCGGCTCGACGGACGTGCGCCTGAGCGACGTCCGTGCCCGTCTCGGCCTCAAGTCGACCGGGTTCCGGCTCGGGATGATGCGGCTCGACGGGCCGACGGTGACCGCTCCCGAACGGGAAGCTCCGACTGACCGGGCTCGTCACGGAACGTCGAGGCCGTCGTCCTCGAGCGCCGTGGCAGCGGGGGCGCGTGGGCCAAGGTGCGGCAGCTCGCGCCCGGGGAGGACGGGACGTTCGCCGTCTCGATCCGTCTCGACGCGACGACCGTGTTCCGGCTGACCGCCGACGGCCTCTCCGGGCCCGGCGCTCACGGTCCGGTTCAAGGCGTGAGCCGGCGCGCCCTCCTCGGGGCGCTCGCCTGCTGCGCCGCGCTCGCGTTTCCCGCGGCGAGCCTCGGCGCGCGATCCCACGTCGGGATCGAGCCGGGCGCGGACCCGGCCGTGGTGGCCCGCGCGATCGAGCGGGCGACGGGCGCGCGCGTCGAGCGGCTCGCGCCGCTTCGGGCGCTGACCGCCGATGCAAGCCCCTCGGCGCTCCGGGCCGTTCCCGGCGTCGCCTGGGTCGAGCCGGCGCGCGAGCGCCGCCTCGCGTTCGAGCCGACCGACCCGCTCGCCTCGCGCCAGTGGTACGCGATCGCGAACCGGTCCTACGACGCCTGGGAGACGCTGCCTCCTCTCGCGCCCGTGCGCGTCGCGGTGATCGACTCCGGGATCGACCTCATGCACCCGGATCTCGTCCGGCGCGTCGCGCTCGCGAAGAGCTTCGTCGAGCGGCACCGCCCAGGACACGCGCGGCCACGGGACGATCGTCGCGGGGATCATCGCCGCGGAGCTCGACAACTCGACGGGCATCGCCGGCCTCTCGCCCGCGGCCGAGCTCGTCGTCGCGAAGGTCGTCTCGCCGAGCGGGACGATCGCGGTCGAGGCCGAGGCGAAGGCGATCCGGTGGGCGGTCGACAACGGCGCGCGCGTGATCAACATCTCCCTCGGCGGCCTCCGCGACCCCCGGAGGCCGAGCCGCGACACCTACTCGCGGCTCGAGGAGGAGGCGATCCGCTACGCGGTGAAGCGCGGTGCGGTCGTGGTCGCGGCAGTCGGGAACGCCGACCAGGCGCCGCGCTCGCCGTGGCACTTCGCGAGCTACCCGGCAGCGCTCCCGCACGTCCTCGGCGTGAGCGCGCTCACCCGGAGCGGCGGCTCGCCCGGGTTCTCGAATCGCGACGCCGTCTACAACGACGTCGCCGCTCCCGGCGAGGACATCCTGTCGACGTTCCCGCGCTCGATCACCGCGTCGCGCCCCGGCTGCCAGGAGCAGGGCTACACGCCGTGCGCGTCCGACGAGTTCCGTCCGCCCGACGGCACGTCGTTCGCCGCGCCGCAGGCCACCGCCGCCGCTGCGAACCTGCTCGGCGTGCGGCCGCTGCTCCGTCCCGAGCAGGTGACCGCGATCATCGAGCGGACGGCGGTCGACGCGACGGCGTCCTCGGGCTGCCGGACGTGCCCGCTCGGCCGCGACCCGTTGACGGGATGGGGCGCCCTGGACGCGACGGCGGCGATCGGCGCGCTCGACGGCGCCGTGCCGCCGCGCGACGCGCACGAGCCGAACGACAACGCGGGCGAGGACGCGTACCCGCTCTACTTCGCACCGGGCGAGAAGGCGCGCTTCGTTCGTGCGTCGGTCGACTTCTGGGACGACCAGGACGACGTCTACGCGATCTACCTGCGGCGCGGCGAGCGGCTCTTCACCTCGCTCGTCCCCGCGGTGCCGAGCAACGTCGTGCTCGTCCTCTGGCGCCCGGGGACCGCGCAGGTCACGGGCCTGGCCCCGCCGAACCGCCGCGTCCGCATCTCGACCCGCGCCGGGCGCCGCCAGCGCCTCGCCTGGACCGGCGTCCAGGAGGGCTGGCACTACCTCCAGGCGCGCCTCACGGCGCCGAGCCATCCGCCCGTGGCGTACCGCCTCTCGATCGTCCGCACGCGGTAGCGACCTGACGCCGCGTCGCGACGCTACGGCGCCTGAGCGTCGAGCAGCTCGTCGTCCGGCACCTCGCGGATCGCCCGCGCGGGGCTCCCGACGACGACCGCACGCGGCGGGACGTCCTTCGTGACGACCGCGCCCGCCCCGACGAAGGCCTCCTCGCCGACCTCGATGCCGGGGCAGAGGATCGCGCCGCCGCCGACGCGTGCTCCACGGCGGACCGTCGGGCCCTTCAGGAGCTCGAGCCGCTTCTCGGTGCGACCCATGAAGTTGTCGTTCGTCGTGACGACGCACGGCGCGATGAAGACGTCCTCCTCGAGCGTCGAGTAGGCCGTCACGTACGCGTCCGCCTGGATCTTCGTCCGGTCGCCGATCGTCGTGTCGTTCTCGACGAGCGAGCCGCGCCCGAGGACGACGTCGTCGCCGATCGTGACCCGCTCCCGGACGCAGGACTGGTCGCCGAGGATCACGCGCGCGCCGATCGTCGAGCCGGCGAAGACGATCGCCGCCGTGGAGATGACGGTGCCGTCGCCGACGACGGTCGGCGGCAGCGGCTCACGCTTCGCGGTCGAGCGCGGCGAGAGGGTCGGCTGCTTTCCGACCACGGCGTGCTCGAGCACCTTGACGCCCTCCCCGAGGATCGTCCCGGGGTGGACGACCGCGGTCGGATGCACCTCGGCGCTCACGACGTCGAGCGGAGGCTCTCGCTGAGCCGGTCGAGCGTGCGGACGACGGCGAGCCCGTCGCGCGCCTCACGGTGGTCGCCCGGGCCCTCGACGACGAGCCGGAGGAAGTGCTGCAGCTCGAGCTTGAGCGGCTCGTCGGTGGAGACCTTCGGGCTGTAGATGTCGCCCGTCCTCGTGCGCCACTCGCCGTACGTCTCCGCCGGCTCCCAGGGGGCCTTCTCGTAGACCGTCACCTTGCGCTCGAGCTCCATGTCGTCGAAGACGACCATCTTCTCGCGGCCGACGACGGTCATCTTCCGCATCTTGTGGGGGTCGAGCCACGAGAGGTGCATGTGCGCGACCTTGCCGGACGGGAAGCGCAGGAAGCAGAAGACGACGTCCTCGATCCCCTCCTGGAGGAAGTCCATGCCGTGGGCGATCGCCTCGCTCGGCTCCTCGCCGAGGAGCCAGAGGATCACGGAGAGGTCGTGGACGCCGAGCGACAGGAGCGCGTTCTCGTTCGAGCGGATCACGCCGAGGTTCTGCCGGTTGCCGTAGACGCAGGCGACCTCGCCGAGCTCGCCTGCGTCGACGAGGTCCTTCACCGTGCGCAGGCCGGGGTGGTAGAGGAGCAGGTGCCCGGGCATGAGGACGAGGTCGTGCTGCTCCGCGAGCGCGACGAGCTCCTCCATCTCGACTCCGCGCATCGCCGGCGGCTTCTCGACGAACACGTGCTTGCCCGCCTCGAGCGCCTGCTTCGCGAGCGCGTGGTGCGTGGGCACGGGAGTCGCGATCACGACCGCATCGACCGTGTCGTCGGCGAGGACGTCCTCGAAGGCGCCGGTCACGCGCGCCTGCGGGTAGCGCGCCGCGTACTGCGCCTGCCGCTCCTCGTCGGTGTCGCAGATCCACGCGAGGTCGGCGAGCTCGCCGACGACTCGCGCGACGTTCCTTCCCCAGCCCCCGACGCCCGCGTGGGCGACGCGGGTCAAAGCTTCCAGACCTTGTCGCTCGTGACGCCCGCGCGGCCCGGTCGCGTTCCGCAGGTCGACGACGAGCTGCGCGTCCGCGACGAGCTTCGCGTAGTCGATCCCCGAGTGCGCGGTCGCGATCACGACGGCGTCGTAGTCGGCGGGAGCGAACGGCACGGACTCGAGGGCGATCCCGTCGGTCGTGAAGGCGGGGACGTGCGGGTCGTGGTAGGCGACCGAGGCGCCCGCGTTCTGCAGGAGCTCGATGAGCTTCACGGCGGGCGACTCCCGCCAGTCGGAGATGTCCGCCTTGTAGGCGACGCCGAGCACGAGCACGGACGACCCCGAGAGCGACTTCTGCGCGCCGTGGTTGAGCGCCTGCGAGACGCGCGAGCGGCAGTAGTACGGCATGTTCTGGTTGACCTCGCCGGCCAGCTCGATGAACCGCGTCTGGAAGTCGAACTCGCGGGCCTTCCACGTGAGGTAGAAGGGGTCGATCGGGATGCAGTGACCCCCGAGGCCGGGGCCCGGCTGGAACGGCATGAACCCGAAGGGCTTCGTCGCGGCCGCGTCGACGACCTCCCAGATGTCGATCCCCATCCGGTCGCAGAGCTGCGCGAGCTCGTTGACGAGCGCGATGTTGACCGAGCGGAAGATGTTCTCGAGGAGCTTCGTCAGCTCGGCCGCCTCCGGCGAGGAGACGCGGTGCACCGTGTCGACGGCCGACTCGTAGAGCGCCGCTGCAGCCTCGGTCGACGCCTCGTCGATCCCTCCGACGACCTTCGGCACGTTCTTCGTCGTCCAGTCGACGCGGCCGGGGTCGACGCGCTCGGGCGAGAAGGCGAGATGGAAGTCCTTGCCCGCGACGATGCCGGACGCCCGCTCGAGGACGGGGAGCAGCGCGTCGCGCGTCGTTCCCGGGTAGGTCGTCGACTCCAGGACGACGAGCTGTCCCGGCTTCAGAGCGCTTCCCGATCTCGTCGCCCGCTGCGAGGACGATCGAGAGGTCGGGCTCGCGCTGCCGCGAGAGCGGCGTCGGGAGAGCGATCAGGATCGCGTCGACGCCTCGCGGAGCACGTCGTAGTCGGTGGTGGCGCCGAGGACACCGCTCGGACACGAGCCGCGCGAGCGTCTCCGACGGGACGTCCTCGATGTAGCTCTCGCCGCGGCGGAGCTTCTCGACGCGCTGCGCGCGTCGACGTCGACGAGCACGACGCGTCGCCCGGCCTCCGCGAACACCTGCGCGAGGGGCACGCCGACGTAGCCCGGCGCCGACGATCGCGACGTCGTACGTCGCGGTGCTCGGCTGCCCGTCGCCGGGACGCGCCGCTCGTCGTCGTGGTTGTCTCGGGGCCGGTCACGAGGTCGAAATGCTAGCGATGGACGCCACCTTGTAACCGATCGTCACAAGCCGGGCCGCGATGCCTCTTGGACTTCGCCGTCCCGCGTCGGAATACTCCTCCGGGTGGACGCGCCGTCGCCGGGCGAGGGGGTCACGTGCGCGCGCTGTGGTCACAGGTCGCCTGCGGGCGCCCTGTTCTGCCCACAGTGCGGCGCGGCGCTCGCCGACGCGCCCGCCCCGCGCGAGGAGCGGAAGCTCGTCTCGATCCTGTTCGTCGACCTCGAGGGGTTCACCGCGTCCGCGGACGACGCGGACCCCGAGGACGTCCGAGACGCCCTGAGCGCGTACCACGCGGTCGCCCGCGAGCGGATCGAGGCCTACGGCGGAGTGGTCGAGAAGTTCATCGGGGACGCGGTGATGGCCGTGTTCGGGGCTCCGGTCGCGCACAGCGACGACGCAGAGCGAGCCGTGCGCGCGGGCCTGCGGGTGCTCGAGGCGGTCGCGGAGCTGCGCGCGCAGGGCTTTGCGCTCGGGGCGCGCGCGGCGGTGAACACCGGCGAGGCGATCGTCAGCGTGAACAGGCGAGATGCGGGAGAGGCGCTCGCGATCGGGGACGTGGTGAACACGGCGTCCCGGCTGCAGTCCGCTGCGCCCATCGGCAGCCTGGTCGTCGGCGCCGAGACCCGGCGGGCGACGCGACACGCAATCGCCTACGAGGAGCTTCCTCCGTCGGTCGCGAAGGGGAAGGCGAGCCCGGTCGAGACGTGGCGCGCGACGCGCGTGATCTCGGAGCCGGCCGTACGGCCCGAGCCGCTGGGCCGGTTCGTCGGGCGGACGCGTGAGCTCGACCTGATCCGCTCCGTGTGGCGTCAGGCGACGCTCGACTCGAGGCCGCACCTGATCACCGTCGTCGGGACGACCGGCATCGGGAAGTCGCGGCTCGTGCCGCGAGATCGCCGCGGAGGTCGAAGCGCGCTGGAGGCCGCCTGCTCCGCGGGCGCTGCCTGCCGTACGAGGAGCGGACCGGCTACCACGCTGCGACGCAGATCGTGCGACAGGCGTTCGGGATCTTCGACTCGGACCCACCGGCGGTCGCACGCGACAAGCTCGACGAGGGCGTCGCCCGGCTCGTGCCCGCTGCCGAGAGCGCGGACACCGCGCGCTACATCGGGTTGCTCCTCGGGCTCGGGACCGGCATCCCGGGTGTGAACCAGCGGCTCGTGTTTCTCGCGATGCGGCGCATGATCGAGTGCCTCGGCAAGGAGCAGCCGACGCTCGTCGTCTTCGAGGACATCCACTGGGCGGCTCCGTCCGAGCTCGACCTGATCGAGTACCTCGCCGCGCAGCTGCGCCAGGCGGCTGTCGTGATCGTCGTCCTCACCCGGCCGGAGCTCCTCGACGAGCGCCCGTGGGGGGCCCGACTGCCCGCGCACTCGAGCATCGTCCTCGATCCACTGAGCGCCGCGGAGACGCGGGAGCTCGCACAGGGCCTCGTCGACGATCCGTCAGGGAGCGATGAGATCGTCGACCGGCTGGTCGCAGTCTCGGAAGGGAACCCGCTCTTCGTCGAGGAGCTCTCGGCCGCGCTGGCGGACGGCGCCTCCGGAACCGGCCTTCCGGTGACCGTGACGGCTGCAATCGCGTCGCGCCTCGACGTGCTGCCGCCCCACCTGCGATCGGTGCTCTTCTCGGCATCGGTCGTCGGGCGAAGCTTCTGGAGGAACGTCGTCGCGGCGGTCTCCGAGGAGCAGGCGGTCGACGAGGCGCTCGACGAGCTCGAGCGACGCGATCTCGTCCGCCGTGAGCACTCGAGCCGCCTCGAGGGCGACATCGAGTACCGCTTCAGGCACGCGCTGATCCGCGACGTCGCGTACTCGACGCTCCCGCGTGCAGAGCGGGCCGACCGTCATGCGGACGTGGCCCGCTACATCGAGGCTCAGGTCGGCGAGGACACGGAGGCCGTCGCGTGGATCCTCGCGCACCACTGGCGCCTCGCCGAGGAGCCCGCTCGTGCGGTGCCGCACCTTCTCTCCGCGGCCGCGCGTCGCCGAGCGCGGGTGGGCGACGCCCGAGGTCGTCGATCTCTACTCGCAGGCGTTCGAGCTTGCTACCGACCACGAGATGCGAACGACGATCCGCCTGCGACGCGGGATGGCGCTGAAGGCGCTCGACGCCGACCAGGAGGCCGTGGCGGAGCTGGCCGCAGCGCTCCCGGACCTGCGAGGGGCCGAGCGGCTCGACGGCCTCCTGTACGCGGGGCGAGCGGAGATCTGGTGCGAGCGCCACGAGGAGGCGCTGCGCTACGGAGAGGAGGCGCTCGCGTTCGCCACGAGCCTCGGCGAGCCCGACGGCCGCGCCGCGGCGCTGGCGGTCGTCTCGAACGCGCTCGCGATGCGCGGGGAGGACGGCGACGTCGCGCGCGCGGTGGCCCTCGGCGACGAAGCGCTCGAGCTGTGGCCCGCCGGAGCCCGAGGCTACGAGCGCGCCGACCACATGCACCTCCAGGCCAGCGTGAAGTACTGGACGGGGGACTACCGCGGCGCCGCGGAGTGCGGGGCCCGAGCGCGCGAGGCGGGGGGCGAGGTGCAGAGCGTCCATGCGCTCCTCCGCGGCGGTGGCATCGACGCGATGGCGAGCGTCGGGCTCGGCGAGCACGAGAAGGCGCTCGCGACGCTGGACGCCATGCTGACGATCGCCCAGGAGCTGGGACGCGCGGGCTCGTACCTGTCCAACTACCAGTCGGTGATCTTCCGTGAGCTTGGAGACCTCGATGCTGCGCGCGCCGCGAACGAGGCCGCACTGGAGGCGGCGCGCAACCTCTCCTTCGCGATGCCACGTCGCTTTGCGCTCTCCGATCTTCTCCAGACGGCGCTGCTCGCCGGGGACGTCGGCCGCGCCCAGGCCGACTGGCCGGCGCTCTGGGAGGACGCGTCCGAGGCGACCGGGTGGACGCGTTGGCTGATCATCGGCCGCCTCGCGGTCGCGCGCTCCGAGATCGCCCTCCACGCCGATCCGCCGGACGTGGCCGCCGAATGGGCGACGAAAGCGGTCGACGTGACCACACGTACCCGACGGCGGAAGTACGAGGTCCTCGCCCGGACCCACCTGGGCCGCGCGCTCGTGGCGCTCGGGCCGGCCGGCCGACGGGCTCCGCGAGAGCCGTTCAGCGGTCGAGATCGCGGACGCGCTCGTCAACCCCGTTGGACGCTGGCAATCACGGGCGGCGCTCGCGGATGTCCTGCGGACGACCGGTGACGAGGAGGCTGCGGCCGTGGCCGACGAACGAGGCGCGGCGAATCCTGACGGACTTCGCAGCGACACTCGCGCCGAGCCGCGCGGAGACGCTGCTCGCGTCCTCGGCTGCCCGGGCAGATCCTCTAGGGCGCGCAGTGACGCGAGGAGCGCGTTCGCGACCCGCGCGGCGGCGTCCCCGTCGCCGTAGAGCGGCGGCGCGTCCGGCGGGAAGCGCGCCGCGCGGACCGCCTCGGCGATCGCGTGCGGGTCGTCGTCGACGAGCACGTTCGCGCCGACCGCGACCGTGTCGACCCACTCGGTCGACGGGCGCATCGTGACGCACGGCACCCGATACCAGTACGCCTCCTTCTGGAGCCCGCCCGAGTCGGTCGCGACGACCCGCGCCTGCGACGCGGCGGACGCGAACGCGAGGTAGCCCATCGGCTCGCGCAGCTCGACGTTCGCCCCGAGCGGGATGCCGTGCGCCTCGAGCACCGACGCGGTTCGCGGGTGGGCGGGCAGCACGACGGGCTCCTCGATCTGCGAGAGGCCCTCGGCGATCCTGCGCAGGCGCTCGGGGCGCACGTTCGCCTCGCGGTGGATGGTCGCGACGACGTACGCGCCGGGTGCGTGGGGCGGTGGGACACGCTCGCGCGCGATCGGTGCGAAGCGGAGCGTCGCGTCGGCCATCACGTCGCCGACCACCTCGACACGCCCGGCGGCGCCCTCGTCCCGCAGCGTCGCCGCCGATCGCTCGTCCGGGCAGAGGAGCAGCGTTGCGAGCCCGTCGACCTCGATCCGCGCGCGCTCCTCGGGCATCGACAGGTCACCGCTCCGCAGGCCCGCCTCGACGTGCGCGAGCGCGACGCCGGCCGCCACCGCAGCCCGGGCGCCGGCGAGCGTCGAGTTCGTGTCCCCGAGGACGAGCACGACGTCCGGCGTCTCGGCCGCGAGCACCGCGGCGATCGGCGGCGTCAGCCGGTCGACGTCGGCCGTGCGGAGGTCGAGCCGATGGGCCGGCTCGTCGAGCCCGAGCTCGTCGATGAAGACCTGCGACAGCTCGTCGTCCCAGTGCTGCCCCGTATGCACGACGACCTCGTCGATCCCCGCCTCCCGGAGCGCCACGGAGAGCGGCGCCGCCTTGACGAACTGCGGGCGGTTGCCGACGACGGTGAGCACGCGCACCGCGCCAGAGTAGACACGCCTGCCCGAGGCGGGGACCACATCGGCGCCTGCGTCCCGGGGATGTGAGAAGGGTATGCGTCGAGGGGCGCGCGCCGCGAAAGGACGAGATGGGCGAAGCGGGAACCCCGGTGGCGCCGGCCGACCGGGTCAAAGGGCTGATGCCGCAGCTGCGGGCCGACCTGGCACGCCTCGTCGCCATCCCGTCCGTCTCGGCCACGGGCTACCCACCGGAGACGCACGCAGCGCTCATCGCGGCGCGGGACGCCGTCGTCGAGCTCCTCGAGGGCGCGGGCGTCGAGAACATCCGGTCGCTCGACCTGCCGGACACCGCGCCGGTCGTGCTCGGCGAGATACCGGCACCGGAGGGCGCGCCCACCGTCCTGCTCTACGGGCACTACGACATCGTCCCGGCCGGCGACGAGGAGAAGTGGGAGTCGCCGCCCTTCGAGCTGACCGAGCGCGACGGCGCCCTGTTCGGACGCGGGTCCGCGGACACGAAGTCGAACATCGTCGCCCACATCGGCGCGCTGCGGGCGTGGGAGGGCCGGCCTCCCGTCGGGATCAAGATCGTGATCGAGGGGCAGGAGGAGGTCGGCAGCGCGCTCAACGACTATCCCGCGACGCACCCCGACCTGTTCCGCGCCGACGCGATGCTCATCGCGGACATGGGCAGCGTGCGCCCCGGCGTGCCGACCCTCACCATCGGCCTGCGCGGCATGGCGCAGACGACGATGGAGGTCGAGACGCTCGCCGGCCCGAAGCACTCGGGCCAGTACGGCGGCGCCGCGCCCGATGCGCTCGGCGTGCTCCTTCAAGCGCTCGCGACGCTCCACGACGAGAACGGCGACGTCGCCGTCGAGGGCCTCCGCCGCGAGCCGTGGACCGGGGCCGGCTACAGCGAGGACGAGTTCCGGACCCTGGCGGAGGTCAAGGACGGCCTGCCGCTCGTGGGGTCGGGCGATCTCGGCTCCCGCGTCTGGTCGGGCCCGGCGATCACGGTCACCGGCATCGACATCACCTCCGTCGACGACGCGCTCAACGCCGTCAACGCGCGCGCCCGGGCGAAGATCAACACGCGCGTCCACCCGGCGCAGGACGCCGACGAGGCACAGGAGGCGGTGATCCGCCACCTCGAGGCCGCGCGGCCGTTCGGGATCGGGCTGACGGTCCATCCCGGCGTGACCGGCAACGGGTTCCTCGCCGAGACGACAGGCCCCGCGTACCGGGCAGCGCGCGAGGCGATGGAGGCGGCCTGGGGGATCGAGGCCTCGTACGCGGCGACCGGCGGCTCGATCCCGCTCGTCAACGCCCTCCACGTGGCCGTCCCGGAGGCGGAGATCCTTCTCCTCGGGACGACCGACGGCTACGCGAACATCCACGCGCCGAACGAGCGCGTGCTGCTCGACGAGTTCGAGAAGGCCGTGCTCGTCGAGACGGAGTTCCTCGGACGGTTCGCCGAGGCGTTCAGGGCGGGATCGAGCGAGGAGGAAGCGTGAGCGAGCAGGCTGCCCCACCCCCTCCGGCCGCAGAGCCCGCGGCGGGGACGATGCAGAGGATCCTCGGGGCCATCGAGCGCGGCGGCAACAAGATGCCGAACCCCGCGATCCTGTTCGTCTGGCTGTGCGTGATCGTGATCATCGCGTCGGCGCTCCTCGCCTGGGCCGACATCAAGGTCACCTACCAGGTCGTCGAGGCGCCGCCCGTCGCGGTCGAGGAGGTCGTCCAGGGCGGCTCCACCCAGCCCTCCGGCGGCCTTCCGGACGCGTCGGTCCAGGAGGGTGAGTACCGGGTCGTCGAGAAGACGGCGGAGATCGAGAGCCTCCTCTCGGCCGACGGGATCCGGTTCCTGTTCACCTCGTTCGTCGCCAACTTCCGGAACTTCGCGGCCGTTGCGATCATCCTCGTGGTGATGATCGGCGTCGGCCTCGCGGAGGCCGCGGGCCTGATCGGGGCGCTGATCCGGAAGCTCGTCGAGCGTCTCGTCGGAGGCGATGCTGACGCCGATCATCATCTTCATCGGCGTCCTCTCGAGCATCGCTTCCGACGCCGGGTATCTCGTGCTGATACCCCTGGGGGCGGCTGCGTTCAAGAGCGTCGGCCGCAACCCGCTCGCCGGGATGGCGGCTGCGTTCGCAGGCGTCGCAGCAGGGTTCGGCGTGAACTTCCTGATCACGCCGCTCGACGGCGTGCTGACCGAGATCACGAACGACGCGAGCGCGCTCGTCGACCCGGACCGCTCGATCGATCTCGCGGCGAACCTCTACTTCGGCATCGCGTCGACGATCCTGGTCACGATCGTCCTGACGCTCGTCTCCGTGTACATCGTCGAGAGGAGCCTCGGAAAGCACGACCCGTCGCTCGAGAGCGACGACGAGTCGCTCGACGCCGACAAGGGGCCCGGAGGTGTCACCGGAGGCGGAGGCGAAGGGGCTTCGCTACGCCCTCTTCGCGACCAGCTGCCGTGCTCGTCGTCATCGCCCTGCTCACCGCGCTTCCCGGACGCACCGCTCCGCGATCCCGTGACGGGCGACATCATCGGCGACTCGCCGTTCATGGACAGCCTCATCGTGATCATCACGATCATCTTCTTCGCGGCGGGGCTCGCCTACGGTCGGGGAGCCGGGCACGATCCGGACGAGCGACGAGGTGCTCGCGTCGATCACGAAGTCGTGGGCCGGCCTCGCGAGCCTCCTGTTCCTGTTCCTGCTGATCGCGCAGTTCATCGCGTACTTCAGCTTCTCGAACATCGCGCAGGTGTCGGCGGTGAAGCTCGGCGACTGGCTCGAGGAGGCCAACATCGGGGCGGTCTGGCTGCTGATCGGCTTCGTCTTCGTGACGATGCTGGTCGACTTCATCATGCCGGCGGCGATTGCGAAGTGGGCCATCCTCGCGCCGATCTTCATCCCGCTCTTCCTGCGGCTCGACGTCGCACCGCAAACGGTGCTCGCGGCCTACCGGGTCGGCGACTCGCCGTTGAACGTGATGACGCCGCTGATGGCCTACTTCCCGCTGATCATCATCTTCGCGCAGCGCTACCGCAGGGACGCGGGGATCGGCACCGTCGTCGCGATGATGCTGCCGTTCGTCGTCGTCCTGTCGATCATCTGGACGCTGTTCTTCGTCGCCTGGTACCTGCTCGGGATCCCGCTCGGCCCGGGGTCGTCCGTCCACCTGGACTAGCGATCGGCGAGCCGGGTGACGGTCCTCACCGGGTGGCAACGTTCGACGTCCCGCCGCTCGGGGGTTCTTCGCGATGCGCTGGCTCCAGCGGAACTCGCTCCTGTGAGCGCCTTCGTCTCGACCGGGCAGCTGCCCCGGCCCGAGCTCGTGCGGGCGCTCGTCGACGACGCCTACGAGCGGTTCCGGGCGAACACGGACGGGGAGACGTCGTCGGTGTATCCGGCGCTGCGCGACGCACCGCCCGACCGCTTCGGGATCGCGGTCGTCGCCACGAGCGGAGACCTCCACACCGTCGGCGACGCGGACGACGAGTTCGCGATCATGAGCGTCTCGAAGCCGTTCGTCTTCGCGCTCGTCTGCGACGCGCTCGGTCCCGAGCCGATGCGGTCGCGACGAGTCGGCGCCAACGCGACTGGGCTGCCGTTCAACTCACTGGAAGCGGTCGAGCGGAGCGAGGACGGCCGCACGAACCCGATGGTCAACCCGGGCGCGATCGCCACGACGAGCCGCGTCTCCGGGCGCCGACCCCGAGTCGCGCTGGTCGTTCGTGCACGAGGGCCTCTCCGCTTCGCCGGGCGTAGCCTCGGGGTCGACGAGGCGGTCTACGGCTCCGCGTCCGAGACGAACCACCGGAACCGGGAGCTCGCTCGCGCGCTCGACGCTCGCGGACCGCCTGGGCAGCGACCCGAGCGAGGCGGTCGACCTCTACACCCGGCAGTGCAGCCTCGAGCGTCTCCGCCCTCGACCTCGCCGTGATGGGGGCGACGCTGGCGGACGGCGGCGTGAACCCGCTGACGCAGCGAGCAGGTGGTCTCCGCGGAGACCTGTCGGCACGCGCTCGCGGTGATGACGACCGCAGGGTCTGTACGAGACCTCGGGCGACTGGCTCTACGACGTCGGGCTGCCGGGGAAGAGCGGGATCGGCGGCGGGATCGTGACCGTCGCCCCGGGCAAGGGCGGGCTCGGGACGTTCGCGCCCCGGCTGGACGCGGCGGGCAACAGCGTCAAGGGCCAGCTCGCCGCACGGCTCCTGTCGAAGGCGCTCGGGCTCGACCTGTTCGTCTCGGCGCCGGCCGGCTGACCGGGGGCGTGGGAGAATCGCGCGACGTGAGCGCGCGGCCCCTCCTGCCCCTCGCTCGTCGCCGCGGCGCTCGCGCTCGTCCTCGTCGCCGACGGCGGCGGCCGACCTCGCCGACGAGACGGCGCTCGCGGAGAAGTTCGCGCCCGTCGTCCGCCTCGTCGAGCAGGAGGAGGAGTGCGGGCCGGGAGAGCCCTACGAGCCGATGGACGTCGATGCGCTCTTCGGCGATTCGACGGTCGCCCTCCGCGGCCCCTGGAACGCCTTCGACCTCGTGAAGATCGGCCCGACGGCGGCAGACATCGCCGGGCTCTACGAGTACCACCTCGACTTCCCGGGGAACGCGCTCGAGCCCGGGCTGCACGTACGAGCAGTGGGCCCGCCGGCTCACGCAGGGCTCCGACCCCGCGATCTACGCGCACGTGGCGTCGGAAAGCGACGGCGCCCGGGAAGCTCGCGCTGCAGTACTGGTTCTTCTACGCCTTCAACGACTTCAACAACACGCACGAGGGCGACTGGGAGATGATCCAGCTCGTCTTCGACGCCGACGACGCGGCGGATGCGCTCGACGAGCGCCCGGTCGAGGTCGGCTACAGCTCGCACGAAGGTGCCGAGAAGGCGGCGTGGGACGACGACAAGCTCGAGATCGTCGGCGGCACCCATCCCGTCGTCTATCCGGCCGCCGGCTCGCACGCCAACAAGTTCACCGACGGCGCTGTACCTCGGCAGCTCGGCCGAGGCCGGGGTCGGCTGCGACGACACTCGCGGGCCGCATCGCGCGCTCACGCCGGACGTCCTCACGATCCCGAGCGACGCCGCGGCCGCCGCCGAGGCGTTCCCGTGGATCACGTTCGAGGGACGGTGGGGCGAGCTGCAGAAGGCCTTCTTCAACGGGCCGACCGGCCCCAACATGAAGACGCAGTGGCTGACGCCGATCGAGTGGTCGGAGGACTGGCGCGATCGCAGCTACGCCGTGCCGACCGGGGGTCGTGCTCGGGACGAGCGCCACCGACTTCTTCTGCTCCGGCGTCGAGCGCGGCTCGGCTGCGCTGAGCCTCGCTGCTCCGAAACCCGCCCGCGGCGTTCATCGTCCTCGCGAGCCTCCTCGGGCTGCTCGCCTTCGTCGTGATCAAGGCGACCTGGACGCCGGTGGCCGCTCTGCGGGTCGGGCGTCGGCGCGCGTGGGGCCAGATCCTCTCCGCGTCCGCCTCGATGTACGTGAAGCAGCCGCGGCTCTTCCTCGGTCTCGGGCTCCTCCTGATCCCGATCGCCCTCGTCACCACCGTCCTCCAGTGGCTCCTGCTCTCGGGAATCGACCTCCTCGGCAGCGTCACGGGCGATCTGGCGGGCCTGTTCGCCTACGTGGCGATCGTGGTGGGAGCGACGCTGACGCTGCTCGGGCTCGCGCTCGTCATGGCGGCGACCTCCTGCGCGCTCGTCGAGCTCGACGCGGGTCGGCCGGTCGGCCCGACCATGGCGTACCGGCTGGCGCTCCGGCGGATTCGGCCGCTGCTCCGTGCGGTGGCGATCTTCGTGGTGATGTGGGTCGCGCTCACCTCGACGGTCGTCCTCATCCCCTTCGCGCTGTGGTTTGCGGTGCGGTGGGCGCTGCTCGCGCCGGTCGCCGAGCTGGAGGACCGAGGGGGGCGCGATGCGCTGCGTCGGAGCGCGGAGCTCGTCCGCGGTCGCTGGCTTCGCGTCGGCTCGCTCGTCGTCCTCGGGGGCGCTGCTCGCCCTCCTCTCGGGACCGCTCCTCGGCGCGCTGCTCATCTTCGTCTCGAACTCGTCGCTCGCGCTGCTCAACCTCGTCGCAGGGATCGTGTACGCGGTCGCGCTCCCCTTCGTCGCGCTCGTCACGTGCTACGTGTACTTCGACGCGCGGACGCGACACGAGCTGGAGCCGCGCGAGACGGTCGACGAGCTGCCCGCCGAGATCGCGCTCGACCCGTCCTAGCCGGGGCGTGGCGTCGCGGGAGTCCCGCCAGCGCGTGTCCGGCACCTCCACGGCCTCCGCCGGCGCGCGGTCCCTGGGAATCGCCTCGAACCAGCTCGCGTAGCGCCTCGCGAGCGGCGCCGCCGTGAGCCCGTGCGCGAGCACGGAGAGCCCGACGGTGAGGAAGACCGTGACGAGGATCGTCTCCTCGTTCGGCAGGTCGCTCTCCTCCGCGAGGAGGATCGCGAAGACGATCGAGGCGAGCCCGCGTGGCCCGAACCAGCCGAGGAAGCCGACCGTCGGTCGCCGCGCCCCGATGCCGATCAGCGCGATTGCGACCGGGAGCATCCGGACGAGCGTCAGGCTGAGGACGGCGTAGACCGCGATCGCGGTCGTGACATGGCCGAGCGACGGCCCGAGCAGCACGGCGCCGAAGACGACGAACGTGACGCGCGCCGAGCGCGGCGCCGGCCTCCTCGAGCATCTGTGCGGTCTCCTCCGCGCCGGCCGCGGAGCAAGCCGCCGAACACCATGCCGCCGACGAACGCCGCGATGAACCCCGAGCCGCCGATCGGGGTGGCGATCCCGTACGCGAGAGCGGCCCCGGCGACGGGGCCGATCTGGAGCCAGGCGGCGTCCGACGTCGGCGTGCCGCCCGGCGGTGACGACGACCGCTGCCGCGATCGCGCCCGCGAGCGCCCCGCCACGAGCCCGTACCCGATCTGCTCGGCGACGAGCCGGACGGCGGCGCCGTCGCCGATCGCGCCCTCCTCGGCCTCGGCGACCGCGAGGGCGACGAGGAAGATCGGCACGCAGATCCCGTCGTTCAGCCCGCTCTCGACGTTGAGCCCCTGCCGGATCCGCGACGGGAGCCGCGGGAGCGTGACGACGGCCTGTCCGAGCGCCGCGTCGGTCGGCGCGAGGATGACGGCCAGGAGCAGCGCCTCGGGCCAGGCGAGATCGCCGAGGAGCGCGACGTCCGGCGACGAGGCCGGCGACGAGCGTCAGCGGCAGGCCGATGCCGAGGAGCCGCGCCGGGATCGCGATCTCCCGCCGGAGCGCGCGCAGGTCGATCCGCGAGGCGTCCGCGAAGAGGACGACCGTCAGCGTCGCCTCGGCGAGGAGCTTGACCGGCTCGCCGTGCGACGACGGCTCGAGGAGCCCGAGCGCCTCCGGGCCGACGAGGAGCCCGAAGGCGACGAAGACGATCGCCGGGGTGAGCGGCGTCCCGTCGACCCGCCCGGAGATCGCCGCGAAGGCGAGGAGCGCCACCGCGATCGTCGCGAGCGTCCAGTCCACGAGGCGAACCTAGAGCGTCAGCTGCCACGATGCACCGATGACCGACCACGGAGCCGTGAACCGCGCCAACTGGGACGAGCGTGCCCCGGCGCACGCCGCCTCGGCCGGGTACGGCCTCGAGCGGTTCCGCGCCGACCCGGACCACCTGAGCGACGTCGTGCGCTTCGACCTGCCGCTGCTCGGCGACGTCGCCGGCCTCGAAGGCGTGCACCTCCAGTGCCACATCGGGACGGACACGATCTCGCTCGCGCGGCTCGGGGCGCGGATGACCGGGCTCGATTTCTCGCCCGCCTCGCTCGCGGAGGCGCGTCGGCTCGCGGAGGAGACCGGGACCGACGTCGCGGTTCGTCGAGTCCGACGTCTACGCGGCCGTCGACGTCCTCGGCGAGGGCCGCTTCGACCTCGTCTTCACGGGATCGGCGCGCTCTGCTGGCTGCCCGACATCAACCGCTGGGGGGATGTCGTGTCACGGCTCCTCCGGCCCGGGAGGCCGCCTCTTCATGCGCGAGAGCCACCCGGTGCTCTGGACGCTCGACGATCGGCCGGACGGGCTCGCGATCGAGTACCCGTACTTCGAGACGGCCGAGCCGCTCGTCTGGGACGAGCCCGGGACGTACGTCGAGACCGACGTCGAGTTCACGCAGAACGTGACGCACGAGTGGAACCACGGCCTCGGCGAGATCCTCACGGCGCTGCTCGCAGGCGGGATGGAGCTCACGGGCCTCGTCGAGCACACGAGCGTGCCCTACGAGGCGCTGCCGGGCCAGATGGAGGACGTGGGCGGCGGGCGAGTGGCGCCTCAAGGACCGGCCCGAGCGGCTGCCGCACACCTACACGCTGCAGGCCGTCAAGCGCGGCTGATCGTCCGCGCCGCCTCGATCGACCGCGTCGACCACCGGCCGTGGTCGAAGCCCCACGCGAGGGCGTGGGCAAGGCCCCAGCCGCGAAGCCGCTCGCGGTCCATCCCGAGGTCGGCAAGCGCGTCGAGCCAGCGGCGCACGACGGCGGCGTCTCCCGCGAAGCCCGCGTTCCGCAACGGGCCGACGCCGTCGACCTCCCGTTCGCCGACGAGCGGCTTCGGATCGATCACGAGCCACGGCTCGCGCTCGGCGCGGAGGACGTTCCACGCGTGGAGGTCCTGGTTGACGAGTCGGGTCGCGCCGCGGTCGACGCTGCCGGAAGACGTCGATCGCGGCCTCGAGGAGCGAGCGCTCGAACGGCCGGCCGCCGCTCCTCCCAGCGTCGCGGCACCTCCTCCATCCAGCGCGTCGGCCTCGTCCGCGAGCGAGCCGGAAGGGATGAGCGGTCGGCGCGGCGCCGGGCAGTCGCTCCAGGAGCCCGGCCATGATCGAGACCTCGTCGGCGCCCTCCTCGGCGAGCAGGCGCCGGGCACGCAGCGCTCGAGGAGGAGCGCCCGCCGTTCGTCGTCACGCGCGAGCAGGCGCACGGCGCCCTGTCCGTCCCAGCAGGCGAGCGCGTCCGCCTCGTGGTCGGCCTCGAAATGCGACGGCGCGTTCAGCTTCAGGACAGCGCCGCCGGCCGGCACGACGAGCGAGCGGGGCGTGTCGAAGGGCTCCTCGAGGTCGAGATCCCACTGCGGCGGCGCACTCGGCCGCGAGCCGCGGCAGCCGCTCGAGCCATTCCCGCTCGTGTGGCCACTCCTCGCCGAGAGCCTCTGGGATCTGCACTCGTCGTAGGATGACGCGAGCGCGTGACCCTCTCCGACGCCTTCGCCGCCGCCACGGGCACCTGGTCCGGATCGAACGGGTTCCGGATGATGCCCGCGGATCCGTTCTCGACGCACCCGTCGACGGCGACCCTGACCCTTGCGGCCGGCGGCAGCCTCGTGTCGTTCGCGTACACGTGGTCGCACCCGGATGACGGCGACCACGAGGGGCTGCTCGTCGCCGGCCCCGACGACTCCGGCGGGCTCGTCGCTCTCTGGGCGGACTCGTGGCACCAGCAGCCGGCGCCGATGCCGATGACCGGCTCGATCGACGACACGGTGCGCTGCTCGTGACGGGCAGCTACGCGGGCGAGTGGGGCTGGCGCATCGCCCTCGCCGCCGACGGCGAGAGCCTCACGATGCGGATGGACAACGTCGTCCCGGCGAGCGCCGCGACCGAGGACTTCGCCGGCGGTCCGTACGACGTGATGGTCGCCGAGCTCCGGCGTCCGTAGCTGCGAGGCCCCCAGGCGGGGGTCGACAGCCGCCCCAGCGCGGGACAGACTGAAGCACCCCCTCGAAGGAGGTCTCAGATGACGCGCTCGATCGCCCTTCCCAAGGTGCGCGCATCGGCTGCGCTCGTACTCGGAGCCGCGGCCCTGCTCTTCGCCACGAGCGGCGAGGTCGGCCGCTCCGGGACGACACCGACGGCGTGCTACGCACCACTCGCCTATCCGGGGGCGAGCGCCTCGCGCGCAGTCCTTGCGCAATGGATGGGCGCAGCCGCGCGTGCCGCGGGGCTTCCGCCCGAGCTTCCGGTCATGGCCGCCCTTGTCGACTCGGGCCTGCGGAACCGCCCGCCACGAGGCACAGCGGACTCGGTCGGGTTCTTCCAGATGCGCGTGAGCGTCTGGAACGCGGGCGAGTACCGGGGGTTCCCGACGAAGCCGCAACTCCAGGTGAAGTGGTTCATCGATCACGCGATCGCGGCCAAGGTGCAGCGTCTTGCGCGCGGCGCCGGTGCGAGCACCGCGGATCCGAGCTCGTGGGGAGAATGGATCGCGGACGTGGAGCGCCCTGCCGAACAGCTCCGTGGTCGCTACCAGCTCCGCCTCGAGGAGGCGCGCAACCTGCTCAGGGCGCCGACTCCGTGACGCATCGCTTCTCGGCAGCGGGGTCGTTGACCAGCAGCGCTTGAGAACGCGACCGAGTGGGTACAATGTGACTCACGCGACAAAGGCGTCCGGCCTAGACGCAACGTCCGCTTGGGAAAGCGCCGTGCTCTTCAGTGTCCGCCTCTGCCGGTGCCACCTCTGACGCTTCGCGTCGGAGTCCTACCGAGCAGTTGATCCGCCCCGGGAGCACCCTGGCTCCAGGTGGAGAGGCTGACCAAGGAGCAGAGATGCGCAAGCTATTCCAGATCGGTGGCCTCGTTGCCTCGGCCGTGTTGATCGCGTTCGGCAGCGCAGCCATCTACATGGGCTTCGACGGCCGCTCGACCGTCCGTGAGAGCCTCAAGCAGGAGCAGATCGTCTTCGGCTCTGCCGACGACCCTGCGATCGCAAAGCACGCCTCCCAGTGGGCCGACCAGCAGGTCACCACCGGCACCCAGGCCCGAGCCTTTGCAAAGGTCATCCACGAGCACGCACTCGAGGGCTCGGGCGGGCTGACCTACGCGGAGCTCGGGCGATTCGTGTCTGCCGCGGATCCGGACAATCCGGCCGGCACAAGTGACGAGGCGGCAGCCCTCAAGGACGAGAAGGGCGTGCCAATCTCGAACTCGGCCCGGAACACCTGGATCACGGCGACGGGTCTCTCGACCGCGTTGAACATGAGCTACCTGGCCGAGCAGATGGCGCTGTTCGGGATCGTCGTCGGCTTCGCGCTCCGTGCTCGCGAGGGCTCGGCTTCGGGATCATGATCCTCGTGCGACGCACTCCGGAGGCGATGAGCGGGCCGCGAAGCCGGCCTCAGGTGCGAGCGCTCGAAGCACGGCGTTGTGCCGAGTAGCACCCAACTCGTCTAGAGTAAGCCCGACGGCGCGGCCCCAGCATCGATGCGCGATTGCGCATGGATGCTGGAGCCGGATGGGCCGTGAAGGGATCGAACCTTCGACCTTGGGATTAAGAGTCCCCTGCTCTACCAGCTGAGCTAACGGCCCGAGGACGAGGAAGGATAGCGTCCCTCGAGCGTCCTCTCCGCGACGACAGCGTGCCTGGGTAGCGTGGCCACATGACGCTCGACGTCGGCAGCCCCGCGGCAACACGAGGTCACTCTGACGTGGTCCGACCCAGATCGCGGGCGGCCGGCCCTGGACGTACTCGTACGGCTGCTCGCGTTGACGGACTACGCGCAGGATCGCGGCGACCTCGCGCCGTACCTGATGGAGCCGGCAGGCGACCGTCAATGGACGTGGACCGCTCGGCTCCCGGCCGATCTGCGCACGTCCTACCAGCTGTGTGCCGCCCGGGACGACCCTGTGCCGCGCAGGGCTCTCGGCGACGACGAGTGGCTGTCGCTCGTGGCGGAAGGCGTTGCCGACCCGGCGGCTTCCGATGTGCTGCCTCCCGGCTGCGTCTTCGGCAGCCCCCAGGAGCGGGCGTCGGTGTTGTCGCTGCCCGACGCGCTCGCCCAGCCGTGGCGCGAGCGGCGCCCGTCGGTGCCGCAGGGCAGTCTCGAGCGACTCGAGATCGGCAGCGGGACAACGGCCTCGATCGTCCACGTGTACCGCGCGCCGGGCACGGACGCTGCGACGGACGTCGCACTCGCGATCCTCTTCGACGGAGGCACGCTGCTCGACATCGACATCGCCGCGACCTTCGACAACCTCGTCCACGAGCAGGCGATCGAGCCGCTCGTCGCCGTCCTCGTCGAGTCGATACGCGGCTCAGCGCGTCGCGGGCCGACCCGGGTGCAGAGCCTCACCGCTCCCGGCGTGTTCGAGTCGTTCGTGATCGAGGAGCTGATCCCGGTGCTCGTCGACCGGCTCCCGATCACCGACGATCCGTCGAGGTCGGCCGTCGTCGGCCAAAGCCTCGGGGGTCTCGCCGCGTTGTGGCTTGCGCACCGCCACCCCGGACGCTTCGGTTGTGCGGTCGCGCAGTCGTCGTCCCTGTGGTGGCCCGGCGGCGACGGTCAGCTCTCGGGCGACGACGTTCTCGCCGCGTACGCCGGCTCCGTTCCTCCTGTTCGCCTCTTCGTCGAGGCCGGCAGCGAGGAGACGGACGTCCTCTCGAGCAATCGCCGGCTGCGAGAGCTTCTCCGCGACGTCGGCGACTCCGCCGCCTATCGCGAGTTCCGCGGCGGGCACGACTACGCGTGCTGGCGCGGTGGGATCGCCGACGGTCTGATCGCGCACCTTCGGAACGGCACGCTAGGAGCGGATTCACGCACTGCGAAGATGTAGTCTCGGCCCGGTGATCCGGCGCGGAGCCATGCTCAAGATGGTCGTGATCGCCGCGCTCGCGGCGCTCGTCGGCGGTCTCGTCGCCGTCCTCATCCCGTGGCTTCCGGAGTCCGCGTCCGAGGAGATGGACCGGATCGTCTTCACGTACTGGTTCGCGACGATCATCTGCATCGGCATCTTCGCGCTCGTCGCCGCCGTGATCGTCTACGCGGTCTGGACCTTCCGCGTGCAGCCCGACGACGACACGGACGGGCCGCCCATCCACGGCCATACCGGTCTCGAGATCGCGTGGACGGTCGTGCCCGCGATCCTCGTCATCGCGATCGGGGTCGTCAGCGCCGTCGTGCTCTCGCAGAACGCGGACGCCGGCCGCGACCCGCTCAAGGTCAGGGTGTTCGCGCAGCAGTTCGCCTGGCGGTTCGTCTACGAGAACGACGTGCGCTCGAACGAGCTCGTCCTGCCCGTCGACCGCGGCGTCGAGTTCACGATGGTGTCGGCGGACGTGATCCACTCGCTCTGGATCCCGCAGATGGGGCAGAAGCAGGACGTCGTCCCGGGTGTCACGACGGAGATCGTGATCACGCCGACGCGAACCGGTCGGTTCACGCTCATCTGCACCGAGCTGTGCGGCCTCGGCCACTCGACCATGCGCGCGCCCGTGCGCGTCCTCTCGCAGGCGGACTTCGCGGCCTGGCTCGAGCAGCGGGCCCAGGCGGAGCCGGGCGCCGGCGAGGGCGAGGGCGAGGGCGAGGGCGAAGGCGAAGGCAGCGGCGGCAGTGTCCAGGAGCTCGGCGCGACGACCTTCGCGCAGGCCGGCTGCGGCGGCTGCCACGCGCTCGCGAAGGCCGGCACCGACGCGCAGATCGGTCCCGCGCTCGACGACCTCACGGCGGCGGCCAACGAGGCGGGTGTGCCCGTCCCCGAGTTCGTCCGCTCCTCTATCGTCGATCCGGACGCGGTGATCGCGCCCGACTACCAGCCCGGGGTCATGCCGAAGGACTTCGCACAGAGCCTCTCGCCCGAAGAGCTCGACGCACTCGTCGCCTACCTGAGCGGGGAGGCGAGCGAGTGACGACGACCGTCGAGCAGCACGAGCACCCGGGCGCGGATCACCACGGGCCTCCGCCGCGGAAGCGCGGCATCTTCATGCGCCCCGGCTACGTGCGCGCGCTCTGGTGCGCGGCCGTCTTCTTCCTGATCGGGATGTACATCGTCGTCACGCTCCGCTGGCTCGCGGGGTGGGACCCGGTCTACGAGTGGGAGTACATCGTCCTGATCGGCGGGATGGTCACGGCCCCGGTCGGCTTCCTGCTCGGGATCGGCGCCTTCGACTACTGGCTCTACTGGATCTCCGGCCGTCCGACGATCCCCGACGACCACGCGAACCACGGCGCGTACAAGTGGACGGACTACTTCAAGGTCAACACCGACCACAAGGTGATCGGGGTCCAGTACCTCGTCACGACGTTCTTCTTCTTCATCGCCGGCGGCTTCCTCGCGATGCTGTTCCGCGCGGAGCTCGCGCAGCCGGGGATGCAGTTCTTCGACACGCAGACCTTCAACGGGCTCGTGTCGGCGCACGCGACGCTGATGATCTTCGTCTTCATCATCCCCGCGTTCGCCGGGCTCGCGAACTTCGCGGTGCCGCTGATGCTCGGCGCGCCCGACATGGCGTTCCCGCGCCTCAACGCGCTCAGCTTCTGGATGCTGCCGATCGCGGGCGTCATGTTCCTCGCGAGCTTCCTCGCGCCCGGCGGCGCGTTCGCGACCGGCTGGACGAGCTACGCGCCGCTCGCCTCCGAGCAGCCGTTCGGCCAGGTGTTCTTCAACATGGGCGTCCAGTGGGCCGGCGCCTCGTCGATCGCGACGGCGCTGAACTTCCTCGTCACGATCATCACCATGCGGGCGCCGGGCATGACGTTCTGGCGGATGCCGCTGCTCGTCTGGGCGAACTTCACGACGTCACTGCTCGTCGTGATCGCGACGCCGTTCATCGCCGGCTCGCAGTTCTTCGTCATGTTCGACCGGGTGATGCACACGAGCTTCTTCACCCCGGACAACGGCGGCTACGTGCTCGGCTACCAGCACATCTTCTGGTTCTACAGTCACCCGGCCGTCTACATCATGATCCTGCCCGGGTTCGGGATCGTCTCCGAGATCATCGCGGTGATGAGCCGCAAGCCGATCTTCGGCTACCGGCTGATGGCGATCTCGCTGCTCGGGATCCTCGTGCTCGGCTTCTCGGTCTGGGCGCACCACATGTTCGTCGCCGGGATGGCCGACTGGCTACGGGTGCCGATGATGATCTCGACGCTCCTCATCGCGGTCCCAACTGGGGTCAAAGTGTTTTCCTGGTTGGCAACGCTGTGGGAGGGGAAGATCCACCTCAACACGCCCATGCTGTTCGCGCTCGGGTTCGTCTCGATGTTCGTGATCGGCGGGCTCTCCGGGATCTATCTCGCCGCGGTCCCGATCGACATCCACGCCTCGGACACGTACTTCATCGTGGCGCACATCCACTACGTGCTCTTCGGCGGCTCCGTGTTCACGATCTTCGCCGGGATCTACTACTGGTTCCCGAAGATGACCGGGCGCATGTACAACGAGCGGCTCGGGAAGCTCCACTTCTGGGCGACGTTCATCGCGTTCAACGTGACGTTCTTCCCGATGCACTGGGTCGGGCTCGTCGGGATGCCGCGTCGCGTGGCCGACTACGCGGCGACGTTCGGGGCGCTCAACATGGTCGTCTCGATCGCCTCGTTCGCGCTCGGCGCCTCGGTCATCGTGTTCGCCTACAACATGATCACGAGCTGGGCGCGCGGCCCGATCGCCGGCTCGAACCCGTGGAAGGCGCTGACGATCGAGTGGCAGGTCAGCTCGCCGCCGCCGGTGTTCAACTTCGACGAGATCCCGCAGGTCGTCGGCGGGCCGTACGAGTACGGCGTCCCCGGCGCCAAGCACGCCGTCCTACGAGGCGGTGCGCTGCAGGAGGCGGGCGTATGAGCGTCGTCGAGCCGACGATCGACCCGACCGTCGTCCTCGTCGTCGCCAACGAGACGCTCGTCGGCGTCGAGCTCCTGGACGCGGTCCGTCGCCGTGCCGAGAAGGGGCCGATCCGCGCCGTGGTCGTCGCCCCGGTGAACGATCCCCAGTCCGGCTACGTCGTCTACCGGAACTCGAGGCGGGCCTCCGCCGGGAGACGCGTCGACCGGCTCGTCGCGGACCTCCGGGCATCGGGCATCCCCGCGCACGGCGACGTGTTCGAGGGCGGGCCGATTCCCGCGGTCGAGGACATCCTCGCGCTCGAGCCGATCGACGAGCTGATCGTCTCGACGCACCCGCAGGAGACGTCGGGGTGGCTCCGGAAGCGGAACGTCCTCGGCGAGCTGCGCAGGCTCGCGGGCGACCGCCCGTTCGAGCACGTCGTCTCCGACGTCGCGGCTCGGACGGGTCAGGTGAACGTGCTGGTGATCGCCAACGAGACGGTGATCGGAGACCGCCTGCTCGACCGGCTCCGCGCGCGGGCCGCCGAGAGCCCGGCGGCGTTCCTCCTCGTCTCCCCGCAGAGCGACCCGGACGCGGGCGAGCATCCCGAGGCGGAGCGCCGGCTCCGCGCCGCGCTCGCGACGCTCCGCGCGGAGGGCATCGAGGCCCACGGGCAGATCGCGCACCCGGACCCGTACACCGCCGCGATGCAGGTGATCGAGGACGAGCGCGTCGACGAGGTGATCATCTCCACCTTCGCGGGCGAGCGCTCGGGCTGGCTCCGGCGCGACGTCGTCGAGCGGCTTCGGAAGGACGCGGGGGTGCCGGTCGAGCACATCGTTGCCGAGGTCCCATCGGGATCTCGGCTGACCGGAGCTGCGCAGTGAGCGCCCACGCCGAGACCGTGCACGATCACGGGCACCACGGCCCGCCGCCCGCGAACCAGAGCTCGCGGCTCGATCCGACCACGCTCGGCATGTTCCTCTTCATCGCCTCGGAGGCGATGCTCTTCGGCGCCTTCTTCACGGCGTACTTCTTCGTCCGGGTCGTCAACCCCGACGCGCCCGCGGTCTGGCCGCCCCCGCCCTACGAGTTCCCCGTCTTCGTCGCGAGCGTCAACACGGCGATCCTCGTGACGTCGAGCTTCACGATCCACTGGGCGACCCAGTCGATCAAGCGCGGCGACCGCAACGGGCTCAAGGCCGGCCTGGTCGTCACGATCCTGCTCGGGAGCGCGTTCCTCCTGACGCAGGCGATCGAGTACGCGCACGTCGGCTTCAACACGAGTGACGGCGCCTTCGCCTCGGTGTTCTTCGGGCTCACCGGGCTGCACGGAGCCCACGTCTTCATCGGCCTGACCCTGCTGACCATCGCCGCCGTCCGCGCGTTCAAGGGGCACTTCTCGCCCGACCACTACCACGGCGTCGAGATCCCCGGGATCTACTGGCACTTCGTCGACGTGATGTGGATCGTCGTCTGGGCGGCCGTCTACCTGCTGTAGCGGGACGGAGAGCGCGGATTCGCGCCGTGCGGCCGAATCCGCTAGATAGTTCGTGGCGTATGCAACAGCGAGCCGCTCGGACATGAAGAACCCGGTACGAGACGAGGCATCTGCATTCCAGGTCGTGCTGCTGACGCTGGGCGGCACCGCGCTCGTCGTGCTCGCCGCCTGGGTCGCGACGTGGCTCGGGGTCGTCGTCTTCCTCGTCCTGTGCGCAGGGGCGCTCTGGGCGATCCGCGGCGGGATGCGCCAGCGGCCGCCCCAGTCGCACGTCGTCCGGGAGGACGGCGGTCCGATCCGGCGCATCCTCGTCGTCGCGAACGAGACG
Organism: uncultured Actinomycetes bacterium; assembly: GCA_963712255.1. Taxonomy (GTDB): domain Bacteria; phylum Actinomycetota; class Thermoleophilia; order Gaiellales; family Gaiellaceae; genus Gaiella. The sequence continues at coordinate 275,859 of CAVQHL010000014.1, forward strand.
GTCGCCGGTCACGAGCTGCAGGATCTCCTCGGACAGAAGGCCGAAGGGGTCAGCGAGGACGTGCTGCTCGTCTGCCCGGCGCTCAACTCGAAGCTGCGGACGTGGACGTCGGACGAGGACGGGGCCCGCGCGGCCGCGCAATCGCGGCTCGACACGAGCCTCACGCGGCTCGCCCAGCTCGGCGTGCAGGCGCGAGGCGAGATCGGGGACGGCGATCCGCTGCAGGCGCTCGAGGACGCGCTCCGCGAGTTCCCGGCGGACGAGATCGTCGTCTCGACTCACCCGCCGGGCCGTTCGCACTGGCTGGAGCTGGGCGTCGTCGAGAACGCCCGCATGCGCTACGACGTGCCCGTGACGCACGTCGTCGTGGATCTCGAGATCGCGTAGGACGGCGGTCGGCGCCGCTACTTGCCGGCGTTGTCCGCCACGAACTTCGCGACCGCCTGGATCTGCTCCTCGCTCAGCTGGCCCTTGAACGAGGGCATGCCCCCCTGGCCGTTGGTGACGCGGTCGACCGCCAGGTCGAGCGACGGCTTCGCCTCGTCGAGGTTCGGGCCGACGGTGCCCTCCGAGCCGGCCGCCGCGAGCGTGTGGCAGCCGCCGCAGCCGGCCGACGCGAAGATCGACTTGCCGTCGGTGTCGCCACCCTCCGGCGGGGTCGGCTTCGGCGGGTTCGCAGGGTCGATGGGCTCGCCGTTCGCGTCGAGGCCGGCGACCGACGCGACGTAGGTCGCGACGTCCTCGGCGTCCCGCCCCTCGAAGATGTCCGCCGGCATGCCCGGGGCGTCGGTCGACGGGTCGACGACCGGATACGCGATCTGGCCGCGGACGACCTGCAGGATCGTGTCCTCGCCCAGGCCGTCGATGCGCGACTGGACGAACGCGAAGTCGAGGTTCGGGCCGATCTCCCCCGTCGTCCCGGCGTCGGCGAGCGTGTGGCACGAGCCGCAGCCCTGGACGAAGAGCTCCTTGCCGCGGATGCGGTCACCCGAGCCGTCCGAGTAGCCGACCGTGTCGCCGCAGGCGACCAACCCGAGCGCGGCGACGGTCGCGAGCGCGACCACGGCCGCGGCCTGGAGAGGGCGAACGCGCTTCACGCGCGAGACTCTAACCAGACGACGCTGCGGCGGTTCCGCGGAGCTGCTTCAGCTGCTCGCGGACGATGGTCGCGTTCGGGTCGTCCGGAGCGAGCTTCAGGAACTGCTGGTACGCGGCGATCGCGGTGGCCGCGTCGCCGGTCTGCTGCGCGGCCTGGGCGAGCTCGAGCTGCACGTTCGGATCCTCCGGCTGGAGCTTCGCGAGCTGCTCGTACGCGTCGACCGCGAGGGTCGCCGACGTCTGCGCGTCCTGGTAGGCGGTCGTGGCGCGCTGGCTCGCCTGGGAGTTGATCCCGAGCCCGATCGGGTCCGAGAGGACGGCCTGGCCGGACGGCGCCGTGAAGAGGAGGAACGCCTGCGCGGGGGCACGGAAGGCGGCCACGTACTGCGCGACCTGGCCGTCCTGCTGCCGCTTCGTCGCCTGCGTCAGGTGGAGGCTCGCGAGCTGCCGGTACGGATCGGGATCCTTCGGTCGGAGCGCGATCGCCTGATCGAGCGCCGCGATCGCCTCGGCCGTCTCGCCCTCCGTCTGCAGGGCGGTCGAGAGCTCGATCCAGGCCTCGGGGTCCTTCGGGCGTGTCCTCGGTCTTCTCGCGCGCGTCGGAGACCGACTGGCCCGACGACCCGCCGGCGTCGCGGAAGACGTCGCCGACCCCGACGCCGCCCGCGCCGACGCCGAACAGGACGAAGCCGAGGCCGAAGATGAGCGCCAGCAGCACGAACATCCATTTCGCGTGGCGCCGGAGCCGCGGGAAGAACATCGTGTCCTCGACCGAGGGCGCCGTCGTGCCGCGGCGCGGTGCCGCTACCGCAGCATGCGGCTTCGCGCTCTTCTGGCGGCTCTTCTCGAATCGGGCCATGCGGTCGTCCCTCGCCGGTAGCGGTCCTCGCCGGCTACGAGAGTAGCTGCAACCCGCTCCGGCGAGCCTCCCAGCACGACGGCCGCAACAGGATCTTCAACAGGCTCGAACGGGCTGTCGTCGAGCGAGACGATCGCGATGTCCGCCTGCTTTCCCGCCACGAGCGAGCCGACCTCGCCGTCCATCCCGAGCACGCGCGCGCCCCCGAGCGTCGCGAGCTCGAGCGCGTCGCCCGCCGTGAGCCCGTCGGGCCGGCGCGCGCGGGCGCGCGCGGCGACGATCGCCGTCCGGAGCTCGTCGAACAGGTCGAACGACGGCGTCGACGCGGGGCTGTCGGTCGCGATGCCCGACGGCGATCCCCGCGGCCCGGAGCTCGGCGACCGGCGCGACGCCGCAGCCGAGGATCCCGTTGGAGCGCGGGCAGTGCGCGACGCCGACCCCGTGCCGTGCGAGGAGCGCGATCTCCTCGTCGTCCACGTGGACGCAGTGCGCCGCCATGAGCGACGGGCCGAGCAGCCCCGCGTCGGCGAGCATGCGGATCCCCGTGACGCCGGGAGGCGGGACGAGCATGTGCGCGAACGCCGACCAGTCGCCGGTCCCGTCGACGAGGAACTCGCGCTCGGCGACGCTCTCGGCGAGGTGCGTCGCCTGCGGGAGCCCGAGCGCGGCGCATGCCTCGTAGAGCTCCCGCGTGCACGTGTACGGCGCATGCGGCGAGATGCCGAGGACGAGGCGCTCGGAGGCGAGGTGCGAGACCCGCCCGTGGAGCTCCTCGAAGCGCTCGAGCGCCGACGCGTCGGGGCCGAACACCTCGAGGTAGACGACCGCGCGAATCCCGGCGACGGCCGCCGCCTCGGCCGTCGCGCCCGCGAAGCTGCAGTCGCCGACCGTCGTGATCCCCGAGCGGAGGCACTCGAACGCGCCGTCCGTCGCGATCGCGCGCATGTCGTCGAGGTCGAGTCGCCCCTTGCGCTCGACATGGAGCCCGATCCACGACGAGAACGGCTGCCCGTCGCCGAAGCCGGCGTAGACGGCGTACTCGAGGTGCGAGTGGCAGTTGACGAACCCCGGGACGATCACGCAGCCCTCGAACCGCTCGCCACGGCCCAGCTCGGAGGCAGGCCCGACGGCGGCGATCCGCCCGTCGTCGGAGATCGTCACTGCGCCGTCCGGGATCGGATCGCCCTCCACGGGGACGACCCAGTCCGCGGAGACGATCCTCACAGAGCCTCGGCCTCGGCCTCGGCGGCCGAGCGCTCCCAACGCCGCTCCATGAAGACCGAGAGCCAGATCGACGCCTCGAAGAGCACGAAGAGCGGCACGACCTCGAGGGCGAGAGAGACGGGGTCGACCGTCGGCAGCAGGATCGCGAACGTCAGCATCGACACGTAGCCGATGCGGCGGTTCCTGCGCAGACGGTCCGACGTGAGGACGCCGAGCCGCACGAGCCCGAGGATGAAGATCGGCATCTGGAACGCGAGCCCGAACGCCAGCAGCGTCAGCGTGACGAAGGACAGGTAGTAGCTCGCGCGGATCTGCTCGAGGTAGAGCTCCGAGTCGTAGTCGATGAGGAACGTCAGCGCCTTCGGGAGCACGATCGTGTAACAGAACGCGATGCCGGTCGCGAAGAGGAGCGTCGAGATCACGACGAAGATGCCGATCACGCGCTGCGTGTCCGCGCCGACGGCGGGCGCGAGGAACGCCCAGATCTGCCAGAGGATGATCGGCAGGACGATCGCGATCGCGACGTAGAAGCTCACCTTGAGCGAGGTCGTGAACGGCTCGGTGACGCCGAGCGTCACGAGCGGCGTTCCCTCGGGCAGGAGGCCCTTCAGCCGCCCGATCAGCTCGTCATGGAAGACGTACGCGACGGCGAACGCCGGAATGATCGCGAACAGGCAGATGACGAGGCGGTGCCGGAGCTCCGTCAGGTGCTCGACGAGGCTCGCTTCCTCGTCGTGGCTCAGGCGCCGCGGGACGATCCGGCGGGCCATACCGCGGTCGCGTTGCTAGGAGACGGTGTCGCGCTCGCGCGTCGGCGCAGCGGACGTCGTTGCGGGGTCCGCGGCAGGCAGCTCGGCGACCTCGTCGACCGTGTGGACCATGTGGTCGTCGTCGTCGTCGTCCTTGCCCGAGCCGGACACCGACTCCTTGAACTCGCGCATCCCCTTGCCAAGCTGGCGACCCATCTCCGGCAGGCGCTTCGGGCCGAAGACCAGGAGAAGCACGAGCAGCAGGATCAGGAGCTCCCAGATACCGATTCCGAAAGGCATGGCGGGAGCGTAGCTGTTTCCCGGAGGGATCGACCGAAATCCGGAGTCGCTACGTCTCGACGAGACGCCAGCTGCTGACCGCGCCGTCCGGGCCGGTCAGCGCCCCGGTCGCGAGAGCTGCATGGAAGCGCCGCCGCACCTCGTCCTCCTCGTCCTCGCCGACCGTGACGGTCGTCCTGACGTGGACGAGGCCCCCGCTCGCCGCCTCGGTGACGGTGAGGTGGGGCCAGCGGCATTCGCCCTCGTGCTCCCAGTGGCCGCAGAGCGCGACCGTGACGGCGCCGCCGAGCGCCCGCTCGTCGCTCCCCGGGTCGAGCACGCAGTCGGCCGAGAGAACGCGCGTCCGCGCCTCGTCTTCCCGCATGCGGCCAGGGTAGACGCCTGCGTCGGATGCGTGGCGCCCTGCCCGGGTCCGGCTACCCTATGAGAGGACGCGCGCAGGGCCGTGGCCCCCCGTGCGCAACACTCTCCGAAACGCAACCGAAGGACATCAGTGGCACTGCTCGAGATCACGAACCTGCACGTCGCACTGGAGGACGGGACCGAGATCGTCAAGGGCGTCGACCTCGCGGTCGACACGAACGCGAAGCACGCCATCATGGGCCCGAACGGCTCGGGGAAGTCGACGCTCGCGTACGCGCTGATGGGCCATCCGTCCTACGAGATCACGGAGGGCGACATCCTGTTCGACGGCGAGTCGATCCTCGAGCTCGAGGCGGACGCGCGGGCCCAGCGCGGCCTCTTCCTCGCGTTCCAGTACCCGCACGCGATTCCCGGCGTCACGGTCACGAGCTTCCTCCGCAGCGCGATCAACGCGAAGCGGAAGGCGGCGAACGGCGGCGAGGAGGATCCCGTCCCGGTGAAGGAGTTCCGAACGGACATCCTGGCGGCGATGGAGCACCTCAAGGTGCCGCGGGAGCTCGCGCAGCGCTACCTCAACGACGGCTTCTCGGGCGGCGAGAAGAAGCGCGTCGAGATCCTGCAGATGGCGATGCTCAAGCCGCGGATCGCGATCCTCGACGAGACCGACTCGGGCCTCGACATCGACGCGCTGCGCATCGTCGCCGAGGGCGTCAACACACTCGTCGGCCCCGACATGGGCGCGCTCGTGATCACGCACTACCAGCGGATCCTCAACTACGTGACGCCGGACCACGTCCACGTCTTCGTGGACGGGCGGGTCGTCGCCTCGGGCGGCGCCGAGCTGGCCCACCAGCTCGAGGCCGAGGGCTACGAGGCCTTCGTGCCCGCGGGCGTCGCGGTCGAAGGGGGCGAGTCCGAATGAGCCAGAGCGAGACCGAGACCGTTCGCGACATCCGCGCCGACTACGGCTACGGCTGGCACGTCGACGATGTCTCGACCATCTACAAGGCGCCGAAGGGGCTCACGCACGAGCTGCTCGACGTCATCTCCGACCACAAGTCGGAGCCCGACTGGATGCGCGCGTTCCGCCACCAGTCGCTCGACTACTTCCTGGCGCGGCCGATGCCGGGCTGGGGCGCCGACCTCTCCGGCATCGACTTCGACAACATCCACTACTACTTGAAGCCGACCGAGAAGCAGGTCGACAAGTGGGAGGACCTCCCCGCGGAGATCCTCGACACGTGGGACCGGCTCGGGATCCCGGAGGCGGAGAAGAAGTACCTCGCCGGCGTCGGCGCGCAGTACGAGTCCGAGGTCGTCTACCACAAGCTCCAGGCCGACCTCGAGGCGAAGGGCGTCATCTTCCTCGACATGGACTCCGGGCTGCGGGAGCACGAGGAGCTCGTCAAGCAGTACTTCGCGACGATCATCCCGCAGAACGACAACAAGTTCGCCGCCCTCAACTCGGCCGTCTGGTCGGGCGGCTCGTTCATCTACGTGCCGCCGGGCGTCTCGATCGAGATGCCGCTCCAGGCCTACTTCCGCATCAACGCGGAGAACATGGGCCAGTTCGAGCGCACGCTGATCATCGTCGACGAGGGCGCCTACGTGCACTACGTCGAGGGCTGCACCGCGCCGATCTACTCGTCCGACTCGCTCCACTCGGCCGTCGTCGAGATCGTCGTCAAGAAGGGCGGCCGCTGCCGCTACACGACGATCCAGAACTGGTCGAACAACGTCTACAACCTCGTCACGAAGCGCGCGGTCGCCTACGAGGACGCGACGATGGAGTGGGTCGACGGGAACCTCGGCTCCAAGGTGACGATGAAGTACCCGGCCATCTGGCTGATGGGCGAGCGGGCGCACGGCGAGGTGCTCTCGATCGCCTTCGCCGGCAAGGGCCAGCACCAGGACGCGGGCGGCAAGGTCGTCCACGTCGCCAAGAACACGACGAGCGTGATCACGTCGAAGTCCATCTCGAAGAACGGCGGGCGCGGCGGCTACCGCGGCCTGCTCGAGGTCGCCAAGGGCGCGACCGGCTCGAAGTCGAAGGTCGTCTGCGACGCGCTGATCCTCGACGCGGACTCGCGCTCCGACACGTACCCGTACATCGACGTGAAGGAGAACGACGTCGACCTCGGCCACGAGGCGACGGTCTCGAAGATCGGCGAGGAGCAGCTCTTCTACCTCATGAGCCGCGGGCTCTCCGAGGCGGAGGCGAGCGCGATGATCGTCTCCGGCTTCGTCGAGCCGATCACGAAGGAGCTCCCGCTCGAGTACGCGGTCGAGATGAACCGCCTGATCCAGCTGCAGATGGAAGGCTCCGTCGGCTAGCGCCGGCGGGCCGGGAGGACACATGGAGATCACGGGAGTCGACTTCGTCGCCGTGCCGTCGACGGACTGGAAGCGCTCGCGCGCGTTCTACGTCGAGACCCTCGGGCTCCGGCCCGACGCGACCGGCCAGGCGGAGTTCTGGGTCGGTCAGACGTGCTTCGGGATCTACGAGCCGACGACCTTCGGGCTGGAGTTCGCGCCGCAGACGACCGCGCACCTCGCGCTCCACGTCGACGACGTCGCGGCGGCCCGCGCCGACCTCGAGGCGAAGGGCGTCGAGTTCGAAGGCGACGTCTTCGACACCGGCGTCTGCCACATGGCGTTCTTCAGCGACCCGGACGGCAACGCCCTGATGCTCCACCACCGCTACTCGCCGCGCGAGGAGGCCGGCGAGTCGTGATCACGGTCGAGCGCGCCGACTTCGTCGCCGTCCCGGTCACGGACATGGAGCGGTCGATCCGCTTCTACGGCGACACGCTCGGGCTTCCACGGGAGTCCGAGACGGAGGGCTGGCCGGAGTTTCGGCTCGGCGAGAACGTCTCGCTGTACCTCATCGACCCGACGAACATCGGCCGCGAGTTCGAGGGCCCGCACACGGCCTCCATTGCGCTTCGCGTCCCGGACGTGGAGTCGGCGAGGCAGGCGCTCGAGGCGAAGGGCGTGACGTTCTCGGGTGAGACGTTCGACACGGGCGTCTGCCACATGGCGCTGTTCGGAGACCCCGACGGCAACGCGCTGATGCTGCATCGGAGGTACGCGCCCCGTGAGGACTGAGCTGCTCGAGGCCTACCGGGCCCTGCCGCTGCCGACGACCCGCGACGAGCACTGGCGCTTCACGAACCTCGAGGGGTTCGACCCCGATGCGTGGGACGCGGAGACGACGACGCCGGCCGAGGTGCCGTCGCTCCTCGACCTCGACGTCGCGGCCGCCGCGACCATCGACGAGAGCGGCATCCGGTTCGCCGGCTCGGCGCCCGAGGGGATCCGCTTCGAGGCGCTGACGGACGACCATCCGCTGCTCGGCAGCCTCGTGAAGCCCGACGACAAGTTCCGCGCGCACAACGCGGCCGTCTGGCAGCACGGGCTGCTCGTCCACGTCCCGGCAGGCGTCGAGCTCGAGAAGCCGCTGTACCTCCGCGTCGCGAGCTCCGCGCCCGGCGGGTCGCTCTTCTGGCGCGTCCTCGTCGTCGCCGACCCCGGCTCGCGCTTCACCGTCGTGCAGGAGCTCACGTCGGCCGACCCCGAGCTCGAGGCGTACGCGAACGGCGTCGTCGAGGTCGTCGTCCACGACGGCGCGAAGGCCGAGATCGTGAACGTCCAGCGGCTCTCGTCGAAGACGTGGCTCTTCGCCTCGTGTCACGCCCGCATCGAGCGCGACGCGGAGCTCGACTGGGTCGAGGGCGGGTTCGGCTCGGCGAAGGGCAAGACGTGGATCCAGAACGACCTCGCCGACCGCGGCGCGTCGTCGCGGGTCACGGGCGCCTACTTCGCCGACGGCTCGCAGCACCTCGACTACGACACGTACCAGCTGCACGCCGCGCCGGACACGACCTCGGACTTCGCGTTCAAGGGCGCGCTCCGCGACTCGGCCGCGACGGTGTGGCGCGGGATGATCCGGGTCGAGGAGGGCGCGCAGAAGACGAACGCGTACCAGGAGAACCGCAACCTCCTCCTCTCGAAGACGGCGACCGCCAACTCGATCCCGGGGCTCGAGATCCTCGCCAACGACGTGCGCTGCACCCACGGCGCGACGCTGTCGCAGGTCGACCGCGAGCAGCTCTTCTACCTGATGGCGCGCGGCCTCCCGCGCTCCGAGGCGGAGCGCCTGATCGTCCGCGGCTTCTTCCAGGACGTGCTCGACCGGATCGAGCTCGAGCCGGTCCGCGAGGCGCTCGGCGCGGCCCTCGAGGCCCGCATCCCGCAGGCCTGAGCATCGCCGTCGGGGAACCTCCCGGTTCCCCAGACCCTTCGCCTGGTCAGCTACGCGGACAGGAAGCTTCGCTTCCGGCACGATGGCGTCGGTGCCGTGCTCCTGCAGCGCCGACCGGCTGGACATCTTCGACGAGAAGGCGGCGCGCCGCGCGCTGCGGCGCTACCTCGACGACGGGCTCGGCGGCTCCGACGCCCTGCAGATCGCCGCGTGGGCGGAGGAGGGCGGCCTCGACGGCCGGACCGTCGTCGAGGTCGGCGGCGGGATCGGGCAGATCCAGGCCGACCTCCTGCGGCGCGGAGCGGCCGCCGGCCGCATCGTCGGAGCTCGTGTCCGAGTACGAGGGCCCCGCGGGCGAGCTCGCGCGGCGGAGCGGGCGTCGCCGACCGGTCGTCGTTCGCGCTCGCCGACCTGCTCGAGGAGCCGGATTCGGTCGAGCCCGCCGACATCGTCGTCCTCCGGCGGGTCGTGTGCTGCACGCCGGACGGGCCGGAGCTGCTCGCCGCCGCGGCCGGGAAGGCTCGCCGCACGCTGCTCGCGAGCTACCCGCGCGACCGGTGGCTCGTGCGGCTCGTGTTCCGGCCTCGAGAATCTCGGGTTCGCCGTGTTCCGCAAGCGGTTCCGCTCGTTCGTCCATCGACCGGCCGAGCTCGAGCGCGCCGTGGCGGAGCGGGGCTTCGCGCGTTCCCGCGTGGCGCGCGGCCTCATCTGGGAGACGGCGCAGTTCGTCCCGAACGACGCCGTTGCCGGCGCCGCGCCGGCTTCCTGACGAAATCCTGACGAAGCCCTCAGGGTCTCCTGATCGCGTGCCTGCCTAGGGTCGGAGACATGCGACTCATCGCAATCATCGGCCTGCTGACGGCCATCGCGATCCTCGTCTTCTGAGTCACTCCTCGATTCGCGCGGGCGTAGGCTGTCGCCCATGGAGATCGGGCTGTTCCCGCTCGGGCTCGTGCTGCTCCCGACGGAGCAGGTGCCGCTCCACATCTTCGAGCCGCGCTACCGCGAGCTGATCGGCGAGTGCCTCGAGGAGGAGGAGCCGTTCGGTCTCGTGTACGCGGACGACGACGGGCTCCGGCGGATCGGAACGCTCGCGACCGTGGTCGAGGTGACCGACCGCTTCGAGGACGGCCGCCTCAACATCGTCGTCGAGGGAGGCGGGCGATTCCGGCTCGTCGACGTCACCGACGGGCGCAGCTTCCACACCGGCACGATCGAGGCGCTCGACGACGTCCACGACCCGCCCCCGGCGCCCGACGTCGAGCGGGCGCTCGCCGTCTTCCGCCGCCTCGTCGACCTGACGGGCGCCGAGGTCGAGGTCCCGACGGAGGTCACCGGCCAGCCGTCGTTCGAGATCGGCTCGCGCTTCGAGCTGGCGCCCGAGCTCAAGCTGGAGCTGCTCGAGGAGACGAGCGAGCGGCGGCGCCTCGTCCGCCTCTGCGAGATCCTGGAGACGATCGCCGCCGCGGTCGAGCGCCAGCGCGAGGTCGCCGCGATCGCCCAGAAGAACGGCAAGGCCAAGCCCGCCTAGCGTCCGCAGTTGCGGCGGCGAAGCCGACGCCTTCAGGGTCTGCTCCGCCGGAGGCGGACAGCAACGGCACGGCTACGATGGCCGCATGGCCTCGACCGCCACGCCGACACTCGACGCGCATCGCCTGCGCGCGGACTTCGCGGTGTTCGAGGAGCTGCTCGACGGCAAGCCGGTCGCGTACCTCGACTCCGCGTCGTCGACCCAGAAGCCGCGCCAGGTGCTCGACCGGATGCGCACGTTCTACGAGCACGAGTACGCGAACGTCCACCGGGGGGTCTACCGGCTCTCCGAGCGCGCCACCGAGGGGTTCGAGGGCGCGCGGAGGACGGTCGCGGGCCTGCTGAACGCCCCGTCGGAGCGCGAGGTGATCTTCACGCGCAGCGCCACCGAGGCGATCAACCTCGTCGCGTACGCCTGGGGGCTCGACAACCTCGGGCCGGGCGACGTCGTCGTCGTCACGGAGCTCGAGCACCACGCGAACTTCGTCCCGTGGCAGTTCATCGCGCAGCGGACCGGCGCCTCGTTCCGGCACATCCCGATCGACGACCACGGCGAGCTGCAGCTCGACGCGCTCGACGGGCTCTCGCGCGAGGGGAACATCAAGGTCGTGGCGAACAACCTCGTCTCGAACTCGCTCGGCACCATCAACCCGGTCGAGACGCTCGCCGAGTGGGCGCACGCGCACGGGGCGATCATGGTCGTCGACGCGGCGCAGGCGGCCCCGCACCGGGTCGTCGACGTGCAGGCGCTCGGCGCGGACTTCGTCGCGATCTCGTCCCACAAGCTCTGCGGGCCGAGCGGCGTCGGTGCGCTCTGGGGGAGGCGCGAGCTCCTCGAGGCGATGAGCCCGTTCAACCTCGGCGGCGAGATGATCCGCTCGGTCGGGCTCGACAGGACGACGTTCAACGACCTGCCGCACAAGTTCGAGGCCGGCACGCCGGCCATCGCCGAGGCCGTCGGCTTCGGCGCCGCGATCGACTACGTCAACGACATCGGCCTCGAGGCGATCGAACGGCACGAGCACGTGCTCGTCGAGCAGGCGATGGCCGCGCTCGACGAGATCCCGTGGATCCGCGTCTTCGGGCCTCCCCCCGAGCGCCGCGCGGGGATCGTCTCGTTCGACGTCGAGGGCATCCATCCCCACGACGTCGCGCAGATCCTCGACTGGGAGGGCGTCGCCGTCCGCGCCGGCCACCACTGCACCCAGCCGCTCATGACGCGCCTCGGCGTCGCGGCCACGACACGCGCCAGCTTCTACCTCTACTCGCTGCCGGAGGAGATCGACCGGCTCGTCGCCGGGCTCCACAAGGTCAAGGCGTCGCTGGGCTGATGTCGGAGTTCGAGCAGCTGTACCGGGAGGTCATCCTGGACCACTACAAGGCGCCCCGGAACCACGGGCTGCTCGAGCCTGCGGACGTGGTCGCCGAGGGTCAGAACCCGCTCTGCGGCGACGAGGTGACGGTCTCCGTCAGGTTCGGCGAGGGCGACGTCATCGAGGACGTCGGCTTCGAGGGCCGCGGCTGTGCGATCAGCCAGGCGGCGACGTCGATGCTCACCGACATCGTCAAGGGCCGCACCGCGCAGGAGGTCTCGGCGATGCCGAAGGACGAGCTGCTCGAGGAGATCGGCATCCCGCTCACGCCGGTCCGTCTCAAGTGCGCGCTCCTCGGGCTCGGCGTGCTCAAGGTCGCCCTCCACCGCGCGAAGGGCACGCCGCTCCCCGAGGAGTGGGGCACCTCGGCCGGCGAGATCTCACTCTCGTAGGTGGAGATCGAGGCTCTGCCGCTCGACGAGCTGCCCGACGGCTCGATGCGGCTCGTCCCGGCGAACGGCCACACGATCGGGCTCTATCGCTGCGGCGGCGAGCTCCACGCGATCGAGGACCGGTGCACCCACGACGACGGCCCGCTCTGCGAGGGCGAGTGGGACGCCGACGTGTGTCAGGTCGTCTGCCCGCGCCACGGAGCGCGGTTCGACCTGCGCACCGGGAACGCCCTGACGCTGCCGGCCTACCTGCCGGTCGCGACGTATCCCGTCCGCGTCCGGGAGGACGGGATGATCGTGATCGACGTCGGCGACGCCTAGACGCCGAGCTGCTCGCGCATCCGTGCGCCGACCGCCAGTGCGGCGGAGAGCGGCCGGAGCATGACGGTCAGCGAGGCGATTCGGCCCTCCTCGTCGAGACCGAAGACGTCCACGCCTTCCACGTCGAGACGGCGACCGTCGTCGGCGAGGGCGCTCGTCTCGAACTGGAGCGTGACGCCGCGCGGCTCCTCGACGTAGGCGTGCGTGTACTCGAGCTCGCCGAACACCTCCATCACCGCGGCGAGCAGGAGGGTCGTCGGCCCGCGCCCGACGGTCGGCGCGTGGACGACCGGCGACCGGAACACGACGTCCTCCGCCAGCAGCGACTCGAGGCCGCCCACGTCCCGGGCGTCCACCGTCGCCTTCCAGCGGTCGATGAACGCGTGCGCCGGCGACGTCATCCGTGCGACCCTACGCGGTCGGGCTCGGGCGCGTGACGCAGCCGGTAAGGTCGGCGCCGTGGTCGACGATCGCGTCCGCGCCGTGCTCGCCCGGCTCGAGGAGCAGGACGAGCGGGAGCAGGCCGACGATGTCCCCTACGCGGAGCGCTCGCTCGCCGTCGGCCCGCATTCGGGACGACTCCTGTTCGCGCTCGTCGCGCCGAACGCCGGCTGCGAGGTCCTCGAGGTCGGCGGCTCGCGCGGCTACTCGACGATCTGGCTGGCCGCGGCCGCCCGCATCCTCGGCGGCCGCGTCGTCTCCCTCGAGCAGGATCCGCGAAAGATCGAGGCGTGGCGCCGCAACATCGCCGATGCGGGGCTCGAGGAGTGGGCCGAGCTGATCGAGGGAGACGCGCTCGCGACGCTCGAGGAGCTCGAGGAGGGCTTCGACGTCGTGTTCATCGACGCCTGGAAGGACGACTACGAGCGGATCTTCGAGCTCGCGCGACAGAAGGTCGAGCCGGGCGCCGTGATCGTCGCGGACAACGTCGTCTCCCACGCGTCGCTCGCCGCGTACATCGAGGCACGGCAGTCCGATCCGACGCTCACGTCGGTGACCGTCCCGGTCGGCAGCGGGCTCGAGGTGACCACCGTCCTGCGCTGAGGCTTGCTCGCCAAGCAGGATTCGGCAGGAGCCGAATCCTGCGGCTGATCCCCGCCTTCGGCGGGGCACATCCCTGAAGGCGTCGCCTTCGGCGCCGCAACTGCCTCGGCGAGCCCACCAGAACGCTCGGCGCGGCATCGAGGGCATGCGCGTGCAGCTTGCCGGCAGTTCGGTTCGCCGCACTTGCCGTCGTCCGACCGACGTGCGTACACTCGGACTACCACGGAAAGGAGGTGGTCGGGTGTCAGATTCGTGCAGTACCGGCAGTGGAGGTGCCAGCGGGTAGAGGCGTGTCCCCGGGACCTACGGGGAATCGCCATAGCCACGCGTAGGGGACTCGCGCTTCGCGCCGCCGACCACCTCTGGTCAGGCAGGAAGCGCCTCTACCAATCCAACGCTGTCACCGCAACGTGCGGGGCCGCCGAAAGGCGGCCCCGCGTGCTTTCGGATGGCCCGTCGCTAGCCCGCGACGGCGCGAGCCAGCTGCTCGTCGAGCGCGACGCGAGCGCCGAGCCCGAGACGCCGCATCGAGTCGCCGCCGTCCGAGACGATGTTGTCCGGGCCTTCGAGCATCCGGAGCTGGTCGCGCGTCAGGGGCGGCGACGGCAGCCGCTCGAGGAGCGCCGCAGGCCCACGGGCGAGCCAGAACGGGACGTTGACCACGGGCCGGCGGGTACCGAGCGCCGTCTTCATCCGTCCCCACAGCTCGTTCCACGTGACCGCCTCCGGCCCGCCGAGCTCGACCGGCCCGCCCGCATCGTCGCCGTGCACGGCGAGCCGGACGGCGCGGACGAGGTCGTCGATCCAGATCGGCTGCACGCGCTGCGTCCCGGGCCCGATCACCGGCGTCACCGGAGCCAGGCGCGCGATGCGCAGGAAGCGAGGCAGCACCCCTCCGTCGGTGCCGAACACGAAGCTCGGCCGGAGGATGACGTGCTCGATCCCGCAGTCGCGGACCGCCTGCTCTGCCGCCCACTTCGCGCGGAAGTACGGGACGGTCGCGCCCGGCCCCGTGCCGAGCGCGCTCATGAGCACGATCCGCCGCACGTCGCTCTCGCGCGCGGCCTCGACGAGGTTGCCGGTGCCCGCTGCCATGACCCGCTCGAACGTCGCGGGGGATGCCCTCGACGATCGCGACGAGGTGGACGATCGTGCGAACACCCCGTGCCGCGGCGCGAAGCGACGCCGGGTCGGTCACGTCTCCGCGAACGAGCTCGCAGCGCACGCCCTCGAGCGCCGCCGCGCCGCGCGCGTCCCGCACCATCGCACGGACAGGCGGGCCGTCGCCGGCGAGGTCGCGCGTGACGTGACGTCCGACGAAGCCGCTCGCACCGGTGACGAGGATCATTCCGCGTCCGAGAAGTTCTGCCAGTACTGGCTCGGAGTCGGGCCCCGCTGCCCCTGGTACTTCGACCCGAGCGCCCCCGAGCCGTACGGGGTCTCCGCCGGCTCCGACATCTGCACGAAGGAGAGCTGCCCGATCTTCATGCCGGGGTAGATCGTGATCGGGAGGTTGGCCACGTTCGACAGCTCGAGCGTCACGTGGCCGTCGAACCCGGGGTCGATGAAGCCCGCGGTCGAGTGGATCAGGAGGCCGAGCCGGCCGAGCGAGCTCTTCCCCTCGAGCCGTGCGACCAGATCGTCGGGCAGGCTGACGCGCTCCAGCGTCGATCCCAGGACGAACTCGCCGGGGTGGAGGATGAACGGCTCGTCTCCGGTGACCTCGACGAGCTCCGTCAGCCCTCCTGCTCGGCCTTCACGTCGATGAACGGGTACCGCGAGTTCCGGAAGACCCGGAACAGCGTGTCGACCCGGACGTCGAGGCTCGACGGCTGCATGAGCGACGGGTCGTACGGGTCGATGCCGATCCGGCCGGCCTCGATCAGCCGCCGGATCACGCGGTCGGAGAGCACCATCGCCGAGGATCGTAGACCGCCCGCGTTCGTCACCGTCCCGGCACGGTCCCGGCACACACGCGGCACGGATTCGGAGCTAGCGTGACATCAGGGCACCGGGGGTGCCCCTGGGGGTGGTTGCAGGCGCGGGGCGGTGCGGGCGAAGGAGTGCGATGCGAACGCGTGTCCGGTCCCCGGCCCGTGGCACCCGTCTCGGTTCGAAACCGACCGACTACACTGCTGGACCCGGTGTCCATGCTGTATCCATCTCTGGACCCGAACGAGCGCTTCCGCGCTCGCCGGGACACGGTGCGCCGGCGAAAGCGTCGTCGTCGCGCAGCCGTGGCCGGCCTCCTCCTGCTCGTCGTGCTCGCGCTCGCAGGGGGGATGACGCTCGCGGGCAAGGGCGAGCAGCGAGCTGCGCGTACCGCCGGTCAGGCCACGGCCGACGGCACGGCGCGCGTCCAGGTCGCGATCCGGCCGCGTCCGCTCCCTGTCGAGGTGCGCGGCGTCCACGTGACGGGCGCGCTCGCGTCGCTCCCGGGGAAGCTCGAGGAGTACTTCGCGCTGAAGAAGCACGGGCTGAACACCATCGAGCTCGACCTCAAGGACGAGGGCGGTGAGATCGGGTTCACACCCCTCGGCGTGCCTCTCGCGCGGAAGACCGGCGCCGTCCGCGACTACTACAAGCCGGCGCAGGTGGCGCGAATGGCGCACCGCAAGGGCGTCTACCTGATCGGCCGGGTGGTCGTCTTCCAGGACCCGTACCTCGCGCAGGCCCGCCCCGACCTCGCGATCCGGACGCGCGGCGGAGGCATCTGGGAGACCGGCCAGGGCCTTGGGTGGGTCAACCCCTACGACCGGCGTGTCTGGGACTACGCGGTCTCGGTCGCCGCGGTCGCGGCGCGAGCGGGGTTCGACGAGATCATGCTCGACTACGTCCGCTTCCCCACCGACGGCGACGTCGCGGCCGCGGTCTATCCGGGACGGACGAGCGAGAAGAAGGGCGAGGTGATCGCGGCCTTCGTCGCGTACGCGAAGCAGCGGCTCGCACCGCTCGGCGTGCGGGTCTCGACGGCGCTCTTCGGCCTCTCCGCGACGCGCGACATGGGCCTCGGACAGGTGCCGGCCTGGATCTCGCAGCACGTCGACCACGTCAATCCGATGGCCTACCCGGTGCTCTACGGCGGCGGCGAGCTCGGGATCGTGACGCCGAGCGCCGAGCCCGGCGAGACGGTCTTCCGGACGCTCGTCGACTTCAAGCGGCAGCTGAAGGGCTCGAAGGCGCAGCTGATCCCGTGGATCCAGGACTGGAACTACGACCGCGAGCAGGTGCTGCAGCAGGTGCGCGCCGCCCGCCTGCAGGGCGCGAAGGGCTTCCTGCTCTGGAACGCGTCGGGCCTGTACACCAAGGCCGCTCTGGCACCGCCGTCGTAGACGCTCACGGCGCCAGTCGCACGCGCGACCAACCGTCGCCCACCCGCTCGTAGCGCGCTCGGTCGTGCAGGCGGTTCGGCCGGTTCTCCCAGAGCTCGAACGCGCGCGGGACGAGGCGGAAGCCGCCCCAGAAGGGCGGGAGCGGCACGTCCTCGACGTCGGCGAAGCGCTCGTCCGCGGCGGCGTACCGCTCGTCGAGCTCCGCGCGGTCGGCGAGCGGCCGGGACTGCGGCGACGCCCACGCTCCGAGACGGCTCTCGCGCCCGCGCGTCCGGAAGTACGCGAGCGACTCGTCCTCCGTCATGCGCTCGACCCGTCCCTCGACCCGGACCTGCCGCCGCAGGGGCGGGCCCCAGTTGAGGACGACGGCTGCGTCGGGGTTCGCCGCGAGCTCCTCCGCCTTGCGGCTCTCGTAGTTCGTGAAGAACGAGAGGCCGCGTTCGTCGAGCCCGCGCAGCAGCACCATGCGGACGGACGGCGTCACCCGCAGGCGTCGCGGTCGCGAGCGCCATCGCCTCG
The DNA here is from genome assembly GCA_963712255.1 of uncultured Actinomycetes bacterium. Taxonomy (GTDB): domain Bacteria; phylum Actinomycetota; class Thermoleophilia; order Gaiellales; family Gaiellaceae; genus Gaiella. The sequence continues at coordinate 293,227 of CAVQHL010000014.1, forward strand.
GGCTCGTGGAGACCGGCCTCGCGCGCCTCCTCGAGCCACCGGCGAAGCTCGACGAGCGGGTCCGGGTCCAGGGCCGCGATCCACGTGTCCATGGGGCGAATGTACTCGCGGCACCTTCGACTACGCTGCGAGAGATGGCCGCGACGAGGACGATCGAGATTCGCACGGAGATCCCGGGGCCGCGCTCGCGGGCGCTCCTCGAGCGGGAGCAGCGGGCGATCGCGCACCCCCTCATCGTCCACCTGCCGATCTTCGCGGAGCGCGCCGAGAACGCGACGATCACGGACGTCGACGGCAACGTCTTCGTCGACTTCGCGGGCGGCGTCGGCGTGATCAACGCCGGCCACGCCCATCCGCGGATCGTCGAGGCCGTGACGGAGCAGGCGGCGCGCTTCCTGCACACGGACTTCACGGTCGTCCCGTACGAGCCGGCGATCGAGCTCGCGGAGCGGCTCTGCGCGCTCGCCCCGATCTCCGGCGAGACCCGGGCGGCTTTCTTCAACGCGGGCACCGAGGCGGTCGAGAACGCGGTGAAGCTCGCGCGGCTCCACACCGGGACGCCCGGGCGTGATCGCGTACGAGGGCGCGTTCCACGGGCGCACGCTCCTCTCGATGACGATGACCTCGAAGTTCCATCCCTACAAGACCGGGATGGGGCCGTACGCCCCCGAGGTCTACCGGGCGCCGTACCCGGACGCCTACCGCGGGCCCGATGCCGAGGAGGCGCTGGAGCGCCTGGAGCGGATGCTCGCCACCCACGTCCCGGCCTCGCACATCGCCGCGATCGTGATCGAGCCGCAGCTCGGCGAGGGAGGGTTCATCCCGGCCTCACGCGAGTACTTCCAGGGCCTCCGCGAGCTCTGCGACCGGCACGGGATCGTGCTCGTCGCCGACGAGGTGCAGACCGGCTTCGGGCGCACCGGGCGGATGTTCGCGATGGAGCACTTCGGCGTCGAGCCCGACCTGATGACGGTTGCGAAGTCGATCGCCGCGGGCCTCCCGCTCTCGGGCGTCATCGGGCGCGCCGAGATCATGGACGGCCCGCACGCCGGTGCGATCGGCGGGACGTACATCGGCAACCCCGTCGCGCAGGCCGCGGCCCTCGCCGTGCTCGACGTGTTCGAGGAGGAGAGCCTCCTCGAGCGGGCCGGCATCGTCGGCGACCGGATCCGCGAGCGGATGCTCGCCTGGCAGTCGCGCTGGCCCGCGATCGGCGACGTCCGCGGCCTCGGCGCGATGCTCGCCATCGAGCTCGTCGAGGACCCCGCCTCCAAGGCGCCGGACCCCGACCGCGCGAAGGCCGTCATCGACGCGGCTCTCGAGCGCGGGCTGATCCTCCTGAAGGCCGGGACGTACGGCAACTGCATCCGCGTGCTCTGCCCGCTCACGATCGAGGACGCCGTCCTCGACGAGGCGCTGGGCGTCTGGGAAGAGGCGCTCGAGGCCACGCTCTCGGCGTAGGGCCGATGGCGTCGTACACCGTCAACAAGGATGCGGTCGCACGGGCGCGCGAGCTGATCGCCGCCCGCCAGTACGTGCTGAACAGCGACTGGGGCGACGTGCAGCCCCGGGCCGCCGCCGAGAACGCGTTTCTCGAGACGCACACGTGGTCGGAGTACGCGCAATGGCATCTCGGTCTCACGGAGGGGGCGGCGGACGAGACGAAGGCGCGCTACGCGTTCGTCTACGGCGACCTGCGACGGGTCCACCGGTCGGGCCTCATCGCCTGCCACTACCGCGCCGCCGAGTGGCGGCACAAGGAGGTCGAGCTCGCCGCCCACGACCTCCTGCAGCTCCTCGACGCGACCAGCGCCTGACGAGCCCCACGACGAGCGAGGCCGCTGGCCTTCGGCGTCAGTACTCGAGCCCGCGGCGCCGCTCGTGGCGCTCGAGCGCGAGCTCGATGAGCCGGTCGAGCAGCTCCTCGTACTCGATCCCGGTCGCAGCGAAGAGCCGTGAGTAGAAGCTCGTCGCGGTGAAGCCGGGGATCGTGTTCAGCTCGTTCATCAGGATCTCGCCGTCCGCCTCGCGCACGAAGAAGTCCGCCCGCGCCATGCCCTCGCACGACGTCGCGACGAAGGCGTCGAGCGCGAGCTGCCGCGCCTGCGCGATCTGAGCGTCCGTCAGGCCGGGAGGCGGCACGACGAGCTCCGACCCGCCCTCGTCGTACTTCGACGAGTAGTCGTACCAGTCCGCGTTGTTCGCGACGACCTGGCCCGGCAGCGAGGCGACCGGGCTCGGGAGGTTCCCGAGGACGCCGACCTCGATCTCGGTCCCCGCGACGAACTCCTCGACCATCACCTTCTCGTCGTGCCGCCGCGCGAGCGCGACGGCAGCCTCGAGCTCGCCCTCCTCGCGCACCTTCGAGATCCCGACGGAGGAGCCCATGTTGGCCGGCTTGACGAAGACCGGGTACCCGAACGGGTTCGTGACGGGGTCGCCGAGCCGGAGCGCGACGTGGCGGGCGACCGGGATCCCGGCGCCGCGCATGAGCGTCTTGAAGACGTCCTTGTCCATGCACACCGACGAGGCGAGCACGCCCGGGCCGACGTACGCCACGCCTGCGAGCTCGCAGAGGCCCTGCACCGTGCCGTCCTCGCCGAACGGGCCGTGCAGGATCGGGAGCACGACGTCGACCGCACCGAGCGTCGCCGGCGCCGAGTCCGCGGGAACCGGCAGCGTCTCGGCCGTCGTCGCGGGCGGGAGCTCCGCGCGGCGGTCGCCCGCCGGAAGGGCCCAGCGGCCGTCGCGCCCGATCTCGATCGTCCGGACGTCGTAGCGGTCGGGGTCGAGCGCCGCGACGACCGACGCGGCGGACGCGAGCGAGATCTCGTGCTCGCTCGAGCGGCCGCCCGCGAGGACGGCGACCCGCACGCGGTGGCTCACGGAACGGGCGTCGTCGTGTCGGGGACGGTCGTGTCGGGCGGTGTCGTCACGTCGGGCGGCGGCACGAACTCGCCGACGGTCAACGTCACGACGGAGTCGGGGTCGGCCTCCGTCCCTCCGGCCGGGTCCTGCGACATGACGAGCCCGTCGAGCGCCTCGTCGTCGGTCTCCTGGCGCACGATCGAGACGCGGAAGCCCGCCGCGCGGAGCGTCGTCCGCGCGTCCGCGACCGTCTGCAGGGAGACGTCGGGAACGGTCACCGTCTCCGGCCCGCGCGAGACGGAGAGCGTCACCGGCGAGCCGCGCGTGGCGGTCGAGTTCCCGGGCGGCGTCTGGTCGACGACCTCGCCGGCGGGGCGGTCGCTCTCGACCTCGACCCTGCCGACGGTGAAGCCCGCGAGCTGCAGCTGGGCGGCGGCGACGTCGTAGCTCGAGCCGACGACGTTCGGCACGGCCACCGGCTTCGGCCCCTTCGAGACGTTGATCCGCACCGAGGCGCCCTCGACGAGCACGGTGCCCGGGCGCGGGTCCTGCGCCGTGACGACGCCCGGCGTCTTGTCGGACGGCACCTCTCGCACGTCGGCGTCGAGGCCCGCGCTCGTGAGCTCGGCCACCGCCGTATCGCGGGACTTGCCCACGAGGGACGGCACGGCGATCTTCTGCTTGCCCGTCGAGACCCGGATCGTGACGATGCTCCCCTTCGGCAGTCCCGTCCCCGGCGACGGCTCCTGCTCGAAGACGTACTGCGGCTCGACCTCGCCGTTCGGGAGTCGGATCACCTTCGGCTCGAACCCGTCGGCGCGGATCAGGTTGACGGCGTTCTCCTCGAGGATCCCCTCGTAGTTGTCGACGATCACGGGGTCGTTCGCGTCGAGCTCGTCCTGGACGTTGTCGTAGAAGAGCCAGGCGCCGATGCCGATCGCGATCGCGGCGCCGAGCGCGAGCAGCCACGGCCACCACGTGCGGCCGCGCCGGACCTCGCCCTCGTAGGCGCGATACCGCTCGTCGCCGCCGTAGCTCGGAGGGCGGCCGGGCGGCGCCACCGCGGTTGCGGCGGTGGTCTCGCCCCGCAGCACCATCGTCGCGGCCTCCTCGGTCTCGGGGCCGACGGCCTCGCCACGGCCGACGAGCTCGAGGTCGCGATCCATCTCCTTCGCCGTCCGGTACCGCTCGGCCGGCTCCTTCGCCAGCGCGCGGAGGACGACGAGGTCGAGGTCGCGCGGGATCTCGGGCCGGATCTTGGACGGCGCCTCCGGGACCTGCGACAGGTGCTTCATCGCGATCTCGACGGGCGTCTCGCCCGTGAACGGCACCGTCCCGGTGAGCAGCTCGTAGAGGACGATGCCCGTCGAGTACAGGTCGGACGACTCGTCGACCGGCGCTCCGCGCGCCTGCTCGGGCGAGAGGTACTGGGCGGTGCCGATGATCGAGCCCGCCTCCGTCATCTGGCTCGACCCGGCCCGCGCGATGCCGAAGTCCGCCACCTTGACGCGGCCCTCGTGGTCGACGAGGACGTTGTGCGGCTTGATGTCGCGATGGACGATCCCGTTCCGGTGCGCGTACCGGAGCGCGGCCAGCACCTGGCGCGTGTAGGAGACGGCGACCGGGACGGGGCAGGGCCCGCGCGTCACGATCAGCTCCTTCAGCGTTCGCCCCTCGACGTACTCCATGACGATGAAGTACGAGCCCTCCGCCTCGCCCCGGTCGAAGATCGAGACGACGTTCGGGTGGGAGAGCCCGGCGGCGTGCGTCGCCTCGCGACGGAAGCGCTCGACGAACTGGACGTCGTTCGCGTAGCGCTCGTGGAGCATCTTGATCGCGACCTTGCGGCCGAGCTCCTGGTCCTCGGCGAGCCACACGTCCGCCATGCCGCCCGAGCCGAGCTTCCGCTCGAGCCGGTAGCGGCCCGCGAAGATCGTCCCGCGTCTCTCGTCGATGGTCGCCATCAGGGCATCAAGGGTAGATGCTCGATCGGCAGATCCCCGTGCTTCCGGGGCCTTGTCGGATCGGCCGTCATGGATTCGCCGTGGGGATGAGAAGTGCCTCCATGACCGCGCGTGCGATCGGCGCGGCCGTCGCGCCGCCCGTCGAGCTCTGACCTTCCAGCGCGACGGCGATCGCGACCTCGGGGCGCCTGCCCGGCCGGCCCGCGAAGGCGATGAACCAGGTCGTGTTGCGGCCCGCGACGCCGGTCTCGGCGGTTCCCGTCTTGCCGCCGACCCGGAAGCCCGGGATCTGCGCGGCCGTCCCGGTCCCGGCCTGGACCGCCCGCACCATCATGTCGGAGATGTCGCGCGCGTTGACCGGCCCGACGGCGCGGCTGAGGCGCTCGGGCCGCGTCCGCGACAGCGTGTTGCCGCGCGGCGAGAGCACCTTGTCGACGACCCACGGGCGCATCACGATCCCGGCGTTGCCGATCCCCGCCGCGACCATCGCCATCTGGAGCGGCGTGACGAGCATCCGCTCCTGCCCGAACGCCATCCGGCCGGCGTCGACGTCCGGGTTGCGCTCCGGGTACCAGAGCTCGCCGCCGCGGTAGAGCCCGCTCGGGTACCGCTCGCCGTCCGGCGTCTCGAGCGGCGGGCGCTCGTAGAAGCCGAACAGCTTGGCCTGGTCGAGGATCTTCTTCGCGCCGAGCGCCTTGCCGATGTTGCAGAACACCGAGTTGACCGAGAACTGCAGCGCCGTCCGGAGCGACAGGCTCCCGAACGGCCGCGACGTGTCGAAGTTGTTCACGCGCTTGCCGTACGCGATGCAGTAGCCGGGGTCGACGAAGGTCGAGTCGGGCTCGTAGCGGTTCGACTCGAGCGCGGCCGCGAGCGTCACGACCTTGAACGTCGAGCCCGGCGCGTAGAGGCCCTGCGAGGCGCGGTTCACGAGGGGGGCGGCGGGACGGCAGTCCGCCGTGATCGAGCTGATCGTCCCGAACTTCTCCTCGACGAGGTTCGGGTCGTAGCTCGGCGAGGACGCCATCACGAGCAGCTTCCCGGTGCGCGGGTCGAGCGCCGCGACCGCGCCGCACGTGCGCCCGAGCTGCTCGAGCGCGACGCGCTGGGCCCGGAGGTTCAGCGTCGTGGTCACGTTGTCGCCGACGATCGGCGTCCCCTTCAGCTCGTCGAGGCGCTGCTCGACGAGGTCGGAGAGCGCGCGGTCGGTGCCCGTCAGCGTCCCGTTGAGCGACTTCTCGAGGCCCGCGCGGCTGCGCGAGATGGTCGAGTAGCCGACGACATGGACGGCGAGCTTCCCCTGCGGGTAGCGGCGGAAGTAGAACGTCTTCCCGCGGCGCGTCTCCGTGCGGTTCCGGGCGAGGACGCGTGTCGGCGCGAGGATCAGACCGCGGCGCACCTCGAACTCGGCCACCCGCTGGATCTCGTTGTCCTGGCGCGCCGCGAGCCCGGGGCGCGCCCACGTCTGCCAGTACGTCGTCCCGACGACGAGCGCCACGATCAGCGCCATCGCCACCCATGCGACGCGGGTCAGCTGCCGGTTCATGCCCGCGTGTGCCGCACGGCACGGTGGGAGACGAGCATGAGCAGGGCGAGCATCACGAAGTTCGCGACGATGCTCGTTCCGCCGTACGAGACGAAGGGCAGCGTGATCCCCGTCAGCGGCACGAGCCGGAGGACGCCGCCCACGATGATGAACGTCTGCAGCGCGAAGCCGAAGCTGAGCCCGGCGGCGAGGAGCTTCGAGAACCCGTCCTGCGCGATCAGGGCGACGCGCATGCCGCGCGCGACGAGCGCGAGGTAGCAGAGGAGCACGGCGGCGGCGCCGATGAGGCCGAGCTCCTGCGCGATCGCGGAGTAGACGAAGTCGGTCTCGAGGTACGGGATGAGGCGCGTGCCGTCCACGGACTCGAACGTCCCGTTCCCGATCCCCGTGCCGCCGTAGCCGCCGTTCGCGATCGAGTAGAGGCTCTTGACCAGCTGGTACGAGTCGCAGTTCTGGCGGAACTCCATCTCGCCGTTGAGCGCGCAGTAGACCTTGTCGTCCGTCCACGGCTCGAGCCAGACGGTGACGCGCTGCTGGACGCGGTCGAGCTTGTCGTAGAGAAGCGCCGCGCCGCCGGCGAACAGGACGAGGCCGGCCGCGACGAACGACGCCCGCGCGGTCGCCGCGTAGAGCATCGCGAGGAAGATCCCGAAGTTGAGGAGCGCCGACCCGAGGTCGCTCGTCTGGACGAGGACGAGCATCGCGGCCCCCCAGATCGCGACCAGCGGCCCGATGTCCTTGAGGCTGAGTCGCGCGAGCGCCTCGCGCTTGTCGCGCAGGTACGCGGCGAGGAAGATGACGAGGAAGATCTTCGCGAGCTCGCCCGGCTGGAACTGGAGCGGGCCGACGTTCACCCAGAGCTTCACGCCGTTGATCCGCTCCCCGAGCCCGGGCACGGAGGGCAGCATCAGGAGCACGATCGCCGAGACGCCGAAGATGTACTTGTACCGCTCGAGCACGCGGTAGTCCCAGCGCAGCCAGAACAGGACGGCCGCGAAGGCGGCGACGCCGACCGCGACCCAGACGAGCTGCTTGCGCCCGCCCTCGGGGTCGAGCCGGTAGACGAACGTGAGGCCGATCGCGCACAGGAGCGCGGTGATGGGGAGGAGCGTCGGATCGGCGTCCGGGACGGTCATCCGCGCGACGAGGTGCGCGACGACGAAGACCCCGCCGAGGAGCAGGGCCCACGGGACCCAGCCGTAGTCGATCTGCGTCGCCTCCCGGAACCAGGCCGTCGCGAACGCCCCCGAGGCGACGATCGCGGCGAGCAGCGAGGATGAACAGCTCCCGGTTCCGCGCGGTCATCGCACGAAGCTCCACCAGACGAGGAACGCGGCGATCGCGAGCAGCGCGACGAGCAGCACGAGCGCCGGCCACCTGCTTCCCTTGCCCGGGACCGTGACGCGAGACGTCGTCGTCCGCCGCCGGGGCCGCCGGTATGACCGACTCGGCCGTCGTCTCGCGACCGTCGGACGCCGGTGGCGCGGGCCGCGCGACGGGCTCGCCCTCGACGAGCTCGAACAGGACGACCGTGACGTTGTCCTCGCCGCCCGCGCGGTTCGCCGCCGCGACGAGCGCCTCGGCCGCGGCGTGCGGGTCCGCGCCGGTCTGCTCGAGCAGCCGCACGATCTCCTCGTCCCGCACCATCGCGCTCAGCCCGTCCGAGCAGATGAGGACGAGGTCGCCGGCACGCAGGTCGATCGTGCGGGTGTCGACCTCGACGTCCGCCTCGGTGCCGAGCGCGCGCGTGATGACGGAGCGGTGCGGATGGACGGCCGCCTCCGCCTCCGTGAGCCGGCCGGTTCGGACGAGCTCGCCGACGAGCGAGTGGTCGGTCGTCAGCTGCTCGAGCGCGCCGTCGCGGTAGCGGTACGCGCGCGAGTCGCCGACGTGGGCGATCGCCGCGGTCTCCGCCTCCTCGTCGACGAAGGCGACCGTTGCCGTGGTGCCCATCCCGGCCGCCGTCGGGTCGCGAACGGAGTGCTCGAAGATGCGTGCGTTGGCGGTGCGCACGATCCCGGCGACGCTCTCCTCGCCCTGGATGGCGAGCGCGCCCTCCTCGATCGCCGCCGCGGCCAGGCGCGAGGCGAGCTCGCCGGCCTGGGCGCCTCCCATTCCGTCCGCCACGGCGAAGAGCGGCGGCTCGCAGACGAACGCGTCCTCGTTCTGGCGGCGCCTGCGCCCGGTGTCGGTCTGGCCCGCTGCCCGTCCGAGTCGCACGATCTATGCCTCGACGCGGAGGTCGGTGTGGCCGATCCGGATGACGTCGCCCGGCGCGAGGAGCCGCGCCGACGTCACGCGCGCGCCGTTCACGAACGTCCCGTTGGTCGAGCCGGCGTCCTCGACCCACAGCCCGTCCGCGCGGGTGTCGAGCGTCGCGTGCCGCCCCGACACGGTCGTGTCGCCGTCCAGCCGGATCGCGTTCTCCGGCCCTCTCCCCACCCCGGCCATGCTCGTGAGGTCGATCGACGTCCCCGGCTGGAGCGTCGGGCTGGCGAGCACGACGACGCGCCGGCTCGGCGGCGCGAGCGACGCGCGGAGCGCAGCCGCCTCCGCGGCGGGGATGATGATGCTCTCCTGCGGGGCGCCTTCGGAGAGCCCCTTCGTGGCCGAGCGGACGACGAGCCAGACGAAGAGGTAGAGCAGCACGAGGAACGCCACCTTGAGCGCGAGCAGGGTCTCGTCGACGCTGACGGCGAGCCTCACGTGAGCGAGCGCCCGAAGACCAGCTCCGTGCCCCCGACCCCGATGCGGTCGCCGTCGTCGAGCGACGTGCGCTTCGTGATCCGGCGGCCGTTGACCTCGGTCCCGTTCGTCGAGCCGAGGTCGACCACGGTCCAGTCCGAGCCGCCGTCACGGCTCAGCTCTGCGTGCCGCCGCGAGACGTTGCCGTCCTCGACGCGGACGTCGCACTCGCGCGAGCGCCCGATCACGACGCGGTCGGACGAGAGCGGGACGACGCGACCGGCGACGGTGAGCGTCGCGACCTCCTGCGGCTCGTCTCGTTCCGGCGGGGCGGGGTAGACCATCGTCGCGGCGACCGCCTCGGCGGCCGGTGCCACGGCCGGCGACTCCGGCGCGGGCAGGACGACCGGATCCGGGAGCCGTGCCGGCGGCGCCGGAGGCGCGTCGTCCTCGGGCTGCGGTCAGCCGCGTCGCGATCCCGAACTCGCCGACTGCGAGGTCGGGGTCCGTCTCGAGAAGGACGCGAGGCGGGCCGAGCAGCGCGTAGCCCTCCCGGCGGGCGTGCTCCCCGAGGTACTCCTGGAGCTCGCCGACGAGCGATCCCTCGTAGGCGGAGAACTGGCTTCGGTCGGGCGGCGACAGGTACAGCGTGTACTCGTTCGGCACGTAGACGCGCGAGACCGACACCGAGCGGTGCTCGTCCATCTCCTTCGCCAGCTTCCGCGCCAGCTCGACGGGCTGGACGTGGGTCCGAAACGCACGACCGAAGACCCCTTCGAAGAGGCCCTCGATTCTGCTCTCGATTGCACGAAGGACGCTCATTCGGCGGGGGAGCCTCCCTCGATCGAGTCTAGCTGCCGACGCGGCGAGCCAGCGCGGCCAGATGCGGCCTGGCGACCAGCGCGGCACAGAGGAGCCACGTGCCGACGACCATCCCGAACGCCGGAATGGACGGCGCCCAGAGCAGGACGAGGCCGAGCTGGAGCACGCCGAGCCCCGCAATCCCCCATGCGCCCCGCGCGACCGCGCGCGGAAGGAGAACGGCGACGAGCGCGAGCGCGAGCGCGGTGGTCGCGACGGCGGCATTCGCCGTCAGCACCCGCTGGAGCGCCTGGACGACGTCGGTCGGGCGCTCCGACCCGGCGAGCCCGAGGTCGCCGACCGGCGCACCGGTCAGCGGCAGCGGGCGCCCGGCGAGCCCGGCCACGGCGGCGGCGGCCAGGACGCCGACGCCCGCCTGGAGGCCGCGGCGCCACGCGCCCCGGGCCGGCTGGACGGCGAGCGGCAGAAGCGGGAGGAGCCCGAGCGGCGCGAGCAGCGGTCCCATCGCGAAGAGCAGCCCGGCGCGCGCGTCCCGCCACGTCACGGCGAGCCAGCCGAGGGCGAGGACGCCGTACACCATCGCCGCCGCCTGTGCGACGTTGCCGAGCGGGAAGACCGGCGCGGCGAGCGCGATCGCGAGCCCGAGCCGCGGTGCCCGGAGCGTCGCCAGCCCCGCGGCCAGCGACAGCAGGACGACGACGAGCGGCGGCCAGAACGGCAGGAGCGCGCCGCCGACGGCCGTCGCTCCCGCCGCCAGGACTGCGGGTGGGAGCCGGTGCGCGAGCGGGATCGCAGGCGCCGCCGGACGCGGCTGCGGCGCCGGGCGGGACGCACGGCGTGAAGCGGGACGCTCCTTGCGACGCTCCCTCGGTCTCGGGACGGCGACGAACGCCTCGCGGAGCTCCGCCGCGAGCTGCGACGCGGTCGGTCGGCGGCTCGGATCGACCTCGAGCGCGCTGTCGACCGCTGCCAGCAGGCGTCGCGGCAGGTCGCTGCGCCGTGCGGAGAGCGGCGGCGCGCCGGCTGCGATCGTGGACGCGACCTCGGGCAGGGGAACGCCCCAGAACGGGTGGGTGCCCGCGAGCGCCTCCCAGAGCATCACGCCGACGGCCCAGACGTCGCTCGCGACGGTGGCGTCCGCTCCGCCGAGCCGCTCGGGCGAGATGTACGCGAGCGTGCCGGGAACGTCGCCGACGGCGGTCAGCGTGTCGGCGTCGTCGAACTGCGCGAGCCCGAAGTCGAGGACGCGGACGGCGACCTCGTCGGACTCCTCGAGCAGCACGTTCGACGGCTTGACGTCCCGGTGCACGATTCCTCGCCGGTGCGCGTGCGCGAGCCCGTCGAGGACCTGCGCGGCGGCCTCCACGGCGGCGGCCTCGCTCAGCTCGTCCCGACGGATCGCCTCCCGGAGCGTCTTGCCCCGGACGTACTCGTATGCGATGTACACGTGGCCCTCGTCGCCGGCGAAGTCGTAGGCGCGGACGCAGCGCTCGTGGCGCAGGCGCGAGGCCGCCTCCATCTCGCGCATCGCCCGGGCCGCGCGCTTCCCCTCGCGGGGGACGATCTTCAGCGCGATCTCGAGACCGGTCCGCTCGTCGCGCGCCAGCCAGACGGAGCCGGAGCCGCCGCGGCCGAGCGGTCGGAGCGGTCGGTAGCGGTCGAGGACGAGCGCTCGGTCGGGGAGGGCGTAGGCAGCGGACGACACCGGTCCACGGCCCCTTCGCCGCGAGAGGGGAACGTCCTTCGCGCGCGAATCTCCCGTACACTCGGCCGGGTCTGGCGTTCGGCGGCCACCCGGACTCGTCGAGCCCCCGACGCCCCGGTGAGGATCAGATCCGTGACGGTCCACGACGACGACATCCTCGACTTCGACTTCGTCGACGACGAGACGCGGGAGCTCCCGCCGGCGACCCGGCAGTCGGGATCACGGCCGCCCGGAGGCGGTCCATCGGGCGGCGGCGGCCGTCCTCCGCGCGCCCCGCTCCGCGGGCCGAACTCGCTGACGCCGCTCCTTCGCCTCGCGGGGCTCGTCGCGCTCGCGATCCTCGTCGTCGTCCTCCTGGCCGTGTGGGTGCAGGGCTGCGCCGCCGAGGAGGAGCAGGTCACCTACGGCGACTACATGGGCGGAGATCGGCGCGGTCGGCAAGGACTCCGCGAAGATCGGCGCGGACCTCGCGACGCTGCTCACGACGCCGGGCCTCGCGCAGACGGAGCTCGAGACGCAGCTCGGCGGCCTGCTGCAGCAGCAGGAGCTCGACGTCCAGCGCGCGCGCGACATCGACCCGCCGGGACCGCTCACACCGGCGCACGCGAACGCCATCCAGGCGCTCGACCTCCGGGTCGCGGGGATCCAGGGGATGCTCGACACGTTCCGCGACACGAAGGACACGCAGGACGCGACGGCCGCGGGGCGCCGCCTCGCGACGCAGGGGGAGCGCCTCGAGGCGAGCGACGTCGTCTGGCGCGACCTGTTCCAGGGCGTCGCGACGCTCGCGATGAGCGCGGAGGGCGTCGAGGGCGTCACCGCGCCGGCCTCCGTCTTCGTCGAGAACGACGACCTCTACACCGCGCGCTCGATGAGCTCGATCTGGCAGCGCGTCCACGGCGCGTCGACGGGCGGCACGCCGACGGGCTCGCACGGAAGCTCGCTCGAGTACACGAAGGTCATGCCGGCCGGGATCCAGCTCTCGACCTCCACGGAGACGAAGATCACGATCTCCACCGACCTGTCGTTCGAGGTCGGCGTGACGAACTCGGGCGAGAACCAGGAGGTCGGCGTCAAGGTGCGGCTCACGATCCCCGCGCAGCCGTCGCCGATCGTGAAGAACGCGACCATCGACGTGATCGACCCGGGCGAGACGAAGGCCGTGACCTTCTCCGACTTCCCGGACTTCCCGTTCGGGGAGGGCACCACCGTGCAGGTCCAGGTCCTTCCCGTGCCGGGGGAGACGAACACCGGCAACAACTCGGCCGAGTACCCGGTCGTGTTCTCGCTCGAAGCCTCGTGAGCCTCTCCCTGGGGGTTGCGATCGCGGCCTGCGTGGTCGCCGGGTTGGCGCTCGTCGTCGCCTTCGCCGGCTGGCGCAGGGTGCGGGAGCTCCGTCGCGGCCAGCAGGCGATCCTCGGCGGCTCGACCACGGACGTCGTCGAGTTCGCGGTCTCGCTGCAGGGGCGGATCGACGACCTGCACCGCGCGGTCGACGAGGTCGCGTCGGGCCTGACGCGCGTCGACCGCAGGATCGACGGGTCGGTCACGAACATGTCGGTCGTCCGCTACGACGCCTACGAGGACGCAGGCGGCCAGCAGTCCGCCTCGTTCGCCTTCCTCGACGCGAACCGCACCGGCACGGTGGTCACGGCAATCCAGGGCCGCGACTACGCGCGCGTCTACGTGAAGGAGCTCGAGCGCGGGAAGGCGTCGCTCGCCCTCTCGCCGGAGGAGGCGGAGGCGGTCGAGCGCGCGATGGCGCGATAGCGCGCACCCGAAACCGTGCGAGGATGGTCGCCCACGCAGAGAGCGACAGCGGGAGGCGACGACGGTGGAAGGGTTGATCCAGGTCGGCGACGTCAGGCTCTGGCACCGCATCACCGGTGAGGGCGACCCGGTCGTCCAGATCCACGGAGCGGGCTTCGGGCACTTCAACTTCGATCCGGCCACGCCCGAGCTCTCGCAGCGCTTCCGGGTGATCGACTTCGACATGCGCGGGTACGGCGCCTCGGACCGCCCGATCCAGGACTACGACATGGAGGTCTGGGCGGACGACGTCGCGGGCCTGCTCGACGCCCTCGGGCATCGACCGGGCGCACGTCCACGGGACCTCGATGGGCGGGATGATCGCGATCGTCTTCGCGGGCAAGTACCCGGAGCGGACGCGATCGGTCGTGATCAACTGCGCCGCGGCCAAGCTCGGGCCGAGCGGCCGGCTGATCTTCAAGAACTGGATCGACATCGCGACGCTCGATCCGGACGGGCCGGGGAGCCGGCTCCTCGCCGAGCTGATCACGTGGCAGGCGCTCTCGCGCCGCTTCCTCGCGGAGCAGGACGCCGTCGCGCTCGCCGACCGGATCCAGGAGATCCTCCGCGACTCGAACCGGGTGGAGGTCTTCACCGCCGCCTGCCAGGCGATGTGCGACATGGACATCCGCGGCTGGCTGCCACGGATCACGTCGCCGGCGCTCGTCCTCGGGGGGGACGAGGACGTGATGACGCCCTGGGACCAGGGTCCCGATGCCGCCGGCCAGCAGGCGATCGCGGACGGGATCGCGGGAGCGGAGGTGCACGTGATCCGCGGCGCCAACCACTCGACGATCTTCGACTCGAGCGAGGAGCACAACCGCGTCGTCGCCGACTTCTTCGCGCGGCACTAGCGCGGAGGAGCGCCGGTCGTGCCGGAGGTCGAGCGATACGGCGTCGAGCCGGTCCCGGCGGAGGAGCGGACCGTCGGCTGGCGCGACCTCTTCGCGATCAACTTCACGTTCTTCCTGAACCCGGTCATGTACGTCCTCGGGGCGCTGGCCGTGATCCAGGGCGGTCTGCCCCTGGTGTGGGCGATCGTCGCCATGGTGCTCGGGCAGGCGCTGGCCTTCGCGGCGCTCGTCGTCGTCGCCCGGCCCGGCGTCGACGACGGGCTGCCCGGCCAGGTCGCGATGCGCGCGACGTTCGGCCTCCTCGGCGCCCGGGGGCTGACATCGCCCTACCGGGTGATCGCGGCGACGTACTGGTTCGCGGCGCAGGCGCTGACGGCTGCCTTCGGGATCCAGGCGATCGTCGTGGCGATGGGGGGCGGCAAGCCGCCGCTCGTGCCGACGTCGCTCGCGGTCGCGGTCGTCCAGGGGGCGCTCGCGGTGCTCGGCTTCGACGTCATGCGCTGGCTCCTGCGCGTCGTGCTGCCGTTCTCGGTGGTGTCGGCAGGAGTGATCGTCGGGCTCTACCTGACGACGGACGACCCGGCGTACGCCCTCGACAACGTCGTCGGCAACCCGGACCAGCAGGCGACATGGGTGGGGTTCGCGACCTTCGTGACCATCATGTGCGGCTCGTCGCTGACGCTCGTCACGAACATCGCCGACCTCTGCCGCTACAGCCCGTCGCGCGCGGACATGCAGATCGGGCTCGTCTCCTCGGCGCTGCTCTCGGCCGTGGTGACGACGTTCGTCGGCGGATACGCAGCCGCGGCGAGCGGCGAGACGAACCCGTTCGTCGCGGTCAGCCGGCTCACCTCGAACGAGCTCGTGCTCGTCGTCCTCCTGGCCGCGATCGTCGTCCAGACGCTCGCCGCGAACCTCACGAACGTCTACACGGCCGGGCTCTCGCTCGTGAACACCGCCCCCCGTCTCGGGCGTCTCTGGGCGACCGTGCTCGCCGCGGTGGCGGCGGTCGTCCTCTCGGCGTTCCCCTCGTTCATCGAGGAGGCGGAGCGGTGGGTCACGCACCTCGGGAACGTCGCCGCGCCGCTGACCGGCGTCGTCCTGGCCGACTACCTGATCCGTCAGCGAGGGCGCATCGACGTCGCGGCCCTGTTCGACCCGGACGGCCGGTATCGCTACCTGCACGGGGTCAACGTCCAGGCGGTCGCCGCGGTCGCCTGCGGCATCGCCGTGTACTACGCGGTGCCCGACGCGTGGCTCAAGGTGGCGTGGGGCGTCGGCGCCGGGGCGGCGACGTACCTTGCGCTCACGAGCGTGCTGCGGCCAGGCCCGTCCGGCTCGCGCGCGCGAGCCCGCCTGACCTCGGCCGCTCCGTCCTCGGACGGGCGCCATGAACCACAATGCGGCGGAATGCGAGCGTTGAGAGGTCGGCGCACACTGCTCGGCGTCGCGGCCGCCGCCGTCGCGACCGGGGTCGTCGCCGTGATCCTCGTCGCGAGCGCGCGCTCGAGCGACGAGCCGACGCCGGCGCAGTACCTGGCGGGGGTCGCCGCCGTCTGCCGGGTCTACGGCCCGAAGCTCGACCAGATCCGCCCGCCGGACGTCGCCGAGCCCGCCAACGTGATCGACGCCGTCGATCGCGTGCTGCCGCTCGTGACCGCTCAGCTCCGCCGCGTGAAGGCGCTCGAGCCTCCCGAGGAGCTGCGGCCGAAGGTCGAGCGGTGGCTCACCCTCCAGGAGCGGCGGCTCGGGATGCTCGAGAAGGCACAGGCCGCCGGGCGGCAGCAGGACTTTCGCACGATGAGCGTCGCATACGTCGATTTCCTGCTGGCCGGCTCGAAGACGGGAGGGCTCGGCAAGGCGATCGGCATCCCGCACCCGCCCTGCTGAGCCGCGAGCCCGCACGTTCCGCTCGAACTGCGATCCGGGCGTTGACGCCGCGCTCCTCAAGGTTGTATACATCCAGCGACCCTCTGTCGTGACACGACGTCCCGGCACCCGGTGCTGGTACTTCCTCCCTCGAGGCGGGGGGAAAGGAGAGCAGATGAGCAACGAGGTTGAGTACGACCCCTTCGAGTACGCGAAGGAGCTTGAGGCCGGTGCGGATCTCGGCCGTGGCGATCTCGAGGAGCGAAGGGAGCCGTCGGGCCTGACGCGCGGAGAGCTTCTCAAGCGAGGAGCCGTCGGCGTGGCCGCTGTCACGGGTGCCGGTGCCATGGCGGGCACCGCTGCGGCCGAGACGTCGGCGAGCGGCAAGTTCACGGGAACGCTGCGCGTGCTCTCGCTCGGGGTCGAGTTTCCGACTCCCGACATCGCCAAGCAGGCGTCCAAGGACCTCGGCTTCACCGTCAAGCCGATCCTCGCTCCGTCGGAGAAGCAGCCCCAGATCGCGATCACGTCGCCGGACACGTTCGACGTGTTCGGGGGCTACAACTACCAGTCGCTCCTGGTGTGGCCGTCCGGCTCGCTGCAGCCGGTCGACACCCGGAAGATCAGGGGCTGGAACCAGTTCTACAAGCTGTTCGCCTACGGCAAGCTCAACCCGGCGTCGGCACGCTGCACGTTCGGTGACGGCAATGCGCCGTTCCGGACGACCTTCGTCGATCCCGACGGGTCGACCGGCCTGCCGCCGTTCTCGAGCGGCCCGCGGAACAACAAGCAGATCGTCCGCTGGATCGGCGAGAACGGCAAGCCGATCGGCGGCAAGCCGCAGCCCCGCTACATCGTCGGGCCGGCGGCGCACTTCAACGCCGACTCGATGGGCTACAACGCCGACGTGATCAAGAAGCGGCCCGAGCAGATGTCGTGGGCCGAGCTCCTGAACACGAAGTGGAAGGGGCGGGTCTCGCTCCTCCGCGACCCGGGGATCATGTCGCAGGACGCCGCGTTCGCCGCGCAGGCGCTCGGGCTGATGAAGTTCAAGGACTTCGGCAACCCGACGCGGGCGGAGATCGACCGGCTCTACAAGATCCTCACGCGGTACAAGAAGCAGGGCCAGTTCCGCGCGTTCTGGTCCGCCTTCACGGACTCGGTCAACCTCATGGTCTCCAAGGAGGTCGTGCTCGAGTCGATGTGGTCGCCGGCCGTGGCGCTCGTCAAGGCCGCAGGCGTCAACATCCTGTACGCGGCCCCGAAGGAGGGCTTCCGCGGCTGGTGCAGCTCGGAGGGCATCTCGTCGAGGGTCACCGACCCGGCGAAGCTGCAGGCCTGTTACGACTACATCAACTGGAACTACAACGGGTCCCTCGGCGCGACGATCATGCGCCAGGGCTACTACATCGCCAACGGGCAGAAGCTCCTGCCGTGGATCAAGTCGGCTGCCGGCAAGAGCCGCCGGGTTCACCCCCGCCGAGTACGACTACTGGTGGGGCGGCAAGCCGGCGGCGCGCGACCTGCCCGGCATCACCGGCAAGGTCGGCGACATCAAGAAGGGCGAGCGACGCGAGGGCGGCTCGTTCCAGCAGCGCATCTGCAAGTACGCGTCCTGGAACTCGTATCCGCGCCGAGAGCGTCTACCTCGTGAAGACCGTGAACGACTTCCTGACCGCCTAGCGGGAAGCGCATGGAGGATCAGGGGGTCGAATCCGGGGGGGCGGCCAGCGCCGCCCCCCCGACCGTTCAGTCTGGGCTCGATCTCATCGGGTTGACGAAGGTCTTTCCCGGCGGAACGGTCGCCGTCGACGACGTCAACCTGCATGTCGAACACGGCGAGTACGTCGTGCTGCTCGGGCCGTCCGGCTGCGGGAAGACGACGACGCTGCGGATGATCGGCGGGCACGAGTACCCGACGCAGGGCGAGATCCTGCTCGACGGCGAGTCGCTGATCGACCTGCCGCCGCACAAGCGGCCCACCACGACCGTCTTCCAGCACTTCGCGCTCTTCCCGCACCGGACGACGCTCCAGAACGTCGAGTTCGGCCTCAAGATGCACGGGGTCGGCAAGGCGGAGCGGCGGGAGACGGCGATGAAGGCGCTCGAGATGGTCGGGCTCGAGCCGCTCGCCGACCGCAAGCCGAGCGCCCTCTCGGGCGGGCAGCAGCAGCGCGTCGCCCTCGCCCGCGTCCTCGTGACGAAGCCGAAGGCGCTGCTGCTCGACGAGCCGCTCGGCGACCTCGACCGGCTGCTGCAGCTGCGCATGCGCGTGGAGCTCCGGAACCTGCAGCGCCAGCTCGGGCTGATGTTCATCCACGTGACGCACAACCAGGAAGAGGCCCTCTCGATGGCGGACCGGATCGTCGTCATGAACGACGCCCGCATCCAGCAGGTCGCCGATCCGCTGACGATCGCCACGAAGCCCGCGACCGAGCTCGTCGCGCGCTTCATGGGTGACAACAACATCCTCCGCGGGGTCGTGACGGCGCGCGAGGGCGACCGGCTCGTCGTCGAGAACGACGAGCAGCACCTGCGGGTGAGCGTTCTCGCACCCGACTCGCAGCAGGCGGTCGGGAGCCCGGCGATGATCGCCATCCGCGCCGCGGCGGTGACCGTCGAGCCGAACGGCTCGTCCGACGGCCTCAACTCGGCCGAGTGCGAGATCGTGTTCGTCGAGTTCCTCGGCGACCTCGTCAAGCTCCACCTCCTCGCGGGCTCCGAGCGAATGCTCGCCAAGGTCGGCGCGGAGCACTACCCGGCGCTGCGCGGCCGCGAGGGCGAGAGGATCCGGATCTCCTGGAAGGAAGACGATGTCCAGCTCCTCGACGCCTGAGCCGCCCGGGGACGACGCCGCAAGGGTCGCGCTCGACGAGGTCGACGAGGTCGAGGCGATCCTCGAGCAGCGCCCGTCCGCAGGCGGAGGCGGCGCTTGCCGACAGTCGCGACTCCGGTCGGGGCAGCGGCTGGGTGACGGCAGCCCTGGCGGCGCCCGGGATGATCTGGATCGGCTTCTACCTCGTCGCGCCGCTGGTGATCATCGTCCTCGTCAGCTTCTGGACGTGGACCGACGCCGGCTTCGACAAGACGTTCACCACGGCGAACTACAGCGAGCTGTTCCACGACCGCACCTACTGGGACAACATGCTGTCCACGGTCGTCACGTCGGTGATCGCCGTGGTCGCGTGCCTCGTCCTCGGGTTCCCCGTGGCGTACTTCCTCGCCCTCAAGGTGCAGAGCCTGCGCATCCAGATCGCGCTCTTCATCATCGCGCTCGCGCCGTTCTGGACGAGCTTCCTCACCCGCGCCATCGCGTGGACGTTCCCGCTGATGGGCCGGGAGGGCGCCCTCAACCAGTTCCTGATCAAGCTGCGGGATCATCTCCGAGCCGATCCCGGAGTTCGGGTTCTCGACCCTCTCGGTGCGGCTCGCGATGATCCAGCTCTACATCCTGTTCATGATCACGCCGCTGTTCTTCACGCTGGCGCAGGTCGACCGGTCGGCGCTCGAGGCGGCGCGCGACCTCGGCGCCAACTGGTGGGGGACGTTCCGCGAGGTGATCCTGCCGCAGACGATGCCCGGCATCGTGATCGGCTCGATCTTCATCTTCGTCCTCACGATGGGCGACTACGGGACGGTCGCAACCGTCGGCGGCGGCAACATCACCTCGGTCGGCACGCTGATCTACTCGAAGATCGGAGCGGTCCAGTATCCGCAGGGGGCGGCGTCCGCGGTGCTGCTCGTGGTCGTGCTGATGGTCGGCGTCTGGGTGATCACGCGCCTCTCGAACCTGCGGGAGGACCTGTGATCGAGACGATGGCAACGGCGGCGGAGAGCGTCGCCCGGCCGCAGGACGTCGTCGTCCGGCGCGAGGTGAAGCAGCGCCGCGACTGGGCCAAGTGGGGGCTCGGCGTCTACTTCGCGATCTTCCTGTTCTTCCTCTACATCCCGATGATCCTGATGGCGATCCTCTCGTTCCAGGGCGACACGGGCCAGCTGACGTTCCCGTTCCGCGGGCCGGTCAGCATCGACTGGTGGAGGACGCTCTGGGACACGAACCTCTTCAACACGATCGCGGACGACGTGAGCGCGTCGGGACGTCAGTCGCTCTGGCTGTCGCTCGTCGCGGGCGCGCTCGTCGCCGATCTTCGGCTTCATCGCTCTCGATGGCCTTCCGGCGCCACTGGCGCTCTGAAGGGCGACGTGATCGCCTTCTTCATCCTCATGCTCGCCCTGATGACGCCGGCGTTCCTCGTCGGCCTCGGCAACCAGCTCCTCTGGAAGTTCATGGGCTACACGCCGAACCTCTGGTACACGGCCCTCGGCGCGAACGTGATCTGGGGGATCCCGTTCTCGTTCCTCGTCATGCTCGCCGTCTGGAACCGGTACGACCGCCACGTCGAGGAGGCGGCGCGCGACCTCGGGGCGAACGGCCCGACGACGTTCCGCGAGGTGACGCTCCCGCTCGTCTGGACGGGGATCTTCGGCAGCTTCCTCTTCGGCTTCACGCTCACGTGGAACGACTTCGACCGGACGATCCTCCTGCAGAGCGGGTACGAGGCGCAGCCGCTGCCGATCCTGATCGGCACCTGGCCGCAGAGCCGGCCGATCCTGCCGAACCTCTACGCGCTCGGCGCGGGGACGACCGCCGTCACGCTCGCGCTCATCGCCGTCGTCCTCATCGCCGTCACGGCGCGCCTGCGCCTGCGCGGCGCGCCGATCCAGAGCGTCGAGGAGGAGTTCGGCGTGGAGTCGGGCGGGGGGATCCGCGTCGACGCAGCGGACACGACGCGGCAGTAGGCGACGACCGGCCCGCCGCGACGTCGGCGAGCCGGCCCGGTGTGTCGTCCGAGGCCTAGGCGCCGCGCGGCGAGCGCTTCGCGAAGTCGTCGGCGATCTCGTCGAACGTCGCCCAGCGGATCCCGTCGTGCCCGTTGATGTGCTCGATGATCCGCTCGTGCATCGCGAGCACGGCCGGACGGCCGCTCACGTCGGGATGGATGGTCATCGTGAAGACGGCGTAGTCGTACTCGCGGTAGACCCAGTCGAACTGGTCCATCCAGAGCTGCTCGATGTCCCGCGGGTTGACGAAGCCGTGGCTGTTCGGCGCCGTCTTGATGAACATCATCGGGGGGAGGTCGTCGAGGTACCAGCTGGCCGGGATCTCGATCAGGTCGGTCTCCTCGCCCCGCTGGAGCGGCACCATCCACTCGTCGGCACGCTTCGCGTAGTCGATCTTCGTCCACGAGTCACCGACACGGACGTAGTAGGGCAGGAAGTCGTGGTGCATCAGCGAGTGGTCGTACTTGATCCCGCGCTCCAGCAGGAGCTCGTTCGTGACGTTCGAGAACTCCCACCACGGCGCGACGTAGCCCGTCGGCCGCTTGCCGGAGATGCGCTCGACGAGGTCGATGCACTTGTCGAGCACGGCGGTCTCCTGCTCGCGCGTCATCGCGATGGGGTTCTCGTGCGTGTACCCGTGGATGCCGATCTCGTGGCCGGCGGCGACGACCTGCTCGGTCTCGGACGGGAACGTCTCGATCGAGTGGCCCGGGATGAACCACGTCGTCTTGAGGTCGTACCGGTCGAAGAGCTTCAGGAGCCGGGGCGTCCCGACCTCGCCGGCGAACAGGCCGCGCGAGATGTCGTCGGGGGAGTTCTCACCGCCGTAGGAGCCGAGCCACCCTGCCACCGCGTCGACGTCGATGCCGTACGCGACGAAGATCTCCTTGGCCATCACCGCACCTCCCGGATCGTGGTAGGAGGAGCCTAAATGTGCAGCCTCTGCGGTGTCCTCAGGAACGAGCACTGGGCCGACGACGGCGCGGGCAGGCGAGATCGCGTGATCCGCACCGCCCTTCTCGAGCGTGTCCTCGGCCGCTTCGGGCTCGGCGTCCGCGAGTGGGCGGGGCAGTACGTCGTCACGGACGGCAAGGGCCGCTCCGAGGTGGCCGACGACCTCGCCGGGCTCTGGGCCGCGGCCGAGCGCCTCGCCGGGAGGCCGCTCGACCCACTCGATCCGGTGCTCCTGGACCGCGCATGAGGACGCCGATCGCCCTCGTCACGGGCTACCTGGGGAGCGGGAAGACGACGCTCATCCGGGCGCTGCTCGAGGACCCCGCGCTCGGGGACACGGCGGTGATCGTGAACGAGCTCGGCGAGATCGGCATCGACCACGCGATCCTCCGGCACGTCGACGAGCGCACCGTCCTGCTCGCGTCGGGCTGCGTGTGCTGCACGCTCCGCGGCGATCTCGCCGACGAGCTCCGCGACCTCGTCGACCGGAGGGCGACGGGCGAGATCCCGCCGTTCACGCGGGTCGTCGTCGAGACGACCGGAGTGGCCGACCCCGCGCCGATCCTCGCGACGCTCGTCTCGGAGCCGCTCGTCCGCCACCAGTACGTGCTCGACTCCGTCGTCGCGACGGTCGACGCGCAGCACGGCCTCCGCGGCGAGGAGTCCGAGCGCCAGGTCGCGGCGGCCGACGTGCTCGTCGTGACGAAGGCCGACCTCGCCGACCCCGCCGGCGTCGAGCGGTCGCTCGGCGCGCTGAACCCGGTCGCGTCGGTCGTCCGCGCGGTGCAGGGCGACATCGACTCCGCGCTCCTGCTCGGGCAGGCGAGGAGCCGCTCGTGTCGATGAGTCACAAGCGTTGTCCGGCGACGCGGACGGGCACGGCGGGCACCGGCACGAGGAGGACGTCGCCGCGGTGAGCATCGTGCTCGACGGGCCGGTCGACTGGCTCGGGTTCGGGGTCTGGCTGACGATGCTGCTCCATGCCCGCGGCCGCGAGATCCTGCGGGTCAAGGGCCTGCTCGACGTCGGCGGGAAGGGCCCGCTCCTCGTCGACGCCGTCCAGCACGTCGTCCATCCGCCGGTGCACCTCGACTCCTGGCCCGACGACGACCGGCGCTCGCGGCTCGTCCTCATCGGCCGGCACCTCGACGCCGAGCGGCTGGAGCGGTCGCTGCGCGCATTCGTGACGTCATGACGTGACTCCTCGCCGCTGCCGAAGGCAGCAGGCGACTTCAGGGATGTGCCTGTTGCGGATCGGGATCCGCGCGAGCGGATCCCGATCTCGCAGGCAAGCTAGTAGCTCCTCGGCATGCCGAGGACGTGCTGGCCGATGTAGGCGAGGATGAGGTTGGTCGAGACGGGCGCGACCTGGTACAGCCGCGTCTCGCGGAACTTCCGCTCGATGTCGTACTCCTCCGCGAAGCCGAAGCCGCCGTGCGTGTCGAGGCACGCGTTGGCCGCCGCCCACGACGCATCGGCGGCGAGCAGCTTCGCCATGTTCGCCTCGGCGCCGCACGGGAGGCCCTCCTCGTAGAGCCAGGCAGCCTTGTACCGCACCAGGTCCGCCGCCTGGAGCTGGGCGTGGGCACGGGCGATCGGGAACTGCACGCCCTGGTTCGCGCCGATCGGCCGGCCGAACACGACGCGCTCGTTGGCGTAGGCGCTCGCCTTGTCCACGAACCAGCGGCCGTCCCCGATGCACTCCGCCGCGATGAGGACACGCTCGGCGTTCATGCCGTCGAGGATGTAGCGGAAGCCGCGCCCCTCCTCGCCGACGAGATCCTCGTCCGGCACGGCAACGCGGTCGAGGAAGATCTCCGTCGTCGCGTGGTTCATCAGCGTCCGGATCGGGCGGATCGTCATCGTCCCGTCCGCGACGGCGCGCTTCATGTCGACGAGGAAGGTCGAGAGCCCCTCCGTCCGCTTCGCGACCTGGTCGGCGGGCGTCGTGCGGGCGAGGAGGAGCATCAGGTCGGAGTGCTCCGCCCGCGACGTCCAGAGCTTCTGGCCGCTGATCTCCCAGCCGCCGTCGACCCGCGTCGCGGTCGTCTGCAGCGAGGTGGTGTCGGAGCCCACGCTCGGCTCCGTCACGCCGAACGCCTGGAGGCGGAGCTCCCCCGACGCGATCCGCGGCAGGTAGCGCTCCTTCTGCGCCTCCGAGCCGTGCCGCAGGATCGTCCCCATCGTGTACATCTGCGCGTGGCAGGCGCCCGAGTTGCAGCCGGCCGCGTTGATCTCCTCGAGGATCGCGCTCGCCGCCGTCAGCCCGAGCCCGCCGCCGCCGTACTCGTCCGGGACGAGCGCCGCCAGCCAGCCCGCCTCGGTCAGGGCGGCGACGAACTCCTCGGGGTACCGGTCGGGCTCGAGCGCCCGCCAGTACTCGCCCGGGAAGCGCGCGCAGAGCTCGCGGACCGCGGAGCGGATGTCGGCCAGCTCGGGCGGCTGGGCGAAGTTCACGCGGACCGCTCGAGCAGGCGGCGGGCGATGATCAGCTGCTGGATCTCGTTGGAGCCCTCGCCGATCAGGAGCAGCGGTGCGTCGCGGTAGTAGCGCTCGGGCCGGTACTCGGTCGAGTACCCGTAGCCGCCGTGGATCCGCATGCAGTCGAGCGCGTTGTCCTGCGCGGCCTCGGTCGCGAAGTACTTCGCCATGCCGGCCTCGAGATCGGCCCGCTCGCCGGTCGCCTTCTTCCGCGCCGCCTCGACCGTCAGCAGCCGCGCGGCCTCGGCGCGCGTCGCCATCTTCGCGAGCATCAGCTGCACCGCCTGGTGGTGCGCGATCGGCTTGCCGAACGCCTCGCGCTCGCGCGCGTAGGCGAGCGCGTCGTCCAGCGCCGCCTGGGCAACGCCGACCCCGCGCGCCGCGACGTTGACCCGTCCCACCTCGATGCCGCTCATGAAGTACTTGAACCCCTGCCCGACGCCGTCCTCGCCGCCGAGGACGCTCGAGGCGGGCGTGCGGAACCCGTCGAACACGAGCTCCGTCGACTCGACGCCCTTGTAGCCGAGCTTCGGCAGCCCCGGCATCGGGATCTGGAGGCCGGGCGGGCTCGTCTCGGGCTCCTTCTCGACGATGAAGCCGGTCATCCCGGCATGCGCCGGCTCGGCCTCGGGGTCGGTCTTCGCGAGGAGCATCACAAGCCCCGAGCGCCAGCCGTTCGTCACCCACATCTTCTGGCCGGTGATGACGTAGTCGTCGCCGTCGCGGACGGCGATCGTGCGGATCGCCTGCACGTCGGACCCCGCGTGCGCCTCGGTCATCGAGAACGACGAGCGGAGCTCCATCGAGGCGAGCCGCGGCAGGTACGTCCGTCGCTGCTCCTCCGTCCCGTGGAGCCGGATCATCGTCGCGGCGATGAAGGAGCCGTTGAGGATCCCCGACAGCGTCACCCAGCCGCGCGAGAGCTCCATCACGATCAGCGCATACGTGTCGAGCCCGAGGCCGAGACCCCCGTACTCCTCGGGGATCGTCGTCCCGAACAGCCCCATCTCGCGCATCGTCTCGACCATCGACTCGGGGAACTCGTCCGCGTGCTCGAGCTCGGAGGCGACGGGCACGACGTCGCGGTCGACGAACGCCCGCACCGCCGCCACGATCTCGACCTGCTCGGCGCGTCAGACGTCACGCCGGGACGGCCTCCGAGAGCGCGAGCGGAGCGAGCGCCGCCGCGACGTCGTCCAGCTCCTCGAGCGAGAGAAGCGCTTCCTCGAGCGCCTCGACCGCCGCGTCGCCGAGCGCGAGCGAGGCGTTGTCGCGGAACTTCTCGCGCACCTCGTCGGGCGTCAGCGGGCTCTCGGGCCCACCGCGCTGGTACGGGTAGTCGGCCTCGAACGACGTCCCGTCCGCCAGACGGACGACGGCGCCGCCCGGGAACGCCTGCGGGTAGGTGGGGTACGGCCGCGTCTCGTAGCGCACCTTCCGGGCGACGGCGAGCACGGCCGGGTCGGCGATCGCCTCGTCGGTGAAGTCTGCGACGGAGACGTGCCCGCGCACGAGAAGCGACGCGATCGAGTACTGCAGGGAGAACTTGCCCTCGTACTCCGACCGCGGCGTCATCTTCTCCGGGGCGGGCTCGAGGACGAGCGACACGCCGGCCTCCGGGACCGACACGAGCACGTCGGCGATCTCGTCCGGTGCGAACGTCCGGCCCGCTGCCCCCTCCGTCGCCGCGCCGAGCGCGCCGTGCATGAAGTGGCACACCGGGAAGGGCTTGTACGCGATCCGCGGCGTCTCCCAGCGGCTCCCGAGGTCCCGCAGCTGACCGTCGATGTCGACCTCGCCCTCCGCCCCGCCGACGAACGCGTGGTAGAGGCCGAACTTCCCCTCGAGCACCGACGACGGGCCCGCGGCGCCGTGCGTCGCGAGTCGCGTCGCGAGGTGGGCGCCGTGCGAGGCCCACGCGGGGTGCATGGGCTTGGTCGGCGTGCCCTCGGCGAGGTACGCGAAGAGGCCGCCCGCGAACGAGCCGGCGATGCCGAGGGCGCTCGTCGTGATCGTCGCGTCGGCGCGGGCGAGGCGGGAGACCGTCGCGACGCCGCCGAAGATCCCGCAGATCGCCGTGGGGTGGAAGCCGCGGGCGTGGAAGGCGCCGGGAGCCGCCATGCCGACCCGGCAGACCACCTCGTTGCCCGCGACGATCGCCGTCAGCGTGTCGCGCCCGCTCGCCCCGAGCGACTCGGCCGCCGAGAGCGCCGTCGGGCAGATCACCGTCGAGACGTGGCTGACGGAGTCGGAGTGCGTGTCGTCGTAGTCGAGGCCGTGGCACAGCATCGCGTTCGCGAACGCCGCGTTCGGCGCGGGAAGCCGCGCCGTCGTGCCGATCACCGTCGCCTCGGCGACGCCGCCGAGCTCGGCCATCGTCGTCCGGCCCTCGTGCGCGACGCCCGTCGCGTGCGCGGCGAGCCCGCAGCCGATGGTGTCCAGGAGGTGCAGCTTGGCGTCGGTGCGGACCGCCTCGGGGACGTCGTCGAGCTCGAGCGCGGTGGCCCACTCGGCGATCGTGCGCGCGGCGGCCATCAGACCGTCCACTCCGCGTCGGTGTGCGGGAACCGGTCGGCGACCTCGGGCGCGCCGCGCCGGTAGACCATGAACGTCCGCCGGAACTCGATCACGACCTCACCTCTCTGGTTGATGCCCCGGCAGCGCATCGAGACGATGCCGACGCTCGGGTTCGACGCCGACTCGCGGACGTCGAGGATCTCGCTCTCCGCATGCAGCGTGTCGCCCTCGAACACGGGCTTCGGCAGCTTGATGTCCGTCCACTCGAGGTTGGCCGCCGCGTTCTCGCTCGTGTCGGGAACGGTCAGCCCCGTGACGACGGCGAGGGTGAACGCGCTGTTCACGAGCGGCTGCTCGAACCGCGACCGCGCGGCGTACGGCTCGTCGAAGTGCATCGGGTTCGTGTTCATCGTGAGGCACGTGAACCAGATGTTGTCCGTCCGGGTGACGGTCCGGCCGAAGCGACTGCGGTAGACGTCGCCGACCGCGAAGTCCTCGTAGAAACGGCCCCGCCACTCCTTCGGGGCGGCCTCGGTCTCACTCGGCATGCAGCACGCTCCTCTTCTCGTCTCTCAAGAGCTCCCGCGCCCGCTCGACCACGGGCGCGTCGATCATCTCCCCGTCGAGCGCGACGACGCCCTGGCCGTCCGCCTCGGCCCGCTCGTACGCGGCGACGATCTCCCGCGCCCGCCGCAGCTCGTCCACGGAGGGCGCGAACGCCTCGTGGGTCGGCGCGATCTGGTCGGGATGCACGAGCGCCTTGCCGCGAAAGCCGAGCGAGCGTCCGACGACGCAGTCGCGCGTCAGCCCGTCGAGGTCGCGGACGTCCACCCAGACGCGGTCGATCGGGCCCCGGAGACCCGCGGCGGCGGAGTCGACGACGAGCGACGACCGGGCGAAGAGGATCTCGTGCCCGTCGTCGCGCGGCTCGAGCCCGAGCTGGAGGCCGAGATCCACCGCGCCGAGCATGAGTGCCCGGACGGAGCCGTGGGAGGCGATCGCGAATGCCTCGCGCAGGCCCGCGGCGGTCTCGACGATCGCGACGATCGGGAGATCGACACGGTCGGAGACGGCGGCGACGGCAGCGGCGGTCGCCTTCGGCAGGACGATCCCGTCGGCCGCGGACGCCTCGGCGGCGGCGACGTCCGCGTCGTGCCACTCCGTCCCGACGCCGTTGACGCGAACGAGCCGGGCGGCGTTCGTCTCGGTCTCCGCGACGAGCCGGGTCGTCAGGTCGCGCGCCGCCGCCTTCTCGGCCGGCGCAACCGCGTCCTCGAGGTCCGCGACGACCGCGTCGGCACCCGACCCGAGCGCCCGCACGAGCTTCCGCTCCTCGCTGCCCGGGGCGAACAGGAAGGAGCGGGCGGTTTGAAGAGAGGCCATCGCTTTGGAAGAATCGCGAATGTCTGACTTAAACACTAACGAGTTCGAGAGGGAGGAGCGAAGCCGTGAGGGCCGTCGTCTTCCACGAGTTCGGCAACGCCGACGTGCTCCGGGTCGAGGAGCTCCCCGAGCCCACCCCGGGCGCGGGCGAGGTCGTCGTCGAGGTCACCGCCTCGGCGCTCAACCACCTCGACGTCGACGTCAGGGAGGGCGTCTCGCGCTTCCCGATCGAGTTTCCCCACACGGTCGGCGTGGAGCCGGTCGGCCGGATCTCGGCGCTCGGGGAGGGCGTCGAGGGCTGGGCGGTGGGCGACCGCGTGGCCGTCTACCTCATCGCGACGTGCGGGAGCTGCATCTACTGCCGTACCGGCCGTGAGTCGCTCTGCACCGCCCCGTACTGGTTCGTCGGCATGGGCTCGGGCGGGGGCTACGCGGAGAAGGTGACCTGCAAGGAGTCGCAGCTCATCCGGATCCCCGACGGCGTCACGGACGTCGAGGCGGCCGCGCGCCAACATCGCCTTCGGAACGGCCTGGCACATGCTCGTCACGCGCGCGAAGGTCCGTGCAGGCGAGACGGTGCTCGTCAGCTCCGTCGGCAGCGGGATCGGGTCGGCGGCCGTCCAGGTCGCCAAGCACGCCGGCGCGTTCGTGATCGGCACCTCGAGCCGCGACGACAAGCTCGCGAAGGCGGCCGAGCTCGGGCTGGACGTGGGCGTCAACTACACCTCGCAGGACGTCGTCGCGGAGGTGATGCGCGTCACCGACGGTCACGGCGTCGACGTCGTCTACGAGCACGTCGGCGGCGAGGCCTTCCAGCACGGGCTCGACTCGCTCGCGAAGGACGGACGGCTCGTCGTCTGCGGCGCGCACTCGGGCGAGGTGGTTCCGTTCGACATCATCCCGTTCTTCCGGCGACAGCTCTCCGTGATCGGGTCGTTCGTGTACGACCGCTACGAGGTCGAGACCTGCTTCGCGCTGATCGCGCGCGGCGCCCTGAAGCCGCAGGTCGCCGCGACGTTCCCCCTCGAGGAGGCGGCGAAGGCGATGGACCTCATGGAGAGCCGGGAGTTCTTCGGCAAGATCGTCCTCACCGCGGGAGGTGCCTCGTGAAGCGCATCGGCGTCGACGTCGGCGGCACCTTCACGGATCTCATCTACGTCGACGACGAGGCGGGCGTGATCCGCGTCCACAAGCTCCCGACGACCCCCGACGACCCGTCGCAGGGGACGATCCAGGGCGTGAAGGAGCTCGCCGGACGCGGCGGGCGCCGAGCCCTCGTCGCTCGACCAGGTCTTCCACGGGACGACGATCGCGACGAACATCGTCATCGAGCACAACGGCGCGCGCGTCGGGATGCTGACGACCGAGGGCTACCGGGACATCCTCCACATCGCGCGGCACAAGAAGCCGCTCAACTTCTCGAACTACCAGGATCTCCCGTGGCAGCGCCATCCCGTCGTCCGGCGCCGCTACCGGCTGCCGGTCCCCGAGCGGATCACGGGTGACGGCTCCGTCCTCGTCCCGCTCGACGAGGATCGCGCGCGGGAGCAGGTGCGCGTGCTCAAGGAGGCGGGGGTCGAGGCCGTCTGCGTCTGCTTCCTGTTCTCGTTCCTGAACCCCGCGCACGAGCAGCGGGTCGCGGAGATCGTCCGCGAGGACTTCCCCGAGGCGTTCCTCTCCGTGTCGTCCGAGGTGATCCCCCAGTACCGCGAGTACGAGCGGTTCTCGACGGTCGGGCTGAACGCCTACGTGGGGCCGAAGGTCGCGTCCTACGTCGCCCGGCTCGGCGAGGAGCTCGAGGCGCTCGGCGTGCGCTCGGGGCTCCACCTGATGACCTCGGCGTCCGGCGTCGCGACCTCCGAGGCGGCGGTCCGCCGGCCCGTGAACCTGCTCATGTCCGGCCCGGTGGCCGGCGTCGTCGGCGGGATCTGGGCCGGGAAGCAGGCGGGCTACGACAACGTGATCACGCTCGACGTGGGCGGCACGTCGGCGGACATCGGCCTGGCCCAGGAGGGCCGCCTGCGGATGAAGCACCTGCTCGACACGAAGGTCGGGCCGTACCAGGCGATGATCCCGATGGTCGACGTCGACACGATCGGCGCCGGCGGCGGCTCGATCGCGTACGTCGACGGCGGCGGCATCTACCGCGTCGGCCCGCGCTCGGCGGGCGCGGTCCCGGGCCCGGCGGCGTACGGCCGCGGCGGCACCGAGGCGACCGCGACCGACGCGATGGTGAACCTCGGCTGGCTCCTGCCGGAGGCGTTCCTCGGAGGCGGCATGTCGCTCGACCGCGAGAAGGCCCGCGCGGCGTTCGCCGACGGCCCGGCGGCGGCGCTCGGCATGAGCGTCGAGGAGGCGTCGATGGGCGCGGTGCAGATCCTCTCCCACTCGATGGTGCAGTCGATCGAGGAGAACTCGGTGCGGAAGGGCTTCGACCCGCGGGACTTCGCCCTCGTCGCCGAGGGCGGCGCAGGCCCGCTGTTCGCCGTCCCGATCGCGATCGAGGTCGGCACCCCGCACGTCGTCGTGCCGCCGTACCCGGGCATCTGCGCCGCGATGGGGCTCGTCGCGACCGACATGGTCTACGAGTACGCGGCGACGACCTACCAGCGGCTCTCGAAGCTCGACGCGGCCGCGCTGCAGTCCCGCTTCGAGGAGCTCGAGGCGCAGGCGGCGGCCCAGCTCGCCGAGGACGGGATCGAGGCCGATCGCGTCGTCATCCAGCGCATCGTCGAGGCGCGGTACCTCGGCCAGGGGTACGAGCTCCGGGTCGACGTCGGCTCCGGGTCGATCGACGACGTCTGGGTCGAGAAGCTGCGCGCCGACTTCCACGACATCCACGAGCGCGAGTACTCGCGGCGCTTCGAGGACTCGGACATCGAGGTGCCGAACATCCGCGTCCGCGGGCATCGGCCTCATGCCGGAGCTCTCGACGCCGGAGGTCGCGGCGGGCGACGAGTCGCCGGACGAGGCGCTCCGCCACGAGGGCGAGGCCTGGTTCCTCGTCGAGGGCTCGCTCGAGCAGCTGCCGACGCGCTACTACGAGCGGGAGGCGCTCCGGGCCGGGAACCGCCTCACGGGCCCGGCGATCGTCAACCAGTACGACTCGACCACGGTGATCCCGCCGGGCGTCGAGGCGCATGTCGACCGGTTCGGGAACATCGTGATCGAGGTCGGCGCCTCGGCCGAGGCCCGCGCCGTCGCCGCAACCGCAACGACGACCGAGGGGATGTGAGCATGTCGACGCTCGAGTACGAGCTGGGCAAGCACCCGGGGCCGCCGGAGCTCCAGCGGGTCGACGTCGACCCGATCACGATGCGCGTGCTCGGCGGCGCCTTCCACGCGATCGCGAAGGAGATGTCCGGCGTGCTGTTCCGGATGTCCTACTCGTCGATCATCCGCGAGTCCGAGGACCTCGGCGCGGGGATCTTCGACGCGCAGGGCCGCGAGCTGTGCGAGTCGGACTCGACGCCGATGCACATCGGCTCCCTCCCCTGGTACATCCGCGGCTTCATGCGGCACCTCGAGGGGAAGATCGTCGAGGGCGACGTGATCATCCACAACCACCCCTACTACGGGGCGTCGCACAGCCCGGACATCGCCGTCGCCGTGCCGATCTTCTGGGAGGGCGAGCTCATGGGCTTCGCCGCCGTCACGGCGCACGTGCTCGACGTCGGCGGGTCGTTCCCCGGGATCAACGCCGACGCCTTCGACATGTACGCCGAGGCGAAGATCTACGACGGGCTCCGCTGGTACCACGCGGGCGAGCTCAACGAGGACCTCGACAAGATGGTCTTCGACAACGTCCGCACCGAGACGATGAACCGCGGCGACATGAACGCGATGATGGCCGCGTGCCAGCTCGGGCGCGCCCGCATGCTGCGGCTCTTCGAGCGCTACGGCGTCGACACGGTGATGAGCGCCGCGTACGACTGGATGGACTACTCGGAGGCGATGCTGCGCGAGCAGATCCGGCAGCTCCCCGACGGCGAGTACAAGGCGCCGACCGGATGGCTCGACGACGACGCGCGGAACCGTGGCGTCCGGCTCCGCGTCGAGACGACGGTGATCGTCGACGGCGACGAGATCACGATCGACCTCACCGGCTCGAACGCGGAGGTGCCCACCGGCTACAACGTCCCGTACGAGGGCTCGCTCCTGGTCGGGGCGTACTACGCCGTGCGCACGATCCTGCTCGACGAGGTCACGTTCCCGGAGCACGTGCCGCAGAACGACGGCGTCTTCCGGCCGGTGAAGGTCATCGCGCCCAAGGGGACGATCTACAACCCGACGTTCCCGCGTGCGTGCTTCTCCCGCTTCTGCCAGGTGCAGCGCGTCGTCGACAACACGATCCTCGCGCTCGCCGACGCGCTGCCCGAGGGGGTGACCGCGGGCAACTCGGCGGGGATCCACTTCTGCGCGTACTCGGGCTTCTCGGAGGAGATGGGCGAGTACTGGCTCTACCTCGAGGTGAACGAGGGCGCGTACGGCGGGCGCCACGGCAAGGACGCGATGGACTCGGTCGACAACCTCATGGCGAACACGCGCAACAACCCGATCGAGGAGCTCGACCTGCGCTTCCCGATCCGGTGCGACCAGTACGAGCTCCGGCCCGAGCCCGCCGCGCCCGGCCGCTGGCGCGGCGGCATCGGGATCATCCGGCGGAACCGCTTCCTCGTCGACGGCGTCTACTCGTGCGAGGGCGACCGCCAGACCGACCCGCCGCGCGGCATCTTCGGCGGCTGGGACGGCCTCGTCGCCTCGTGCCGGAAGAACCCCGACACCGCCCAGCAGGAGATCCTCCCGGCGAAGGTGACCGGGATCCCGTTCGCGGCGGGCGAGTTCATCGAGTTCCGCGAGCCGAACGCCGCCGGCTACGGCGATCCGCTCGACCGGCCGCCCGACGCCGTCCGGGAGGACGTGCTCGACGACTTCACGACGATCGAGCTCGCCCGCGACGCCTACGGCGTCGTCTTCGCGGACGAGCAGACGCTCGAGATCGACGCGGCCGCGACCGAGGCCCTGCGCGCCGAGCTCCGGACGAGCCGGCGGTGACGTCGCTCACCGAGTACTTCGCCGGGCGAGCTGCCGCCGTCGACGAAGCCGGTGTCGGTCGCCGGCAACGCCGAGTTCGGGATGACGTGACGGACAGCCGTCGAGTAGCGGAAGGAGGAGCCGCGGCTGCCGCTCCGCCGCGTCCGCAAGGGGTACGAGCAGGTCGCCGACCAGCTGCGCGAGCTGATCGTCACGGGCGAGCTCCCGCAGGGCGGCCGGCTGCCGACGGAGACCGAGCTCGCGCGCGACCTCGGGGTCAGCAGGACGACGGTGCGCGAGGCGCTGCGGCTGCTCGGCCGCACAGGGCCTCATCCGGACGGCCAAGGGCCAGGCGGGCGGCAGCTACGTGACGCTGCCGACCGTCGACCACATCTCGGAGTCGCTCAGCTCGAACATCACGCTGCTCGCCGACGCCCGCGACCTGACGCTCGACGAGCTGATCGAGGTGCGCGTGCTGCTCGAGGTGCCGGCCGCGCGGCTCGCCGCCCGCCGGCGTCACGAGGGCGACGTCGAGCGGCTCCGCGAGACGATCCCGCCCGATCGTCCGGCGCTCGACACCCAGGCCGAGTTCGTCCACAACCGGGACTTCCACGCGACGCTGATCGAGTGCTGCGACAACCGGCTGCTCCAGATCGCCGCGCAGCCCGTCTTCTCGGCCCTGCAGACGAGCCTCTCCCGGTCAGGCCTCCCTCGCGTCTTCCACCGGTCGATCCACGCGCATCACGCGCGGATCGTCGAGGCGGTCGACGCGGGCGACGAGGACGCCGCCGGCGCGGAGATGGAGGATCACCTGGCGTTCCTGGTGCCGTACTACGAGAAGGCCTGGAAGGCGACCCGGCTGTCGGTGGCGTCGGGCCGATGAGGATCGGGATCCAGGGAAGCGGCCAGCTTCCGACCGCGCTCCCCGACCCGGGCCGGTACCGGGCGGTCGCCGAGCTCGCCGAGGAGCTCGGCTACGACTCGATCTGGGCCGGCGAGCACCTCTCGTTCCACAACCCGATCCTCGACCTCGGCGTCGCGCTCGCGACCTTCGCCGCCGTCACGCGCCGGATCGCGCTCGGAGCGGGCGTGGTGCTCCTTCCGCTCCGGCACCCGAGCCTCGTCGCGAAGCAGGCCGCCTCGCTCGACTACGTCTCCGGCGGCCGGCTCCTGCTCGGGTTGGGGGTGGGCGGCGAGGGGACGGGAGACTTCGTCGCAGCAGGCGTGCCCGTCGAGGAGCGGGGCGCACGGGCGAACGAGGGGATCGAGGCGCTGCGGGTGCTGCTCCGCGACCGGCCCGCGTCGTTCGCGGGGCGCTTCTACCGCTTCTCCGACGTCTCGATCGAGCCGCCACCCGCGCAGCCCGGCGGGCCGCCGCTGCTCGTGGGCGGCCGGTCGGACGCCGCGATCCGGCGCGCCGCCCGCCACGGAGACGGCTGGCTGCCGTACATGGTCTCGCCGGGCCGCTACGCGCGCGGGCTCGCGGCGCTCGACGAGGAGGCGCGCATCGCCGGCCGGGAGCCGGCGCAGCGCTTCCACGGGGTCGTGCTCTTCGCGCACGTCGACGACGACGGCGAGCGGGCACGTGCGGAGGCGATCGCCCACCTCTCGGAGCGCTACGGGATGCCGTTCGAGCGCCACCACGTCGAGCGGCTCTGCGTCGTCGGCACGCCCGAGGAGTGCCTCGCCCGCATCGACGCGTACCGCGCCGCGGGCGCGGAGCACATCTCGTTCAACCCCGCCGTCGCGGAGCACGGCTTCCTCGAGCAGGTGCGCCGGATCCGCGCCGTCGCCGCCGTGGGCGCGCCCGCATGACGCTTCCCCTCGCCGACGTGCGAATCCTGGCCGTCGAGCAGTTCGGCGCAGGCCCGTGGGGCACCCTCCAGCTCGCAGACCTCGGCGCCGAGATCGTCAAGCTCGAGGACCCGGCCTCGGCCGGTGACGTCGGCCGCTACGTGCCGCCGTTCCAGGACGGCGAGGACTCGCTCTTCTTCGAGACGTTCAACCGCGGGAAGAAGAGCATCTCGCTCGACCTTCGCCACCCCGAGGCGCAGGAGGTGCTGCACGATCTCGTGCGCGCCTGCGACGGCGTGTACTCGAACCTCCGCGGCGACCAGCCGCACAAGCTCGGGCTGACCTACGAGCAGCTGCGCGACGTCAACCCGCGCATCGTCTGCTGCTCGCTCTCGGGCTTCGGGATGACCGGCCCGCGTGCCCGCGAGGGAGGCTACGACTACATGATGCAGGGGCTCGCGGGCTGGCAGAGCCTCACCGGAGAGCCCGGCGGGCCACCGACGAAGAGCGGGCTCTCGCTCGTCGACCTCTCCGGCGGCTATGCCTCCGCGATCGCCCTGCTGGCGGGGATCTGGCGCGCCCGGCGCGACGGCGTGGGGTGCGACTGCGACGTCTCGCTGTTCGAGACGGCCCTGCACGAGCTGATGTACATCGGCCCGTGGGCGGCGACCCACGGCTTCGTGCCGCCGCGTCGTCACAACTCGGCGCATCCGACGATCGTCCCGTTCCAGAACTTCGAGGCCTCCGACGGCTGGTTCGTCGTCGGCGCCGCGAAGCAGGTCTTCTGGGAGCGGCTCTGCGAGGTGATCGGCCGCCCCGACCTGCTGGACGACGAGCGGTTCGCGACGATGGCGGGGCGCAACGAGCATCGCGACGCGCTCCTGCCGGAGCTCGACGAGGCGTTCCGCTCGAGGACGGTCGACGAGTGGGTCGGCGCGCTCGTCGCCGCCGGTGTCCCCGCCTCGCGCATCAACTCCGTCGAGGAGGCGCTCGCCGACCCCCAGGCCGAGGCGCGCGGGTCCGATCGTCGAGCACGACCATCCCTCGCTCGGCCGCGTCCGCTCGATCCGCACCCCGCTCCGGCTCTCGGAGGGCGAGACGACCCTCGAGCGGCCCGCGGAGCGCGGGCCGTTCCGCGGCGAGCACACGGAGGCGGTGCTCGTCGAGCTCTGCGGCTACACGCCCGAGCGGGTGCGCGAGCTCGAGGCCGCCGGTGTCTTCGGCGACCGGGTGCCGGCGGCATGAGCGGGACGGGGCGCGACCTGCTCGGCTACGGCGCGAGCCCGCCGGACCCGCGCTGGCCCGGAGGCAAGCGCGTCGCGCTCAGCCTCGTCCTGAACTACGAGGAGGGCGGCGAGAACACGCCGCTCGAGGGCGATCCCGCCTCGGAGGCGTACCTCCACGAGGTGATCGGCGCGCCGGCCACGGTCGGCAGGCGCAACCTCAACACGGAGTCGATGTTCGAGTTCGGGAGCAGGGTGGGGTTCTGGCGGGTCCACCGTCTCGTGACCTCGTTCGGGATGCCGCTCACCGTCTTCGCGGTGGGCAGGGCGCTCGAGCAGAACCCCGCCGCGGCGCGGGCGATGGTCGACGCGGGATGGGAGGTCGCGAGCCACGGGTGGCGCTGGATCGACTACGGCGACCTCTCCGAGGACGAGGAGCGGGAGCACCTCCGCCGCTCGATCGCCGCGATCGAGGGCGCGTGCGGCGTTCGCCCGGTCGGGTGGTACACCGGCCGCGGAACCGAGGCGACGCGACGCCTCGTCGTCGAGGAGGGCGGGCTTCCTCTACGACTCGGACGCGTACGCCGACGAGCTCCCGTACTGGGTCGAGGTCGTCCGGACAGCAGCACCTCGTCGTCCCGTACACGCTCGACGCGAACGACTTCAAGTTCCTCCTGCCGAACGGGTTCGTCACGGCCGACGACTTCGCGACGTACCTGATCGACTCGCTCGACGAGCTCGCGGCGGAGGGCGGCCGGATGCTGTCCGTCGGCCTCCACTGCCGGATCGTCGGTCGCCCCGGGAGGACGCCGGGGCTTCGACGCTTCCTCGAGCACGTCGCGGCCCGCGACGACGTCTGGGTCGCGACGCGGGCCGACATCGCGCGCCACTGGCGCGCCGAGCACCCACCACCCGTGACGTCCGGAAGGAGTGAGATGAGAGACGACGAGGCAGTGCGCGCGGCGCTCGAGACGATCTTCGACGCCGACACCGGCATCTACCGCGAGCGCGGCTTCCAGCGACGGGTCGGCTTCGGGACGCGGCCGGCGCTCGTCCACATCGACCTCGCGAACGCGTGGACGCGTCCCGGCCATGCGTTCTCGTGCGACGGGATGGAGACGATCATCCCGGCGGTCCAGGCGCTCAACGAAGCGGGCCGCGCAAAGGGCGTCCCGGTGGTCTACACGACGACCGCGTACCAGGACGTCGACGGCCCGAACTCGGACATGGGGCTCTGGGTGCACAAGATCCCCGTCGAGCACCTGAAGGTCGGCACCGAGGCCGTCGAGATCGACAGCCGCATCGCGCCGGGCGAGGGCGAGCTCGTGATCGTGAAGAAGCGCGCGAGCGGCTTCCACGGGACGCCGCTGTCGAGCTACCTCAACGCCCAGGGGGTCGACACCGTGATCCTCACGGGCGTGACGATGGCGGGGTGCGTCCGGCACACGGCCGAGGACGCGATCGCCGAGGGGTTCCGGCCGATCGTCGTCCGGGAGGCCGTGGGCGACCGCGTCCCCGGCGTCGTCGAGTGGAACCTGTTCGACATCGACGCGAAGTTCGGCGACGTCGAGCCGCTCGAGCGACGTCCTCTCCTACCTCGAAGGAATCGAGTCGTTCACGAGCCGCGTCGGCCGGCAAGGATGCCTAGGCAGACGGCATGAGAGCGGCAGTTGCGGCGCCGCAAGGCGACGCCTTCAGGGATCTGCCCCGCCGAGAGGCGGGGATCAAGCCGCAGGATTCGGCTCCTGCCGGATCCTGCTTGGCGAGCAAGGATTACGATCGCCGCACAGTCTCGAGCGAAGGGAGCACGACGATGGCCACCACCCCCGCCACCTGGTCGCGCGAGGCGCTCGCCGCCGCGCCGCAGACGTACTTCGACGCGGTCGACGCGATGGACGTCGACGGCGTGCTCGCGCACTTCGCCGACGACGCGACGCTGACCGTGCAGACGGATCACGTGACCTTCGACGGCGCCGACGAGATCCGCCGCATGTTCACGGACTTCTTCGCGGCCTCGAAGACGATCCGGCACGAGATCCGCAACATGGTCGTCGAGGAGGCGGCCGGGAAGGTCTCGACGGAGCAGGGCTACATCGGCGAGCTGAACGACGGCTCGCAGAACGACATGCACAACTGCAACTTCTTCGACTTCGACGCGGACGGGAAGTTCAAGCGCGTGATCATCTGGATGGCGGGCACGAACCCGCTGCATTGACGAGACCGCGGCTCAGCGAGCGTCGACGTCCGACAGCGCAGCCTCGAAGAACGAGGCGACGATCTGCACGGCCTCCTCGGGGCACTCGAGGAGGTCCGCGTGCCCGATGTCCGGGAACTCGTGCGTCGTGACGTTGGCGTTCATCTCCGCCATCCGGCGGGCGCCGAGGCCGGACGGCGCGAGCACCGGCGGGCAGAGGATGTCGTGAGTCCCGTTCGTCATCAGGAGCGGCCGGTCGATCGCCGGGACGAGCGGCGAGAGGTCCATCTGCTCCATCGCGAGGCAGGCCTGGCGCACGGTGTACGGGTCGTTGACGCCGATCACCGACCGCACGGTCGCGAACGTGTCCTTTCCCGCCTCGCTCTCGAGGAACGCGGCACCCACCGCCTGGGTGGTGACGTGGTCGGAGAAGTCGTCCCACGGCATCGACTCGGCCATCCGGCGCCAGACGCGGAACAGCGTCGCCCGGTAGACGTCGGGCTTCGCGAACGCGACGTCGGCGCACGTCGCGATCACGCGATCGCCGTGCGTCGCGGTGAAGGCGATCGCGATCATCCCGCCCATCGACGTGCCGTGGACGAGGACGCGGTCGAGGGACAGCGCGTCGAGGAGCTTCGCGCCGTCGTCGGCCCAGCCTTCGATCGTGTACCACTCCCGCGGGCTGGTCGATGCGCCGTACCCCCGCGCGTCGAACGAGAGCAGCCGGAACCCGCGCTCGCGAAAGCCGTCGTTCACGAAGCCGAAGTTGTGGCGTCCGAAGAGGCCCCCGCCGAACTGGATCACGATCGGCCCGTCGTCGGGCCCGGTCAGCTCGTAGTACAGCTCGATCCCGTCGTCGATCTGCGCGTACGGCACGCGGCTCAGTCCCAGCTGCGACCGACGCGGTCCCAGGCGACGTCGCTCGGGAGCCACTCGGTGTTGATCTTCGAGAGCAGCCGCTCGACGTTCTCGCCGCCGCACTTCGGGCACGGTGGCGCGGGCTTCGTCGACGTCGAGAGGAACTCCTCGAACCGCTCTCCGCACTTCTCACACCGGTACTCGTAGATCGGCATGACGAGCGAGTCTACCCCGCTACCCACCCTCGATCAGCTCCGCGCGCTGGCCCGCGTCCAGGGGGTCGAGCCGACCGACGCGGACCTCGAGGGCGTGCTCGGCTTCCTCCGCACGGTGCTCCCGGCCCTGCGCGAGCTCGAGGAGGGGACGGGCCGCGACGTCCCGCCCGCGGGGATGTACCTCCCCGACCCGGAGGCGACGTGACGCTGTCGGCGCTCGCGGCGGCGATCCGGCGCGGAGAGCTCTCGCCGCGCGAGGCGGTGCAGGACGCGCTCGAGCGGATCGAGCGGCACGACGGTGCCCTCAACTCGTTCATCACGGTGCGCGCGGAGGAGGCGCTCGCGGAGGCAGAGGCGCTCCCGGACCGCACGGGGCCGCTGCACGGCGTCCCGGTCGGCGTCAAGGACGTGATCGACGTCGAGGGAACGCGGACGACCGCCGCGTCGAAGGTGCTCGCGGACAACGTGGCGACGGCCGACGCGACGGTCGTCGCGCGCCTCCGGCGTGCGGGCGCAATCGTCGTCGGCAAGCTCAACACGCACGAGTTCGCGTGGGGCGCCTCGACGACGAGCGAGGCGTTCGGGCCGGCCCGCAACCCGTGGGACACCGACCGGATCTGCGGCGGGTCGAGCGGCGGCAGCGGCGCCGCCGTCGCCGCGGGTCTCGTCCCCGGCGCGCTCGGCACCGACACCGCCGGCTCCGTCCGCATCCCCGCCGCGCTCTGCGGCGTCACCGGCATCCGGCCGACGACCGGTCGCGTGCCGAACCGCGGCGTGATCCCCGTCTCCTGGACGTACGACACGGTCGGCCCGCTCGCACGCACGGCGGAGGACTGCGCGCTCCTCCTCGACGCGATCGGCGGGCCCGACCCGACCGACCCGTCCACGACGTCGTCCATGGCCGAGCCCTGCCTCGACGGGATCGAGCGAGGCGTCGAGGGGTTGAGGGTCGGGGTCGTCTCGTACCTGTTCGACGAGGTGCCGCTCGACCCGCGCGTCGCGGCCGCTGCCGACGCGGCGATCGGCGAGCTCGAGCGGCTCGGGGCGACGGTCGAGCGGGTCGACGCCCGGTTCCTGCGCCGCGCGGAGGTCGTCCAGCAGCTCGTGATGCTGCCCGAGGCGGCGGAGGCGCACCTTCCGTGGCTGCGCACGCGCCTCGCCGACTACGGCGCCGACGTTCGCGCTCGCCTGCTTGCCGGCCTCCTGCTGCCCGCGTCCGCCCCGATCACCGGGCAGCGGGCGCGGCGCGAGCTCGCGCGAGAGGCACGGCCGCTCTTCGAGCGCTTCGACCTCCTCGCCGCGCCGGAGATGCCGGTCGTCGCACCCCGGATCGGCGAGGACCCGATCGAGGTCGCGGGACAGACGCTGCCCTACCGGCTTGCGCTGATCCCCTTCAACTCACCCTGGAGCTGCCTCGGGGTGCCGACGGCCAGCGTGCCGTGCGGCTTCGTCGACGGCCTTCCGGTCGGGCTTGCGCTCACCGGGAGACGGCTCGCCGAGGCGACGGTGCTCCGGGCAGCGCACGCGTA
The DNA here is from genome assembly GCA_963712255.1 of uncultured Actinomycetes bacterium. Classification (GTDB taxonomy): domain Bacteria; phylum Actinomycetota; class Thermoleophilia; order Gaiellales; family Gaiellaceae; genus Gaiella. The sequence goes on from CAVQHL010000014.1 coordinate 334,373, forward strand.
CCAGCAGGCGACCGACTGGCACGAGCGTCGACCGCAGGTTGCAGCTTGACGTCGCGGCGCGCGCCGTCGTATACACCACGCACGGCCCACCGTCGAAAGGGAGGACAGCCGATGTCCGTATTGATCAAGGGCGGCCGCATCGTCACGGCCGCCGACGACTACGTCGGGGACATCTACATCGAGGACGGACGTGTCGCGCTGCTCGGCGCCTCCCTCGACGTCAGCGCCGAGAAGACGATCGACGCCACCGGCAAGATCGTGATGCCGGGCGCCATCGATCCGCACACGCACATCGAGATGTTCTTCGGCGGGACGACGACCTGCGACGACTTCACGTCCGGGACGACGGCTGCGGCCTTCGGCGGGACGACGACGCTCATCGACTTCTGCATCCAGGCGCCCGGCATGACGTTCGCCGAGGCGCTCGAGGCCTACCACGAGAAGCTCACCCGCTGCCCGCCGGTGATCGACGTCGGCTTCCACATCGCGGTGACCGACCTGAAGGAGGGCGGCACGCTCGAGGACCTCGCGAAGCTGCCCGACGAGGGCGTCACGTCCTACAAGCTGTTCATGGCCTACAAGGGCGCCGTGATGGTCGACGACGAGACGCTCTTCAAGGTGATGCAGACGGCGAGCGAGTCGGGCGGCCTCGTGATGGTGCACGCGGAGAACGGCGATGCGATCGACATCATCGTCAAGGAGACGGTGGCGGCGGGCCACACGGACCCGATCTGGCACGCCCGCAGCCGGCCGATGGAGACGGAGGCGGAGGCCACGAACCGCGCGATCCAGCTCGCGCACATCGCCGGCGCCCCGCTGTACGTCGTCCACGTCTCGTGCCAGCCCGCCGTCGAGCCGATCGCCCTCGCGCGCGAGAAGGGCTGGAAGGTCTGGGGTGAGACGTGCACCCAGTACTTCTTCGTCGACGAGTCGATGATGGAGAAGCCCGAACTGGGAGGGCGCGAAGTACATCTACACCCCGCCGCCGCGCCCGAAGGAGCACCAGGAGCACCTCTGGAAGGCGATCGCGACGGACGCGCTGTCCGCGGTCTCGACCGACCACTGCCCGTTCAACTGGCCGGAGCAGAAGGGGATCAACGGTCGCGAGTTCCAGGTCGTCCCGAACGGCGGCCCGGGGATCGAGAACCGGCTCCACATGCTCTGGACGCACGGGGTGGGCACGGGCCGCATCACGCCGAACCGCTTCGTCGAGCTCGTCTCCACGAACGTCGCGAAGCTCTTCGGCCTCTACCCCCGCAAGGGCACGATCGCCCCGGGATCGGATGCGGACATCGTCGTCTGGGATCCGGAGAAGAAGCTCACGATCTCGGCGAAGACCCACCACACGAACGTCAACTACAACCTCTTCGAGGGCGAGGAGGTCACCGGGGCGCCCGAGGTGGTCCTCGTGCGCGGCCAGGTCATCGTCGAGAACGACGAGCTCGTCGCCGAGCCCGGCGCCGGGCAGTTCGTGAAGCGTGCGCGCTTCGGCGAGGAGCTGACGGCAACCGCCCCGGCGACGGCAGCCTGATGTCGGACTCGGAGGCCAGGGAGGTCTACGCTCGCGCCGGGCTCGGCGCGAGCGTGACGCTCGGTGCGCGTCCGTGCGTCCTCGTGATCGACTTCTCGTGCGGGTTCACCGACCCGGAGTGCGCCCTCGGCTCTGACCTCACGCCGCAGGTCGAGGCGACGCGGCGGCTGCTCGACGCCGCCCGCGAGAAGGGGCTCCCCGTCGTGTTCACGACGATCGGCTTCGACGCGAGCCTGAAGGACGGCGGCCTCTGGCTGCAGAAGGTGCCGACGCTCGGCGACCTCCAGATGGGCGGCCACTGGGTGGAGATCGACGAGCGGCTCGGCCGCCGCGACGACGAGACGGTGATCGTGAAGAAGGGCGCGTCGGGCTTCTTCGGCACGAACCTCGCGTCCGTGCTCGTCTCGCAGGGGGTCGACACGGTGATCCTCTGCGGCGCGACCACGAGCGGCTGCGTCCGGGCGACGGCGGTCGACCTCCTCCAGTACGGCTGGCCGACGCTCGTCCCGCGGGAGTGCGTCGGCGACCGCGCCCAGGCGCCGCACGACGCGAACCTGTTCGACATCCAGGCGAAGTACGCGGACGTGGTCTCCGTGGACGAGGCGATCGCGTACGTCGAAGGCGTCCCGTCGGCCGTCGAGGCGCGCGCGTAGCGCTACCGGAACGCGCCGATGAGCGCGCCGCCGAGGACGATGAGCAAGCTCGCCAGCACCGTGCGGCGGCCGATCGCCTCGCGCTGCCCGTAGACGAGGGCGGCGAACGCGAGGCCCCAGAGCGACTGCGTCGCGTTCAGCGGCGCGACGATGCCGACGTCGCCGCGGTCGAAGCCCGTGACGAGCGCGCCGTACGCGAATGCGAGCAGGACCCCGGCGGGGACGAACGCCCGCGCCGTCGTGCGCGCGATCGCCCGGGAGACGTCCCGGCGGGTGACCACGACGTACAGCGCCGTCGCCAGCGTCGCCGCCAGCAACGTCACGGCGGTCGCCTGGAGCGGCGGGACGTCGTCGTCCCGCGCGATCCAGCGCACGGCGTTGTCGCGGCCGGCGAAGAGCGCCGCGCACGCCAACGCCAGCACCACGCCGATCGTCCGGTAGCCCGCCGGTCGGCCCGGGTCGAGGGCAAGGGCCGCTCCACCCGCGACGATCAGGGCCGTGCCGACGAGGAGCACCGGACGAAGCGGCTCGTCGAGCAGCGCGATCGCGAGCAGCACGGAGCCCAGAGGCGCGGTCCCGACGAGGATCGCCGCGCGCGACGCGCCTGCGTAGCGGACGGCGAGGATGAAGAGGAGCTGGGACAGGCCCGGGACGAAGAACCCGACTGCCGCGAACGGCAGCAACGAGTCGAGATCCAGCCCGTCGGAGACGCAGGGACGGCAGCGCGAGGCACGCCGAGACGACGAACGCGGATGACGCGATCACGACGCCGCCGAAGGCGGGATCGCCGCCGCGGAGGAGCCCGGCGCGGACGGCGACCGTCATGGCGCCGAACAGCGCGCCCGCCAGCAGGCCCAGCAGGACGGCGTCCACGCCCTCTAGAGTCCGTCCGTGCCGGTGCGCTGGCTCACGACGTCGATCATCTCTCGCGCGCGCCGCGCATGAGCAGGCGAGCCGTCGCCGGCGGGAGCGCCGTCGGCTTCTCGGCGGGCTGGAACATCGCCGACACGGGCGCGGTCGCGGATGACCTCGCCGACGCGTACGGCACCTCGCTGGGAGTGATCGGGCTGTTCACCGCGGTGCTCTTCCTCACCCACCTGCTCATGCAGCTGCCCGCCGGGCGCCTGAGCGACCGGCTCGGCCCGGCGCGCGTCTGCGCCGCCGGCCTCGCCGTGATGGCGCTCGGCAACGTCCTCGCGTCGATCGCGCCGGAGCCGGCGCTCGCGATCGGCGCCCGCGCGCTTCTCGGCGTCGGCACCGCGCTCGGGTTCATCGGCGGCAGCGACTTCGTTCGCGCGTCGAGGGGATCGCCGTTCGCCCAGGGCCTCTACGGCGGCCTCGCCACGGCGGGCGGCGGGGTCGCGTTGGCCGTCGTCCCGGCGCTCGAGCCCACGCTCGGCTGGCGCACGCCGTACGTGACGGCGGTCGTGGTCGCCGCGGCCGCGGCCGCGATGCTGGCGGCGGCGCCCCGGCCCGCGCACGTCCCCCGTGGGGCATCCGACCGGGCGCCGCTGCTCGCCCTCGCGCGCGACAGCGCGCTCCTGCGGCTCGCCGTCGTCTTCGCCGCCTCGTTCGGGCTGAGCGTCGTGATCGCGAACTGGGTCGTGACCCTGCTCGAGCGCGAGTCCGCCCTCTCGAGCGAGGCGGCCGGCGCGATCGGCTCTCTGACGCTCGTCCTCGGCGTCGTCTCGCGGCCGCTCGGCGGCTGGATCCTCCACCGGCACCCGGCCCGCGTGCGTGCCGCGATCGTCATCGCGGCCCTGCTCGGCGCCGCAGGGACGCTCGCGCTCACCGCCGGGTCGCCGGGCGCTCGCGGTCGTCGGGGCGCTCGTCGTCGGCCTCGTCGCCGGCATCTCGTTCGCGCCGGCGTTCACCGGCGCCGCGACGCTCTACCCCGGCAGCCCGGCCACCGCGATCGGCTTCGTCAACGGGTTCGGCGCCCTGACGATCCTCGCCGGCACGGCCCTGGCCGGGCTCGCGTTCGCCGAGGACGTCGGGGTCTGGTCGTTCGGTGTGCTCGGCGCGCTCTGGGCCGCGAGCGCCCTCGTCACGCCAGCGTGGCGATCGCCTCGAGGATGATCTCCGCCGCCAGCGCGGCGTCGGCCGGGCTCGCGTCCTCGGCCGGATGGTGGCTGACGCCGTCCTTGCAGGGCACGAACACCATCGCGCTCGGCACGCGCTCGGCGACGCACATCGTGTCGTGGGCGGCGCCCGAGTGCATCGTCGTCCACGGCTCGCCCGTCTCCGCCGCGGCCGTCTCGAGCGCCGAGACGATGCGCCCGTCGAGCGCCGTCGCAGGCAGCGTCTGCCGCTGCTCGTAGCGCGCGGTCATGCCGCGCCGCTCGGCCGATGTCGAGGCGTACGCGCCGATCTCGCCGAGCGACCTCCTGGAAGCGCTCGTCCTCCGGGCCCCGGATGTCGAGCGAGAACCGGAGGTTCGCCGCGACGGCGTTGATGAGCCCCGGGTCGACCTCGATCTCGCCCACCGTGCCGACCGTCCCGTGTCCCGCCTCCGTCGCGAGCCGCTCGAGCTCGAGGACGGTCTCGGCCAGCACCGTCGTCGGGTCGAGGCGCAGGTCCATGGGCGTCGCGCCCGCGTGGTCGCCGCGGCCCTGCACGTGGACGTCGGCGTGGACGTAGCCCGCGATCGCGTTGACGACGCCGATCCGCTTGCCGGTGTCCTGGAGGACGCGTGCCTGCTCGATGTGCATCTCGATCCAGCCCGTCAGGCCGTCGAGCACGTGGATCGACTCGCGCCACCGCGCCGGCTCGTAGCCCGCCTCCTCGGCGTGCTCCCAGAAGCTGCGCCCGTCGTCGATTGCGCGGAAGCGCTCGCGCAGGTCGTCCTCGGTGACCCGCTGGAGCATGATCCGGCTGCCGAGCAGCATCTGGCCGAACCCGGATCCCTCCTCCTCGAGGAACGAGACGAGCTGGAGCGGCAGGCCGAGGCCGTGCTCCTCGTTCAGGCGGCACACCTCGAGCGCCGTGACGACGCCCATCGTCCCGTCGTACTTCCCGCCGTTCCGGTTCGAGTCGCAGTGCGACCCGATCCCGAAGGCCGGCTCGCCCACCGGGCGGTTGCGCGCGACGAGCGTCCCGAGCGGATCCTCCGTCACCGTGAAGCCGAGCTCGGTCAGCGCCGCCGTGAAGTGGTCGAGCGTCCGGCGGTACTCCGGGGTGTAGGCGTAGCGCCGGATCGCCTCGCTGCTCCTCGTGAAATCCGGTCCCGAGAGCGTCTCGATCTCGCGCTCGATCCGGGCGGCGCTCCGCTCGCGATCGACCCCCGTGCCCATCGCGCCGACCCTACACCGCGACCGGTCTCAGCCGGTCGCGCGCGGCACGAGTGGCTCGCCCGCGAGGAGACGCTCGACGCCGCCCATGCCCCAGTGCGTGCGGCCGTCCTCGGCGAGCAGCGTCGGGACGCCCGCCACGCCGGCCTCCTCCGCCTCGCGGCGGATCGAGCGCAGCCGCTCGAAGCCGGGTGTGGTCGTAGGCGGCCGCGACTGCCGCGACGGGGTCGAGCCCCGCGATCCCGGCGGCCCGCGCGATCTCCGCGTCGGACGCGATGTCGAGCCCCTCGCAGAAGAACGCCTCGTAGAGCGCGTGCTTGAACGCCCGCAGGTGTCCCTCGTCGTCCGCCCAGAGGCACGCCGCGAGGATCAGCGTCGAGCGCGGCTGGTACCGCGGCAGGTGGATCTCGACCCCGGCCGCGAGCGCGCGGCGGTAGACGTTCTGCGTCCAGTCGGTGCGCAGATGGTCGCCCCGGACCTCGAGCAGCGGCTTCGGCGCCGGCCGGAGCTCGAACGGCAGCCACTCGACCTCGAGCCGGCCGGCGTCCTCGGCCGCCTCGACGACGTGCGACTCCATGTACGAGTACGGGCAGACGACGTCGAAGTAGAAGCGGATCCGTTCCACGGCGAAAGTATGCGGCCGGGGCACCCGGGCACGCGCCGCCCACGGCGACTCTAGGATTGCCGGGCGTGGACGACGACGAGTGGCCCCCGCGCGAGAACCGCGTCCGCGCCGCCCTGTGGGACGCCGAGCGCGCGCTCGAGCGGCGCGAGTACCTCGTCGCGACGAGCCGGCTCGCGGACGTCTTCGGGCTCGGCGGCGAGCAGGAGGAGCTCGTCCGCGGGCTTCACCACCTCGGGGCTGCGGGGTACCGGGCGCAGACCGGGGAGCCGGTCCGCGCGCGTCGGCAGCTCGAGCGGGCACGTGCCCGGCTCTCGCCGTTTCCGGAAGCGGCGCCGCTGATCGACCTCGTCGCCCGGGACATAGAATCGGCCGGTGGAGAGCTGGCGGAACCGTAAGACGCTGATCCTCGGCCGCTCGGACATGATCGGGCTGCTCACTCCCGCCGAGTACGTCGACTGCGTCGAGCACGCGTTCCGGATGCACGGGCTCGGGCGCGTCTACATGGAGCCGAAGGGGCACATCGTCCTCGATCGGTACCGGGGCGAGTGGGAGGTCATGCCGTCGTGGATCGAGGAGCCGGAGGCGGCGGCGTGCAAGTGGGTCTCGATCCGCGAGGACAATGCGCGCTTCGACCTGCCGGCCGTCTTCTCGATCCTCGTCTACACGCATCCGGAGACGGGGTTCCCGCTCGCGATCTGCGACGGCTCGTACCACACCCTCATGCGGACCGGTGCGTCCGCCGCCGTCTCGGCGAAGTGGCTCGCGCGGCCCGATTCCAGCGTGCTCGCGATCCTCGGGACGGGCAGCGTCGGCGAGGGCACGCTCGCGACGTGCGACACGGTCTTCGCCTGGAGCGAGGTGCGGATCTGGAGCCGCTCGCAGGAGTCGGTCGACCGCTTCCTCGGTGAGCAGGGCCCCCGCTACCCGCACCTCCGCCTCGTGGGGACGACGGACGTGCGATCGGCGGTCGAGGGGGCGGACGTGATCGTGACGGGGACGCACGCACGCGGCTGGATCGTCGACGAGGCGTGGGTGAAGGACGGCGCCCACCTCGCCGCGCTCGGGGCCGACCTCGAGGGGGAGCAGGAGCTCCACCCGGGGCTGCTGCAGCGCGGACGCGTCTTCGTGGACGACATCCGCCAGTGCGTCCCCGACGGCGAGATCAACGTCCCGCTCCGCGAGGGTCTCATCAGCGAGGACGACGTCGCCGGCGAGATCGGCAAGGTCATCTGCGGGGAGCTCGAGGGCCGCCAGGCGCCCGAGCAGATCACGGTCTTCGACTCCACCGGCATCGCGCTCCAGGACTCGGCGACCGTGCCGCTCGAGTTCGAGCGGGCCGTCGCCGCCGGCGTCGGCATCGAGAAGAAGATGATCTCGACGTGACCGACGTCTCCCCGATCCGGCTCGACCCCGATCCGTACGAGCCCTTCCGGCTCTCGCAGGGCTTCCGCGTGGGCGACCTGCTGCTGATCTCGGGCCAGGCGGCGATCGACGAGAACGGCGGGCTCGTCGGCGTCGGGGACTTCGACGCCCAGGCGGAGCAGGTGTTCCGCAACCTCCGGCGCGTGCTCGAGGCGGGCGGCTCGAGCCTCGACCGCGTCGTCAAGGTCACGATCTTCCTCACCGACATGGCGAACTTCCCGAAGATCGTCGAGCTGCGCGGGAAGTGGTTCACGCCGCCCTATCCGGCCGACACGATCGTCGAGGTCACCTCGCTCGCGCTCCCGGAGCTGGAGATCGAGATCGAGGCGATCGCGGTCGCGGGCTGATCAGCCCGCGGCGTCCTGCTCGAAGACGTCGAGCGGGATGAGGGCGGAGACGAGCGGGTACGGGATGTCGACGACCTCGGAGAGGTGGAGATCGACGCACGCCGAGCACAGGCAGTAGGCCGCCGGGCGTGAGAGCCCGTGCTCCGTCTCGAGCCAGTCGATCATCGCGAGGAGCGCCGCACGGGCAGCGGCCGTGAGGTCCATCGCGCTCCTCCTCCGGGATCCCCGTCGTCGCGAAGCACGCGCGCTCCGGCCGCGGCGGCGTGACGTAGGCGGGAAACCGCGGCACCCACCGCGGCGCCGTGCGAAGGCCGAGCCGCACCGTGACCGCCGCCTCGATCTCGATCCCCGTGCCGCAGACCTCGCCGTCGCCCTGCGCGAAGTGGACGTCGCCGAGCGAGAGCAGGGCGCCGGGCACGTGCACCGGCAGGAGCAGCGTCGAGCCGGCGACGAGCCGCCGGATGTCGAGGTTGCCGCCGGTCTCCCGGGGCGGGATCGTCCGCAGGCCACCCGCGGCGCTCGGCGGAGAGGCGGACTCCGGGCGCGTCGTCCGCCACGGGGCCGCCCGCGGCGCGGATCCGCTCCTCACGCTCGCGCTGTGCCTCCATCAGCGCGTGCGACGGCGCCACGCCGATCACGCCCGCGTGGACGCACGCCGGCACCGCGATCCCCGGTAGCTCGGGCGACCGCGCGACGGCGCCGTCGAGCTCCCACGGCACGAGGAACGGCTCGGTGAAGACGTCGGCCAGGAAGCCGAACCCGGGGATGACGCAGTTCACGCCGAACGCGGGCGTCTCGAAGTCGACGAGCTCGACCTCGAGGACGTCTCCGGGCTCGGCGCCGTCCACGAAGACGGGCCCCGTGAGCGGGTGCGCGCGGCCGTCGTCGAAGCGCCCGCAGTCGGCGTGGGTGCTCGCCCGCGTCAGCTGGCCGTCGAGGCCGTCGCGCGTCTCGAGCGTGACGACGTCGCCCGGCGCCACCCGGGCGACCGGCTCGAGGTCGGGGTGCCAGCGGTTGTGCGCGCCGGTCGACGGGATCCTCACAGGAGCTCCCCGATCCGCTCCGCGGCGCGGCGCGCCGCCGAGACCTCCTCGGCCGTCCACGCCCGCGGCTCCCCGAGCTGGTGGAGCGACAGGATCGCCTCGAGCGTCCCGTCGCGCATGACGGGTGTCACGATCTGCGCCGCGAGGCCGCCGTACGCCTCGAGCATCCGGAGGAAGGCGGGGTCGTCGTACGCGCGGGCACTGTCGTCCTGCACGACCTGGACGCCGCGCTGCACCTCGAGCACGACGGGCTGGCTCGGGAGGTGCACGGAGGTCTCCCCGCGGATCGACCCGACGCCGGGCGCGAGGACCTCCTCGACCACCGGGAACGGCTGCTCGCCGGGGACGTCGCGCCGGAGCGTGACCCGGCTCGCCCGGGTCGTCTCGAGCAGGTCGCGGAGCACGTCCTCGAGCGTCGGCACCGGTCGATTATCGGCCTCCGGAGCGCGATATGCTCGCGCCGTGGCGCTCGACGGTCTGCGCAAGGTGGTCACGATCGTCGAGGACGTCGAGCGGGAGGGCGGAGAGCCGGTGGTGCCCCCGACGCGGCTGGTCGCGGCGGGCGCCGTCGTCGAGAACCCGTTCGCCGGCCGGTACGTCGCCGATCTCGAGCCGCTGATCGACCGCTACTGCGAGCCGCTCGGGGAGCTGCTCGTCGAGCGGGCGCTGGCGCTCCTCGGCGCGCCGGCGGAAGGCGTCGGCAAGGGCGCGCTCGTCGGCCTCGACGGCGACGTGGAGCACGGCTCGGCGGTGATCCACAACCTCCGCTTCGGCAACAAGGTGCGCGACGCGATCGCCGGGACGGCGCTGCTTCCCTCGGCCGAGAAGCGCGGCGCCGCGGGCGCGCCGCTCGACGTCGCCGTCAAGCACAAGGACGACCACACCGTTCGCTCGCACCACCAGACGTTCGAGGTCCGGATCCCGGACGCACCGCGCGCCGACGAGCTCGTGATCTGGGTCGTCGTCGCGTCGGCCGGCCGGCCGCACGCGCGGCTCGGGGCGTTCGGCAGCGAGCTCCGGTAGCGGCGATGAGCCGCGTCGCGGTGATCGGCCTCGGGACGATGGGCCTTCCGATGGCACGGCACCTCGTCGCGGCGGGCCACGACGTCGTCGGTTGCGACCTCGTCCCGGGGCACGTCGAAGCGCTCGGCGCGGGTGCCGCCGAGACCCCCGGCGAGGCGGCTGCGGCGGCGGACGCCGTACTGCTGTCGCTGCCGTCGGCGCACGCGGTCGAGGACGTGGTGCTGGGCGAGCACGGCGTGCGGTCGGCTGCCCGGCCGGGGACGCTCCTCGTCGACATGTCGACGAGCCCGCCGGCGCTCGCGCGACGGCTCGCCGCCGAGTGCCCGGAGCTGGACGTCCTCGACGCGCCGGTCAGCGGTGGGCCCCGCGGCGCGGCGGACGCGACGCTGACGATCATGGTCGGCGGCAGGGAGGACGCGTTCGAGCGCGCCCGGCCGCTCTTCGAGGCGCTCGGCCGGCTGGTCGTGCTCGTGGGCGGTCACGGCGCCGGCCAGGCGGCGAAGCTCTGCAACAACCTCATCGCCGGCGCGACGATGGCCGCCGTCTCGGAGTCCTGCGCGATCGCCGTCCGGGAGGGGCTCGACCCGGGGACGCTCTACGAGCTCCTCACCGCCTCGACCGGCGACTCGCGTGTCCTCCGCACGCGCTTTCCGCTTCCCGGCGTCGACGACGCGCATCCGGCCTCGAACGGGTTCGCGCCCCTCTTCGCCCTCGACCTGATCGCCAAGGACCTCGCGCTCGCGCTGGAGCTGGCGGCCGACCACGGCCTGGAGGCCCCCGTCGCAGACGCCGCGCTCGACGCCTACCGCGCGGCGCAGCGCGACGGGCGCGGCGCGCTCGACTACTCGGCCGTCTACCGGCGCGGCGACGGCCCGGAAGCCTCAGACTAGGCACACACCCGAGAAGGAGGAGCGACGCGATGGCAGATCCCGAGCTCGTCCCCGAGGCGATCCTCGAGCAGGGCGGCCTCAAGGTCTCGAAGAGCCCCTGGGGGCAGGACGACGAGATCGGCCGCCTCAACTGGGTCACCCCCGACTCGACGGCGGCCATCCTGAACCACCTCGACGGCCGTCACGTCTTCGACCTCAACGTCGAGTACTTCATCGGCATGCCGTCCTGGGTGGCCGCCGGCGACCCGCGGTACGGCATCTGGATGACGCACACGCCGCAGGGCTCGGTGAACGACAACCTCTCGGGCGTGGGCTCGGAGGTGCACGAGACGTACATCGTACTGCGGCGACTCGATCCACATGTACACGCACTGCGGGACGCACATCGACACGCTCAACCACCTCGGCTTCTACGGGAAGTTCTGGAACGGGTGGGAGGCCGACCGCGACCTCGGCAGCCGCATCTGGAACAAGGGCGGGCTCGAGAAGTACCCGCCGGTCATCGCGCGGGGCGTCCTGCTCGACGTCGCCGGCATGCACGGCGTGGACGTCCTCGAGGACGCGTACGCCATCACGCCGAAGGACCTGCAGGACACGGTCGCGAAGCAGGGCGTCGAGCTGCGCAAGGGCGACGTCGTGCTCGTCCGCACCGGGCGGATGAACGTCTGGCCGGACTTCGACGGCTACCTGAAGAACACGCCGGGCATCGGGCTCGCGGCCGCGAAGTGGCTCTGCGAGGAGACGGGCGCCATGTGCATCGCGGGCGACACGATCGGGCTCGAGGTGCTCCCCTCCGAGGAGGAGAACGTCTTCCTCCCCGTGCACGCGTACATGTTCGCGACGGCGGGGGCGCAGATCATCGAGGTGGTCGACATGAACGAGATCGCCGCCGAGAAGCAGTACGAGTTCGCCTTCCTCGGGCTGCCGCTCAAGCTGCGTGGCGCCACGGGCGCGCCGATGCCGTCCTACGCGGTGCCGCTCCGGGGCTGATCGGCCGGCACGTCTGTCGCCGGGGTAGGCGCGCGGTCGCAGAGGCCCGCGCCACCCCGGCTCACCGTGCCTCGGTCGCCGCCTGCGAGTCGAGAGCGGCGATGAAGCGCTCGAGGGCCGCCTGGGTGCGCAGGGACTCCTCGATCTCGCGCTCGAGCCGGACCGTCTCGTCCTCCGGCTCCTCGTCGGGCTCGTCGTCGAAGTCGAGCTCGACGAAGACGTCGTCCACGAACGGGTCCTCCTCCTCGACCTCCTCGGGGTCGACGTGGCCGAGCGCCGCTCTGACCCGGCGGACGTCCTCGTCGTCCAGGTCGGCGAGCGCCGCCGCGTCGAGGCGATCGCCCTCCTGCTCGAGGACGACCTCCGCGACCTGTCTCCGGAGCTCCGTCTCGCGCTCCCGCTCGAACTCGAGCGCCTCCATCTGCCTGGGCACGCCGGGCAGCGCGTGCGAGCGCGTCGCGATCCACGGGCCAAGGATAATCTCGCGGGTGACCGCAGCGACCCGCAGGGCGCCCGGCGCGGTCCTCGGCGGGGCGTCCGCCGCTCAGGCCGCGGTCTCCCTCGTGAACTTCGGCCTCCCGGCGATCGGCCCGGAGCTGCTCGACGACTTCGACCTGACGCTGTTCGAGCTCGGCGCCGTCCTCACGGGAGGCCTCCTCGGCGCCGGCGTCGCGTTGATCGGGGCAGGCGTGCTGGTGGACCGGATCGGTGCGCGCAGCTCGATGCTCGCCGGGACGGCGGTCGCGACGCTCGGGCTCGCCGTCGCCGCGGGCGCGAGCTCGAAGCACGTCCTCTTCTGGGCGCTCGTCGTGTTCGGCGTCGGCTCCGCGGTCGTGCCGATCGCGGGCACGGGCGCCCTCTTTCGCGCCTACCCGGCGTCCCGGCGCGGCTGGGCGCTCGGTGTCCGGCAGACCGCCGTCCCGCTCGGCGGCGCCATCGCCGCCGTCCTGTACCCGACGCTCTACGCGCTCGGCGGCGCGAGCCTGACGCTCGCAGCCTCGGCCGCCGCCGTCGCGGCGAGCGGCGCGTGGTTTGCGCTCGTCCTGCCGCCGGAGGAGCCGCACGTCGTCCCGCGGCGAGGCGCCGCGCTCGGATCGATCCTGCGGGCGCCCGGCGTGCCGACGCTGCTCGCCGTTGCGGCCTGCTACATCGTCGTCCTGCAGGCGCTTCTCGCGTTCCTCGTGCCGGCGGTGCGCGAGTCCGGCCACTCCGAGCTGACCGCCGCCGTCGCGTACTTCGGCGTCAACGTCGCCGCCATGGCCGCGCGCATCGCATGGGGCTCGGTCGCGGACCGCGGCGGCGGGTCGCGGCGCGTCCGGACGCTGGTCGAGGTGGGCGTCGTCGCCTCGATCGGAGCCGTCGTGTTCGCCTTCGCGCTCCATGCCGGCCCGGTCGCCGTGGTGCTCGCCGCGATCGTCTTCGGGCTGGGGGCGCTCGGCTGGAACGCGCTCGTGTACGTCAGCGCCGGCGAGCGTGTCGACCCGTCGCTCGCGGCACGCTCGGTCGCGGTCGCCGCGACCGTCGTCTTCGTCCTCTCGGGCCTCGCCACGCCGCTCCTCGGCGCGCTCGTCGACGCGGTCGGATGGGACGCGCTCTGGCTCGCGACGGCGCTCATCGCAGGCCTCGGCGCCTATCTCGCCCACCGGCTGCCGCCGCAGGCCGTCGAGGGGGCATCCTGACTTCAAAGCCCGCTTTGCATACTGTATGGTCGCCGTCGGTGGTCGCGATCTTCGAGGGCCAGGCGTCTCTTGCCCGGACGGCCAGCGTCGCGGCTGCCGACCTGATCCGCCAGGCGATCGTCGAGGGCCGCGTCGCCCCCGGCCAGCGGCTCAAGGAGGAGGAGCTCGCGCAGCAGCTCGGGATCAGTCGCACGCCGATCCGGGAGGCGCTGCTCGTCCTCCAGACCGAGGGGCTGCTCGAGGGCGCACCCAACCGCGGCGCGACGGTTCGGACGTACGACGTCGCCGCGCTCGAGGAGATGTACGAGCTCCGCGCGGTGCTCGAGAGCCACGCCGCGCGACGGGCGGCCACCCGCGTCACCGCCGCCCAGCTCGACGTGCTCCGCGCCAGCTGCGACCGGTTCGCCGCGCTCGTCGGCGGCGACGACGTCCCGGCCCTCGTCGCGGAGAACGGCGTCTTCCACGACACGATCCTCGCCGCCGCCGACAGCGAGCGGCTGAGCGGCATGGTCCGCCAGGTCGTGGCGCTGCCGCTGACGTACAAGTCGTACGTCTGGTACTCGCCCGAGCAGTCGTCGGCCTCCCACCACTACCACCTGCAGCTCGTGAAGGCGCTCGAGCGGGCCGACGGCGAGCGCGCGGAGCTCGTCATGCGCGAGCACGTCTTCGAGGCCCGCGACGTGCTCGTGCAGCACGCCGCGGCGGGGCTCCTCGGTCCGGACGCGCAGCCCCCGGGAGCAGCGGCCGGGTGACAGCGGACGGCGCGCCCGACGGAGGCCCGCTCGCCGGACTCCGGGTCATCGAGCTGGGCACGCTCCTGGCAGGACCGTTCACCGGGCGGCTGCTCGGCGACCTCGGAGCGGAGATCGTCAAGGTCGAGGCGCCGGGGAAGCCCGACCCCATCCGCGACTGGGGCAAGGCCCGCTACGAGGGGCGGTCGTTGTGGTGGCCCGTGCAGTCGCGGAACAAGAAGTGCATCACGCTCAACCTCCGCGAGACGCGGGGCCAGGAGCTGCTCCTGCGGCTCGTCGAGCACGCCGACGTCGTCACCGAGAACTTCCGGCCGGGGACGCTCGAGCGCTGGGGGCTCGGCTACGACCGCCTCAGCGAGGTGAACCCCCGCGTGATCCTCGCGCGCGTCTCCGGCTACGGCCAGACCGGGCCGTACGCGCACCGCGCCGGGTTCGCGTCGGTGTCGGAGGCGATGGGCGGGATCCGGTACCTGAACGGCTTCCCCGACCAGCCGCCGCCGCGCATGCACCTCTCGCTCGGCGACTCGCTCGCCGGCATGTTCGCCGCCCAGGGGATCCTCGCCGCGATCTACTGGCGCGACGTGGCGGGCGGCGGGCTCGGTCAGGTCGTCGACGTCTCGCTGATGGAGGCGGCGTTCGCGATGCTCGAGAGCACCGTGCCGGAGTACGACCGGCTGGGGATCGTGCGCGGCCCACAGGGGACGAACCTCAAGGGCATCGCGCCGAGCAACATCTTCAAGTCGCGCGACGACAAGTGGATCGTGATCGCGGCGAACGCCGACAACGTCTTCCGCCGGCTCTGCGAGGCGATGGGACGGCCCGAGCTCGCCGACGACGAGCGGTTCGCGACGCACCTCGCGCGCGGAGACAACCAGGACGAGATCGAGGGGATGGTCGCCGACTGGGCCCGCGAGCGCGACGCCGCGGAGATCGACCGCGTCCTGAACGAGGCGGGCGTCATCTGCGGCCCGATCTACACGATCGCGGACATCTTCGAGGACCCGCAGTTCCGCGCGCGCGAGATGCTGCTCGAGCACCACGACCCCGAGTTCGGGTCGTACATCGGCCCCGGGATCGTGCCGAAGCTGACCCGGACGCCGGGCAGCGTCCGCTGGTCGGCGACGTGGGAGGAAGGCAGCCACAACGACGAGATCTACGGCGACCTGCTCGGGCTCGACGAGGACGAGCGCGCGAGCCTCCGCGAGGCAGGTGTGATCTGAGCGCCTCCGTCACGATCTGCGACGTCGGCCCGCGCGACGGGCTCCAGAACGACGCGGTCACGCTCGAGCCGGCGGTTCGCGCCGAGCTGGTCGACCGGCTCGCCGCGGCAGGGCTGCCGCGGATCGAGGCGGTCAGCTTCGTGCACCCCGGGCGGGTGCCGCAGATGGCCGGCGCCGAGGAGGTCGTCGAGGCGATCCATCCCGTCGAAGGGGTCACGTACGCAGGGCTCGTCCTGAACGAGCGCGGGTACGACCGGTTCGCGACGACGGCGCTGACCGAGGCGCACTACGCCTTCGCGGTGAGCGAGGAGTTCAACCAGCGGAACGCGGGATCCTCGACCGAGGACTCGGTCGTCGCCGGCGAGCGCGTCGTCGAGCGCGCCAGGGCCGACGGGGTCCGCGCGACCGTGACGCTCGGGACGTCGTTCGGGTGCCCCTTCGAGGGCGCGATCGACCCCGGGCGGGTCCTCGAGCTCGCCGCCCGCTTCGTCGCGGGCGGCGCGGACGAGATCGTGTTCGCGGACACGGTCGGCGTCGGCGTGCCGCGGCAGGTGCGGCACCTCGTCGGCGAAGGTGCGAAGCTCGGCGTTCCGGTGGGCGTCCATCTCCACAACACGCGCAGCACGGGGTACGCGAACGCGCTCGTCGCGCTCGAGTCGGGCGCGACGGTGCTCGACGCCTCCGTCGGTGGCATCGGCGGCTGCCCGTTCGCCCCGCGCGCCACCGGGAACATCGCCACGGAGGACCTCGTGTACCTCCTCCACGGCGAGGGGGTCGAGACGGGCATCGACCTCGACCGGCTGATCGAGGTCTCGGGGTGGCTCGAGGGCCGGCTGGGCCGGCCGCTCGAGGGACAGGTCTACAGGGCCGGAGCGTTCGCGCCGGTCATGGCGCTCTGACGACGGAGGAGAGGGATGGCATTCAGGCTCGGAGTCGACGTGGGAGGGACGTTCACCGATCTCTTCCTGGTCGGTGACGAAGGGTCGGGCACGCAGTACCGGGTGAAGACGCCGTCGACGCCGGCCGACCCGTCGGAGGGCGTCCTCGTCGGCGTCCGCCGGATCTGCGAGGAGTCCGGCGTCGCGATGGGCGACGTGCGCAACATCCTCCACGGCACGACGGTCGCGACGAACGCCGTGCTCGAGTCGAAGGGCGCCCGCGTCGGGCTGATCACGACGCAGGGGTTCGCGCAGATCCTGCACCTCGCGCGCTCCCAGACGCCGGGGCCGCTCGCGGGCTGGATCATCATGATCAAGCCGGACCCGCCCGCGTCGCTCGCCGACACCCGCGAGGCCGTCGAGCGGATGGGGCCCCGCGGCGAGACCGTCGTCGAGGTCGACGAGGCGCAGGTCGAGGGGATCGTCCGCGACCTCGTCGAGTCGGGCGTCGAGTCGCTGACGGTCGGCCTGATCAACTCGTACGTCAACCCGGCGCACGAGGAGCGGATCGGGGAGATCGTCGAGCGGCTCTACCCGGGCTTCCCGGTCACCCTGTCCGCGCACGTGCTGCCCGAGTTCCGCGAGTACGAGCGGACGCTGACCGCGTGCATGAACTCGTACGTCCGACCGAAGGTCGCCACGTACATCGACGGCCTGCAGAAGCAGCTGAAGGCCATCGGCGCGACGGGCGACGTCAACATCCTCCGCTCGGACGCCGGCCTGATGACGACGACCGAGGCGGCCCGGAACCCGATCTACGGGATCCTCTCCGGCCCGTCCGGCGGTGTCGCGGGCGCGCTCTACGTCGCCCGCAAGGCCGGGTTCGACGACATCCTCACCTTCGACATGGGCGGCACCTCGACCGACGTCGCGCTGTGCCAGAACGGCGAGCCGACGATCGGCCGGGAGACCTCGATCAGCCACTTCCGGATCAAGGTGCCGTCGGTCAACGTCCACACCGTGGGCGCCGGCGGCGGCTCCATCGCCCACGTGCCGGAGCTGACGAAGGCGCTCCGGGTCGGGCCGCAGTCGGCGGGCGCCGACCCGGGCCCGGCGTCGTACGGGCGCGGCGGCGCGGAGCCGACCGTGACGGATGCGAACGTCGTGCTCGGCCACCTGCCGCCGAGGCTGCTCGGCGGTGAGATGGAGCTCGACGCCGACGCCGCCCGCGCGTCCGTGCAGACGATCGCCGACGCGATGGGCCTCGGCTCCGCCGAGGAGGCAGCGGAGGGGATCCTCGCGATCGTGAACGAGAACATGGCCGGCGCGCTCCGGCTCGTCTCGGTGCAGCGTGGCCACGACCCGCGGGAGTTCGCCCTCGTCGCCTACGGCGGCGCGGGGCCGCTCCACGCGAACGCGGTGGCCGAGATCATGGGGTCGTTCCCCGTCCTCGTGCCGCCGGCCCCGGGTCTCCTGTGCGCGATCGGCGACCTCGTGGCCGACTTCCGCGACGAGTTCGCCCAGACCCACATCCGCGTGCTCGGCGAGGCCGAGCCGGCCGAGGTCGGCTCGATCCTCGAGGCGCTCGGCGCGCGTGCGACGGCGTGGCTCGACAACGAGGGCATCCCCGGGGACGCCCGCTCGGTCACGTACACGGCGGACATGCGCTACCACCGACAGGGCTACGAGATCCCGGTGGCGATCGACCCCGACGAGGTGAAGGGCGGCCTCGAGGCGCTCGAGGAGCGCTTCAACGTCCTCCACGAGCAGCTCTACGGGTTCCGCATGCCGGGCACCGCCTGCGAGATCGTCAACCTGCGGGCGATCGGCTCGGGCGCCGTCTCGAAGCCCGAGCTGCCCGTCGGCACGCCGGGCGGCGCCGATGCGTCGGGCGCCGTCTCGGAGGAGCACGAGATCGTCTTCAAGGGAGAGCGACTCCCGACGAAGATCTACGACCGGGCGAAGCTCACGACGGGGAACCGGTTCGACGGGCCCGCGATCGTGACGGAGTTCGACTCGACCACCGTCGTCCTCCCCGGCTACGCGGCGGAGATCGACGCGAACCTCAACATCCTCATCAACCCGAAGGCGTAGGGGGGACGATGGCGACCATCACCACCGAGAAGCCGCGGATCGCCGAGATCCCGACCGGAGTCGAGATCGACCCGGTCACGCTCGACATCATCGAGGGGGCGCTCAAGAGCACCCGCTACGAGATGGACGCGGTGCTCTTCCGCTCCGCGATGAGCCCGGTGATCCGGGAGCAGCACGACGAGTTCCCGATGATCACCGACCCGCGCGGCCGCATGGTCGTGGGCCAGTTCGGCGCCTACATCAACGAGATGATGGAGGACTGGGACCGGGGGATCTATCCGGGCGACGTGATCCTCACCTCGGACCCGTTCAAGTGCTCGGCGTCGATCTCGCACACGAACGACTGGCTCGTCCTCGTCCCGATCTTCTACGAGGACGAGCTCGTCGGCTGGTCATCGCAGTTCGGCCACCAGATGGACGCGGGCGGCCCGCTCCCCGGCTCGCTCCCCACCGGGGCGAAGACGATCTTCGAGGAGGGGATCATCATCCCGCCGCTCAAGATCGTCGAGCGGGGCCAGGTCCAGGAGGACGTTCTCCGGCTCATCCTCAACAACGTCCGCAACCCGGAGATGAACCGGGCCGACCTGTTCGCGATCGTCGCCGGCTGCCGCGCCGGCGAGAAGCGCGTGATGGAGCTCTGCGAGCGCTTCGGCAAGGAGACGTACCTCGCCGCGCTCCAGGCGCTCCTCGACCGCACCTACAACGCGATGAAGTTCCTCATCTCCGTCGCGATCCCGGAGGAGCCGCAGACCTTCGTCGACTACATCGACGACGACGGGCTCGGGAACGGCCCGTACAAGATGCAGCTCACGATCTGGCGGGAGGGCGACCACGCCTTCTTCGACTGGTCGGGGACCGACCCGCAAGCCCTCGGGCCGATCAACTTCTACCTCTCCGAGGGCATGTTCAAGATGTTCATCGGGATCTACCTGATCATGGTCAACGATCCCCAGATCCTCTTCAACGACGGCTTCTACCCGCTGCTCCACGTCGTCATGCCGGAGGGATCGCTGCTCCGCCCGCGCTTCCCGGCCGCGCTCGGGTGCCGCACGCACGCGCTCGCGCGGCAGTTCGACGTGCTCGGCGGCGCGCTCTGCAAGAACGCCCCGGAGCTGAACACGGCGGCCGGCTACGGCACGAGCCCGTACATGCTCTACTCGGGCTGGGAGGAGAGCGGGGACTTCTTCTACTCGATGGAGATCCTCTACGGCGGGATCCCCGGGAGGCCGATCGGGGACGGGATGGACGGCCACTCGTGGTGGCCGCTCTTCGAGAACATCCCGACCGAGTACCTCGAGGCGTACTACCCGATGCGCATCGACGGCTACACGACCGTCACGGACTCCGGCGGCCCGGGGCTGCACCGCGGCGGCAACGGCGTCGAGAAGCGGTACGTCTACCTCGAGCCGGGAGAGGTGTCGATCCACGACGACCGCTGGCTGACCCGGCCGTGGGGCGTCCTCGGCGGGCTGCCGGGCTCGCGCTCCGAGAAGCTCCTCAAGCGCGCCGACGGGACGGAGCAGGTCCTGCCGTCCAAGTGCGACAACGTCGTCGTCGAGCCGGGCGACATGCTCGTCTACCGGACGGCGGGCGGGGGAGGCTGGAAGGACCGCCTCGACCGCCCGGCGGACCTCGTCGCCCGCGACGTCTCGTTCGGGCTCGTCAGCCGCGAGCTCGCGAAGGAGGGCTACGGCGTCGTCCTCGCCGACGACGGCTCGGTCGACGAGGACGCGACGAGTGCGGAGCGCGACCGCCAGCGCACGGAGCGGGGCGACGCGCCCGCGTTCGACTTCGGGCCGTCGCTCGAGGAGGTCATGGAGCGCTGCAAGGACGAGACCGGGCTCGACGCGCCGACGCCGGCGACACCGCTTCGGTGGTCCCCGCTCGAGCCGGGGGACGACGCCCTCGCGCGAGTGAGGGCGGGCGACGGCGTCTGACATTCGACACGAGGGGTTTCACGGGCGCGCCGGCCTCGGCCGGCGGCCCGCCCTCGTGGTCGTCGACGTCAACCGCGGCTTCACGGACCCGGAGTCACCGCTCGTCTGCGACCTCGACGGGGTCGTCGACGCGATCCGGCGCCTGCTCGACGGGTTCCGGGCCGCAGGGCTCCCGGTCGCCTTCACCACCGTCGCCTACGACGAGGCGGGAAAGCAGGCGGCGGAGGTGTTCATCGCGAAGATCCCCGCGCTGCTCGTGCTCGAGGCCGGGAACCGGTGGACGGAGATCGACCCCCGCATCGCACCCGGCGCCGACGAGCCGGTCCTGACGAAGCTCTGGGCGTCGGCGTTCCACGGCACGCCGCTCGCGAGCTTCCTGACGACGCAGGGGTGCGACTCCGTCGTCGTCACGGGCGCGTCGACGTCCGGGTGCGTCCGCGCGACCGCCGTCGACGCCCTTCAGCACGGCTACCGCGTGCTCGTCCCGCGGGACGCCGTCGGCGACCGCAACCCCGCCGCGCACGAGGCGAACCTCTACGACATCGACACGAAGTACGGTGACGTCGTGACGACCGACGACGTGCTCTCCGGGATCGGGCCGGCGTGATCGTTCGCGACGCGGGCGCCGCGTGGCACGTCGTCCTCCAGCCGGAGCACGCCGAGCTCTCGGAGGAGGTGGCGCGGGCGTGGGCCGACCGCGGGCCGCGCCACGACTCGGTCGTCCTCGCGGCACGCCGCCACGACGACGGATGGGCGACGTGGGAGCGCTCCCCCATGGTGGACGCGGACGGGAAGCCGGTGACGTTCCTCGACGTCCACGTCCCGGCGCACCTCGCCTTCTACCGCGCCGTGATCGCCGCGGTCACCGACGAGGACGCCTACGCCGGCCTGCTCGTCTCGATGCACGGGGCGGGGATCTACCGGCAGCGCTACGGCGCCGACCCGGCGCTTGCGCTCACCCGCGCGCCGGAGGTGCAGGCGCTCGTCGACGCCTTCGTCGCCGAGCAGGAGTCGGGCTTCCCGGCCCGGATGGACGAGGTGGGGGTCGACGACGAGCTGCGCCTCGCCGACTACCACCGGCTGCAGTGGTTCGACCGGTTCTCGCTCGCGTTCTGCCTGCGCGAGTGGGATGCCCCGGGGGAGCCGTTCGAGGTCGGATCGTTCCGCTTCGAGCCCGTCGGGCCGTGGCGCAGCCGGGTCGTGCCCTGGCCGTTCGCCGGGCCGACGCTCGAGTGCTCCCTCGTCCGCCGCCTCGTCCCGAAGCGGGAGTGGCGGCAGGAGGGGTTCCGCGAGGCGTTCTACGGCCTCCCGGCGGAGCGCGTCACGATCGGGCTCGTCGAATGACCGACGACGAGCGTCTCACCTGGCTGCGCGTCCCCTCCGAGGACGAGCTGCCGCCCGAGGTCCTCGAGCTGTGGCAGCCGTCGCTCGAGAAGCTCGGCTTCGTCCCGAACGTGCTGCGGCTGTACGCCCTCCGTCCCGATCACCTCGTCGCCTGGAACGCGTGGTACGACGAGGCGATGAAGGGCGAGTCCGGCCTGACGAAGGCCGAGCGGGAGATGATCGCCGTGGTCGTCTCGGTCGCGAACGACTGCGCGTACTGCATCGCCGCCCACGGCGCCGCGCTGCGCAAGCTGACGAAGGATCCGGCCCTCGCGGACGCCGTCGCGGCCGACCACACGAGCGCGCCGGTCGAGCCGCGCGTCCGTGCGATGCTCGACTACGCCGTCAAGCTCACGCTCCGGCCGACCGAGATGAGCGAGGCCGACGTGGCCGCGCTCCGCGACGTGGGATGGAGCGACGAGGACGTCATGGACGTCGCCGAGGTGACCGGCCTCTTCAACATGTCGAACCGCATGGCCTCCGGGCTCGGCTGGGCGCCCGAACCCGGAGTACGAGACGCTTGGCCGCTGACGCAGCGGCGTTTTCCGCCGCCTGAGGCCGCTGCTACGCTCGCATCGGGGTGAACACGGTTCTCGTCCTGAATGCGAGCTACGAGCCGCTGAACGTGTGCTCGACACGTCGTGCGCACGTGCTCGTCTGGAAGGGCAAGGCGGAGGTCGTCGAGCGGCTCGACGAGCCGCTGCGGACCGCGACGAACACGTACGTCCGGCCCCACGTGATCCGCCTGGTGAGCTACGTCCGGGTGCCGCAGTCCGTGAAGCGGCGCATCTCGCGGCGGGCGCTGTTCGCCCGTGACGGCTGGCGCTGCGTCTACTGCGGCGACGGCACCTCGCGGCTGACGCTCGACCACGTCGTGCCGCGCTCGCGCGGGGGCGAGTCGGTGTGGGAGAACGTCGTCACGGCGTGCGGCCCGTGCAACCTCCGCAAGGGGGACAGGCTGCTCGAGGAGACGCACATGCGCCTTCCGCGCGTCCCACGTCCCCCGGCGCCGGTCCTCTTCATCAGCCTCTCGCTCCACCGCGTCCCGGAGACGTGGGTCCGGTACCTCCCCGGCCTCGAGATCACCGAGCAGCGCACCACGGGAAACGTCGCGGCCGAAGCCGCCTGAGCGAGGGCCGGAGCCGGCCCGCGGGTAGGGTCGGACCGTGACGGCGACGCTCTCCCTCGCACCGGTGACGGGGATCACCCGGCCCGTCGTCGAGCGTCTCTGGCAGCTGTACCGCCACGATCTCTCCGAGTTCCGCGGGTCGCTGCCGGACATGGCCGGCGCCTTCCACACGCGCCCGCTCGACCCGTTCCTCGAGGGCGACGACGACCGCCGCGCGCACCTCTTCCTGCGGGACGGCCCCGTCGGGTTCGCGCTCGTCAGCCGGGCGACGTCCGCGCCGCGCCTGATGTCCGAGTTCTTCGTCGTCCGCGCAGCCCGGCGGCAGGGGGTCGGCCGCGCCGCGGTCGACGCGCTCTTCGCGCTCTACCCCGGCCGGTGGCAGATCCCGTTCCAGGAGGAGAACGTCGCGGCGGCGCGGTTCTGGCGCCGTGTCGCCGCCGAGGTCGCCGTCGACGGCGTCGACGAGCAGCGCAGGCCCGTTCCGGGGAAGCCGCACATCCCGCCGGACGTCTGGCTGACGTTCGCCGTCGCGCCGGATCCCTCCTAGGCCGCGACCGTCTCCCAGCCCTCGTCGCGGTCGGCGCGGTAGGAGCCGAAGACGCGCAGCCGCGCGGTCTCCGTGTGCATCTCGACGAGCGCCGCCGCGACCTCGTCGTCGAGCGGGTGGCCGCCGAGCACGCAGTCGAAGCGGTAGTCGAACGGGCGCGAGGGAATCGGGCGCGAGACGAGCTGCACCATGTCGATCCCGCGCCGCGCGAGAGGCTCGATCGCGGTGTGGAGCGCGCCGGGGCGGTGGTGCGTCTCGAAGGTCAGGGCGGTCCGCCACTCGCCGTGGCGGCGGTCGAGCCGCGTGTAGGGAGCGAGCGCGGCGAAGCGCGTGTACGCCTCGTGGTCGCCGACGTCGTCTGCGACCGTGACCAGGCGGTGAAGCCGCGCGGCGCGCGTGCTCGCGATCGCGACGACGGTGGGGTCACCGAGCTCGGCCACCGCGGCCGCCGCGTCGCCGGTCGTCGCCGACACGACGGCCGTCGCCCACGGCATCGAGGCGAGGAGCTTCCGGCACTGGTCGAGCGCGACGGGGTGCGAGCGGATCTCGCGGACGTCCTCGAGGGCGACCGGCGCGGGCCCGACGAGCGAGTGGTGTATCGGCGAGGACCGCCTCGGCGACGATCGAGAGGGCGGAGTCGTAGAGGAGGTCGTGCGTCTCGTTCACGGGCCCCGCGAGCGAGCTCTCGATCGGCAGGACGCCGTACGTCGCCTCACGGGACGTCACGGCCGCGACGACGTCGGTGAAGGACGGCACTGCGACGAGGCGGGCCGCAGGGAACAGCCGGTCGCAGGCGGCGGCGCTGTGGGCGCCTTCACGGCCGGGGTAGGCGACGGTGTTGTCGTTCGGTGTCACGGGAGGGCCTTTCGGAGTGAGACGTCCGCCGGTGTCAGCTAGTCGGCGCGGGCGGGAAGCGGGTGCGCCGACTAGCCCCGAAAGGCGAAGGAGAACGCAAAGGACGATCGGTGTGCGCGGGCGCTCTCCATGAGGGTCCCAGGGTAGGTCACCCGTCGAGCGACCGCAAGACGGCGTCGCCCATCTCCCGGGTCGTCGCGCTGCCGCCGAGGTCCTGCGTCGGCGCCTCCTCGAGGGCCGCGTCGACGGCCCGCTCGAGCGCGTCCGCCTCCGCCTCCCGCTCGAGCGCGTGCCGCAGCAGGAGCGCCGTCGAGCGGAGCATCCCCGCCGGGTTGGCGACGCCCTGACCGGCGATCTGCGGCGCGGAGCCGTGCACGGGCTCGTAGAGCCCCGGTCCCTCGTCGCCGAGCGATGCGGAGGCCGCGAGGCCGAGGCCCCCGGTCACGGCCGCGGCGATGTCGGAGAGGATGTCCCCGAACGTGTTCTCGGTGAGCACGACGTCGATCGTCTCCGGGGCCTGCACGATGGTCATCGCGAACGAGTCGACGAGCGCGTGGTCGAGCGGCACGTCGGGGTACTCGGACGCCCCGAGCTCCGTGACGACGTCCCTCCAGAGCCGTGACGTGTGGAGGACGTTGACCTTGTCCACGGAGGTCACCCTCCCTCCGCGTCCGCGCGCGAGCTCGAACGCACGACGCGCGATGCGCTCCACCTCGGGCCGCGAGTACTCGCACGTGTCGAACCAGGTGCCGTCGTCCCGCGTGCCCTTCGCTCCGAAGTACAGCCCGCCCACGAGCTCGCGGACGATCAGCATGTCGATGCCGTTCGAGCGGGCGGGACGGAGGTTGGCGTAGACGCCGAGCTCCTTGCGGATGCCGAGGAGACCCTGCTCGGGGCGCACGGGCTTCCCCTCGAGCTCGGGCAGGCCGACCGCGGCGAGCAGCACGGCGTCGCTCTCGCGGCACGCCGCGAGCGTCTCGTCCGGCAGCGGCGTCCCCTGGTCGAGGATCGCGTTCCCGCCGAAGGCGTGCTCGGAGTGCTCGATCCCGAGGGCGTCGAGCACCCGGATCGCCTCGGCGGCGACCTCGGGCCCGATCCCGTCGCCGGGAAGGACGGCGACGTGGGTCACGCGATCCCGTGCGCCGTCTCGTACGCCGCGATCGCGTCCTCGTGCTGCAGGGTGAGCGCGATGTCGTCGAGCCCGTGCAGGAGATGCGGTGACGAACGGACTCGTCGAATGCGAACGGCGATCTCGCGGCCGTCCGGCGCGACGATCACGCAGCCGCTCGAGGTCGACGGTCAGCTCCGACCCGCGATCGAGATCGACCCCCTCCATCAGGCGCTTCACCTCGTCGTCGGGAAGCGCGATCACGACCATCCCGTTCTTGCCGGCGTTCGTCCGGAAGATGTCGCCGAACGACGGCGCGATGACGGCCCGGAACCGTAGTCCTGAGAGCGCCCACGCCGCGTGCTCGCGCGACGAGCCGCAGCCGAAGTTCCGTCCCGCGAGGAGGACGGACGCGCCGCGAGAACTCGGGCCGGTTGAGCTCGAAGCCGGGGCGCTCCGCTCCCGTCCTCGTCGTAGCGCCAGTCGTTGAAGAGGAACTCCCCGTAGCCCGTGCGCTCGATCCGCTTGAGGAACTGCTTCGGGATGATCTGGTCGGTGTCGACGTCGGGACGGTCGAGGATCGCGACCCGGCCGGTCTCGCTTCGTGAACGGCTTCACGCCGGCACCTGCCTCGCCGCGTCGAGCGTGCGGACGTCGACGAAGTGGCCGTGGAGCGCCGCCGCCGCCGCCATCGCCGGCGAGACGAGGTGGGTGCGGCCGCCCTTCCCCTGCCGGCCCTCGAAGTTGCGGTTCGAGGTCGAGGCGCAGCGCTCGCCCGGGCCGAGCACGTCGGGGTTCATCCCGAGGCACATCGAGCATCCCGCGAGGCGCCAGTCGAAGCCGGCGGCGCGGAAGACCGCATCGAGGCCCTCCTCCTCCGCCTGGACGCGAACCTGGCGGAGCCGGGAACGACGAGCGCGTCGACACCCTGGGCGACCGTGCTTGCCGGCGACGATCGCCGCCGCCGCCCGAAGGTCCTCGATCCGCGAGTTCGTGCACGAGCCGATGAACACGCGGTCGATGCGGATGTCCTCGATCGCTGGTCCCGGGGCGCAGGTCCATGTACGCGAGCGCCCGCTCGGCCGCGGCGCGGTCGTCGGCGTCGTCGAACGAGGCCGGATCGGGCACGCGGCCCGTGACCGGGACGACCATCCCGGGGTTCGTCCCCCAGGTGACCTGCGGCTCGAGCTGTCGACGTCGACCACGTGATGACGTGTCGACGACGGCGTCGTGGTCCGTCGGCAGGGCCCGCCAGCGGTCGACGCGCCGCCTCCCAGTCCGCGCCCTGCGGGGCGCGACGGGCGCCCCTCGAGGTACGCGAACGTCGTGTCGTCCGGCGCGATCAACCCGGCTCTGGCGCCCCACTCGATCGACATGTTGCAGACGGTCATCCGCCGCTCCATCGAGAACGAGCGGATGCACGTCGCCGGTGTACTCGACGACATGGCCGATGCCCCCGTCCACGCCGAGCTGGCCGATCGCGCCGAGGATCGGCGTCCTTCGGCGTCAGCCCCGGATGGAGCGAGCCGACGAACTCGAGCGAGCATCGTGCGCGGCCGGGGCTGCGGCAGCGTCTGGGTCGCGAGGACGTGCTCGACCTCCGACGTGCCGATCGGGAAGGCGAGCGCGCCCAGGGCGCCGTGCGTGGACGTGTGCGTGTCGCCGCAGACGATCGTCAGCCCGGGCTGCGTGAGGCCCAGCTCGGGCCCGATCACGTGGACGATCCCCTCGCTGCCCGGATCCGGTCGCGTGGAGCGCGATCCCGAACTCCGCGCAGTTCTGCTCGCAGCGCCTCGAGCTGGAGCCTCGCGATCGGGTCGGTGACGGGCCCGTCCGTCGTCGGCACGCTGTGGTCCATCGTCGCGACGGTCAGCTCCGGGTCGTCTCACACCGCGCCCGGCCAGTCGCAGTCCCTCGAACGCCTGGGCCGAGGTCACCTCGTGGACGAGGTGGAGGTCGACGTAGAGCAGCGTCGGCTCGCCCGGCACCTCGACGGACGACGTGCTGCTCCCAGACCTTCTCGAACAGGGTGGAGCCCATCCTCCGCAAGCGTATCGTCGGACGGCGTCTACACGCCCGGGACGCCCGCCCCGCGCTCGCCCTCGCCGGAGCGGCGGAGGACGAGGTAGGCGATCACGATCGCCGCGAGCGTGAGCCCGAGGATCATCGCCGCCGTGGCGTTGATGGCCGGCGAGACCCCGAAGCGCAGCGAGGCGAAGATCCTGAGCGGCAGCGTGGTCGTCCCTGCCCCGGCGACGAAGAACGACGTGATGAAGTCGTCGAACGAGAACGTGAACGCCAGCAGGCCGCCCGCGAGGATCGCCGGCGCGAGCCGCGGGAGCGTCACCTGGCGAAAGGTCGAGAGCGGCCCGGCGCCGAGGTCGTACGAGGCCTCCTCGAGCGTCTGCCCCATGCCCACGAATCGGGCGCGCACGATCAGCGCCACCACGGACGTGTTGAACACGACGTGGGCGACGAGGATCGACCAGAAGCCGAGCGGCGCCTCGAGCCCGACCCAGGCGCCCGCCTGCACGAAGAAGATCAGTGCGGAGATCCCGAAGACGATCTCCGGCGTGACGAGCGTCATGTAGGCGAGCGCGTCGATCGGGACGCGCAGCGAGCCGCGCATGCGTGGCAGCGCGAGGGCGAGCATCGTTCCGAGGACGCAGGCGACCAGCGCGTTGACGACGGCGATCTCGAGGCTCGTCCGGAGCGGCTCCGTGATCGTCGGATCGCGAAGAGCCTCGCCGAACCACCTCGTCGAGAAGCCCTCCCAGAAGAGCACCTGCCGGCCGCCGTTGAACGCCAGCGCCACGACGACGAGGATCGGCAGGAAGAGGAAGACGTAGACGGCGACCGCGTAGACCCGGAGAACGGTCTTACCCACCGTACTGCTCCTGCTTGCCGAGGGCCCTCGCGTAGACGAGGAGCGCGATCGTCAGGCCGCCGACGACGACCATCGCGATCGCCGCACCGAACGGCCAGTCCCGGGCCTCGAGGAACTGCTGCGCGATCAGGTTCCCGGCGTACGCGGTCTTGTCGCCGCCGAGGATCGCCGGGACGAGGTACTCGCCCGTCACGGGGATGAAGACGAGCAGCGATCCGGCGAGGACGCCCGGTAGCGCGAGCGGCAGCGTCACGCGGCGGAAGGCCCGAAAGGAGCTGTCCCCGAGGTCCTGGGCCGCCTCCACGAGCGACCAGTCCATCCGCTCGAGCGCCGCGTACAGCGGCAGCACCATGAGGGGCAGGTAGTTGTAGACGACGCCGATGTAGATCGCCTTCGTCGTGTAGAGGATCTCGAAGTCGCCGAGCCCGAGCGCGCGCCAGAGGAAGAAATCGGGGTCGAGGATGACGAGCCACGAGTACGTGCGGATCAGGAAGCTCGTCCAGAACGGGACGATCACGAGCAGCAGCAGGAGCGTCTTGCGCTGCGCGTAGCGAGCGATGTAGTAGGCGAGCGGGAATCCCACGAGCAGCGTCCCGAGCGTCGTGATCGCGGCGAGCTGGAACGTTCGCCAGAAGATGCGGCCGTACAGCGGGTCCCAGAGGTACGTGAAGTTCTCGGTCGTCCAGGCGTAGGCGATGTCGCCGTAGCCGACCGTGAGCTGGAAGCTGTACACCGCCATGATCCCGAGCGGCACGAGGAAGAACACGCCGTACCAGACGACGGCCGGCAGGGCGAGCCAGCCGGGATAGCGAGGGCCGCCGGCGCCCGAGCGACGGCGGCCCTTCTTCGCACCTTCGGGAGCGGTCGACACCCTCTAGGCGCTCTTGAACTCCGTCCAGATGCGCTCTCGCAGCCTCGTCCCCTTCGGCGAGATGCTGTTCGGCTCGAGCTTCTTGACGACGCTCAGCGGCGGGAACACGTCGGTGTTCCCGAGGATGCTGGCCGCCAGGACGCCCCGCAGGCGCTCACGCTTGAGCGGGGAGCCGTAGTACGTGTACGACGTCTCGAGCGCGTTGATCTTGGGCTGGTACACGAAGTTGATCCAGGCATGGGCGGCGTCCGGGTTCCTGGCGCCCACGGGGATCACGTACGAGTCGACCCAGAACTCGCCGCCCTCGGCGGCCACGACGTACTCCGCCTTCCCCTTGGTCTTCGCCACGACGTAGCTTCCGTCGCCGTTCCACCCCAGCCCGCCGAACGCCTTGCCGCCGGCGATCTTCTGCTTGTACGTCACCGAGTCGAGGGCCAGGAGGTTGGGCTTCAGGGGGAGGAGGAAGTCCTTCACCTTGTTCAGCTGGCCCGCGTCGTCGGTGTTGTACGAGTAGCCCATCATCACCGCGATCGAGCCGATGACCTCGGGGCTGCCGTCGAGCAGCGTGAACTTCCTCGGATACTTCTCGAACAGCGCGAAGAACTGCTCCCACGACTTCGGCCGCTCCTTGATCTTGTCGGTGCGGTAGACGAACCCCGTCGTTCCCCAGTCCTTCGCGACCGAGTAGCGATCCTGCGGATCGAACGGGAGCTTGCGGAACTTCGGGTCGATGTTCCGCCGCACGTTCGGGAGCTTCGACCAGTTGATCGGCGTCAGCAGGTCGTCCTCGGCGAGGATCTGGACCATGTAGCCGGTGGGCGCTGCGAGGTCGTAGCCCCGCGCCCCTGCCTTGAGCTTCGCCTGGAGCGCCTCGTTCGAGACGAAGAACTCCTTCTTGACGGTCGTGCCGGTCGCCTTCGTGAACGCCGGGTACGTCTTGGGGTTCACGTAGTCGGCCCAGTTGTAGTAGAAGAGCTCGCCCGCCTCGCCGCGGCCCCCTGCGCCGAACGCGTCGGGCACCCGGCCGAGGCCCGCCGCAGCGAGCAGCAAGGCCCCACCGGCGACGAACCCCCGCCGGTCGATGCGCCGCTCGCCGACAGAGGCGAGCAGCTGCTCATGATCGCTCATCCGTTCCCTCCCATCAGGTTGAGGGCCTCACTCTCGGCCCACGAGACCACGACACGGTCGCCTCCCGCGGGCGGCGGCCCTTCCGATCCGTCGCGCGGGCGACGCGCGACGACCTCCTGCCCGTCGTCCAGCCGAACGACGATCTGCAACGCCGGCCCGATCGTCATCGCCGCGACGATCGTCCCCCCGAGCCCGTCCCCCTCGCTGGCCACGCGCATCCTCTCGGGCCTGACGGCGACCCGCTTTCCGTTCGCCTGAACGAAGTTGGTGTCACCGATGAACTCGGCGACGAAGTCCGTGGCAGGACGGTCGTACACGTCCTGTGGAGGTGCCAGCTGCTCGATCTGCCCGTCGTTCATCACGGCGACGCGGTCGGACATCGCCAGGGCCTCCTCCTGATCGTGCGTGACGTAGACGAACGTGATCCCGACCGACTCCTGGATCCGCTTCAGCTCGATCTGGAGTGCCTTCCGCACCTTGAGGTCGAGTGCGCCGAGCGGCTCGTCGAGCAGCAGCACCTTGGGGTTCATCACGAGTGCCCGGGCCAGCGCGACTCGTTGCTGCTGACCGCCGGAGAGCTGGCGCGGCTTCCGGTCCTCGACCCCGGACAGGTGCACGAGCTCGAGCATCTCGCGGGCGCGGAGCTCACGCTCACGCCGGCCCAGACCTCGCTGCTTGAGCCCGTAGGCGACGTTGTCCCGTACCGAGAGGTGCGGGAAGAGGGCGTAGGACTGGAACACCGTGTTGACCGGCCGGCGGTACGGCGGCAGCGAGGCGACGTCGTCGCCGGCGATCCGGATCTCGCCGGCGTCGGGCCTCTCGAACCCGGCGATCAGCCGAAGCGTCGTCGTCTTGCCGCAGCCGGAGGGGCCGAGCAGCGAGAGGAACTCGCCGTGCCGGACCTGCAGGTCGACGTCGTCGACCGCGGCGTGGTCGCCGAAGCGCTTCGTCACACCGGTCAGCTCGACGTCGAACGTGGCCATCTCAGTAGCTCGGGGGGCTGATCATGTAGAGCACCTCCGCCCGGGACGTGCCGATGTTCGAGACGCCGTGGGGGGTGGAGCTGCGGTAGTGGGCGCAGTCGCCCGCCTCGAGGACGACCACGTCGCCGTCGAGGGTGAGCTCGACGGTGCCGGCGACGACGTAGAACAGCTCCTCCGAGTCGCCGTGGGTGTAGGGAGCGTCGCCCGTCGAGCCGCCCGGCTCGATCTCCGCGACGACGACCTCGAGGAACTCGAACGGCTTCGGGGTCAGCAGCGCCTTGCGGCCGAGCTTCCCCCAGGCGAACGGACGGCGGTCGTCGCGGCGCACGATGCGCGGCCGCTGCGTCCCGTCGCCCGAGAAGAGGTCGGACACCTCGATGCCGAGCGCCTCGGCGATCCGCTGCAGCGATTGCACGGTTGCGCCCGTCTGGCCGCGCTCGAGCTGGCTCAGGAAGCTCTCGCTGAGCCCTGCGCGGGTCGCGATGTCGCGGAGGGTGAGCCTGCGGGCAACGCGAAGCGACCGCAGCCGTCCCCCGACGCTCGGCTCGGCCATGCGCACCGCGACGCTCTCGGCCCCGCTCAAATCTCTTTCACTCCTACTTAAGACGACTGCAGTGGCGCGCGCCGAGCCTATGACGCGGCGCACCCGTGTGTCAACCGCGCGGCTAGGGCACGAGAGCGGGGTCGCCCCGGTCGACGCCGCGACGCCAGAGCTCCGCGGCGGCGAGCTCGGCGACGCCCGTCTCCACGAGCAGCGCGACCAGCGGGCTCTCGGTGCGGTCGAGCGGCACGTGCTGCGCCGCGCCGTCGCGGGCGAGGGCCGATCGCGACGATCGCCGACCCGCGCTCGCGCGCGTACGCCATCACGCCGTCGTCGAATCGCGAGCCGGGGAACAGGAGCGCCGTGTAGCCCGGCCGCTTCGACAGGTAGACGTCGACATGGAGCCAGTCGCCCGTCTCCGTCGCGTCCGCGGGCAGCCGCGGCCCCTCCCGCAGCATCAGCGCCGACTGGAGCGCGGACGAGAGACGCTCCGCCGGGGCGATCGCGTACGTCGCGGCCGCCGCG
Organism: uncultured Actinomycetes bacterium; assembly: GCA_963712255.1. Classification (GTDB taxonomy): domain Bacteria; phylum Actinomycetota; class Thermoleophilia; order Gaiellales; family Gaiellaceae; genus Gaiella. Next base: position 366,704 of record CAVQHL010000014.1, read on the forward strand.
GAGAGGCGGTCCGCCAGCTCGTCGAGCCACGCGCCCCGGGACGCGCGGAGTGCGGCCGCGGCGTCGACGGCGGGACGCAGCTCGTCGGTCCCGGGCCCGGCGCCGGTGACGCGCCCCGCGAGGAGCTGGAGCACGGCGAGGGTCGCCTGGAACGTGAGGCAGGCGACGCCGCCCTCCTCGATTCCGGCGTGGAGCGGGAGGACGACGTCGGCGGTCGCCGCCAGCGCGCCCTCGGGGTCGTTCGTCACGGCGACGGTCCTGCTCACGCCCCGGTGCCGGGAGAGCGCCTCGACCGTCTCCGGCGTGGACCCGCTCGCCGAGATCCCGACCGCGAGGAGGTCGGGCGCGGGGCGCGTCGGCAGGCCCGTCGAGGAGAGCTCCGCGACGGCGTCGACGCCGCGCGAGCGGAGGAGGGCGGCGGCCGGAAGGGCGGCGAAGCGGGAGCTTCCCATGCCCGTCATCACGACCCGGCGAGCGCCGGCCAGATCGTCGAGCGTCGACGCGCCGTCGTAGGCGTCGAGGCAGGCCGCGAGCCGCTCGGGCGCCGCGAGGATGTCGCGGAGGAAGCCGTCGTGCTTCACGGCCGCTCCTCGAGGACGAACGGGAGCACGTCCTGCGGCACGTAGAGCCACTCGGGGAGCCACTGCCTCGCGTACTCGAGCTCGGCCAGCTCCGCCTCGACCTCGAGGGCGTGGAGGAGCTCGCGGTCGACGTCGCCGTACGCGCCGAGTGCCTCGTCGCGTGCGGCGACCGACCAGGCGCGCCAGTCGAAGCCGGGGCTCCGGCGGTGCGCGGCCCGGGCAGCGTGCGCGAGCGAGAGCCGGAGCGAGGCGAGGTCCTGGAGGGCGGGTCGCGGGCGGCGTCGCTCCTCGAGCGTCAGGCTCGGCCGGCCCTCCCAGTCGACCACGACGAGCGTCTCGCCGGAGCGGAGGAACTGGCCGACGTGGAGGTCGCCGTGCACCCGCTGGAGCCCGTCCTCGGTCGTGCCGAGGCGCTCGGCGAGGGTGTGATGCAGCAGCGCCGTGACGTGCGCGAGCTGCGTCGGCAGGCCGGGCGCCGGATCGCCTGCGGCGAGCGAGGCGATGAGCGGCTCCCAGCCCACCGGCTCGCCCGGCACGGACGCCTGCACGGAGACGTGCGTGACGCCGTCGCGCTCGAGGCGTCCTTCCAGGGTGGGCGCATGCGGCGAGCCCTCGAGCGCGGCGAGGAGCTCCACTTCGGGATGGGTGCCCGGCTCCGGGCGCCGGTAGAGCTTCAGGACGTGCGCGTCGTCGAGCAGGACGACGGTGTTCGAGAGGTCCTCGGCGAGGAAGCGGCCGCTCCCGCGCACGTCGACGCCGGACTCCCGCGCGAGCGCGGGCCAGAGCGGATCGTCCCCGGCGCACTCCCGGCCGTCGCGGAGCGCGAGCGCGTAGCGCTCCGTCCCTCCGTCGGCGTACGCGACGTCGACGAGCTCGACCGCGGCTCCGTCGGCGCCCGCGGGCTCGAGCCGGGCGTCGGCCCGGACCTCCGGCCACGGTGCGTCCCTTCCCGGCGAACCAGCGCGCGCCGACGAGCAGGTCCGTGTTGAAGGTCGCCGACGGTTCTCGTAGGTTCGCCACTCCCGCGAGACTACGAGACCGAGCGAGAGGACCCATGGAGCAGCAGGCGGCGACGATCGTGTTCTTCCCCGAGGGCGCATACGGCCCGACGAACAACTGCGTCGGCATCGGGCAGGTGCTGCGCGAGCGCGGGCACCGGGTCGTGTTCGTGATCGAGGAGTCGTTCGCGGGGAGCCTCGAGGCGCAGGGGTTCGAGGAGCGGCTGATGCGACTCGGCCCGGCGCCGGAGACCGAGGAGGAGCCGGGGCAGTTCTGGAAGGACTTCATCCGCGAGACCGCACCGGTCTTCCGCAAGCCGACGCTCGACCAGCTGGGCGAGTTCATCGAGCCGACGTTCCGTGCGCTCTGCGACGGGGCGCGCTACGTCGACGACCGACTGGCAGAGATCGTCGCCGAGGTCGAGCCCGACGTCGTGGTCGAGGACAACGTCGTCTGCTTCCCGGCGATCCTCGCGTCCGGGCGCCCGTGGGCACGGATCGTCTCGTGCAACCCGCTCGAGCTGAAGGATCCCGCGCTGCCGCCGACGTTCTCGGGCTACGCGGTCGCCGACCGGTCGGGCTGGGAGGCGTACCGGGACGAGTACGCCCGCGTCCTCGCCCCGCTCCACGAGGAGTTCTCCGCCTTCTGCGTCGAGCGCGGTGCACCGCCGCTCCCGGACGGCGAGCTGATCCACGAGTCGGCGTGGCTCAACTTCACGCTCTACCCCGCCGAGGTCGACTACGAGCGGACGCGCCCGCCGGCGCCGACCTGGCACCGGCTCGACACGTGCGTCCGCCGGTCGGACGCGACGTTCGACCTCCCGGACGCGCTTCGCGAAGGGCAGGGCGCGCTCGTCTACCTCTCGCTCGGCAGCCTCGGCTCGGCCGACGTCGAGCTGATGCGCCGCCTCGTCGAGGTGCTCGCCGACGCGCCGCACCGGTTCATCGTGTCGAAGGGCCCGCAGCACGCCGAGTTCGAGCTCGCGGACAACATGTGGGGCGAGGAGTTCCTCCCCCAGCCGGCGATCCTGCCGCAGGTCGACCTCGTCGTCACGCACGGCGGCAACAACACGACGACGGAGTGCTTCCACTTCGGCAAGCCGATGGTTGCGCTCCCGATCTTCTGGGACCAGCACGACAACGCGCAGCGCGTCCACGAGACCGGCTTCGGCGTCCGGCTGCCGACCTACGACTTCGAGGCCGCCGACCTGCTCGGCGCGATCGACCGGCTCCTCGCGGACGACGACCTTCGCTCGCGCCTCGGGGCCGTCTCCACCCGCGTGCAGGCGAGCCCGGGCACGGTGAAGGCCGCCGACCTGCTCGAGCGCCTCGCCCGCGACGGGTCGCCCGCGTAGCCTCGCCGTCGTCAGGTGCGCTAGGCGGCTGCCTCGACCGCGTCGAGGAACGCGTCGGCGTCGGCGCTGATGTGGACGGGCGCGAACGTGAACGCGACCGGGCCGAGCGTCTTCAGGCCGTCGCCGGTGACGAGGAGGACGACCCGGTCGTCGCGACCGACGTCGCCGGCCTCGACCGCAGCGCGAAGCGCGCCGAGGGTCACGCCGGCCGCCGTCTCGCCGAACACGCCGGTCGTCCGCGCGAGGAGCGCCATGTTCTCTCCGATCTCGTCCTCGGGCACGGCGTGGATCGCGCCGCCGGTCTCCCGCGCGGTCGTGACCGCGAAGTCGCCGTCCGCCGGGTTGCCGATCGCCAGCGAGCGGGCGATCGAGCTCGGCCGCACCGGCGTCACCGTCGTCCTGTCGCGGAACGCGGTCGCGACGGGCTGGCATCCCTCCGCCTGGCCGCCGACGAGGCGTGGCGACGGCCCGTCGACGAGACCGAGCGTGCGGAAGTCGCGGAACCCCTGCCCGACCTTGTGGAAGAGCGCGCCCGACGCGATCGGCGCGGCGACGACGTCCGGCGGGCGGAAGTCGAGCTGCTCGGCGATCTCGTACGCGAGGGTCTTCGACCCCTCGGCGTAGTACGAGCGCAGGTTGACGTTGACGAAGCCCCACGGCAGCTCGAACGAGAGCTCGACCGTGAGCCGCGAGCAGTGGTCGTAGTGGCCGTCGACCGCGTAGAGCGTCGGGCCGTACGCCGCCGCTGCGGCGAGCTTCTCGGGCTCGAGGTCGGCCGGGACGAACACCGCCGCCTCCATGCCCTCGGCGGCCGCCCGGGCGGCGACTGCCCCCGCGAGGTTGCCGGTCGACGAGCACGAGAGGGTCTCGAAGCCGAGGGCCTGGGCCTTCCGCGCGGCGACCGCGACGACCCGGTCCTTGAAGGAGTGCGTCGGGTTGGCCGTGTCGAGCTTCAGCCAGAGCTCACGGACGCCGACCTCCTCGGCGAGGAGCGGCGCGGGGACGAGCGGCGTGAACCCCGGAGCGAGCCTCGGCTCCTCGGGCGCGTCGACGGGGAGCAGGTCGGCGTACCGCCAGATCGACGGCGGCCCGGCGGCGAGGCGCTCGCGCGTGACCGTCGCCCGCAGGCGATCCCAGTCGTACACCGGATCGAGCGGCCCGAAGCACTTGCGGCACGTGCCGACGGCCTCGAGCGGGTGCTCGGTTGCACAGACCCGACAGGAGAGGGAGAGGGCTGACACGGGTGGAACCTCCTTCGTTCGCTCGACACATCCGTCCGGGTTTGGCACCGGGCCCTCTTTCGAGGGGGGTTGCCGAGGCGTCACAGGGCCGGTCCCTCAGCCTCTCTCGATGTGGAGCGGGACGAATCCCGCGCCGCTTGTGAACTGTATCGGGTCTCGGCGCTGCCGCGCGAGATCCCCCGTTCGGTCGCGCGCCGCAGGCCGAGCCGCTCCACCGCCTTGCTCGATCTCCGAGTCGTCCTCGTCCGAGACCGGCGCGCTGGCCGTCAGACCTCCTCGTAGCGCGACACGGTCACCGCCCCGTCGGAGGCGGACGAGACGAGCGTCGCGTAGTTCGCGAGCGCTCCGCGGCGGTAGCGGGGCTCGGGCTCGACCCAGTGGGCGAGGCGCTCGGCGATCTCGTCGTCGGAGAGCTCGACGTTCAGCTCGTGGCCGTCGACGTCGAGCACGACGATGTCGCCCTCCCGCAGGGCCGCGATCGGGCCGCCCTTCGAGGCCTCCGGCGCGACGTGGCCGACCATGAAGCCGTGGGTCGCCCCGGAGAAGCGGCCGTCGGTGATGAGCGCGACCGACTCGGAGAGGCCCTCGCCGACGATCGCGCCGGTGACGTGGAGCATCTCGCGCATTCCCGGGCCGCCGTGCGGGCCCTCGTAGCGGATGACCACGACGTCGCCCGGTGCGATCCCGCCGGCCTTGACGGCGGCGAAGCAGTCCTCCTCCGAGTCGAAGACCCGTGCCGGGCCGCGGTGGACCGTCCGGTCGTGCCCCGCGAGCTTCACGGCGCAGCCTTCCGGCGCGAGGTTGCCGTAGAGCACCGCGACGCCGCCGCGTGCCTTGAGGGGCTGCTCGATCGGGACGACGACGGTCTGCCCGTCCTTCTCGACCGCCGAGTCCGCGATCTCGCCGAGCGTCCGTCCGTCGACCGTGCGCGCATCCTCGTGGAGCAGGCCCGCCTTCTTGAGCTCGCGCGCGACGAGCGCGACGCCGCCGGCGGTGTACATGTCGCTGGCGTGCCAGCGGCCCCACGGCTTCATGTCGGCGACGATCGGCGTCGAGGCCGAGACGCGCTCGAAGTCGTCGATCGTGAAGTCGATTCCGAAGTCACGCGCGATCGCGACGAGGTGGAGGACGCCGTTCGTCGAGCCGCCCGTCGCGGCAACGGAGGCGACGGCGTTCTCGAACGACTCCTTCGTGACGAACGAGCGCGGCGTCACGTTGTCGCGGACGACCTGGACCGCGAGGCGCCCGATCTCGTAGGCCGACTCCTCCTTCGTCCGGTGCATCGCGGGGATCCCGTTCGTGCCGAAGGGCGAGAGGCCGAGGAAGTCGAGGATCGTCGACATCGTGTTGGCGGTGAACTGGCCGCCGCACGCACCCGCGCCCGGGCAGGCGACCGACTCGAGCTCGTGCAGCTCGGCGTCGCTCATCTTCCCGGCGGCGTGCGTCCCGATCCCCTCGTAGACGTCGCCGATCGAGACGTCGCGCTCGCGGTAGAGGCCGGGGGCGATCGAGCCGGTGTACGACACGACCGCGGGGATGTCGAGGCGGCCGACCGCCATCGCCGCTCCCGGGTTCGTCTTGTCGCACGCGACGAGCTGGACGAGCCCGTCGAAGAGGTGGCCCCGGGCGACGAGCTCGATCGAGTCGGCGATCACCTCGCGCGAGATCAGCGACGCGCGCATCCCCGACGTCCCCATCGAGACGCCGTCCGACACCGCGATCGTGTTGAACTCCATCGGGGTGCCGCCCGCGTCGCGGACGCCGCGCTTGACGTGCACGGCGAGGTCGCGCTGGTTGAGGTTGCACGGCATCGTCTCGATCCACGTCGTCCCGACGCCGACGATCGGCTTCGCGAGGTCCTCGTCGGTGAAGCCGGCGCCCTTCAGCATCGCGCGCGCGCCGGCGCGATCCGGGCCGTCCGTCAGGGCGGCGCTCTGGCGCTTGGCGGGATCGGACGGGGTGTCGTACGGGGTCGTCACGGGCCTGGGTTTCCTCTCTCGATCGGGTTCTCGGGGTCACGGCACCATTCGCTGAACGAGCCGGGGTACAGGCGGACGTCGTCGCGGCCCGCGAGCAGGAGCCGCTGCAGGACGGGCACCGCGCTCACACCCGAGCCGCAGTAGACCACGAGCTCGGGCGCGTCGAGGAGGCCGTCCGGAAGGCCCGGCTCCTCGAAGAACGCGTTGCGGGCGCCGGGGATGCGGCCGGCGACCGGGTCGAGCGGCTCGGTGTCGCCGCGCCAGCGCTCCGGGGCACGGGTGTCGACGAGCACGAGCGACGGGTCGCCGAGGCGGGCGCGGATCTCCTCCATCTCGGCCGTGTCGTCGTCGCGGACGCGCGCGACGAACGGCTCGCGTTCGACGCGCGGCTCGTCGGTCACGAGCGGGCCTGCGTAGGCGCGCACGTCGAACGTCCCCGCGGCGTCGTGGCCGAGGTGGCGGAGAAGCCACCAGCAGCGAGACGCCCAGCCGGCTCCCTCGTCGTAGGCGAGGACGAACGTCTCCGGCCCGATCCCGGCTCCGGCGAAGACGGCCGCGAGCGCGTGGGGGTCGGGGAGCGGGTGACGGCCGCCGACGGACGGATCGTCGGTCGGTGTCGAGAGCTGCGTCTCGGGGTCGAGGTGGACGGCGCCGGGGAGATGGCCGGCCTCGTACGCCGCGCGCGGGCGGCAGTCGGCGAGGCGGACGCTCACAGCGCGCCTCTCGCGGAAACCGCGAGCGGGAGCACGTCGTGGTCCGGGAACCGCGCGGAGAGCGCGCGGGCGCACGCGGGCGCGTCGTCGGCCCACACGATCACGGTGGGGCCGGATCCGGAGAGGGTCGCCCCGCGCGCGCCGTCCGGGAGCTCGGCGCGGATCGCATCGAGCGCGGCCGACGGGCGGTACGGCTCGTGCAGGCGGTCGTCGAGCCCGGCGGCGAAGAGCGCCGCGTCACCCGCGGCGGCCCCGGCGGCGAGCAGCGCGGCGCGCGCCGCGTTCGCCGCGGCGTCGGCGTGCGCGACCGTCGAGGGCAGCGAGCGGCGGGACGCCTCGGTCGAGGTGCGCTCGCGCGGGACGAGCGCGACCGGCGCGAGCGGCAGCGTCTCCGCGAGGCGGGCGATGCGGCCCTCCCAGGTGAGCGTGACGCCGCCCGCGAGCGCCGCGGCGAGGTTGTCCGCGTGGCTCTCGAGCTCGATCCCGGTCGCGAGCAGCTCCTCGGGGTCGCCTTCCGGGCTGCGCCGCGGCGAGGCCGAGCGCGATCGCCGCCGCCGACGACCCGAGCCCGCGCTCGAGGGGGATGCGGTTCGTGAACCGGAAGCGCTTTCCGGCCGGGTCCGCGAGCAGCGCGTAGGCGCGGACCGCGAGGTTCGTCTCGTCGGCCGCGAGCTCGCCGGCGCCCTCGCCCTCCACGACCACGCCCTCGCCGTCCGTCACCTCGACCTCGTTCCAGAGCTCGAGCGCGACGGCGGCGCAGTCGAACGCCGGCCCGAGGTTCGCCGAGGTTGCGGGCGCCCGGACGATCACGGCGTCGCTCGTCCGGCCGTCCCGGGCCGCGAGGCGCCGGCGATCGCGTCGGGGTCCGCCTCGACGACGACGGGGGGCGGCGCGTAGCGGTCTGCGGCCGCCGGGTCCTTCAGGCCGTGGCCGGTGATGGTCACGACGAGGCGCTCTCCCTCGACGTCGCCGCGGAGCACTGCAGCGAGGCCCGCTGCGGACGACGGCTCGCAGAAGAGGCCCTCCTCGGCGGCGAGCCGTCGACCACGCATCGACGATCTCGGCGTCGTCGACGACGACGACGCGTGCGCCGGCGCTGCGCACCGACGCCGCATGCACCGGGTCGCCGATCCGGATCGCGGTCGCCATCGTGTTGCGGCGGTCGACCGCCTCGGCCGAGACGATCGGCACCTCGAGCCCGAGCTCGGAGAGCGCCTGCGCGTAGGACGAGGTGTTCCCACCCCCGCCGTAGGGCAGCACGAACGCGTCGGGCGGGCCGCCGAGCTCGTCGAGGATCTCGAAGACGGCGGTCTTCTGCCCTGCGCGGCGGTCGGGGTTGAGCGAGTTGACGAGGACATGCGTCCCCCGCGAGCCGAGCTCCTGGGCTGCCCCGAGCGCGGCGTCGAAGTCGCCGCGGACCTCGAGGACCGTCGCCCCCAGCATCCGCGTCTGCGCGAGCTTCGCGCCGGAGACGGCGCCCTGCGGCGTCAGGACGAGCGCCGGCAGTCCGGCCCGCGTCGCATAGGCGGCCGCGCTCGCCGCGGTGTTCCCGGTCGACGCGCAGATCACCGCCTCGGCCCCGGCCTCGAGCGCCTTCGAGACGGCGACCGTCATGCCGCGGTCCTTGTACGAGCCCGTCGGGTTGGACGCCTCCCACTTCAGCCACAGCTCGCGCAGGCCGGCGGCCCGCGCCAGGCGGTCGGCCCGGAGCAACGGGGTCGAGCCCTCGCCGAGCGACACGACCGGCGTCGCCGGTGACACCGGCAGGCGCTCCCGGAACCGTTCGATGAGGGGAATGGTCATCGCCGCATGTCTAGTCGATTCCGGCGCAGCCCGACTATGCCCAGCCCAGCTCCTCCACGCCTCGCTGGGAGACGACCGGGATCGCCTTGGCGTCGCCGCGCGAGACGGGCAGCTCGGCGATCGCCGCGAGCGCGGCCTCGACGCGGCCCGCCGGCGCCTCGTGCGTGACGATGTGGAGCACCGCAGCGTCGCTCGCGGGCTGCTGGACGAGACGGGCGACCGACACGCCCTCCACCGCGAGCTTCCGCGCGAGCGCCGCGAGCACGCCGGCCTGGTCGGCCACGCGGAGCTGGAGGTACCAGGGCGACGCGAGGTCGCCCGGCGCCATCCGCTGCAGGTCGCGACAGACCGGGTCGTCCTGGAGGAAGCCGGTGCCGGTCGTGCCGACGATCGAGACCATGTCCGCGACGACCGCGCTCGCGGTCTCGATCCCGCCCGCGCCCGGCCCCTCGAGCGTGATCTCGCGGATCGCGTCACCCTGGAGCATGACCGCGTTGAACGCCCCCTCGACCGTCGCGAGCGGGTGGTGCGCGTCGACGAAGGCGGGGCCGACCCGCACGTCCACGCGCCCGTCCTCGAGCGTCGCCCGGGCGAGCAGCTTGACGCGCATGTCGAGCGCCTTCGCGGCGCGGACGTGATCCTGCGTGACGGACTCGATGCCCTCGACGGCGACCCAGTCGAGCGGCACGCGCGACCCGAAGGCGATCGTCGCGAGGATCGCGATCTTCGCCGCCGCGTCCAGGCCGCCGACGTCGTCCGTCGGATCCGCCTCGGCGTAGCCGAGCCGCTGCGCCTCGGCGAGCGCCTCGTCGTACGAGCTGCCGGCGTCCATTGCGGTGAGGACGAAGTTGGTCGTCCCGTTGACGATCCCGACGACCCGGTGGACGTTCGTCACCACGAGCGACTCGCGGAGCACCTTGATGACCGGGATCGCGGCGCAGACCGACGCCTCGAAGCGGAGCTGGGCACCCGCCGCGGCCGCCGCTGCGAAGAGCTCCGCCCCGTGGCGCGCGACGAGCTGCTTGTTCGCCGTGACGACCGAGCGGCCCGACCCGAGGAGCGCCAGCACGTGGCCGCCCGCCGGGTCGACTCCGCCCATGACCTCGGCGACGATCCGGATCGAGGGATCGTCGACCACCTCGCGCGACGTCGGTCGTGAGGACGCCCTCGGCCGGCGCGAAGTCGCGCTCCTTCGACGGGTCGCGAACGAGCGCGCGAACGACCCGGAGGCGATGCCCGGTCGCTCGCTCGATCTCCTCGCCCTGCTCCTCGAGCAGGCGATGCACCGCCGCGCCGACGGTCCCGTAGCCGAGGAGGGCTACGGGAACGTCAACGGACGGCACTCGTGTCCTCGCGCCGCATGAGCGCGCGGAGCTCCTCGCCGACCTGCTCCATCAGCTGGTTCGCGGCCTCCGCCCGGTGACCGCGGAGGCCGGCCTCGCCGCTGTCCATCTCCGCGATCCACAGCTTCGCGAACTCGCCGGAGCGGATGTCGTCGAGGACGCCCTGCATCCGCTCTCGCACGTGCGAGTCGATCACGCGGGGGCCGCTCACGTAGTCGCCGAACTCGGCCGTGTCCGAGATCGACCAGCGCATGTGCTTGAGGCCGCCCTCCCAGATGAGGTCGACGATCAGCTTCAGCTCGTGCAGGCACTCGTAGTACGCGATCTCGGGCTGGTAGCCGGCGGCGACGAGGGTCTCGAAGCCCGCCCGGATCAACTCGGTCGTCCCGCCGCAGAGGACAGCCTGCTCGCCGAACAGGTCCGTCTCGGTCTCCTCGCGGAAGGTGGTCTCGAGGATCCCGGCGCGTCCCGCGCCGATCCCGACCGCATAGGCGAGCGCGAGGTCCCGCGCGCGACCGGAGGCATCCTGCTCGACGGCGATCAGCGCGGGCGTCCCGAGGCCCTCGGTGAACAGCCGGCGGACGACGTGGCCCGGCCCCTTCGGCGCCACCATGATCACGTCGTGCCCGGCGGCCGGGGCGACGCGCTCGTAGAGGACGTTGAAGCCGTGCGCGAAGAGGACGGCGGCGTCGGGCTCGAGGTTCGGCTCGACGAGCTCGGTGAAGACCGCGGGCTGGACCTGGTCGGGGAGGAGGAGCGAGACGAGCTGGGCGCCGCGGACCGCCTCGGGGATCGTCCGGACCTCGAGGCCCGCTTCCTCCGCCTCGGCCCACGAGGACGAGCCCTCGCGCAGGCCGACGACGACGCGCACACCGGAGTCGTGGAGGTTCAGCGCGTGGGCATGGCCCTGGCTGCCGTAGCCGATGACCGCCACCGTCCCCTTGAGCAGGGAGAGGTCGCCGTCGCGGAGGATCGTTGCCATCGAATCGAGTCCTTTCGGTCGTGGGGGCGGTCAGTTGATCGCTGCCAGCCGGCGCGGTGCCTTGCGCCTGGCGGATGCGAGCGGGACGCCGACGCGGCCCGTGCGGACGAGGTCGACGACACCGTACGGGCGGCAGAGCTCGTGGAACGCGTCGACCTCCTCGGGCGTGCCCGTCAGCTCGAGGACGACGGCGTCCGGGCCGACGTCGAGGAGCCGGCCGCCGAGCGCCTCGGCGGTGGTGACGAGCTCCGCGCGCCGCTCCGGCGGCGAGGAGACGCGGGCGACGAGGAGCTCGCGCTCGACGGCCTCGCCGCTCACGAGCTCCGTCACGCGGAGGACGTTCACGAGCTTGTGGATCTGCTTCTCGATCTGCTCGAGCGTGTGCTGCGTGCAGTCGACGCGGAGGGTGATGCAGGAGACGCCGGCGCGCTCGGTCGGCCCGACCGCGAGCGACTCGATGTTGAAGCCGCGGCGCGCGAACATCGTCGTGATGCGCGTCAGCGCGCCCGGGCGGTCCTCGACGATCACGGAGAGCGTGTGCTTCACGACGCCTTCGCCTCCTCGACCGTCTCGGTGTACTCGATCATGTCGAGGGCGGCCGCGCCCGCGGGGATCATCGGGAAGCAGTGCTCGGCCGGGTCGACGCGGCAGTCGACGACCACGGTGCGGCCGATCGACAGCGCCTCGGAGAGCGCCGGCTCGAGCTCGGCGTCGTTCTCCACGACCATGCCGACACCACCGTACGCCTCCGCCAGCTTCGCGTAGTCCGGCACCTGTGACGTCAGGTGGACGTGGGAGCGCCGCCCGTCGAAGAACATGTCCTGCCACTGCGTGACCATCCCGAGGTAGCCGTTGTTCACGAGCACGACGACGATCGGGAGGTCGTCGAGCACGGCCGTCGTCAGCTCCTGCGCGGTCATCTGGAAGCAGCCGTCGCCGTCGATGCAGACGACGGTCGCCTCGGGCCGTGCGGCCTTCGCGCCGATCGCGGCAGGGATGCCGTAGCCCATCGTCCCGAGCCCGCCCGAGGTGATGAAGCTCCGGGGCCGGATGCTCTGGACGTACTGCATCGCCCACATCTGGTGCTGGCCGACGCCGGTGGTGACGATGACGTCGTCGCCGGCGGTCAGCGCCTGCAGGGTCTCGACGACGCGCTGCGGCTTCAGCCAGTCCCCACCGGAGCCGTAGCGGAGCGGGAACTCGTCGCGCCACGCGCGGATCTGGTCGAGCCACGCGTGCGGCGCCGGAGCGCCGTCGGCGCGGTGCCGGGCGACCTCGTTCGCGAGCTCGCCGACGGCCTTCGCCAGGGGGCCGACAACCGGGATGTCCGCGTCGCGCAGCTTCGAGATCTCCGCGGGGTCGATGTCGAGGTGGACGACGGTCGCGCCGGCAGCGAACGCCGAGAGCTTTCCGGTGACGCGGTCGTCGAAGCGCGCGCCGATCGCGACGAGGACGTCGCAGGTGTTCATCGCCAGGTTCGACCACTTCGGGCCGTGCATGCCCGGCCAGCCGAAGTGCAGCTCGTGGTCCTCGGGGAACGCGCTCTTGCCCATCAGCGTCGTGATGACGGGAAGCGTGCCGCCCTCGGCCAGCTGGAGGAGCTCGGCGCACGCGTCGCCGTTGAGCGTCCCGCCGCCGACGTAGAGCACGGGCTTGCGCGCGTTCGCGATGGCGCGTGCCGCCTCGCGGATCTGCAGCGGGTGAACCTTCGAAGGCGGCTTCCAGCCCGGCAGGTCGACGGTCTCCGGGTAGGAGAAGTCGATGAGGGCCTCCTGCAGGTCGCGCGGCACGTCGACGAGGACGGGGCCGCACCGGCCCGAGCGGGCGACGTGGAACGCGGCGCGCATCACCTCGGGGATCTCGCGCGCGTCCTGCACGAGCCACGAGTGCTTCACGATCGGCATCGTGATCCCCGTGATGTCGCACTCCTGGAACCCGTCGGTGCCGATCAGCGAGGAGCGGACCTGCCCCGTGATGCAGACGAGCGGCGTCGAGTCCATCCACGCGTCGGCGATCGGGGTGACGAGGTTCGTCGCCCCGGGGCCCGAGGTCGCGATCGCGACGCCGACGCGGCCCGACGCGCGGGCGTAGCCCTCGGCCATGTGGCCCGCGCCCTGCTCGTGGCGGGCGAGCACGTGGCGAACGGTCGTCCCGCGCGCCATCGCGTCGTACGTCGGCATGATCGCCCCGCCGGGGATGCCGAACATGACGTCCACGCCCTCCGCCTCGAGCGAGCGGAGGATCGCGTCGCCGCCGGTGATCTTCATCGCCCGACTCCCAGTGCGAACTCCGTGTCGCGCCGGGTGCTCGGCAGCAGTCCGAGCACGGTGTCGACGAACTCCCGTGTCGTCGCGGAGACGCCCGTGGCTGCCGAGTCGAACGGCTTCCGCGTGCCGCGGAGCGCCTCGGTGAGGCTCTCCTCGAGGGCGACGCCCGCCGCCGACCGGCCGAGGCCCTCCGAGAGGAGCAGCGCCGTCGCGAGCAGCATGGGGCTCGGGTCTGCGACGCCCTGCCCTGCGTGGTCGCTCGCCGTTCCCTCGGCCGGGGCGAAGAGGCCCGGCCCGCTCGGCGAGAGATAGCCGGTGGCGACGAGACGCCGCCTGCCGGCGAGCCGCGGAGCCTCCGCGACCGTGCCCGCGAGCACCGCCTCTGCGGCCAGGACGCCCGTCGACCCGGACCCGAGCCGACGCAGCGCGTCCGGGAGGGCGACGTGCTCGATCTCGACGCCGGAGTGCACGTCCGCATGGCGTTCGACGCGGGCCGACCATTCCCTCGAAACGCCGACCGACGCGAGCCGCCCGGAGCGCGCCTTCGCGGTCTCGAACGCCCGCTCGAGCGTCCAGTCGGCAGCGTCCTCGTCGAACGGGGCGAACGCGGTGACCTCGCCGGTGTCGTCGAGGACCCGCGTGACCGTCGCGCGGAGGTCGAGCGCCTCGCGCACGCCGGCGAGGGCCGGCGCCGCGTCGCCCGCGGCGAGCACCGCGTCGGACGCGAGCGTCGCACGACGCGTCGCGGCGGGGAGCAGGTGCCCGGAGCGCGTGAGCGCCTCCGTGTCGAACGGCGGATGCAGCTCCTCGACGTCGAAGCCGTGCTCGCGGCCGAGGCGCGACAGCGCGCGGCTCGCTGCAGCGGTGACCTCGGGGCCGATGCCGTGGCCCGCGAGACAGGCGACGACGTACCTGCGCCGCGCCGTCATGCCGGTCGGGTGGTCGGGGGTGGGAATCTCATGGGGTGGTGCTCCTCTCGCTCGATGCGCCCTCGGGACGCACCGGTGGTGTGGTCTCGGTCGGCGTGTGCGCCCTTCAGCAGGCGCGTGAGCGTCGATCTCCCCTAGACGGGGAGAATCGAAATGAGCTCAATGCCGACGCCGGTCGATACCGCGAGGCGCGCATCGAATGCGCATACGGGTACGGCGAGGCAGAGCATCGTCGTCCCAGAGTGCCGGACAGCCGCCGCTCCTGTCAACCCCCGATCGGCGCGACCGGTTGCGAAGTGGTGTTCGTGCTTGCAGGTCGAGGCCTGGCCGACTACCATCGATTCTCGATGATCGCCCCGACCGCGAACGTAAAAGTCTCCCCGGCAGCCATTGCCGCGTTCGCGATCATCGCGCCGCCCGCGCGCTAGCCGGCGACATCTCCCCGCCCCCGCCGGACTAGCTGACAGAGACACCGGCGGGAGGTTCGACCTGACGCTCGTCCACGACCCGGAAGGCGGGAGACCCTGACAGCTTCGACGCTTCTCGACGATCAGCCCCTCGAGCGCGACGCCTGCGGCATCGGCCTCGTCGCCGACGCGAAGGGGCGCGCGTCTCGCGAGCTCGTCGACCGGGCGCTCGCCGGCCTCGCCGCCGTCGCGCATCGCGGCGCCTGGGCGGCCGACGGCGTCACGGGCGACGGTGCGGGCGTCCTGCTCCCGCTCCACGACGCGCTGACCGGGACCCCCGGCGCGGGGATCGCGATGTGCTTCCTGCGCGAGCCGTGGCTCCGCGGCGTCGTCGAGGAGGCGTGCCGAGCGGAGGGGCTCGAGCCGTTCGGCTGGCGCGACGTGCCGGTCGACGTGTCCGCGCTCGGGTCGACGGCGCTCGCGTCCATGCCCCGGATCGCGCAGCTCGTGCTCGCGCCGTGCGACGAGGAGGACGCCGAGCAGCGCGCGTACCGGGCTCGCCGGCGCGCCGAGCTCGTGGACGGCGTCTACATCGCGTCGCTCTCGTTCCGAACGGTCACGTACAAGGCGCTCTGCGCGGCGACCCAGCTCGCCGGCTTCTACCTCGATCTCCGGGACGAGCGCTGGGCCGCGTCGTTCGCGATCTTCCACCAGCGCTTCTCGACGAACACCGAGCCGAGCTGGGAGCGCGCCCAGCCGTTCCGCCTGCTCTGCCACAACGGCGAGATCAACACGATCGAGGGCAACGCCGCATGGATGGAGGCGCGCGAGCGTGCGCGCGGCCTCGACCCGAGCCTCTCGCCGGCGCTCGATCGCCGCGGCTCCGACTCCGCGCTCCTCGACAACGCCGTCGAGCTGCTCGTCCGCTCCGGCCTCGACATCGACGAGGCGCTGACGCGGCTCGTCCCGCCCGCGTGGCAGAACGACCCGCGGATCGACGAGGCGGAGCGCGCGATGCGCCGCTACCACGCGATGGCGGTCGAGCCGTGGGACGGCCCCGCCGGGCTCGTCTTCACGGACGGCATCGCCTGCGGGGCGAAGCTCGACCGGAACGGCCTGCGCCCGCTCCGCGTGGCGATCTGCGACGACGGGCTCGTCGCCGTCTCCTCGGAAGCGGGCGCGGTCCCGCTCCCCGAGGGCGTCGGCGTCCGCCGGGCGCGCCTGGGGCCGGGCCAGCTCCTCTCCGTCGACCCCCGGCACGGGCTCCGGCTCGACGCCGAGCTGACGCGCGAGCTCGCGGCGCGCAGGCCGTACGCGGCCTGGGTCTCGGAGAGCATCGGCTTCGGCGATGCAGGCGGGTGGCTCGCCGCGCCCGAGGGCGGTCTCGTCGCGCGGCACGCGCTCCACGGCTACACGCGCGAGGAGCTGAGCCTCATGCTCCGCCCGATCGCGCAGAGCGGCCGCGACCCCGTGTACTCGATGGGGGACGACGCGCCGATCGCCCCGCTTGCCGGGCGCGCGCGTCCGCTGGCGTCGTACTTCCGGCAGCGCTTCGCGCAGGTGACGAACCCGGCGATCGACCACTACCGCGAGCGAACCGTGATGTCGGTCGCGACGCTCGTCGGCCCGCGTCCGGCGATCGACGCCGAGGGGCCGCTCGCGCCGCTCGTCGCGCTCCCGTCGTTCCTGGTCACGCCCGCAGGGGCTCGCCGCGCTCGAGCCGGCATGGGTCGACGCGACCTTCGACGCGGACGAGGGCCTGGGACGGGCGGTCGAGCGCGTCGCCGACGCGTGCGCGGCGCTCGTGGAGGAGGGCGCCACCGTTCTCTGCCTGACCGACGACGCGGCGGGCGGCGACCGCGCGTCGATCCCCTCCCTCCTCGCGGTGTCGGCCGCCCACGACCGCCTCGTCGAGCGCGGGCTGCGGCTCGGCGCGTCGCTCCTCGTGTCGAGCGACGACACGCGCGACAGCCACATGGTGGCGACGCTCGTGGGCTATGGAGCAGACGTCGTCTGCCCGCGGCTCGCGCTCGAGACCGTCGCCCACCTCGCGTCGATCGACAAGGTCGGCGGCGACCGCCCCTCGCCGGAGGAGGCGCAGCGGCGGCTGCTCGGCGCGTTCGAGGACGGCGTCCTCAAGGTCATGTCGAAGATGGGCATCTCGGACGTCGCCAGCTACCGGGGCGCCCGCCTGTTCGAGGCCGTCGGGCTCGATCGGCGCCTGTGCCGGCGCTTCTTCGGCGGGACGCCGTCGGCGATCGGCGGGATCGGGCTCGACCGGCTCGAGCGCGAGGCGCTCGACCGCCTCGCGGCCGCCGGCGCCGACAAGCCCGAGCTGGAGAACCCCGGCTTCTACAAGTTCCGCAAGGGCGGCGAGCCGCACGCGACCGACCCCGACGTCGTCGGCGGCGCTGCAGGAGGGCGTCACCGCCGCACACGCGCTCGTGAAGGCCGTGAAGGGCGAGCGCCTCGATCTGTACGAGCGCTTCGCCGGGCTCGTCAACGGACGGGCGCCGCTCGAGCCGCGCGACCTGCTCGAGACCGTCGACGCGGCCGAGCCCGCGCCGCTCGACGAGGTCGAGCCGGTCGACTCGATCGTCCGCCGGTTCTCGGGCGGCGCGATGTCGCACGGCGCGCTCTCGGCGGAGGCGCACGAGACGATCGCGATCGCGATGAACCGGCTCGGCGGCCGGTCGAACTCGGGCGAGGGCGGCGAGGATCCCGTCCGCTACCGGGACGAGCGGAACTCGAAGATCAAGCAGGTCGCATCGGGCCGCTTCGGCGTCACCGCGGAGTACGCGGCGTTCGCCGAGGAGCTCCAGATCAAGATCTCCCAGGGCTCGAAGCCCGGCGAGGGCGGCCAGATCCCGGCGCACAAGGTGACGACCGAGATCGCGCGGCTGCGCGGGACGAGCCCGGGCGTCTCGCTCATCTCGCCGCCGCCGCACCACGACATCTACTCGATCGAGGACCTGGCGCAGCTCGTCTTCGACCTCAAGGAGGTCAACCCCGAGGCGGACGTCTCCGTGAAGCTCGTCGCCTCGAGCGGCGTCGGCGTGATCGCGGCCGGCGTCGCGAAGGCCCGCGCGGACGTCGTCCACGTCGCGGGCGCGGACGGCGGCACGGGGGCGAGCCCGCTGCCCTCGATCAAGCACGCCGGCGCGCCGTGGGAGCTCGGGCTCGCAGAGACGCAGCAGGCACTCGTCGCGAACGGCCTCCGCGGGCGGGTGCGCGTGCGGGTCGACGGCGGCTTCAAGACCGGGCGCGACGTCGTCGTCGCGGCGCTGCTCGGCGCGGACGAGTTCTCGTTCGGCACGGCTCTGCTCATCGCCGAGGGCTGCCTGATGGTGCGCTCCTGCCACCTCGACACGTGCCCCGTCGGGATCGCCAGCCAGCGGCCGGAGCTGCGCGCGAAGTTCGCGGGCACGCCCGAGATGGTCGAGGCGTACCTCCGGTTCGTCGCTCTCGAGGTGCGCGAGCTGCTCGCCCGGCTCGGCCTCCGGACGCTCGACGAGGCCGTCGGCCGCACCGACCTGCTCCGCCAGCGGCGCACCGGCGACCCCGCGGCCGACTCGCTCGACCTCGCGCCGCTTCTCGCGCGAACAGGTCAGGGGCACGCGCGCTACGTCGGCGAGCCCGTCCCGCACGAGGGCGACCGGCTCGGTGCGCTGCTCCTCGCCCAGGGCAAGGCGGCGATCAGCGGCGCCCGGCTCGTCGAGGCCGCGTACGAGATCACGAATGCCGACCGTGCGATCGGCGCCCGCCTCGGAGGCGCCATCGCGAAGGCGGTCGGCAGCGTCCCGCCGGCCGGGCGCGTTCGCGCGCGGTTCGAGGGGTCGGCCGGGCAGAGCTTCGGCGCGTTCCTCACGGCCGGTGTCGAGCTCCGGCTCGTCGGCGAGGCGAACGACTACGTCGGGAAGTCGATGTCCGGCGGGCGCATCGTCGTCTCGCCGCCGCGCGGCGACGCGGGCGAGCCCGTCCTGCTCGGCAACACCGCCCTCTACGGCGCGACCGGCGGCGAGCTCTTCTGCGCCGGCGCGGCCGGCGAGCGGTTCGCCGTGCGCAACTCCGGCGCCACCGCCGTGGTCGAGGGCGTGGGCGACCACGGCTGCGAGTACATGACCCGCGGGACCGTCGTCGTGCTCGGGCCGCACGGCCGCAACCTCGGCGCCGGCATGACGGGCGGCGAGACCTTCCTCCTCGACGCCGACGACAGCCTGCTTGAACGACGAGCTCGTCGTGCTCGAGCCGCTCGAGCGCGCCGACGCGGATCGCCTGCTCCGGCTGCTCGAGCGTCACGAGCGCGCGACCGGCTCCGTGCGAGCCGCAGCGCTGCTCGAGGATCCCGAGCGGTCGCTTGCGCGCTTCCGCCGTCTCGCGCCGCGCGAGCAGGTCGTCGAGCAGGAGGCGTCGGAGGAAGGCCGCCGCACCGCCTAGAGACGCATAACTTGGAAGGTTCATGCATACTATGCAGATGGCGTACGTCAGCATCGTCGGAGCCGCGGGCTACACGGGACAGGAGACGCTCGATCGCGTCCTCGGTCATCCCGAGCTCGAGCTCTACGCGGTCGGCTCGGACTCGCTCGCGGGGAGCGACGCGACCGCGCTGGACCCGCGGCTGAACCGGAACGGCGGCAAGCGCGTCCCGCGGCTGATCACGAACGACGCGGCGCTCGCGTGCGAGGCGGACGTCACCTTCCTCTGCCTCTCGCACGAGGAGGCCGCCTCGATCGAGCTGCCGTCGCGCGGCGTGGTCGTCGACCTCTCCGGCGCGCACCGTCTCGCGGACGCCGCGCAGTACGACGCCTGGTACGGCTTCACGCACCCACGGCCGGCCGACCTCGGCTCCTGGTCGTACGGGCTCCCGGAGCTGTCGCGGCCGGAGGGCCGGGCGATCGCGAACCCGGGGTGCTACGCGACGGCGGTGCTGCTCGCGCTGGCACCGCTCGCCCGAGACGTCGACCCGGGGAGCGTCGTCGTCGACGCGATGTCGGGCATGACCGGGGCGGGGCGCACGCCGAAGGCGTCGACCCACGCCGGGTTCGTCCTCGAGAACGTCTCGCCGTACAAGGTCGGCGCGCACCAGCACGTCGCCGAGATCGCCCAGCTGCTCGGGTTCCCGGTCTCGTTCACGCCGCACCTCCTGCCCGTCCGGCGCGGGCTGCTCGCGACGTGCAACGTCCGCTCGACCGGCGCCGACCTCCGCTCCCTCCTCGAGGAGCACTACGCGTCGAGCCCGGTCGTCACCGTCCTTCCCGAGGGCGTCGTCCCCGAGCTCGCGCGCGTCCAGCACACCGACGGGGCCGAGATCGGCGTGTTCGACGACCGGCACACGGATCGCACGATCGTGATCTGCGCGCTCGACAACCTCGGCAAGGGGGCCGCCGGGCAGGCGGTGCAGAACGTCAACGTCCTGTTCGGCTTCGCCGAGACGACGGGGCTCCGGCTCTCCGGGGTCCTGGTCTGATGTCCGTCACCGCCGCCCGGGGGTTCGCCGCCGCGGGCGTCTCCGCCGGGATCCGGCCGTCCGGAAAGCCCGACGTCGCGCTCCTCCGCTCGCTGGTCCCGGCCGTCGGCTGCGCGATGTGGACGCGGAACCGCGTCCAGGCCGCGCCCGTCGTGGTCTCCCGGCGCCACCTCGAGCTGGCGCAGCCGCAGGCCGTCGTCGTCAACGCCGGCGTCGCGAACGCCGCCACGGGCCGGCCGGGCGAGGAGGACGCCGCTGCGACCGCCGCGTACACGGCGCGGCTCCTCGGGCTCGCGCCCGAGGAGGTCATCGTCCTGTCCACGGGCGTCATAGGACCTCGGCTGCCGATGGAGAAGCTGTTGAGCGGCGTCGACGCGGCCGCCGCCACCCTCTCCCCCGGCGGCGGCCCGGCGGCGTCCCAGGCGATCCTCACCACGGACGCCGGGCCGAAGACCGCCGTGGCCGGCGGCGACGGCTTCGTCGTCGGCGGGATGGGAAAGGGCGCGGGGATGATCCATCCGGCGCTCGCCACGATGCTCGCGATCGTGACCACCGACTACCCGCTCGAGCCGGTGCGAGGCCGACGCGTTCCTCCGGCCGGCCGTCGAGGAGACGTTCAACCGCATCTCGGTCGACGGCGACTGCTCGACGAACGACGCCGTCGTCCTGCTCGCGAACGGGCAGTCGGCCGTGGTGCGCGACGCCGCGTCCGACGCGCGGTTCGCCGCCGCGCTCCGCGAAGTCTGCGCCGACATCTCGCGCCAGATCGTCGCCGACGGTGAGGGCGCGACCGTCGTCCTCGAGATCCGCGTCTCGAGCGCTTCGACCGCGGAGGACGCGCAGGCCATCGCCCGCCGCGTCGCCACGTCGCCGCTCGTCAAGACCGCCGCCTTCGGGCACGACCCGAACTGGGGCCGGGTGCTCGCGGCGGCCGGCTCGGCGCCGTCGAACGGCGGGTTCGCGCATCTCGACCCCGACCTCCTGACCGTCTCGTTCGACGGGACCGCGGTGTTCGAGCGCGGGACGCCGACGGGTCGCGTGCCCGAGCTCGGGGGCGCGGCGTGCACGATCGACCTCGACCTGGGCCTCGGCTCCGGCGAAGCCGCGTACCTCGCCTCGGATCTCTCGTACGACTACGTCCGCCTCAACGCGGAGTACACGACGTGACGACCGTCCTGAAGCTCGGCGGCCGGGTCGCCGCCGCCGCTGTCCGCGAGGCGCTCGCCGCGGCGGGCGCTCGCACCGTCGTCGTCCACGGCGCCGGGCCGCAGATCTCGAGCGAGATGGAGCGCCGGGGCATCACGCCGACGTTCGTCCACGGGCGGCGGGTGACGACGCCCGAGGTGCTCGAGGTGGTGCGCGCCTCGCTCGTGGCGGTCAACGCCGACGTCTGCGCGGCGATCGGACCGTCGGCCGTCTCCCTCTTCGGCGACGCGATCGGGCTGCGTGCCCGCCGCGTCGACGGGCTCGGCCTCGTGGGTGACCCGGAGCCCGTCGCGCCCGCCGCGGTGATCGAGGCGCTCGACGCCGGCCTCGTCCCGGTCGTCGCGCCGCTCGCCGAGGGACCGCTCAACGTCAACGCCGACGAGGCCGCCGCCGCGCTCGCGCTGGGGCTCGGCGCGGACCGCATCGTGTTCGTCAGTGACGTGCCCGGCGTGCTCGTCGACGGCGAGGTCGCGGCGGTGCTGCGTGCCGACGAGGCGGAGGCCGGGCTCGCGGACGGCGTGTTCGAGGGCGGCATCGTCCCGAAGCTGATGGCCGCCGTCCACGCGGCACGCGGCGGCGTGCGGGCCTCGATCGGCGCGACCGAGGTGCCGGCGTGACGACGGCCGGCAGCGGCCTCTCGCGCGCGACCGTCCTGCCGACCTACGCCCGCGCCGACGTCACGATCGTCCGGGGCGAGGGGAGCCGCGTCTGGGACGAGGCCGGGCGCTCGTACCTCGACTTCGGCACCGGGATCGCCGTCGTCGGGCTCGGGCACCGGCATCCGGCGGTGACCGCTGCCGCACACGCGCAGCTCGACGAGCTCTGGCACGCGTCGAACCTCTACTGGACCGAGCCCATGCTCCGCCTCGCGGGCCTGCTCTCCGAGCGCTTCGGCGGCGCGCAGGCGTTCTTCTGCAACTCGGGCGCCGAGGCGAACGAGGCGGCGCTCAAGGTCGCGCGCAAGGCGACGGGACGCGCGCGGGTCGTCGCGCTCGAGGGAGGCTTCCACGGCCGGACGTTCGGCGCGCTCTCCGCGACGGGTCAGCCCGCGAAGTGGGAGGGCTTCGGGCCGCTCGTCCCCGGGTTCGCATTCGCCCGCCCGAACGACGTCGAGTCGCTCGAGGCCGCGGTCGCGCCGGGCGGCGAGCTCGCCGCGATCATGCTGGAGCCGGTCCTCGGCGAGGGCGGGATCGTCCCGCTGGACCCGGCGTTCCTCTCGGCCGCGGCGGAGATCGCCCGCGAGGTCGGCGCCCTGCTCGTCGTCGACGAGGTGCAGACCGGCCTCGGCCGCACCGGGACCTTCTTCGCGTTCGAGCAGCTCGGGCTGGAGCCGGACCTCGTCACGCTCGCGAAGGGGCTCGGCAACGGGCTCCCGATCGGCGCGCTGCTCGTCCGCGACGGCGTGGCCGACGCGATCGGCCCCGGCGACCACGGCTCGACCTTCGGCGGCAACCCGGTCGCCTGCGCCGCCGCGTGCGCCGTCGTCGACGCGATCGACGACTCGTTGCTCGAGAACGTCGTGGCACGTGGTGACCAGCTCGCCGCCGGCCTGGCGGCGTTGCCGGGCGTCACCGAGGTGCGTGGCCGCGGACTGCTGCTCGCCGCGGTGCTCGACCGGAGCGCGGGCGATGTGGTCGACGCCGCCCGCGAGCTCGGCCTGCTCGCCCTCACCGCCGGCCCCGACGTCCTGCGACTCCTGCCGCCGCTGCCCGTCACGGAGAGCGAGGTCGACGAGGCCCTCGGGCTCCTCGCCCGCGCGCTCGCATGAGCAACCTCGTGCGGCAGCAGGCGATCCTGCGTCTCGTCCGCGAGCGGGCGCTGTCGACCCAGGCGGAGCTCGTCGAGGCGCTGCGGGAGGAGGGTCACGACGTCGTGCAGACGACGATCTCGCGCGACGTCCACGAGCTCGGGCTCGTCAAGGTGCGCGCCCCGTCCGGGCGCCTCGTCTACGCGACGCCCGGAGGTGACGACGCCGACCGGCGGCACGCGATCGGCGTCGCCATGCGCCGCTACGCGACCGGCGTCGAGCGCGCAGGCCCGCTGGTCGTCGTCACGACGCCGTCGGGATACGCGAGCGCGCTCGCGCAGGCGCTCGACGAGGGAGCGCACCCCGGGATCGCGGGGACGGTCGCGGGCGACAACACGATCTTCGTCGCCCCCCGCGAGGGGACGACGGCCGCCGCGCTCGGCGACGAGTTGCTCGAGCATCTCCGCTAGCGGCGAACACCAGCCCGCGAAGCAGGAATCCGCAGGAGCGGATTCCTGCCGCTCGATCCCCGCCTTCGGCGGGGCAGATCCCTGAAGGCGTCGCCTTCGGCGCCGCAACTGCCTCTGACTGACGGCCTCCTGAAAGCGAAACGGCCGCTTGGGGGAGCGGCCGTCTCGGTCATGCTGGGGAGGGTGGGTACTCCATTGGTCGGCGTCCGCGCGTCTTGCCTGTTCCCCCGATCGAGTGATTCGCCTCAGAACGCGTAGCGCTCCTCTTTCCAGGGATCCGCGTCGTTGTGGTACCCGTAGCGCTCCCAGAAGCCGGGGGCGTCCGTGGCGCGGAGCTCGATTGCGCGGAGCCACTTCGCGCTCTTCCAGAAGTACTTGCCGGGCACGACGAGCCGGAGCGGCCAGCCGTGGTCGGGCGTCAGCGGCTCGCCGTCCGCGTGCGTGACGAGCAATGCGCCGTCGGCGTCGAGGAACGAGGCGGGGACGTTCGCGGTGAACCCCGCCTCGGCATGGGCGATCGCGTAGTGCGCGCTCGGGCGAGGCTGCACGAGGTCGCGGATCGTCGACCAGGCGACGCCGCTGAACTCGGCGTCGAACCGGCTCCAGCGGGTGACGCAGTGGATGTCCTGCGTGACCGTCGTCCTGCGGGAGCTCCGCGAGCTCCGCCCACGTGAGGGCGATCGGCGTCTCGACCTCGCCGGAGACACGGAAGTCCCAGCCGGCGAGGTCGGCCGGGTACGACGGCACGTCACCCGCGTGCAGCACCGGCCACTTGTCCGTCAGGTACTGGCCGGGCGGCAGCCGTGACGGGTCGTAGCCCGCCTCCTCGACCTTTCGCTCCGCCCTGCTCCTGAACACTCCGGCTACCCTCGATCTCGGATGGTCGCCACGACGTTACAGGTCGCCCCGAGACCGAGGTCCTACGTTTCGGTGAACGGCCCGGACGCCGCCTCGTACCTCAACCGGATGGTCTCGAACGAGGTCGAGGCGCTCGACGTCGGGGGGAGCTGCGAGGCCCTCCTCCTGACGCCGAAGGCTCGGGTGATCGCGACGATGGTCGTCTGGCGCCGGGGCGCCGACGACTTCCTCCTGCTCACCGAGCCGGGCGCCGGAGAGCGCATTGCCCGCGAGCTGCTTCGCTCGCGGTTCGCGGCGAAGTGCGAGATCGCGCTCGAGGAGCACGCGTCGTCGTCGTGCTCGGCGCGACGGAGCTCGTCAACCGATCGTCACAGCGCTGCCGACACTCGACTACGGGGTGCCGGCGGTGGAGCTCGTCGACGCGGAGCCGCCGGGCGAGGCGACGCCGATCGAGGAGTCGGAGCTCGAGCGGCTCCGCATCCTCGCGCGCACCCCGCGGCTCGGCCGCGAGCTCGACGATCGCGTCATGCCGGCCGAGGCGGGGCTCGAGGAGCGCGCGATCAGCTTCACGAAGGGCTGCTACCCCGGGCAGGAGCCCGTCGCGCGCCTCCACTACCGCGGTCACCCGAACCGGGGGCTCCGCGTGCTCGCGCTCGACGGCGGCGAGCTGCCCGCCTACGACGCCGAGCTGTCGCTCGAGGGCAAGGTCGTCGGTCGCGTCACGAGCGCCGCTCCGGACCCCGAGCACGGGGTCGTCGCGCTCGCCTACGTCCGCCGTGAGGTGCCGGACGACGCCACGCTGGAGCTCTCGGACCGGGCCGCGCGCCAGCTGCCCTTGTGACTTATCGTCACAAGCGTCCTCGCTACACTCTCCCTTCCCCGCGCCCGTAGCTCAGGGGATAGAGCGCTGCCCTGCGGAGGCAGAGGTCGGAGGTTCGAATCTTGCCGGGCGCATCATGGGAAAGCCCCGCAGGCACGGGGCTTTCGTGTCTCTCGGGCGCTTACCCGCCCGTCGCCGCTACGCCTACTCCACGCCTAAACGCTCAGTAATGCCACTTACCCGGGCGGAAAACCGTTCCCCCCACAATTGGCATTGTCGAGCAAGGTAGGGATCGCGGTCGGGAAGGCTCCAGCGAGAGCGCGCACTGATTCCCCGAGGTTCTCCTCGGGAACAAACGTACTCGCGAATCCGGAGCAGTTGTGCCCGTTGTTCTGTGGCGGATCGGCCAGCGCCGCGCCAGACGAGATTCCTGCGACCACTCCTACGATGGCCAGGACTGCGATGCGATGTCCCATGTCTCCCCCTTTTCGCGATTCCCCGTACGGCACGGCGGATCGTCTCGCTTTTCTGGTCGCAAGTCAAAGGACCTGCGGCCCAGGCAATTGGGCCGCTTCTTCCTGGGTAGCAGCGAAGGCGTCGAGCCGCGCCCGTGCACTCTCCGCGCTCGACGTGAGCAGGTGCGCGTACGTGCGCTCCAGCATCGAGAGCGAGGTGCCGCCGAAGCGCGCGACATCGGTTGCCGGGATGCCGCTCGCGAGCGCCCAGCTCAAACCGCTGTGCCTGAGCGTGTACGGCGTCGTCGTCTGAGGCAACCCGGCCGCCCCGACGGCCCAGGCGAACTCCCTCGGCCGGAAGTTGTCGAGCCGGTAGACGCCTCCGTCCGGCGCCGGCGCACACTCGTGCAACCAGGCGGCGCCGAATCGATGCGCGACGTCGCGTGAGTGGTGAGCTGGGTCCCAGATGTACCGGGGTGACCGGGGCCGGGTGATGGTGCCCGCCGAGCTGCTGCCGCTCGTCGCGGCGGTCTGACGGCGCTGTGCCATCACTTACCCCCGATGGGGTTACTGCTCTCGGACGTTGGCCGACGATGGTGTAGGCGACGGAGCCGGTTGCCAGGTCTGGGGGACCGGCTTACCGGCTTCGTCGATAAGGAGGGGCACGTCGCACGCCTCACGGCGGGGTGAGGGAGGGGAGCGCACGATCCCTCCATCGGGGGAATGACGAAGTCCGGACGGCGCGGATACTCGGAGAGATGATCGTGCGTCGTGACGGATCAATCGACCTCCGCGTGCTCTTCTCGCGGGTGGCCCAGTACGGGAGCGTCCTGCTGCTCGCCGTCGCGATTGGCGCGCTGATCGCCTTCGTGAGTCCCTGACGCCTACTCCACGCCTAAACGCCGCGGAACCGGCCTCTGTCCCCATGCGGGCAGCGTTGCGGGCACCTGCCGCGAACCCGCACAACTAAACGCTTCTCGTACGAACCGGGGCTAACGGCCTAAATGCTGTGCTGCCCTGCGGAGGCAGAGGTCGCAAGTTCGAATCTTGCCGGGCGCATCGCGCGGTGCTCGTTGGCCGAGCGCCCTGGTGCCGTTCGTATCCTTCAGGCAATGGGCGAGCCGAGCCACGAGTTCGAGCCGGAGCCCTGGGGCGAGGACGCGAAGCTCGTCGATGCGCTCGGCGAGCAGGGAGCGGCCGGCTTCCGGGCGCTGCTCGACGGCTTCCCCGAGCCCGTCGGCGTGCTCTGGGCGCTCCGGGACGGCGGAGGCGCGATCGTCGACTTCACGTTCGGGTACGGCAACCCGACGATGCTGCGCGGGTTCCGGATCCCGGCCGAGACGCCCGACCGGTACACGCTGCTCGAGGCGCTGCCGCCGATGCGCGGCAGCCAGGCGTTCGAGGCGTACTCGCACGTCTGCGAGACGGGCACGCCGTTCGTCAACGAGGTGACCTACGACACGCCGTTCGGCGACGGCTACATGCTGGGAAGCTTCGTCCACCGCGTCGCGCAGCTCGGCGACGGGGTCGTCGTCTTCCTCCACGACGTGACGGAGGAACGCCGGATGGAGGCCGAGCTGAAGGCGTACGCCGACGTCGTCGCGCACGATCTCAGCCAGCCGCTCGCGGGCATCGCGATGCTCGTCACGATGCTCGAGCAGCGGCCGGAGGAACCGCCTCCGGCGGTGGTGCTCCAGGAGCTACGCGCCTCGACCGACCGCGGGCGCGAGCTGATCGAGGGTGTCCTCTCCTATGCGCGCTCCGGCGAGCTCACCCGCGAGCGCGTCTCGCTCAACGACGTCGTGGTCGAGGTCGCAAGCGACCTGCGCACGTCGATCGACGACGCCGGCGCCGTCCTCGTCGTGGACGAGCTGCCGACGGTCAGCGGTGACCCGCGCCAGCTGCGACGCGTGCTCCAGAACCTCGTCGGCAACGCGCTGAAGTTCCGGGGCGACGAGCCGCCGCGGATCGAGATCGGCGCCGAGCGACGCGGCGCGCGAGTGGGTCGTGACGGTGCGGGACAACGGCATCGGCATCGCCCGCGAGGACTCGGCCAGGGTCTTCGGCATGTTCTCGCGTCTCGAGCGGAGCGTCGAGGGCAGCGGAATCGGGCTGGCCGTCTGCCGGCGGGTGGTCGAGGCCCACGGCGGGCACATGTGGGTCGAGCCCGCCGACGGCGGGGGGAGCGCCTTCCGGTTCACGCTGCCCGTCGCGCCGGTCTGATCTAGCGCGGCGAGCTCCTCGTAGCGGGGGTCGTCGCGCAGGGACGTCAGATCCTCGTCCGTCCGGATGTGCTCCTTGATCCGATCGTCGTCCGCGACCGCCTGCCGGAGGTGCGCGATCGCGTCGTCCGTGCGCCCGAGGCGCGCCTCCATGCACGCGACGTTGAAGAAGACGAGCGCCTGCGGCCGCTCGGCGACCAGCGGCTGGAGCGCCGCGAGCGCTCCCTCGTAGTCCTCCGCGCGGTACGCGTCCCACATCGGGTTCATGAGCTCGCCGAGCGGAAGCTCGTATGCCTTGCCCGGCGTGCCGCCGATCGCGAGCACCGTCGTTCCCGTCTCCTTCGCGATCGCGCTCCGTCGCTGCGCAGGGTCGCGGACGAAGACGAGGGTGCCGGCGGGCGCGTCGATCTGCTCGTCGCCGAGGGTGAACGTCGCCGCCCCGGAGAGGACGAGGTACAGCTCCTCCTGCCCGGTCGCGCCGAGGCCGACCTCGTCGTGCTCCCCGATGATGTGCCCCTCGCCGACGGCGCGGTTCGCGCGGATCCCGAAGGCGCGGATGTCGAAGTGGCGTCGGATGTTGAGCGGGACGCGCCCGTCGTGCTCTTGCCCCGCCTCGATGTCGTCGAGCGCGACGACGTCGAACGCCTTCGTCGTTGCTACGGCCATCGGACAACTCCTCTCGATATCGAGTTACTCGACATCGAGAATGTAGACCTGATGTAGCTCGAGTTCAAGACATGATACGTCGACGCATGCGTCGACGCTCGCCGCGAGTCGGTGATCGGCGTCCGCAGACGCGTCCGGGCGCCTGCGCCCCCACTAGCATCGGGGAATGCCGCTCTGGCTCTCCGAGGACGACGTCGCGTCGCTCGTCACGCCCGGCGACGCCGTCCCCGTGATCGAGGACTGCTTCCGCCGGATGGCTGCCGGCGAGGTCGAGCTGATGCCGCGGCGGCGCTTCGCGGTCGAGGGCGGGTACTTCGCGGTGATGGCGGCCGCCGACCGCGGGCTCGGCGTCGCGGGGCTCAAGAGCTACACGCTCGTCGAGGGCCAGCTCCAGTTCGTCGTGTGCCTGTTCGACCTCTCGAACGGCGCGCTGTTCGGCCTCGTCGCGGCCGACCGGCTCGGGCAGGTCAGGACCGGAGCCGCGTCGGGGGTGGCGGCGAAGCACCTCGCGCGACCGGGCGCGACGAGCCTCGGGCTGATCGGGGCGGGCTGGCAGGCCGAGTCGCAGCTCGCCGCGATCCGGGCGGCCGTGCCGACGATCGAGCGGGTCGTCGTCTCGAGCCGGACGCCCGAGCGGGCGGAGGCGTTCGCGCGGGCGCACGGTGCGGAGATCGCCGAGACGCCCGCCGACGCCGGGGCGTGCGACGTCGTCGTCACGGTGACCACGTCGAAGGACCCGGTGCTCCGCGGAGACTGGCTCTCCGAGGGCGCGCTCGTCTGCGCGATCGGCGCGAACGACCCGCGTGCCCGCGAGCTCGACAGCCAGGTGATCGCGCGCGCCTCCTTCGTCTGCTGCGACTCGCTCGAGGACGCGAAGCACGAGTCCGGCGACCTGATCGAGCCGGTCGCCGCCGGGCAGCTCGACTGGCTCGAGGTGCAGGAGCTCCACGACGTCGTGTCGGGCGAGGTCCCCGGCAGGCAGAGCGACGCCGACATCGTCGTCTTCAAGTCGAACGGGATCGCGCCGTGGGACGTCGCGATCGGCACCGAGGTCGTGCGTCGCGCGCAAGGAGCGCGGCGTCGGCGTCGACGCGTGTAGCTCCGCTACGCCTCGCGGAAGACGATCTCCTGCGCGCCCTCCCAGAGGAACTTCTTCCCGAGCGGGCGGAGGTTCTCGTTGCCCTCCACGATCGTCGCGAAGTGGTTGCCCGCGAGCTGGCCGGCCTTCGACGCGAAGTTGACGTAGCCGTACGCGAGCAGGATCTCCGTCTCGGAGACGCCGCCCGGATAGAGGACGATCTCGCCCGGGTGCGGGTAGCACGTCGCGTTCTCCGGGCCGAGCCCGAGGTCGAGGTCGCCGAACGGGATCCACCCGGCCTCGCCCGACCAGCGGACGTGGATGATCCTCGACTCGAGCGGGAGGAGGCGACGGAAGGCGGCGACCGTCTCCGGCGCGTCGGCCTCCTCGAGGCGAGCGGTGAACGAGAACCCTCCAGCGGTGATCTCGAGCATGCGGCCGCGATCCTATCCGCCGGCCACGGACGAGACGTACGCCGCGACGGCGGCGATCTGCTCGTCGGAGAGCGTCCCGGCGAAGGCGGGCATCACGCCTTGCCCGTTCCGGACGCGCTGCTCGACGAGCGCTGCTGACGGAGCCGGCCGCGTCGAGGTCGGGACCGACGACGGCGGTCGATCCGGCATCCGCAAGCGTGTGACACGCGCCGCAGCCGGCGGTGACGTACACCTGCTTGCCCCGCGCGATCGTCGCCGCGTCGGCGGGCGCCGCGGCGGTGTCGCTGCTCCGGTCGACGGCGACCGCGATGGCGACGAACGCCGCTGCGCCGACGGCCGCCA
The DNA here is from genome assembly GCA_963712255.1 of uncultured Actinomycetes bacterium. Taxonomy (GTDB): domain Bacteria; phylum Actinomycetota; class Thermoleophilia; order Gaiellales; family Gaiellaceae; genus Gaiella. Next base: position 397,067 of record CAVQHL010000014.1, read on the forward strand.
TCCACCAGTGGGTCCGTCCCTGGTGGCGGAGGTTGTAGAAGAGACGCACCCACGCGCCGATCGCCATCAGGCCGACGAGCACGAGCCACGCGTGGTCGGCGCCGTACGCGAACGGGAAGTGGCCGGCGAGCATCGTCAACAGCACCGGCAGCGTGAGGTAGTTGTTCTGGACCGAGCGCTGCTTCGCCTGGATGCCCGGCCCGGGGTCGGGCTCGCGGCCCTCCTCCTTCGCGCGGATCAGCTCCCGGTGGGCGGGGATGATGTCGAACAGCACGTTCGCCGCCATCACCGTCCCGATCATCGCCCCGACCTGGAGCCACGCCGCGCGCGGGCTGAAGAGCTCGGACGACCCCCACGCGGCGAGCGCGACGAGCACGATGAGGACGGGCCACAGCACCCGCGCGTCCGAGACGAGCCGGTTGAGGACGTCGTACGCGACCCATGCGACGACGAGGAGCCCGATCGAGATCGTGACCGCGAGCCACGGCTCGAGGTCGTCGCCCGGCTTCACGAGCGCGCTCGACGCGTCGAGGTAGTAGAGGACGAGCATCAGCGCGAAGCCCGAGAGCCACGTCGTGTACGCCTCCCACTTGAACCACGCGACGTGGTCCGGGAGCCGCGCCGGAGCGGTGACGTACTTCTGCACCTGGTAGAAGCCGCCGCCGTGCACCTCCCAGAGCTCGCCGCTGACCCCGGCGTCGGCGTCGGCCGGGTCCTTCGGCGGCCGGAGCGACTGGTCGAGGAGGACGAAGTAGAACGACGTCCCGATCCACGCCATCGCGGCGATGACGTGCAGCCAGCGGAGCCCGAGGTCGAGCCAGTCGGAGAGCGCGTCCGAGAGCGCGATCAGGCCCGCCGCCACCGGTCCTCCGCGATCGCGACGAGCTCGCCGAGCGCGGTCTCGAGCTCCTCGTCGGTCGGGTTGTCGATCCGCACGCGGAGCACGTCGAGGATCTCGTGCTTCGGGCGCCGGTTGACGAACACGACGAACCGGAATCCGTGACGCTCCTCGTACGCGGCGTTCAGGCGGGCGAGCTCGGCGAGCACGTCCGGGTCGGCGTCGGCCCCCTGCTCGGCCGCCGAGCGCGCGGAGAGCCCGGCGCGCTGGCCGATCGCGGGATGCGCGGCGAGGATCTCGCGCTTCTCGTCCGCGGGAAGCTCGTGGACGAGCGTGCGCGCACGGACGAGCGGGTCGGGCTCGGCGGCGAGCCGCTCGACGAAGCGCGTCCGGCCCTCGAAGAGCTCCGCGAGCTCCTCGGCGCTCAGCTCCCGCGGTAGCTCGCGCACCCGTACGGAGAGACGAGGAGGGGGACGTGGTAGTGGCCGTCGGCGAGCTCGACCTGCAGCTCGACCCGCGTGAAGAACGGCGAGGGCGGGTGGAAGACGAGGCGGTACGTGCCGGCGGCGAGCCCGTCCGCCAGCCGGGCGCGGCCGTCGCCGTCCGTCTCCGCGACGCGCCACCGTGCCGTCCGGTCCCGCGAGCTCGACCGTGACTCCGGCGGCGGGCTCTCCCGCGCCGGTGTCGAGCACGTGCGTCGAGAGGGAACAGGTCATCCGGCGAATCTTCGCGCCTGGGCCCGATGAGCGCGAGCGATGTCCGCCTCCGTCCGCCCGGACGAGGGCGCCGCCTCGCACGACGTCCTCGCCGCCGACGACCAGTCGGTCGACACGGTGCGGGCCCGAGAAGACCAGGCCCGCGACCGGATCGTCGGCACCGCCGAGCTCGAGCCCGTCGGTGGCCCAGATCGCGAGGTCGGCCTGCTTCCCCGGCTCGAGCGACCCGATGTCGTCGCGGCGGAGCACCTCCGCGCCGCCGCGCGTGCCGAGCCGGAGCGCCTCGCGCGCGGTCATCGCCTCCCCGCCGCCGCGGCCGCGCGCGACGAGCAGCGCCTGCTTGACCTCGAGGAACAGGTCGCTCCGCTCGTTCGAGGCCGAGCCGTCGACGCCCAGGCCGACGCGCGCGCCGGCATCGAGCAGGGCGCGCACCGGGGCGACGCCCGCGCCGAGGCGCAGGTTGGACGTCGGGCAGTGCGCGACGCCCGTCCCGGTCTCCGCAAAGCGCGCGATCTCCCCGTCCGAGAGGTGCACGCAGTGGGCGCACCACACGTCGTCGGCGAGCCACCCGAGGCGCTCGAGGTACTCCACCGGCGAGCACCCGTAGAGCTCGCGGCAGTACGCCTCCTCCTCCACGGTCTCGGCGAGGTGGGTGTGGAGCACGAGGCCGAGCCGCCGCGCGAGCGCCGCCGACTCCTCCATCAGCCGTCCGGTGACCGAGAACGGCGAGCACGGCGCGACGGCGACCTGCACGCGGGCTCCGGGGCCGCTCTCGTGGAAGGCGCCGTGGAGCCGCTCGGTCTCGGCGAGCACGGCGTCGAGCTCCTCGACCAGCTCGTCGGGCGGCAGGCCGCCGTCCGAGGCCCCGAGGTCCATCGAGCCGCGCGAGGCGACGAGGCGCACGCCCAGCTCGCGCGCCGCCTCGACCTCCGCCTCGAAGATGCCGGGCCGGCCGCGCGGGAAGACGTAGTGGTGGTCGAAGACGGTCGTGCAGCCGGAGAGCGCCAGCTCGGCGAGCCCCGTGCGCGCGGCCGCGTACTCCGCCTCCGCGTCGATCCCGGCCCAGACGGGATACAGCTCGCGGAGCCAGGTGAAGAGGTCGGCCTGCTGTGCCCGCGCGCGCGTGAGGGTCTGGTAGAGGTGGTGGTGCGTGTTGACGAGGCCGGGCGTGACGACGGCGCCCCCGAGGTCGATGCGCTCGTCGGCCGCCGGCTCGGGGCCCGATGCCGACCGAGGCGATCGCGCCGCCCTCGACGAGCACCCATCCGTCGGTGTGCTCGGTGCCGGCGTCGTCCATCGTGACGACCCAGCCGTTCGCGTAGAGCGTCGCCATGGCGGGTGACGTTATCGCGGTGCTCTATCGTCGTGGCCCGTGACCGGAACGGCTGCAGAGGTGCTCGCCCGTGCCGACGAGCTCGCGGCGATCAGCGAGGAGGACGGCCGCCTCACGCGCGGGTTCGCGACGCCGGCGCTCGCGCGTGCCGGCGACCTCGTGGCGACGTGGATGGAGGACGCCGGGCTGACCGTCCGGCGCGATGCCGTCGGCAACGTGATCGGGCGTGTGGGCGCCGGTCCGCCGCTCGTGCTCGGCTCGCACATCGACACGGTCCCGGACGCCGGCCGGTACGACGGACCGCTCGGCGTGCTCGCGGCGCTCGCCGTCGTCGAGCGAGTGGCGGCGCACGGAGACGGCAGCTCGCTCGAGGTCGTCGCGTTCGCCGACGAGGAGGGCACCCGCTTCGGGACCACCTACCTCGGCTCGACCGCCTACACGGGCAGCTTCGACGGCGCGTCGCTCGACGTCGTCGACGGGGCGGGGGTCACGCTCCGCGACGCGATCCGCAACGCGGGTGGCGATCCCGACATGGCCGTCACGGCGCCGGTGCCCGAGCTCGCCGGCTACGTCGAGGTCCACATCGAGCAGGGGCCCGGTGCTCGAGCGGGAAGGGCTTCCCGTCGGGGTCGTCGCCGCGATCGCAGGGCAGACGCGCGCGAGGATCACGCTCACGGGCGAGGCGGGTCACGCGGGGACGCTGCCCATGGACGCCCGTCGCGACGCGCTCGCCGCGGCCTCGGAGGTCGTGCTCGCGGTCGAGCGGCTGGGTCGCGCAACGGCGGGCCTGGTCGCGACGGTCGGCGCGTTGTCGCTGACCCCGAACGTCGGGAACGTCGTCCCGGGAGAGACGCGGATGTTGCTGGACGTGCGTCACGCCGACGACCGCGTTCGCCGGCAGGCGGCGGACGAGATTCGCGCCGAGGCCGAGCGGATCGCGGCCGCGCGCGGCGTCGACGCGGGATGGACGCTGCGGTACGACACCCCCGCCGTCGAGCTCGACCCGGGGCTCCGCGCTCGCCTCGCCGAAGCCGTCCGAGATCAGGGTCTGCCCGTGCGCGAGCTCGTCAGCGGCGCGGGCCACGATGCGGTCGTCCTCTCCCGCATCTGCCCGGCGGCGATGCTGTTCGTCCGCTGCGCCGGGGGCATCAGTCACGACCCGCGCGAGGCGGTCTCCGAGGAGGACGTCGCGGTCGCGCTCGACGTCCTCGAGCGGGTCGTGCGCTCGTTCGCCTAGACGTCGGGCACGGTGATTGCGCGGCGCGCCGTCGGCTCGAGGCGCCCGGCGTGCCGTACGTGCGCGAGGAGCGCTAGGACTCGGCGGGCGCGGTGACGGCCGCCTTGGCCGACTCCGCCATGTCGCTGCCGACCGCCTGGACGATCTCCGGCCGGTCGAGCAGGCGCGCGCGCTTCTCGGGGCTCTCGAGGCGGTTCAGGACGTAGCGGTCCTCCATGATCTCGGCGAGCGGCCGCCCGCGGTCGTGCTCGCGGATGACGTACTGCGCCACGCGCTCCTCCCCGGCCGAGCCCTGGAAGAGGAACGAGAAGAGATCCTTGAAGGCCACGCGGGGATCCTAGCCTCGGGTGTCCGCTCCCGCGGCCGCGCGGCCACTCGAGGTTCGCGTCGGGGATCGGGTCGCCGTGCGGGTCGTGGGTGGGGAAGCCGAGCGCCTCGTCGATCTTCGCCTCGAGCTCCTCCGAGATGACGTGCTCGAGCCGGTCGGCCTCCTCGTGGACGTCGTCGACGTCGATGCCCAGGGTCTTCGCGAGGTAGAGCTCGAGCAGCCGATGGTGGCGCGTCACCTCGAGGGCGACCTGCTCGCCCTCGGGCGTCAGCGACACGCCGCGGTAGGGGGCGTGGACGACGAGCGACAGCGCCGCGAGCTTCTTCACCATCGCGCTCGCGGACGCGGGAGAGACGCCCATGCCCCGGGCCAGGGCGGTCGTCGTCACGCGATCGCCGGACGCGCCGAGCTTGTAGATCTCGCGCAGGTAGTCCTGGATCGCGTCGCTCAGGGTCGCGCGCGCCACGGATCGAGTGTACGAGCGTGCCGGACCGGGCCGGTTCCCGCTTCGACGTCTCGGCGACGGTGCTAGCGTCCGCGCGTCTTGGACGTCCGTGTCGGCCACAGCCCGGACCCCGACGACGCGTTCATGTACTGGGCGCTGACGACGGATCTCGTCGACACGCGGGGATTCCGGTTCGAGCAGGTGCTCGCCGACATCCAGACGCTGAACCACTGGGCGCGGGCCGCCCGCCTCGAGGTGACGGCGATCTCCCTCGCCGCGTACCCGTTCGTCCAGCAGGACTACGCCCTCCTGCCGCACGGCGCGTCGATCGGCTCCGGGTACGGCCCCGTCGTCGTCGCGCGGAAGCCGATGACGCTCGACGAGCTGCAGGGGGTCGAGATCGTCGTCCCCGGCGCCTTGACGACCGCGTACCTCACGCTCCGCCTCGCGATCGGCGAGGTCGCCGTCCGCGAGCTGCCGTTCGAGCAGATCCCCGACGAGGTGGCGAGCGGCCGGGCGGCCGCCGGGCTCCTCATCCACGAGGGGCAGCTGACGTTCTCCGAGCTCGGCCTCTCGAAGGTGCTCGACCTCGGCGAGTGGTGGCTCCTCGAGACGGGCCTGCCGCTCCCCCTCGGCGTGAACGTCGCGCGGCGCGACGTCGAGCGGCTGCACGACCTCTCCGCGGTGCTCCACGAGGCGATCGCCTGCGGGCTCGAGCACCGCGACGAGGCGCTCGACTACGCGCTCGAGTTCGGCCGGGGGATCGACGCGGCGGTCGCCGACCGGTTCGTCTCGATGTACGTCAACGAGCTGACCCAGGACTACGGCGACGAGGGCCGCTCGGCCGTGACCGAGCTTCTGCGCCGGGGCGAGGCGATGGGCGCGTTCCCGGGGCCGGTTTCCGTCGACTGGATCGCGATCGCGTGAGCCTCGAGCTGCGGCCCGTCTGCGAGCGCTGCGGCGCGTCGCTCGAGGCGGACGGCGAGGCGTTCATCTGCAGCTTCGAGTGCACGTTCTGCGGCGGTGTGCACGGAGACGCTCCGGGGACGTGCCCGAACTGCTCCGGCGAGCTCGTCCGGCGTCCGCGTCGCGTCGCGAGGTGAGGCTCAGCGCCGCAGCGTGAGCGCGGCGCCTGCCGCGAGCAGCGCGATGCCCAGGACGCGTGGCCAGTCGAGCGCGACGCGATCGAAGCCGAACCAGCCGTACCGGTCGATCACCGTCGCAGCGATGAGCTGGCCGGCGATGAGGAGGGCGACGACCGCGGTCGTCCCGATCTTCGGGGCCGCGATCGTGATCGAGAGGACGATGGCGGCGCCGAGCGCGCCTCCGGTGAGCATCCACCACGGCTGGGCGAGCGTCTCGCCCATCCCGCCGAAGCCCTGCCGCACGACGACGAGGACCGGCAGGACGAGCACGCCGGTCACGATCGCCGCGACCATCACCGCCTCGAGGGAGCCGATCCGCTCGCCGAGCTTCCCCATCACGGCGACCTGCACGGCCCCGAAGAGGCCGGCCATGACGGCGAGGGTCGCGGCGAGCGCGGTCGAGTCCATCGCGCGTGAGCTAACGCTCACTCCGACGGGACGGGACGGCGTAGAGTGGTCTGAACACGTCGACTGGTATCGGTGATCTACGCACGGGTGCGAGCGCCGTGAGGACGGGGTCTGGACGTGCGTGCGGTGATGCCGCGTACTACTGAATGCCGTCACGTTCGCGCTGGGTCGAGGCGCAGCTCGCCTCGTGCACGAGCTCGCGACGCTGTCGCGCCACCTCACGGTCAAGGACAGCCATGCGCTGCTCGACCTGGCGCCGCTGGGCTCCGGGCTCTCGCTGCGCAGTGGATCCGGCTCGCGCACGACGCAGTGACGGGCGGCAACGCGGATCCCGCCGGCTGGCGACGGCTGACCACACCGAGGACCTCGAGCGCTGGGAGGACGCATGGCGCGCGCACGGCTCACCCGCGACGACCCGGGTCTTCGTCCGGCGTTGCTCGCGGACGGATGGTGGGATCCTCGCGGCCGAGCGCGACGGCGAGATCGTCGCCGGCGTCGCTGTCAATCGCTCCACGCAGGTCGTGGGGCTCTCGAACTTCTTCGCGGCGGAGCCGACGCCGACGCGCAGTTCGCGGACGCCGTGGCGGCGGTTCGCCGGTTCGCGGACCTGCCGGTCGTCGGGTACGAGAGCGGCGAGTCGCTCGCGCGAGCGCGACGAGAGGGCTTCCGGGCTGCCGGAGCGCTAAGGATCTGGATCCTGGAGCCGTGAGACGTCTGCACGGATGGCGCGCGTGACGCTATACGCTCCCGGCGTCCCCGAGCGCAAGGAGGCACCAGTGATTCGCGCCATCATCCAGTACGAGACGGAGCCCGACGCGGAACGGTACGCCCGCCACATCGAGGAGTTCGTCCCGGCGGTCGAGTGCCGCGCGTTTCGTCACGGTCGCATCTTCGGCTCGCCGTTCGGGGAGCCGAGCGCGCGCTACTACGCCGAGTTCGAGTGGGACGACATGGATGCCTTCAAGGCTGCGACGAGCTCGGAGGCGTTCGCCGCCTCCGGTCGCGACGCGATGGAGATGGGCATCCCCTTCACCGTTCGACTTCGCCTCGATCGAGTGACCGAGCCGAGCCACCCGAGCCCCGTCGACCCGTCGGAGCTCGGCTTCGAGACGATCGTCTACGAGAAGGCCCCGCCGCGCGCGACGATCACGCTGAACCGACCGGACGTCCTCAACGCCTTCGACTTCCGGATGCTGCGCGAGATCGCGCGCGCCTGCGAGGACGCCTCGTGGGACGACGAGATCCGCGTCGTCGTCGTCACCGGCAACGGCCGCGCGTTCTGCGTCGGCGCCGACCTGCGCTCCTGGGAGGACACGCTCGTCGGCAAGCCGCAGGAGTACTGGAAGTGGTTCGGCGCCTTCAAGGACATGCACGACCGGATCCGGGAGCTCGGCAAGCCGACCATCGCCCGGATCAACGGGATCGCCGTCGGCGGCGGGAACGAGCTGCAGATGGCGTGCGACCTCTCGGTGATCGTCGACGATGCCTTCATCCGGCACGTCGGTCTCGAGCACGGCTCCGTCCCGGCAGGCGGCGCGACGCAGTGGCTCCAGCTGATGGTCGGCGACCGCCGCGCGCGCGAGATCGTCCTGCTCTGCGACGAGATCCCCGCAGCGCAGGCGGCGGAGTGGGGGCTCGTCAACCGCGCGGTGCCGGCGGCCGAGCTCGACTCCGTCGTCGACGCCTGGGTCGAGAGCCTCGTTCGCAAGCTGCCGCAGACGACGCGCTACGCGAAGCAGCAGCTCAACGTCTGGCGCGACATGGCCTGGCATCAGACGGTCGGGCACGCACGCGACTGGCTGTCGCTCTCGATGCTCGGCGACGAGGCGCAGGGCGCGATCACCGTCGTTCCTGGACTCGCGTCGTGGCCGAACGTCCGCGGACGGGTAGGCGATAGGCTCACGCGCATGGCCGACGAGGTCCTCACGCGACGGGACGGCGCCGTCCTGACGATCACCTTCAACCGGCCCGAGGTCTACAACGCGTTCAACCGCGAGCTCCACGCCGCGCTGCACGAGGCGCTGACCGAGGCGGCCGACGACTCCGTGCGCGCCGTCGTGATCACGGGCGCCGGAAAGGGCTTCTGCGCGGGCCAGGACCTGAAGGAGTTCGGCTCCGTCTCCGACTCGATCGGCGACGCGCTCGAGCAGACCTACCACCCGAACGTCAGGGCCGTCCGGTCGCTCGCGAAGCCGGTCATCGCGGCGGTCAACGGGCCGGCGGCGGGAGCCGGCCTCTCGTTCGCCTGCGCCTGCGACCTTCGTGTCGCCTCGTCGAGCGCGACGTTCGTCCCGGGGTTCATCGGCATCGGCCTCGTCCCGGACGCAGGCGGCACGTGGTTCATCCACCGGCTCCTCGGCTTCGCCCGGGCGTTCGAGTGGATGTCCACGAACCGTCGGCTCTCGGCGGACGAGGCGCTCGGCTGGGGGCTCGTCTCGGAGGTGGTCGACGCGGACGCGTTCGAGGGCCGCGTCGCGGAGCTCGCCGCGGAGTGGGCGGCCCGCCCGACGCTCGCGATCGGCCGGACGAAGCAGCTCTTCGAGCACGCCTACACGGCGGCGCTCGACGAGCAGCTCGCCCTCGAGGCGCGACTCCAGCAGGAGTCCGTCGGCACCGCCGACTTCAAGGAGGGCGTCAACGCCTTCCTCGAGAAGCGCCCGCCCGAGTTCACCGGGGCCTGACCGATAGAGGCTAGTGCGGGTCGAGGTCGTCGACTACCACACGGGCGGCGAGCCCTTCCGCATCGTCACGGGCGGGACAGCGCCCCTCGAGGGTGCGACGATCCTGGAGCGCCGGCGCTTCGCGCTCGAGCAGGCCGACCACGTGCGGCGGCTTCTCGTCTTCGAGCCGCGCGGGCACGCGGACATGTACGGCTGCCACGTCGTCCCGCCGAACGACGACGGCGCCGACCTCGGGGTCGTCTTCTTCCACAACGAGGGCTACTCGACGGCCTGCGGGCACGGGACGATCGCGCTCGTCACGTGGGCGCTCGACGACGGGGTGCTCGAGCGACGCGAGGGCGTCAACCGCGTCGTCGTCGACGTCCCGTCGGGGCGCCTCGAGACGTGGGCGACCGTCGAGGACGGCCGGGTCCGGTCGGTGCGCTTCCGGAACGTGCCCTCGTTCGTGTGGGGCCGGGAGATCGACGCCGCCGGGCACCTCGTCGACGTCGCATTCGGCGGCGCCTTCTACGCGTCGCTCCGCGAGCGGGTCGAGCCGTCCGAGCTGCCGCGCCTGATCGCGCTCGGGCGGGAGATCAAGGCGGCGCTCGAGGCAGGGCACGAGATCGTCCACCCGCAGGAGCCCGAGCTCCGCGACGTCTACGGCGTCATCTTCTGGCAGGACGAGGGCGAGGAGCCGCTGACCCAGCGGAACGTGACGGTGTTCGCCGACGGCGAGGTCGACCGCTCGCCCTGTGGCTCCGGGACCTCGGCACGGCTCGCGCTGCTCGACGACGGCGGTCGGCTGCCGCGCGGCGCCGAGCTCCGCCACCGCTCGATCGTCGGCTCCGAGTTCACGGGCCGCGTCGTCGCCGATGCCGACGTCGGCGGCCGACCTGCCGTCGTCACGGAGGTCGAGGGCACCGCCTACCGGACGGGCCGCGCCGAGTTCGTGCTCGACCCGGACGACCCCCTCGGCGAGGGCTTCCTCCTCCGGTAGCGCTCAGTAGAGGTCGAACTCGCCCGCGAGCACCTGATCGAGGTTGCCCGTCCGGTATCCGCGCGCGGAGTCCCGGACGAGCGGGGACGGGCCGGTCCGGTAGCGCCGGACGACGACGTTCGGCGCGGCAACGGCGGCGAGCGCGGCGCGCGCCTCGTCGACGGCCCCGCCCTCGGGCGTCGGTCTGGTCGCCCGCGGGGCGACGGTCACGCGTGCCGTCTCGCGTTCGGCGGACGCGCCCGTCGTCGTCGGCTGCGTGCTCCAGGACGTGGAGCCCGGCCTCGCCGTGGAGGATCTGCCAGCAGCCCAGGCCGGACACCGCGAGCACGTGATGACCGGGATCGGAGGTGAGGTGCCCGACCTGCATTCCTCGCGCCGCGGCCCACGACTCGTACATCTCGGCGATCCGGTCCGCGAACGACGGATCCGCCTCCTGTGAGCCCACCGCGAGGAAGAGCTCGTAGGGGTCGCCGGCGGCCAGTCCGTCGAGCGCGCAGTCGAGCACATGGAGCCGGCCCGCCAGCAGGCCCACGAGCTCGGTGCTCGGCCGCCCACCGGAGCGGCTCCGGTCGAGGCGAGCCGCGAGCCCGTTCGCGGTCTTCATCGCCGCCTCGAGCCGATCGAGGTACTCGGCCTTGGCGAGCACGTCGAACCGGCCGTCCGTCTCCCAGAACGTCGGCTCTCCGAGCGCCGCGAGGGCGCCGGCCTTCTGGGGCGCGAGTGCGCCGACGGCCTCGCCGACGCGTCTCGTCTCGGACAGCACGTACTGCACCGACCGCTCGTCCCCCCGACCCATGCGCGACAGCGCGCGGAGGCCGAGCGGGCTCGGCGGCTCGTCCGGGACGACGGCGTCGTCGGCGTCGGGATCGACGAACGCCACCTCGATGCGGGCGCCTCGCGGCGCGCTGACGAAGAGGAACTGGTCCCCCGCCGCCACGGTCTGCTCGACGATCGCCGCCGCGACCGGAGCGAGCACGTGCTGCTCGATCGCCCGCCGGAGCGGGCGCGCACCGAGCGTGGGGCTGAACCCCTTGTCGATCAGGAAGGCGTACGCCGACTCGTCGACCTCGACGGCCCACGGCCGCTCGCGGAGGCCGCGGCGCGCGAGCGCCTCCGCCAGCTCCTTGTCGAGAAGCGAGCGCATCGACGCCCGCTCGAACGGCCGGAACATCACGACGCGGTCGAGCCGGTTCAGGAACTCCGGCCGGAAGGTCGCCCGGAGGGCGCGCTCCGCGAGCGTCGTGGCTGATACCCGCCGGCCGACGGCTCGAAGCCGACGCCGCTTCCCGCTGCGATCGACGAGCCGACGTTCGAGGTCAGCACGATCACGCAGCGCCGGAAGTCGACGAGCTGGCCGTGCGTGTCGGTGAGCCGCCCGTCGTCGAAGACCTGGAGAAAGACGTCCCACACCGGTGCCGCGGCCTTCTCGAACTCGTCGAGCAGGACGACGCTGAACGGGTCGCTGCGGACCGCCGAGATCAGTCCCGCGCCGCGGCTGTCGATCGTCGTGTCGGAGAGGAGCCGCTCGAGCGACTCCGGGCTCTGGAACTCGCTCATGTCGAGCCGCACGAGCCGATCCGGCGACCCGAAGAGGAACTCCGCCAGCGCCTTCGCGATCTCCGTCTTGCCCGTGCCGGTCGGGCCGAGGAAGAGGAAGACGCCGAGTGGCCGGCCTGGATCGGTCAGACCCGCCTTGACCATCGCGATTCGCTCGACGACACAGGTCACCGCATCGGGCTGCTGCAGGATGCGCTCCTCGAAGAACGCCCGGACGTCCTCGAGGCGAAGCGGAGCGGCGGCGTCGAGCATCGCGAGCGGCAGCCCCGATGCCGCCGCGAGCGTCGCGAGGACGTCGCCGCCGTCGAACTCCGCCTCGTTGCGCTCGTGCGCTTCGAGCGCGGTCGCGTTGACGAGACGGAGGAGCCCGCCCGGCGGTGCGAAGCCCGGGAGGAACTGCTGGGCGAAGTCGTATGCCCGTGTGAGCGTCTCGTCGTCCGTCGTCGCGTCGAGGCCGTCGTGCTCGAGCGCGTGGCGGGCGACCGCGATCGAGTCGTCCTGGTCGAGCGAGCGGACGCGGATGACGTCGAACGCCGACATGACCCGCGGACGGGACGCCCGGAGGACGTCGAGCGCGGTGGGCGTCACCTCGGCGAGCAGCGTCATCGAGCCGGACTCGACGTGGGGCAGCAGGGCGTCGAGGAGCCCGTGCGGGCTGCGCGTGTGCTGACCGGCGAACAGCGCCTCCTGGAGCTCGGGCAGCACCCAGATCGTGCTTCGGCCGCGCATCCCGTCCGCGAGCTGCTTGACGCGGCCGTCGAGCTCCCCGACGTAGACCTGGCCGGCGATGACCTGCGACGCGGTCGCCTCGAAGACCGTGACGTCCCGGATCCGGTCGAGCGCCGCACGCGCGAGCGCCGTCTTGCCCGCGCCGTGCTCGCCGACGAGGATGACCGAACGGCGCGGCTCGGCCGTCAGCGCGGCGACGACGAGGTCCACGACGTCGCTTCGCCGGCCGGCGAGGAGCGCCTGCGGCCGGTCGAACGGGCGTTGCCAGACGCGTCCGATGGAGCCGAAGAGCTCGAGCGTCCGCCATTCCTTGAACGCGGCGCGCACCTCGTCGCCCATCTCGCCGCCGATCCGGTCGAGGTACGACTCGAGCTCGTCGGCCTGTCCTGCCGTCACGTTGCCGCGGAAGGTGTCGACGTCGATGTGCTCGCCTGCCTCGACCCGGGCGGTGACGAAGTCGACGACGTACCCCGGATAGATGCCCTCGGTGCGACCGAGGATGCGGCCGATCGCGCGGCCGCCGGCATGGCGGGCGATCGCGCGGAGCTGGAACGCGTCCTCGCAGTTCGAGGGTCGAGGCAGGGCGCGGATCGCGGCATCGACCCACTCGTCCGGGACGTCGTCCCGGCGCTCGAGCGCGACCAGGGCCATCGACGCCGCCCATCCGTCGGGATGCCGGGCGAGGTCGATCACCGCCGAGACGGGCGTGTCCTCGTCGGAGAGCGCGTCGACGCCGGCCTCGAACAGTGGCTCCCGCTCGAGCACCTCCGGCGTCATCATGAACCACTCCTCCTCCTCGTCCAGGGCCTCGGCGTGCGCCTGCGCGAGCGCGACGGCGTCCCCGTCGTCGTCGAGGTCGAAGTCGGGCATCCAGTCGGTGTCCTCACGGCCCTCGCGCCACTCCGAGATCCCTGCGATCGCGAGCGCGACGAGGGCGAGGAGCCCGACGCCCTGCGAGGAAGCCGACGATCAGCTCGAAGACGCTCACGTGCGGCGTACCGTCGCGCCCGCACGGCGCGTCGTCAAGGACGGCGGCTCAGGCGAGCAGCGTCACGACCTCGTCGTCCTCGGGGAAGCGCCCCTCGCGCTGCTTCGAGAAGACGAGCGTCCCGTCGGCGACGACGTCGTACTGGCTCTTCGCGCCCTCGACGGCGAAGGCCTCGTATCCCGACTCGGTCAGCACGGCCGCGAGACTCGCGGCCCGGCGGTCGTAGCCGTTTCAGACCGGGCAGTAGAAGATCTCGACGCGCACGACGACAACCTATCCGAGCGAGCGTCGACGATGAGGATGCGCGCTCGGCGCGCTCAGATCGTCTTGAACTGCTCGAACGGCTGGCGGCAGGCGTTGCAGTAGCGCAGCGACCGGCAGGGCGTCGGGCCGAAGACGTTCTCGAGCTTCGTGTCGGTCGAGCCGCACCAGGGGCAGCGGAACGGCCCGCGCTGGAGCTGCAGCAGCGTCGGCTCCTCGCCGGAGCGCGGCGCCGGCGGGGCGAAGCCTGCCGCTCGCAGCTTCTCCCGGCCCTCCGGGGTGATGCGGTCGGTCGTCCACTCGAGGTCGGTTCGCACGCGGACGTCGGCGTGCGCACCGAGGGCGGAGATCTCGTTCCGGATCGCCGTCGTCATGGCGTCGAGCGCCGGGCAGCCGAGGAACGTCGGCGTCAGCTCGATGTCCACCCTGCCGTCCGAGACCTCGACCGCCGTCACGACGCCGAGGTCGACGAGCGAGATCACCGGGATCTCCGGGTCCGGGATCCGGTCGAGCGCCTCCCAGACGGCCGCGCTGGAGAGCGTTCACCATCGCGGCTCCCGCCGGGGCGGTGCGGCGCACGGACGTCATCTCGTCGAGCAGCTCGGCGAGCTCCGGCTCGTGCGTCCCGCGCTCGACCGGGGCGGACATCCGGCAGGGATCGGCCGAGCCGCTCCTCGAGCCGTCGGCGGAGCTCCGGCCGCTGCGCCTCGTCGAGGACGCCGAGCCCGTGGGGCCAGAGCTCGTCGAGCGCCGCCTCGAGGCGTGCACGACCCTCGTCGGAGGCCAGCAGCCGCTCGAGCCACATCTCGGCGTGCATGCGGTGGTAGACCTCCTCGCGGTCGATGCGGGCGGCGATGCCCGCGACGACGGGGTCGTCCGAGGAGGAGAGCGCCTCGATCCGGATCGCGTCGGCCGTCTCGTAGAGCACGTGCCGCGCGATGGTGGCGGCCCAGTCCATCCGGCGGAGCTGGACGAGCGGCGCGCAGCGGTAGTCGCCGGGCGCGCGGTCGTACGCGAGCTCGTCTGCCGTCGTGCCGAGCTCCTCCGCGACGAGCTCGTAGAGCGCGCGCGCGTGGCCGATCTCGTTCTGCGCGATCGACGAGAACGCGACGTCCTCCTCGAGGAACGGCGCGATGCCCGTCCACTCCGAGTTCCGCCAGCCGACGATCAGCTCGTCGTCGGCGAGCGGGAGGAGCGTCTCAGCCCTCGACGGTCCCGGCACGCTCGCGCGCCTCCTTCAGCCGCTCCTTGATCGAGTAGCCGTCCACGCGCCGGTACTTCAGGTCGAACTCGTCCACGAACTCGTCGACCTCCGCGACCGCGTCGCGGGGGACGAGCCAGAGCGCCTCCGACTCCCCGCGGCGCCCGTACTGCTCGCGCGCGTAGATCTCGGCGAAGCGCTCGTCGGGTGCGGCGATCGAGCCGGCGTGCTGCATCGGGGAGCCGGCGCGCTCCCGCCGGAAGACCTCCCAGACGAGGCGTCACGCCGCCTCGGCGAGCACGGCGCGCGCGACCCAGCCGACCTCCTCGCGCGAGAGCCGCCGGAACGCGAGCCGCTCGGCCGACGCAGGCCCGTTGCCCGAGACGACGGCCATCAGCCGGTCCCAGTCGGGCTCCGTGTACTCCCAGACGCCGTCGTCGCCGCGCCGAAGCTTCGGGTCGGGCACGGTCAGGCCGAGCTCCCACACCTGCGGGACGTAGCCCTCGAGGAACTGCTGCCGCGCCTCCTCGTTCGCCTGGCTCTTGATCCGCCAGGTCACCATCGGGTCCTCGTCGGCAGGGATCGGGTTGCCGTGGAACATCATCAGCGGCTCCCACCAGCGGTCGAGCGCCTCCTGCACGAGCTCGCGCTGCTCGTCGGTGCCCGTCACGAGCGTCAGGATCACGTCGCGCCCGTGGAGGATGTGGAAGGACTCCTCCCAGCAGATCTTCCGCATGATCCGCGCGTACGGCGCGTACGAGCACTTGAGGAGCGCCTTCTGGGAGATGATCGCGGCCGCGTCGACGAGCCACGCGATCACGCCGACGTCGCCCCACGTGCGGGTCGGGTAGTGGAAGACGTTGTGGAACTTCGAGCGGCCCTCGATGAGGTCGTCGAGGCACGCCTCGCGCGGCTTGCCGAGGTCCTCGACGACGCGGTAGAGGAGCTGCGCGTGGCCGACCTCGTCCTGGATCTTCGCCGTGAGCGCGAGCTTGCGCTGGAGCGTCGGTGCGCGGAGGATCCAGTCGCGCTCCGGGAGCACGCCCATCAGCTCGGAGTTCGCGTGCATCTCGACGAACTTCGTGAGGCGCTTCCGGTACTCGTCCGGCATCCAGTCGCCGGTCTCGACGAGACCGCCGGACTGGACGTGCGCGAGGAACTCCGCCGTGCGGGTATCCACGCCTTCGATGCTACCGAACGATCGGTAGCATCGTCCACATGGCCACGAGCACGCGGCGCGACGAGCTGGTCGGCGTCGCCGCCCGGCTGTTCGCCGAGCGGGGCTACCACGGCACCTCGATGGCCGATCTCGCGGCGGCGATGGGGGTGCAGAAGGGCTCGCTCTACTCGCTGACCGAGTCGAAGCAGGAGCTCCTCGTCGCGGTCGCGCGCGACGGCGCGACCGCCTTCCACGCCGCGCTCGACCGCGTCCCCGATGACGCGCCGCCGCTCGAGCGGATCCGCGCCGCGCTGCGGGGGCATCTCGCCACGGTCGCCGCCCAGGTCGACTCCGCCACGGTGTTCACGCGGGAGTGGCGCTTCCTCGAGGAGCCGGAGCGGGCGGCGTTCCGGGCGGAGCGGCGCCGCTACGAGGAGCGCTGGCACGAGCTGCTTCGCGACGCCGCCGACCGGGGCGCCCTCCGCGCGGACCTCGACGTCGACGCGGCCGTGCTGCTCGTCCTGTCTGCCGCGAACTGGGCGTACACGTGGCTCCGCGCCGGCTCGGACACGGACGCGCTCGCCGACCGGTTCTTCGCGATCCTCGTCGACGGCGTCCGCGGGTACGCACCGTCCCGCCCGGCATAGCATCGGCCGACATGAGGAGCCGCCTCCTGATCGTCAACCCGCAGGCGAGCGGGGTGACCGACGCGCTCGTCGAGCAGGTCCGGGTCGCGCTCCCGGGGCCGCTCGAGGTCGTCCGCACCGCGCACGGCGGCCAGGCGGGCGAGATCGCCCAGGCGTACGAGCGGGACGTCGACGCGATCTACGTCTTCTCGGGCGACGGAACCTACAACGAGGTCCTGAACGGCGTCGGCGGCGACATCCCGCTCGGGTTCATCCCCGGCGGCGGAACGAGCGTCCTCCCGCGGGCGCTCGGCACCCCGCGCGATCCCGTGGGAGCGGCGCGGCTCCTGTCGACGGCCACGACCCGCCGGATCGGCCTCGGCCGCGTCAACGGCCGTCGCTTCGCCTTCAACGCCGGCCTCGGGCTGGACGCCGAGCTCGTCCGGCGGATCGACTCGAGGGGTCGGCGGGAGGACGGGCGACGTCCCGGCGACTCGGCCTTCGTCCGGGAGGCGCTCGGGCTGCTCGCCTCCCGCCGCGGTCGCTTCCCGGACGCCCTGGAGGTGGACGGCCACGGCCGGGCGGCGTTCGTGCTCGTCGCGAACTGCGACCCGTACACCTATGCCGGGCGTGTCGGCATCCGGGTCTCGCGCGGGGCGTCGTTCGATCTCGGCATCGACGTCGTGGCGCCGTCGGGCGTCCGCACCCGTGACGTTCCGCGGCTCGCGCTCGAGCTGCTTCGCGGGGCGCGGCCGCGGGCGCGGATGATCGCGCTGCACGACGTCGAGCGGGTCGTGATCCGCTGCGACGAGCCGCTGCCGCTCCAGGTCGACGGTGAGGACCTCGGCGACGTCGCCGAGGCCGTCTTCGAGTCCGAGCGGGACGCGGTCACCGCGCTCGTCCCGGGCTAGAGGGGACGACGACACGCGCGGGCCGAACAGGTCCGACCAGCGCCGGCCGATGCCCTTCGCGAACTGCGTCTCGAGCATCCGGAAGTGCTCGTCGAGCACCTCCTCCAGCGCCGCGTCGTCACGTCGCTCCATCGCGTGGAGCTGGCGACGGTGGACGTCGAGCGTCTGGCGGTCGTACGCGACACCGCCCGAGTAGGCGTCGCGGATCGGAGCGAGGCCGCGCGCGACGCCGCGCATCGCCGCCTGGATCGTCTCGTTGCGGCACGCCCGGACGAGGACGCGGTGGAACATCGCGTCGGCGCGCATCACGCTCGGGCGCTCGCCGAGGTGACGCTCGAGCAGGTCGATCGTGCGCTGGAGCTCCGAGATGTCGGCGGCGGTGGCGGTGCGCATCGCCTCGTGGACGACCGCGCGCTCGAGCACGCGTCGCGCGTGCAGGACGTCGACGGCAGCGCCCTCCTCGAGCTTCACCGCGGAGAAGATCGCGACGGCCGGGACGAGATCCGTCATGACGAACACGCCGCCCGCCTTCCCGCGGCGCACCTCGACGAGGCCGGAGAGCTCGAGCACGCGGAGCGCCTGGCGCAGGGTCGGCTTCGAGATCCCGAGCTCGGCGGCGAGCGCTCCCTCGTTCGGGAGCCGGTCGCCCGCGCGGAGGCCGGCACGCTCGATCGCCTCGGTGAGGTGCTCGATCGCTGCCTCGAACGTCCGCGTTGCCCGGATCGGCTCGACGGAGAAGCGCACGGTCTCGGCCATCGCGGTGAGTCTCGCAGGATCGCGCCCTACTCGAGCTTGACAGCAAAACAGAAACGCTGTTTCACTTAGGGTATGAACGAGGTTTCCGCCGTCGAGCAGGGCCTCCAGCGCGTGATCGGGCTCGGAGACGAGCCCGATCGCCGGCCCGACGGGCTCGACGACGACGCGCTTCTCGCGATCCACCGCTCGCTCGTCCGCCTCCGGACGTACGACGAGCGGTCGGTCGTCTACCACCGACAGGGTCGGATCGGGACGTACGCGATCTTCCGCGGCCACGAGGCGGTCCAGGCCGGTGCCGTCCACGCGCTCGAGGACCGCGACTGGATCTTCCCGAGCTACCGCGACTCGGCGATCGGCCTGCTGCGCGGCCTGCCGGCCGCCACGATCCTCCAGTGGTGGCGCGGGCATCCGTCCGGCTGGTGGAACCCGGAGGACGTGAACGTCGCGTCGATCTGCGTCCCGATCGCGACGCAGGTCCCGCATGCCGCAGGGCTCGCCTGGGGCCTGAAGCTGAAGGGATCCGAGGCGGTCGCGCTGACGCTCTTCGGCGACGGCGCGACGTCCGAGGGCGCGTTCCACGAGGGCGTGAACATCGCCGCGGTGATGAAGGCGCCGCTCGTCCTCCTCTGCAACAACAACCAGTGGGCGATCTCGACGCCGCTGAGCGCCCAGACCGCCGCCGCGCGGCTGTCGGACAAGGCCGTCGGCTACGGCATCCCGGCGATCCGGGTGGACGGGCACGACGTGCTCGCCGTCCACGAGGCGGTCGCCGAGGGAGTGGCCCGCGCTCGCGCAGGCGACGGGCCGACGTTCGTCGAGGCCGTGACGTACCGGTCGGCGCCGCATGCGACCGCCGACGACCCGAGCCTCTACATCGATCCCGAGCGGGTCGCCGCCGAGCAGGAGCGCGACTGCGTGGAGATCTACGAGGCGTACCTCCGGCGGCTCGGCGTGCTGGACGACGAGCGCGCCGCCGCCGTCCGCGAGGAGGCGCTCGCCGCGATGCGGGCCGGGATCCAGGCGGCCGAGGACGAGCCCGCCGCCGCCCCGGAGCTCGTCTTCGCGCACGCGTACGCCGACCCGCCCGCCTCGCTCGCACGCGACCTCGACGAGCTGAGGCGGGTGCACGCGCTGTGAGCACGACGGCCGTGGCGACCCGCGAGCTGCTCCTCGTCGAGGCGATCAACGACGCCCTGCACGTCGAGCTCGCGCGCGACGAGACGGTGATGGTGCTCGGCGAGGACGTCGGCCGCCTCGGCGGCGTCTTCCGCGCCACCGCGGGCCTCCGCGACCGGTTCGGCGCCGATCGCTGCGTCGACACGCCGCTGTCCGAGGCGGGGATCCTCGGCGCCGCCGTCGGCCTCTGCATGGCGGGCTGGCGCCCGGTCGTCGAGATGCAGTACGACGCCTTCTCGTACCCCTGCCTCGACCAGCTGATCACCCACGTCGGCCGCTA
Organism: uncultured Actinomycetes bacterium; assembly: GCA_963712255.1. GTDB lineage: Bacteria > Actinomycetota > Thermoleophilia > Gaiellales > Gaiellaceae > Gaiella. Next base: position 416,821 of record CAVQHL010000014.1, read on the forward strand.
CCGCTGGCGGACGGGCGGCGCGATGGGCTTCCCGCTCGTCGTCCGCATGCCCTACGGCGGCGGCGTGCGCGCCCCCGAGCTGCACGACGACTCGCCCGAGACGTACTACGTCCACACGCCCGGCGTGAAGGTCGCCGTGCCTGCGACGCCCGCGGACGCGAAGGGGCTCCTCGCCGCGGCGATCCGCGATCCCGACCCCGTCGTCGTGCTCGAGCCCAAGCTCGTGTACCGGACGGCGCGCGGCACGGTCCCCGAGGGCGAGCACGTCGTCGAGCTCGGGCGGGCGCGGGTGGCCCGCAGCGGAAGCGACGTGACGGTCGTCGCCTGGGGCGCGATGGTCGACCTCTGCGAGCGGGCCGCCGACGCGGTCTCCGGCGAGGCGTCCGTCGAGGTGCTCGACCTCCGCACGCTGAAGCCGCTCGACGAGGAGGGGCTCATCGCGTCCGTGCGCCGCACCGGCCGCTGCGTCGTCGTCCAGGAGGCGCCGCGGACGTGCGGCTTCGCCTCGGAGGTCGCGGCCCTCCTGGCGGAGCGGGCGATCCTCGACCTGCAGGGCCCCGTCCTCCGCGTCACCGGCTTCGACGTCCCGTACCCGTACTGGCAGCTCGAGGACTGGTACATGCCGTCCGTCGAGCGGGTCGTCGACGCGGTGCGTCGCGTGCTCGCGTTCTGAGGCGGAACAGCGACGGAGGGCGGCCCCGCGGCCCACCCTCCGTCGATTCCCCCCGGTGCCCTCCCGAGAGCCGGCCTACTTCTTCGGCTTCAGGAAGTACTTCTGACCCACGTCGTGCGCGATCCGCGGGAAGTGCTTCGCGGTCTCCTCCATCGTCGTGCGGTAGTGGAGGCCGCCCCAGACGCGGCCGTCGTTGACCTCTTCCACCAGGTCGTCCAGGCGGTCGTAGGTCCGGCTCGCGCCGGTGGGAGTCGTGAGCGTCAACTCGACGTGCTTCGTGCCGAAGTACTGCTGCAACGACGAGGTGACTCCGCCGGTGAAGCACGCGTGCCCGGACGGGTACTCCGGGTGGTTGCCGACGATGAGCGGCAGCCAGGTCGTGTCGGGCGACGTGGCGGGATTGCCGTCGGTGTCGGCGCGCTGGATGGCGTGGTTCGGCCTCCAGAACATGTAGTGGTACTTCGCCTCCCAGCAGGCGATCATCGTGTCGCCGACCGCGACCCAGGTGTAGCCCAGGAGCCGCGCCGACTCGCGCAGGTCGAGCCCCTGCTCGCGCACGAGCCGCTGCAGGCCGCGGCTGAACTGCACGTACGTCGGCGCCCCGTGGAAGCGGGCGGTGTCGGTCTGCGCCGTCGTCCGCTCGGTGCTGTTGACGCCGCCGAGCGCCTTCAGCTCTGCGACGTCCTCGGCGTACTGCTTGCTCGTCAGCGCGTACGGCGGGCCCGGCCGGTAGGCGGGCGAGGCATACGTGAACGGCCGCACGCTTGCCAGCTCGACGGTGACCGGCTTCGTCGGCGCGATCGGCTCGAACACGCCCGGCCCGGGCGTCGGCTGCACGTACGGGACATCGGCGTCGATCCCGTCGTTCAGGCGGAACGCGAGCATGCCGGCGGCCGCCGCGGCGCCCACCGCGACCCCGGCGTCCTTCGCCGCGCCGGCGGGGATCCCCGCCATGAACGTGCCGTACGCCGTCTGGACGGCCCCCGCCTGGGCGGGCACGCGGACGACGAGCACGTCACGGGCGGCGGTCGCTACCGCGGCGTCGGCGGACGCGCCGGGAGGCGCGGAGACACCGGTCGCGAACGGCTCGAGCGTGTCGTCGATCGCCGCGACGGCGTCGTACATCGCCCCGTGCACGATGCCCGCCAGCACCGCGCTGGTGGCCGGCGGACGCAGGCCTGTCGCCCGGGCTGGCGCGGCCGAGATCGCCGCCTCGGCGACCTCGCTCCAGTGGACGACCGCGTTGTCGCCCGGTGCCGAAGACGCGGCCGGCCCCAGCGCGAGCGCCGCCGCAGTCCCGAGCGTCGCGCAGGCAGCGAGGATCGAGATCCTCTTCCTGAACATGCGAACCCCCCTTTATCGAGTGCCACGGAGGCTAGGAGTCCGGCATCGACGCGACCACGGTGTCAGCAGGCGAGTCGGCCGGGAGGCTGTCCCACCACGACCCGGGTGCTGGCGCCTTGACTGCGACGACGCGATGACGCACAACTTCGCCCGTGCACGCCGACCCGCTCCCCGAGTCGCTCGACCAGCTGCGCAGCGAGGTCGCGGCGCTGCGCGCGTCGCGCGAGCGGCTCGTTCTCGCGGCCGACGCCGACCGCCGCGCGATCGAGCGCGAGCTGCACCGGGGCGTGCAGCAGCATCTCGTGGCGCTCGCCGTCAACCTCCAGCTCGCGGGCATGCAGGTGGACGCCGACCCGGAGGGAGCGAAGGCCGCGATCGAGGACATGCGACGAGACGTCGAGCAGGCGGTCGGCGAGGCGGCGGAGCTCGCGCAGCGCATCCATCCGCCGCTCCTCGAGGCCGGTCTCGCCGTCGCGGTCCGCGAGTCCGTGGCGAGCCTCGGCTTCCCGGTCTCGGTCGACGTCGAGACGACCGCGCGGCTATCCCCCCGAGGTCGCGAGAACGGTCCTGCTGTGCTGCGGGCAGCTGCTCGAGCGCCCAGGGGCCGGCGCGCCCGCGAGCGTGACCGTGCGGGAGGAGGACGGAGACGTCGTGGTGGACGTCGTCGTGAGCGACGCGGCCCCGGACGATCCCGGCGGGTTGCGCGACCGGGTCGAGGCTCTCGGCGGCCGGCTCGCGCTCGAGACGGAGCCCGGCGGGCCGACGCGGCTCACCGCCTCGCTGCCGGTCTCCCGATGACGCTAGCGACTCTCGGCGAGGTACATGATCACGGCCTTGACGCGCTTGTGGACGGCCGTCTCCCAGGTGAGCCCGAGCTTGAGGAAGATCGAGTGGATCACCTTCTCGACCGACCGCTCGGTGAGCGACAGGGCCTCGGCGATCCCTGCGTTGTTCTTTCCCTCGGCCATCTCGCGGAGCACGTCCCGCTCGCGCGGCGTGAGCTCGCCGAGCGGGGAGCTGTCGTCGCGGGCGTTCTCCGCGACGAGCGCCTCGACGACCTTCGGATCGATCACGGAGCCGCCCGCGGCAACGGCGCGGATCGCGCCGACGAGCTGGTCGAGGTCGTCGACGCGCTCCTTCAGGAGGTACGCCCGTCGGGCGCTGCCTCCCTCCAGGAGCGCGAGCGCGTAGCCCGGGGAGGCGTACTGGCTGAGGACGACGACGCCGACGTCGGGGTGCGACACGCGCAGCCGCTCGGCGGCCTGGATCCCCTCGTCGGTCTCGCTCGGCGGCATGCGGACGTCGGTCACGACGACGTCGGGCTGCTCGCGCTCGACGGCGGCGAGGAGCGAGTCGAGGTCGTCGCAGGTCGCCGCGATCTCGACCTCGGGGCTCGTCTCGAGCAGGCGCCGCAGGCCTTCGCGGGTGAGGTAGTGGTCTTCGGCGAGCACGAGCCTGATCGGCACGCGCAGAGGATACGGCCGTGACGAGCAGGACTCCAGCCCGGCGGAGGTCGTCCAGTCGCCGCGCAGCCGCTCGTCCTGATCGTCGACGACGACGAGCGGAACCTCAGGCTCGCGCGTGACGTGCTGCGCGCCGCCGGGCTCCGGACGATCGAGGGCTCGACCGGCGCGGAGGGGATCGAGCTCGCCGGGCGCCACCTCCCCGACGTGATCCTGATGGACCTCGGGCTTCCCGACATGGACGGCGCGTCGGTCGCCCGGGCGCTCGGCGAGCGGAGCGAACCGCGCGGATCCCCGTCGTCGCGCTCACGGCGCTGCCGCAGGCGGGCGAGTGGTTCCGCGAGGCGGGGTTCGCCGGCTACCTCGAGAAGCCGTTCGACGTCCGCGAGTTCCCCGATCGCGTCCGCAGCTTCTGCGCCTCGGCGGGCGAGCTGAGCGGGCGGGTGGCCCGCACACCGCCGGCGGTGTGGCAGCACCGCATCCGAGACGGAGGCGGGCAGGGTTGGCGCCGGATCGTGCGAGTCGTATGGTGCGCTCAGCTTCACGGGGGGCCAGTCGAGCAAAGGGGGGTCGGCATGTCGGTGTTCCCTGATCGGATGCGCCTGCGTGGTGGCGTCCAGCACGTGCGGCCGGGCGGCCGCCTTGGCCGTCGCCGTGCTCGCCCTTGCGTTCGCCGCCGGCGGGTGCACCGGGTCCGGCGACGAAGACGCGACGGACGAGGCCGTCAAGCGCGTCGGGCTGATGCACGTCGGGACCGACCACATTCCACCTGCCCTCGAGCCGCTCAAGGCCCGCCTCGCCGAGCTCGGGTGGACCGAGGGTGAGAACATCGAGCTCATCTTCGCCAACCTCGAGCCAGAGGAGGCCCCTGCCCAGGCCAGGGTGTTCGTCCTCGACGGAATGGACGCCATCGTGGCGTTCGAGGACAAGTCGATCGACGCCGCCGAGAAGGCGACCGCAGGCGAGCGATCGCATCCCGGTCGTCTTCCTCCATCCCTCCGACCCGCTCCGTGACGGCCTCGACCGAGAGCTTGTCTCGTCCCGGCGGAAACCTGACGGGGGTCTTCGGCCCGCGCGATGTCGTCGCCAAGCAGCTCGAGGTCTACCAGGCTGCTCGTGCCGCAGCTCCGTCGAGTGCTGACGCTCGTCGACCCGAAGGACAAGAGGACGGAGCGGCTCTTGAAGGAGTACAAGAGCGCCGCGGCGCAGCTGCAGCGACCGCTCGAGCTGGACATCCGGGAGGCCACGACCGCAGAGGATCTCGAGCGGGTCTTCCGATCGCTTCGTCCTGGAGAGGTCGACGGCGCATTCCTCCTGTCGAACAAGCCTCCGCCAGAACCACACGGCGCTGAGCATCAAGCTCGCCAGGCGCGCGCAGCTGCCGATCCAGGGGACCGCAAGGAATGGGTCGAGCAGGGAGCGCTCTTCTCGTACGGCATCGATCTCGCGCCGCTCGGGCGAGCCGGCGCGCGCTTCGTCGACAGCATCCTCAGGGGCACGTCGCCGGCCGACCTGCCCGTCGAGGAGATCCCGAAGATCGAGTTCGCGATCAATCTCAAGGCGGCCAGCAGGCTCGGGATCAAGGTGCCGCAGGAGATGATTCATCGCGCGGACGAGGTCTACCGCTAGGCGACGCGCGACATGGAGGCGCCCGTCCGGCCGCACCGACGCCTGAAGTGGAAGTACACGGGCGTCGTCGTGGCGCTCGTCGCCGCCGCGGTCCTGTCGCTCGGGCTCACGGAGCTCTACTTCTCGTACCAGGACAGCAAGCGTGCGCTGACCCGCGTCGAGCGCGACAAGGCGTTCACGGCCGCGACCTCGATCGAGCAGCTCATGCAGGAGCTCGTCCTGGAGCTCGAGTCGGTCGCCCAGCCGACCACCGCCAGCGGTGCCGCGGGCCTCGACGAGCGGCAACAGGACTTCAACCGGCTCCTCGGGCGGGAGGAGTTCTTCAGCGAGCTCCAGTACCTCGACGCGGCGGGAAGGGAGCAGGTTCGGGAGAACCCCCTCGAGGTCGACCGCCCCGGCAGCGGGATCGACTTCTCGCAGAGAGCCGAGTTCCGTCGCGGCGCGAGCGGAGAAGCGGTACCTCGGGCGCGTCTACTTCGAGAACGGGTCGCAGCCGCACATGACGATCGCCGTCGCCGAGCGCGCTCCGGGCCGCGGCGTCGTCGTGGCGCGACGTCGACCTGAGCTTCGTCGACAATGTCGTCGAGCGGGCGCGTAGCGGGACGGCGGGGTACGCGTACGCGGTCGACTCGCGAGGGGTGCTCGTCGCCCACCCGAACACCGACCTCCTCCTGCGGCGCACGAGCCTCGCGTCGCTGCCGCAGGTGCGCGCGGCTCTCCGCGGGCCGGGAGAAGACGCCGACGCGGCGACGATCGGGCGCGACCAGGACGGGACGAAGGTCCTGAGCGCGTACCAGACGATCGACTCGCTCGGCTGGCACGTCTTCGTCGAGGAGCCGCTGAGCGAGGCCTTCGCGCCGCTCGAGTCCGCGATCTGGCGCACGGCGATCCTGCTCGTCGCCTTCCTCCTGCTCGCGAGCGCGACCGGCGTGCTGCTCGTGCGCCGGCTCGTCCGCCCGATCGAGTCGATCCAGGCCGCAGCCGCGAGGATCGGCTCCGGCGCCCTCGACCAGCGGATCGACACCACGAGCCGCGACGAGCTCGGCGCGCTCGCGGAGGAGTTCAACCGCATGGCCGAGCAGCTCGAGGGGTCCTACGCGAACCTCGAGCAGAAGGTCGACGAGCGGACGCAGGAGCTTGCGGCGACGCTCGAGCAGCTCGACGAGAAGAGCCGCGAGCTCGAGACGGCGAGCCGCCACAAGTCGCAGTTCCTGGCGAACATGTCGCACGAGCTGCGGACGCCGCTGAACGCGATCCTCGGCTTCTCGCAGCTCCTGCGCGGCGAGGTGTACGGCGACCTGAACGAGAAGCAGGAGGAGTACCTCGACGACATCCTCACGTCGGCCAACCACCTGCTGGCCCTGATCAACGACATCCTCGACCTCTCGAAGGTCGAGGCCGGGCAGATCGAGCTCGAGGTGGCGCCGTTCTCGCTGCGCGAGGCGCTCGAGCGTGGGGTCGTGATGGTGCGTGAGCGTGCGACGAAGGACGGCGTCCGCGTCGCCCTCGAGGCCTACCCCGAGGCCGACATCGTCAGCGGTGACGAGCGTCGTGTGCGACAGGTGATCTTCAACCTGCTCTCCAACGCCGTGAAGTTCACACCTCAGGGCGGGACGGTCGACGTGAGCGCGGTCCGGGTCAACGGCGAGGTGCGGGTCTCCGTGGCCGACACGGGGCCGGGGATCGCCCCGGAGGACCACGACCGCATCTTCGAGGAGTTCCAGCAGACCGAAGCCGGCGCAGCGCAGCGCGAGGGAACGGGTCTCGGGCTCGCATTGTCGAAGCGGCTCGTCGAGCTGCACGGCGGCCGGATCTGGGTGGACAGCGAGCTCGGCAAGGGGAGCACGTTCGTGTTCACGCTCCCGGCGAGGGAGGGATAGCCGTGGCCGGCGAGCGGATCCTCGTCGTGGAGGACAACGCGACGAACATGAAGCTCTTCCGCGACGTGCTCCAGGCGAAGGGCTACCGGACGATCGAGGCGACGACGGGGAGCGAGGCGATCGCGCTCGCGGTGGAGCACGTCCCCGCGCTCGTGCTCATGGACATCCAGCTGCCGGACATCGACGGGATGGAGGCGCTCGGGCGGTTGCGGGCGGACGCGCGGACGGCCGCGGTGCCGGTGCTCGCGGTCACCGCCCTCGCGATGGACGGCGATCGCGAGCGGTTCCTCGACGCCGGCTTCGACGACTACGTTCCGAAGCCGGTCGACATCGCCGCGCTCGTCGCCACCGTCGCCGAGCACTGCGGAGCGAATCGATGAGCGCCGACGCGGCCCGCATCCTCGTGGTGGACGACGTGCCCGAGAACCGGCGCCTGCTCGAGGCGATCCTCGCTCCACACGGGTACGACGTCCTCTCGGCCGGCGACGGCGCGGCCGCCCTCGAGCTCGTCGACTCGGCGCAGCCCGACCTCGTCCTGCTCGACATCCTGATGCCGCCGCCCGACGGGTACGAGGTGTGCCGACGCCTCCGCGACCGCGAGCAGACGGCCGTGCTGCCGGTGATCATGCTCACGTCGAGCCTGGACTCGGAGAAGACGCGGGCGATCGAGGTCGGCGCGGACGACTTCATCCCGAAGCCGTTCGACACCGCCGAGCTGCTCGCGCGCGTCCGCTCGCTCCTCCGGATCAAGCGCTACCACGACACGATCGCCGCCCAGGCCGCGGAGCTGCGGGAGCTCAACCGGACGCTCGAGGAGCGAGTGCGGACGCAGGTCGAGGAGCTCGGGCGGCTGCGGCGGCTGCAGCGGTTCCTCTCGCCCCAGCTCGCCGACGCGCTGGTCGCCTCGGGCGACGAGTCGATCCTGCTGAGCCACCGCCGGCAGCTCGCGATGCTCTTCGCCGACCTCCGCGGCTGGACGAGCTTCGTCGACTCGGTCGAGCCGGAGGAGCTGATGCGCGTGCTCGGCGAGTTCCACGAGGCGGTCGGCCGGCTCGTCCGCCGGTTCGACGCGACCGTCGGCTTCCTCGAGGGCGACGGCGTCCAGCTCTTCTTCAACGACCCGATCGAGATCCCCGACGCGCCGCTCCGCGCCGTGCGGCTCGCCTGCGCGCTGCGGGAGGAGATGGCCGAGCTGACACCCCGGTGGCGGAAGCGCGGCTACGAGCTCGACTTCGGCGTCGGCATCGCGCTCGGCTACGCAACCTGCGGCGAGGTCGGCTTCGAGGGGCGCTCGGACTACGCCGCGATCGGCGCGGTGACGAATCTCGCCTCGCGGCTCGCGGACGAGGCGACGGGCAGCCAGATCCTGATCGCGCAGCGGCTCCACGCGGAGGTCGAGGACGACGTCGATGCGATGCCGGTCGGCGAGCTGACGCTGAAGGGCTTCCCGCGTCCGGTGGCGGCCTTCGAGGTGCTCGGCGTCCGTGAGCCGGCCGCTGCACCCGCGAGCGCCTAGGCCCTTCCGGGACTCATCGCAGTATCCTCCGCCGCCGTGGCCTACGAGTTCAAGCTGCCGGACCTGGGCGAGGGGCTGACCGAGGCGGAGATCGCCCGGTGGCTCGTCGCGGAGGGGCAGAGCATCGCGGAGGACGAGCCGCTCGTCGAGGTGCAGACCGACAAGACGACGGTCGAGATCCCGTCGCCGCGAGCGGGGACGGTGCTCAAGATCCTCGTCGAGGAGGGCGAGATCGCGCCCGTCGGGGCCGTGCTCGTCGTGATCGGCGAGGAGGGAGAGCAGCTGCTCCGGGCGGTCGAGCGGCGCGACACCCGCGACGCCGCCCCGGCGGAGCCGCTCGTCGCCGTCGTCCCGCCCGAGCCGGTCGACGCCGTGCGGGCCACGCCTGCCGTGCGGCAGCTGGCGAGAGAGCTCGGCGTCGACCTCGTCGGCGTCCACCCGACAGGTCCAGGCGGGCGGATCCAGGAGTCGGACGTCCGCGCGTCCGCGGCGGGGTCCGGCGACGGGCGTCGCGTCCCGATCCGCGGGATCCGCCGCGCGATCGTCGAGCAGGTCTCCCGCGCCCACCGCGAGATCCCGGCGGTCACCTTCGTCGAGGAGTGCGACTTCACCGACGTCGACGTCTCGCTGCTCGTGCCGCTCGCGATCCACGCCTCGGCGCGGGCGCTCGTCGAGCATCCCGAGCTCAACGCGCGGCTCGAGGGCGACGACATCGTCCTCTACGACCGCGTCGACGTCGGCATCGCGGTGCAGACCGACGCCGGCCTCGTCGTGCCGGTCGTCCGTGCCTGCGAGCGTCTGTCCGTCGAGGAGATCGCGCGCGAGGCGACCCGTCTCGCCGAGGGCGCACGCGCGGGCACGCTCGCGGCAGAGGAGCTCCGGGACTCCACGTTCACCGTCACGAGCGCCGGCAAGCTCGGCGGGCTGCTCGTCACGCCGCTGATCAACTACCCGGAGGTCGCGATCCTCGGCCTCCATCGCATCGCAGAGCGCCCGGTCGTCCGCGACGGCGAGATCGTCGCCCGCCGCATGGGGAACGTGTCGGTCACGTTCGACCACCGTGCCGTCGACGGCGTCGTCGCAGCCGCCTTCTGCCTGGACGTGATCGCCCGGCTGCAATCCGGCGCCGCGGACGCCGCGTAGTACCGGGCGACAGACGTCTCGCGAGACGAACGAAGGGGGAAGGCATGAGCGGGAGAGCGCTCCTCGGAGCGTTCGTACTGGGGCTCGCCGTGATCGGCGGCGCCGGTGCGGGGCTCAACGGGAACTGGAGTGACCACCTGACGGGCGCGGAGGAAGTGCCCGCGCGCGACACGCACGGGCACAGGGACAGGCGATCTTCCACCTGTCCGACGACGGGCAGTCGATCGACTACAGGCTCATCGCGACGAACATCGACAACGTCCGCCAGGCGCACATCCACATCGGTGCGGCAGGGGCGAACGGGCCGGTCGTCGTGTTCCTCTACGGGCTCGTCCCGGCAGGCGGCGGACGGCAGACCGGCGTGCTGGCGACGGGCAGCTTCACGGCGGCCAACTTCATCGGCCCGCTCACCGGCCAGCCGTTCTCGGCGCTGGTCGATGCGATGCGATCGGGCAACGCGTACGTGAACGTCCACACGGACGACGGCGTCGCGCCGACGAACACGGGCCCTGGCGACTTTCCGGGAGGGGAGATCCGCGCGCAGATCATCGAGGAGTAGCTGACGCGCGGAGGGTACGGGGCGGCCTCGAGCCGCCCCGTACAATCATCCGCGTGGGTGACTGGTACGAGATCGGCGTCGCGCTCGGCCTCGGGCTCGCGGCCGGCCTGCTGCTCGCCGGGGCGCTCGCGGGCTGGCGATACGGGCTCGTCGTGTCGGTCGTCGGCGCGCTCGCCGTCGGCGTCGCGGCCGGCCTCCTCGTGAAGGGATGGCTCGGGCTCCCCGGCTCGCTCCTCGGCGCGGTGATCGGAGCGGTCTCGGCGTCGATCATCGCGCGCGGCGCGCTCCGCCGCGGCGCGACGCCCAGCGGCACGGCGATCCTCATCGCGTCACGCCTCCGTCGCTGGTTGGGCTCCTGGCGCTCGTGCCCGTCGCCGGCTACGTGCTCGCGGTGCTCGTGCCCGCCCTCGCCGCCCGCCGGGCGCGGAACGAGCCCGACCGGCACGCCGGGCTCCGCACGCTCGCGAAGTGACCGCGGGCCAGAGCGGCGCCCAGACGAAGCTCGTCCTCGTCGTGATCGACGGGCTGACGCCCTCCATGCTGGAGGGGGCGCTCGGCACCGAGACGGCGCCGACGCTGACGGCGCTCGCGGAGCGCGGGACGCTCGGCCGCGCGACGACGACGTTCCCCTCGCTCACGCCGGTCTGCCTCTCGTCGATCGCGACCGGAGCCCATCCCGACGTCCACGAGATCCCGCATCTCGTCTGGTGGCACCGCGGCGAGCAGCGGCTCGTCGAGTACGGCTCGTCGTTCGGCGCCGCCCGCGCGGCGGGTTTGGGACGCACGCTCCGGGACACGCTTGTGGGGATGAACGCCGAGCACCTCGGGAGGAACGCGGTAACGCTCTTCGAGGCGCTCGCGGACGCCGGCTACCGCACCGCGGCGGTCAACTTCACGGCGTATCGCGGCCGCACGCTCCACCGTCCCGCCGTCCCGCTGCTCGACGCCGTGCACGGCCCCGAGCGGTTCTACTTCTACAACCTCTTCCGGGCCGACCGGACCGGCGCGCCGCTCTCGTTCCGGAACCGCGCGGGTGGGTCGATCGACGCGTACGCCGCGGCGGTCGGGCGCTGGCTCGTGACGCGCGACGGGTTCGACTTCCTGCTCCTCTACCTCTCGGACTACGACTACGCCTCGCATGCCGCAGGCCCGGACGCGGCGACGGAGGTGCTCGCCCGCTGCGACGCGGCCGTCGGCGGGCTCGTCTCGGCGGCCGGCGGGCTCGACGAGTTCCTCGAGCGGTACGCCGTGGTCGTGATGTCCGATCACGGCCAGACGGCCGTACGTGAGATCGCGCGCCTGGGCGACCGGTTCCGTCACGAGGCGCAGACGCTCGTCACGGCCTCGAACCGGGCCGCTCACGTCTACCGCCTCGGTGCCGAGGCCCCTGCGCCCCGCGCGCTCGCGGAGCGCCTCGACGGCGAGCCGTCGGTCGAGGTGGCGCTCTTCGCGGAGGGGGACGACGTCGTCGCGCGGCGGGAGGGCGCCGAGCTCCGGATCGGAGTCGGCGGTGACGGCCCGGTGCTCCACGGAGACGCGCGCGTGCTCGACCATCCGGACGCGGTCGCCCGCGCGGTCGCCGCGGTGCGGTGCCCGAACGCAGGCGAGGTCGTCGTCTCGGCCGCTCCCGGCTGGGAGTTCGCGGACCTCGGCGGCCGCCACCACCTCGGCGGCGGATCGCACGGGTCGCTCGTCGAGGGCGACTCGATGGTTCCGGTGCTCGCCGTCGGCCTCGCGAGGCCCGGCGCCGAGCGCGCTCGTCGACGTCGCCCCCGCGATCCTGGCGCACTTCGGAGCCCGCGTCCCGGAGTACGCGGTCGACCGGGCGGCGTGATGGTCACGCGGACGTTCGACGAGCGGCGGGCGCGAATGGTCGAGCGCCAGCTCCGTCGTCGCGGGATCGCGGACGAGCGCGTCCTCGCCGCGATGGGTCGCGTCCCGCGCGAGGCGTTCGTCCCCGCGCAGATCGCCGACCGCGCATACGACGATGCCGCCCTCCCGATCGGCGAGGACCAGACCATCTCGCAGCCGTACATCGTCGCCGCGATGTGCGAGCTGCTGATGCTCGACGGGACGGAGCACGTCCTCGACGTCGGCACCGGCTCGGGCTATGCGGCGGCCGTGCTCGACGAGCTCGCCGCGAGCGTCGTCTCGGTCGAGCGCATCGACGTCCTCGCGGAGCGCGCGCGCCGCGCGCTCGAGGAGACGGGGCACGGCGCGGTCGAGGTCCGCGTCGCGGACGGCTCGCTCGGTGCGCCCGAGCGGGCGCCGTTCGACGCCATCGCGGTCGCCGCCGCGACGCCGATCGTGCCGCGGGCGCTCTACGACCAGCTCGCCGTCGGCGGGCGCATGGTGCTCCCGCTCGGCGGCTCACGCGGCCAGCAGCTCACCCGCATCGTCCGCACGCCCGAGGGGCCCGAGCAGACCGCATTGCTCGGCTGCCGGTTCGTGCCGCTCGTCGACGGCTGACACGATCCGCCGCGCCGACCGCTACCCTCGCCCGCGGATGGCCGAGCGAACCTCCAGCACCGTCACCGCGCGGATGGACGCGGCGCTCCGCCGGCGCGCGAACTGGGAGCAGCTCGTCAAGTTCTGCCTCGTCGGCGCGACGGGATACGTCGTCAACCTCGCCGTCTACACCGTGCTCCTGGAGGTTGCGGGCTTCCACTACCTCCCCGCGGCGATCGGCTCCTTCCTCGTCGCCGTCACGAACAACTACCTCTGGAACCGTGCCTGGACGTTCCGGCACCAGCGCGGCCACGTCGTGCTGCAGGGCGCCCGCTTCCTCCTCGTGTCGACGCTCGCGCTCGGCGCGAACCTCCTCGTCCTGCACCTGCTCGTCCGAGGCCGGGCTGGGCGAGGTCGTCGCGCAGGCGATCGCGATCGTCCTCGTGACGCCGGTCAACTTCGTCGGCAACAAGCTCTGGTCGTTCCGCCTCCGGCGCTGACCGCGTGCGGGCCGCCGTAGCAGCGCTCGCCGTCGCCGTCCTGGTGACGGCCGGCACCGCGGTCGGCGGCCACCGTCCCCGCCCCGCTCCCGACCGGCCCGCTCGCCCCGCCCGTCGCCGCCCCGCCGGCCGAGCCGCGCCTCTCCGAGGACGCCGCCGTGGAGGCGTTCCTCGCGCACCCGAAGGTCGAGCGATGGCTCGAGCGCTACCCGCCGGAGCCGACGACGGACGCGTCCTTCGACGCCGACGACGGGACATGGACGGTGCACGTCTGGTCGGGGAAGGCGGGCGAGATCGCCCAGGGCGCCGTCGACGACGCCGACGGGGAGGTGACCGAGGCGTGGACCGGCCCGCAGGTCGCCTGGCAGATGGCGCGTGGGCGCCCCGGCGCGTTCGGCGGGAAGATCCTCACGTCCTGGCCGGTGTGGGTCGGACTCTCCGCGATCTTCTTCCTCGGCCTCGTCGACCTGCGCCGCCCCGTGTCGATGCGAACGCTCGACCTGCTCGCGCTTCTCTCGTTCGGCGTCTCACTCGCGTTCTTCAACCGCGGCGAGGTCTTCGCCAGCGCGTCGCTCGCGGTGCCGCCGCTCGTCTACCTCGCCGTCCGCACCGCCTGGATCGGCTTCCGCCGCGACTCGCGGGCGGGGCCGACGCTCCCGCGCTGGCCGGTGTGGCTCCTCGCCGCGGCGACGCTGTTCCTCGTCGGATTCCGGGTCGGCCTGAACGTCGAGCACCCGCGAACCGTGATCGACGTCGGGTACGCCGGGGTCGTCGGCGCCGATCGCATCCTCGAGGGCCGGGCGCCGTACGGCGCGATGCCGGTCGACGGCGGCCGGGCGTGCGCGCCACCCCGGTCGGACGGTCGCGTTCGGGAGCGCATCCAGGCCGACGGGCGGTGCGAGTCGACGAACCCGCGTGGGGACACCTACGGGCCGGTCGCGTACCTCGCGTACGTCCCCGCCGTGCTGGCGTTCGGGTGGGAGGGCCGGTGGGACGACCTCCCGGCCGCGCATGCCACGGCAATCGGCCTCGACCTCCTCGTGCTGCTCGGCCTCGTGCTCGTCGGGCGGCGGCTCGGCGGCGCGCGCCTCGCCGTCGCCCTCGCCTTCGGGTGGGCCGCGTATCCGTTCACGACCTACGCCCTGCTCGCGAACACGAACGACGCGCTGATGCCGGCTCTCCTCGTGTGGGGCTTCTGGCTCGCGTCGTCGCCCACGGCCCGCGGCGTCGCCACCGCGCTCGCCGGCTGGACGAAGTTCGCTTCGCTCCTCGTCGTGCCGCTCTGGCTCACGTACCGCTCGGGGCTCCGGCCGGCGTCCGTCCTCCGCTTCGTCGCCGGCTTCGGGGTCGCGACCGCGCTCGCGTTCTCGATCCTGCTTCTCGAGCCCTCGCTCTGGACGGCGCTCGAGACGTTCTGGGACCGGACGATCGCATTCCAGCTCGGCCGCGACTCGCCGTTCTCCATCTGGGGCTGGGGGCAGTACCACGCCGCGGGGATCCCCGACCTCGCGTCTCTGCAGACGGTGGTGCAGGTGGTCACGATCGTGCTCGCCGGCGTCGTCGCGGCCGTCCCGCGGGAGAAGGGGCCGCTCGAGCTGGCGGCCCTGACGGCGGCCGTTCTGCTCGGCGTCCAGCTCTCGCTGACGCACTGGTTCTACCTCTACCTTCCCTGGATGCTCCCGTTCGCGCTGCTCGCGGTGCTCGCTCCGCGCACGCGGCCGGCGGGCGAGGCGTGATGGCTCGCGGCCGCCCGCTCGTCGCCGGGCTCACCGCCGCAGGCGTCTTCGTCGCCGTCGCCGTGCTCGTGACCGTCGCCTGGGAGCTGCTCGGCGACGCGGTCACCGACATCCCGCTCTACCGGACCTACGGCGAGCGGGTCGCCGACGGGCTCGTCCCGTACCGCGACTTCCCGTTCGAGTACCCGCCCGGGGCGCTCCCGGCGCTCGTGCTCCCGGCGCTCGTCACGGACTCGCTCGAGGCCTATCGCGCGGCGTTCATCGCCGAGCTCGCCCTCGTGGGCGCGCTCGCGGTGCTCGCCTTCGACTGGGCGCTCCGAAGCAACGGCCGGGGCGGTCGCGACCGGCTGGTCGTCCTCGCCGTCGTCGCCGTCGTGCCCGTGCTCCTCGGCGGCGTCATCCTCACGCGCTTCGACCTCGTCCCGGCGGCACTCGTCGCCGCGGCGGTCGCCCTCATGGGGACGGGGCGCCTGCGCGCCGCGGCCCTCGTGCTCGGCGCGGGGATCGCGGTGAAGCTCTATCCGGCCGTTCTCGTGCCGCTGGTGGCGACCGCCGCGTGGCGGCGGTCCGGTCGACGCGAGGCGCTCGTCGTGGTCGCGCTGGCGGCCGCGCCGGTGCTCCTCGTCTACGTCCCGTTCCTCGTGCTGGCGCCGGACGGGGTCGCCGACTCGCTCGGCCGGCAGCTGGGCCGCCCGCTGCAGATCGAGAGCCTCGGTGCCGGCGTCCTGCTCGCGCTGCACCACGCGTTCGGGATGTCGCTCGAGTGGTCGTCGGGAAGCGGCTCGCAGAACCTCACCGGCAACGCGGCGGACACGGTCGCCGTGCTCCAGGGCGTCGCGCAGGTCGCGGCGCTGGCGCTCGTGTGGGTCGGCTTCGCGCGTGGCCCCGCGACGCCCGAGCGCCTCCTCCGCTACTCCGCCGCCGCCCTCGTCGCATTCGTGGCGCTGAGCAAGGTCCTGTCCCCGCAGTTCCTCGTCTGGCTGGTGCTGCTCGTCCCGCTCGTCGGCGGCGTCCGGAGCCGCGCCGCGCTCTGGCTGACGGTCCTCGCCTGCGCGTTGACGGCGATCTGGTTTCCCGCGCTCTACTGGGAGCTGGTCAGGGAGTTCGACCCGCTCGCCTCGTGGCTCGTCCTCTTCCGCGGCCTCGTGCTGGTGGCGCTGCTCGCGCGTGCTCACGGCCACGGAACGCGCACCGGCTCGATCGCGCTCGCCCGCCCCGTCGCCGGGTCGCACGTGATCACGGCGCCCTCGAGGCGCACGCCCGTGGAGGCCGTCTCGAACCGCACCGGCATGCCGGTGCGCATCCGCCGGATCGCCAGCTCCGCCTGGACGCCGATCACCGAGTCGTGCGGCCCCGTCATCCCGACGTCCGTGATCGCCGCGGTGCCGCCGGGGAGCACGCGCGCATCGGCCGTCTGGACGTGCGTGTGGGTGCCGAGAACGGCCGTCACCCGGCCGTCGAGCCAGGAGGCGAGCGCCACCTTCTCGCTCGTCGCCTCCGCGTGGACGTCGACCACGACGACCGGCGTCTCGGCGCGCGCCTCGTCGACGAGGTCGTCGACGAGCTCCCACATGCTGTGCGCAGGGTCGAGGTACAGGGATCCGAGGACGTTGAGCACGGCGACGCGCGTCCCGTCGCGTGTCTCGACCACCGTCAGCCCCCGCCCCGGCGCGCCGGCCTGGAAGTTCGCCGGCCGGACGACGGACGGTGACGAGGCGAGGTAGGGGCCGATCTCCTCGCGTCGCCAGGCGTGGTTGCCGAGCGTGACGGCATCCGCCCCCGCGGCGAGCAGCCGGTCCGCGAGCCGCGGCGTGATGCCGATGCCGTTCGCGATGTTCTCGCCGTTGACGACGCAGGCGTCGATGTCGAGCTGCTCGCGGAGGCGTGGGAGCAGCTCCTCGACCGCGTCGCGGCCCGGACGTCCGACGACGTCGCCGACGAAGAGGATGCGCACTAGTGCCCCTTCAGGTGATGCGGCCTCGTTCCTCGCGCGGAGGAGCAAGCGCAGGACGCAGGAGCGCCCATATCCGGGACCGGAGGGCATTGCCTGAAGGGGCACTACTACGGGAGCGAGCCGGGCGACGGATAGACGGCGATGGAGACGTTGTTCCCGCCGTCCGGCGCGTGTGCGGCCAGCGCCTGCTTCTCCACCGCGGCGACGTTCGCGGCGGTGCCGAGCTTCGACGACGCTGCGAGCACCGGGGTGCCGACCGCGATCGCCGGATCCGGTCGGACGTTCATCACGGAGACCATGACCGAGGGCGACTTCGACGGCCGGAGGTCGATGCGGCTCCCGACCTGCTTCCCGCCCACGATGATCTTCCGCACGGCGACGACGGAGCCCTCCACGGGGGCGTAGACGTCCGTGCCCGGCGCCGTGCCGACGTCGAGCATGTTCGTGCCGGGCGGCCCGCCCTCGAGCTGGTACCAGCGCGGCGTGTCGCGGCGGGCGCCGGCGATCCGCCGCCAGAGCCGCGCGAGGATCCCCTCGTTCGCCTGGCGGCCGACCGGCTGGAGCGAGAGCGAGCCGTCGCTCGAGCCGTGGAAGCCGATCGCGGTCAGCGAGGCGGCCGCGACGGGCAGCTGGATCTGGAGGTTCCCGATCGTCGCGAGCATCTGCGGTCGCGGACGGACGGCGGTCGCGGCGGCGGACGGCGTCGTCTCGACGAGGACCGGTACTGCCGTGCCCGACCCACCGGAGCCGAACGCGGTGAGGACGAGCGTGACGATGCCCAGCACGCCGAGCGCGGAGAGGATCACGAGCCGCCGCGCGCGTCGCTGGGAGCGGCGCCTGCGTTCACGGAGACGAGCGGCTTGCCGGGAGCGCGGCGAGGCCATCGGGCAGCACGGTAGCGCACGGGGAACGCGTCTTCATCCCCGAGCGGGGACAGGGCTACGATCGCGGCGTGAGCGAGA
The DNA here is from genome assembly GCA_963712255.1 of uncultured Actinomycetes bacterium. Lineage (GTDB taxonomy): Bacteria > Actinomycetota > Thermoleophilia > Gaiellales > Gaiellaceae > Gaiella. The sequence continues at coordinate 434,628 of CAVQHL010000014.1, forward strand.
TGAGCTCAGGCCCTCCGCCGATCCGGGTCCCACGGTGGATCCAGCTCGTCGTGCTGCCGGTCGCTGCTGCTCCTCGCCTTCCTCCTCGCGCGGACGCTCGGGCACGTCCTCTTCCTCTTCCTGACCGCCTCCGTGATCGCGTTCACGCTCAATCCGCTCGTGCGCGATCTCCAGCGGCTCAAGCTGCCGCGCGGGCTCTCGGTGGCCGTCGTCTCGGTGATCTTCGCGACGGCGTTCATCGGGCTGCTCGTCGCGCTCGGCACCGTCGTCGTCTCGGAGACCCGCTCGGCGGCCGAGCGGATCGACACGTACCTCACGGAGGAGAGCTCGCTCACCGGTCAGACCGGGGTCGAGGTCGACGTCGACCGCCTGCAGGCCTGGCTCGACGACCACGGCCTCGAGGGCATCCGGATCGAGGAGCAGCTCGACGACCTGACGGAGTCGATCGGCGCGGGGGACGTCTCGGGCTACGTCCAGGACGCGATCTCGTTCGCGCAGGGTGCCGCGCTGTCCGTGATCCTCTTCCTCTTCTCGGCCGTCCTCGTCGTCGTCATCTCGATCTACATGCTCCTCGACATGCCGCGGCTCGAGCGGTCGATCGACCGCCGGTTCCCGCCGCACGGCGGGCTGCCGCTGACCCAGCGGATCGAGCGGGCCCTCTGGGGCTACGTGAAGGGCCAGGCGATCCTCTCGATCGTGATCGGCACGAGCGCCGGCGTCGGGATGTGGATCCTCGGCACGACCGGCCTCGTGCGAGGGCGCCGAGCAGTACGCCCTCCTCTTCGGGCTCTGGACCGCCTTCATCGAGGTGATCCCGTACATCGGCCCGTGGCTCTCGGCGGTCCCGCCGGCGATCTACGCGCTCGTCGTCGACCCGGTCGGCGTGCTCTGGGTGGCGGCCCTCTTCGTCTTCATCTACCAGGTGGAGGGGCACGTCGTCGTCCCGAACGTGATGGCGAGCGCGCTGCGGCTCCACCCGCTGCTCGTCATCTTCGGGCTCCTGGCGGGAGGCGCCCTCTACGGCATCCCGGGCGTGCTGGTGGCGCTCCCGACGATGGCCGCGGGCCGTGCGATCTGGGAGTTCTTCGGCGAGCGCATCGACTTCGAGTCGTGGGACGACGTCGCGCGGAGGGGCGGTGCCGGTCGAGGTCGAGCTCGAGCCGCCGAGAGCGGACGAGCCGCCGCGCGCCGCGTCCGGCGCGCCCTAGCTCCGACGATCGCGTCGTGTTAGGCGCTGAGCCACAATTCTTGCATGGCGTTGTGTTGGGATGTGGGCCGGGATTGGCGTGTGGGGGTATGTGGGATTGGGTGAGCGCGATGGAGGCGTCGCATGCAGCGGCACGGCGGTGTCGCGGTGAGATACGTGCGCTCGACGCGGGTGAGGTGTACATGCGAGGCGGCCTGGCGACGGCGGTCGTGCATCCGCTCGTGAGCGGTCGTAAGCGGCGGATGAACGAACGGTGACCTCAGCGGGGCGAAGGGGCGGATCGTGCTGATCTCCCAGCAACGCTGGCCGACGGAACGGGCGCCTGGCGCGTCGTCACGGGAACGCTGGCATACGCCGGCATGAGGGGAGGGGCACGCTCTCGGGGCGAGTCGCTGCACTCGCCCGTTCGGCGCGACGACGACGGTGCACCGCGGCAGCGCGGACATCCCACCGCTGCCCTGGCGCGATCCGGTGCGTGGGGCGGAGCGACCGTCCAGGGCAGCGTGATCACGTTCACGGTCGCGCCGGATGGGAGGGAGGTGGTAGACGTCCTCGTCACCCGGTACTCGTACGAGTGCACCAGGAGCGACGGCCAGCGTCGGCAGGGTTTGCACCAACGGTGAGCCGGCACGCCGGGCCGTTCCCGATCGCCGAGGACCGCTCCTTCAGCCTGAAGCTGACGCCGGGCACGCTGCACGGCCGGTTCGGCCCCTCGGGCGTCGCGGGGACGATCGCGGTCGCACACACGCTTCCGCCGAACATCCAAGGTCAGACGAGCACCTGTTCCGCCACGATCCCCTGGACGGCGACCAATACGCCCGCATCGGCGCCGCGGGCGCTCGTCGGGCGTAATGCGGGTTCTCCGCGGCGGGTGGCGGCGTCTGCATCGACGTCACCGCCAGCGGCCGCGAGGTGCGGAACCTCCGGGCCGAGGCCAAGATCACCTGCGGCCTGATCGCGAAGATCCCTGTGAGCGTGCCGGTCGCGTACGAGCAGCCGATCCCCTTCGGCCTTGACCTGTCGTTCAGGCAGTCGTTCGACGTGACCTTCGAGGGCATGACGATCCGAGCGACGATCTCGGGCACCTTCGACCCGAGCGGCGGCCTGGTGGGCACGGTCAGCCTTCCGACGCTGACGCTCGAGCGCGACGGCCGGTAGCATTCGTGCCGGGGGAACGGCGGGTTCACCGCCAGACTCAAGCGCCGAGGCGCGCCAATCTACGCTTCCGGCGTGACCACCTTCCCCGCCACGCGGCTTCGCCGGCTGCGCCGCACCGACGCGCTGCGGGCGCTCGTGCGCGAGACGTCGCTGTCGCTCGACGACGTCGTGATGCCGCTCTTCGCCTGCCCGGGAGAGGGCGTCGTGCGCCCGGTCGACGGCCTTCCCGGGATCGCGCAGCGGTCGGTCGACGAGATCGTCCGCGAGGGCGCGGAGCTCGCCGGCCTCGGGATCCGGGCCGTGCTGCTGTTCGGCATCCCCGAGGCGAAGGACGCCGAGGGATCGGGCGCGTGGGACGAGGACGGCATCGTCCAGCGCGCACTCCGGGCGCTCCGCGCGGAGGTGCCGGGCCTGACGCTCCTCACCGACGTGTGCCTGTGCGAGTACACCGACCACGGGCACTGCGGCGTCCTCGAGGGCGACACGGTCGCGAACGACGAGACGCTCGAGCTTCTCGCGCGGACGGCCGTCAGTCACGTCGACGCCGGCGCCGACGCGGTCTGCCCGAGCGACATGATGGACGGGCGCGTGGGCGCGATCCGCGCGGCGCTGCCCGACACGCCGATCGTCTCGTACGCCGCGAAGTACGCCTCCGCGTTCTACGGCCCGTTCCGCGAGGTGGCCGAGTCCGCCCCGTCGTTCGGCGACCGGCGCGGCTACCAGATGGATCCGGCGAACGGCCGCGAGGCGCTCCGCGAGTGCGCGCTCGACCTCGAGGAGGGCGCGGACGTGCTGATGGTGAAGCCGGCGCTGCCGTACCTCGACGTGATCCGCGCCGTCCGCGAGCGCTTCGACTGCCCGGTGTGGGCGTACCAGGTCTCCGGCGAGTACGCGATGGTCCGGGCCGCGGCCGACGCGGGGCACCTGGAGGAGCGCCGGGCGGCGGTCGAGTCGCTGACCGCGATCAAGCGGGCGGGCGCCGGGACGATCGTGACGTACTGGGCGAAGGAGCTCGCCGCGTGGCTGTAGGCGCCGGGACCGACCTCTGGCGCCGGGCCGCGAGCCTGATCCCGGGCGGCGTCAACTCGCCCGTCCGTGCGATGCGCGCGGTCGGGCTGGACGAGCCGGTCTTCATGGCGCGCGGCGACGGCGCCCTCGATCGAGGACGTCGACGGCAACCGGTACGTGGACTGGGTGCAGTCGTGGGGCCCGCTGATCTTCGGTCACGCGGATCCCGAGACGCTCGCCGCGGTGCACGCGGCGACCGACCGCGGGACGACGTTCGGCGCACCGACGGAGGCGGAGGTCGAGCTCGCGTCGGAGATCGTCGACGCGATGCCCTCGATCGAGATGGTGCGCCTCGTCAGCTCGGGCACCGAGGCGTCCATGAGCGCGCTCCGGCTCGCGCGCGGGGCCACGCGGCGCGACCGCGTGATCAAGTTCGCCGGCTGCTACCACGGCCACGTCGACGCGCTCCTCGCGAGCGCGGGCTCCGGGCGTGATGACCCTCGGGATCCCGTCGACGCCGGGCGTGCCGACCGGCGTCACGGGCGACACGATCGTCTGCGGCTTCAACGACGTCGACGGCGTCGCCGCCGCGTGCGAGCGGTACGGGGAGGGCCTCGCGGCCATCCTCGTGGAGCCGGTGGCCGGGAACATGGGGTGCGTCCCGCCCCAGCCGGGCTTCCTCGAGGCGCTGCGGACGCTCGCCGACGCGACGGGCGCGCTGCTCGTGTTCGACGAGGTGATGACGGGCTTCCGCGTCGGGCGAGGCGGCGCGCAGGAGCTCTACGGGGTCACGCCGGACCTGACGATCCTCGGGAAGATCGTGGGCGGCGGCCTGCCGGCGGCGGCATTCGGCGGCCGGGCCGAGCTGATGGAGCGCCTCGCGCCGGTCGGCGACGTCTACCAGGCGGGAACGCTCTCGGGGAACCCGCTGGCCACCGCGGCGGGCATCTCGGTCCTGCGCCGGCTTCGCGACCCGGCGGTCTACGACGAGCTCGAGCGCCTCGGCGCCCGCCTCGAGGAGGGGCTCGCGCCCTTCGGGACGGTGCAGCGCGTCGGCGCGATGCTGACGCTCTTCTGTCGCGACCGGCCCGTGGAGCGCTACGAGGACGCCGCTGCGTCGGACACGGAGCGCTTCGGTGCGCTCTTCCGTCACCTGCTCGCGGAGGGCGTCTATCTGCCGCCCTCGCAGTTCGAGTGCCTCTTCCCGTCGACGGCCCACAGCGACGAGCACGTCGACGCCACCCTTGCCGCGGTCCGGTCGTTCTTCGACGCGGCGGCGTAGGTGGGCCTCTTCCAGGAGATCGCGGCCGGGGCGGCCGCGGAGAGCCCGCTCTGGGCGTCCGCGCTGCGACCCGAGGCCGAGCAGGACGCGGTGCCCGTGTTCTCACCGCTCGTCGTGGACCGGCGGTTCGCGCTCGGCGTGGAGACGATCTACGAGGGGTACCTCCTCCACTACGGCCGCCCGCGGCTGTTCGCCCCGCCCGACGACGACGTCGGGCTGCTCCTCGGCGATGCGCTGCTCGCGCACGGGCTCGTCCGGATCGCCGACACCGGCTCGGTCACGGCCGTTGCCGACCTCGCTGCGCTCCTCTCGCTCTGCGCGCAGGCCCGGGCGGACGGGCGCGACGGGGACGGCGCCGCCTGGGCGGCGACGGCGGCGCTTCTCGGCCAGGGCGGTCTCGACGTCGCGCGGGCGGCGCTTCGCGAGACCGGAGACGCGACGCCCCTCGAGCGTCTGGCGCGGGCGGCGGCGGGCGAGGACGCGGTCGACGCGGCGCTCGTCGCGCACGATGCGCGCTTCCGCGCGATCGTCTAGCATCGCCGACATGCTCGCTTCGCTCTGGCTGCTGGCCGACGCCGCCGAGGAGGGCCGCAACGTCGTGCTCTCGATGCTCGTCGTCGGCCTGATCTTCCTCGCCGTGATCGGCCTCGGCGAGCTGAACAACGTACCGCGCCGCGAAGCGCAAGCAGGCGAAGCTCAGCCGCACGCTCTGAGGTGCAGCGAGACGCTCACCAAGGGCGGTGACGAGCGGCGCCGACCCGAGCCACCTCCGGCGACTGCTCGCTCGCTCGCCCCGCCTCCACGCGGCGGCCCGGAACGTCCGCGCGCGCACTCGCCGGACGCCGCCGCCGGTCCCGTCCGGGCTCGTGCCGCTGCGCGCCCTTCGCCCGCCTCCCGTCGACGAGGGCAACCACCCGGAGGCCCTCGCCCTCCAGCCGTACTGCGTCGGACGCGGGATCGACGTCGGTTGCGGTCACCGCAAGGTGGCGCCCCACTGCATCGGCGTCGACTTGCTCGCGGCGGGCGAGGTCGGGGAGCACGGAGTCGTTCACGGCCAGCGCTCCGTCGCCGACATCCAGGCATCGGGCGACGATCTCCACATGTTCGCGGACGGTGAGCTCGACTACGTCGTCTCACGGCACAATCTCGAGCACTACGTCGACGTCGTGAAGACGCTCCAGAGTGGGCGCGCGTCACCCGTCACGGTGGGATCGTGGCGATGATCGTCCCGGACGAGCGTGCCGGCGACACGATCTTCCTCGATCCGACGCACAAGCACGTCTTCACACCCGAGAGCCTGGAGCGGCTGATCGGGGTGATCGACGGGCTCCGCTTCGTCGAGGCCGCGGTCGTGACGCCGTCCTGGTCGTTCATGGCGGTCGCGGAGAGGATCGAGCCGGATGCTTCGGCCACTGCCTAGACTGACCGCGCATGGCCGCCCCCGCCAAGGACCTCCGCGAGTGGATCGCGCTCCTCGAGCGCGAGAACGAGCTCGTGCGCGTCACCGCCGAGGTCGACCCCGAGCTCGAGATCACCGAGATCACGGATCGGGTCGTCAAGTCGGGCGGGCCGGCGCTCTACTTCGAGAACGTCAAGGGCTCGCGGCTGCCGCTCCTCATCAACCAGTTCGGCACCGAGCGGCGGATGTGCCTCGCGTTCGGCGTCGACCGCCTCGACGACGTCGCCGCGAGGCTCGAGGAGGTGCTCGAGCTGACCCCGCCGCAGGGGCTCGTCGACAAGGTGCGGAAGCTCGGCACGCTCAAGTCGATCGCCGACTCGGCGCCGAAGACCGTCTCCAAGGGCGGCCTGCCAGGAGATCGTCCTGACCGGCGACGACGTCGACCTCGACCTCCTGCCGATCATGCGCTGCTGGCCGCTCGACCCCGCGCCGTTCATCACGCTGCCGGCGGTCATCACGCGCGACCGCGAGACGGGCGTGCGGAACGTCGGCATGTACCGCATGCAGAAGGTCGACCGGCGCTCGACGTTCATGCACTGGCAGATCCACAAGGACGGCCGCGCCGACCTGCTCGCGGCGCCCGACGGGCGCATCCCGGTCGCCGTCGCGCTCGGGCTCGACCCCGTCACGGCGTACTCGGCGAGCGCGCCGCTCCCGAAGCACGTCGGCGAGCTGATGGTCGCAGGCTTCCTCAAGGGATCCGCCGTCCAGCTCGTGCAGTGCAAGACCGTCGACCTGGAGGTGCCGGCGAACGCGGAGATCGTCCTCGAGGGATGGGTCGACGCGAGCGACACCGGGATGGAGGGCCCCTTCGGCGACCACACCGGCTTCTACACGCCGCCCGAGGAGTTCCCGCTCTTCCGCGTCTCGGCGATCACGATGCGCCGCGACGCGATCTATCCCTCGATCGTGGTCGGCAAGCCGCCGGCCGAGGACGAGTGGCTCGCGAAGGCGACGGAGCGGATCTTCCTCCCGGCGATCCGCATGAGCGTCCCGGAGCTCGTCGACTACGACCTCCCGACGGCCGGCACGTTCCACAACTGCGTGATCGTCTCGATCCGCAAGCGCTACCCCGGCCACGCGCGAAAGGTGATGCATGCGGTGTGGGGGCTCGGGCTGCTCTCGCTCGCCAAGGCGGTCGTCGTCGTCGACGAGCACGTCGACGTCCACGACTACGAGGACGTCTTCTTCCGCGTCTGCGCGAACGTCGACCCGAAGCGCGACGTCGTCCTCGCCGACGGACCGATCGACCAGCTCGACCACGCGTCGGTGCTGCCGTCCTTCGGCGGGAAGATCGGCTTCGACGCCACGACGAAGGGCCCCGACGAGGGGGCACGCGAGTGGCCGCCCGAGATCGAGATGACGGCCGAGGTGCGCGAGCGCGTCGACGCCCGGTGGGCCGAGCTCGGGTTGCCTCGGCACTCCGACCCGGGAACCGTGCAGAATGGTCGCGGCGCGGCACGACGCCGACCCGGCTGGCCGGTTCGGCGTTGACAGACGGCAGTGCGGATGGGTTGAATCGAGGACGGACGCACGGAGTCATCGAGTGAGCGACGAACAGCACGACACACCGCACACCCCGGCCCCGAGCCTCTGGCCGATCGGCTTCGCGATCGGCGTCGCATGCATCCTCGTCGGTCTCGTCGTGAGCATCCCCGCGCTGATCGTCGGCGCCCTCGATCGCGCTCGTCTTCGGCTTCCTCTGGATCCGTGACCTGTTCGCGACGCGCCCCGTCGACTCGGCGACCGCCGGCGCACCGAGCGAGCGACCCGGCGCAGTTCGGCGCCGTCACGGAGGCCGACCTCGGCACGTCCGTCGACCGGGCGACGTTCCTCTCGCTCGCCACGATCGGCGTCGGCGGGCTGATCGGCGCAGGCGTCACGCTTCCCGGTGCTCGGGTTCGGCGTGCTGCCGTCGTTCATGGGCGAGGGCGTCGAGACGTACCAGGTCGACCTCGGGCCGATCTCGAACTTCCCGGAGGGCGAGTACGTGATCGCGACCTTCCTCGAGAGCCCCGAGCAGGGAGAGGTCTCGCGACGCACCGCGTTCGTCCGGAACAACGGGCGCACCGAGGACGGGGTGCCGAGCTTCACGACGCTCTTCAGCCGCTGCGTGCATCTCGGGTGCCCGGTGCAGCCGAACGGCCCGATCGACGAGGAGGCGATGCAGGAGGTCAACGGCGTCGAGCTTCGCCCGGTCCTCGCGGCGAGCTTCGGCTGCCCCTGCCACGGCGGCCTCTACGACTCCGAGGGGAACCGGAGCGCCGGCCCGCCCGTCCGCTCGCTCGACCGGTTCGAGTTCTCGATCAAGGACGGCAACCTCGTGCTCGGCCGGATCTTCAGCGTCGGCTCCGTCGAGGGCACGGGCGCCAAGGCGCGGATCGCGAAGTACTACCGGGCCTATCCGGGCGTGCACGTCGACGGGATCGAGCGGTTCCTCTATCCGCTCCCCACACCGGGGAGCACGGGCTAGGGCATGGCGGTCAAGTCCACCAAGCGCCGGCAGCTCGAGACGGTCGCCCTCTACCCGCTCGACTGGGTCGAGGAGCGCTCGGGGCTCGTCGGCTATACGAAGTGGTTCCTGTTCCGCAAGGTGCCGCGAGACATCAGCTGGGCCCAGACGCTCGGCGCGGCCGCGCTGACGGCGTTCATCGTCCAGACGCTGACCGGCGTCTTCCTGGCGATGTACTACCACCCGGACCCGGAGCACGCCTACAGCTCGGTGGTCAACATCACCGAGGAGGTGACGCTCGGCTGGCTCGTGCGCGGGATGCACAAGTGGGGCGCGAGCGTCTTCATCATCCTGATGTTCTTCCACATGGCGCGAACGTTCCTGTTCGGCGCCTACAAGTACCCGCGCGAGCTGAACTGGATCATCGGCGTCCTGCTCCTCGTGCTCGGGATGCTCGAGGGCTTCACGGGCTACCTGCTGCCGTGGGACCAGACCGCGTACTGGGCCACCGTCGTCGGCATCAACCTGAATGCGACAGCGCCCTTTGCGGGACCCTTCCTCGCGCAGTTCCTCCAGGGCGGGCTGAACATCGGTCCAGACACGCTGTCGAAGTTCTACGCCCTGCACATGCTGCTCGTGCCCGGCGGCGATCATGGCGCTCATCGGGCTGCACCTGTACCTCGTGGTGCGCCTGGGCGTCACCTCCCCGCCGTGGTCGAAGTCGGCTGCCGGCCGCGTCCGGCCCGAGACGAACGGCGGCGGTCGTGAAGGGCTGATCCGCCCGCCCGCCACCGAGGAGCCGGAGTCGTAGTGGGCACGCCGCTGAAGGACCGCAACCGCGCCGAGTTCAAGCGCTACAAGGAGGACGTCGAGCGCGAGGGGAAGAGCTTCTTCCCGTACGCGGTGCTGCACGACTCGATCATGTCGCTCGTCGTCGTGGCCGTGATCATCGGCCTCGCGTGCGTCTGGTACTTCACGGCGGACGGCACGGAAGCCGGGATTCTCGGGCCGTGGTACACGGACGAGGCCGACCCGGGCACGATCGAGTTCGTCCCGCGCCCCGACTGGTTCTTCTACTTCCTCTTCTACCTCCTGCGGATCTTCAAGTGGCCGGAGACGGTCTTCCTCGGCACGGTCGGCGTGCCGACGATCCTGCTGATCCTCCTGATCGGGCTGCCGTTCTACGATCGCCGCCCCGAGCGGCGGATCGGCCGGCGCCCGGTGGCGCTGATCGCCGCGATCCTCACGGTCATCTCGATGGGCGTCCTGACCTGGAAGGGCGCGACCGCGAAGGAGGCCCTTGGCTCCGAGCTCATCGCCTCCGGCACCGTCGACGAGTGGGCCGAGGTGCAAGGGTTCGCGGACAACGAGGCGGCGGTGGCCGGCGCGACCCTGTTCGCGCAGTCGGGCTGCCTCAACTGCCACACGTACCTCGGTGAGGGGAACTCGAACCTCGGCGCGCCCGACCTGAGCGAGGTGGGGGCGACCGACCGAGGCGTCGACTTCTTCAAGTCGTACGTCTCGAACCCGGCGCAGTACGGGAACAACGTGATGATCTCGTACGCCTACCTCGGCGACGAGAACCTCACGAACCTTGCGACGTTCCTCGACGCCTCCCGGGGCGGCGAGAGCGCGGACGGCGGGTAGCCCGGTCGCCACGGAACCGCGCGCACGCCGCCCGTGCGGCGGCGAGACGCGGTTACGCTCCCGGTCGTGAAGGTCTTCCTCGGGATCACGGGCGCGTCCGGCGCGCCCTACGCGAAGGGGATCCTCGACGGGGTCGCCGCCGCCGGTGCGGAGGTCGGGCTGTGCGCCTCGTCGGCGGGCATCGAGGTGCTCGCCACCGAGCTGTACCGCGACGCCTCGCTGCCGCGCGACGAGGTGCTCGAGCGCTTCGTCGGCGACACCGCCGGCTCGGTGACCGTCTACGACGCGCAGGACTGGAAGAGCCCGTTCGCGAGCGGCTCGGCGAAGGTCGACGCGTACGTCGTCTGCCCGTGCTCGATGTCCACGGTCGGGACGCTCGCCTCGGGCGCGATGCAGAACCTGATCCACCGCGCCGCGTCGGTCGCGCTCAAGGAGCGGCGGAAGCTCGTCCTCGTCCCGCGCGAGACGCCACTCTCGTCGATCCACCTCCGCGGCCTCGCCACCCTGAACGACGCGGGCGCCGTGATCCTCTTCGCCGCGCCGGGCTTCTACCACGGCGCGGACACGGTGCAGGACCTCGTCGACTTCGTCGTCGCGCGCTGCCTCGACCAGCTCGGGATCGACACCTCCCTGATCCGGCGGTGGGGCGAGTGACGCACGAGTCCGGGACGCTCCACTCGGACGAGGTCCGCGGGATGTTCGACCGGATCGCGCCGGTGTACGACGCGATGAACCGGGTCATGACCGCCGGGCTCGACCGCTCGTGGCGACGGCTCACGGTGGAGGCCGTCGTCCAGCCCGGCGACCGGGTGCTCGACGCGTGCTGCGGAACCGGCGACCTGGCCGTCGCCGCCGAGCGGGAGGGAGGGGTCGTGACCGGCCTCGACTTCTCGCCCGGGATGCTCGAGCGGGCGCGACGCAAGTCGGACACCGTCACCTGGGTGGAGGGCGACCTGCTCGCGCTGCCGTTCGACGACGACGCGTTCGACGCGGCGACCGTCGGCTTCGGCGTCCGGAACGTCGCCGACCTCGAGGCCGCGCTCGCGGAGCTGCGCCGCGTGCTCCGGCCCGGCGGGCGGCTCGCGATCCTCGAGATCACCCAGCCCCGCGGGGTGCTGAAGCCGTTCTTCTCGCTCTGGTTCGACCGGATCGTGCCGCTGCTCGGAAAGGTGCTGCCCGGCGGGAAGGCCTACACGTACCTGCCCGCCAGCGTGCGGCGCTTCCCCGGCGCCGAGGGGCTCGCCGCGCTGATGGAGCGGCAGGGGTTCGAGCAGGTCAGGTTCCGCCTGTTGGGCGCGACGATCGTCGCGCTGCACGTCGGGGTCACCGAGTGAGCGCGCTCGAGACCGTGCGGTCGGCCGCCGGGCTCTCCGACTACCTCGACGCCGTCGAGGCGCGACTCGCGGAGGTCGTCGAGGCGCACCCCGGCACCGTCGCCTCCGTCGGAGCGGATGCGCTCGCGGCCGGAGGCAAGCGGCTCCGCCCCACCCTGACGTTCCTGTCGTCGTCTCCCGACGCGGCACCGCCCGTGGTCGAGGGCGTCGCGGTCGAGCTCGTCCACATGGCGACGCTCGTCCACGACGACATCGTCGACGGCGCGCAGCTCCGCCGTGGGCGCGCAGCGGCCTGGACGGCGCACGGCGCCTTCGCCGCGAAGGCGACCGGCGACCATCTGTTCGCGGCGGCGTTCGCGACGCTTGCCGCCACCGGCCCGCAGGAGCGCGTCGCGGCGCTCGCGGACGCCTCGCTCGCCCTGGCGCGCGGCGAGGCGCTGCAGCGGCTGCAGCGCTACGACGCGTCGACGACCGTCGAGGCGTACCTCGAGCGGTGCTCGCTCAAGACCGGCTCCCTGTTCGCCGCCGCCTGTGCGCTCGGCGGCGGGAACCCGGAGTTCGGGCGCCTGCTCGGCGTCGCGTTCCAGATCGTCGACGACGTCCTCGACTGCACGGGCGAGACGGTCGAGACGGGGAAGGTGCCCGGGACCGACCTGCGCGACGGGACGCCGACGCTCCCGCTCCTCCTCGCCGCGCAGCAGGACGAGGTCGTCCGGCAGGCACTGGAGGGCGGGCCGCTCGAGGGCGCCCTCGTCCGGGTCGCCGCCACCGACGCCCTCGCGCGGTCGCGGGAGATCGCGCTCGACTACGCGAGGCGGGCGCGGGAGAGCCTCGACGGCGCCGTCCGGCGGGACGAGCTCGACGCGCTCGCCGACGCGGTCGTCGACCGCGACCGCTAGGAGGCGCGTCAGCGCCGGACGCTCGGCGCGGCGGTACTCGACGCGGTAGCCGAGGCCCCGCGGGATCTCCAGCAGGCGCTCGAGGTCGAGGTCGATGCGCGCGCCCGCCTTCTGGGTGACCTCGTCCTCGATCGGCAGGTCGAAGTCGTCGGCACCGAAGTCGAGCGCCCGGAAGGCGTCCTCGTTGAGCGTCAGCACCGAGGTCCGGATGTGCCGGACGTTGTCGAGGAAGATGCGCGAGAGCGCGATGTGACGCCAGTACTCGCGCGGCGCGATCTCCCGGCCGCCGAACGCCGTGCCGTACGGCTTGTACGTCCAGCAGAGGAACGAGAAGAGCCCGTCGAGGCCGTCGCGCAGGCACTCGTCCTGGAAGTCGCGCGTCCGCTGCAGGTGCTCGAGCCGCTCCTCGAGCGTCTCGTCGAAGCCGATCACCATCGTCGCCGTCGTCCGCATCCCGCTCTCGACGATCGCGCGCTGCGCCTCGAGGTACTCGGCCACCGTGTACTTCCACTTCGCATGCCGCTTGCGGAAGTCCTCGGTGAGGATCTCGCTCCCGCCGCCCGTGATCCAGTACACGCCCGCGTCGCGGAGGCGCGCCGCCGCCTCGGCGTGGGAGAGCCGGGCGCGGTCGGCGAGGTAGACGAACTCCGCCACCGTCAGCGCGTAGAACTCGACGCGGTCGCCGTAGCGCTCGCGCACCGACGCGAAGAGGTCGCAGTAGAAGTCGAGCGGCAGCTTCGGGTTGAAGCCGCCGTTGAACGCGACGAGGTCGCCGCCGACCTCGAGGAGCTCGTCGATCTTCGCGAACACCTCCTGCCGGTCGAGCACGTAGCCGCCGTCCTGGTTCGGCAGGACGTAGAACGCGCAGTAGTCGCACTGGGCGACGCAGACGTTCGTGTAGTTGACGATGCGCATCACCATGTACGTCGCGCGATCCGGCTCGTGCCAGCGCGCGCGGCCGGCGCGGGCGAGCTCGCGGAGCTCGTCGTCCGACGCCTCGTGCCAGAGGCGTGCGGCGTCGTCGACGGAGATCCGACTCATGTCGGCACGGCCTCCTCCACCGTGACCTCCTCGGGATCGAGCGTGTCCATGAACGAGCTGACCGAGAAGACCGCGTTCCCCGCCCCCGCGACCCCGTAGCCCGGCGGCGGCCTGAGCCCGTGACGCGCGAGCGCCTCGCGGTAGGCCTGGAGGAGGCGGATGTGGTACTCGAGCGGTGCGCCGTCCGGGTTGTCGCGGCCGAGCGGCGTCGTCGGCTCCGGGCACCACGTCGTGAAGCGCGGCGTGACGCCGTGGCTCATGAAGAAGTCGAGCCCCTCCGTCGTCGACGCGATCGCCTCGTCGATGGTCGAGAAGCCGAAGGGCTTCGCCATCTCGACACCGGCGACGAAGTTCGGGATCACGAAGCGCGGGCCGAACACCTCCGCGGCGTCGAGGACCCTCCGATGCCACTCCTCGCGGCCGACGTAGCGCTGCTTCCCGGGCGAGATGAGCTCGAACAGCCGCTTGTCCCAGACCTCGTAGTTCGGGTGGTAGATCGTGATCCCGTAGTCCTTGTAGCGCTGGACGTCCGCGCGCGGCAGCGCCTGCGCGACGACCTTGCCGATCCAGCGGCCGGGGAAGCGCTCCTCGATCGCCTGCGCGTAGCGGCCGTAGAAGTCGGCCTCCGCGAGCCCGTCGACGGTGCTCGTGACGGAGCCACCGGTGAGCGTGTACGCCTTGCTCACGCGGTCGGCGTCGTAGCGGTCGATGAGCGCGAGCGCCTCGAGCACGTCCGCGACCGGCTTCACCCCGGTGTACGGGCGGCCCTCGCGCTTGTGCTGGCGCCAGTTGTGGTTGATGTCGCAGAAGCCGCACTCCTCCTTGGCGCCGAAGTACTGGCAGAGGCGCAGCACCGTGAGGTAGATCAGGTAGCCCCACTGGATCGTCGGGGCGGTCTCCATCACGGTCTTCCCGTTCGCGAGCGTGTGCCGGTAGTACTCGGGCATCGGCGGGAGACCGACGTCCGCGATCGGCCGGCCCTCGAGGCCGAGTCGGAGCGAGCCGTCCTCCGCCAGGTCGATGCGGTACGGCGAGCCCGGGTTCACCCGCACGGAGACGATCGTGCGCCGGAGGCCGTACGGACCGCCCGTGAGGGCGATCTCCTCCGGCGGCCGCCGTCGCGCCGCCTCGCCGAGCTCGGCGAGGGGCTTCTGGTCGAACGAGAAGATGAAGTACGACTTCGGCTTCACGTCGCCGTCGAGGTTGTCGCTCAGGGCCGACTCGTCGAACGCGATGCCCGTCCGCAGCAGGTCCTCCTTGAGGACGGCCTCGCGCGGGACGTGCGGGAACCGCTCCATCAGCGACTCGACGAGTGCCGTCCGCGTGGCCTGAGACACGGTTCCCACGGTTGCACGGTATCCGCCGGAGGCCGCCTCGGCACACGATCCCCCGCCCGGTAGCGTTCGCGGTGCGATGCCGAGGCTGACGCAGACGATCCCGGCACTGCCCGTTCGCGACATGACGGCCGCGGTCGCCTTCTACCGCGACCGGCTCGGCTTCGAGGTGCTGCACCACGACGGCGGGTTCGCCGTGCTCCTCCGCGACGAGGCCGTGCTCCACCTGTGGGAGTCCGGCGACGAGACGTGGCGCGAGCGGTCCGACACGGCCGAGAGCCCGGTCCGGAGCGGCGCCGAGTCGTTCATCGCCGGGACGGCGAGCTGCCGGATCATGTGCGAGGGCGTCGACGAGCTCTTCGACGAGCTGCGGGCGGCGGACGTGCTGCACCCCGTCTCGAAGGACGGCGTCGAGGACACGGACTTCGGGACGCGCGAGTTCGCGACGCTCGACCTCGACGGCAACCTCCTGACGTTCTTCCTCTGGGTGACGTAGCGACTCGCGACGCCGGGCCGACCGCCCGTTACCCTCGAAACGTGACGCACCCGGAGCTTGCGGCGGAGCAGGCGTACGTCGACCACGCGTACGAGTGCCTCGAGCGCATGCGGGACGTCGTCGTTCGCGCGGCCGACGCCGCGGACGGCGAGGTCGCCCAGGCGGCGCTCGACGCGTGGGCCGCGCGCCGGCTCGCGACGTACGAGGACGCGGAGCGCGGGCTCTGCTTCGGCCGGCTCGACTTCGAGACGCTCGAGTCCCCGCTCTACGTCGGGCGGCGCTGGGTGCACGACGAGGGCGGCGACCGTCTCGTCGTGAACTGGCAGGCGCCCGCGGCTCGTCCGTTCTACACCGCGACCCCGATCGATCCACAGGGCGTGACCCTCCGCCGTCGCTTCCGGGCGAACGGGCGGACGCTCCTCGACATCGCGGACGAGACGCTCGACGGCTCGACGCTCGACGGCGCCCGCGTCAGCGACTTCCTGCTCGAGGAGCTCGAACGGAGCCGGGACGAGCGGATGCGGGACATCGTCGCGACGATCCAGGCCGACCAGTACCGGCTGATCACCTACCCGCCCGACAGCCCTCTCGTGATCCAGGGCGGGCCCGGGACGGGCAAGACCGCGGTCGGGCTCCACCGCGCCTCGTGGCTCCTCTACACGGCGCGCGAGCGGAGCGCGCGGAGCCGCGTCCTCGTCGTGGGGCCGAACCGCACCTTCATGGAGTACGTCTCGCACGTCCTTCCCGCGCTCGGGGAGGACGCCGTCGAGCAGCGTGCGGTCTCGGAGCTCGTCGACGGCGTCGAGCCGACCCTCGAGCGAGCCGGGCGACGTCGTGCGGCTGAAGGGCGACGAGCGGATGGCCGACGTGATCTCCCGCGCCGCCGAGATCCGCCTCCGAGGCGAGCCCGACGAGCTGCTGCTCCGCCTCGACGGGGCGTTCGTCCGTGTCCGCGTCCGCGACCAGGTGCGGCTCCTCGACGAGGTGCGCGCGGAGCACGGCACGACGGCCGCCGCGCGCGAGCGCTTCCGGATGGCTCTCGTGCGGAGCTTCTACGGCGAGTACGGCCGCCTCCTCGAGGGCGGCGCGATGCGCGACGCGGAGCAGGTCGAGCGGGCGCTCCGGTCGAGCGGCGAGCTCCGGCGCGTCCTCGATCGCGCCTGGCCCGCCGTCGCCCCGGACCGGCTCGTCCGGGCGCTGTTCACGACGCCGTCCTTCCTGGCCGAGGCGGCCGAGGGTGTCCTCGACGACACCGAGCAGCGGCTCCTGCGCCGCCGCGGTGCCGGGTGGGGCGAGGCGGACGTCGCACTGCTCGACGAGGCGCACGCGCTCGTCGGCGAGCCTGCGCGCGCGTTCGACCACGTCATCGTCGACGAGGCCCAGGACCTCTCGCCGATGCAGCTGCGGATGATCGCGCGGCGTGCAAAGGGGAGCGGGGTGACGATGCTCGGGGACATCGCCCAGGGAACCGGGCCGCGCGCCTACGAGACGTGGGACGAGGTGGTCGACCACCTGCCCGGCGCCGAGGAGGCGGCGATCGAGGAGCTGCGTCACGCCTACCGGGTGCCGCACGAGATCATGGCGCTCGCCCTCCCGCTGCTCGACACGATCGCGCCGCTGATCGAGCGGCCGCTCGCCTACCGGGCCGGGACGTCCGAGCCGGTCGTCCGCCGGGTCGCCGAGGACGCGCTCCTCCGTGAGGCGTATCGCGTCGCGGGTGAGCTCGCGGCCGAGGAGGGGCTCCTCGCGCTGATCGTCCCCGACGAGCTCGTCGAGCCCGCGCTCGCCGAGTCGAGCGCGTTCGAGGGGATACCGCTCCTCACGCCGCGCGAGGCGAAGGGCCTCGAGTTCGACCACGTGATCGTCGTCGAGCCCGCGCTGATCGCCGACCGGCACCAGGGCCTGCGCGAGCTCTACGTGGCGCTGACCCGTCCGACGAGGACGCTCGTCGTGCTGCACGCGCGACCGCTGCCGCCCGAGCTAGGCCTCGCCTAGACTGACCCCGCCGATGATCCGCCTGGGCCGCATCTCGTACGTCAACATGGCGCCGGTCTTCCACCGCCTCACGCACGAGGTGGAGGAGGTCGTCGGTGTCCCGACCGACCTCAACCGGCTCCTGCTCGCGGGCGAGATCGACGTCGCGCCGATCTCGTCGATCGAGTACGCGCGGAACGCCTCGCGCCTGCGCCTCATGCCTCGCCTCTGCGTCTCGTCCGAGGGCGCGGTCGACTCGATCCAGCTCGTGTCGCGGATCCCGCTCGGCCGGGTCCGCTCGGTCGCCGTCACGCCGGAGAGCGCGACGTCCGTCGTCCTGACGAGGGTGCTGCTTCCGCGCGCCGAGCTCGTCCCGCTCGACGAGGCGGCCGACGCCGACGCGAAGCTCCTGATCGGCGACGCGGCGCTGAAGAGCGCGTTCGAGGATCCGACCCCGCACCACGATCTCGGGCGGCTCTGGCTCGAGCGGACCGGCCTGCCGATGGTCTTCGCGGTCTGGGCCGCCCCCGAGCCGGTCATCGACGGTCTCGTCGAGCTGCAGGAGGCACTCGTCGCCTCGGTGCGGCTCGCCCGGTCGGAGCCGGAGCGGCTCGCGTACGAGGCGAGCGAGCGCTACGGCTACCCGGCCGGCTTCCTCGCCCGGTACTTCGAGAAGCTCCGCTACAGCTTCGGCCCCCGCGAGCGCGCCGGCCTCTACACCTTCCTCGAGATGGCGCGCGACGTCGGCGAGCTTCCGCACGTTCCGGAGCTTCGGTTCCTGCAGGACGGCGTCCCGGTCGGCTGACCCGGGGGCGCATGCCCGACGAGCCCCTCGAGCCCGCGGAGGCTCCTCCGCCCGAGACCGAGGTCGTGGCGGGCAAGACCCTCGCCGGACGCGCGCTTGCCGCGGCCGAGCGCGTGCGGATCCTGCGCGAGCAGATCGAGGAGGCGCGCGCGCGCCACCGGTCCGTCGACATCGCGGTCGCGACGGTCGAGCGGGACTCGGAGATCGGCGGCAGCCTGCTCGCCGGCGCGCTCGCCTACCGGCTCTTCGTCTTCCTGCTCCCGTTCGCCGTCTTCCTCGTCGTCGGGCTCGGCGTCTTCGCCGACGCGACCGACCAGAGCACCGCCGCCGTCGCCGACGACCTCGGGCTCACGCAGGTGGTCGCGCGCGAGATCGCGGGGGCGGCGGACGACTCCGCCCGGTGGTGGGTGCTCATCGCCAGCATCCCGGTCCTCGCGTACGCGATCGGGCAGCTCTTCCGGTCGGTCTCGATCGTGCACGCGCTCGCCTACGAGGGATCGGGTCGAGCGGTGAAGATCAAGCCACGGTCGATCGGCCTGTTCGGCCTCGCGGTGGTCGGGCAGATGGTGGCGTCGAACGTCGCGGGCGCGCTCAGCGCGGACTCCGTGCTCGGCGGGATCCTCGGCGTCGTGTTCGCCGTCGCCGCCGTCTCGGGCCTGTGGCTCGGCGTCTCGCAGCTCTTCCCGCACGGGACCTCGACCGTGACCGAACGGATCCCGGGAGCGCTCCTCTACGGCGTCGGCAGCCTCGCGATCTTCCTGTTCAACACGCTCTTCATCGGGTGGCTCATCGAGGAGCGACAGGACTCGTACGGCGCGCTCGGCGCGGCCGCGGCGCTCCTCTTCAGCATGTACCTCATCGGTCGCCTCATCGTCACGTCGACGGTGCTCAACGCCACGATCGCGCGACGCGCAGCGGCGGCCGGGAGCGAATAGCGCGCGTCGCCGATGCGGGTCAGAATGGCCGCCGTGGAGGTCGATCACGTCGCGGTCGAGCAGAGGCTCCTCGACGATGCGCTTCGGCCCGGCGCGGCCGTGCTCGACGCCGGCTGCGGACGGACGACGCGGCTCCGCTTCTACCGCGACCGGATCGAGCGACTCGTCGGAGTCGACGCCGACGAGCCCGCGGGCCGCGAGAACCCGAGCGTCGACGAGTTCGTCCACGCGAACCTCGACGAGCGGCTGCCGTTCGACGACGCGAGCTTCGACCTCGTCTACGCGAACTTCGTCGTCGAGCACCTCGACGACCCCGCAGGAGCGTTCGCCGACTGGCGGCGGCTCCTCCGCCCGGACGGACGGGTCGTCATCGTGACGAGCAACCGGGCGAGCCCGGCAATGGCGCTCGGCGCGCGGCTCCCGAACCGCGTCCGCCTCGGGATCAAGCGCCGTGGCGCCGGGGCGGCAGAGAAGGACGTCTACCCGACCCGCTACCGCGCGAACACGCCGGCCGCGCTGGCGGAGGCCACCGAGGCGGGCGGCCTCGAGCCGGTCGCGGTCGAGCTCGTCGGCACGTTGCACCGGTACGCGGCGCGTGTCCCGGTCGTTCCCGCGGCGCTCCGGGCGCTGGAGCGGATGCTGCCCGAGAAGCGCCGGTCGACGATCGTCGCCTCGTATCGGGCGCGAACGTTCGAATCCTGTTAGCGAACGGGGGCGCCAACCGGGCCCCCTCTACGCTGGCCGCAGTCCTATGAGGCTCCGCTCCCGGCTCAGAATCCTCGCCGCGGTCTCGTCTGTCGCGACGGTCGCTCTCCTCGCGACCGACGCGCATGCGGCCTCGACCGTCCTGTGGCCGGGCGTCACCCATGCGCGAACGGTCCAGTTCACGAACCACGGTCCCGTCGTCCTCAACGTCATCGCCGGCCCGCGGCCCGGTGGCCTCACGACGCTCGAGCCGCTGCTCTCGAACGACTCGGTCCTCGGGCGCGAGACGGTGTCGTCGATGCAGCGACGGGTCCCGGACGGCGTCACCGCCGGGGTCAACGCCGACTTCTCGCGGTTCGACAACGGGCGGGTGAGCGGGATCTTCATGCGACACGGCGACCTCGCCGCCGGCCCGAACGCGAAACGGTCGAGCGTCGGCGTGCTGACGGACGGGACGCTCGACATCCGGAAGATCGGGCTTCGCGCGACCTGGGCGGGGACGACCGTCCATCCGCTCGCCGCGCTCAACGATCCACCCACCCCCGGGGGCGCCGCCGTCTACACCGCCGGCTACGGCACGGCCACGCCGTCTGCCCCGGGCTCGACGGCCGCGGTGCTGTTCCCGTTCCCGCTCGTCACGCCCGGCGTCGACCTCACGGCGAACGTCGTCGAGGTCGTCCAGGGCGGCGCGCCCGTGCCGATTCCCCTCGGCGGCGCCGTCCTGGTCGCGTCGGGCCCGCAGGGGGCCGCGCTCGCGACGGAGGCCGTCGTCGGCACCGCGCTCCGGGCGCGGTTCGACTTCGTCCCGGGCTGGGCCGGGGTCGCGGACGCCGTCGGCGGCGGGCCGGAGCTCGTCCGCGGCGGCAAGGCGGTCGCCAGCCCGAACGAGTGGTTCACTCCGCTCCAGCTTCGCCCGCGCGCGCCGCGGAGCGCCGTCGGCCAGCTGCCGAACGGGCGCATCATCCTCGTCGCGGTCGACGGCCGGCAGCCCGGGTACAGCACGGGCCTGACGAACGCCGAGCTCGCCCGGACGATGGTGAGACTCGGCGCGATCCGCGCCATGGCCTTCGACGGAGGTGGGTCGACCACGCTCGCGTTCGACGGCGCCGTCCTCAACAAGCCCTCGGACGGGCGCGAGCGGGCCGTCGGCTCCGCCCTGGTGTTCCACTACACCGGCGCGTTCCTGCCGCCCCCCGTCGCGCAGGTCTCCCCGAACGGCGACGGCGTGGGTGACGCGCAGACGCTGTCGTACCGGGTGTCCGCGCCGTCGACCGTCGACGTGACGCTGACGCGGCCCGACGGGTCGGTCGCCGTCAACGAGTCGGGCCCGCGTGAGATCGGCGCCTACCCGATCGCCTTCCCGCCGCCCCCGAGCGAGACGGGAGCGGAGGAGGCAGGCGTCGCCGAGGGTCGCTGGCGGCTCCGGATCACCGCCACGGACGACGTCGGCCGCTCGTCGACGATGACGCGGACGTTCGTCGTCGACACGACGCTGGGCTTCCTCCGGGCGCCCGGGCGACGGGCGGTGCCGCCCGGCGGCCGCGAGATCCCGATCTCGTGGAGGCTCGCGCGCGACGCACGCGTCAGCGTGACCGTGCTCGACGCGGCCGGCCGGGTCGTTCGCAGGGGTCTCGCCGGGTCGGGCCCGTGGCAGGCGGGCGAGCATCGCGTCGTCTGGGACGGGCTCGACCAGCGGCGGCAGCGGCTCCAGGGGACGTACGAGATCCGGGTTGCCGCGACGAGCGCTCTCGGGCGCACCGAGCTCGGCCGCACGATCGTCATGACGAAGGCCCGCCTGCCGCGTCGGTAGCTTTCCGCGGCGATGCTCGTCGCGAACGTCCTGAGCGACTTCCTCCACGGGATCACCGACGCCGTCACCGACGCGATCGGGAACCAGGGCCTCTACGCGGTCTTCTTCCTCATGCTGATCGACGCCGTGCTCCCGGCGGCCAGTGAGGTCGTGATGGTCTACGCCGGCGCCGTCGCGTCGGGCGCGCTCGCGGGCCAGTCGGTGACCCTCTTCGGCTACGAGTTCGCCGACGGCTTCCCGGCATACGTGGCGATGGCGACCGCGGGGACGATCGGCTACCTCATCGGGTCGATCGGCGGCTGGGCGCTCGGGGACTACCTCGGGCGGCCCTGGCTCGAGCAGCACGGGAAGTGGCTCCACCTGAACACCGAGAAGCTCGACCGCGCGGAGCGCTGGTTCGACCGCTGGGAGGAATGGGCCGTGTTCCTCGGACGGGTGACGCCCGTGATCCGGTCGTTCATCTCGCTGCCCGCCGGGGTGTTCCGCGCCCGGTTCGGGCCGTACGTGTGGCTGACCCTGCTCGGGTCGGCGATCTGGTGCTTCGCATTCGCCGGCGCCGGATGGGCGGCGGGGGCGAACTGGGAGAGCTTCCACGAGGCGTTCCGGTACGTCGACTACCTCATCGTGGCCGGCGTCGTCGCCGCTGTCGCGTGGCTCGGATGGCGCATCGTCAAGCGCCGCCGGAAGCCGGCGGACGAGCCTGCGTAGAGGGCCTCGGCGGGGTTTTCCCTGCACCGAGGCCGGTACACTCGGGCGATCGTGATCCCGCTCGTCGACGTCAAGGCGCAGTACGCGCCGCTCATCCCGGAGCTCAAGGAGCGGTTCGCCGAGCTCCTCGAGACGGGTCGCTTCATCTTCGGGCCCGAGGTGGAGGCGTTCGAGCGCGAGGCTGCCGCGTATCTCGGCGTCCCGCGCGCGCTCGGCGTGGCCAACGGGACCGACGCGCTCGTTCTCGCGCTCGAGGCCATGGGTGTCGGGCGCGGCGACGAGGTGATCTGCCCGGCGTTCACGTTCTACGCCACCGCCGAGGCGATCGCGCGTGTCGGCGCGACCCCCGTCTTCGCGGACATCGACCCGGCGACGCTCAACGTCGACCCGGAGGACGTCGCCGCGAGGATCACGGAGCGCACGAAGGCGATCGTCCCGGTCCACCTCTTCGGACGACCCGCGCCGCTGGCCCAGCTCGCCGCGCTGGGCGTGCCGCTCCTCGAGGACGCGGCTCAGGCGTTCGGCGCGCCGGGGATCGCGACGACCGGCGTCTGCTCGACGTTCAGCTTCTTCCCGACGAAGAACCTCTTCGCGCTCGGCGACGGCGGGCTGATCGCCTTCACCGACGAGTCGGTCGCGGAGACGGTGCGCCGGCTCCGCTTCCACGGCTCGGTCGACAAGAAGACATTCGAGCTGATCGGGACGAACTCGCGCCTCGATGCCATCCACGCCGCCGCTCTCCGCGTCTTCCTCCCGCGCCTCGCGGGCTGGAACCGCGCGCGACGCGACGCAGCGGCGCGCTACGCCGAGCTGGGGCTCGGCGAGGTCGTCGAGCTGCCCGGCGACGAGGCCGGCCACGTCTACCACATGTTCGTCGTGCGCTCGACCGAGCGCGACCGGATCGCGGCGGCGCTCGCCGATGCGGGCATCGCGTCCGCGTCGTACTACGTGACGCCGCTCCACCTCCAGCCGGCGATGGCCTACCTCGGGTACGAGCCCGGGTCGCTTCCGGAGACGGAGCGCGCGGCCGCCGAGAACCTCGCGCTGCCGATGTGGGGCGGGATCGGCCCGGCGGATCAGGAACGCGTCGTCGCGACGGTGCGCGCCGCCGTGGGCGTCGCCGTCTGAGGACGAGGACGGCCGCGTGCGCAGCCCCATCACCCGACACTCGATCTGGCAGGTCGGCGTCGACGCAGGGCTCGTCGCGCTCGCCTGGTGGCTTGCCTGGAATCTTCGCTTCGAGAGCCGCCCGGTCTACTACGACCGGTACCTCGACTGGGGCATCGTCCTCCTCGTCGTCGGGATCAAGCTCCCGGTCTTCGCGCTCTCGGGCTTCTACAACCGCTGGTGGCGCTACGTCTCGACGCGCGACATGTGGGGGGCGTTCCGCGGCGTCGTCCTCGCCTCGGTCGCGGTCTTCCTCGTCTTCACGCTCTTCGACGTGCACCGCGTCGCGGTCCCGCGCGGCGTCTGGTTCATCGACCTGCTGCTCTGCCTCGCGCTCGTGGCCGGCTCGCGCCTCCTCGCGCGAACGCTGATCGAGCGCCCGCTGCCCGGCCGCATCGTCGCGCGCGGGAGGGACGTCGTCGTCGTGGGCGCGGGCGATGCCGCGCAGCTCGTCGTCAAGGAGATGCAGCGCAACCCGGCGCTCGGCTACACGCCGATCGGGCTGCTCGACGACGACCCGCGCAAGCGGAACCTGCGGCTCCACGGCGTCCGCGTGCTCGGCACGACCTCCGATCTCGCTCACATCCTCCGCGATCGCCGCCCCGACGAGGTGCTCATCGCGATCCCGACCGCGTCGGGCGAGCTGCGGGCCCAGATCGTCGAGACCGCGCGCGCGCCTCCACGTCCCGGTGAAGACCCTGCCGAGCCTCTCCGACCTCGTCTCGGGCGACCGCGATCTCGCGCGGCAGCTCCGGCCGGTCGAGGTGGAGGACGTGCTCGGCCGCGAGCCCGTGGAGGTCGACATCGCGGCGATCTCCGGGTACGTCGCGGGCGAGGTCGTGCTCGTGACGGGCGCCGGCGGCTCGATCGGCTCCGAGCTCTGCCGTCAGATCGCGCGTCTGCGGCCGGCGAAGCTCGTGCTGCTCGACCACGCCGAGCCGGCGCTGTTCGAGATCGAGCGGGAGCTCGTCCGCGAGCGCGGGTTCCTCCCCGCCGCCGCGGTCGTCGGGGACGTGAAGGACGCAGCCAAGCTGCGCCAGGTCTTCGACAAGTACCGGCCCGGCGTCGTCTTCCACGCCGCCGCGTACAAGCACGTCGCGCTGATGGAGGCGAACCCGATCGAGGCCGTCCGGAACAACACGATCGGGACGCGCGTGGTCGCCGACGTCGCGGTCGAGTACGGCGCCAAGCGGTTCGTGCTCGTCTCGACCGACAAGGCCGCGAACCCGAAGACGGTGATGGGCCAGTCGAAGGCCCTCGCGGAGTGGATCGTCGAGACCTGGGGCCACCGGGCGGACGTCGGGACGCGGTTCGTCGCCGTGCGCTTCGGCAACGTCCTCGGCTCGTCCGGGTCGGTGGTGCCGATCTTCCGGCGCCAGATCGCGCGGGGCGGCCCCGTCACCGTGACGCATCCGGAGATGACGCGCTTCTTCATGACGATCCCCGAGGCGGTGCAGCTCATCGTCCAGGCCGGCGCGATCGGCGGCCGCGGACAGGTCTACGTGCTCGACATGGGCGAGCCGGTGCGCATCGTCGACCTCGCAGACAAGATGATCCGGCTCTCGGGGAAGGAGCCGGGGACCGACGTCGCGATCGAGTTCATCGGGCCTGCGCCGGGCGAGAAGCTCCACGAGGAGCTCGTCGGCGCCGGCGAGACGGCGACCCCGAGCCCGCATCCGAAGATCGACCTGATCACGCGCTCGCCGATCGATTCCGACTGGCTCGAGGCCGAGCTCGCGCTCCTCGAGCGGCTCGTCTCCGACGGAGAGACCCTGGAGCTCGTCGGCGCGCTGCGTCGCGTCGTCGAGGAGCCGAAGCGGGCCCGGTCCGGCGCCACCGTTCCGTAGGGATGGCCACACCCGTGTTCGTCGTGGGCGACGTCCACGGCCATCGAGACGCGCTCGCGTCGCTCCTCGTCGGGAGCGGCCTGATCGACGCCTCGGAGCGGTGGGCCGGCGCCGACGCAGTCCTGTGGCTCGTCGGCGATCTCGTCGACCGCGGCCCCGACGGCCTCGGGGCGATCGACCTCGTCCGCCGTCTCGAGCGCGAGAGCGACGGCGCCGTCCGCTGCCTCCTCGGCAACCACGAGGCCTTCCTGCTCGCCGCCCACCGCTTCGGCGAGCGCGACACCTCCTTCCCGGGAACGACGTTTCTCGACGTGTGGCGGATGAACGGCGGTGCCGAGGCGGACCTCCGAGGGCTCACGCCCGAGCACATCGAATGGGTGCTCGCCCGCCCCGCGGTCGCGCGCGAGGGCGAATGGCTCCTCGTCCACGCCGACACGACCGCCTACCTCCGCTACGGCGACAGCCTCGACGAGGTCAACGCCGCGATCGCCTCGATCCTCGGAAGCGGGGCACCCGAGGAGGTCGACGAGCTCCTCGAGGTCCTGTGCGACCGCATGCAGCTGGTGGACGCTGCGGGCGTGGACGCGCTGCTCGATCGCTTCGGCGGGACGCGGATCGTCCACGGGCACACGCCGATCGCGTCCGTCCGCGAGGTCGACCCCCGTCAGGTCACCGAAACGCTCGTGTACTCGGGCGGACGCGCGTGGAACGTCGACCACTGCCTGTTCGCCGGCGGGCCGGGCTTCGTGACGCGGCTCGACGGTGGGCCAGGCCCGGAGGCCTGACCCACCTGTCCGACGTCGCTATGCGCCGGGGACGCGCACGAGCACGAGCTGGCCGCCCGAGCGCTTGTACGTGAAGTCCGGCCCGGGCGGAGCGACGTTGTCGTCGCCCGGCGCCTTCTCGACCCAGAGGGTCCCCGCCTGGACGGTCACGAGGAACGCGCCTGGCCCGAAGGCCGCGGATGCGTCGACGACGCCGCTCGACTCCCACGCGCCGAGGTTGCCCTTCGCCGTCGTGGAGTCGACGTCGGTCGGTCCTTCGTCGGCGGACTGATCGACCTTCGCGACGACCTCCGGCGCACCGCCCAGGAGCGGTACGCGCCACAGCCGCGCCGTCGTCGCGTTCGGCAGGCCGGCCTCGGCCTGGGTGAATTGCTGGCTCGACCCGGGGTCCTCCGTGATCAGGAGGCTGTTCGGCGTCGTCTCCACGTTGTCCGGCTGGTGGACCTCGCCGAGCGTCTTGACCGGGTTGTCGTCTCCCTCCACGAAGATCGAGAGCGAGGTCACGACCCGCGGGTCATTCGGGTCGAGCACCATCTTCCAGATCCGGCCGTTCGTCGACCTGCGCGCCTGTGACGGCACCAGCCGTACCGCGGCCGGAGTCGGCGATGTAGACGACGTTGTCCATACCGGGCCGCTTGTCGTAGGCGATGTCCTCGACCCGGACGAAGCGGAAGACGCCATTCGTCTTCGACCAGTAGTCGAGCACCCACTGCGGCCCGTCGATCCCGATGCCGTTCGGGTCGCGCTGCCAGGTGCCGTCGTTCGGCGGCGGCGGGAAGCCGACGTCGCTCGACATGACCTCGGTTCCGTCCGCCTTGCGGCCCGTCGCGATCAGCCGCGGCACCACGATGAAGTGACCGGTGACCGACGCCGCGCTACCCGGCACGAAGTCCTCGTACTCGTCGAACGCGGTGTTGTCGGAGACGAAGGCCCAGAGCGAGCCCTCGTCGTTCCACACGGCGTCCGTGTCGTCGGCGATGTACGAGTAGAGCTGTGACTGCGACGGGCTGTTCGTGAACGTGTCGTCGCCCGACAGGAGAACGAGCTCGTCGTAGCCCGGGAATCGCGACGCGTGTTCTCGTGGTTGTGACGGCCCATGCCCCAGATCGGCCGCGTCTCGCCCGACTTGATGTCGTGCGCGACGACGAACCCCGCCTGTCGTGCCGAGGGCGAGCCGATCGTCGCGGGCCACGCCTTCCCGGAGCGGTTGACCCAGTCCACGGCCTCTTCGTTCGTGAAGAGGATCGCGCGGTCGAACCCCTGCTCCGTCCAGGCGAGGAAATTCGAGCAGAAGCGCTGGAAGCCCTCCTCGCTGGAGATCACACGGCTTCGACGTGAGCACCCCGGCGCTGTGCTGGTTGAGCGCCAGCATGGACACCTCGGCGTTGCGGAAGTCGTTCTGCGAGTTCAGCCTCGGTCGGCGCCGCGGGCGTGTACGGGAACGGGACCGTGGACGTCTCGTGATTGACGTAGACGTCGACGCGGCCCTGACCTCTGGTGCGAAGTGCGATCCCGTCCGGGATCGACTCGAAGACCGTTCCGCCCGGCAGCTTGTCGCCGACGGTCGCGATCGCCCGGAAGGTGACGTCGGGTCGGTCGCCGGTGGTCAGCATCGACGGCTGGGTCGTGTGGAACCCGCTGTCGTTGTCACCGGCGACCGCCGCGGCGGCGGCGACGGCGACGATCACGGCGACGACGCTGCTCGACACCAGCAAGAGGCGTGGCTTGCGCATGTACTCCCCTCCCTCGAGTGACGGCGTGGAACCTACTCCTCTCGGGTCGGTATGCGCTAGACCCGCTTGCCAAACATCGCATCGAGCATCACGGCGGGGTCGCGCGTTGCCGCGGGCGCCGACGTCGTGCCCTTGCGCTCGAGACCGAGATCGTCGGCGCTCGAGAGCGTGCGGAGCCGACCGTCGGCAGGAGCAGCTCGTCGACCGCGCCGAGACGTGCCCGAGAACGTCGTGTAGACCGGCGTCCCGAGCGCGACCGCCTCGCGGTTCATCGTGCCGCCCGCCGAGACGACGACGTCTGCGAGCGCGACGAGGCTGAGCGCGTCGACCGCGCGGTCGGGCACGACGAGGGAGGGGAGCGCCCGGGCGGCGATCGCGTCCCGCTGCGCCGGCGTCCGGGGCAGGACCACCGCGCTGACCGCGGCGTCGCTCCCGAGCCGCTCGAGCACGCCGTCGAAGAGCTCGTTCCCGTGCAGGTGGTAGAGCGACACCTCGGGCGGCGTCCGCACGACGACGAGGACCCGACCGCGGTCGATCCCGAGCGCGTCGAGGACGCCGGCGTCGGGCGCGAAGCCGTCGAGGTAGTACTCCTCCTTGAGGCCGGGGTAGCGCACGACCTTGCGGGCGCGCGCACCCAGTCGGGTGAGGCGCTCCTGCGGGATCACCTCGGGGACGACCACCCGCGTCGCCGCCCGGCAGCCGATCCCGTGCTGCGCGCGGGCGAACTCGTAGTCGAACGCGTACGAGGAAGGGATCCGAAGCGACCGCGCCGCGACGGGCAGCTCGTGCGACGCGTGCGAGAGGGCGACGTCGAACCCTCTCCCACGCGCGAACGACCGGAGCGCCCGGAGCCGCGACGCCATCGTTCGCGCCTTCGCGAGCCGCGAGGCACCGGCATGGGGCGGACCGACGACCGTGTGCGGCAGCCCGGCGTCCTCGAGGAGCTCGAGCGTCTGTGCGAAGTCGCGCGCCGTGATCGACACCTCGTGCCCACGATCCTCGAGCAGCGCGACGAGCGGCCGGAAGAAGACGACGTGCGGCGAGTTCGTGACGTCGATCCAGACGCGCATCACGGCGCATCCTCGCGCACGGAAGGGTGCGAACGACTGCGATAAGCTTCGCTTATGGATACGCGTCAGCTCGCAGCGTTCTGCGCGGTCGTCGAGCGCCGCTCCTTCTCCCAGGCGGCCGAGCGCCTCGGCGTCACCCAGCCCGCCGTCTCGCTGCAGGTGCGAGCGCTCGAGAAGCGGCTCGGCACCCAGCTCCTCGACCGATCGGGGCGCCGCGTCGAGCCGACCGAGGCCGGACGGCGCCTGTACCGCGGCGCGCAGCGGCTCCTCGCGCTCGAGGAGCAGGTGCTCTCCGACGTCGTCTCGGACGCGGAGGGCGACCTCACGGGCGTGCTCTCGATCGGCGCCTCGACCGGGCCCTGCCGCCGTGGTCGTGCCGCAGCTCCTCTGCGAGTTCCAGCGCGCCCACCCGGCCGTCCGCGTCGCGCTCGAGGTGCACGACACGCGGACCGTGGTCGACCTCGTCGCCGAACGGCAGCTGGAGCTCGGCATCGTCGGCGCCTCGCCGCGCCACCGCGGCGTCCAGTTCGAGCCGTTCGCCCACGACGAGGTCGTGCTCGTGTGCCCGCCCGGCCATCGCTTCGCGGGCAAGACGATCCGCGCCCACGAGCTCGCGAGCGAGACGCTCGTCGTCATGCAGGAGGGCGCCGGCGTGCGGCGGATCGTCGACGACGAGCTTCGCCGGCTCGGCGTTCGGATCCGCGATCTCGACCTGCGCCTCGAGCTCGGCCTGCAGGAGTCGGTGCGGAGCGCGGTGCTCGCGGGCTTCGGCGTGACGTTCATCTCGCGCTGGGCCGTCGAGGCCGAGCTCGCCTCGGGCGTGCTCGCCGAGGCCCGGATCGAGGGGATGGACGGAACCCGCGAGATCGTCCTCGCGCGCGGGACGGCGCGCGTTCCCACCCGCGCGGCGCAGGAGTTCGCCCAGTTCGCGCGCGAGCGCGTGGCCGTCCTCGGGCGCGAGCTCTCCGCGGCCACGGGGCCGGCGTGAGCGACGCGAGGCCGATGCGGGTCTCGCGCTTCGGCGCCGGGTCGCTGTCGGAGCTCGGGGACGTCCTCGAGGAGGTCGAGATCGGGCGTGCGCTCCTCGTGGCGACGCGGAGGGGGGCGGCCGCTGCCGGCCCGCTGCCCGTCGTCGGCGTGTACGACGGCGTCCGGCCGCACGTCCCGGTCGAGACGGTGCAGGAGGCGGCCGCGCGCGCCGTCGAGCTCGAGGCCGACGGCCTCGTGGCGCTCGGCGGGGGAAGCGCGATCGACACCTCCAAGGCCGTCGCCTCGGAGCTGGCGTCGCAGTCCGGGCGGGCGCCGCGCATCGTCGCCGTGCCGACGACGTACGCCGGCGCCGAGTGGACGCCGTACTTCGGCATGCTGCTCGGGCCGGGGCGAAAGGGCGGCGGGATGGACGAGCGCGCAACGCCGGTCGCCGCGATCTACGACCCCGAGCTCACGCTCGACCTGCCGCTCGACGCGACGGTCGGCACCGCGATGAACGCGCTCGCCCACTGCGCGGAGGCGTACTACCACCCTGACGCCCAGCGCCGCGCCGCTCGTCATGCGGACACGGGCGCGACCGCGATCGGGCATGCCCTCCCGCTCGTCGCCCGCGAGCCGCGCGGCATCTACGGGCGAACGCGCCTGCTCGAGGGCGCGATGCGGGCCGCGCTGGCGCTCGTCGAATCGGGGCTCTGCCTGGCGCACGCGATGGCACAGGCGCTCGGCGGACGCTACGGGCTCCCTCAGGGATCGATGAACGCGCTCTGCCTCCCGGCGGCACTCCGCTTCAACGCCGAGGCCGTGCCCGAGGCGGTCGAGCGGCTCGCCGCGGCGCTCGGCGCGGACGACGCCGCGACGCGCATCGAAGAGCTCGCCCGGCTCGGCGGCTTCGAGCGGCTCCGCGACTTCGGCGTGCCGGAGGACGAGCTCGACGACGTCGCGGTCGCGATCGTCGCGCGTCCCGGTGCGAAGGCGAACCCGAGGCCGGCGAGCCCCGAGGACGTCGCGGCGCTCCTGCGCTCGATCTGGTAGCCGGCCGAGCCGCCGTTGACCGGGGCGACGGGGCGACCGATCATCCGGGTGTGGCCGAGTACGCCCTGGTGACCGCAATGGTCGCGACGATCGCCCTCGCGATCGGCACGATCCCCGACGCCCTCCTCGCGAAGCGACTCCCGACGACCGCGGCGAAGGCGCAGGCGCTCGTCTCGGTGTCCGCCCGCAAGCAGAGCGTCGGCCCGGCTCAGGCGCGCGCCGTCATGGCGCGGGCGCCGTACCCGCGTGCGCCGCTCCGCTACCTCTTCGCCGAGGGCTGGATCCGCGGGACGAAGGATCCGAGGTCGTGCGTGTTCGCGAAGGCCGCGCCGACCGCGACGAACCGGAACGTCGCGGCCGCGATCCGGCGTGACCGGGCGCTCGTGACGCGGCTCGGGCGCATGAAGGTCACGGTCGACCAGGCAGCCGACGCGCTGCTCCGCGGAACCGCCTCGGCCTGCTAGCGGCTCAGGCGGGATCGGCCGCGATCTTCGTCGCGGCGACGACGCGGCGGAGGCTCACGATGCCCGTCACGTTGCCCGCGTCGTCGACCACGGGAAGGTGGCGGAAGCCGTGCTCGAGCATGACCTGGGCCGCTTCCTCGCAGTCCGCGTCGGCGGACGCGGTAACCGGATCCTCGGTCATCCACTGGCGGACGCGTGCCTCGCTCGTGTGGACGCGGGCGGCCATCGCCTTCAGCATGTCGCGCTCGGTGAGGATCCCGATCATGCGGCCGAAGTCCTTCACGATCACGGCGCCGACGTTGACGGCGGTCATCCGCTCGGCGACCTCGCCGAGCGTGTCCTCGGGCGCGACGACGATCGGCTCCGGGCGCATGATCTCTGCGAGGCGCGGCATGGCACGAGTCTATCGCGTTCGTCTCTGAATAAGCGTCGCTAATGAACGCGATTAGCACAACGTCGTTCGTTGATAGGATTCCGCCGTGGCGAACGCTGCCCTCATCGACGTGCTCGTGATCGGCAGCGGCGCAGCGGGCCTCGCCGCCGCCGTGTCGGGGGAACGCGCCGGCGCACGTGTCGCGGTCGCGACGAAGACGACCCTCCAGGCGAACAACTCCTCGAAGGCGCAGGGCGGCATCCAGGCCGCGCTCGGCGACGACGACTCGCCGGAGATCCACGCCGAGGACGTCATCCGCTCGTCCCACGAGACCGCCGACCTGCGGCTCGTCGACGTGCTCACGTCCGAGGCGGCCTCCGCGATCGCCTGGCTCGAGGAGCAGGGCTGCTCGTTCACGAGGGAGAACGGCGGCTATCGCCTCGCGCGCTGCGGCGGCGCCACGCGCAAGCGGCTGCTCCAGGTCGGCGACCGGACCGGCCATGCGATCACGAAGGCGCTGCGCGAGTCGTTCGAGGCGGGGAGCGGCGAGGTGCTCGCGCACCACCGGCTGACCGCGCTCGAGCCGGTCGCGGGAGGCTGGCGTGCGAGCTTCGCGACGCCGGACGGCCACGACGAGGTCGAGGCGACGACCGTCGTCCTCGCCTCCGGGGGTCGCTGCTTCGCCGAGGCCGAGGTGCGGGGCGAGCTCTCGACGAACCATCCCAACGCGACCGGTGAGACGACGAAGATCGCGCTCGACGCAGGCGCCGAGGCGCGCGACCTCGACGCGCTCCAGTACCACCCGAACGGCGGCGCCTGGCCCGCGACGATGCAGGGGTACTCGATCCCCGAGACGACGCGTGCCTACGGCGCGGTGCTGCTCAACGCGGAGGGGGAGGAGTTCACCGACTCGCTCGGGCCGCGCGACGTGGTCTCGCAGCGCGATCTTCGACGAGGTCGAGGCCGGGCGCGGCGTGAAGACCGAGGACGGCCGCCCCGCCGTGTGGCTCGACACGACCCGCATCGCGCCGGCCGACGCCGAGGTCTCGCTCCCGTACATGCTCCGCCGGTACCGCGGCGGTGGCCTCGACCCGCTCTCCGAGCCGATCCTCACCTACCCCGTCCTCCACTACCAGAACGGCGGCCTCACGATCGACACCGGCGCCGAGACGACCCTCGAGGGCGTCTTCGCGTGCGGCGAGATCGCCGGCGGGACGCACGGACGAAACCGCATGATGGGCAACTCACTCCTCGAGTGCGTCGTCTTCGGCCGCCGGGCCGGGGCGAACGCCGCGACGAAAGCGAAGGCATGAGCACGATCACCACCACCGATCTCGCCCAGGCCGTCGAGGATGCCGCCGCGCACCTCTACGTCTGGGCGCTGAAGGACATCCCGCAGGACCTGCGCGACGCCCTCGCCGCGGCGAGGGACCGCGAGACGTCCGTCACGGGCAAGCGCGTCCTCGAGACGATCCACCGCAACGTCGAGATCGCGGACGAGCAGAAGAACCTCGTCTGCCAGGACACCGGGATCGCCGTCTACTACTGCCACGTCGGCGAGCACTTCCCGCTCCACCCCGCGCGGATCTACGAGTCGCTGAGGACCGGTACCGAGCGCGCGACGATCGAGCACCCGCTCCGCTCGAACACGGTGCACACGCTGACCCGCGAGAACACGGGCCAGAACGTCGGGTACCGCGTGCCCATCGTCCACTGGCACTTCGTGCCGGACTGGGACGGGCTGGACGTGAAGTGCGTGCCGAAGGGGTCCGGCTCGGAGAACATGACGTTCCTCAAGATGCTCGTGCCCGCCGACGGCGTCGCGGGCATCAAGAGGTTCGTCCTCGACTCGATCGTCAGCGCGGGCGGCAAGCCCTGCCCGCCGGGGATCGTCGGCATCGGGCTCGGCGGCTCGGCCGACTACGCGATGCACCTCGCCAAGGAGGCGATCGCCCGTCCCATCGGCTCGCGGAACTCCGACCCGCTCGTCGCGCAGCTCGAGGACGAGCTCTACGACCTGCTCAACGAGACCGGCATCGGCCCCATGGGGCTCGGCGGCGACGTGACCGTCCTCCAGTGCCACATCGAGCACGCGGACACGCACATGACCCTGAACCCCGTCGCGGTGAACTACCAGTGCTGGGCGGCGCGCCGCGCCTCCGCGCACATCGCCGCCGACGGGTCGATCGACTTCGACCGGGAGTTCTGAGATGGCGACGCACGAGGTCACGTTCCCGATCACCGACCCGGCGGAGATCCTGAAGCTCCGGGCCGGCGACGAGGTGATCGTGCAGGGCCACATCATCGGGATCCGCGACCGGACGCAGATCCGGATCTTCGACGAGGGGATCGCCCCGCCCATGGACCTCTCGGGCGCCTTCCTCCTCCACACGGCGCCGAACGTCCGCAAGCTCGGCCCGGGGCGCTACGAGAAGATCTGCATCGGCACGACGACGAGCGCCCGCATGGTGCGCTTCACGGAGGGGCTCGGCTCGCAGTACGGCGTCCGCGGGATCTGCGGCAAGGGCGGCTTCCCGGACGAGGCGATCGACCCGATGCAGCGGCTCGGGATGGTCTACTTCGCGATCGTCGGAGGCGCCGCGGCCCTCGAGACGACCCAGATCGAGGAGATCGAGGAGGTCGCCTGGGAGGAGCTCATGCCCGAGTGCCTCTGGAAGTTCCGCGTCAAGGACTTCGGGCCGCTCATCGTCGGCATCGACGCGCACGGCGGCTCGCTCTACCGCGAGGTGCAGGATCGCGCCAAGGCGAAGCTGGAGGAGCTCTATGCCCGCCTTTAACGACGGCTTCCTCGGCGTCCCGGCCCGGCCCGGGAAGCCCCGCCAGGTCGGGCCTCACGCACGTCATCGACAAGGGCCTCAACCTCCGCGACATCGAGGGTCTCTTCGACACCGCAGGCGAGTTCGTCGACATCGTCAAGTTCGGCTGGGGAACGAGCTACGTCACGAACAACCTCGAGAAGAAGATCTCGCTCTACCGCTCGCTCGAGACGCCCGTGGTCTGCGGCGGCACGCTCTTCGAGGCGGTCTTCGCCCGCGACCGGCTCGACGACTTCAAGAGCTGGCTCGTCGAGAACCGCTTCTCGCACGTCGAGATCTCCGACGGGACGCTCGACATCCCGCGCGACCGGAAGCTCGAGCTGATCGCCGAGTTCGCACGCGACTTCACGGTCCTCTCCGAGGTCGGGTCGAAGGACTCCGACGTCGTCTACGCGCCGTACCAGTGGGTGCAGTGGATCAAGGAGGAGCTCGACGCCGGCGCCTGGAAGGTGATCACGGAGGGCCGCGAGGGCGGCACCTCGGGGATCTTCCGCTCCGACGGCGACATGCGAACGGGGCTGATCGACGAGATCGCCCACGAGATCTCGGTCGACGAGGTGCTCTTCGAGGCGCCGACGAAGTCCTCGCAGGCGTGGTTCGTGAAGCACTTCGGGCCGAACGTCAACCTCGGCAACATCCCGCCGGACGAGGTGATCGCCGTCGAGACGCTGCGCCTCGGCCTGCGCGCCGACACCCTGAAGGAGATCCTGCTCGCCGACCGAGCCCTCCGGCGAGGGCTGAGCCCGAGCCCGCGGGCCGATCGTCATGGAATGGAAGCTGTCCCTCGCGGGCCTGCTGATCGGTCTCCTCGTCGGCGTCACCGGGATGGGCGGCGGCTCGCTGATGACGCCGCTCCTCGTGCTGTTCTTCGGCTTCAAGCCGTCGATCGCGATCGGCACCGACATCGTCCACGGGGCGATCTTCAAGTCGTTCGGGGCGGTGCAGCACCGCCGCCTCGGGTCACGTCCACGCGCGCCTCGCGGCGTGGACGCTGCTCGGCTCGGCGCCGTTCTCGATCGGCGGGGTATCGCTCGCGTGGTGGCTCAAGCGCGAGTACGGCGACGGCTACGAGGACACGGCGAAGGCGATCCTCGGCGTCGCGCTCGTCGTCTGCGGGATCGCGTTCCTCGTCAAGGCGTACCTCCACTCGAGCCCGGCGGACAAGCCGTTCATCCTCACGAACCGCGACCGCGCGATCGCCGTGGCGACGGGCGTCGTCGGCGGGTTCGTCGTCGGGCTCACGTCGGTCGGGAGCGGGACGCTCTTCGGGCTCGTGATGCTCATCGCGTTCCCCCTGACAGCGGCGAAGATCGTCGGCACGGACATCTTCCACGCCGCGATCCTGCTCACCGTCGCGGGCGCGGGGCATCTCGTCGCCGGCCACGTCGACCTCGCCGCGACCGGCTGGCTCCTCATCGGCTCGATCCCGGGCGTCCTGGTCGGTGGGATGTTCACCGTCAGGCTCCCCGACCGGGCGCTGCGGATCGCGCTCGCCGCGACGCTGACGCTTGCAGGCGTGAAGCTGGTCGACCCACCGGGAGCCGACGTCATCGTGCTCGCGGGCGCCGTCACGGCGACGATCGCGGCGCTCGTCGTCGCGGCCCGGTGGCTCGTCGCCCGGGGCCCCGAGCCGCTCGTCGAGGCCTCGCAGCGCGACGGCTGACGTGCGCTACTCGGGCAGCGCGGGCGGGATCGGGCAGGAGACGAAGCGCCGCCCGGTCAGCCGGTAGCCGAGCTTGTACGCGGTGCAGCCGGCGCAGAAGCCGGTCGTCGCCGCGAGAAGCGCCAGTGCGGCGACGAGGAGCCCGAGGGCGGCTCCGACCGTCTCGAGCCCGAGCACGTACGCGAGCGACGCCGTCCCGAGCACTCCGAGGCCGACCATGTTCGCGAAGCGCGGCGGCCGCGCGTCCTCGAGGCGGCCCTCGCCGAAGCGGGGCTGCAGCACCTCGAAGTAGAAGACGCAGGCGAGGCACCAGCGCCGGCCGAGCGTCAGCCCGAGCGCGAGCTGCAGCGCGAGGAGCGCCAGGAGCCACCACCACCCGGTGAGCACCGCGACGAGCGACAGGAGCCCGACGACCACCTGGTTGAACCGCGGCGCCCGCTCGTCGATCAGGTCGGTGTCGCGGTACGGATCCGCGCGGCGGGGAGCTCGCTTCATTTCGTAAAGCATCGTACCGTTCCTAGACTGCCCGGATGCCGGCGGGAGACGCCCCCGTGATCGTGCTCGGCGTCCGCCGCTCGGGCACGACGCTGCTCCGCGTGATGCTGGATCGCAACCCCGCGCTCGCGGTGCCGGACGAGTCGTACTTCGTGCCGCAGCTCGCGCGCCGGCACCGCGGGACGGTCGAGCCGGCGTCGTTCGTCGACGACCTCCGCCGGCTGCCGACCCTCGCCGAGTGGGGCCTCTCGGCCGACGCGGTCGCAGCGCGTCTTCGGCCCGGGATGACGACCGGCGAGGCGATCGCGGCCGTCTTCGAGGCGTACGCGGCCGAGCGCGGCAAGCCCCGCTGGGGCGACAAGACGCCGCTCTACATGCAGCACCTGCCGCTCCTCGAGCGCCTGTTCCCCGAGGCGTCGTTCGTCCACCTGATCCGCGACGGGCGCGACGCCGCCCTCTCCTTCCTCTCCGTCCCGGAAGGGATCATGACCGAGGGCTGGGGCTACCCCCGCGACGCGGCGGGCTTCGCCTGCCAGTGGGCGACCGAGGTGCGGGCGGCCCGCGCGCTCGGTCGGACGCGTGGGGCCGGGGCGGTACCTGGAGCTGCGCTACGAGGCGCTGGTCGCGGACCCGGCAGGCGAGCTGCGCCGCACCTGCTCGTTCGCCGGGCTCGAGTACGACGAGGCGATGCTCGGCTACGTCGGTCGGACCGAGTCGGCCAGGAAGGAGCACCAGCAGCGGCTGAACGAGCCGCCGCGCGTCGGCGTGCGCGACTGGAGCACCGAGATGCCGGTCGCGGACCGGGAGGCGTTCGAGGCGGTCGCAGGCGACCTCCTCGCGGAGCTCGGCTATCCGGTGACGGAGCAGGGGCACGACGGGAGGCGCCTCGGCGACCTACCGGGCGAAGACGTCGGCCTGGCGGGCCGTCGGCGCCGTCACGCAGCGCTCGCCGCTCTGGCGGCGTCGGCACGCGCGACTCGCGTAGAGGTCCGACCGCGCTACGCGGGGCCGTCGCGCCCGCGGAACGCGACGAGCATCCCGTTCAACGAGAAGTAGTACGCCCGCTCGGTCGCGATGCCCGGGGAGTACTTGCCGAGCCCGTAGCGCCACACGATCTTCCCGTCGGACGTCCGTGCCGCGTAGGTCTCGGTCTCGAGCGTCGAGAAGAACACGAGGTCGCCGACGATCACCGGGGCGCCGAGGATGCGGCCGCCGACGTGCGAGCGCCAGAGGAGGCGGCCGTCCGTCTTCCTGTACGCGCGAAGGCCGCCGTTGAAGTCGCCGATGAAGATGCGGTCGCGCCCGACGGCCGGCGTCGAGTAGCCGAGGGAGTTGACGCGGTCCGTCCAGATCACGCGGCCCGTGTCGGCGTCGAGCGTGACGATCCGACCCGACCGCGCGATCGTGTAGAGCCGCTCGCCGTCCGTCGACGCGCTCGCGTAGAAGCTCTCGTACCGGAACGTGTCCCGCTTGACGTACGTGCTCCAGAGCTTCTCGCCGTCCCGCTGGCGCAGGCAGAAGATCGACCCCGCGTACGTCGTGATGCAGACGCGGCCGTCGGCGAGCGAGGGGCTCGAGTTGATCCGCCCGCCGGTGTCGTACGCCCAGCGGATCCGTCCGTTGTCGACGTCGACGGCGAAGAGGCGGCCGTCGGTCGCGCCGAAGAAGACGGTGTCGTCCACGACCGCCGGCGACGACTCGACCTTCGCGTTGGTGCGGAGCTGCCAGACGA
Organism: uncultured Actinomycetes bacterium; assembly: GCA_963712255.1. GTDB lineage: Bacteria > Actinomycetota > Thermoleophilia > Gaiellales > Gaiellaceae > Gaiella. The sequence continues at coordinate 473,070 of CAVQHL010000014.1, forward strand.
GCTTGCCGCTCTTCCGCGTGAGCGCGGTGACCGTCCCGTCCTTCGAGCTGACGATGAGCTTGTCGCCCGCGATCGCCGGCGTCGACGGCTTCGGCGCGGTGCTGACCTTCTTCCAGACGACCTTGCCCGTCTCGGCCTCGATCGCCCACGTGTCGCCGCGGAACGTGTTGACGTAGAGCACGCCGTCGCAGTAGCTCGGCGGATACTCGATGTACGCCTTGAGCCCGCGCGCCCAGAACGGCTTCGCCCTCGGGATGCCGAGGTCGATCGCGGCCCGGGAGAGGTCGCGGCGGGGACCGCCGCCGAACATCGTCCAGCAGCGCTTGTCGACGTCGGGGGCCGGCTCCGTCTCCGGCGGTGGAGCAGTCTCCGGAGGCACGGTCTCCGTGGTGGGCGGCGGCGCGACGACCGTCACGTCGGTGACCGCCGTCTCGAGCTTCCCGCTCGGGAGGTTCGGCGTCAGGACGAGCGCCGCGCCGACACCGAGGGCGAGCGCAAGCGCTCCAGCGAGGATGAGGAGGACACGACGAGACATCGGGGGCGGCACCGCGGGCCGGCTTCCAGTGTGCCTGCCCCGTCGGCTCGGCCGACCCGTCCTTACAATCGCTTTCGAGGTGGCGAGGAGCGCATCTCAGAACGACAGCGTCCCGTCCTTGGAACTGAGATGACCTCTCGACTCGCCCCCGCCGTGCTCGTCGCGGCCCTGCTCGTCGCGACCTCGGCGGCGTTCGTCGTGACCGAGAAGCTGAAGCTGACGCGGAACCCGATCGTCGGCCCGCGGGTCGACAAGATCTTCTCTCCGACGTGCGACTGCGCGACGGACTCGGCGACGATCGCGTTCCGGCTTCGCAGCCCCGACCGCGTGAGCCTCCAGATCATCGACGCCGACGGCGACGTCGTCCGCGAGCTCGCCCGCGACCGTCCCCAGGGCCGCGCCCCGGTTGCGTACACGTGGGACGGCCGCGACGGCGACGGGCCGGGTCGTCGACGAGGGCACGTACCGGCCGCGCGTCCATCTCGACCAGGAGCGCCGGACGATCGTCATGCCGAACCCGATCCGCGTCGACGTCACCCCGCCGCGCGTCGAGAGCTTCACCGCGCGCCCGCCCGTCATCTCTCCGGACGGCGACGGCCGCTTCGACCGCGCGAAGATCCGGTACCGCGTCAGCGAGCGCTCGGTCGTCGAGCTCTACGTGGACGGGATGCGTGCGCTGCGCCGGCTCGGGACCCGGACGACCGGCACGATGGACTGGTTCGGCGTCGCCGGCGGCGAGCCGCTGCCGCAGGGCAGCTACACGCTTCGCCTCGTCGCGCGCGACGTCGCAGGGAACCTCGGGCCGCGGTCCGGCTCGCGGACGGTCGCCATCCGGTTCCTCGCGCTCGGCCGCGACCGCGTCGTGACGACCCCCGGGTCGAGCTTCGCGATCCTGGCGATCTCGCAGGCACGGATCCTCCGGTGGACGCTCGCCGGACGGTCGGGCGTCGCCCCTCCCGGCACCCTCCGGCTCCGCGCCCCGGACGAGCCGGGGCGGTACGTCCTCCGGGTCGACGCCAACGGGCACGTCGAGCGCGCCGTCGTCGTCGTCCGCGAGGCGCCGGAGTGAGCGTCGTCGCCAGTCGCAGATCGCCGGGGTCGTGGGCGCGCTCGGCCTCGCCGTGCTGCTCCTCGCGCCCGGACGGCCCGCGCGGATCGCCGGCCTCGTCGCCTGGGCCGCCGCGCTCGGGGTCCTCGGCCTCTACCTCCTTCCCGACCTCAGCCGGTCGCGGCTCGTCGCGGCGGCGCTGGGCGGCCTCGTCGTCTCGCTCGCCTTCGCCTGGGCGCTCCGACGCTGGCCCTACCTCCTCGCTTTCGCGACGCTCGCCTGCATCCCGCTCCGGCTGCCGGTGGACATCGGGAGCGACGAGGTCAACCTCCTGCTGCCGCTCTACGCGGTGATCGGAGGGCTCGCGCTCTCCCTCGGATGGGCGCTCGTGCGCGGGGACGACCGTGCGCGCGAGCTCGGGCCCGGTGGCCTGGCCGCTCGCCGCGTTCGTCATGTGGTCGGGGCTCTCGATGCTCTGGACGCTCGACGTCCGTCGCGGCGCGATCTTCCTCGGCGCGTTCGTCCTGCCCGTTCGGCCTGCTCGCGATCGGCTTCGGCCGCCTCCCGTGGCGCGGTCGCTGGCTGACGTGGCTGTGGGGCGGGCTCGTCGCGACCGCGCTCGCCTACGCCGCGGTCGGCGGCTACCAGTGGCTCACGCGGGACGTCTTCTGGAATCCGAGCGTCAAGGTCTTCAACGCGTACGCGCCGTTCTTCCGCGTCAACTCCGTGTTCTGGGACCCGTCGGTGTACGGCCGCTACCTCACGGTCGCCGTGCTCGCCTCGCTCGCCGGGATCGTCCTCGGCGGCATTCGCGGCTGGCGCGTCGTGGTGCTCTACGCGGTCGTGATCGCGACGTGGCTCGGGCTGCTCATCTCCTTCTCGCAGTCGAGCTTCGTCGCGCTCGCCGCCGGCATCGTCGTCGCCGCCGCGGTCGCGTGGGGGCGACGGGCGACGCTCGCGCTCGTCGCGCTCGGCGTGGTGACGTGCGCCGTGCTGCTCGCCGTGCCGCAGATCCGCCACGAGATCGTGGGCAAGTCGCGCTCGGGCGTGAACCGCGTCACGTCGGGACGCGCAAACCTCGTCGGCCAGGGCATCCGGATCTCGCTCGACCATCCGGTCCTGGGCGTCGGCGTCGGAGGCTTCTCCCGGGAGTACGCGCGACGTCTCGAGATCCCGGGACGCGACCCGAAGCGCGTCGCGTCCCACACGACGCCGGTGACCGTCGCCGCGGAGACGGGGATCGTCGGCCTCGTCCTCCTCGCCTGGCTCGCCGCCGCGGCGTTCCTCGCGACGCTCCGTGGCCTCGGGCGCGGGTTCACGTCGCGCGTCGCGCTCGCGACGGGGATCGTCCTCGTCGCGATCGCCGTGCACAGCCTCTTCTACGCCGCGTTCTTCGAGGACCCGATGACGTGGGCGCTGCTCGGGCTCGTCGGCCTCGTGTCCCGGGTCCCGAAGAAGGCCCCGCCGCGCCCCGTGCCCGCACGCGCAGCCGGCGCGTCGCATCGCCGGCTGCACCGTCCTCGGCCGACGTGCACCACCCTGCACCGCACAACAAGCCTCTAGACTCGCGCCGTGCTCGAGGGGTGGAAACGCGCGCTCGTCCTGGCGCCGCACACGGACGACGGCGAGTTCGGCTGCGGCGGGACGATGGCCCGCCTCGTCGAGGGCGGCTGCGAGGTCCGGTACGTCGCGTTCTCGATCGCAACGCGGTCGCTCCCCGAGGGGTTCCCGCCCGACACGCTCGCGCGCGAGGTGCGCGAGGCGACGTCGGAGCTCGGGATCCCCGAATCGCACCTCACGGTGCACGACTTCGACGTGCGGACGTTCCCGCAGCGCCGGCAGGACATCCTCGAGCTGCTCGTCGAGCTGTGGGAGGAATGGCGCCCGGATGTCGTCTTCCAGCCCTCGCACCACGACGTCCACCAGGATCACCAGACGGTCGCCCAGGAGGGCCTCCGCGCGTTCAAGCGGACGACCGTGCTCGGGTACGAGATCCCGTGGAACAACTTCGACTTCTCGTACGGCGCCTACCTCGCGCTCGAGCAGCGGCACCTCGAGCGCAAGGTCGCGGCGGTCCGGCGCTACGCGTCGCAGCAGCACCGGCGGTACGCCAACGAGGAGTACATCTGGAACCTCGCCCGCGTGCACGGGACGAACGTGAACCGCGAGTTCGCCGAGGTGTTCCAGGTCTACCGCGTCGTCGCCTGAGGCCCGTTCAGATACCCCGAGGGGGTAGGTAGGATCGGCGGGATGGAGACCCCGGGCGATCACGCCGGGCGCCACGACGGCCCGGGCTCGGGCCATGCGGCGCAGTCACTGAACCGCCTCGCCTTCTCGGCGACCGCGCACTGCCTGACGGGCTGCGCGATCGGCGAGGTGCTGGGGATGATCATCGGCACGGCGCTCGGCTGGGGCGACTGGGAGACCATCGCGCTCGCCGTGGCGCTCGCGTTCCTGTTCGGCTACTCGCTGACGATGGTGCCGCTCGTCCGCGGCGGGCTCGCCCTCGGCGCCGCGATCCCGGTTGCGCTCGCCGCCGACACGATCTCGATCACGATCATGGAGATCGTCGACAACGCGATCATCCTGCTGATCCCCGGCGCGATGGAGGCCGGGCTCACGAGACCTGCTGTTCTGGGGCAGCCTGGCCGTTGCGTTGCTCGTCGCCGGCGCCGCCGCGTTCCCCGTGAACCGCTGGCTCATCCGGCGCGGCCGCGGCCACGCGGTCGTGCACGCGTACCACTGAGCGTCGGCGACGCCGTTCCGTCGACAACCACCCCAGGGGCACCCCGGTGCCCTGATGCCACGCTATCGAGGAAACGCAGACGGCTTCGTGCCGATTTCGTGTCGACATGCACGCTCGTCGGAAGGCCTCGCGGCCACCTCGATTCCCGCCCGCGTCGGCCACCGTCTACAGTCGCGCTCGTGCGCGTCCTCTTCGCCTCCACGCAGGGCGCCGGTCACTTCGGCCCGTTGATCCCGCTGATCGAGGCCGCCCGCTCGAACGGCCACGAGACGCTCGTCGTCGGGCCGCCCACGTTGAAGTCGCGGGGGTACCCGTTCACGTGCCGGCGCGACGCCGCCCGACGAGGTACTCGGCCCGCTCTGGGCGTCCATGCCGTCGCTCCCGCCCGCGCAGGGGGACGTCGTCGTCGTGGGCGAGATCTTCGCCCGCCTGAACGTCGACGCGATGCTGCCGACGATGGAGGAGACGATCGAGGAGTGGCGACCGGATCTCGTCGTGCGCGAGGCGAGCGAGTTCGCCTCCGCGATCGCCGCCGACCTCCACGGCGTGCGCCACGTGAGGGTCGCGATCGGCGTCTCGTTCGTCGAGGCCGGGGCACTCGGCGATCGCGGAGCCGGCGCTCGACGAGCGGCGAGCGGGCGTCGCGGAGCGGATCGCGGCGTCGCCGTACCTGACCTACTACCCGCAATCGGTCGACCCGCCGCCGTTCCCCGTCACGCGGCTCCGCCACCCGGGCGTCGACGCGCAGGGCGACCCGCTTCCGGACTGGTGGCCCGGCGACGAGCGGCCGCTCGTCTACGCGAGCTTCGGCAGCGTGGCCGCGACGTTCCCGCCCGCGGCGCAGGTGTACGCGAGCCTTCTCGACGCCGTCGCCGACCTGCCTGTCCGCGTGCTGCTCACGACCGGCGGGAACGAGATCGAGCTCGGCGACGTGCCGCCGAACGTCCGCGTCGAGCCCTGGGTGTCGGAGCCAGACGTCCTCGCGCATGCGTCCGCGATGGTCGGGCACGGCGGCTCGGGGACGACCCTGAGCGCGATCGCCGCGGGCTGTCCGCTCGTCAGCGTGCCGCTGTTCGGCGACCAGCCGATGAACGCCGCGAGCGTCGCGGCCGCCGGCGCGGGCGTCGTGGCCACGGTCACCGGGATCCGGCGCGCCGTCGAGCGCGTGCTCGAGCACGAGCGGTACCGCGCGGCCGCCCGCCGCGTCGCCGACGAGATGCGAGCGCACGCGCCCGTCGACGCGTTCCTCGACGCCGTCTAGCCTGCCCGCATGCGGGTCGGGATCATCGGGACCGTGCTGTGCGTGCTCGGTGGGCTCTGCATGATCGCCGGGCTCGCCGTCGACCTCGACTCCACCGCGGCGAAGGTGCTGATGGTCGCGGCGGCCGTCCTCTTCGTCCCGGGGGTCCTGCTGACGTTCGTCTGGATGCGGATCCGCGTCGGGCCACCCGCATGATCGTGCGATCGCTCGCCGTCGGCGCGACCGCGCTCGCGCTCACGGGCAGCGCCTGGGCCGCAGGCCCCACCGTCGTGATCGACCCGGGCCACGACGCGCGCGCGAACCTGCAGACCGAGCCGATCGGGCCGGGCTCGGCGACTCGCAAGATCAAGGACGGCGGCGGCACCCACGGCGTCGTCACGGGGATCCGCGAGGCCGACCTCGTGCTCGACGTCTCGCTCCGCCTGCGCACGCTCCTCCGGCGGGCCGGCGTCACCGTCGTGATGACCCGGACGCGCACCGCCGGGCCGGGCATGGGGAACATCGCCCGCGCGGGGATCGCCAACCGCGCAGGCGCCGCGCTGTTCCTGCGCGTCCACGCCGACGGGCATCCGAGCAGCGCCGTTCGCGGGACGCACATCCTCGTCCCCGCCCTCCGACGCGGCTGGACGGACGACGTCTACCGCCCGAGCCGGCGCGCCGCCTCGCTCCTCCTGCCGGAGCTCGTTCGGGCGCTCGGGTTTCCCGACCGCGGCATCACCGAGCACTCCGACTTCACGGGCTTCAACTGGGCGGACGTGCCGGTGATCCTCGTCGAGCTCGGCTTCATGACGAACCCCGGCGAGGACCGCGCGCTCGCGCGATCCGCGGTTCGTGACAGTGCGGCGCTCGGACTCTGCCGCGGGACCCTCCGCGCTCTCGGCCGTGCGCCGTCCCGCTGCGGGGTTTAGACAGGACTAAAGCCCTCGGGTAGAGTTTAGCCATGGCTAAACTCACCCGCCGGAAGCTCCTCTGCGCGACCGCGCCGCTGGCGGTTGCCGCGCCGCTCGGCGCGAAGCTCACACTCGGCGGAGAGGCCGCGGCGGCGGGCCACGACCACTCGTCCCACCGGACGCCCGCGTCCCACCTGCACAACGCCTCGATGGGCCACGCCGCGATGATCGGCGAAGGCGCGCCGGCGGTGGGCGGCCCGAACGACCTCGACGACCTCCTCTACCCGCCGCGCGCGCTTCCGCACGACCCGGGCCGGGTGCGTGACGTACACCCTCGTCGCCACCGACGAGGAGATCGAGATCGCACCGGGGGTCTTCTTTCCGGCGTGGACGTACAACGGGACGGTTCCGGGGCCGGTGATCCGGGCCACCGAGGACGACATCCTGCGCGTCCGATTCGTCAACTCCGGCTCCCACCCGCACACGATCCACTTCCACGGGATCCACCCGACGAACATGGACGGCGTCTTCGAGATCGTGCCGACGGGCGGTGAGTTCACGTACGAGTTCCCGGCGAAGCCCGCGGGCATGCACCTGTACCACTGCCACTCGACGCCGCTCAAGAAGCACATCCACAAGGGTCTCTACGGCGCGTTCATCATCGACCCGAAGGAGCCGCGCGAGCCCGCCCGCGAGCTCGTGATGGTGATGAACGGCTACGACACGGACGCGGACGGCGGCAACAACTTCTACACGGTCAACGGGCGCAGCTTCTACTACGCGCGCTACCCGATCCGTGTCCGAAAGGGCGAGCTCGTCCGCCTCTACCTCGCGAACCTGACCGAGTTCGACCTCATCAACTCGTTCCACCTCCACGCGGACTTCTTCCGCTACCAGCCCACCGGCACCGGCGAGTACTGGGAGTACACGGACACCGTGATGCAGTGCCAGGGCCAGCGCGGCGTGCTCGAGATCCGCTTCTCGAACCCCGGCACCTTCATGTTCCACGCGCACCAGTCCGAGTTCACCGAGCTCGGCTGGATGGGCTACTTCCAGGTGGAGGCTAGTGCTCCTCCAGGCGATGCCCACGGTCGCCGCGTAGAGCGCTGATGGAAGCGCCTGCTGCGTCGGGGGAGGTCTCGGCTGGCGGCTCTGGGCGCTCGTGCCGATCGTGCTGCTCGCGGTCGCCGTCGCGTTCGTCGTCTCACAGGGCGACCGCGTCGTCGACCTGCTCGGCGGCTCGCCGCCTCCGGCGGACGAGTTCGACATCCGCCGCGTCGAGTTCCGCGAGGGCGAGATCCGCATCCAGGTGCGAAACCCGCAGCGCGACGAGCTGACGATCGCATCCGTCACCGTCGACGACGCGATCGTGCCGTTCACGCTCGACGGGCCTGCGACGCTCGAGCGGCTCCGCTCGAGCACGATCGTCGTCCCGTACACCTGGGTCGCGGACGACCCCATCGCCGTCGGAGTGACGAGCTCGACGGGGATCGAGACGGTCGAGGAGATCCCCGCCGCGGTCCTCACGCCGCAGCCGAGCGCGCGCAGCTTCCTCGGGTACGGGCTCATCGGGCTTCTCGTCGGCGTCGTGCCGGTCGCGCTGGGCCTGCTCTGGCTGCCGTCGCTCCGGCGCGCCGACCCGCGCTGGCTCGCGGCGTTCATGGCGCTCACGGCCGGCCTGCTGACCTTCCTCGGCGTCGAGGCGCTCGCCGAGGCGCTCGAGCTTCAGGCTGCGCTCCCGGCGTCGCTCGGCGGGCCGGGGCTCGTGCTCCTCGGGGTCGCCGCCAGCGCACTCGGGATGACGTTCCTCTCCGCGCGTCTCTCGCGCGGCCGCACCGGGATGACGGGCCTCGCGCTCGCCTTCCTCGTCGCGCTCGGCATCGGCGTCCACAACCTCGGCGAGGGCCTTGCGATCGGCACGTCGTTCTCGACCGGCGAGCTCCAGCTGGGCGCGTTCCTCGTGATCGGCTTCATGGTCCACAACCTCACCGAGGGGCTCGGCATCGCCGCCCCCGCGAGCGGCGGGAGAGTCACGCTCTGGCAGCTCACGGCGCTGGCGCTGATCGCCGGGGCGCCCGCGATTCTCGGCACGTGGATCGGCGGCTATGCGGCGAACGACGTGCTTGCCGCGCTGTTCTTCGGGATCGCGGCCGGGGCGGCGCTCCAGGTCGTCTTCGAGGTCGGGCGCTACGTCGCCCGCACCGCGCCGGGCGGGCTCCGCTCGGGCTGGGCGATCGGCGGCTTCCTGGCCGGGATCGCCGCGATGTGGGCGACCGGCCTCCTGATCGGCTGAGCCCTAGCGCCCGACGAGCGCCCACAGCCGGCGCCGCTCGCCGGGGCTCGTGAAGCCGAGCGCGAGCAGCACGGGTGGGTAGAGGGCGATCAGGGCGATCGCCGCGGGGATGCCTCCGCCGAGCCCCTTCCCGATCGCGGCGAGGCCGACCGCGCCGAGCGTCGCCGTCGTGACGCGCCGCCACTGGTAGGGGACGGGGTAGATGCGCTGCGACCACCACGCCATCGCGATCGCCATCGTCGAGTACGCGGCCACCGTCGCGATCGCGGCGCCCATCATCCCGTACGTCGGGATGAGCAACAGGTTCAGCAGCACGTTCACGACGGCGGCGACTCCGGTCACCACCCAGTTGAACTGCGTCCGCCTCGCGCGACCGACGCCGATCGCGATGACGACGTACGCGGCGTAGGCCACCGTCGCGAACGCGAGCGGTCCGACGACGCGCGACGACTCCGCAAACTGGTCAGCCGCGAGGAGGTCGACGAGCCACGGGGAGAGGAGCGTCAGCGCGAGCGCCACCCAGGCGGTGACGACGGTCAGGTACGTGAGCACGAAGGCATACGTCCGTCGCGCCTCCCCCTCGTCGCGGATCGAGTACGCGAACGCCGGCCAGGCCATCCGGAACGCCGTCAGCAGGAGCACCATCGCCGACGCAACGCGGACGCCGACCGAGTAGAGGCCGGCCTCGGCCACGTCGGCGAGCCAGACGAGGAAGAAGCGGTCGCTGAAGTTCGTCATCCAGAGGAAGAGCGCGGTCGGCACGAGCGGCAGGCCGAAGCGGTTCATCTCGCGCAGGAGCCCGCGGTCGAACTGGAGGCCGAGCTGCTCGCGGCGGTACCCGAGCAGCGCGAGGTAGACGATCAGCGTCCCGCTGAAGTTGCCGACGATGACGCCGAGCGGGCCCTTCTCCAGGGCCACGACCAGGAGGAGCGTGAGCCCGATCGTGAGGAAGACGTTCGCGAGGCTCGCCGACACGAACGCCACCGACCGCTCCTCGACGCGGAACAGCGCCGTCAGCTGCTCGTAGTTGACGGTCGCCCACAGCGCGACCGCCGAGGCGCGGACGAGGTTCGCCGCGTCGTCGGTCCCGAACAGGAGGCTCGAGACGGGATCCGCGAGCGCGAGCAGCAGCAGGAGCCCGAGCGTCCCGCCGCCCATCGTGAACCAGAACGACGTGCGGAGGACACGCAGTCGTCCGGCGTCGTCGTCGACGTCGAAGTAGAAGCGGAAGAACGCGCTCGTGATGCCGGCGCGGAGGATCAGCCCCATCACGGTGGTGAGGGCCAGCAGCGTCTCGATCTTCCCGTAGTCGGCAGGGGTCAGGTAGCGCGTGTAGATCGGCAGCAGGAGCACGGCGATGACGCGCGAGACGAGGCCGCCGATCCCGTAGATCGCGGAGTGGCGGCCGAGCCGCCGGAGCTGCGCTCCGAGACCGCCCACCGCGGGCTCCCCCGCGGGTGCGGCCGGCTCGGCGGGCGGGACGGTCTCGAGGTCGCCTTCCCCGAGCGCCAGGGCGTCGGGGCGTTCGTGCGCCGCCTCGACCGGCGTGTGCCGCGCCCCGGCCCGCTCGAGGACGGTGTCGTAGAGCTCGACGAGGCGGTCGGTGACGTGCTCGAGGTCGTGGACGCGCTCGACGTACGCGCGCGACGCGCGGCCGATCTCGTTCCTCTCCGTCGGTGCCATCGCGACGAGCTCGGCAAGCCGCTCGTGGAGCGTGTCGTGCGTCGTGTTGACGATCGGCACCTCACGCCGTAGGCGTCCTCCGTGCGGCGGACGGCCTCGTCGTGCAGGAACGTCAGCACCGGCTTCCCGAGAGCCATGCACTCGATCGCGAACAGGCCGTACCAGCCGGCGTTCAGCTGGTCGACGACGATGTCCGCGTCGCGGTACAGGGCGAGCGCCTCCTGGTGGTGGACCCCCTCCACGATGCGGAGCTCGACGTCGAGGCCCTCGCACGCGCGCAGCACGTGATCCGTCCCCTTCCGCCGTCGCGACGACGGCGCGTGGACGACCACGGGCCGCCGGCGGCCGGACGGCGGCGAGGGGGTCACCGCGGTGAGGTCGATGCCCGGAGGGATCACGGTCGCCTCGGGCACCCAGCGGATGGCGTCGTAGCTCCCGACGATCTCGGCGCCGGCCTTCTTCCCGTAGGCGAGCTCCTCCGGCGGCTTACCGCGGATGTCCGAGCCGAGGTAGTGCATCACCGAGCGCTTGCCGAACGCGCGCAGGATCGGGAACTGGAGCGACTGCGGGACGAGCGTCAGCCCGAACGTGAAGTGGAAGAGGTCGGTGCGCGGGAGAAGCTCGGCGAGCGCCTTCCACTGCGCCATCTGGCGCCGGACGAGGCCCCCTTCCAGGTCGAGCGAGCGGTCGGCCTCCGGGTGCAGCGTGTAGCGGTTGAAGACGACCAGCTGTGCGTCGATCCCCCGGCGCCGGAGGGCCTGCACGTTCGTCCACGGCACGCCCGCGGTGTTGACGGGGCAGTGGACGACGCGGAGCGGGCGATCGCGAGCCACGAGCAGGCGAGGGCTAGCCCCACTCGAGCTGGTCGAAGTAGCGGAGGGCGATCCGGCCCGGGCGGATCCGGGAGCCGGAGCGCCTCGAGCGCGTCGTCCGAGATCTCGCCCAGCGCGCGCTTGACGCCGAGGTAGGGGAGGTTGAGGTCCTCCTGGTAGACGACCGTCGAGATCCGCGGGTTGATCTCGATGACGTGGTCGCCGACGAGCTGGATGTTGAAGAACCACTCGATCCCGAGCTCCCCGACGATCCGGTCGGCGAGCGCCATCAGCTCCGGGTCCTCGAGCGTCTCGAAGTACATCGCGAGCCCGGCCCGCATCGCCTCGCGGGTCTTCGGGTGGCCGAGCACGACGCGCTTGCCGTCCGCGATGCCGTCGATCGTCCGCTCGCCGCCGGTCGCGAGCTCCATCACGAGCAGGTCCGGCCCGCCCTCGTCCGGCAGCAGCTCGACGGCCTCCTCGAGGCGCATCGCCACCGACCCGGGACGCTCGTGCAGCAGCTGATGCGCGCGGTCGACGGTGGGGTCGAGCACGCGGAAGCCGCGGGACCCGGACGAGAACACGGGCTTGAAGCAGACAGGGCGGTCGGGATAGCCGAGCTCGCGCGCCGCGGCGTCCACCTCGGCGGCGCCGTTGACCCGCCTGAACTCGGGCGCCGGCGCGCCGATCCGATGGAGGAACGCGTACGTCTCGGCCTTGTCGTTCGACCGGTGGATCGTGTCCGGGCTGCGACACGAGGACGGGGACCGGGAAGCGCTCGCGGTGCGCTGCGAGGCCCTCGAGATCGAAGGAGGACTGCGGCAGGACGACGTCGACGCCCTCCTGCTCGACGACCTCGAGGATCGCGTCGGGGAAGCCCGGGTCGGATCCTGCGGGGACGAGGTGGAACGCGTCGCAGAGGTGCCGTCCCACCGAGCGCTCGGACATGTCCGTGCCGACGAGACGCACGTCGCGCTCGCCGTTCTCGCGGAGCGCCCGCAGGAGCGCCGCCGTGCCCGGCGCGCCGGAGGCGGAGACGAGCACGGTCGCGGGCCGCAGGGTCACGTCAGGTCGATTCTGTCCTCGGCGAGCTGCTCGAGTCGCCGTTCCCGCTCCGCGTCGAGCATCGCGCGCATCGTCTCGCCCATGGTCGAGCCCGGGTAGACCCAGATCTCGGGGTGCGTGAGGAGCTGGAGCCACGGGAACGCGCCGGCGCGAAGCTCCTCGTGCGGGCAGCCGAAGCGCCAGCGCTGGTTCGAGTCCGAGCGGTACGTCGGCGGGTCGAACCACCCGTCCTGCATGACGTTCGTGGCGCCTGCGGTCGGCGCGGTCATGTACTCGGGATCCGGGTTGTGCCACGCGATCACGGGATCGAACCGCTCGTCGAGCGTGGCATTCGGATACACGGCGTGCAGCCCGACCCGATGCCCCAGCTCGCGAAGCCGCGCGAGAGCGGCGACGCCCTCCGCTCGAGGCGAGGTTGTAGAAGACCGACTCCGTCATGAGGAAGTACGTCGCCGTCGCGCCCGCGTCCGCCTCGAGCTCGGCCATCCGAAGCGCGGCGTGCAGCGACAGGTCGACGTCGTGACGGAGGAGCAGGTCGCCGGGTGCCGGTGGCGTGTCGAAGGTCGCGAAGCGGTATCCGCCGGCGCCGGCGGCGGCGAGGAGCTCGCGGTAGTGGTCGAGCGTGAAGGCGCAGGTCATCGCTGTCCCAGGATCCAGTGGAACGTCGCGTCGGCCTCGGCCAACCCGCCCTCGGGCAGGCGGTCGAGTAGCTCCCCGCACCACTCGGCTCGCGGATCGTCCTCGATGGCTGCCTTCCACGCCTCCCAGGTGTCGATCATCGCGTCGTACCCGGCGGCGACGAGGGCGGTGCGCGGGTCGGTCACTCGACCTCGACCTCCACGAGCCGTGCCGCCGCCTCGGCGCGCGCCAGGGCCTCGACGGAGGTGTCGGCCGTCGCGATCACGTACCCCCGACGATCGCCGTCGAGCCGGACGGGGCGGATCGTCTCGCCCTCGACGAGGTACGTCTCGGCCTGCACGACGCCGTAGCTCTCGAGCACGGCGTCCAGCGGGCCGATCCGCGTGACCCGGCCCGTCGGCAGCGGTCCGGGCGCCGCGGTGAGGAAGCGGATCGCGAGCGGCTGCGAGAACCGCGGCAGCGCGACGTCGTCCGGGGCGGGCTCGCCCGAGGGCGAACCGGAGCGCCAGGTCGACGAGGTCGACGCCGACCGCATGCCGGACGAGGTCGGCCATCTGTCCGCCCGGGATGCGGGCGGCGACCTCGACGACCGCGACGCCGCCGTCCGGCGATGCGATGAGCTGGGGGAACGCGATCCCGTCGCGGAGCCCGAGCGCGGCGACGGAGCGCTCGGCGACGCGCTCCGCGAGCTCGAGCTGGTCGGAGTGGATCGAGGCGGGGTAGAGGTGGATCCAGCCGACGCCGAAGCCGATCCCGGGCGGCCGCAGCCGGTCGGAGAGCGTCAGGAGGCGCGCGTCGCCGTCCCGCGCGATCACGATCCCGTTCATCTCCGTGCCCTCGACGAAGCCCTCGAGGATCGCCTCCTGTACCGGTGACTCGGAGAGTGCGGTGTGGAGGTTCGACTCGAGGTCGCCGGGCACGTCGATCCGGAAGACGCCACGCTGGCCGCCCGAGTCGACGGGCTTCAGCACGGCGGGGAGCCCGACCGCCTCGATCGCCGAGCGGCCCTCGGCGAGGTTCCTGACGGCCGCGAACGGGGGCTGCGGGATGCCCTCCTCGGCGAGCGTCCGTCGCATCGCGATCTTGTGGGTCATGCGGTGCGCGACGTCGCTTCCGATGGAGGGAAGCCCGAGGCGCTCCGTCACCGTCGCGACGATCGGCACGGCGCGGTCGGCGGAGACCGTCAGCGCACCGTCGACCTCGTGCCGCCGCGCGACCTCCTCGACCGCGTCCACATCGGCGAAGTCGACGACCTCTGCCACGTCGGCCAGCTCGAGGCCCGGGGCGGCGGCGTTCCGGTCGACCGCGACGACGCGGAGCCCCCGGTCGCGCGCCTGGGCGATCGCGCGGCGCTGATGGCGGCCCGCGCCGACGAAGAGGACGCTTGGCACGGCGGGATGCTAGTCGAGGGGAGGGTGTGGAACGATCGGCACGGAGTCGGCACGGAGCCGTGGCTCATGTGTGCGTGTTGTCTCGTTAGACTCGAAAGTGTGGGGAGGAGGTCGGTGGCCCAGGACAGCAGGCGCCGGACATGTCCGATCCAGACAGGTGCGCGCGACGGTCCTCGGGGCCGCCGCTAGCGAGCGCCGCCGGGCGGAAGCAGCGACGGCACGCGTCCCCAGCGCGAGATCTGGCAGCCGTCCGCACGGCTGAGGCGCGCCCACACGGTGTGGCCGTTCACCCGGCCGCTCACGATCGCGACCTGCGGCCCGCCGAAGATCTGCGTGCACACCTTGTCCTGCGGCACCGGGCGGAACACCTGCCAGCCGAGCTGCGAGAGCTCGCGGCAGACGGCGGCACGCCGCGGGTGCGTTCCCTGCGCGGGGTTGCACTGGACGGTCCACCGCACGCGATCGGCGGGTCGGTCGACGTCCTCGATGTACGTGATCGTGAGGCTCGTGCCCGGCGCCGCCTGGGCAGCCGGGACGAGGAGCGCGAGCGCGCAGGCGAGCACGAGGAGCGGGCGCATGTCCACGAAGGGTACGCCGCTAGGATCCCCGCGTGTCACTGACGGGCAAGCGCATCCTCGTCACGGGCGGCGCCGGCTTCATCGGCACGACGCTCGCGCGACGCCTCGTCGACGCGAACGAGGTGATCGCCGTCGACAACCTCCATCGCGACGCCCTCTCGGGGACGGACCTCGAGGCGCACCCGAACTTCCGGTTCATCGAGGGGGACGTGCTCGACCTCGCCCGGCTCACCGAGCTGATGGCCGGCTGCACGCACGTCGTCCACGCCGCCGGGATCGCGGGCGTCGACACGGTCGTCGCGAACCCCGTCCTCACGATGCGGGTGAACGTGATCGGCACGTACAACGCCCTCGAGGCGGCGGTCGCGACGAGCGACAGCATCGAGCGGCTCGTCGAGTTCTCGACGAGCGAGGTCTTCGGCCAGCACGCCTTCAACGTGCAGGAAGTCCATGCGACGACGATCGGCTCGGTCGGCGAGGCCCGGTGGACCTACGCCGTGTCGAAGCTCGCCGGTGAGCACATGGCGCACGCGTACCACTTCGAGCTGGGGCTGCCGACCGTCTCGGTCCGTCCGTTCAACATCTTCGGTCCGGGGCAGATCGGCGGAGGCGCGATCCGCGCCTTCATCGAGGCGGCGCTCGCGGGTCGCGACCTCGAGATCCACGGCGACGGCTCGCAGATCCGTGCATGGTGCTACGTCGACGACATGGTCGAGGCGATCCTCCTGTCGCTCGAGCACCCATCGGCGGTCGGCGAGAGCTTCAACATCGGCAACGCCCGCTCGGCCGTCACGATCTACGACCTCGCGACGCGCGTCAAGCGGCTCACGGCCTGCCCGGGCGAGATCCGCTTCGTGCCGCTCGACTACACGGACGTCGAGCTCCGGATCCCGAACGTCGAGAAGGCGCGGGCGCTGCTCGGGTTCGAGGCCCGGGTCGAGCTCGACGAGGGTCTCGAGCGGACGATCGCGTGGTACCGGGCGCGACTCGGCGCGCCCGCGTGACCCAGGGCCCCATCCGCCTCGCGCGGCCGGACCTGGGCGAAGCCGAGCTCGCGGCGATCGCCGAGGTGCTGGCGACCGGCCAGCTGACGATGGGCCCGCAGGTCGCCGCGTTCGAGCGTGCGGTCGCCGAGGCCGTCGGAACGGCGGACGCGGTCGCGGTCTCGACGGGGACGGCGGCGCTCCACCTCGCGATGCTCGCGCTCGGGATCGGGCCGGGCGACGAGGTGATCGTGCCCGCCTACACGTTCCCGGCCACGGCGAACGCCGTCGAGCTCTGTGGCGGCCGCGCCGTGCTCGTGGACGTCGACCCGGAGACGTTCCTCGTCCGCGCCGACCACGTCGCCTCGGCGGTCACGCCGCGGACGCGAGCGGTGCTCGCGGTGCACCTCTTCGGGCGGCCCGTCGCGTGGGAGGAGCTTCAGACCGCAGTCCCCCAGGAGGTCGCTCTCGTCGAGGATGCGGCCGGGGCGCTCGGCGCCTCGTACCGCGGCACGCCCTGCGGGGCGCTCGGGCTCCTGGGGTGCCTGTCGTTCCACCCGCGGAAGATCGTCACGACCGGCGAGGGGGGCGCGGTGACGACCGACGAGGCCGAGCTCGCGTCCGCCGTGCGGCGGCTGCGAAACCACGGCATCGCCGGCGATCCCGTCGACATCGCTGCGCCCGGCTTCAACTACCGGCTGCCCGACGTCCTCTGCGCGCTCGGGATCCCTCAGCTCGAGCGTCTCGAGTCGCTCCTCGACGCGCGCGAGCGGGTGGCCGCCTGGTACACGGAGCGGCTCGCGCACCTCGTCGGGACGCCGTCCGCCGACGAGGGCGACCGGCACGGCTGGCAGGCGTACGTCGTGACCCTCGACCGTCGCGACGAGGCGCTCGCGGGTCTGCGGAGCCAGGGGATCGAGGTGCAGATCGGGACCTACGCGGTCAACCGGCTCTCCGCGTATCGCGATCGGGGCTCGTTCCCCGGCGCCGATGCGGCGTTCGAGCGGGCGCTCGCGCTCCCGTTGGCGACGACGATGACCGAGGACGACGTCGATCGCGTGTCCACGGCGCTCCAGGCGTACGTCTAGCGCTCAGTGCCAGGGCAGCTTGCTGACCTTCACCACGAAGGTCAGCCGCGCGTCGCCGACCTGTCCGACGACGCGCCAGCACCCGATCGTCGGGAACACGAGACCCGTGGGCTGAAACCCCGCGGCCCGTAGCCGGTCGGGACGTGGGCGCGGAGCGGCGGTGCGTCTGCGTCGAGCCGTCGCCCCGTGATCCGGAGTGTCCCCGGCACGCCGCGCCACCAGCCGAGCTTCGCGTGGATCGAGCCGTCCTCCTCGACGGTCGCCCTCGACCCTCCGTCCGGCAGGATCCCCGCCGCGAGCTTGCCCTTCGGCCAACCGAGCTGCACGCGGAGCCCGGCGTTGCCGTAGTTGAAGCCTGCCGCTGACGGGGTGGGCGTCGGCCGTGCGCTCCGTGCCGGCAGCGTCGGAGCGCACTGCGCCGTCGCGGCCGGCGGCGCGATCGGCCGTCCCGAGAGCGGTGCTGCAGAGAGCGACGGCGAGGACACAGCTCGTACGGCGCATGCCGTCGGTACACCGGCGGCGGGCTCGCGGTTCCGTGACCCGCAGCGCGTATGGCACGGTTCGTCTGTGACGACCGCCGACGATCCGCGCCTCGGCCTCCTCGATCCGCGCGACCGCGCGTACGCCGAGGAGCTCGACGGCGACGAGCGCGAGGTCGTCGTGTCGACCGTCGCGCGCTACCGGCGCCCCGACCGGCTCGGAGTCGGCGATCCGCTGCCCGATCTCGCCGCCGCCCGGCTCGACGACGGGACGCCCGTCGGGCTCCGCGACATTGCCCGCGACCGGCCGCTGCTCCTCGTCTTCGGCAGCTTCACCTGACCGCCGTTCCGTCGTCGGTCAGGCGACGTGGAACAGCTCTACCGGCGCGTGCGCGACAGGGCGAACGTCGTGTTCGTCTACATCGCCGAGGCGCATGCGCTCGACGAGTGGCAGATGCAGTCGAACCTCGACGAGGGCGTCCTCCTGCGCCAGCACGTGACGCTCGACGAGCGGTTCGCCGCTGCTCGCGCGGGCGTGGAACGACTGGGCCTGACGATGCCGGTGCTCGTCGACGGCATGGACGACGCCGTCAGCGAGGCCTTCGCTGCATGGCCCGAGCGCCTCTACGTCGCCGCGACGGGGGGCCGGCTCGCGTTCGTCGGCGGTCCCGGGCCGTTCGAGTTCGATCCCGATGCCGCGGCGGCGGCGCTCGAGGAGCTGCTCCCCTAGCCTCGCGACCTCAGAGGCAGACGTCGTCGGGGCGCACGGGCACCCGCGTCAGCGGGCGACCGGTCGCCGCGCGGACGGCCGAGACGATCGCCGCGGTCGAGACGACGGTCGGCGGCTCGCCGACGCCCTTCGCGCCGTACGGGGCGTCCGGCTCCGCCACCTCGACGAGGTCGATGTCGACCGGCGGCATGTCGAGCGCGGTCGGGAGCAGGTAGTCGGTGAAGCTCGCGTTGAGGATCTCGCCGTCCCGCGTGACGATCTCCTCCATCAGCGCGAGCCCGAGCCCCTGGGCGGTGCCACCCTCGATCTGCCCCTCGACCGCGAGCGGGTTCACGGCCTTGCCGACGTCCTGCGCCGTGCCGATCCAGACGACGCGGGTCAGGCCGAGCTCGACGTCGACCTCGACGACCACGCGCATCGCGGCGACCGCGAGCGCGACGTGCGCCCGCTCGCCCGTGATCTGCCCGTTCTCGGGGTCGAGCGGCGTCGTTCGCGGGTGGCGGTAGACGCGCTCGACGTCGACCTCGCCGCCGGTCCGCTCGCGCTCCTCGAGCGCGGCCCGGCAGGCGTCGCGAACGGCGCCGGCGGCC
This sequence comes from uncultured Actinomycetes bacterium, assembly GCA_963712255.1. Taxonomy (GTDB): domain Bacteria; phylum Actinomycetota; class Thermoleophilia; order Gaiellales; family Gaiellaceae; genus Gaiella. Next base: position 491,881 of record CAVQHL010000014.1, read on the forward strand.
ATCCACGTCATCCGCGAGGCCGACGCGGAGCCGGCCGAGCCGACGGTGGCCGTCGTGTGCGAGGCCAGCGAGACGTCGTCCGTCCCGAGCTCGGTGCGCGCGACCTGGAGGATGACGCCGACGACGCCCTGGCCGACCTCGGCGGCGGCGCAGTGCACCTCGGCGCTCCCGTCCGCGCGGAGGACGACGCGTGCCGCGCACGAGTCGTCGAAGCCCTCCGAGTAGCAGATGTTCTTGAACCCCACCGCGAAGCCGACGCCGCGCCGCACGCCCTCGCCGTGGGTCGTGTTCCCGGCGCCGCCCGGCAGCCGGAGCGGGTCGCGCGGGAGCGCTTCCTCGGCGGGGAGGGGCAGAGCCGCGGCGCGCCGGATCACGTCCCGCGTCGGCAGCGAGCCCGTGACCACCTGTCCCGTCGGGAGCAGGTCGCCCGGCTCGAGCGCGTTGAGGAGGCGAAGCTCGACGGGGTCGATCGAGAGCTCCTCCGCGAGGAGGTCCATCTGCGCCTCCGCCGCGAAGCACGTCTGCACGGCGCCGAACCCCCGCATCGCGCCGCACGGCGGGTTGTTCGTGTAGACGGCGGTCGACTCGATCAGCGCGTTGTCGACGCGGTACGGGCCGAGCGCGAACGAGGCCGCGTTCGACGCGACCGCCGTCGAGCTCGAGGCATACGCGCCGCCGTCGAGCAGGATCCGCATCCGGACGCACGTGAGGCGGCCGTCCCGTGTCGCGCGGTGCTCGCACCAGATGCGGGCCGGGTGGCGGTGGACGTGCCCCGTGAACGACTCGGCGCGGTCGTAGACCATCTTCACCGGCCGGTTCGCGTGGAGCGCGAGCATCGCGCCGTGGATCTGCATCGACAGGTCCTCGCGTCCTCCGAAGGCCCCGCCGACGCCGGCGAGGTGGATGCGCACCTGCTCGATCGGCAGGTCGAGGCACGGTGCGACCTGGTCGCGGTCGACGTGCAGCCACTGGGTCGCGACGTGGATGTCGACGCCGCCCTCGCCGTCCGGGATCGCGAGCCCGGACTCGGGCCCGAGGAACGCCTGATCCTGGATCCCGAGCTCGTAGACGCCCTCGACGACCACCTCGCCCGCCGTGTCGGGGTCGCCGTGGCGGATCACCATGTGGCGGACGACGTTCGGCCGCGGGTCCTCGCGGTAGCCGTGCCCCATCGTCGGGCGATCGGGATGGAGCGGCTCCTGCTCGAGCGCGCGCTCCATGTCGACGACCGGCTCGAGCAGCTCGTACTCGACGACGATCGCCTCGATCGCGAGGCGCGCCTGCTCGGGGTGCTCGGCCGCGACGATCGCGACGGGCTCGCCGACGTACCGGACGCGATCGATCGCGAGCACGGGCTGGTCGGGGAACTCGAGCCCGTACGTCTTCCGGCCGGGGACGTCCGCGTGGGTGAGGACCGCATGGACGCCCGGCTGCGCGAGCGCCGCCGAGACGTCGATCGAGCGGATGCGCGCGTGGGGGTGCGGGCTGCGCAGCGTGTCGCCCCAGAGCATCCCGGGGGCGGAGAGGTCGCTCGAGTAGGCGAAGTCGCCCCTCACCTTCGGGATCGCGTCGTCGCGCAGGAGGCGCTCGCCGACCTTGCCGACGCGGAGCGTCGTTCGCTGTGCGGTGACGCTCACGTGCGCTCCGCGGCGAGGCGGACGGCGTCGAAGATCTTCACGTAGCCCGTGCAGCGGCAGACGTTCCCGGAGAGCGCCTCCCGCACCTCGTCCTCGGACGGGTCGGGCACCCGCTCGAGCAGGTCGGCGACGGCGACGACGAGCCCGGGCGTGCAGAAGCCGCACTGGACGGCGCCCGCCTCGACGAACGCCGCCTGCACCGGGTGCAGGTCGTCACCCCGGGCGAGGCCCTCGACGGTGACGATCTCGTGGCCGTCGACCTGCGCGGCCAGCACGAGGCAGGCGCACACGAGCTCGCCGTCGAGGATGACCGAGCACGAGCCGCACTCGCCCTGCTCGCACGCGTTCTTCGACCCCGGAAGCTCGAGCGTGTCGCGGAGCATCGTCAGGAGGCTCTCCCCGCCCCAGACGTCCGCCTCGAGAAGGGCGCCGTTCACCGTCACCGAGACCCGCTGGCTCACGAGCGCAGGCACCTCTCGAGCGCGCGCGCGGCGAGCACGCGGAGCGCGTGGCGGCGGTAGGCGGCGCTGCCCCGGACGTCGTCGATCGGGCTCGCCGCCTCGACGACCCGATCGGGCAGCGAGCCGGCCTCGGCGAGCGGCACCGTGACGAGCCGGGCGGTGACGGCGGCGGAGCCGAGCGCGGCGCGCACCTCCCCGGCCTCGGTGTCGACGACGACGGCGAGCGAGCAGACCGCGATCACCATCGCGTTCCGCGGGCCGACCTTCATGAAGGTCTGGGCGCCGCCGCTCGGCGCGAGCCGGACCGCGGTGATGAGCTCGTCCGGCTCGAGCGCGGTCCGCTTCACGCCGAGCAGGAACTCGGTGAGGGGCAGCGTGCGCACGCCCCGGACGCTCGCGAGCTCCAGCTCCGCCCCCTCGACGAGGAGCGGCGGCAGCGCGTCGCCCGCAGGTGAGGCGGTCCCGAGGTTCCCACCGAGCGTGCCGCGGTTCCGGATCTGCGGCGAGCCGACCGTCCGCGAGGCCTCGGCGAGCGCCGGCAGCCGGTCGGCGAGCGGAGTCGTCATCGCCTCGGTGTACGTCAGCGCGGCGCCGAGACGGAGCCGGTCTCCCTCGTCGGACCACCCGCGCAGCGCCTCGAGCTCGGCGAGGTTGACGATCGCCGTCGGCCGCGAGTGGGCGAAGTTGAGCTCGACCATCACGTCGGTGCCGCCCTGGATGAAACGGGCCTCGGGGCGCTCCGCCTTGAGCGCGAGCGCCTCCTCGACGGTCCGCGGGGTCAGCACGTCCACGACGCGATACTAGGCATGCTTGACAACCCGCGTTATGTGAGTTATCACTCACTACCTATGGTCGAGACGACACGCAGCACCGCAGCCGAACGGCGCGACGCGGTCCTCCGAGCGGCACAGATCGCGTTCGCTCGCGGCGGGCTCCACGGCACGTCCACCGAGGACATCGCCGAGGCGGCCGGCATCTCGCAGCCGTACCTCTTCCGCCTGTTCGGGACGAAGAAGAAGCTGTTCGTCGCGACGGTCGAGCGGTGCCTCGCGGACACGCTCGAGGTGTTCCGGAGCGCGGCCGGCGGCCTCCGCGGCGAGGAGGCGCTCGACGCGATGGGCGAGGCATACGTCGCCATGGTGACGGGCGACCGCACCATGCTGCTCGCGCAGATGCAGGCGTACGCCGCCTGCGACGACGCCGACGTGCGCGAGGCGATGACGACGGGCTACGGCCGCCTCCACCTCTTCGTGGAGACCGTCTCGGGGCTCGACCAGGAGACCGTCGCGAACTGGTTCGCGCACGGGATGCTCCTCAACGTCGTCGCGGCGATGGATCTCTGGGGGACGCGCGAGCCGTGGGCCCGGCGCCTGATCGAGGGCTGCGTCGGCGTGGAGAAGGCCGCGGCGCTCACCTCCGCGGAGTCGTGACCCCTCTTCGATTTCGACCAAGTTGTGAGTGACTGATCACAACTTAGAGAACGGAGGACACCGATGACCGCCAGGACCCGGACGCTCTGGACGTTCGCGATCACCTCGATCGCGCTCTTCATGGTGTCCCTCGACAACCTCGTCGTCACGACGGCGCTGCCGGTGATCCGCACCGACCTCGACGCGTCGCTCGCCGACCTCGAGTGGACCGTCAACGCCTACACGCTGACCTTCGCGGTCTTCCTGCTCACCGGCGCCGCACTCGGCGACCGGTTCGGGCGACGGCGGATCTTCTCGATCGGCCTGACGGTCTTCACCCTCGGCTCCGTCGCGGCCGCGCTCGCACCGACGGTCGACGCGCTGAACGCCGCCCGCGCCGTCCAGGGCCTCGGCGGCGCGCTCGTGATGCCGCTCACGCTGACGCTCCTGAGCGCGGCGGTCACGCCCGAGAAGCGCGGTCTGGCGCTCGGCGCCTGGGGCGGGATCGGCGGCCTCGCGATCGCGTTCGGCCCGGTCGTCGGCGGCGCCGTCGTCGAGGGCATCGCGTGGCAGTGGATCTTCTGGCTCAACGTGCCGATCGGCATCGTCCTCGTCCCGCTCGCGCTCCGGCGGCTGACCGAGAGCCACGGGCCGGCGGGCCGCCTCGACCTCCCCGGCGTCGCGCTCGCCAGCGCCGGGCTCTTCGGGATCGTCTGGGGGCTCGTCCGCGCGAACACCGAGGGCTGGGGGAGCCCGGAGATCGTCGCGTCGCTCGTCGTCGGCGCGCTGCTCGTCGCGGCGTTCGTCGCCTGGGAGCTCCGGACCGAGGCGCCGATGCTGCCGATGAAGTTCTTCCGCTCGGCGACGTTCTCCCTCGCGAACCTCGCCTCGCTGCTCATGTTCTTCGGGATGTTCGGCTCGATCTTCCTCCTGGCGCAGTTCTTCCAGACCGTGCAGGGCTACTCGCCGCTCGGAGCGGGGCTCCGGATCCTGCCGTGGACGCTCGCGCCGATGTTCATCGCGCCCCTCGCGGGCGCCCTCTCGGACCGGATCCCGCCGAAGCTCATCATCGGCACCGGTCTCGCGATGCAGTCGATCGCGCTCGCGTGGATCGGCCTCGTCTCGACGCCCACCGTCCCGTACTCGTCGCTCGTCGCGCCGTTCATCGTGGCGGGCGTCGGGATGGCGCTCTTCTTCGCGCCCGTTGCGAACGTCGTCCTCTCGGCCGTGCGGCCCGAGCAGGAGGGGCAGGCGTCCGGCGCCAACAACGCGATCCGCGAGCTCGGGGGCGTGTTCGGCGTCGCCGTGCTGGCGGCCGTGTTCGCGGACGTCGGCGGGTACGAGTCGAACCAGGCGTTCAGCGACGGCATGAACACCGCGGTCCTCGTGGGCGCCGCCGTCGTCGCGGTCGGCGCGGTCGCGGCCTTCGCGATCCCGGGCCGGCGGAGCGGACGCGAGATGGCGAGGGCCCGGCAGGCGCTCGTGGAGGCCGCATGACAGGTACGGAGAACCGCACTCCCTGGACGGTTGGGCACCCTACTGTGGCGGGTGCCCGTCCGTGCCAGGCTGGGATCACCGATGATTTCCGGCCGGACGGCCGGTCTTCGAGACACGACTCGACAGCGCGAGACTGATGGAGGGAAGCGTGGGAACCGACGAGACAACACACGGAAACGGGCGGCAGAGCAGCCCACGAACGACTGGCGACGGGCGCGTGGGCCGGCTGGGCCCGCGCCTGCGCGGTCCATCCGCGCCGGGTCCTGCTTTCCTGGCTCGGGATCGTCGTCGTCCTGATCGCACTCGTCGCCACCGTCGGCGGCGGGCTGCGCGACGAGTTCGAGATCCCCGGCTCCGACACGCAGCGCGCGACGGACCTCATCGAGCAGGAGTTCGCCACCGAGCAGGGTGGCGTGCTCAACGTCGTGTTCGCGGCGCCCGAGGGCGAGCGGCTCGACACCGACGAGCGCAAGGCCGCCATCGAGGCGGCCATGCAGGAGCTGCGGACCGACGCCGAGTTCAAGCCGACCGAGGACACGGCCGGCCTGACGAGCGTCGGCGACCCGTTCAGCGACCAGACGTTCGCCGACAGCGGGCGCATCGCGTACGCCGAGGCGCAGTTCGACCGGGTCATCTACGACGAGGACCGCGAGGCGGTCGTCGCCGTGCAGGATGCGGTTCGGGAGGCGGTGGCGCCCGTCGGCGTGACCGTCGAGTTCAACGGCGACGCGGAGTTCCCGCCGATCGAGCAGGGCACGTCCGAGCTGCTCGGGCTGCTCGCGGCGCTGATCGTGCTGCTGATCGTGTTCCGCACGTTCGTCGCGGCGTTCATCCCGATCGTGCTCGCGATCGCGGCGCTGCTGACGGCGTTCCTGCTCCTCTTCATCCTCGCCGGCCTGACCGACATCAACACGATCACGCCGATCCTCGTGTCGATGATCGGGCTCGGCGTCGGGATCGACTACTCGCTGTTCATCGTCACGCGGTTCCGGCAGCTGCTGCACGAGGGGCTGTCGCCGGAGGACGCCGCCGCCGAGGCCGGCGCCTCCGCCGGCCGCGCCGTGCTCTTCGCCGGCCTGACCGTTGCGATCGGCGTGTCCGGTCTCGCGTTCTTCGGGCTCGACTTCGTGACCAAGCTGGGGATCGGCTCGGCACTCGGCGTGCTCACGACCGTCCTGCTCGCGAACTCGCTCCTCATCGCGGTGCTGCGGCTGCTCGGTCACAAGATCGACCGGCTGAAGGTGCCGTTCCTGCCGGCGATCGACGACTCCGAGGCGGCGCGCGAGAAGACGCTGATCGCCCGCTGGGGCCGGTTCGTGACGCGGAGGGCGAAGGTCGTCTTCCCCGTCGTCCTGATCGTCGTGCTCGCGCTCGCGGCGACCTCCGGGCTCGTCCGGCTCGGCGTCGGCGACCAGGGCACGCAGCCGACCGAGCAGACGGCTCGCCGGGCGTACGACCTCCTCGCGGAGGGCTTCGGGGCGGGCTTCAACGGGCCGATCCCGATCGTCGTCGCCGTGAACGGTGACGACGAGGCGCCGCAGCGGATCTACGACGGCGTTCGCGACCTCGACGGAGTCGCATCGGCCGGCGAGCCGCAGTTCAACGACGGCAAGTCCGTCGCGATCGTCTTCGTCACGCCGTCGACGGCACCACAGGCAGAGGAGACCGACGAGCTCGTCGATCGCCTCCGCTCGGACGTCGTGCCGACCGCCGTCGAGGGCGGAGACGCGGTCGCGTACGTCTCGGGGCAGACCGCGGCGTTCAAGGACATCGGCGACCGGATCATGGAGCGCGCGCCGCTGTTCCTCCTCTACATCATCGGCGTCACGTTCATCGTGCTCGCGATGGCGTTCCGGTCGATCGTCGTCTCGCTGACGGCGGCCGTCACGACGATCCTGTCGGCGTTCGTCGGCTTCGGCGTGCTGACCCTCGTCGTGCAGGAGGGGCATCTCCTCGGGCTCACCGGGCTCGACCGAACAGGCCCGATCGAGACGTTCATCCCGCCGATCGCCTTCGCGATCCTGTTCGGGCTCTCCATGGACTACATGGTCTTCCTGATGAGCCGCATCCGGGAGGAGCACGTCCACGGCCTGCGGACGCGTGAGGCGATCGACCACGGCATCGCGGCCATCGGCCGTGTGGTCGTCGCGGCTGCGGTGATCATGGGCACGGTCTTCGCAGCGTTCATCCTGAGCGGCGACCGGGTCTCGAAGGAGTTCGGGATCCTGCTCGCGGTCGCGATCCTCGTCGACGCGCTCGTGATGCGGATGACGCTCGTGCCGGCGTTCTTCACGCTCCTCGGCGAGAAGACCTGGTACATCCCGGGCTGGATGGATCGCCTGCTGCCGAACGTGACGGTCGAGGCGCCGCACGAGGGCGAGGGCCGGGTCGCCGTCGAGCCGAAGCCGGCCCAGGCGACCGGCGGCCCCTAGGCGTCGAGCGTTCGATACGCGCTCGGAGGCGGCGCCTCGGTCAGAGGCGTCGCCTCCCAGCCGTCCGGGAAGCTCGGCGCGCGCCAGCCCGCCTCGGGCGTGAACGACGCCCAGCGCTCGTCCCACCAGCGCTCGCCGCGTTCGAGCCTCTCGAGGAGCTCGTCGCCCACTCGTCTGATCGCGACGGCCTGCTCGTCGGTGAAGCGGCCGTCGCGAACCCGCTGGTCGAGCAGGTCGCTGTCCTTGAGCTGCCACGGCCCGTCGACGGGAACCCAGACGTCGAGCTCGAGGTCCTGTGAGGTCGTAGCCGGTCGCCGTCCGGCGAAACGGCTCCTCCAGGTTGAGGTACCACCCGGCGAATCGCCGGCCGGGCCCGTTCCAGAAGTGCATCACCGAGTACGCCTCGCCGGGGCGACGCAGAGCGAGCATGCCGTTGCCGTGCCAGGCGCGCTTGCCCGCCCACGGATGGGGACGGCCGTCGGCGCTCGGCGGGAACGCGAACGGGGACTCCTCGGGCAGGTACGTCACGAGGAGCTCGGGCGAGTCCTCGACCACGACGACCGGAAACGCGCACCACGGCGCCCCCTGCCACACCTCGCGGTGCACGATCACCTCGCCCCGTCGCCAGGCCACGTGAGGACGCTACCGGGGTACGCTCCCGGCCATGTCGCGGCCGGAGACCCTGAGCGCCCCCGCGAGCGCCGCGGACCCGGGTCCTCGCCCCGAGCTCTCCGTCGTCGTGACGCTGTACGACGAGGTCGGGACGCTCGACGAGCTCCAGCAGCGCCTGACGGCGACGCTCGGCGCGTTCGGGCGGACGTACGAGATCCTCTACGTCGACGACGGCTCGACGGACGGGACGTTCGCCGCCCTCGAGCGCATCCACGCGGACGACGCGCACGTCCGGGCCGTGCGCCTCAAGCGGAACTCGGGCCAGCATCCGGCGATGCACGCGGGTCTCTCCCGCGCCCGCGGAGGGATCGTCGTGACCATGGACGGCGACCTCCAGAACCCGCCCGAGGACGTCCCCGCGCTCGTCGAGGCGGTCGAGGCGGGGTACGACGTCGCGAGCGGCCGGCGCGCGGCGCGGCGCGACTCCTGGGGGAGGACGCTGCCGTCGCGGCTCATCAACGGCATGCTGCGCCGGTTCACCGGCGTCGACATCTCGGACTTCGGGTGCGCCTTCAACGCGTACCGCCGCGAGGCGGTCGAGCCGATGCTCGGCGCGATCGGCCGCCAGAAGTTCACGAAGGCGCTCGTCCTCTCCGGCGGCGCCTCGGTCGTGGAGGTCGACGTCGGGCACGCGCCGCGCGAGGGATCGTCGCGGTACTCGCCGCTCCGGCTGACGCGCCTCGCCCTGCACGTGCTCGCCGGCTTCTGGCCGCAGCCGATCCAGACGGCCGGCGTCGTCCTCGGGCTCCTCTGCTCGCTCGCCTCGCTCGCGCTCGGCCTGTACGGGGTCGTCTACTGGATCGGCGAGGACGACTTCCCCGGCCCGCTGCTGCTGGGCGCCCTCGTCGTCGCGGTCCTCGGCGTCCAGGGCTTCATCCTCGCCCTCGTCGGCGAGTATCTCGGCAGAATCCAGCGCATCGTGGAGCACCGCCCCTCTCTACCTCGTCGACCGGGAGCTCTGATCGTGGGAAAGCGCGTTCTGGTGACCGGCGGCGCCGGCTTCATCCCCTCGAACCTGATCCGCCATCTGCTCGAGCACACCGACCACGAGGTCGTCTCGCTCGACGCGCTGACGTACGCGGGAAACCTCGAGAACCTCGCCGACGTGATGAGCCATCCCCGGCTCGAGTTCGTCCACGGCGACATTCGCGACGCCGGGCTCGTGCGCGAGATCGTCGGCGGCGTCGAGGTGATCGTCAACGCGGCCGCCGAGTCGCACGTGGAGAAGTCGATCCTCGACGGCGCCTCCGAGTTCGTCACGACGAACGTCGAGGGCACGCAGATCCTGCTCGACGCGATCCGGGAGACGCCGGTCGAGCGCTTCCTCCTCATCTCCTCGAGCGAGGTGTACGGGACGGCCGAGCGCGACCCGATGGACGAGGAGCATCCGCTCAACCCACGGAGCCCCTACGCGGCGACGAAGGCCGGCGGCGACCGGCTCGCGTACAGCTACGTCGTGACGTACGGGCTGCCCGTCGTGATCGTGCGGCCGTTCAACAACTACGGGCCGCGCCAGCACCCGGAGAAGGTCGTGCCGCGCTTCATCACGCAGGCGCTCTGCGGCGAGCCGCTGACGATCCACGGCGAGGGCCACGCGAGCCGCGACTGGCTGCACGTCGACGACACGGCGTCGGCGATCGAGGCGCTCGTCGACGCGCCGCTCGACCGCGTCACCGGCGAGGTCGTGAACGTCGCGACCGGCGTCGACATCTCCGTGCTCGACATCGCACAGCTCGTGCTCGACGCGGTGGGCAATCCCGACGCGACGACCGTCCACGTCGACGAGCGGCCGGGACAGGTCGACCGCCACATCGGCTCGACCGACACGCTCGAGCGTCTGACGGGCTGGCGCGCGTCGATCGGGTTCGAGGAAGGGCTCGCGCGCACGGTCGACTGGTACCGCGAGAACGAGGCCTGGTGGCGGGGCGTCCTCGGACGCGTCCACGTCTCCTCGTCCTAGGCGCAGGCCCCGCTCAGCTCGGTCTCCTCGAGGCCGCGCGGGCGCGCGGCGACGTGGACGTGATCGCGGTCGACCGGGACCCGCAGGCGGTCGGCTTCCCGCTCGCCGACGAGCGGGCCGTGCTCTCGACCGAGGACGAGGAGGCCGTCGAGCGGCTCGCGCGCGCTCGCGCGGTCGACGGCCTCGTCTCGCCGGGTGCGGACTGGCCGGTCGGGATCGCGGCACGGGTCGCGGAGCGCATCGGGGTCCCGCACCCGATCGACGCGCGCGTCGGCGCGCTCGCCACGTCGAAGCTCCGCCAGCGCGAGGCGTTCGCCGCTGCCGGCGTGCCCCACGCGCGGTCGTTCGCCGCGGACGACCCGTCGCTGCCGTTCCCGTGCGTCGTCAAGGCGCCCGACCGTCAGGGGCAGCGGGGCCTCGGGCTCGTCCGCCGCCGGGAGGAGCTCGACGCCGCGCTCGCCGAGGCGGCCGCCGAGTCGCGCGGAGGAAGCGTGCTCGTCGAGGAGCACATCGACGGCCCCGAGGTGACCGTGAACGCCTTCTCCCTCGACGGGGACGTCGTGCCGCTCACGGTGACCGACCGGCTCACCGCGGCACCGCCCGCGTTCGGGGTTGCCCTGGCCCACGTCTGGCCGTCCGAGCACGACACCGCCGCCGCGGTCGACGTCGCCCGCGCCGCGGTCCAGGCGGTGGGGATCCGGAACGGGCCGTCGTACACGCAGGTGCGCCTCGGCCCGGACGGGCCGGTCGTGATGGAGGTGGCGGCCCGCCTCGGCGGCGGGCACGACGCGGAGCTCTGCCGCGCGGCGCTCGGCATCGACCTGAACGCGCTCGCCGTGGAGGCGGCGCTCGGCGGCCGAGCTCGTGACGAGACGTTGCAGGCGGCTCGGCGCGAGCTCTCGGGCGGCGCGGGGTCGCAGGCGGGGCGGCGGTCGTCTTCCTCGTGCCGCCGGCGGGGCGGCTCGTCGCGGTCGAGGGCGCTGCCGAGGCCGCGGCCGGCGCCGGCATCGAGTGGGTGCGCGTCTACCGGCGGCCGGGGCACGTCTTCGGCGAGCTGCGACGCGGCGCGGACCGCGCCGGAGCCGTCCTCGCGACGGGTGCCGATCGTGACGAGGCGCTCGCACGGGCTCGCCGGGCGGCCGACGCCGTACGCTTCCGGGTCGATGCGGACGCGCCGTGACACCCTGCTCGGCTTCCAGCCCCCCGCGATCGGGGAGGAGGAGGTCGCCGCCGTCGCCGAGACGCTCCGCTCGGGCTGGCTGACGACCGGCCCGCGCGCCGCGCTTCTCGAGGAGCGCCTCGCCGGCTACCTCGAGGCGGAGCACGTCCTCGCCGTGAGCTCGGGCACCGCCGCGATGCACCTGGCGCTCATGGCGCTCGACGTCGGCCCGGGCGACGAGGTGATCACCTCGCCGATCACGTGGCCCGCAACGGCCAACGTGATCGAGCACTGCGGCGCGACCCCGGTCTTCTGCGACGTCCGCGAGGGCGACCTCAACCTCGACGCCGCGCTCCTCCCGCCGCTCGTCACCGAGCGGACGAAGGCGATCCTCCCCGTCCACCTCGCCGGGCAGCCGTGCGACCTCGACCCGATCCACGCGCTCGGGCTCCCGGTCGTCGAGGACGCGGCCCATGCGCTCGAGAGCCGCTACCGGGGCCGGAAGCTCGGCGGGCTCTCCGACGCGGCGGCGTTCTCGCTCTACGCGACGAAGAACCTCGCCGCCGGCGAGGGCGGGCTCGTCGCGACGAACCGCGACGACGTCGCGGATCGCATCCGGAGCATGCGCCTGACGCGCCGCGGCGACGGCTCGCTCTACGACCAGGTGACGGCCGGCTTCAAGGCGAATCTCTCCGACGTCCTCGCCGCGATCGCGCTCGTCCAGCTCGACAAGCTCGAGATCCACGCCGAGATCCGGGCCCGGCAGTTCGCGCTCTACGACGAGGGGCTCGCCGACCTCGACGGCATCACCCCGCTCGCGCGCGACGCCGCGCGACACCCATGCCATGCACCTCTACGCCGTGCGGATCGACGCGGAGAGGGCCGGCGCGACGCGCGACGCGTACCAGCGGGAGCTTCGCGACGAGCGGATCTCGACGAGCATCCACTTCCTCCCGGTCCACCGGCTCACGTGGTTCCGCGAGCGCTACCCGGCGCAGCCGCCGCTGCCGGTCGCCGAGCGGGCGGGGGACGAGGTCCTGTCGCTGCCCCTCTCGCCGGCGCACTCGGACGACGACATCCGCGACGCGATCGACGCGATCCGCAGGGTGCACGCCCGCCTCGCATGAGCGCCCGATGAGACGCTCGACCCGGATCGCGCTCACGCTCGTCCTCACCGGGCTCGCGCTCGCGTACCTCGTCTGGAAGGTCGACCTCCGGACGACGCTCGACGTGCTGCTCGACGCCGACCTCGCCTGGTTCGCGCTCGCGGTCGCGATCATGGTCGGCACCGTCCCCCTGATGGCGGTGCGCTGGCGGTGGCTGCTGCGTGCCCAGGGGATCGACGACCGGATGACCTGGCTGACCCGGACGTACTTCACGTCGTACACGGCGGGGCAGGTGCTGCCGACCGCCATCGGAGGCGACGCGTGGCGCATCGTCGAGACCTCGCGCCGCCACCCCGGCCGGAGGGGCGACATCACCGCGATCGTCCTCCTCGAGCGAGGGCTCGGAGGCGCCGCGACGCTCGCGCTCGGGGCGATGGGCTTCCTCCTCGCCGTCGGCCGCTACGACGTCGGCGCCTACCTCTGGATCGAGGGGATCTTCGTCTTCGCGACGATCGCGGTCGGGTTCCTCTTCTTCGCGCGCTCCGCGCGCCCGCTCCTCGCCCGGGTCCGGCCCGTCCTCTCCTGGCTCCGCCTCGAGCGGCCCCTGCGGGCGTTCTACGACGGCGTCCACCACTACCGCGGGCATCCCCGCCTGCTCGCCGGCGTGTTCGCGTACACCACCGCGCTCCAGGCCGTGCGCGTGCTCGCGATCTGGGCCGCGGGGAAGGCCGTCGGGATCGAGCTCGGGCCGCGCATCTACTACGTCATGGGGCCGCTCTTCTTCCTCGTGCTGCTCGTGCCGTTCACGCTGAACGGGATCGCCGTGCGCGAGGCGTTCTTCGTCAGCTTCCTGGGGAGCGTCGGCGTCCCCGCCAACACGGCGTTCGCCGCGGGGTTCCTGTTCTTCCTCGTGACGACGTTCCTCGCGCTGCCGGGCGCGCTGATCCTCCTCTTCGAGGGGGTGCGCGGGTCGCGCGCACGGGTCGAGCATGGGTGACGAAGCGGGCTCCGTCGCGTGCGTCGTGGTCACGCACGACGCGCTGCCGTGGATCGAGCGATGCCTCGAGAGCGTCGCCGGGATCGACACCGTCGTCGTCGACAACGGCTCCACGGACGACACGGTGGCCGTCGTCCGGGACAGGTTCCCGACCGTCCGCGTCGTCGAGGCCGAGAACCGCGGTCTCGCGGCGGGCTGGAACCGGGGCATCGCCGAGACCGCCGCCGACCACGTCCTCGTGCTCAACGCAGACGCCTGGCTCGTGGAGGACGCGCTCGCGAGGCTCGTCGACGCGGCCCGCCGCCATCCGCGCGCGGCGCTCGTCGCGCCGCGCCTGCTCAACACGGACGGGTCGCTGCAGCGGTCGGTGCGCGGCTTCCCGACCGCGTGGCGGCTCGCCACCGAGTTCCTCTACCTGCGGAAGCTCGCCCCTCGGTCGCGCGCGCTGAACGCCTTCTACGGGGCCGGGTTCGACCACGCGAGCGAGCGCGAGGTGGACTGGGTGATGGGGGCGTGCATGCTCGTCCGTCGCGCCGCGTTCGACGAGGTCGGCCCGTTCGACGAGCGCTACTTCCTCTTCAGCGAGGAGGTCGACTGGATGCGGCGTGCGGCCGATCGCGGCTGGTCGGTCGTCTTCACCCCCGACGCGCACTGCGTCCACGTCGGCGGCGCGTCGCACGGCGGCCGCCTCTTCCGTGAGAACGTTCGGGGAAGCCTCCGGTACCTGTCGCTCCACGGCCGGCCCGGTGAGGCCGAGCGGGCACGACGGATGCTTCGCGCGTCGCTCCTCGTGCGCGGGACGATCCACCGCGGGGATCGGGGGCGCATGTACCGCGAGGCGGCGCGGTGGCTCGGCTCTGGCGGCGTCGACGCGCTGCTCGCGGAATGAGCGGGATCGGGCTGCTCCTCCAGCTCGTCTTCGGGTTCGCCGTCGTGCTGGCTCCCGGGGTGGTCGTGGCGCGGGCACTCGGCGTGCGTCGCGTGTCGGCCGCGGTCGGCTGGTCGCTGACGCTGGTCTTCGTCGGACTGGCCGTGACGTTCGCCCTGGGCCTGTCGCTCACGTTCACGCTCGCGCTGCTGCTCGGGGCGGGCGTCGTCGCCCTCCCGGCCGGGCTCCGGCGCTGGGCCAAGGCGCCGCCCGTCCCGTGGCGATGGCCGGTGCTGGGAGCCGGCGTGCTCCTCGGGCTCCTGCTCTGGCGCGTCGCCGGCCACGTCGGGGGCGACGGGTTCTTCCACCTCGCCCGCGTCCAGAAGCTCCTCGCCTTCGACGACCTCTCGCTCGACGCCGCGAACGAGTTCCCCGACGGCGGCCTCCATCCCGGGTACGCGTTCCCGCTCTGGCACGGCTTCCTGGCGCTCGTCGCGAAGGTCTCCGGCGCCGACCCCGTCGACGTGGTCGTCCACGGCCCCACCGTGCTGGCGCCGATCGCCGTGGTGGTCGCGTTCGAGGCCGGCTGGGCGCTGTTCCGGCATCCGGTCCCGGCTGCGGCGTCCGCGGCCGCAGGCGTCGCCGTCGTCGCGATGGCTCCCGGGCACGGCGGTGCGCTCACGGCGCTGGCGCTCCCCGCGACGGGGTCGCGGCAGCTCCTCGTGCCGGCCGCCCTGGCGCTCGCGGTCGAGGCGACGCGGCATCCGACCCGGTCGCTGCTCGCGTCGGCCACGGCGGCGTCGTTCGTGCTCGCCGTCGTCCACCCGACGTACGCGCTCTTCCTCTGGATCCCGTTCGCGGGGTTCATCGCCGTCCGCTGGCTGTGGGAGCGACGTGACGCACGCGCCGGCGGCCTCGCGCTCGCCGCGCTCGTCGTGCCGGCGGCGATCTTCTTCGCGTGGCTCCTGCCCGTGATCAGCGACACCGAGTCGGTCAGTCCGGACCAGGCCGAGCGCGACCGTGCCTTCGACCAGTACGCGGGCCAGCTCGACGGCACGCCCGACAGCTTCGCCGTCGTCCCCGAGCTCTTCAGTCGCACCGGCGCGGTCGCGGTCGCGGGCCTGCTGCTCCTCCCGCTCGCGGGCCTCGCGGCGCGGCGCCGCTGGGCGGCGTACGTCGTCGGCGGGTCGCTCGCCGTCTTCGTGATCTGCCTCGTCCCGTGGCTGTTCACGCCGTTCGCGGACGTCGTCTCGCTCTCGCAGGCACGGCGGCTGGCGGGCTACCTGCCCCTGGCGTTCGCGCTCGCGGGCGGGATCGGCGTGCTCGCCCGCCTGATCGGGGTCGCCGTCCTGCCGGTCTCCCTCGCTGCCGGCATCGTGCTGCAGCTCGCCTACCCCGGGGACTTCGGCTACACGCTCGAGGACGGCGGGCCCGCCTGGGCGACGTGGGTCGCGGTCGTCGGCGCGATCGTGGCGCTGTTCGTCGGGCTCCGGCGGCCGCCCGCCGCTCGAGCGCACGGCCGCACTGGCCGCCGCGCTGCTGCTCCTGCCGACGTACGCGCACGGCCTCTCGAACTGGTCGCCCTCGGAGGCACGTGCCGCGAGCCCGCTCTCGGACGGCCTGGTCGCCGCGGTGCGGGCCGCGGTCGCGGACGGGGAGACCGTCTACGCCGACCCCGAGGCGAGCTACCGCCTCGGCGCGGTCGCGCCCATCCGCGTCTGCGTGAATCCGCCGGGCCACGTCGCGGACACGGTCGACAACAGGCCGCGCGAGCGGGTCAGGGAGTTCCGCCGCTTCGCGCGGACCGGCGACCTCGCGATCCCGCGCGCCTGCGGCGCGACCTGGCTCGTGGTCGACCTCGAGCGGTTCCCCGAGCTCGACCCGGACGATGCCGTGTACCGCGACGAGCGATGGGTGCTGGCGCCGCTCGACTCAGCCTGAGCCGCGACGCGGCCGCGTAGAGGCGGGCCCGCTGCTCGTCCGGGGGCTGACCGCGTCGCCGTCGCGGAGTACCATCTCGGCCGCGACCATGCCGAGATTCAGCCTGTCGCCCCGTGCGACCGCCCTCACGGCGATCGCAGTCCTCGCCTTCGCGTTCGCGTTCGTCGTGCACCAGAGCGGCCCGAACCAGGCCGCGCACTTCGCCCTCGTCCGCGCGCTCGCGAGCGGGACGGCCGAGATCGACCCGCACGAGACGATCGACGCGGCGTACGTCGACGGCCGCTTCTACGCCGCGAAGGCGCCGGGGCTCGCCCTGTTCACCCTGCCCTGGTACGGCGCGCTCCGCGCCGTCGGCCTCCAGTCGGCGCCGCTCGACACCGACGCGGGCTACACCCGGAGGGTCTGGGAGCTCAACCTGTTCGGCGCCGTCCTGCCTGCGGTCGTCCTGCTGCTGCTCATCGCGCTCGCGGTCGAGCGGGTGTGTCCGGGCTACGGCACCGCGACGGCCGTGCTCCTCGGCGCCGGGACGATGCTGCTCCCGTTCGCGACGCTCTTCTTCGATCACGCGCTGTCCGCGGCGCTCGGCTTCGCCGCCTTCGTCCTGCTCCTCCGGGAGCGCGACGGCCCGGGTCGGTCGTGGCTCGTCGCCGCGGCGGGGCTCCTGGCGGGCCTCGCGGTGGTGGCCGAGTTCCCGCTCGCCCTCGTCGCGCTCGTCCTCGCCGGATACGCGGCGGCGCGCGCCGAGCCGCTGCGCCGGGCTGCGGCCTACACCGGGGGCCTCCTCGTCGGCGTCGTCCCGCTCCTGGCGTTCAACACGTGGGCGTTCGGCTCGCCGCTCCGGCTCAGCTACACGAACGCCCTCGTCGAGCCGGTCGGAGCGGGAGCGCCGGCCGTCGGGGCAAACGACGACGGCTTCTACGGGGTGGGTCTGCCCGACCCGCGCGCGGCGCTCTCGCTCCTCGTCTCGGAGAAGGGCCTGCTGATCGTCGCGCCGATCGCGATCGTCGCCCTCTTCGGCTTCCCGCTGCTCTGGCGGTCAGGGAGGCGTGCGGAGACCCTCGTGTGCGCAGGCATCGCCTCGGTCTTCCTCGCGTACAACGCCGCCTACTACCTCCCCTGGGGCGGGCAGGCGCCGGGGCCGCGGTTCCTCGTCCCCGTGCTGCCGTTCCTCGCGCTCCCGCTCGCGATGGCCCTCCGGGCACGTCCTCTCGCGGTCGCCGGCATCGGGGTCCTGTCGATCGCGGTGACCGCGCTCGCCACGCTCACCGACCCGCTGACGAGCGAGGAGGACGGCCTCGCCGCGTGGTGGGAGCTGCTGCGGTCGTCCGACCTCGTGGGCACGGTCGCGACGCGCCTCGGCGTCGACTCGGCGTGGGCGGGTGTCGTCCCGTTCCTGCTCGCCGTCGCCGTGGCGTGCGGGCTCGCGCTCTCGACGCTGCCCCTGCGCGGCCGCGTGCGCGCGGACGGCCCGCTCCTCGCCGGCGCGATCGGCGGGTGGGTCGTGGTCGCCTCCGTCGTGCCGGGGCTCCTGCCCGCGAACGACGCCCACGGCACGTTGGCGGGCGCGGTCGCCGCCGTCCTCGTCGTGGCGCTGATCGGCGCCGCCGTCGTGCTCGCCCTGCGCTACGGGCCGGCGGCGCTGCTTCCCGCGCTTCCCGCGCTGTTCCTCGCGGCACCGCTCTTCGACGACCGGCCGCGCCTCGCGCTGCTCGTCGTCGGGGCGACCGCGGCGGTCGCCGCGGTCGTCTGGGGAGCCCGGCGCAGCGCCTGGCGGCCCGTTGCCGCGCCGCTCGCGGACGTCGCCGGCGGCGACGCGACCGGCTGACCGGTCAACGCACGCGCAGCAGGTACCCGGACGGGTTGAAGGTGAGCATCAGCTTCTCGCGCGAGCGGTCCACCTCGAAGTCGTTCGTCCCGCTCAGGAACTCGTTCAGGGCCTCCATCGGCCCGGGGCCGAAGCCCGGAGACGACGGGGTGGCCGTTGACGTTCGTGTCCTCGACGACGAGGTAGCAGCCCTTCGAGACGAGCGGGGCATAGAGCTCGAGCTCGCGGAGGACGTGGTCGCGCGAGTGGTCGGAGTCGAGGATCACCATCACCCGCTCGGCGTCCTGTACGAACGCGGTGACCCGGTCGAGTACCTCGTCGCTCGTCGAGGATCCCTCCAGGTAGGTGATCCGCCCGTGGACGGGCCGGCCGGGGCGGTCCTCGACGTCGACGGTCACGATCCGGCCGCTGCCGATGAGATCGCAGATCCCGGCCAGGTAGAGGGCGCTCCCGCCGAGGTGGGTGCCCGTCTCGATGATCAGATCAGGACGTGTCTCGACGAGGATCTCCTGGTAGTTCCACAGATCGAGCGGGCACTTGAGCACCGTCGTCCCGAGCCAGCTCGTGCTCGTCCAGGTGGTCTCGTGACGGTCGTAGTAGAGGCGGTGGAAGGCATCGACGACACGCCGCTGACGTTCGTCCAGCACCGGCGGCGGCGGCGTCCGTTCGACGCGCCGGCGGAGCCGGAAGAGCGAAATGCCGACCTTGCGGCGAACGCGGAACAGCGGACCGCGGTCGGCGGTCATACGGTCGTCAGGTTCGGGAATCGCCTGCGCCACTTCTTGTCGAGCTGCTTCCGGTAGCGGTCGTATCCGCCCCAGCGCGAGCCGAGCTCGTTGTACGTCGCGCTCGCGTGCCACGCGGCCACGGGCACGACCCACACGCCACGGCCCGCGGCGTGGCACTGCAGGCAGTAGTCCTCGACGAAGCAGTGGAACTGGTCGAAGCGCGTCGCGTCGAACGCGAGCCCGAGGTCGGTCCGCGTGAGCAGGAAGCAGCTGTCGAGCGTGCACACCGGGCGCGGCGCGTCGATCTCGTGACCCCACACGTAGTCGCCCTCCCACGCCCGGCCGACGATGCCGACGGCACCCCACGGCGACCCGGCCGCCTCGAGGTCGTCGACGGCGCCGGAGAGGCGGGCGACGAGGTCGGGCTCGAAGGTCACGTCGGGGTGGACGAACGCCCGCCGGACGGGGCCGTCGAGCCGCAGCAGCACGTTGTAGAGGGACGCGAGGTTCGTCGTGAGCGCATTGTCCGCGTTCGAGAGGAGCAGCGTCTGCATCGGCTCCTCGAGCGCCTCGAGCGAGCGGAGGAGGTACTGGTCGGCGACGAGGCGGTCGTGGACGACCGAGGCGATCGAGATCCGAGGCGCCTGCGTCACGCGGGAAGGCTAGATGCGCGCGGCTACGATCGGCGGCCGTGAAGGCGCTGATCGTCAGCTTCTACTTTCCGCCTGCGGGCGGCGGCGGCGTCCAGCGGCCGCTGAAGCTGGCGCAGTACCTGCCGGCGATGGGGATCGAGACCCACGTCCTCGCGCCCGACGACCCGCGCTGGCTCCACCGCGACGAGGGGCTCCGGATGCCGACGCAGGCCTGGGTGCACCGGGCGCGCTACGTCGGGGTCAGCGGCGGGAAGCCGAGCGAGGTGCTGGCCGGGACGGACGGGATCGAGCGCGCGCTGACGCACGCCCGCCTGCAGCTGCGGCGCCTCGTCCTGCCGGACGAGAACGCGACGTGGGCGGTGACGGCGATCCCGGCGGGCATCCGGCTCGTCCGCGAGCACGAGATCGACGTGGTCGTGTCGACGTCGCCGCCTCCCTCGACGCATCTCATCGCGGCGGCGATCGCCCGCGCGACGGGCGCACGCTGGGTCGCCGATCTCCGCGACTCGCTCGTCGCGCACGCCCACCGCCGCGCCGACACCGTGGCGACCAAGGCGAAGGCGGCGACGCACCGACGTGTCGCGCAGCTCGTCGCCTCGCGCGCCGACGCGATCACGTGCGTCTCGGAGGCGATCTCCGAGGAGACGCGGTCGCTCGGCCCGCGCGGGCCTGTCGTGACGATCCCGAACGGCTGCGACTTCGACGACGTCGTCGGGCTCGAGCGGTCGCCGTCCGAGCGGTTCCGGCTCACGCACACCGGCAGCTTCTTCGGGCGGCGCGACCCGCGGCCGTTCCTCCAGGCGCTCTCCGACTCGGGGCTCGACGTCGTGACCCGCTTCCTCGGCGACTTCCGCGAGGCCGACCGGGAGTGGGCGGACGGGCTCGAGCTCGGCGACCGGCTCGAGCTGATCCCGTACGCGCCGCGCTCCGAGTCGCTCGCGCTCCAACGCGACTCGGAGGCGCTCCTCCTCCTGATCCCCGAGGCCGACGGGCGCGGGAAGGGCGTTCTCTCGGGCAAGGTCTTCGAGTACATCGCGGTCGGCCGTCCGATCCTCGCCGTCGTGCCTCCCGACGGGGCGGCGGCGGAGCTGATCCGGGAGACCGCTGCGGGCGTCGTCGCGCCGCCCGACGACACGACCGCCATCCGCGGCGCGCTCGACGAGCTGCACGGGCGGTGGCGCGACGGAGGGCTTCCGGACGTCGAGCTGACGCCGGAGTGGCGCGACCGGCTGTCGCGGCGGACGCGCGTCGAGGAGATGGCAGCGGTCCTCCGTAGTACCCTCGCCTGACGTCCGACCTCCACGCACGCTGGCTCGAGCGTCCGGATCTCCTGCCGAGGCTGGTGGTCGTGTTCTGCCTCGCGGTCACGGTCGGCGCCGTCGTCGTGCTCTGGCCCGACGCGTTCGCGGACGCCAACCGGACGGCGCGCGCGAACGCCGCGCTCGACTACGTCGACCGCCAGATCGGCGGCGGCAACTCCGTGCTCCCCGACCAGGCGATCGTGATCGAGGCGCAGGGCCGGATCGCGCCGGACGAGACGTTCCTCGTCGCCGTCGGCGAACCGCAGGAGGGCTGGAGCGAGCTCGCGACGCCGGACGCGATCGCCACGTTCATGCGCTCGGTCCTCCTTCCCCGCCGTGAGAGCCGGGGACGCGCCGTGGATCCTCTGCTTCGCGTGCGACCGCGGCGCGTACCCCGGCGCCGAGCCGGTCTGGGAGGACGAGGAAGGGCTCTCGATCCTGCGGCGCGGCGGATGACGTTTCGCGCGATCCTCGGCCTCGTCGCGCTCAACGCCGGCTTCGCCGTCCTCGGCCTCTCGCTCCTCTGGGCGCTGCGCGCGCTCCCGCGGTGGTCCGACGTGCTCCGGCTCGCAGGCGTCGGCTACCTCGTCGGCGTGGCGGCGTTCGGCACGCTCTGGACGCAGCTGCTCGTCGTCGGCGTGCCGTTCGGCGGCTGGGCGATCGTCGCGACGCTCGTCGGTGGCACCGTGGCGGCGTGCGCCGCCGGCCTGCTGCTCGGCCGGGCGCCGCCGCAGGGCTTCGGAGACGGCCGCGGGCGGCCGACGCTCGACCTGCTGACCATGGCCGCCGGGATCGCGCTGATCGGGCTCCTGCTCGAGGCGCTCTTCCGCTCGGCTCGCCTGCAGGGGCTCCAGGCGTACGACGCATGGGCGTTCTGGGTGCCGAAGGGGAAGGCGATCTTCTTCTTCGACGGCCTCGACGAGCAGCTGTTCACGAGCCTGCCCGGGCCGACGTACCCGCCGCTCGTCCCGATCCTCGACGCCGCCGCGTTCCACGCGATGGGCGGGGTCGACACCGTGACCTTCCACCTCCAGTACTGGTTCCTCCTGCTCGGCGCCGTGGCCGCGATCGCCGGGTGCCTCCACCGGCGCGTCCCCGCATGGCTCCTGTGGCCGTCGCTCGTGCTCGTGCTCGTCCTCCCGCGCTTCGGGGAGCGGCTCCTGACACCGCAGGCGGACGTCCTCGTCGACCTCCTGTTCGTCGTCGGCGCGCTGCTGCTCCTCTCCTGGCTCGCGGACGGCGAGGCCTGGCGACTCGTCGCGGCCGCGATGCTCCTTGCGGGCGCGACGCTCACGAAGCGCGAGGGCCTGCTCTTCGCGGCGGCGGCGCTCGGGGTCGCCCTCGTCGCGTCGCTGGCGTGGAGGACGCCGGGTCGCGGGCGGCTCCTGCTCGCCGCGCTCGCCGTGCTCGCCGCCGCCGTCCCCTGGCGCCTCTGGTACCGGAGCCATTCGATCGGCGGCGAGGCGCCGACCGACGGCGGCGTCGGCGGCTCGTTCGACCGGGTGGTCGACTCGCTCCGCCTCTCGTTCGACGTGCTCTTCGACTCCGGCCTGTGGTCGATCGCACCGGTCGTCGCGATCGTCGCGCTGGCCGCGGCCGCCGTGTGGGGCGACCGGCGGGTCGCGGCGTACCTCGGAGCGCTGCTCGGCATCGTCTTCGTCGGCGGGGCATGGGTGACGTACTCGTTCGTCGACATCCCGATCACGGACGTGGAGTCCGTGAACCCGATCGTGCGGTACACGGGGGCGATCGTCCTCCTCGCCGTCGTCTCGACGCCGCTCCTGCTCGACTCGGTCTGGCGCGGCCGCGGGAGCGAGCCGTGAGCCGGTCGACGGCACGACTCGTGGCGGCGGCGATCATCGTCGTGCCGCTGCTCGCCTATCCCCTGGTCGTCGCGGCCGACGGAGCGCGGTTCCCGTCCCGCGACGACTGCGTGCAGGTCGCCGCCGAGGGGGAGACCGCCGAGCTCGATCTCGTCTTCGGGCGCCGCGACACCCGTGCGCAGGCGGACGAGCTGCTCGAGAAGGTCCGCGGCGTCGGGTACGTCGACGCCGAGGTGCGCGGGGACGGGTGCACGCGCTGGAAGGTCCTCTACGACGGCATCGAGTCCTACGCGCAGGGGGCGAGCTCGGTCGCGGAGGCGCGCGGCGCAGGGCTCGAGGCGTGGCTCGAGGTGGAGCCGCCCGGCTGACGTCGGCATCGCGCCCGTCGCACGAGCCGCCCCGTACCATGACGCGGCCGTGACCGCGCTCGCCCTCGATCGACCGCGCGCCGCCGTCGAGCGCGCCCCGTTGGTCGAGGGGCTCTTCTTCGCGACGGTCTTCACGGTCACGTTCGCGAAGCTCCAGTGGGAGGTCGCCGGGACGATGTCGTTCTCGGACGTCGTGACCTTCCTGTTCATCATCGCGTTCGCCGTGTACCGGGCCGAGCGCTTCGACGGGAGGTTCCCGCGCGCGGCGGCCGTGTCGCTCGCGTTCTTCCTCGCGTTCCTCCTCGTGTACCTGATCGGCTGGTTCAACCTCGAGACCGCCGAGTCGCTCGCCCAGTGGACGAAGGGGATGATCAAGTTCGTCCTCCACTTCCTGTTCCTGGTCGCGGGCGTGGCCCTGATCGCGCGACGCGGGCTGCGCTTCTACTGGCTCACGCTCGCCGCCTTCGTCGGGGGCATCGCCGCCAACGGCGCCTACGGGCTCGATGCAGCTCGCCGTCGCCGAGACGACGGGCTCCAACCTCGACGAGGCGTGGCTCCAGCCGATCACCGGCGGTGCGAGCAAGATCAACATCTTCGGCGCGATCGAGGGGTCGTTCGTCTACCGCGTCAACGCCCTCACCGGCGACCCGAACCACCTCGGCATCGAGGTCGCGGCCGGCATCCTGCTCCTCCTCCCGATCTACCTCCGGCTCGAGAAGGGGCACCGGCTGCGCGTCCCGCTCGCGCTCCTCCTCACCTTCCTCGTGATCGTCGACCTGGCGACGCTCTCGCGGAGCGGGCTCCTCGGGCTCGGCTGCGGGTTCCTCGTGCTCGCGATCCCGTACCGGCGAATGCTGCTGAAGCCGCAGTTCCTCATACCGCTCGGCGTCCTCGCGGCGGGGCTTGCGGTCTTCATCGCGCAACGCGCCGCGTTCTTCTCGGAGGTGCTGAGCTCCCGTCTCTCGACGGAGGGGCGCGGCGCCGACACCCACTTCATCGTCTACTCGTTCATCCCCGACGTGCTCGCGCAGAACCCGCTCTTCGGCCTCGGGCTCAACACGTTCTCCGTCTACTACGAGTTCCAGACGGGGAAGACGAACTTCGGGCCGCACTCGTTCTACGTCGCGTCGTTCGTCGAGTACGGCCTCGTCGGGACGCTCGTCTTCGCGGCGTTCCTCGTCTACCTCTTCCGACGGGCCGCGCTGACGCGGCGGATGGGGCGGGCGCTCGCCGCCGCAGGTGACCCGCTCGCAGCGCGGATCCGGCCGCTCGGGTGGGGCCTGACCGCCGCCATCGTCTCGACGATGGTCTCGAACATCTTCTACCTGACGATGTCCTTCTACTACTTCTACGTGCTCGCGCTGCTCGCGATCGCGGCCCCGGCGGCGCTCGCGCACCACCTCGAAACGCGCCGGTGAGGGTGACGGTCCTCACGACGTCGTATCCGCGCGACGCGGACGACGTCGCCGGGACCTTCGTGCGCGACGGCGTCGAGGCGCTCCGTGCCGCCGGGCTCGAGGTGCGCGTCGTCTCGCCCGCCGACTTCCGCCACTACGGGATCGCCTACGGCGACGGGATCGTGAACAACCTCCGCGCCGCGCCGTGGAAGCTCCTCGCCCTGCCGCTCTTCCTCCTCGGGTTCGCGCGCGCGGCGCGCAGGGCCTCCCGCGACGCCGACGTCGTGCACGCGCACTGGCTGCCTTCGGCGCTCCCGGCGCTCGCGACGGGGAAGCCGTTCGTGCTGCAGCTCTGGGGCTCCGACGTCGCCCTCGCGCGGCGGGCGCGGCCTCTCGCGCGTCTCCTCGTCCGCCGCGCCCGCATCGTCGTCGTCGCCTCGACGGCGCTCGCCGAGGACGCCCGCGCGCTCGGAGCGCGCGACGTCCGCGTCGTCCCGAACGGCGTCCGGATCCCGGAGACGGTCTCTGCACCGGACGAGCCGCCGCACGTCCTCTACGTCGGGCCGCCTCTCGGAGGAGAAGGGCGTGCGCGAGCTCGCCGAGGCCGCGCGTGACCTGCCGCTCGTCGTCGTCGGCGACGGGCCGCTCCGTGCCCTCTTCCCGCAGGCGGTCGGGTTCGTGCCTCCGCGGCGAGGTCGGCGCCTTCTACGAGCGGGCCGCGGTCGTCGTGGTGCCGTCGCGCCGGGAGGGCTACGGCGTCGCCGCGCGCGAGGCGATGGCGTACGGGCGGCCGGTCGTCGCGACCCGCGGTCGGCGGGCTCGTGGACGCCGTCGAGGACGGCGTCACGGGGCTGCTCGTCCCGCCGGGCGACGTCGACGCACTGCGCCGGGCGCTCGAGCAGCTGCTGGCCGACTCCGATGCGCCGACGGAGCCTCGGCGTCGCCGCGCGCGCCCGCGTCGGTGACTCGCTCTCCTGGGGCCTCGCAACCGGCGAGCTGGCGCGCGCCTACGCAGCCGCCGTAGCCGGTTAGCGGGCTGAGGCTCCGCCGATGCGTACGGCGGTTCGATCCATCCGCCCTCTGATCGCGTTCTTCGTCGTCACCTGGCTGCTCGGCGGGCTGTGGGCGCTCGCAACGCCGGTGATGGGAGTTCCGGACGAGCCCGCCCACGTCATCAAGGCGGCGTCGCTCGTTCGCGGGCAACTCGATCGGGTCGTCCGTGGTCGAGACCCCGACCTCCCGGCACGACGCCGCGCGGGTCCCGGAGACGCTCGCGTATCCGACGCCGCCCTGCTTCGCATACGCGCGCTCGCCAAGCTGCCTGGAGCCGATCGAGGGGCACGGCGACGTGCTTGTGGAGATCCGGAGTCACTCGGCTCGCTACAACCCCGTGTACTACGCGACGGTCGGCCTCCCGACGCTGGTGCGTCCCGGTCAGGCGACGGTGTACGTGATGCGATTCCTCACGGCGGCGCAGGTCGCCCTGCTGCTCACGCTCGCGGTCGTCGCCCTTCGCGAGCTCCGTGCTCCCCGCTGGGCGCTTGCGTCGCTCGCGGCCGCGGCCACGCCCATGACCTTCTACCTGGCGGGCTCCGTCAACCCGAACGCCGTCGAGATCGCAGCCGGGCTCGCTCTGTGGGCGACGCTCCTCGTGTGGTTCGCCTGGCCCGTCCCCCAGCGGGACAATTCACGTGCGGTACGAGCAGGGATCTGTGCGGCGGTCCTCGTCACGAACCGCGCGCTCTCGCCGCTCTTCCTCGGGATCATCGTTGCCGGCTCGCTCCTGGTGGCGCGGAACCCGGCTGTTCTGCTCCGCACCCGGACGACGCGCATGGTCACCCTCGTGGTCGGCGCGCTCACCGTCGCCTCGCTGGCGTGGACAGCGGTGGTCGGAACCCTTCCGACGGGGGGGAGCGAGAGGAGTATCCGGAGTTCGCGAACGCCTCGTCGGTACGTCTACTCGTCGATCCTGCACCTCGCCCGCTACGAGCGGGAGATGATCGGAGTCTTCGGATGGCTCGACACGCCGGCGCAGGCGCACGTGTTCGTTGTGTGGTTCTCGGTGCTCGGCTTCCTGGTCCTCGCCGCGTTCGCGATCGGGCGGCTCCGGCATCGCCTGCTTCTCGCTCGGCCTGATCGCGCTCTCCGTGCTCGTTCCCCTTGTCGTGCAGTGGCCGGTAGCGACCTCGTTGGGGCTCATCTGGCAGGGGCGCTACCTGTTGCCGGTGATGGTCGGGCTACCACTTGCGGCGGGAGTCGTGCTCGCGTCCGATCGACGCTGGAACGAGGCGTTCGGCGACGCGTGGGGGTTCTGGTGCATCGTCGGAACGCTCGGCGTCACGCATCTCGCGGCGTACTGGTGGGCGCTCCATCGATGGGTCATCGGGATGGACGAGGACTGGATCGGCTTCGAGCCGCTCTGGCAGCCGCCGCTCGGCTGGATCCCGCTCACCGCCGCTTTCGCGGTCGGCGATCGCGCTCTGGGTAGCCTGCCTGGGCCGGCTGGCGCGGCCGGCTGATGCCGTCAGTCGACGCGGCAGCGTAGGAGCGTCCGGAGCACGCGAAGCCCGTCGAGCGTCGTCAGCTTCTTGCCCTCCTCGCGCGAGCGCGCCTTGTACGTGATCGGCACCTCGTAGATCCGCTCGCCGGCTCGCAGCACGCGGGCGGCGATCTCCGGCTCGATCGCGAAGCCCCGCTCCTTCAGCTCGAGCGAGCGGAAGAGCTCCGTGCTCATCGCCTTGTGGCACGTCATCACGTCCGAGATCCAGCAGTTGTAGATCACGTTCGTCGCCATCGTCACGCCCTTGTTGCCGACGACGTACCAGAAGCTGAACGCCGCGTGGCTCGACCAGGAGCGCGTCCCGAACACGACGTTGCGCGTCGCCGTTCAGGAGCGGCTCGAGCAGCGGCCCGAGGTCGGAGGCGCGGTACTCGAGGTCGGCGTCGAGGATCGCCGCCCAGTCGCCCGTTGCGTGCTGGAGGCCCGTGCGGAGCGCCGCGCCCTTTCCGCGGTTCCGGTCGTGCTCGACGATCGTCACCTCGTCCGGCCAGTTCTTCGAGGCGAGCAGCTCGCGGGTCCCGTCGGTCGAGCCGTCGTCGACGATCACGAGCTGGCGCGCGTCGACGGGAAGCTCCGCGGTGAGGGCGTCGTCGATCGCCGCCTCGACGGTCGCGAGCTCGTTGAACACCGGCATCAGGATGGAGAGGCTCGAAGGCATCCGCGGCACCGTACCGCTATCGGCAGCTGGCGCCGGGAACCTGACGGTAGACGGCCCACGGCGCGCGAGCGGAACTCGAGCCGCCAGCCGGCCTCGCACTCGACGTCGTCCGCGGCAGCACGGCCCAGGCCGCGCGTTCGCGACGCTGCCTCGGCGAGCGAGTCGGCGTACACGAGCCGGTGGTCGAGCGCCGGATAGCCTGCGTAGGCGAACGGATACGACGCGCGTCGCGGGCGACGGCGATCGTCTCGCCGGCGGGGGCGTGGTCGTCCGACGTAGCCGGTCACGACGCGCGAACTCCGGCTCGATGTTCTGCGCCCACTCCGCGCGGCAGCGTCCAGATCGACGGTCGGTCGGGCCCCTCGAGGAGGCGGATGCCCGGCCGGCTCGCTCCGCGTAGTTGACGAGGGACGAGGAGGACCGTCGTCGCCGTGCGACGGCGACGATCGCGACGGCACGCGGCTTCCGGAGCCGGACGATGCCCCAGGTCGCCGCGGAGAGCGCCACGCCGCCCATCACGAACCGCCCGTTGAGGCCGATGGACGTGACGGCGATCGCGACTCCCGACAGGAGGGCGACCGGGCGCCGCGGCGAGCACGAGCGCGACCATCGGCCGCGAGTCCGCGCGCCACTGCACGCGTGACGAGCACGAGCGCGCGAGCGCGAGCGCCAGGCCGACCGGCCCGTACCACGACGTCGCGTTCGAGGCGACCGTCTGAGTCGCGGCTCGCGCCGAGACTCGATCGCCGTCCTCTGCCCGAGGAGCTCCCAGCCGCGCCAGTACACCCGGTGCAGAAGGCCCTCGAGCGGCAGCACGAGCGAGCGGGAGCGAGCGGTCAGCGCCGCGCCAGTGATGGACGCGTCGCGGGGCGCCGAGCACGGAAGCCGACGATCGCGACGGCGGCCGCCGCGGCGACGTAGAGAAGCCGGTCTCTCCCGTCGCGCCGGGCAGCTCGACGGTCGCGACGGCGTAGCGGGTGATGCGGGCGACGATCGGCCAGTGACGCCCGTCCCCGGTCGCCTTCGAGCTCCTCGCCGATCGAGCCGAAGCGTCCCTTCCCTCGCGACAGGTTGACCGCGAACCAGGCCGCCGCCGACGCAGGACGCCGCGAGCACCGCCCGCGAGCGCGAGCCGAGCCGCTGCCGTCCGCGAAGCGCGAGGAGCGCGATCGCGAGGAGCAGCGGGAGCGACAGCAGCCCGGTGACCTTCGTCCCGACGAGCAGCGCGACGGCGACGGCATGCGAGGCCGAGCTCGCCGGGCGAGCGGCCGAGGGCGAAGAACGCCGCGACACGCGACGAGCGCGGCGACGACGAGGTCGTTCAGCGCCGTCGGCGCCTGCAGGGCGACGATCGGCAGCGTCGGGAAGAGCAGCGCGCCGAACGCCGCGCTTCGCCGGTCGAAGCCCGATCCGCGAGGCGAGGCCGAAGATCGCGAGCGTCGCGACGAGGAGCGCCGCGAACGCGACGAGCTGGGCCTAGCGCGCCGATCCCGAGAGCAGCATCGTCAGCGCCTGGAGGATCTCGCGCGTCCGGCTGGAACTCGTCGATCCGGGTGTCGCGGACGTCTCCGACCGGCGCGACGGCGCTGCTGCTGGATCCAGAGGAGCGCCGCGCATGAGGTGGTAGGTGAGCGCCGTCGATGTCGTTCGGCGGGGTGACGAGCGCGAGCGCGAGGACGTACACGAGCTCGACCGCGCACGACGACGGCGAGCGCGGCGACGACCCGGTCGCGCAGCACCTCGCGGACGACGGCGCCGAGCCGGAACGACGGCCACGGCGGCCGCACGACGGCGACGGCGGTCGAGCGCCGCCACCGCGAGCGCCGCCGTCGCGACGAGGAACCAGCGCCGCTCGTAGGCGTCGACGAACGACAGGCCGTGCGAGACGGCGACGATCTCGGCGAAGGCGAGGACGGCCGTCGCCGAGCACGAACGCGATCCGGCCGGTGGGGCGGAGCAGCGCCGTGACGCAGCTGGACGCCGCGCCGACGAGCAGGAGGCCGAGGACGAGCGCGATCACTCGAGCAGGCGAGGAGACGGTCGTGCAGGGGCCGTCGCCCGTCCGGAGCGAGGCGCTCCAGCCCTCCTCCTCGGCGACCAGCGACCAGCGGCCGCACCGGACGACCCGCGTCCCCGGGGGAACGACGAGCCATCTCGCATCGGAGGGGACACGGCCGCCGTCGACCGGGACGAGCTTCACGGGGTTCCGCTGCCCATGTCCGAAGAACAGGTACAGGAAGTCGTTCTCGCGCGAGGCGATCGCAACCGGCCCGCGCACGCCGCGCTCGATCGCCGCCGACGTGCGCACGACGCCGTCCGCCTCGGCGAGGTCGTCCAGCACGACGTCCCACGGGTCGGTCCAGATCGACGGCCCGTCGTGCCCGTGCACGTACGGGAGGCTCGACGGCTTCGTGTACATGGCGAGGAGCGACAGCGGCAGGGCGACGGCGGTCAGCGCCGCCACGCCCCAGCCGACCCAGCGACGCTCGAGCACCGGTCCCCACGCCGCCGCCGCGAACGCGACGGCCGCGATCATGAATCGCCCGCGCCAGGGGTCCCACGGGACGAGGAGCGAGAAGACGAGGATGAAGACGAACGGCGCGCACGCGAGCACGGCGAAAACCGGCGGCTGACGTCGCCGAACGACGTCCCGGACGACGAACACCGTGCCCACCACGAGCAGCGCGGCCGCGACCGGCCCGTACCACGAGAGGGCGGCGTCCGAGCCGACCTGGAGCTGCCACGACGCGTCCGCGCGCGCGATGTCCTCGCGGCCCAGCACGAGCCAGAACTTGAACCAGCCCCGGAGCGCACCCCGTCCGAGCTCGATGAGGGCGAGCGGGAGCACGATCACCGCGGCCGCTCCGATCGCGACGAGCACCGTGTCGCGGACGCGCCCCCGGGCCAGGCCGACGACCAGGCCGATCGCGAGCACGGCGATCGCGACGCCGCCGTACAGGGTGAAGACGCCGATGTCGCGCGACCCGGAGAAGTCGACGAACGAGAACAGGTAGCGGCGGATCGTCGGCATCACCGCGAGGAGCGTGAGCTCCTGCTTCTGGTCCGTGTGCTCGGCGAGGCCGCCGTCGGCGTCGCCCGTCTCGATCAGGTTGACGAGGTACCACGGGGCGCCGAGGAGAAGCCCGGCGATCCCCGCGCCGGCGAGCGCCGGGTAGCGCCGCCGTGGCGAGCCGACGAGCGCGACGAGAGCGAGCAGCGGCAGCGTGATCAGCGTCGTCAGCTTCGTCGTCAGCGCCATCCCGAGCGACAGCGCGAGCAGGACGAGGTCGAGCCGGGCCCGCCCGACGAGCGCGAACCCGCAGATGACGAGGAAGCTGCCGACGACGAGGTCGTTGTAGGACGTCGGCGCCTGGATCGCGACGAGCGGCAGGCCGGCGAACACGAGTGACGACAGCAGTGCCTGCCGGTGCGTCGCCCCGAGCCGTCGCGCGATCCCCGCGATCGCGACGAGGAGCGCCCCCAGCGCGAGGACCTGCGGGAGCGCGGCGAAGCGGTCGCCGCCCGAGAGCAGCATCGTCGCGAGGACGCCGATCTCGGCGCCCGGCGGATTCCCGTCCAGTCGTGGGTCGCTCGCGTTCGGCACGTAGGAGATGGCGTGCTGCTGCTCCCAGAAGGCCGCTCGCGCGAGGTGGTAGGCGAGCGAGTCCCACTCGAGCGCGGGCGTCAGGAAGGCGAGGCCGAGGACGTAGACGGCGCACACGCCGACGACGACGGCGAGCGTCGCGACGAGCGGGCTCCGGAGCTCGGTCAGGAGCGTCCGGAGCGCCGGGCGGAGCGACGGCGGTCGCGGCCGGCCCCGGACGTGCCAGACGAGCGCGACGAGGCCCGTCGAGGCCGCGAGCCCGAGGGCGAGCCCCGCGCGCGTGACGAGCTCGAACGGGGAGAGGAGCAGCGCGACCACGACGACCTGCGCCCACGCGATGACGTACGCGGTGAGGAGGAGCTCGGCGGCGCTCCGCGCGCCGAGGCATGCGGCGCCGAGCGCCCCGGTCGCCGCCAGCGCGGCGAGCGCGAGCACCAGGAGGCCGATTCCCAGAGCGCCGCTCAGCGGGCTGCACGGTACTGGCCGCGACGGTCGAGCGAGCCGGGGTGCGGGCTACGATCCTCCGGTGCGCGAGCTGACCATCGAGGGGCGGCGGATCGCCGACGACACGCCCTGCTTCGTCATCGCCGAGATCGGCCACAACCACCAGGGAAGCGTCGAGCAGGCGAAGGAGCTCTTCCGCGCGGCCAGGGACGCCGGCGTGGACGCGGTCAAGCTCCAGAAGCGCGACAACGCCCACCTCTTCACGCGGGAGCTCTACGAGAGCCCGTACGACAACGAGAACAGCTTCGGGGCGACGTACGGCCGGCATCGCGAGGCGCTCGAGCTCGATCGGGACGCGTACGCCGAGCTCCGCGACCTCGCCGCCGAGCTCGGTCTCGTGTTCTTCGCGACCGCGTTCGACGAGGCGAGCGCCGACCTCCTGGCGGAGCTCGAGCTGCCGGCCTACAAGATCGCCTCCGGCGACCTGCGCAACACGCCGCTCCTTCGTCACGTCGCGGCGCTCGGCAAGCCGATGATCGTCTCGACCGGCGGCGCGACCCTCGAGGACATCGACCGCGCGATGGAGGCGATCACGCCGGTCAACGACCAGATCTGCCTCCTCCAGTGCACGGCCGCCTACCCGGCGGCGGTGGAGGAGCTGAACCTCGCGGTCATCACGACCCTGCGCGAGCGGTACCCGGAGGTCGTCGTCGGCCTCTCCGACCACCAGGACGGCATCGCGATGGCGACCGTCGCCTACATGCTCGGCGCACGCGTGATCGAGAAGCACTTCACGCTCAGCCACGCGGCGAAGGGCACCGACCACGCGTTCTCGCTCATCCCCGAGGGCATGCGGAAGCTCGTCCGCGACCTGGCGCGCGTCCCCGTCGCGATGGGCGACGGCGAGAAGCGGCCGCTCCCGAGCGAGGAGAAGCCGCTCCAGAAGATGGGGAAGAAGCTCGTCGCGGCCCGCCCGCTCGCCCGCCGGCCACGTGCTCGCTCCGGGCGACCTCGTGGCGCGCTCGCCCGCGGACGAGGGCCTGCCGCCCTACGAGCTCGACGCGCTCGTCGGCCTCCCGCTCGCGCGGGCACTGGCCGAGGACGAGGCGATCCTCGCGGCCGACGTCGTGCGCACCGCGGCCGCCGCCGCGACGCGGTGACGCCCCCGCCGGACGACGATCTCCGCGCGGTCGGGCTCGTCGTCTTCGACTTCGACGGCGTCTTCACCGACAACCGCGTCTGGGTGAGCGAGACGGGCGAGGAGTCGGTCGCGTGCTGGCGCGGCGACGGGATCGGCCTGCGTCGCCTGGACGAGGTCGGCGTCCCGTACGTGATCGTCTCGACCGAGCCGAACCCGGTCGTCGCGCGCCGCGCCGAGAAGCTCCGCGCGCGGTGCGTCCACGACGTCGCGGACAAGCTCGCCGTGCTCCGCGAGGAGGCGGAGCGCGCGGGGGTCGAGCTGGGCGCCGTCGCCTACGTCGGGAACGACGTCAACGACGCCTCGTGCCTCGAGGCGGTCGGCCTCCCCGTCGTGCCGGCCGACGCGTGGCCGGAGGTCGTGCCGCTCGCGCGCTGGGTGCTCGACGCTCCCGGCGGGCGCGGGTGCGTCCGCGAGCTGTGCGACGCGATCTGGACGGCGGGCCGGGCGTCGCAGGCCCCGTAGGACGAAGGCCCGGAAAACCCCGAGGCATCCGGCCGTCGCCACAAAGAGGAGGGCCCCCACGGCGCACGAGCCTACTCTCGACACGGGAATGTGCTACTCTCGAATAGGCTGCAGCACGCCTCGAGCAGGAGAGCGATGGTTCCGAGGCGCTCCCGACTCTCGGCGTGGTGCTCGACGAGATCGGAGGCATGTAGGTCGACCGGCGACTAGGATCGCCGCGTGACCGACCCGCTCTTCGACCTCAGCGGCCGCGTCGCCGTCGTCACGGGCGGGATGGGCCAGCTCGGGGCGGCGCTGGCGGCCGGGCTCGCGGAGCGGGGAGTGCGCGTCGCGATCCTCGACCTCGAGACGGCGCCGCGCGTCGGCGCCGCCGGGCTCGCCACCGCCCTCGACGAGGGGACGATCCGCGTCCACGAGTGCGACGTCACCGACCGTGGAGCCGTCGAGGCGGCGCTCGCCCTCGTCGAGGCGGACTGGGGCGTGCCGCACGTGCTCGTGAACGCCGCTGCGATCGACGCGCCGCCGGACGCGCCCGCCGCCGAGGTCGGCCCGTTCGAGGAGGTGCCGCTCGACTCGCTCGAGCGCGTCGTCCACGTGAACGTGCTCGGGGTCGTCGTCTGCTGCCAGGTGATCGGGGGCGCGATGGCGCGTGCCGGCCGCGGCTCGATCGTCAACGTCGGCTCCGTCTACGGCCTCCTCTCGCCCGACCAGGGGCTCTACGACTTCCGGCGCGCAGCGGGCGAGGAGTTCTTCAAGCCGGTCGCCTACTCGGTCTCGAAGTCGGCGCTGCTCAACCTCACGCGGTACCTCGCGACGTACTGGGGCCGGAGCGGCGTGCGGGTCAACACGCTGACGCCGCACGGGATCGAGAACGGCCAGCCCGAGCCGTTCGTCGAGGCGTTCGCGTCGCGCTCGCCGCTCGGGCGGCTGATGGACGTCTCCGAGGCGCTCGGCGGCGTCGTCTACCTCGCCTCCGACGCCTCGTCGTACGTCACCGGCGCCAACCTCGTCGTCGACGGAGGCTGGTCGGCCTGGTGAGCGCCGAGGCGCCGAACCTCGTCGCGGGCGAGGAGCGCCCCGCCGCGAACGGCGCCTGGCTCGACAAGACCCGGCCCGCGGACGGCACGCTTCTCTGCCGGGTC
>CAVQHL010000015.1:0-63672 GCA_963712255.1 uncultured Actinomycetes bacterium
TCCGACGCCGTTCGCCGTCGAGCCGATGGACGGCGCGGCGCAATGGGACGATGCGCGCGCTGGTCTTCCACGGCCCCCGGGACCTGCGGCTCGAAGACGTCTCCGAACCGACACCCGCCGAGGGCGAGGTGCTCCTCCAGGTCGAGGTGGCGCTCACCGACGGCACCGACCTGAAGGCCTACCGCCGCGGGCATCCGGTCCTGCTCGGGCCGCCGCCGAGCCCGTTCGGCCATGAGGTCTGCGGGATCGACGTCGCCACCGGGCGCCGCGTCGTCGTCGCGAACTCCGCCCCGTGCGGGGCGTGCCAGCCGTGCGCGCGCGGGCAGGAGACGCTCTGCGAGAGCCTCTTCCCGCTCCTCAACGGCGCGTACGCCGAGCTGCTTCTCGTGCCGGAGCGGATCGCGCGCCGGAACCTCCTCCCCGTCCCGGCGGGACTTGCGTCGGAGGTCGCCGCGATGGCCGAGCCGCTCGCATGCTGCCTCCACGGGGTCGACGTCGCCGGCGTACAGCACGGCGACGCCGTGGCGATCGTCGGTGCCGGGCCGATCGGGTTGATGCTCTGCGCCTGCGTGGCCGACGCGGGCGGGCGCCCGGTGATCGTCGGTGGGCGGCCGGAGCGGCGCGAGCTGGCGCCGCTCTTCGGAGCCGGTGCCGGCGAGCCGGAGGGGGCAGACCTCGTGATCGAGGCGGCCGGGACAGAGGAGGCCTGGGACTCCGCGCTGGCGCTCGTCCGGCCCGGCGGCACGGTGCTCGCGTTCGGCGGGCTCCCGGGCGGATCGCGCGTGGCGATCGACCCGTACCGGATCCACTACGAGGAGGTCCGGCTCGTCGGCGCCTTCCATCACACCCCGCGCCACTTCCGCTCGGCACTTGGCTTCCTCGCGAGCGACGCGTACCCGTTCGAGCGGCTCGTGACGCACCGCGTCGGGCTCGAGGGCGTCGCGCCGCTCCTCGACGATCCGCCCCGCGACTACCTCAAGGCCGCCGTTCGGCCGTAGACACTGCCCTAGGTCTCGAACAGCGTGAGCTCGGGCTCGCGGTCGCCGCGCAGCAGGTCGAGGTCGACCTCCACGCACCCCAGCCCGCGCGCCTCGCAGAGCGTTGCTGCCTGCGGCTTGACGCTCTGCGCCGCGAGGATGCCGCGGCATTCCGCAAGCGATGGATCGGGTCGGATCACCTCGAGATAGCGCGAGAGCTGCTCGACCGCCTCGATCGTGCCGACGCGCTTGATCTCGACCGCGACCCAGCCGTCGTCGGCGTCCCGGCACATCAGGTCGACCGGGCCGATCTCCGTCGGCCATTCGCGCCGGACGAGGCGGAGGCCGTCCTCGAGCACGTCGGGGCGCTCCGCGAGCGCCTCCTGGAGGTGACGCTCGACGCCGTCCTTCTCGAGCCCGGCGTCCTCGCCGAGCTCGTGCTCGAACTCCGCGAGCACCTCGGCGATGCGGATCTCGAGACGATCCTCGCTCCGCCCCGCGCGCTTGCGGACGACGATCGAGCCGTCCCCGTCCTCGACCACCGTCGGCGGCGTCATCCAGTTGAGCGGCTTGTAGCCCCCCGAGTCCGCGTGGACGAGGACCGAGCCGTCCGCCTTGAAGACGAGGAGCCGGATCGCCTCGGGCAGGTACGCCGTGAGGCGGCCGGTGTAGGTGACCTCGCAGCGGGCGACGACGAGACGCACGGCGGGACGCTACCGGCCGCCGCGGACGCAGACGCCGGAGCGCTAGGCCAGCTCGACGCGGGAGGCGCCGACGATCCGCTCGACGCCGCTGTCCAGGCGCACGAGGAACTTGCCCTTGCCGTCGTAGTCGGGCGAGGTGACGAGCACCGTCCCCTCCTCGCCGCCCAGGCTGCAGCGGCCGCCGTCCTCGGGGTCGAGGCCTCGCCAGAAGCGGACGAACGGATTGCGCTCCCACTCACGGCCGATCGTCGTCTCGATGGTGTGCCCCGGCAGCACGCGAATCTCGTGCGGCAGGGCCATGAGCCGGTCCATCACGGACATCCGCACCTCGTCCGCCGGGCCGCCGCCGACGGCGTCCCGGAAGAGCGTGTCGCCGGAGAAGCACACCTCGCCGTTGACGACGAACGCGACGCCGTCGTCCGAGTGCCCGGGGGTCTGGATCGCCTCGATCCGCAGGCCGCCGGTCTCGAGATCGCCGGTCACGACCGGGATGCCGAAGCGGCTCGTCACCTCGTCCTCGTGCTCGACGTGGTCGGGGTGGCCGTGCGTGCGGAGCACATGGGTCGGGGTCAGCCGCTCCCGCTCGATCGTCTCGAGCAACGGGTCGAGCGGCGCGCCGCTGTCGACGAACACGCACGTGCCGCCCGGCTCGTCGCCGATCACGAAGGCGTTCGACAGCCACCGGTCGTCCATGGACTTCTCGACGATCATCTGCACCACAGGCTACGTCAGGCGGGGCACTGCGCAAGACTTCGACCGTGACGCGCGGCCTCGCAGCGATCCTCGTCGCGCTCGTCGTGGCCGCCCCGCCCGTCTCCGCCGCCGTCCGGGTCGTCGAGCCGTTCCCGCTCGAGCGGTACGCCGGAACCGGGGCGATCGGCCTCGCCGTGCCCGGCGCCGGCCCGGCCGTCACCCGCGAGAGCGCGCTGAACACGCTCCTCACCGGCGAGGTGCAGAGCTCCCTGCTCGGCGGGGCACCGCCGGGAAAACCGCTGATCGAGCTCGATCGGGGAGCGCCGCCCGACACCCTGGTCGTGCTTCCGCCCGACGGCAAGAGCGAGAACGCGCGGTACCCGATCGCCGTCACGCCGGGGCCCCGCGGTGTGCTGACGTCGGACTCGACGCGGATCGCCGGTCTCGTCTCGCTCGCCGACGTCGCGCACGGACGACTCGAGGTCGTCGAGGTGGACGACCCGGTCGCGACGCTGGAGCGGCTCGACCGCCGGATCGCGTGGAACGACGACTGGCGGCTGCTGCTGAGCGTCCTCGCCGGCGGGCTCGCGTACCTCGCCGCGGTCTTCGTCCCGCGCTTCGCGCCGCGTGTCGTCCTCCTTGCGCTCGCCGCGAACCTCTGGCTCGCCGGCTGGTGGGTCGTCGCGCTGCTCGGCCTCGCGGCCGCGCTCCTCCCGCTCGGCGTCGCCTGCGCCACGGTCCTCGCGGCCTACCTCCTCGCGCTCGGGCTCGACCCGGAGGCGGTCGCGCTCTCGCCGTTCGGCCCCTCGCAGGCGGGCCGCTTCTACGGCGTCTCGAACCTGCTCGAGACGATGCTGCTCGTACCGGCCCTGCTCGGCCCGTGGCTCCTCGGCCGGGTCGGGATCGCCGTCGGTGCGCTCGCGCTCGTCACCGTTGCGGGCAACCGCTTCGGCGCGGACGGCGGCGGGCTCCTCGTGCTGCTCGCGGGGTACGCGACGCTGGTCGCGTACGCCTACCGTGCGCGACTTCGCCCCGTCCATGTCGCACTCGCGGCGGCGGGCGTCGTCGCGCTCGGCGTGGCGCTCGTCGGCCTCGATGCCGCGCTCGGCGGCTCGAGCCACGTCACCGAGGCGCTCGGCGACGGCCCGGCCGCCGTTCTCGGAGACGTCGCCGACCGGCTCGAGATCTCCGTTCGGCGGAGCTTCGCCGGCTTCGGGGCGGCGTTCGCCGTCCTGGCGTCGCTCGCGGTGCTCGTCGTGGTGGCGGCCCGCCGTCCGCGACGGCCCGTGACGGATGCCCTCCTCGTCGCGCTGCTCGTCTCGTTGCTGGTGAACGACACGCCCGGGGACGTGCTCGGCGTCGGCGCCGCCGCCGCGATTGCCGTCCGCCGGTACGAGGAGACCACCCCTCGCGCCTCGCCGACAGCGCTGGATAGACTGCGCGCGATGCGCCGCCCGCTCGTCGTCCTCGCGCTCCTCCTGACAGCGCTCGCGCTCGTCGCGGCGGGATGTTCCGAGGGCGAGGTCACGGCGACGCCCGAGACCGTCGAGGGCACGATCCCGGAGGAGACGACGGGTGGCGACAACGCCGACCTCCCCGCACTCGAGCTGACGGGCGACGCGGCTGCCGGCGAGGAGGTCTTCGCGAGCGGCGGCTGCGGCGCGTGCCACACGCTCTCGGCGGCGGGCTCGAGCGGCACGGTCGGGCCGAACCTCGACGAGGCGCAGCCGTCGTACGAGCTCGCGGTCGAGCGCGTCACGCTCGGCCAGGGCGGCATGCCCGCCTTCGGCGAGCAGCTCGAGCCACAGCAGATCGCGGACGTCGCGGCGTTCGTCTCCGGCGGCTAGACCCGTCCGCTGAGCGTCGTCGACGGCTTCCCGCAGCCCGTGCAGGCGTTCGCCTGCGACCTCGACGGGACGCTGATCGACACGCCGCGGTGCTCGGGGATCGGACGCTCGCCGCGATCGCGCGGTCACAGGCGGCCGGAGTCCCCGTCCTGGTCGCGACGGGGCGGATGTTCCGCTCGGTCGAGCCGTACCTCGAGCAGGCGGGGATCCGCGAGCCTGTGGTCTGCTACCAGGGCGCGGCCGTGGTGGATCCCGGGACACGCGAGTTCCTCCTCCACGAGCCGCTCGAGCTCGACGTCGCGCGGGAGGCGATCGCGTCGCTGCAGACCCACGGGCTCTCGCCGAACGTCTACGTCGACGACCGGCTCTACGTCGCAGAGGAGACCGAGTACTCGCGCGCGTACTCGGGCTTCCAGCGGCTCGCGGTCACCGAGGTCGGCGACCTCCTCGGATGGCTGGAGCGTGCGCCGACGAAGCTCGTCGCGGTCGCCGAGCCCGCGCGGCTGGCCGAGGTGCGGCTGGACCTCGAGCAGGCCTTCGGCGCCCGACTCTTCATCACGACCTCGCTCCCGCACCTCCTCGAGCTCGGGCATCCCGGAGCGTCGAAAGGCTCCGGGATCGCGTTCGTCACGCGCCTGCTCGGAATCGACCTCGCGCGCGTCGTCGCCTTCGGCGACGGGGAGAACGACGTCGAGCTGCTCGCGGAGGTCGGCCTCGGGATCGCCGTCGAGGGTGCCCACCCCCGCCTCACGGCGATCGCCGCCCGGACGTGCCCCGGGCCGGCGGACGAGGGCGTCGCAGGCGTGATCGACGCCGTCCTAGACTCCTGAGGTGATCGACCTCAAGGCAGCGCGCGCCGAACCCGAGCCCGTGCGCGCGGCGCTCGCTCGCAAGGGCGCCGCGGAGGCGTTCGACGCGTTGCTCGAGGCCGACGAGCGCTGGCGCGCGCTCGTCCCGCGCGTCGACGAGCTGCGCGCTCGGACGAAGCTGAAGGGGAAGCCGACGCCGGAGCAGCTCGAGGAGCTGGGCGCGGTGAAGACCGAGCTGAGGGAGGTCGAGCTGCCGTTGGCGGGGGCCGAGGCGGAGCGCGACGCCGCGCTCGCGATCGTGCCGAACCCGCCCGACGACGCGGCGCCCGACGGCGACACGGAGGACGACGCCGTCGAGCTCAGGCGCTTTGGCGACCGCCCCCGACCGACGGCCCTCGAGAGGCATCGGATATCGGGCGGTTCGAGCTCGAGCGCGCAGCGCGCCTCTCCGGCTCGCGCTTTGGGTACCTCGTCGGCGACACGGCGCTGCTCGCACTCGCGCTGTACCGATTCGCGCTCGACCATGTCGGGCGCGCGGGGTTCATCCCCGTCC
Source organism: uncultured Actinomycetes bacterium (assembly GCA_963712255.1). Taxonomy (GTDB): domain Bacteria; phylum Actinomycetota; class Thermoleophilia; order Gaiellales; family Gaiellaceae; genus Gaiella. The sequence goes on from CAVQHL010000015.1 coordinate 5,584, forward strand.
TGCCGCCGGTGCTCGTGCGCGAGGAGGCGATGGTCGGCACCGGCTTCTTCCCGACGGAGCGGTCGAACATCTACGCGCTCGAGGCGGACGACCTGTACCTGACGGGCACGTCGGAGGTCGCCCTCGCGGGGATGCACACCGGCGAGATCCTCGAGGCGGACGAGCTGCCCATCCGCTACTCGGGCTTCTCCACGTGCTTCCGCCGAGAGGCGGGGGCGGCCGGGAAGGACACGCGCGGGATGTTCCGCGTCCACCAGTTCAACAAGGTCGAGATGTTCGTCTTCACGCGGCCCGAGGACTCGCACGAGGAGCACGACCGGATGGTCGCGCTCGAGGAGGAGTTCCTGCAGGCGCTCGGTCTCCCGTACCGCGCGGTGGACGTCGCCGCCGGGGATCTCGGGGCGTCCGCGGTGCGCAAGATCGACCTCGAGGCGTGGTTCCCCTCCCAGGGGCGCTATCGAGAGGTGACGTCGTGCTCGAACACGACCGATTTCCAGGCACGACGCCTCGGGATCCGCTGGCGCTCGCCCGACGGGCTCGAGCCGCCGCACACGCTGAACGGGACGGTCGTCACCGATCGCGCAGTCCTCGCCATCCTCGAGAACTTCCAGGGCGACGTCCCGGATGTCCTGAAGCCGTTCGGTGCCCCTAGCCAATAGCTGGCTGAATTCACCCGTCCGGGTAGGTCCCGCTCCCGGGCTCGCTCATACGGTGCGTACATGCGGCAGGAGGGGGAAGTGCGCGTCTCGTGGAATCGCACAGAGCTGACGGCGGTCCGTGAGGCACTCGAGATAACGCCCAACTTCGTCGGGCGCCTCGATGCGCGGGAGGTCGTCCGCGCAGCCATCAAGTCGCCGAGGCACAAGCCCGTCGAGTGGGAGCGCTCGCTGGCGGAGGCCGTCGCGAACCGGATCGTCCCGATCGACCAGCCCACGGCGATGGCGCGCGCGAAGCTGCTGATGGCCGTGCGCGGGACGAAGAAGCGCCACTTCCAGCCGCCGCGGCCCGTGCTCACCGCCGTTCCGAGCGTCTCCGCGGCTGCATAGACTGGCCACCCGGGCGGGGTTCCGGAGCGGTCGAACGGGGCGGTCTTGAAAACCGTTGAGCCGCAAGGCTCCGTGGGTTCGAATCCCACCCCCGCCGTTCGACGCTGACGCGTTCGACGCCGCAGCCCGGCGAACGGGTCCCCGAGCCGCCGCCGATCGCGCGTCTATGCTCGCACGATGCGCAAGGTCTCCTGGATGCGCGCGGGCCGCATGATCCTCGCCGCGCTGGCGTTCTCCGGCGTCTGGCTCTGGGTCGGCGACGGCGAGCGCATCCTCGGCCCCATCGTGATCGTCATCGCGGTGACGGGCCTCTGGGCGCTGAGCTGGGTCGAGTCGTCGAACAAGTAGGTCTCCCGGGCAGAACGACGAACAACGCGACTGGTTTGGATCGCGACCTTCCCGGTGAGTCTGAGCGTATGAGAGAGGATCCCTCGAATGGGTTGCGTCATCCCCCAGACGGGGTACAGTCCGTACATGCGGTACGAGGGGGAGATTCGGGTCCGCTGGTCGTGGGCGGAGCTGACGGCGGTTCGCGAGGCGATCGAGCTGACACCGAGCTTCGCGGGTCGCGACGAGTTGCGCACGAACCTGCGACGGAGGCCGACGGGGCAGGGGAAGGCCGTCAAGCTCGACCTCGTCCTCGCGGAGCACCTTGCGGCGAACCTCCTCCCGCTCGACATGCCGACGTTCATCGCGAAGTCGAAGCTGCTTCGCGCGCTCCAGGCGCACGAGCGCGAGGGCGGCGTGGACGAGGCCGCGGCGGCCTAGCCGGAAGTCGGGCACCGGGCGCCCGAAGGGGGTGTCCTCGATGATCCCTCGGCTCAGGGCTCTATCCTTGCGCCGGTGCTGCCGATCATCGCGACGATGCGGCGCCTTGCGCTCACGCTGGTCCTGGTCGGCGGGCTTCGCGCTGCCCGGCACCGCGTCCGCATCACAGCTGATCGCCCGCGACGCTCGCGACGTGACGCTCCGCGTCAATGCCAAGGGACAGGCGCTCCTCGGCTACACCGCAAAGGGGAAGCGCTGGGACGTGCTCGCCTGGGGCGCGATCAACGCCGTCCATCCGAGCCCCGACCGGCGTCAGGTCGCGTTCCGGCTCGACTACTCGGGCGGCTGGGCCACGTACCGCAAGACGCTCTCCTCGAGCTTCCGCAACGTCTGCGGCCGCTACGCCGGGCCGGAGCTCGCGTGGTTCGTCGCCGGCTGCACGATGCCCGACGGCAGCCACTGGGCCGTCCAGTCGTGGCAGCGCGGGCTCCCGAACCTCGGCTTCGACCCGTGGAGGCCGCTCCAGGGCGCCCGGGAGCTCCGGCTCAGCCGCTGGAGCACGGAGCTGCCGAAGCTCGAGCTCTTCACGAACTGGGCCTACAGCAAGCGCTTTCACCACCTCTTCGGGCGGTTCTCGTGGCTCGGCCAGCCCGTCTACGGCTTCGGGGCGACGACGAAGGGGTCTCCCACGGACAGCTTCGGACGCAACATCTACCTCGACACGCTCAACTCGGCGTACGGCCCCGGCTGGAGACGCGAGAACTCGTTCCTCGCGCACCACGGCACCGGCGTCTTCTGTTACGGCTTCTACCCGCACGACCCGTACCCGGGCTATCCCGCCGGCGGGCGGCGCCCGGAGGGGAAGGGCGAGCGGTATCGAGCGACGGCGATCGGGCCCGGCGTGATGCCCGACGTCTCCTGGGAGGGTGCGGCGCCGGTGACGTACGACGAGGCGCTCGACCGTCAGCTCGTCGAGGCGCAGCGCGCGCTGTACGCCGACGACAAGCTCTGCAAGCCCGTGTAGTGCCGGGCTCGAGCAGACCCTAGGGGCCGGTCGGCTCCTCCACCATGTCCTCGCCCCGGGCCCACAGCGCGACCGCCTGCTCGTAGTCCTCATGGCGGCCGATGTCGAGCCAGAGCCCGTCGTGCACGTAGGCGCCGACGGGCAGCCCAGCCGCGAGCGCGGCACGGACGAGGTCCGGGAAGTCGAACGCCCCCGCCGCGGGAAGGAGCTCGAGTGCCTTGGGCTCGAAAACGTAGATGCCCATGCTGACGTTCCAGGTCATCTCCGGCTTCTCCTCGAAGGCGACCGGCGCCCGCTTCCGTTCTCCGAGTCGAGGTGGATCACGCCGTAGTCGAGCTGGACTCGCCGGCGATGGCTCGCGATCGTGAGGACATTGCCACTCTCCCGGTGGTGGCGGAGCAGCGCCCGGTAGTCGATGGTCGTCAGGAGGTCGCCGTTCATCACGAGGAACGTCTCGTCGAGGCCCTCGACGAGACGGAGCGGCGCCGGCGGTCCCGAGCGGCTCCTCCTCCTTGACCCAGGTGATGATCGCGTTCCGCTTGGCGCCGTTCTCGAAGACCGCGCGAATCAGGTGCGAGAGGTACCCGACGCAAAAACGTGAAGTTCTGGAAACCAGCGTCCGTGAGCTGGTGCACGAGGATCTCGAGGATCGCCCGGTTACCGATCGGCATCAGCGGCTTCGGGAGTACCGAGGTGTACGGCTCGAGCCGGCGTCCACGGCCGCCCGCGAGGATCACGACGCGCGTGTCGAGGCCACCGTCCGCTGAGCTGGAACCGGCGCGGGCAAGGCGCAGGAGCTCCTCGGCGAGTGCAGTATCCGGATCTGTCATCGCGGTCAGGCTGCGCGTGAGGGCGAGGTCGCGGGCCGGCGGCGCACGGTCAGGTCACCCGACTTGCGGTTGACCGCGACGTCGACGCGAAGGAGCACAGGCATGACCGTCCACAGGAGAATGCGGAGGTCTCCCGAGAACGACCGCGTGAGTGCGTAGAGCGTGTCGAGGCGCACCTTCTGGGGCAGGATGTCGGCGACGTAGTGACCGAGCCGGTCGCTCGGGTCGAGGATCGCGGACTCCTTCGCGAAGGCGAGCTGGCACAGACCGGTCACGCCGGGGCGCACCTTCAGGATCTGGTCGTACTCGCGCGGGTGCAGCGCGACGAAGCTCGGATCCTCGGGTCGCGGGCCGACGAGGCTCATCTCGCCGCGCAGGACGTTCCAGAGCTGGGGAACCTCGTCGAGCTTCGTCCGGGCGAGGAACCCGCCCATCCGTGTGAACCGCGGGTCGGCGACCCCGGTGAGCGCATCGCCGGTGGCGCCGTCCACCATCTTGCGGAACTTGAGGAGACGTAGCGTCCCGCCGCGGTATCCCGCCCGCGTCGCGCGATAGAAGACAGGCCCGCGACTGTCGAGCTTGATCGCGATCGCGCAGACGACGATCGGGATCGCCATGACCGCGAGCAGCATCGCCGACACGACCACGTCGAGCGTGCGCTTAGCGATGCGATCCGCAAGACCTGCCTGCCTCGCGGCGTCGCGGCGCTCGGCGACGTTCGCCATCGTGCCCGCGGCGCTGTCGGACAGCTCCCCCATATTGCCCCCACTCCTCTCGACCCAGTGTAAGACGTTCATACCCATTTCAGCGCAATTCCCACAGCTGTCAAGGCAGCACACCAGACCCTTACGTTCGGTTGCGTGCTTCGCGGGTAGGGTCAGAACGATGAGCGCGCCCCGCTGGATCGTCCCCCTGTCCGACGTGGTGGGCGACGACGAGCTCGTAGCGGCTGCTGCGGAGGCGGTGCGGTCGGGCTGGTGGAGCACGGGCCCGCGCGTCGCGGAGCTCGAGGCGCAGTTCGCCGACGCGCTCGCCTGCCGACATGCGATCGCGGTCGCAAACGGTACCGCCGCCCTCCAGCTGGCGTTCGTCGCGCTCGACATCGGCCATGGCGACGAGGTGGTCACGCCGTCCCTGACGTTCGTCGCCGCGGCGAACGCGATTCGGCAGACCGGCGCCGAGCCGGTGTTCTGCGACATCGTGGGCGACGGCGAGCTCAATCTCGACCCGGCCGACCTCGAGGCGGCGATCACGCCGCGGACGAAGGCGATCTGCGCGCTGCACTACGGCGGCTTCGCGTGCGCGATCGACGAGGTGCTCTCGCTCGCGGAGCGACACGGCCTCGCCGTCGTCGAGGACGCGGCGCACGCGGTCGGCGGCCGCCACGGCGGGCGCGCGTGCGGCACCTTCGGCGCCATCGGCTGCTTCAGCTTCTTCTCGAACAAGAACGTGCCGATCGGCGAGGGCGGGATGGTCGTGACGGACGACGACGACCTTGCCGCGCGCCTCCGCCTGCTCCGCTCCCACGGGATGACCACGCTGACGTGGGACCGGCATCGCGGCCACGCGAGCACGTACGACGTCGTCGAGGTCGGGATTCAACTACCGGCTCGACGAGATCCGCGCCGCGCTCGCCTCCGTGCAGCTCGGGCGGCTGCCGCAGGCCAACGCGCGACGAGCGGAGCTTGCGGACCGCTACGTCACCCTGCTCCACGACATGGACGGCGTCGAGATCGCGTTCGCCGACCGCGCACGACCGTCCCGAGTCGGCGCACCATCTCGCGGTCGCGCTCCTGCCCCCGGACATCGACCGGGAGGACGTCCGGACGTCATTGACCGAAGCCGGCATTCAGACGAGCGTCCACTACCCGCCGATCCACGGGTTCACGGCGTACGCGGGCGCCACGACCCGGCCGCTGCCGCGCACCGACGAGGTCGCTCCACGGCTCCTCACGCTCCCGCTCTATCCGGGGCTGACGGACGACGGCGTCGATCTCGTCGCGTCCAGCCTGCTCGACGGCCTTCGGGAAGCGCGCTCGCGTGAGCGAGACTCAAGTCGAGACGTTCCCCAACCGACGTAGTCCCTGTGAGCACTTCGCGTAGCGAGAGCCCCGAGGCCATGGACCCGCGCGTGACGCTCGTCACGGGGGGCGCCGGCTACGTCGGGAGCGTCCTGGTGCGCCGTCTCGTCGACGCCGGGCGCACGGTCCGCGTGCTCGACTCGTTCCTCCACGGTTCGCCGCCAGACGCGATCGAGGTCGAGGGGGTCGAGCTCGTCCGCGGCGACGTCCGCGACCCTGATGCGCGCGCAGCCGCTCTCGCCGGCGCCAACGACGTCGTCCACCTCGCCGCGATCGTCGGCGACCCGGCCTGCACACGCGAGCCGGACGAGGCACGCACCGTGAACCTCGACGCCACCCGCGCGCTCGTGCGCGAGGCGGCGGAGGCGCGTGTCGAGCGGTTCCTCTTCGCCTCGACCTGCAGCAACTACGGGCGCCTGGAGGGAGACAACGTCGCGACCGAGGAGTGGGAGCTCAAGCCGGTCTCGCTGTACGCGGAGACGAAGGTCGAGGCCGAGCTCGACGTGCTCGCGTGCTCGGAGAACGGCTTCGCGACGACGTGCCTTCGGTTTGCAACGGTTTACGGCGCGTCCCCCCGGATGCGATTCGACCTCACGGTGAACGAGTTCACGCGCGACGTGGTGCTCGGTCGCCCGCTCGTCGTCTACGGCGAGCAGTTCTGGCGCCCGTACGTCCATGTCGCCGATGCCGCGAACGCGGTCGTCGCCATCCTCGACGCGCCCGTCGAGCTCGTTCGCGCCGAGGTCTACAACGTCGGCGACACGAACGAGAACTACCGGAAGCTCGACCTCGTCGAGCTTCTGCAGAAGCGCGTCCCGGAGGCGAACGTCTCGTTCGTCCAACGGTACGAGGATCCCCGCGACTACCGCGTGAACTTCGACAAGATCGCCGAACGACTCGGCTTTGCGGTCGAGCGGCGCGTCCCCGACGGCATCGACGAGGTGGCGGACCTGCTCGCCGACGGTGCCTTCGAGGACCCCTACTCGTCCGAGTACCGCAACTAGCTTCTAGCGCGTCCGCCGGGGCCGCAACGCGTCGTAGACCTCGCCGAGGGCGCCCGGCCCGACGGTCGTGCGCGCGAGCGAGACGCCGAGGTTCCGCGCACGATCCCTCGCAGTCGGCTCCGGCGCCTCCGTCGGGACCTCGACGAGGACGACATCCGCAGCGTCGAGCGCCCGCCCCAGGTCGTCGCCCTCGACGTCGTCGACGAGGACGTGCGCCGCCCCGAGGCTCTCCGCTAGGAGCCGAAGGTCGGCGACGGGGATGTCGACGCCGAAGGCGTTGCCTGCGCGGCGGAGCTGCTGTGCCCGGATCAGCCCGAAGTGACGGTCGACGAGGACGACGACCGTCACGCGCGCCCCGGCACGTACGGCCGTGAGCAGCTCGAAGCCCGCGATGTTCAGGCCGCCGTCGCCGACGACGGCCACGGTGCGCTCGCCGGTGGCGAGGGCTGCGCCGATCGCCGCCGGGATCCCGAAGCCCATCGACTGGTAGTTCGCGGGCACCACGAGCGTGCCGGGCGCGAGCACGGGAAAGTGCGCACGCAGAAGGAACTGGTGCAGGCCGGAGTCGGCGGTGACCACGGCGTCGTCGGGCAGCGCGTCGCGCAGCGCGGCGAAGAGCCTCTCGGGCGTTCCACCGGCCACGGTCGGCTCCGTGAGCGGCGAGGACGCGTCGGCGAGCCGCCGGCGCACGTCGGCGACGGTCTCGTCCGTCCAGGTGCTCGCGGCGGTCCCGGCGGCGACCTGCTCCGCGACGACAGCGAGGAACGGGCCTGCGTCGGCGACGAGCTCGAGCGACGCCGGGTATGGCGGCCCCATCGCGTCCGCGGAGGCGTCGACGCGCACCAGCGTCTCCGGCGGCAGGCGCAGGCGGAAGCCGCGGCTCCCGTTGTGCGACAGCTTGCAGCCGACGCAGAGCACGAGGTCCGCCTCGCCCAGGAGCTCGTCGAGCACGGCCGTCGACGCTCCGGGCACGTCGTGGACGAGGCTCAGATGGATGACGCTCCGAGATGACTCCCCGGCCCGAGGTCGTGGTGAGGACGGGCGCACGCAGCGACTCGGCGAGGCGCGTCACGCTCGCAGCCGCGCGACTCGCGCCCAGCCCGCAGAGGAGCACGGGGCGCTGTGCCGCGAGGAGGCGCGAAACGACCTCTCCGACGTCCGGCGCCGGCGGCGCCTGCTCGGGCGGGTCTGCGGCGCCGAGAGCCGCCGCGCGCCCGGCCGGCGAGTGTGGCGGGCTCGTACTGGAGCAGGACGGGGCCAGGCTCCCCCGACATCGCCACGTCGAACGCTTCGTCGACCGCGTCGGCGGTCGCACCCGGCTCCGGGATGTCGATGATCGCCTTCACGAGCGGCCCGGCGATCTCGTGCTGCGAGATCCACTGGAGCCCCGGGCCCCCGTCCTCGCGCCTCGTCGGCAGGGCGGCGACGTGGACCAGCGGGACGGAGTCGAGGAGGGCCTCGGCGAGCCCGGTGAGCGCGTACGTGAAGCCCGGCCCCCCGATCGTCGAGAGCACGCCCGGCCGTCCGGAGGCACGGGCGTGGCCGATTGCCATGAACGAGCCGGTCAGCTCGTTCGTCGGCACGACCGACGTGAGCCCGGAGCTTCGGCGGAGGGCATCCCAGAGCTCGATCGTCTCGGAGCCCGGGATCCCGAAGACGTGCGTCGTCCCGCGGCGCTCGAGCGTGGCGCAGAGAACGTCCGCCGCCGTCGTCGCCATGCTCAGGCGGTCACTCGGCGCTGTCCGGCGGGGCCAGCGGCTGTCACAGGCGGCGGGCGCCTCCGCCGCCGCACGGCGAAGATCGGCAGCCCGAGCGCCGGCAGGGGATCACTCCGCTGGAAGATGGAGGGCGTCGCGCCGATCCACGACCGGACCCACGAGACGAAGGAGAGCCCGTCCGCGCGGCGGATCGCGCGGTACGCCCGGAAGTCCTGCGGCAGGAGGACGCACCGCTCGCCGACCTTGTAGCCGGTGACGGTCTCGACGGGCAGCCCGAGCGCGTCGCGGTAGATCATCACGCTGACGTCGACGCCGCAGTGCGCCGCGAAGCCGATGTACCACCAGGGACGGCTGTTGACCTCGAGGAGCTTGAAGGCCCCGTCGCGCGGGTCGCGCTTGAACTCGGCGCTGAACGTCCCCCGGTAGCCGATGCCGGCGAAGAGGCGCTCGAGGCTCCCGGCGGCCTCCGCGGCTTCCTCGAGAGGGACGCTCACCATCATCGAGCTGTTGCCGAAGTCCGTCGGGAACATGCGGATCCGGCGGCGCGCGAAGAGCGCCCGCACGACACCTGTCCGGTCGACGAACCCGTCGACGAAGTAGTGCGCGGTCGGCGGCCCCGGGACGTACTCCTGGAGCACCGCCGTGAGGCCGGCGTCGACCATCGCCTGGAGCCCCTCCACCGCTTCCGCGCGATCGGCGAAGCGGATCGCCTTCTTCCGGAAGAGCCGGCTGAAGCGCTGCGAGTCCCTCGGCTTGAGGAAGAAGCCGTCGAGCTCGACGCCGTCGAGGTCGCTCACGTCCGCGGCGGCGAGCGTGGCCGGATGCGGCACCTCGAAGCGGTCGAGCGTCTCCGCGAACAGCCACTTGTCGACGAGCAGCTCGACCACGTCCACCGAGGGCATGCTCGTCGGGAACCGCCCGCGCACGTCGTCGGGGACGTGGGACACCGCCTGCGACCAGAGATCGGAGCACGGGATCAGGACGCCGGTCTCGACGCCCGCGCCACGGAGCCCCGCGAGGAGCGCCTCCGGGTCGTCCGACTCCGGGAGCGTCGAGCGTCCGGCCGCGCACCCACCGCGAGCGTCCCGCGAAGTCGCCGGAGCGGGATGCGAGCATCGGCTCGAGCCCGGCGCTGCCGAGGCTCCGGACGACGCCGAGCGCCGTGATCCCGTCGCCGAGCACGACGGCGGGAACACGCCCGGCAATGCGTTCGAGGTCAGCGGTGGCGTCGGTCATCGGAAGCGTGGCTCGGGCCCCATGTTTCGCGGCGCCAGGCTCGGCCGTCGCAGAATACTCGGCACCCGGCGCCTCGGACAGTCGAACGCACGTTCCCGTTGCGCGTGCCTTTCTCCCCTCAATGGGGGGTCTGTTCTCGAGGACGGCGACCGATGGGAACCCCTGTGGGCAGCGCGCGCCCACAGGGCCGTCACCCCAACCCCCCCAAAAACCGCCATGACACAAACACGCAGTCTGCTCGTGTTGGCGTCCGCCGCGCTGGTGCTCGTGACGCTGACGATCTGGAACACCGCCAGCGGTGCGGCCGGCGGCAAGACGCCGTCGCTCGCGCTGACCTCGTACCCCTCTTCCACGACGACCTCTTCCGTCGCGGGCTTCAGCTGGCTCGTGAGGGGCTCTCACGACTCGTCGTGCTCTCTCGACGGCGGTCCGCCGACCGACTGCGAGAGCCCCGCGACGTACTCCAACCTGGCCACCGGCCCCCACACCTTCGTGCTGAAGGTCAGCAACAAGTGGGGAACTGCGACGACCACCGTGAACTGGGCCGTGGTCGCGGGCACTCCGCCCCCGCCCACGCTCGAGCTGACGGCGCAGCCGAGCAGCCCCACGACGGCGCCGACCGCGACGTTCAGCTGGACGTCGTCGAACGCGGCGTCGACCGTCGTGCTCCCTCGACGGCGGCCACTCGTCCAGCTGTTCGAGCCCGAAGTCGTACAGCAGCCTCGGCCCGGGGAGGCACACCTTCGTCGTCGAGGCGACAGGCCCGGGAGGCAAGGCCCAGCGTCTCGTCCACCTGGGAAGTGGTCTCGACCAGCCCACCGCCGGCTCCGGCGCCGACCGTGAGCATCACGTCCGAGCCGTCGGGCACGACGACCGCCACGAGCGCCTCGTTCGCCTGGCAGGGAACGAACGCCACGGGCTATACGTGCAAGCTCGACTCGGGCTCGGCGACAGCCTGCACGAGCCCGAAGAGCTACTCGGGCCTCGCGCAGGGCAGCCACACGTTCGTCGTCACGGCGACCGGTGCAGGCGGAACGGCACAGGACAGCTCGACATGGACGATCGGGTCGAGCGCTCCTCCGCCTCCTCCCCCGCCTCCGCCTCCCCCGCCTCCGCCTCCGCCCGCCGCCTGGCGTCGAGGCGCCGACGCCGCCGAGTGACTACTCGATCCCGTCGGGAGCCCTCGAGGTGTCGACCTCGGCTGCGCTCGAGACGGCCCTCGCCGGCCCGACGAAGGACATCGTCCTCGCGGACGGCGTGTACGACCGCTCCGGCCCGTTCACGAACTCGAACGGCCACCGGCTGTACGCGAAGAACCGGGGCAAGGCCGTGCTCAAGACGGGCTTCGTGCTCGGCGGGAACTTCGGCTCCACCGGCCCGGTGATCCGCGGCCTCAGCGTTCGACGTCTCGTCGACCTCGAAGGTCATGGGCGGAGGGCATCGTCCACGTCTGGGGCACGTCGGGAGCGAACTCGAGCGTGCTCGACTGCGTCTTCCGCGGGAACGCGGCGATCCCGTACGGCATCGTCGCGCTCAACCCGTCGGGCCTGAAGGTCGAGCGAAGCGAGTTCTTCAACTTCACCGACGTCGGGCTCCGGCTGACGAACAACTCAGACAGTCTGCTTCGGCAGCTCGACCCCGACCATCGAGGACGTCCGGGACATCTACGTCGACACGGTCAGCCGGTCGACACCGGGTGCGTCGGACGGCACCGCCGAGGCGGGGCTCCTCATCGGCCACCCGTCTCCGGCGGCGTCAAGCGGATCAAGGTCAGGAACGCTCCTGGTCGGGCCTGCTCCTCGCGAACAACGCGTGGCGCACGAGCTACCGGAACCTCGACATCAACATGAACGGGCCGAGGGCGTACGTCAGCGTCGGCGTGTACCTCGAGCACTACAGCTGGAGAACACGTTCGAGCAGTTCTCGATCGTCGCCCGCAGTCGGGGTTCAACGCCGAGTGGGCCGACCCGGCCTGGGGCGGTCGCGCCGCGGCAAGAACACGATCATCCGCACCGGCGTCGTCGACGCGCAGCGCCGTGAGCGGCACGAAGAACTGCAGGCGGGCGTCGTATCTCGACGAGGGCACCGAGACGACCACCGTGACCGGCGTCACGTTCCGCTCAACCAGAACTGGGCCGGAATCGGCGCCTACAAGAACGTCGGCACGAACACGTTCGGCGGGTAACGCGTACAACTGACGCCGGCGCGTCGCAGATCACGTACGCGCACATGGAGGCTGACCGACGGCAGGGCCGGCGCGCTCCTCGGCGCGCCGGCCCCGCCGAGGTACGGCGCGTGCGACGCGACGCGCCGGCGGATAACGTGTCGCGTACATCGGGAGCCCCGGGAGCAGCGCCCGGAGCGGGAACGGGTCGTACGGCCAGGTGGGCGAGAACCTGGACTACTCCGCCGGCCGGAAGGCGATCGGTCGCGGCGAGCCCGCGCCGTCGGCGCCGTACCGCGGGACGAGACACGAGGAAGTACGAGGCCGAACGACGAATGCGGCCCCGGCGCCGACGCGACGATCGAAGCGGCAGCCGGATGCCGAGCGCTGCGCTCGAGAAGACCGTCAATCGCCGTGTAGCCGAGCGCGCCCGGGCGCGAGCAGCAGGAAGACCGAGACCGACGCCTCGTACGCCGAGCCGAAGAGCAGCGGGAGAGGCACACCTGCCGACCGCCATCGCGAGCGCGTCCCCGGGATGGTGATCACCATCAGGATCCGGAAGGTCCGGAGCGTCCGATCGTGCTGATCGCTCGTGTCGGCGGCCGGGCGACGACCGGGAGGAGCGCAGCCCGGTCGCGGACGGGAGGTACAGGAGGATCTCCGACCCGTTCACCGCGACCGCGTAGATCCCCAGCACGACCTCCGTCGTGATGAACCCCATCAAGAGCTGGTCGAGGCGGAAGTTGAGGAACTTCAGCGTCTCGGAGATCAGGCCCAGAGCCCGAACCGCAGGGCTTCGACGTAGGTCCGGAGACGGGGCACGCCGAAGCCGAAGTGCCGGTGCGCGCGCCACAGGGCCGGCACCAGCGGGCGAGCCATGCCAACGCCCCAGGCGATCGCGGCGAGGTGCGGGTTCAGCGCGGAGAACGCGACGATCGCAGCAGCGCCGCCGCGTAGACCCACGGATGGATCATGTTCAGGAGCCCGCCGACGAACGAGTCCGACCCGGCGCCCACGAGAAGGCGACGAGCCGCGTAGACCACGGTCGCGATCGGGACGACGATCGCGATGACGACGAGGTCTGGTCGGTGATCCCGGCGGGCCGCGAGCCGATCACGACGAGACACGCGGCGCGACGAGCCCCCGAGCGCCGCGCCCACGAGTCGCGGAGACAGGACGAGGTTCGTGACGAGCGTCGGCCGCGCGCCAGCGGTCCTTCGCGATGAAGACGGCGCTCGCCTCGGGGATCCCGAGCATCGCCGCGCGTCCGAGGACGAACATCGATCAGGGTCAGAAATGCCGTCGTCCCGCGATCGGCGGGGACGAGCCCGCGCGCGAGGAGCAGCACCGCGACGAAGAAGCCGATGTTCGCGATGCCCTGCGTGACGAACAGCCAGGCGGACCCGGCGGCGAGCGAGTCGTCGTCCCGATCCGGTCCGGGCGTCGAGCTCACGCGAGAGCGATCCGGCGCGAGAGCGATCCCAGGCGGGTAGTCGGGGGACGCCGGTGCCACGCCGCGCGCGCCGGCGTCGCGGGCCGGTTGCGCCCGGCCCGAGAGAGACGGGCGTTCACGCCGCTCACCGGTCGTCGTCTCGGGCGGTCTTCCCGGTCCGGCAGACTTCGAACGCCTGCCGTCGCATCAGGTCCCGTGCGGTACGCGATCGCACCCGCACCGACAAGCGGGATCGTCACGTCGGCCGCGCATGGTCGACGTAGCCGGCTGGGCAACCATCCGGCTCCTCCCCGACCCCGCCCGCCCCGGCGCGATCCGGCTCCGGCTGCGTCAGGTTTGCCGCCGTGGAGGCGTCGCCGAAAACGAGCGGAGCGCCCGGGCCCGCGCTCCGGATCAGAGGATTTCCGGCGCCGTAGATGAAGCGTCGATAGATCCGGCGACCGAGCAGCGGGCCGTCGTGGCTGCCTTCCAGCTTCGCCGCGAAGTCGATCGAGCCGGTCCATGCGGTTCATCTGCGTGCGACGGACGAGGAACGGGTCTGTCGCGCGGTGATTGAGACCGGGCTCGGTCGTGATCGCGTAGCGGAAGCCCGACGCGCGGACGTACTCGTGCTCGCGCGGCGCCGAGGAAGCCTCCCGGGTAGCAGAAGACAGACCTCGGCCGGCCGAGCACTGCCTCGAGCGCGCGCCGGCTGATCTCGATCTCCGCCCAGCTCTCGGCGTCGCTCACCCGACGAGGTCCGGATGCGTCACAGAGTGGGCCTCGAAGGACAGGGGCGACATCGCCGTCGAGCCGCTTGATCTCCTCCCACCGAGGAGCGGCGCAGGCGAGCCCGTGCAGCGAACGGCCCTTCCCGGCGACGAGGTCGGTGACGACGAAGACCGTGCCGCGGAAGCCGTAGCGCTCGAGAACGGGCATCGCATGCACGGCGTTGTCGACGTAGCCGTCGTCGAACGTCAGCGCGATCGTGTTCGGCGCGAGCTGCCGGCGTAGAGTCGGTCGAGCGCGTCGACGACGTCGAGCACCTCGTAGCCGCGTCGGCGAGAAGCGCCATCTCGGCTTCGAACACCTCGCACGTGACCGCAAGCAGGTCCCCCGGGTCGTCGGCGACGCGGTGGTAGAAGAGGATCCGGAGGCCGTCACCGGATGGCGTGGGCCGTCCGAGGCGGCGACGAGCCGCAGCCGAGCGTGCGCACGCGCGTCTGCGCGGCCTTGACCAGGCCGCCGATCTCAGCTGTGACCGAGTCCCGGTCGCCCGTGCCGGGTGTTGCCTCCGCCGGACGAGCTTACGCGAGGTCGTCCGGCTGTGCCGATCTCCCCACTCGCCATAACGTAATCGCATTCAGCTCCGTGTCGATCTCGTGCGCCACCGCGCCGCGAGCCCGCTCCCGCACCTGCCGTGCGAGGGCCGTGTCCTTCAAGCGGAGCCGCGCGTCGAGCATGCGGGCCGCGGCCATGGCCTCGAGCACGCCCTCGCCAGGAGGACGCGAAGCCGATGCACTCGTAGAGCGGGTCGTTGGAGTCGGCGAGGTCCTGCTTGTAGCGCTCGCCACCGCCGAGGAACTCGACGCGCTCCACGCCCTCGGCAGCGGCCGCCTCGATCGCGGCCAGGGTCGTCAGGAGGCCCGGCGACCAGCGGGCGAAGTCGGGTCGAACGCGAGGCGGTAGAAGAACATCCGCCGCTCGAAGACGAGGTAGTACTGAAAGGCGATCGCGCGTCCGTCGAGCTTCATCATCAGGACGCGCGCGATCCCCGCCCGTGCGAACCGGGTCATCACGTCGACGTTGAACGGCAGGCCGCGGTTCGTGGTGAACTCGGATCGGTCCGGTCGCCCCGCCCAGCGGAGGTCGTGGATGCGGAAGAGGTCGGTGAGCGACGCCGAGAGCTCGGCCTCCCCGACGATCGAGACGAGCGCGATCTCGCCAAGCTCGTCGAGTTGGCGCCTGCGGCGCCGGTGGAGGTTGCGCCGTCGCGACGAGGTCTTCGCCGCGTAGACGGCGTCCCAGCCGTCCCGGACGTCGAGCACCGGGGCCTGGACGCGCTCGACGAGGTGATCGGAGTCCTCGATCGCGCCGAACAGGCGGCCCTCGCGGGCGACCCCGAACAGGTCGAGGTAGTCGGCGCCGACGGCGCCGAGGCGCACCGACGATCTTCGGGACGACTTCCTCGGCGACATCCTCTCGCGCGAGCACGTCGCCGAGCGCCGCGTGCTCGCGCCCCATGAAGCGACCGACGACGACGCCCCGGCGCCGCTCGAGCTCGAGGGGGAGCCCGCCGACGAGCTCCCCGTCGAGGAACGCTGCCTCGATGCGCATCGAGCGGTCGCGTCCGAAGTGGCTCCACCACGGCTCGAGCCAGGCGGAGAGCATGAACGGGCTCGGGCGCGGCATCGACGCGACGAGGGCGTCCCAGGTCGCGGCGTGCGTCTCGAACTCGTCGAGCGACTCGATCGCGCGAAGCTCGACGGCGCCGGCCGTGGTCATGCGGGCACGGCACGCGGCGGCCGGCCGGCGAGCAGCCGCTCGTACAGCTTCACGTGCTCCTCCTGGAAGCGGCGGAGCGCGAACGTCTCCTCTACCCGCGCACGTGACGCTGCCCCGAAGGCACGCCGGAGGGCGACATCGCGCGCGAGCCCGTCGATCGCGTCCGCGAGCGCGATCCGGGTCGCCCGCCGGGACGAGTCGACCGTTCTCGCCCTCGCTCACGAGCTCCGGCATCCCGCCGACGCGCGTGAGGACGAGCGGCAGCCCCGCGGCCATCGCCTCGAGGACGGACATCGGCAGCCCCTCGGAGAGGCTCGAGAGCACGAACACGTCCGAGGCTGCGAGGTGGTCGGAGACGTCGTCGCGCTCACCCAGCATGCGCACCCCTTCGAGCCCGGTCTCGGCGATGGCGCTCTCGACTGCCCCGCGGTCGCCGCCGTCGCCGACGATCGTGAGGCGGGTGAGCCCGGGCTCGAGCCGGGCGCAGGCGCGGACGAGCGTGACGAAGTCCTTCGGGTGGGCGAGCCGCCCGACGCTGACCACCTCGACGGGGCGCTCGTCGCGGTGCGCGCGGACCGTCACCGCGTCGGCGTCCACCGCGTTGTAGACGACCACGGTCTGGGCATCCGTGCAGGTCTTCGCCGCCAGGCCGGCCGATCGCTCGGTCTCGGACACGCAGACGATCGCCGTCGTCAGGCCGCGCATCGCCCTGTCGCACCAGAGGTAGATGCGGGACCCCATCCCCGTCGCCGCCTTGAACGCCCAACCGTGCACGGTGAACACCCTGACAGGCACCCGCGCCAGCGCGGCCGCGAGCCGCCCGAGGACGCCGGCCTTCGAGCTGTTGGCATGGACGATGTCGGGCCGGAGCCGGCGGCAGAGCCGGTAGAGCTCCCAGAGGCCGAGCGCATCGCGCGGGGCGATCGGGCGACGGACATGGCGGAGCGCGACGTAGTCGGCGCCGGCGGCGCGCATCGCGTCGCCCAGCGGGCCGGGCCCGTACGACGCCACCGTGACGTCGAAGCGCGAGACGAGGGCGGGCACGAGCGCACGGAGGTAGGTCTGCGCCCCGCCACGCTCGGCCAGCGTCACGAGAATGAGGATCCGAGGCCTGTCGTTCATTCTCTGGACTGGCCCCCGGGCTCTCTCCCGACGATGCTCCGAGCAGGGGCAAGGGTACGATACGCGATCGTCATGACAGGACCGTCGGCCGCGCGGGGACGCGGCGCCCGAGTCACGAGCCCGGAAACGTCACCGCGACGATGACCGACGTCGCCCCGGGCACGGCGGGCACGGTCGAGGCCCGCTGGCCCGTCGACGTCGTCCGTGGCCTCCCGCTCGCGCTCGCGCTCGTGGCGCTCGTCTGGATCGCTGCCGACGACGGCGGCTTCGAGTCGACGACGTGGTACCCCGCAGCGCTCCTCGTCACGGCCGTCCTCGCGGTCACGACGCTGGCGCTCCCGGACGCGCCGCTCCGCGGCGCCGCGCTCGTCGCGTCACTGGCGCTGGGCGGGTTCGCGCTGTGGTCGTACGCATCGATCCTCTGGGCCGACGACCGTGGCGCAGCGTGGCACGGCGCGAACCTGACGCTCTTCTACGCGGTCGTCTTCCTCCTCTTCGCGAGCTGTCGACCCTCCGAGCGGACGGTGACGTGGGTCCTCACCGCCCTCACGGCGACGATCGCCGCGATGGGCGCTCGTCACCGTCTGGCGCGCGAGCCGCAGCGAGGCCGCCGCGGATGCCGCGCTCCTCTACGGGCGGCTGTCCTCACCCACCGGGTACGCGAACGCGACGGCGTCGCTGTTCGCCCTCTCGGGCTGGCTCGCGCTCGGGCTCGCGGCCGCCCGCTCGGTGCCGCGCGTCGCGCGCTGCGTCGCCCTCGCGAGCGCCGGCGTGGCATTCGGGCTCTGCGTGGTGGCGCAGAGCCGCGGCTGGATCTTCACGACGCCGGTCGTGCTCGTCGTCTTCCTCGTGCTCTACCCGCGCCGGCTGCAGGCGGCCGCGGCGGCCGCCGTCGTCGCGCTCGCGCTCGCGGTCGCGCTGCCGACCCTTCTCGAGGTCTTCCGCGCGGACGGCGCCGAGCGCCCCGAGGCGCTCGCGGACGTCGCCGTCGCCCTCGGCATCGCGGCGGCCGTCCTCGCCGGCGGTGGGGGCGGCGCTGCCGCTGCTCGACCGGACTCGAGCTCTCCGTCGCGCGTGCGGCGCGTCCTGCTGGTCGTCGGCGTCGTCCTGGCGATCGGCGGTCTCGTGCGTTCGCCGTGCGCGACGATCCGGCGGGTCGCGTCCGCACGGGCTGGCACCAGTTCACCCAGGACCGGAACGCCGGCGAGCAGCGGCTCGCATTTCGTCGGGCTCGGGAGCAACCGGTACGACTTCTGGCGCGTCGGCCTCGGCGAGTTCCGTCGGCATCCGATCGTCGGCGTCGGCTCGGACAACTTCGCGATTCCCTACGTCGCGGACCGACGGAGCGGCGAGCAGCCACTTCACCCGCACAGCCTCTGGGTGCGGACGCTCTCGCAGACCGGGCCTGGTCGGAGCAGCATTGCTGGCGATCGCGATCGGCGCGGCGCTGTGGGCCGTCCTCCGGCGGAACCGCAGCCCGGTGCAGGTGGCGCTCGTGACCGCGTTCGTCGCGTGGCTCCTGCACGCTCAGGGCGACTGGCTCTGGGAGATGCCCGCGGTCGGGGCGATCGCGTTCGGGCTCCTCGGGATCGCCGTCGGGCTGTCCTCCCGCGAGGCGCCGTCACCCGGGGGAGCGACGCGTCGCGCATGGCCCTGGGTCGTGGTCGGGTGCGCGGCTCTCGGAGCGCTCGCGCTCGCGCCGCCGTGGCTCGCGGCGCGATACGAGGTGTCCGCGCTCGCCGGTTGGCGGACGGCGCCGGACGCGGCGATCGAGGACCTCCGTCGCGCGGCCTCGCTCAACCCATTGTCCGACCGGCCGTGGGTGATCGCGGGTGCGATCGCGAGCCGCCACGACGACTACCCCGCCATGAGGCGCCACTTCGCGGCCGCCGTCGAGCGGAACCCGCGGAACTGGTACTCGCGTCTCGAGCTCGCGGTCGCGGCGGCCCTGACGGGCGACAGGCGCCTGGCGCTCAGCGAGGTGAGCCTGGCCCGGGCGCTCAACCCGAACGACGCCGTCCTGGCGCGGGTGGCGCGAACCATCCGCTCCGGTGGCGTGCCGGATCCGGTCGAGATCGACGCCGAGTACCGCGAGCAGACCGAGGCGATCGCAGGCTGAATGCGACCCCTAGCCCTTTTTCTAGGTCCGCCCCGGACACAGGGCTAGGTTCCACACGAGATCCTTACGCTCGGCCCTATTGACACGCTAGGTTGAGGCGTGCACCGTAAGAGTCAGACCTACTTGGGTGGAGTGAGTCGTTTGGGGAGTGACAGGTGACAAGGGGGAGGGTAGCGAGGGTGAAGAAGTTCGTGGTGGCTGCGTTTTTCGCGCTGCTGATCGTTGTGCCGGCAGCCGGCGCAGCGACCGGAAGCGGCGCGACCACGTCGCAGTACGGTGGCCAGTCGGGCGTTCAGGGAGCGCTCGGTGAGACCGCGTCTGCGCCGAGCACGAGCGGGACTCTGCCGTTCACGGGGATCGACCTCGGCGTGATCGTGCTCGCCGGCGTCGTGCTCGTCGTGATGGGTGTGAGCCTGCGTCGGTTCGCCCGGCGCGAGGGCGCCTAGCCTCGATGACCTGCGGGCACCCGGGTGAGTCGCAGAGACTCACCCGGGTGCCCGACCGTGCCCGTACCCTGTGTCGTTGATGCGTCGAAGCGGACGGCAGCGATGACCGAGCTGACGGCACCCCCGGCAGCGACCTCCGCGCCGCGGCGCCGCGGCGCCGCGCTCGCACGCGGGACGGGCACGCTTCTCATGATCGTCGGCGTCCTCCTTCTCGTCTGGGGCTTCTGGACGTGGCAGTGGGGCGACCCCGTCACGCGCCTGTACGCGAGCTGGCAGCAGCATCGCCTGGAGGAGCAGCATTCGAAGCACGTCGCGTCGTTCGGCAACGTCTGGCAGGGGCTCGACCTCAAGCCCGTGCGGCCCGCCGAGCCCGAGACGGTGCGCGTTGCTCCGCCGAAGCTCCTGAAGCGGCTCCACGCGGAGGCGAAGGCGTACCGCGCGTCGCTCGCCGCGGGTGACGCGGTCGCGCGCCTCCGGGTCCCTCGTCTCGAGTTGAACGCGATCGTCGTCGAGGGAACCGACGCCGCAGACCTCCGCCGCGGCCCCGGTCGCGACGAGCGGACCTTCATGCCCGGCGAGGGCGAGCTGTCGTACGTCGCGGGCCACCGCACCACCTTCGGAGCGCCGTTCGCGCACATCGACCGGATGCGCCCGGGCGACCTCGCGACGATCGAGATGCCGTACGCGACCCTGACGTACCGCGTCACAGGCGCACCGGATCGTCCCCGACACCCAGCTCTCCGTTCTCGAGACGCGGGGGCGCGACGAGCTCGCGCTCCAGGCGTGCCATCCGCGCTTCTTCGCGAAGGAGCGCTACATCGTCTACGCGTCGCTCGCGTCGATCCGGCTGCCCGAGGACGCCGGGGGCGCGACCTACCGCGTGCGCCCGACCAACGCCTAGCGCGCGCCGGCGCCCGTCAGCAGCGTCGCCACGGTCTTCACGCAGATGACCGTGTCGAGCGCGAGGCTGCGGTGCCGGAGGTACCAGAGGTCGTAGGAGAGCTTCTCCTCGGCCCCGAGCTCGTCGAACGAGTAGGGCGCACGGATCTGCGCCCAGCCGGTGATTCCCGGCTGCGCGACGAGGCGCTGTGACCAGAACGGGACTTCCTGGCTCAGGAGCGTCATGAACTCGGGGCGCTCCGGGCGTGGGCCGACGATCGTCATGTCGCCGCGGAGCACGTTCCAGAGCTGCGGCAGCTCGTCGAGCCGGGTGCGGCGCAACAGCCTCCCGCCGGCGATGATTCGGGGGTCGTCGTGATCGGCCCACTGCGCCATGCCGGGCTCCTCGGCGGCGGCCGCCATCGAGCGGAACTTCAGGATCGTGAACGGGTCGCCCGTGCTCCCCGCTCCGCGTCTGCTTGTAGAGGAGCGGCCCCGGAGTCCGCTTCACGACGAGGACGATGAACGGCAGGAGCGGCAGGGTGACGACGAGCCCGAGCGACGCGACGACGATGTCGAACGCCCGCTTCGCCGACCGGTTGTACGGGCCGGTTGTAGAGGTGCAGCGTGCTCATGAACCACGCGGGCGTCAGCTCGCGCACCGGAAGGCGCCCGAATGCGACCTCGTAGAACTCGGGCAGGCCGACCATCCGGAAGTCCTCGGAGGCCGCGTCGAGGAGCTTCGCGAAGACCTCCGGCCTGCCGCGCTCGACCGCGACGACGACGAGCTCCGGCGCGAGCTGCTCGATCGCCGCGCCCAGGTCGGTGAGCCGGAAGTACGTCGTGCCGTCGGGGAAGCCGTCGTCGAGGTCGTCCGCGACGACCGCCACGATCTCGAACGGCGTCGATTCGCGCGACGTCGTCTCCATCAGGCTCCGGGCCGGCTCCCCACCGCCGACGACGAGCACGCGCGCGGGCGTCGACGCAGAGCGCCGGACGAAGGCCTCCCAGACGGCCGTGACCGCGAACGACGTGAGCGGCGATGATCGCCAGCTCCCCGCGGTCGAGCCCGATCGACGGGACGAGGAAGAGGAGCGCGGCCATCGCGAGGAAGCCGAGCGCGCTCGCCGCCGCGGCGACGACGACCGGCCCGAACGCGAGCGGCATCGCGCGCGCGCGCCTGCGTCGCCCAGCGGAGGAACGGCAGCGTCACGAGGGCGACCGGGATCGCGACGAGCGCCGAGCGCCCGGATGCCTCGCCGTCGGCCCGCAGGATGACGTACGTCACCAGCCAGACGACGAGGACGCGCCCCGCGATGTGCGCCCACGAGCCGCCGCCCTTGCCGTCGACGACCTGGCGCCAGCCGCGTCGCTCGCGCACACGGGTATCCCCGCTCGCATCTCGCACCAACGTCACACGCTCACCTCTTGTCGTCCTCCACCTGGGCAATTCGCATCACCACGGGTATCGGTTGCGCAGCCCCGCGGCTTGAAAGCGAACCGGTCATCTCGGCGCCGCCCCGGTCGTCGGTGAGCCGAGCGCACCCGCGTGAGGCCGCGCCCACCCAGATCAGGGCCGCGACGACCCACAGGTGGCGCCAGTGGAGCGTGTCGATGAAGAAGCCGCTCGCGACGAGGCCGAGCCAGGACCCGAGCAGCGCCGCGGATCCGACGCCGTTGACGTCGACGTCCCGCCGGGCGAGGCCCCAGGCGAAGGCGAGCGTCGCGATCATGAGCGTCGAGATGAGGACGAGGCCAAGGACGCCCTGCTCGTACGCCGAGCGGCCGTAGATGCTGTGGGTGGCGATCTCGAGGCCCCGCTCCGTCTGCCCGGGGCCGTGGCCGAAGACGAAGTCCGTCATCTCGGCGAACGCCGACGACTGCGCGCCGAACCGGTACTTGTCGTACGACTCGAGCTGCGTGCGCTCCTGGAGGAAGGCGAACGACCCGGTGCTCGCGAGCAGGACGACCCCTGCGACCACAGTCACGAGGATCACGCCGGCGACCCGCGACACCTGCCGCAGCCCGCCTCGCCGGAACGTCGTCACGAGGATCACCGTCGTGCACGCGAGGAACAGGTTGAGCCACCCGGCGCGCGAGAAGGCGACGATCGTGCCGGTGACGAGCGTCATGAAGACCACCGCCGAGACGCCGCGACCCCAGGGGAAGAGCCGCGGTCGGGCGATGTCCTCCAGCACGAGTCGCCGCGGCGGGGACGAGGAAGGCGGCGAAGACGTTCGGGTCCTGGAAGAGGCCCTGCACCCGGAACTCGTCGTAGAGCAGCACGTCGCCGCCGGGGAAGGGCGCGAACCGGGCGATGGCCGACGCGCCCGCAGTCACGGCCGCTGCGAGTGTGTAGGCCGTCATCGCGAGCCGGGTCGCACGCGCGTCCCGGAACGTCCAGCAGAGCCACACGCCCAGCACCACGAGGTAGAGCGTGATGAGCTCGAAGCGCACCGCCTCCGACGTGTCGGCGGCGTTGATGATCGAGAGCACGGTGAGCGCGACGAAGAGGGCGAGCAGCATCGTGATCGCCCCGGGGATCGAGGGGATCGACGAGACGAGCGGCGACCGTCAGCGCGATCATCACGAGGAAGACGACGTCGACCGGGCGCGGGCTCGACGACCACGAACGCCAGGAGCGCGAAGGCCGTCGTGAACATCGCCATCGGCGCCGCAAGCACGAACGCGACGAGGATCGCGAAGCCGGCGGCCCCCGCCGCGGCCAGCGACGTCGCGACGGGTGCGTCGGGGTTCGTGAGCTGCACGCCGAGCCACGCGCCGACCGAGACGACGAGCAGTCCGGCGACAGGGACGAACCAGGAGTCGCTCCGACCGTCGAGCAGGCGGCTGCCGCCGACCGGACGTCGTCGCGTCACCGCCGCTCCGTGCACGCTCATTCGCCCAGCGTCGCGCGGCGCTGCGGGCGAGCGGCGGAGCCCGTGCGGAGCAGCCCCGACGTCGACCGCCTCGTCGACCCTGCCGTTGGTGTCAGCCGCAGGCCGATACCCGTACCCGTAGTACGCGTCGGACTCGCGATACCCGGTGACGATGACGCCCATCGGGCGGATGCCCACCGTGGCGAGCGCGCGGGCCGTCCGGCGCGCCTGGTGGCGCGTCACGTGGTCGAGGCGCGCGATCATGATCATCCCGTCGGCCAACCGCGCGAGGAGCGACGCCTCGCCGGTGACGAGCACCGGGGAGGTGTCGATCAGGACGACGTCGTACGTGTTGCGTGCCTCCTCGAGGAGCCGGGCCATCGCGGAAGACTGGAAGAGGACGCCGGGGTCGGCGAAAGTCGCTTCGTTCCCGAGCAGCGCGACGCTCCCCCGCTTCGCCGTGACGCCGGAGCCGCGGTACACGGGCCGTGCGGTCTGCTCGAGGGTCGTGGCACCGACGAGGACGTCCGGCAGGCCCGCCCAGCGCTCGACCGCGACGCCGAAGTACCGGTGCAGCACCGGCTTGTGCAGGTCGCCGGAGATCGCGAGAACGTCGAGCCCGCTCGCCGCGAGCGCGCGGGACAGGTTTGCGACTGCGGCGCTCTTCCCCTCGCCGGAGACCGCCGACGAGACGACCCAGACGTCGCCACGCTGCGATTCGGCCTCGTTCCGGAGCGTGACGAGCATGAGGTTGGTCCGGATCGTCCGGTACGCATCTGCGAGCACGGAGTGGGGATCCGCGTCGATCACCTTGGACTTGAGATCGGAGCCGGGGACGTGCGGGACGATCCCGAGTAGCGGATACGGGTACTGCTGCTCGATGTGCTCCACCGACCGGAGCCGTCGATCGAGTCGGTCGCGGACGGCGGCGAGGAACACGCCGAGGACGAGGCCCGCGAGCAGGCCGATGATCCCGTCGCGGACCGGCTTCGGCGTGAACGGCTCGGTCGGCGTCTGTGCGGGGCTGACGATCGTCAGCTCGGGGCTGGGGACGTTCAGCTCGGCGAGTGCCTGCGCGAGCTGGGTCCGCAAGTCCGCTGCGGCCGCAACCTCGCTCGGCGCCGTCTTGCCCGCGAGGGTGGCGAGCTGCTGCCGGAGGAACTCGACGCGGGCCCGCACCTGGCGCTGACGCTGCTCCGTGCGCCAGTTCACGAGCGCGGTGGCGGTGGCGTTCGCCACCCCTGCGGCGCCGCCCGCCGTCTCTGCGATGGCCTCGATCGAGATGATGTTCGCGTCCGCGGACCCGTCGACCGTGATCTGCTTCCGCAGCACCTCGGTGGTGACGTTCCGCTCCTCGGCGACGCGCTGGAGGACCTCCTCGGTCGTCGCAAGCCGGACGAACGTCGCGACCGCACGCTCTGCAGATTCGGCCGAGATCGAGGGGCCCGAAGTCGGGTCGAGGTACAGCATGCGGGCGGTCGCGCGGTACTTGTCCTCGCGCGTGAGCGAAACCAGCAGCGTTCCTGCCGCGGTGAGCAAGGCGACGAGCAGGATCACGGGAAGCTGTCGGCGGAGCAGTGACTCGAAGCTACGGAGGTCGCTCTGCTCAGAGGACAGCGTTGTATGAGCGGTGCCCGCCTCCATCGACAACCCATGTTAGTCAGAGGTTCAGGAGTGTCTGCCCCCCATTTCGCGTCGAAGCAGACGAGACCTCCAGCGCAGCCCCCGTCGTCGTGCAGCGGGACGGTCGGGGAGCGGCTCACCGGCGACCAGCGCTGCCGGCACGTCCTCGAGGAGCCAGCCCGCGAGCGCCGGGTCGTCCAGCGCCGCTGCCGCGTCGGACAGCCGCGCGCCCGGCCCCGGAGCGCGGTGCGCGTCGGATGCGACGAGGTGCGCGAGCCCGGCCTCGAGAAGCTGGTCCGCAGCCCTTCTCGAGCGCGAGCCGCGGCGTCCGGTGACGGACGACGCGGTGAGCTGGACGAGGACACCGCGTGCGACGAGCTCCTCGAGCCGATCCGGCTGCGCCTGCACGCGGTCGTTTCGCTCCGGGTGCGCGAGGATCGGCGTCATCCCCTCGCCGAGCAGCCTGCTGCAGACCATCCCGAGCTCGAGCGGCCAGCCGAGGTACGGGAACTCGACGAGGATCGCGCTGCGGGTTCCCGGCGAGGCCGTAGCCGCGGAGGTCGCCGACGTCGGCGCGATCGACCCAGTCCACGGCCACCTCGCCGCCGGTTCGGACATCGATCGTGATTCCGGCGTCGGCCAGGGCGGCGCGCAGCTCGCGGACGCGGTCCTCGACGACGTCGACCGGCGTCGGGTAGTCGTCGCGCACGTGCGGTGTCGCGGCGACCAGCGTCACGCCGTCGGCCGCCATGACGCGGGCCATCTCGACGCTCTCCTCGAGCGTCCGTGGCCCGTCGTCGATGCCCGGCAGCAGGTGGCTGTGGAGATCGATCATCGGGTCGCGGCGGAGCCTAGAGGCTCGATCGCCGGCGCGTGGCCGCCCGGCCGCGACGCGTCTATGCTCGGCGCATGAGCGCATCGGCGACGGTGATCGTCTACCACGCGATCGGGCCGTATCCGCGAGGCGCCGAGCAGGACGCGCTCTACGTCGACACGGATGCGTTCGCGGCGCAGCTCGCGTTCCTCGCCCGTCACCGGCGCGTCGTCCCGCTCGAGGACGTCGTGACCGGCGTCGACGACGCCGGCGCTCCTGCCGTCGCCATCACGTTCGACGACGGGTTCCGCAGCGTCCTCACCGAGGCCGTGCCGCTCTTGCAGGAGCAGGGCTTTCCGGCGACAGCCTTCGTGACGACTCGCTGGATCGAGACGGACGGATCCGCTGACGGGATGGAGCACGAGCTCCTCGATGCCCACGGGGTCGCGGAGCTCGCGCGACATGGGATCGAGATCGGGAGCCACGGGCACACGCACGCCGAGGTCGGCCGCCTCGGCGCAGCGACGATCGAGGCCGACCTGCGGCAATCGCGCGAGCGGATCCGGGAGATCACCGGCTCCGAGCCGCGCTACCTCGCATGGCCGTACGGCCGCACGAGCGCCGCAGGCATCGAGGCCGCCCGCGCCGCCGGATTCGAGGCGGCGTTCACGACCGACCTGCCGACCGCGGGCGCGTACACGATCACCC
Source organism: uncultured Actinomycetes bacterium (assembly GCA_963712255.1). Lineage (GTDB taxonomy): Bacteria > Actinomycetota > Thermoleophilia > Gaiellales > Gaiellaceae > Gaiella. Next base: position 31,982 of record CAVQHL010000015.1, read on the forward strand.
GGGTGCCGATCTACCGGCCGGACGGCCGGACGCTGTTCTCACTGAAGACGTCGGGACGCTACGTCGGGCTACGACGCCACTCGGTCGTGGGCGGCGCGTACTCGGTCGTCGAGCCCGTCGTCTCGCGCCTCCGCCGCTGACCCGGCCTCTAGGGCGTGGTGTCGCCGACCGAGCGGCGAGCCCGTCCGAGAGCCCGCGTCGAGCGCTCGACGATCAACTGCGCGTCCACGCGGCCCGGCGCGAGCTCGCGCAGCGCGAAGCGGTCGGCAGCGACGGTACAGCACGATCGCCGGCGAGACCGCCGGCCGCGAAGGCTGCGGTCGATGCGATGGCCGCTCCCGTCGCCCCGTAGGGCGGCATCAGCAGGAGATCGAGCACGACGCCCGGTCACCAGCGCCGCGATTGCCGGGATCGACGACCGCCCGGGCAGCGCCGCGCCCATCATCGCGCTCGAGAACACGCGCATCACGAGGAAGCCGATCGCGCCCGGCGCAAGGATGAGGAACGGGACGATCGACGTGCGGAACTCCTCGCCGAAGACGACGGGCAGCAGCACGGCGCCGATCGCCATCGCGGGCGGGATCGTGACGAGAGTGATGAGCAGTGCGCCGCGGAACGTCCGGAGGGTCCGCTCGAGGCGATCGCCGGCCGCGGTGGCCGCGACGGCCGGAGCGAATGCCATCGCGACCGCGCCCGGCAGGTACTGCAAGGTCTCGGACACGTTGACGGCGACCGCGTAGACCCCCAGTGCGGCCTGGGTCGAGAGGTAGGCCATGAGGAGCTGGTCGATCCGCGTATTCACCGAGCGCGCGAGCCCGCCTGCCCAGGCGCGGACCCCGAAGCGGACGGACTCGACCAGCAGGGTCAGGCTCGGGAGGGCGATCCCGGTCGCCGCGATCGAAAGGACCGCGATGAGCGTCACCCAGGCCAGGCCGGAGACGACCCATGCGGCCGCGGCGCGCTCGACGTCGAGGTCCCCGAGCAACGCGGCCGCGGCAAGGGCGACCGCATACAGCCACGGGCCGAAGCCCATCGCGACCGACTGTGCGCGCAGGAGCCGCGCCCCGAGGAGGAACGACAGCCCCCATTCGACGAGGCAGACGAGGATCGTCCCGGGGATCATCAGCCAGATGAGCTCGGTCGTCAGGCCGGCCGGGCGCGCGCCCGGCACGAGGAACAGGAACGCCGCGACCAGGCCGATCGCGGCAGCTCCGGAGACGGCGACGAAGCCGGCGTTCGTCCCGAGGATGCGGGCGCCGCTCCGACGGCCGACGGGCGGCGAAGTAGACGGTCGCACCACCGATCCCGAACGACGCCAGCCGCGCGAGCAGGAGCGCGACGACGGTGACGAAGGCGAGCGTGCCGCGACCCGTCGGGCCCAGGCTGCGGGCCATGATCACCGCGGCGACGAAGAACCCCGTCGCTCCGAGGACGCGCGCCGCCAGGAGCGCGCCCGAGGCACGCGCCAGCGACGGCGCGCCTTCGCCGAGGGTCTGCTCGCTCATCGCGGTGCCGCGCCGCTCGCCAGGAGCCGGTGCAGCTCGAGCACCTGATGGGTCGTGTGCACGAGTTCGGTGTCGTCCAGATGGGCGGCGAGCATGAGCCGATAGCGGTCCCGGGACGGGTCGGCGGCGCCGCGGTACACCTCGCGCCCGTCGATGCTGACGGTCGCGGCGCGGTGGTCGAGCACGACGTCCGTCCCATCGACCAGACGCACGGCCGTCGTCTTCCGCGCATAGGTGTCCCACGCCGTCCGGATCGTGCCCTTCGCGGTCTTCGCCCCCCGAGGAGAACGTGACGCGGACATGCGTGTCCACCGCCGTGTTCCCCGGAAGCGACTCGGCGTCCCGGAGCTCGACGAGCCGCCCGAGCACGCTCAGGGCGTTGATCCCCGAGTCCAGCCAGCTCGAGACGAGCGCGGCGGTACGCGCCTCGAGGTCGTCGGCGTACGGATCGACGAACTCGCAGGCCACCGACGCGACCGGCGCCCGCCCCACCAGTGCCTCCCGTGCCCACATCACCTCGGCGGCGAACCCGAAGTGGAAGAAGACGCGGAACCGGATACCGGCGGCTGCCGCGGCGTCGAGCACCTCTCTGGCCACGGCGGGATCGTCAGCCAGGGGCTTCTCGCAGAGGACGAGCTCGTCGCCGCGGCAGCGCCCGAACAGCGCCTGGCAGACGTCGGGGTGGGTCGCGGTCGGCGTCGCGACGACCGCGACGTCGAAAGCCGGCAGGTCGGCCAGGGTGCAGCCGACCTCGACCGTCGGCGGGACCGTGGTCGTCGCCTCGCGGCCGAGCGGGTCGACCGCGGCGGTGAGCCGCACGTCGTCGCGCAGCTCGATCCCACCAAGCGTGAGCGCCGCGGCACGCCCGAGCCCGACGAGGACGAGCTCGCGTCTTCGGAAGGCGTCGATCGGCGTTTTTCTCATAATGGGTGGGCGTGCCCGGGCAAGTTGACATTCTCGTCGGGCCGGGGACGTCCGCGCCTGCCGCAGAGCTTGCCCACGCGGTCCAGGCCGAGCTGGAGGCGCTCGGGGCGCGCTCACGGATCGTGCGCCGGCCGCGCGATCCGGATGAGGGCGTGCCGCTCCTCGTCGTCGCACCGCACGAGGTGCTCCCGGCGATCCAGGCCGAGGCGCGAGAGCGGTTCGAGTGGATCGTCTCGCAGAGCCTGCTCCTCGTCCTCGCGCACCCGTCGTCGAACGCGTGGCAGGCCACGCTGCCGTACGCCGAGCACGCCGCTGCGCTGCTGCACACGTCCGACGCGGGCGTCGCGGCGTTCAAGCGCCTGGGACGGCGTGTGCGGCGCTTCCCGATCGGCTTCCACGCCTCCTTCGAGTCCGCGGACGGGCCGGCGGCGGAAGCGGAACGTCGATGTCGCATTCGTCGGTGTCGCGAGTCCTCGCCGGCTCCGGGTCCTCGCCGAGGCCGCCCACGCCCTCGCCGCCAACGGGACCGCGATCCACCTCCCGGACACGTCGGCATCGCCGTCGGGGGCCGTCCTCGACTACCTCGGGGGCGACGAGCGGAACGCCCTCTATGCAGCGCTCGTCGGTCGTGCTCGACGTCCAGCGGGACGATGACCACGCGTTCGGCTGGTTGCGGGCGGTGCAGGCGATCTGCAACGGCGCCGTCGTCCTCGCGGAAGACGCCGACGACCACCTGCCTCTCCAGCCCGGGCGGCACTTTCTCCGCGTCGGCGACGGCGACCTCGGTGCCTCGGTCGATGCCGCGCTGGCCGATCCGGCGCGCCTCGACGAGATCCGTGCTGAGGCCGCACAGTTCCTGCGGACGGAGCTCCCCCTCTCGTCCGCCGTCGCCGCTGTCGCCGACCTGGCCGACGACGTCCATCCTGCACGCCGGCGCCGCCGGTCGCCCGCCGCGATCCCGCAGGCGGGGCACGCTCCGGAAGCCCGCGAGTCGGACCCGCTGATCGACGAGCTGGCGGCGATGGTGACGAAGCAGAGCGCCGTGCTGAAGAAGCTCTTCGTCGACCTCCGGCTCCTCCGCCGCCAGCTCGCGCGACTGCAGCACACGATCGAGTCCCCCGACGAGGCCGTCGTCGAGGTCACCCGCTCCGCGGCTGCGCAGGAGGGCGACGCGCCGGAGGTCTCGGTGCTGGTCAGCGTCCACAACTACGAGCGGTTCGTCCTCGACGCGCTGACGAGCGCCCTCGCCTCCGACGAGGTCGACGTCGAGCTCGTCGTCGTCGACGACGCCTCGACCGACACGTCGGTCGCAACGATCAAGGCGTTCATGGACGAGCGTCAGGACGCCGCCATCACGCTCGTCGAGCAGCGGATCAACACGGGCGTCCAGCGCGCGCGCAACCACGCCTTCGGTCACGTGCGGGCGCCCTTCGTCTTCGTCCTGGACGCCGACAATCTGGTGTACCCGCGCGGGATCACCAAGCTCGTGCGCGCACTGGAGGCTGATCCGCGCGCCGGGTACGCATACGGCCTCCTCGAGCGGTTCAGCGGCGACCGGAGCATCGACCTCATGAACACGCACTCCTGGGACGCGGCGCGGCTGGCCGAGGAGCACTACATCGACGCGATGGCGCTCATCCGTACGGACGCCTGGCGAAGCGTCGGCGGCTACGTCACCGAGCAGGCGCTCGAGCTCGGCTGGGAGGATTATGACCTCTGGCTGAGCTTCGCGATGGCGGGGATGCACGGGGCGTACGTTCGCGAGATCGTCGGCCGGTACAGGATCCACGGGGTCTCGTCGCTGACCACGACGACCCTCGACACCGAGCTCCTGCGCCGCCGGCTCCAGGAGCGGCACGCCCCGTTCTTCGAGGCCGCCTCGCGGACACCCTGATCCGTGGGCTACACGGTCGAGAGAGTCGAGAGCCTCGAGGGGTTCCGAGAGCTCGCGGAGGGATGGGACCTGCTCGCGCGTGTCGCCGGGCATCCATTCGCGTCGCATGCGTGGATCGATGCGTGGCTCTCCGCATTCGCCGCCGACACGCCGGTGGCGGTCTATACGGCGTGGGAGGGCGACCGCCTCGCAGCCGCGATCCCGCTCGTGCGCCGCGGCGGGACGCTGGGGGCCGCGGCGAACGCCCATACGCCGTGGTTCTCGGCGCTCGGCGAGCGCGAGCCGCTCGGCCGGGTCGCCGAGGCGGTCGCGGCGAGCGCTGCGTCGCACGTCGCCCTCCCGGAGCTCGCGCTCGGCGAGGAGGCGACGACCGTCCTGACCGAGGCGCTCCGCCGGGAGCGCTCGGTCGTCTGGGTGGACGCGTCGCGCAGTGCGCCGGTGATCGATCGGGAGGAGCCTGCCGGCCGAGTACGCGGCGCATCTCTCCCGAGACCGCCGCCGCGAGGTGCGTCGGCTCGGACGACGCCTCCAGGAGCTCGGCGCGATCGTCGCACCGCTCGAGCGCCCAACCGACATCGACGCGGACGTCGAGCGGGCGCTGACGCTCGAGGCGTCCGGCTGGAAGGGCCGTCGCGGCACCGCGATCCTCAACGACCCGGTCACCGCGCGGTTCTACCGCGACGTCGCCCGTACCTTCGCGAAGCGGGACGAGCTCCGCCTCTCGACGATCTCGCTCGACGGGCGAGCTGGTCGCGTTCGACCTCTGCATCGTCGCGAACGGCCGGCTCTGGATCCCGAAGGGCGGCATCGACGAGCAGCACCGCCGCCTCTCGCCCGGCATCGTGCTCCTCGTGGCGGAGATCGAGGCCGCGCTCGACGACGGCGCGAGTGGCGTCGAGCTGCTGGGAGACGCGGACGCCTACAAGCTGCCGTTCGCCACCCGGACCCGACGCCACGGCACCCTCCACGGCGCGCGCCTCCGACCGTTGCCGGTCGCCCGTCTCGCCTATCGCAGGGCAGTTCGCCCGCGTCTTCGCAGAGCGGCCAAGGCGCTGGGGATCCGATGAGCCGGCGCGGAGGCGCGGTCACTCGCGTGCTGGTACTCGACGCGTCCGTGCGACAGGCGCTCGCCGCCTGCCGCGCCCTCGGGCGCGCCGGCTTCGAGGTCGGGACGGCAGGGTGGTCGCCCGAGGCCGTCGCGGGGAGATCGCGCCACAGCGTCCGATACCACGAGCTGCCGAGCCCAGGGGGCCCCTCCGCAGCCTTCGAAGGAGCCGTGGCCGCGGCAATCGCGGCTCATCGCTACGACGTGATCCTTTCGGTGGACGACCGCACGCTCGCGCGCCTCGACACGGTGGAGCTTCCGGTGCCGTCCGTCCCGACGCTCGGCGAGCCGTTCAGGCTCCTGACCGAGAAGCTGCAGCTCGTCGAGCTGGCACGGCGTGCCGGGGTGGACTACCCGGCGACGTGCAGGCTGGACGACTTCATCACCGACGGCGGCAGGCGATTCTCGTTCCCCGTGGTCGTGAAATCCGCTCGCTCCGGCGTCGCGACGCCGGAGTACGCGGAGCTCGCGAGCGGCGCCCGCGTGGTCGACGACCTATCCTCTGCCGTGGAGGCGGGAGCGCGGCTCGTCCGGAAGGGGCACGATGCAATCGTCCAGGAGCGGGTCTGGACGAACCGCAAGCTGAACGTCGTGCTGATCCGCCGCGACGGGCGCTCGGAGCTTCGCTACGCGCACGAGGCGCTCCGCGAGTCGCCACCCGAGGGCGGGCTCGGTGTGACGCTGCGCACCGTCTCTGCGGACGATCCAGACGTGCTGCCTGCAGTCGAATCGCTCGAGCGCATCTGCGACGCCGCGGGATACGAGGGAATCGTGCAGGCGGAGCTTTACGTCGAGCCCGGTCGAGCGTGGCTCATCGACGTCAACCCCAGGCTGTGGGGCTCCACGTGGTTCGCAGAGCGGCTCGGCCTGCGCGTCACCGAGCGAGCGGTCGCCGTCGCGCTCGGCAGAAGCGCCGCTGGGTCGACTGGCTATCCCGTGGGCCGGACGTTCCACCACGTCTCCGGTGAGCTCCGCTGGGCTTCGCTGCATCGCCCCGTTGCACCGCGTCTTCTGGAGCTCGCTCGAACGACCCGACCCTGGGACGTGTTCGAGTACGCGGACCTCTCGGATCCGATGCCTCCTCTCGTCCTCGCCTTCCAGTCGCTTCGGAGACGAGCGAGGCGCAGGTGAGGCGACGTGCGCTGATCCTCGATGCGGACTCGAGGACCGCGCTCGCCGCGGTCAGGGCGCTCGGTCGCGCGGGCTTCGAGGTCGGGACGATGACGACGTTCGGCGGGGCACTGGCGTCGCACTCCCGATACGCAGTTCGGCACCACGTCCCCCTGCCGAGCGCCACACTCGGCGAGTCGATCGATTCGCTTGCGGACGAGCACGGCTACGAGGTCGCACTCGCGGCCAAGGAGTTCACGCTCGCGGCGCTCCTCGCATCCGCTCCGCGAACGCCGACGGTGCCAACGCTCGGTCGACCGCTCGTCGCGCTCAGCGACAAGCTCGAGCTCGCCGACGTCGCGGCGACCGCGGATGTCCGCTACCCCGCGACCGGCATCGCTGGGCGCGACGAGGCCTCCTCGTACCCGCTGATGGTCAAGTCGTCCCGCTCGGCGATCGTCGGCGACGACGGGCGAGTGGTCGACTGGAGCGGCGCGAACGTCGCATGCGATGCGGAGGAGCTCGAAGACGTCGCGACACGGATCCGCGACAAGGGACTGACGCCGATCTTCCAGCCGCGCGTGGAGCGCGTCGACAAGGTCAACGTGACGGTCTTTCGGCGGGACGGCGAGTGTGAAGTGCGCTTCCCGTATCGGGTGCTCCGAGACGTGCCGCTCACCGGCGGCATCGCGGTCAGCCTCGAGACGCTCCCGTCCACGACGGGGGTCGGCCGCGACGCCGTCGACGCGCTCGATCGGGTGTGCGCGGCGGCGGGGTACGACGGCGTCGCCAACGGCGAGTTCTGTGTCGCAGCCGACGGGAGCCTGACCCTGATCGAGGTCAACACGCGGCTCTGGGGATCGCTGTGGTTCGCGGAGCGTCTCGGCCAGCAGATCACCGAGCGGTGCGTGCGGCTCGCGCTCGGGCTACCGCGCCTCCCCGCCGCCCCACCGGCCCGTCGCAGTCGGTACCACAACGTCGCGGGTGAGCTGCGCTGGGCGCGCCTTCATCCCGACGCCGCGCGCCGGACCGCCGAGGTGATCGCAGATCTCAGGCCGTGGCACGTCTTCGAGTACGTCGACGTCCGCGATCTCGGGGCACTCGGGTGGGTGGGCATCGGGAAGGCGCGCGTGCTCCGCGGGCGTCGCGGATGAGGGGCGGGGATCGGCCCTCCGTCCTCGTGCTCGACGCGAGCGCACGGCAGGCGCTCGCAATGGTCCGCGCGCTCGGACGAGCGGGGCTCGAGGTCGGCGCCGCCGGGTACGAGCGAAGCGACCTCGCCCGCGACTCGAGGCGCGCCGCGCGTTCGCACCGCCTGCCCGACCCGATGCGATCCGGGGAGGCGTTCCACGAGGCGCTCGACGCGCTGCTCTCGGAGCACGAGTATGACGTCGTCGTCGCGACGGACGACGGGACGATCGCGAGGCTCCGCGAGCAGCCGCCGCGCGTGCCGTGCGTCCCCGACGTGAAGGCCGACCTCGACGCGCTCGGCGACAAGGTCGTCCTGGCCGGGGTCGCACGTGCTGCCGGGGTCGCGTATCCCGAGACCCTCGACATCGACGGCTCCACCACCGCGGGCGACGTCGTCCGCGCGCTCGGGCTGCCCGTCGTGGTCAAGGCGTCGACCTCCGCGCTGATCCTCGAGGGGAACGTCCACGCCCATGCAGGCGCCGTCCTCGCCACCACGGAGGAGAGCGTGAACGACGCCGCCGGCGCCGTCCGCCGCTCCGGGCTGGCGCCGATCGCACAGCGACCCGCCGAGCGCGCGGAGAAGATCGACGTCGCGGTCGTCCGCCGCGGCGGACTGAGCGAGGTGCGGCTCGCGTATCGGGTCGTGCGCGACGTCCCTCTCACGGGCGGCCTCGCGGTCACGCTCGAGACCGTTCCCGCCACGAAGGGCAGCGGACGCGAGGCGATCGAGGCGCTCGAGCGGGTCTGCGCCGCAGCGGGCTATGACGGCATCGCGAACGGCGAGTTCTGCGTCGGCGCCGACGGCACGACGACGCTCATCGAGGTGAACGCGCGCCCGTGGGCGTCGATGTGGTTCGCGGAGCGGCTCGGACAGCGCGTCGCCGAGCGGTGCGTCCGCCACGCCCTCGGCGTCGAGCCGCTCCCGCCGGCACCGCCGCCGCGTCATCGCCGCTACCACCACCTCGTCGGCGAGCTGCAATGGGCGTCGCTGCACGACCGGGTCGCGCCACGGCTCGGCTCGCTCCTTGCCACCACGCGACCGTGGGACGTCTTCGAGTACGACGATCTTGGCGATCCGTGGCCGCTCCTGCGCCACGCAGCTCGCCGCAGCACCGGGCACGGCTGAGCTCCGCGTCAGGCCGTGTGCGACAATGGACGCTCCGGTCGGGGGAGTGGGCGGGCCCTCGTGCGGACGTGCCCGATGCGTCGAGTCACGGACACCAAGCGGCCAAATCGAGGTCTGAACGGGCTGCTCGTCGTGCTGCTCGCCGGCCTTGCCGTGGTTCTTCCGGCGCTCGCCCTGGCCGCGGATCGAGCGAAGCGTCCGGGAGCTGCGCCGGCCCTTGCCTATTCGGGCCCGACGACCGTCCGCGCGGGCACCGTGCTCACCGCCCGCACCCCGGCGGACAAGAACATCGTCGCCGTGACGTTCCGCATCGACGGCAAGCCGTTCGCGAGCGACACGGTTCCGCCCTATGCGGTGCGCGTCCTGCCCGACGAGCTCGCCTCGGGACGCCATCAGGTCGCCATCGAGCTCGTGTACCGCTCGGGCGAGCGCCGGCGCTCCGCACGGTCACCCATCAACGTGCCGCGCCGAGGCGGACAGCGGGTGCTGACAGTGTCACCCGCCCGGTTCGCCCTCGCCGCGCGCAGGATGTCGGCCGGCAACGTCACCGTGCGACTCCTGCCCGGTCGCTACGCGGTCCGCAATCTGCCGATCGCGAGCAACGTCACACTCGTCGGGTCAGGCCCGGCCACCGTGCTCGAGACGGCTGGCGACGACCACTGGGCCGGGCTCGTCCTGAAGGGGTCGGACATCACCGTCGCGAACCTCGCGATCCGCGGCTCGGCGACGCCGGCACAGGGCCGCGGCATCGCCGTGCAGCCCGGGTCGCAGCGCGTCATGCTGCGACGGCTCGACATCTCCCGCACGCGCGACGCCGGCGTCTACGTGTGGGGCGCGGCATCGGAGATCACGGTCCAGGACTCGCGCATAGACGGTGGGACGACCGCCATGTCCGGCGTGATCGTGCGCACCGGCGAGGGGAACGACGCAAGTGTGATCCGGACGCGCATCACGCGCTTTGCCGGGTACGGCGTCCTCTTCTCCCAGCTCCGCCACGACAACAGGACGGCAGGCCTCCGCAACGTCGCGCTCGACAACGAGATCTCGGACATCGACGCGACGGAGGACACCGACGGGCGCAGCAAGGGCGGCATCTGGAGCGGGGGCGCGCTCGCCTCGATCATCGGCAACCGGGTCACTCGTGCGGGATGGGACGGGATCGAGACGGTGGGGTCGTCGTACCAGGTCGTGATCGCGCGCAACACGATCTCGCGCACACGCGTCGGCATCTACCTCGAGCACGCCACCCACTCGTCGCTCATCAGCCGGAACGTGATCACGGATGTGTGGACCGGGATCAACATCGAGTGGCTCTACAACGGCATCGGGTCGGCCGACAACCAGTTCCTGCAGAACGTGATCCACCACGCCCTGATCGGGATCTTCGTGGACTACGGGTCCGATCGGAACCTGCTGAGCCGGAACCGCTTCCACTACGGGGGCCGGCCGTCGATCATCCTCCAGGGGGCGTCGCAGAACCGCGTCGTCGAGAACGTCGCCTGCGGCGCCGAGGGCTCGATCGTCCGCGAGCAGGCGGCCGATCCCGGGACCGGCGTGTCGGTGCGCGGCACTGCGAACGTGATCGAGGCGAACACCAGCCTCGCCACGTGCAGCTGAGTCGAGCGGCGCGGCCTACGAGCTCTCGGTCGGCGCCAGCATCGGCATCGTCACCTCGCCGGACGCGACGAGCGGGCCGTAGCGGTACCCGGCGCCGTCGCGGAACGCGGGGTACACGAACCACTCGTACGTCACGAGCTGCTCCGACTCCGTCCCGGCGGGGAGGCGCAGCTCGGCGCCCTGTGACCACCGGTCGCTCCGCACGCCGTCGTTCACGAAGACGACGCTGTATCCGGCGGCCTTCGGCACGGGATCCCAGCGGAGCGCGTGGCCGGCGTCGTCTCCCGCGTCCGGCACCGACTCGACGCCGTCGGGGGCGAGCGTCGGCCGCTCGCCGCTGGGCGAGGGGATGAACGCGAGCAGCGGCGAGGCGAGGAACCCGCAGAGGACCACCCAGCTCGCGGCCACCGCGACGCGGCGCCGTGCCGCGCGCGGCCGCTCTCGACGGGCGTCGCGGCGTTCGCGCGCGCGGTCCTCCGACGGGTGCGGCGGCTCTTCGGCGGCACGTCCGACGCGACCCATTCGGGCATTCGGTCGGGATCGGCGGGGGCAGGCTCCTCGGACGCGTCCGCGAGCTCCTCGGCCATCGGCTCGGCGTCCTCGACCGGCGGCGGCACGGACTCCGGCTGCCACGACTCGGCGCCTCGGCGGCCGGGACGCGGGCTCCGCCGCGGCTCGGGCTCGACGAGCTCCGCCGGCTCGTCCGGCGGGCGGCCTCGGGCGACGGCGGCGCCGGGTCCGCCGGCGGCTCGGCGAGCGCGAGCGTCTGGAGCGGTCGGCGACCGGCGACGCGCGGCTCGCTCTCCGTCGCGCGGCGGCGGCGGACCTCCGGCTCGACCTCGGCGAGCTCCTGGGCCGACGGCGGGGACAAGGAGCGTCAGCGTCGGCGCGGACGTGCCGGAGTCGTCGCGGCGACCGGCCGCGAGCGAGGCAGTCGTCCGGATCAGGCAGCCGGCCGCGCTCACGCTCCGCGAGGGCGTCGTCGACGAGCGCGAGCTCCGGGCTGACGTCGTGCATCTCCTAGGGATACAGATCGGCGTCGGGACGCCATCCCACTGGAGCCACGAAGTGGGATGCCTCCGGGTGGCGCGATCGAGCGCCGTTCGTAGGATGCGTCGGTGCTGAGTCATCTGGGCAGGGGGAGGACGAAGCGCCTGACGCTGGCGCTTCTCGGTATCGCGTGGGCCGCAGCTGCGCTTGTCCTGCTCATGGCGTCAGCCGCCGGCATGGTACTCGACCGCCCGTTCGGTGACTTCTCGTGGGATACGGTCACCGTCCTCGAGGGCCCGGCGTACATCGGCTTCGTCTCGAACGTCGGTGCGGTCGCCTGGTCGCTCGGATGCGGCGCCTGCCTCGTCGGCGCGTTGGCCCTGACAGGCCACGCGCGTCGTGCGCTGATCTGCGGAGGACTGCTGACGGCGATCCTCCTCGCCGACGACCTGTTCCTCATCCACGAGGCGTACATCGAGAGAGTCGGCCTCCCCATGGTCGCGGCGCCCATCATCTACGCCGGTCTCGCGATCGCGTACTTCGTCGTCTTCCGGGACTTCCTTCGACGTAACGGGATCTGGATCCTGCTGCTGGCAGGCGCGTTCCTCGCCGTCTCCGCGGGGATCGACGTAGCGTTCGAGGAGGATGCGCCCTTCATCGCCGAGGACGGCTCGAAGCTGTTCGGCATCGTCACGTGGACGACGTTCTTCGTCGCTGCGGCCGTCGGCGAGCTCCGTTCGTTCAGTCCGGACACGGCCCGCGTCCGGGCGTGACGCTCGGCCCGCCGATCCGGGCCGTCGTCTTCGACATGGACGGCGTGATCATCGACTCCGAGCACATCTGGGACGAGGTGCGCGAGCAGCTGGCGCGTGACTGGCACGGCACGTACGGGCCCGAGGCGCAGCGCGCGATGATGGGCATGAGCGCGCCGGAGTGGTCGGCGTACATGCACGACGCCGTCGGGCTCGGGGCCGCTCCCGAGGAGATCAACGCCGAGGTCGTCCGCCGGATGCGTGCCCGGTACCACGAGGAGCTTCCCGTCCTTCCCGGCGCGGTCGAGGCCGTAGGCCGCCTCCGGGAAGCGGGCCTCCGGCTCGCCGTCGCGTCGTCCTCGAACCGGGAGCTGATCGAGACCGTCCTCGAGACGCTGGAGCTCACCGACTCGTTCGAGCAGGTGGTCTCGTCGGAGGAGGTCCCGCGCGGCAAGCCGGCGCCGGACGTCTACTTCGAGGCCACGCGCCGGCTCGGGCTCGACCCCGGCGTCTGCGCAGCAGTGGAGGACTCGACGAACGGCCTCCTCGCCGCCGCCGCGGCCGGGCTCACCGTCGTCGCCTACCCGAACCGCCGCTTCCCGCCGGCGGCGGACGCGCTCGAGCGAGCCGCGCTCGTCGTCGAGTCGCTCGACGAGCTCAGGCCCGAGACGCTGTCGGCGCTTCGCGACGCCGGCTGAGCGTCAGTCGACGCGTCCGAGCAGGACGCACGCGTTGTGGCCGCCGAGCCCCATCGCGTTCGAGAGCGCGACGTCGACCTCGACGCGGCGCGCCTCGTTCGGGACGTAGTCGAGGTCGCACTCCGGATCGGGGTTCCGGTAGTTGATCGTCGGCGGCAGCACGCCGTTCTTGAGCGCGAGGGCGCACATCATCGCCTCGAGCGCTCCCGCGGCGCCGAAGCAGTGGCCCGTCACCGACTTCGTCGAGGAGACGGCCAGCGAGTAGGCGTGGTCGCCGAAGACCTGCTTGAGCGCGCGCGTCTCGGCGAGGTCGCCGAGCGGCGTCGAGGTGCCGTGCGCGTTCACGTACCCGACGCGCTCGGGGGCGACGCCGGCCACCTCGAGCGCGGCCGTGATCATCGCCGCGACCCCGGTCGCCTCGGGCTCGGGCTGCGCGAGGTGGTGCGCGTCGTTCGAGGCGCCGTACCCGAGCACCTCGGCGTAGATCGTCGCTCCCCGGGCACGCGCTGCCTCGAGCTCCTCGAGGACGAGGATGCACGCGCCCTCCCCCATCACGAACCCCGCCCGCGTCGCGTCGAACGGCCGCGACGCGAGGGTCGGGTCGACCTCCTCGGCGACGAGCCCGCGCATCGCGCAGAACCCGGCGAGGATCAGCGGGATGATGGCGGCCTCCGTGCCGCCCGCGAGGACGGCGTCGGCCTGCCCGCGGCGGATCGAGGCAGCCGCCTCGCCGATCGCGGTCGACCCGGTCGCGCAGGCCGAGACGGGCGCGAAGTTCTGGCCGTGGATCCCGAGCTGGATCGCGATCTGGCCGCTTGCCGTGTCGACGAGCACGGACGGGATGAAGAACGGCGAGACGCGGTCGAAGCCGCGCTCGGCGAAGGTCTGCTGCTGCTCGGCGATCGTCGCGATGCCGCCGATCGCCGACCCGACGAGGATCCCGACGCGCGTCGTGTCGATGCCGTCGAGCCCGGCGTCGTCCCACGCCTGCTGCGCGGCGGCGACGGCGAGGAGGACGTTCCGGTCCATGCGCCGCGCCTCCTTCGCCGGGACGAGGTCGCCGATGTCGAAGCCCCGCACCTCCGCCGCGATGCGGACCGGGTGCTCGGAGGCGTCGAACGCCTCGATCCACCCCACCCCGCTCCGGCCCGAGACCGCAGCGTCCCACGCCGAGGGCACGTCGAGCCCGATCGGCGTGACGGCCCCGAGACCGGTGATCGCGACCCTCCGCATGGAGCCGAGAGACTACTTCTCTCGATAGCGTGCCTGCGTGCCCCGCGGACGCAGCCGCAGCAGCGAGCCGGTCGAGCGGCCCGCCGACCTCGACCCGATCGTCCCGTTCCCGCCGATGGAGGCCGAGCTCGTCCGCGAGCTCCCCGAGGGCGACGAGTGGCAGTACGAGCCGAAGTGGGACGGCTTCCGCGGGCTGCTCGAGAACGCGTCCGGCGACCTGCGGCTCTGGTCGCGGAACGCGCGGCCGCTCCTGCGCTACTTCCCCGAGCTGGCGTCCCTCGGCGATCTCCTGCCGCCGCGCACCGCGATCGACGGCGAGATCGTCATCGCGCGGGACGGCGTCCTGGACTTCGACGCGATGCAGACGCGGCTGCATCCCGCGGAGAGCCGCGTCCGCAAGCTGTCGGCCGAGATCCCGGCGTCGTTCGTCGCGTTCGACCTGCTCGCCTGGGACGGCACGTCGCACACGGAGGCGCCGCTCTCCGAGCGGCGTTCGGCGCTCGAGTCGCTCGCGTCCGACCTCGTGCTCTCACCCATGACGCTCGACCGCGGCGAGGCGCTCGAGTGGCTCTCGTCCTTCGAGGCGATCGGCCTCGACGGCGTCATCGCGAAGCGGCGGGACCGCGCCTACGCCGCCGGCGCACGGGACGCGGTGGCGAAGGTCAAGCCCGAGAAGACGGCCGACTGCGTCGTCGCCGGGCTTCGCTGGAAGTCGCGCCCCGAGAGGATCGCGACGCTCCTCCTCGGCCTCTACGGCGACGACGGGGAGCTCGACTACGTGGGCACGGCGGCGGTCGCCCCCACCCGGCACGACGAGATCGCCGCGGCCGTCATGCCCCTCCTCCGCGACGCGCCCGAGCGGCGCTTCTCCGAGCCGAACCGCTGGGGCGGCGGCGAGCTCGAGGAGGAGGCGGTGCGGCCCGAGCTGGTCGTCGAGGTGCGCTACGACAAGGTGCAGGGCCGGCGCTTCCGGCACGGGACGAAGCTTCTGCGGCTCCGCCCCGACAAGGGTCCCGCGCAGTGCACCTGGCGCGAGCTCCGCCCGCCGCTCGATCCCGGCGAGGCGACGCTCGCGGCGTGGGGGCTCACGGGCTGAATCGCGCGAAGCCGGTGTCGGCAAGCGTCGTCAGCGACGACGCCTTGATGCCGAGCTCGGAGACCGTGTAGAGCGAGTCCCCGACCACGAAGGAGCGGAGGATCGCGACGCCGCCGGGCTCCGTTGCCTGCGCACCGCCGCCGAGGGCGTGTGCGACCCGCCCGGCCACGGTGAGGGCTCTCCCGCCGACCGTCAGCGCGAGCGCGCCCGTGAAGGGACGGTCACCGGCCGCCACGAGCGGGATCACGGCGAGCCGCGCGCGCGGCCACCAGAGGAACGCGTGGTGGTCGCCCTCGGCGGCCGACCACGACGGGCCGAGCTGCTGCGCATCGAGCCGCCGCGGGCGGCGGAGGTCGGAGACGTCGAAGAGCGACGCCTGGACACCGAGCACCCGACCCTCTTCGGTCGCGTCCTGCCCGATGCCGAGCAGAAGATTCCCACCCAGGGGATGGAGATACGACGAGTAGCCGCGGATCTTCAGCTCGCCCTTCACGGCGGGACGCGCCGGAGCCGCGAGGTCGAGCGTGTAGAGCGGGTCGACCTGCCGGAACGTGACGACGTACCCGACGTCGCCCGCGAACCGGACGGCGTAGACGCGCTCGCCCCGGCCGAGCCCGCCGACGTGCCCGACCTGCGCGAGCGCGCCGCCGCGCTCATCGAGGGTCGTGACGGCGGTCTCGCTGTCGAGCTGCGGCCCGCCCCACCAGAGCGGCACCTCGGTGCTGGCGACGCGGAGGACGCCGCGGTGCTCCGACAGCGACCACTGGCTCAGGAGCACGCCGGCGACCGACCCACTCGCGCGGTAGTGCGTCCGGGTCGCGCTCGCGATGTCGAAGGCGTGGATCTGCGTCCTCACCCCGCCGGACGGCGTCCGGCCGTCGACGAGCCGCCGGTCCCAGCGCTCGGTGGCGACGTAGAGCCTGGTGCGCGAGGCATAGACGAGGCGGCCGTCCGAGACGACGGCGTCGGAGTCGATCGGGTCGAGCCCGCGCCCGACGTCCAACGTGAGCACCGTGACGAGCCCGAAGCCTGCGAAGCTCGGCGGCCGCCGGATGTCGCGGCACTGGACGAGCGGGCCGGTGGCTGTCGTCTTGCCGCGCGCCGTCCGCACGGTGTACGAGGGGAGCCAGCTCCGCGCGTCGGCGGCGCGGACGATCGCGGCGTTCCTCGCCGCGACCCGCGCAGCCTCCTCCGGCGCCTGTGTCGCCGGCCGCTCGAACTTCAGTCCTGTTCCCAGCGACGCGGAGAGGACGATCCGCACGGAGCGGCCGACGAGCCGAGCGGCGAGGTGGGTTCCCTCGAGCTCGAGCGTCCGGAGGACGCGCATGCGCGCCGGGTCTCCGACGTCGACCTCGGTGACGACCGATCGCATCGGGACGAACGGCGCGCGGATCCCCACCGGGCCGTCGGGCACGGGCAGCATCGCGACCCGGGACAGCACGAGCAGCCGGTCGCCGTGGAGCAGCAGCTCGTTCGACCCGCCCCGCGCGAGCCGGAGCGTGCCCACGAGACGCGGCCGCGCGCGGACGTCGACCGCGCGCACTCGATCCCCGATGACGACGAACGCGTGCCTGCCGTTCGTCTTCACGAGGTCCGGCTCGTCGACGCCCTCCTCCTGGACGTTCGTCCCCGAGAACGCGTCCGCCGCCGTCCTCCCGACGGTGTCGCCGACGGCGCTCGGCGGAAGCGGGCCGACCCGCGCCCCGGCGAAGGTGCCTTCGAGCCCGTACGGCCCGACGAGCGGGAGCGCTTGCCGGGCGACGTACGCGCGGAACTCCGGGCACCCGTCGAAGGCGCGAAGGCGGCTCACGGGCGCGGTGGCGGCATCCGTCGCGGCCCCGGCCATCGCGGCGCAGCCGGCAAGGACGCCGATCGCCAGGACGCCCGCGCGGACCCTCATCTCGTCTCCATGTTCCTCCTACGGCGCCGACCCCGCAACGAGTCACACAAAGTTCTTACGAGCGTGTCGAGCAGCCGTGACAGCGGGCGCTAGCCGGACTGCGGCTTCCGCGCCCTGGAGGGCTGCACGCGGGCCGGCTCGCCCGGCATCTTCGGGAAGTTCGGCGGGTACGGCGCCTCACCGACGCCCTCCGCCTCCTCCCGCTCGACCCACTCGAGCAGGACGCGGAGGTCGCAGACGGTGTCGTCGATCGCCTGCCTGGACGTCGCCGAGCTTCGCGAAGCGCTTCGGCATCGTCACGAGCGTGAAGTCCTCGGTCTCGACGTCGGGGAGCTCGTCCCAGGTCACGGGCGCCGAGACGGTCGCGTCCGGCCGAGGACGCACCGAGTAGGCGGAGGCGATCGTCCGGTCGCGGGCGTTCTGGTTGTAGTCGATGAAGACCTTCTCGCCCCGCTCCTCCTTCCACCAGGCGGTGGTCACGAGATCGGGCGCGCGGCGCTCGATCTCGCGCGCGAAGGCGAGCGCGCAGCGACGGACGACGGGGAACTCCCAGAGGGGCTCGATGCGCACCGCGATGTGGATGCCGCGGTTTCCGGACGTCTTCGGCCAGCCGGTGTACCCCATCTCGGCGAGGACCTCGCGGACGACCGCCGCGACCCGCTTCCCGTCGGCGAACGTCGTCCCGGGCTGCGGGTCGACGTCGATTCGCAGCTCGTCGGGCCGATCGACGTCGGTGCGCCGGGAGGGCCACGGGTGGAAGTCGATGACGGCGAGGTTCGCGCCCCAGATCACCTGCGCCACCTCGGTCACGCACAGCTCGTCGGCGTGCCGGCCGGAGGGAAACGTGACGCGTGCGACCTCGATCCACTCCGGCCGCTTCTCGGGAACGCGCTTCTGGTAGATCTGCTCGCCCGCGATCCCGTCGGGGAAGCGACGGAGCTGCGTCGGCCGCTCGCGCAGCGCGCGGACGATCCCGTCGCCGACCGCGAGGTAGTAGTCGACGAGGGCGCGCTTCGTGTGGCCCGCTTCCGGGAACAGCACCTTGTCGGGATTCGTGACCTTGACGGTCCTGCTCCCGACCTCGAGCTCGATGAACGGTGATGCCATGGCATGACCCTAGACGGCACTCACGCGGTCGACTCATCGGCCACTATCCGAAATGAAGTATCGAGCGAGGGCTGTGCTAGCCTCGCGCCCGGAGTCCATCTCATCTCGAGGAGTCGATCGACCATGCGGAAACTGCTCGTCACGAGCCTCCTTCTCGCTGCCGCCGCTGCTCTCGCGGTCGCGGCGACCGCCACCGGCGCACGCACCGCGCCGGCCGCGAAGGCGGCCATCCCGGGCTGCGCGCCCGGCTCGCTCAACCTCGTCGAGGACGGCGTCCTCACCGTCGGCACCGACAACCCGGCCTTCCCGCCCTGGTTCGGCGGCGCCGAGAAGACGAAGCCGTGGAAGGTCTCCGACCCGTACAGCGGCAAGGGCTACGAGTCCGCCGTCGCATACGCGATCGCGTCGCAGCTCGGCTTCACGAAGGCGAAGGTGAAGTGGACGGTCGTGCCGTTCAACAACTCGTTCCGCCCGGGCAAGAAGCCGTTCGACTTCGACATCAACCAGATCTCGTTCTCGCCGGAGCGCGCGCGGGCCGTCGACTTCTCGATGTCCTACTACTTCGTGAACCAGGCCGTCGTCGGGCGGAAGGGCACGCCGATCGCGAAGGCGAAGTCGATCGCCGCCCTGAAGCCGTACAAGCTCGGGGCGCAGGTGGGGACGACGAGCTACCAGTACATCAACCGGTTCATCCGGCCGTCCTCGAAGCCGCTCGTCTACGACACCAACGACGCGGCGGTGCAGGCGTTGAAGAACGGCCAGATCGACGGGATCGTCGTGGACCTTCCGACCGCGTTCTACGTCACGGCGGTGCAGGTCGACGACGGCGTCATCGTCGGCAAGCTGCCCACGAAGGGCACGAAGGAGCGGTTCGGGCTCGTGCTCCAGAAGGGCAACTCGCTCCGGAGCTGCGTGAACCGGGCGCTGAGCCGGCTCTGGGCGAACGGGACGATCAAGAAGCTCCAGAACACGTATCTCGCGAAGGCCGGCGCGCCCGACCTGAAGTAGCCGGGCGCTGAACGACAGCAGCCGGAGCTCCCGGATTCTCGGCGGCGTGACCGCCCGCGGCTCGAGCGAGTCGCGGGCGGTCGCGATCGCCGTCCTCTCGACGATCGTCGTCCTCGTCGCGATCGTCGTCGTCGTCACGCAGTCGCCCGGCTGGGACGAGTTCAAGGCGTACTTCCTCAACTGGGGCTACTACAGCGACTCCTTCGAGGAGATCGCGCGCGCCTTCCTCGTCAACGTGAAGATCTTCCTCGTCGTCGAGGCGATCGTCCTCGTGACGGCGCTCCTGATGGCGATCCTCCGCAGCCTGCCGGGCCCGGTGTTCTTCCCGATCCGCGCGCTGGCGGTCGTCTACGTCGACTTCTTCCGCGGGGTCCCGACGATCCTCGTGATCCTCATGCTCGGCCAGGGCATCCCCGCCCTGCAGCTCTCCTGGCTCCCGACGGACCAGATCTTCTGGGCGAGCGTCGCGCTCGTGCTCGTCTACACGGCGTACGTGTCCGAGGTCTACCGGGCGGGCATCGAGTCGGTGCATCCGAGCCAGGAGGCCGCAGCACGCTCGCTCGGGCTGACGCGCACCCAGGCGCTCCGTCACGTCGTCGTGCCGCAGGCGGTTCGCCGCGTGATCCCGCCGCTCCTGAACGACTTCATCGGGCTCCAGAAGGACACGGCGCTCGTCAGCGTGCTCGGCATCGTCGAGGTGCTCCGGCAGACGCAGATCGACCAGGCGGCGACGTTCAACGGCACGTACTACCTCGTCGCCGCGACGCTCTTCGTGGCGATCACGATCCCGCTCGCGCGGTTCACCGACTGGCTCGTCGCGCGCGACCGGCGGCGGCAGCAGGCGGGGAGGCTCGCGTGAGCGCGACGCCCGCACTCGAGCTCGAGGGCATCCACAAGTCCTTCGGCAAGCTCGAGGTCCTCCGCGGCATCGACCTCACGCTCGCCGAGCACGAGGTCGTGTGCCTCATCGGCGCCTCGGGCTCCGGGAAGTCGACGCTCCTGCGCTGCGTGAACGTCCTCGAGCCGATCGACGCGGGACGCATCGCGGTCGCCGGCGAGGAGGTGACCGCGCGCGGCGTCGACGTGAACCGCATTCGGCGGGAGATCGGGATCGTCTTCCAGTCGTTCAACCTGTTCCCGCACATGAGCGTGCTCGAGAACGTCACGCTCGCCCCGCGGAAGGCGCGCGGCCTGTCGAGGAGCGCCGCGAACGCCGAGGCCGAGGCGCTGCTCGCGCGCTTCGGGCTCGCCGACAAGCGCGACGAGTACCCCGACCGCCTCTCCGGCGGCCAGCAGCAGCGGGTCGCGATCGTGCGGGCGCTCGCGATGCAGCCGAAGCTGCTCCTCCTCGACGAGATCACGAGCGCGCTCGACCCCGAGCTCGTGGCGGAGGTGCTCGACGTGATCCGCGAGCTCGCGACGGGCGGCATGACGATGCTCATCGCGACGCACGAGATGTCGTTCGCGCGCGACGTGGCGCACCGCGTCTGCTTCCTCGACGCGGGCCAGATCCTCGAGCAGGGGCCGCCGGAGGCGATCTTCGGGGCGCCGCGCGAGGAGCGGACGCAGCAGTTCCTCCAGCGGATCGTGGCCGCGGGACGGATGTAGGTCGCCCGGATATCGTTCGCACATGGTGCAGGACCCGCATCGCCTGGACGTCACGCTCGAGCCGCTCGACGAGTACCTGGTCATCCAGCCGACGAGCGACGAGACGGAGACCCGCGCCGGCCTCATCCTCCCGCGTCGGCGGCCGCCGCGGCCGCCTGCCGGACGGGGATCGTGACGGCGATCGGAGCGGACGTGACCGGCATCGAGCCGGGTGACAAGGTGCTCTACCCGCGCGAGGCGGGGTACGAGGTGCGTCTCGGCGGCATCGAGGTGAAGGTCGTCAAGCGCGACGAGCTCATCGCGCGCATCCACGACTGAGCCCGAACGCCTGGGGCTGCCGATATCCTCTTCGAGCCCGGAGAAGTGGCCGAGTGGCTGAAGGCGGCGCCCTGCTAAGGCGTTAGGTGGGGTAATCCCTGCCTCGAGGGTTCGAATCCCTCCTTCTCCGTTTCCCGTTGGCCGAGGCGGTACCCTTACGCGCTCGGAGGGGTGCCGGAGCGGTCGAACGGGGCGGTCTCGAAAACCGTTAAGGGTGCAAGCTCTTCGAGGGTTCAAATCCCTCCCCCTCCGCTCAACGCAGATCTGCGAGGCAAATGCCGCTGGATCCTAGGCGGACGACGTCGACCTGATCGAGGCGAACACGAGCCTCACCACCTGCGGCTGAGCGGACCGCGCGACCTACGAACCCTCGTTCGGGGCGAGCCTTGGCATCGTCACATCGCCCGACGCGGCGAGTGGGCCGTAGCGATAGCCCGCGCCTTCGCGGAACGCGGGGTACACGAACCACTCATACGTCACGAGCTCCTCCGACTCTGTCCCTACGGGAAGCTGCAGCTCGGCGGTTTGCGACCACCGGTCACTACGCACGCCGGCATTCACGAACGCGACACTGTAACCGGCGGCCTTCGCCACGGGTTCCCAGCTGAGAGAGTGCCCCGCGTCGTCCTCCGCGTTCGGGACGGGCTCGAGGACGTCTGGCGGGAGTGTCGGGCGTTCACCGGTCGGCGGCGGGATGAACGCGAGCAGCGGCGAGGCGAGGAACCCGCCGAGGACGACCCAGCTTGCGATCAGCGCGACCCGGCGCTGTCCCACGCGCGGCCGCTCCCTCGGCTCGCTCCGTCGTGCCCGAGCGCGGTGTTTTCGGCGCGCACGACCCTTTGGCGCGACGTCCGAAGCGACCCATTCGGGCATGTGGGTAGGAACGGAGGGGGCAGCCTCCTCGGGAGCCTGCCCGAGTGGCTCGGCCTCCGGCTCGGCGTCCTCGACTAGGTCCGCGACCTCGAGGGACGTCTCAGCGGGAGGCAGCTCGGCAGTCGACGCCAGGTCGGCAGTCGACGCCAGGTCGGCCGTCGGCTCTGCGGATACGGCCTCGAGCGGCGCGGCGAGCTCAAGCTTTGAAAACGATCGGCCATGGGTGACGTCGGACTCGCCGTCGGACGGCGACGGGCTTGCTTGGACCCCACCGTGGGAAGCCCCCGCTTCCCCTGGGGGAACATGAGCGTCAGCGTGGGCGGGGAGACAACGGGCGCCGCAGTCGGCGGCCGAGCGAGGCAGTCGTCGGGATCGGGCAGCCGGAGGCGCTCTCGCTCCGCAAGGGAGTCGTCGACAAGCGCAAGCTCGGGGCTGACATCGTGCATCTCTAGGGATACCAATCGGCGCGGGAAGCATCCCACTGGAGGCACAAGCGGAACACCCGCGCGCGTCGGCGAGATCGCGCGTCTCGGAGTGGAGTAGGGCACGTGGCCGACCTGCCGATCGTCACGTCTGCGCGCCCAACCGCTCAGTCGCACATCAGTCGTATCCCAGTCGGCTGCATCAAGAATCCACCAAAATAAGCTTGTCTTGCCCAGGATTGAGACCCCTCCCCTGGCGGCCGCCACCGACGTCCCGGCCCGGCGACGAGATGATCAGTCGCCGTTCGCCGGCGGCTATCCATGCCGTCCTATGCCTCGGCGTGCGCCAGAGCCTGCTGCGGGTCCCCGGTGCGGCGGTCCGCGAGCTTGCCCAGCTCCGCTCCGGCGAGGAAGACGATCGGGCCGAGCAGGCAGATGCCCCACTGCGCGCTCGTCAGAGAGACGGTGTCGAAGATCCGCTGCAAGGGCTGGAGCTCCGTGACGAGGAAGGTGAGGGCGAGCGCGGCGCCGATCAGCTGGACGAACCGGCGGTTCGCGGTCGTATAGCGGCTGAAGATCGTTCCGGTCGGCTCGCGAGCCTCGAGCGCCGCGACGATGTGCATCAGCGAGAGCGTCGTCAGGCCCATCGTCGTGGCGACGGCGAGGTCGTAGCGCTCCTCACCCCAGGCGACCACGCCGAGAGCAAGCACGGCCATGATCAGGCTCGCAACGGCGAGGCGGATGCCGAGCGCGCGATGGACGATCGGCGCGCTTGCGTCCCGAGGCATGCGACGCATGAGGCCCGGGACGGCGGCATCGAAGCCGAGCCCGATCGCCAACAGCACGTCGACGGCGAAGTTGATCCAGAGGATCTGCAACGGAGTCAGAGGCGCGCCGCCGGCGATGTCGAAGAGCCCGGCGCCGACGAACGTGAGGATGAAGCCGCCGAGCATCACGAGCTGGACGCGCACGTACTTCATCAGGTTGTCGTAGATCCCGCGGCCGCCCTCGACCGCCTCGACGATGGTGGCGAAGTTGTCGTCGGTGAGGATCATGTCGGCGGCTTCCTTCGTCACCTCCGTGCCGGTGATGCCCATCGCGACGCCGATGTCGGCCCGCTTGAGCGCGGGGGCGTCGTTGACGCCGTCGCCGGTCATGGCGACCACGTTGCCCTTGCCCTTCAGCCTCTCGACGAGCCGCACCTTGTCCTCCGGGGCGACACGCGCTACGACCCCGATGCTGTCGAGCTGCTCGTCGAGCTCGGCGTCAGAGAGCGCGGCGAACTCGGTGCCGGTCAGCGCGCGGCCCTCGATTCCCAGCTGGGCCGCGATCGCTGCGGCGGTCGTGGCGTGGTCGCCCGTGATCATGCGGGCGCGGATCCCCGCCTCCTTGCAGCGGGCGATCGCGTCCTTCGCCTCCCTGCGTGGGGGATCGACGATGGCGACGAGCGCCAGTAACGTCAGCCCCTGAACCTCCTCGAGGAGCGGCGCTCCGGGGTCGAACGCCGTCGCGTCGATGTCGCGCGAGGCGACGGCAAGAACCCGCAGCCCCTCGCTCGCGAGGCGGTCGTTCTCGGTCAGGACGCGGTCTCGTCCGTTGTCGGCGGAGACGGTCGAGCCGTCGACGTCGCGGATGTGCGACGAGCGGGCGAGCAGCACGTCGGGCGCGCCCTTGACGAAGCAGCGCACGACCTTCCTGCCCTCGTTCTCCATCTCGTGGAAGGTCGCCATCAGCTTGTAGTCGGAGTCGAACGGCACCTCACCCACGCGCGGGTAGAGACGCCGCGTCTCGTCGACATCGATCCCACCCTTCGCGGCCAGTACGACGAGCGCCGCCTCCGTCGGGTCGCCGACGATCTCGCCCTCGCGGACGGCCGCGTCGTTCGCCAGCGCCATCGGCAGGAGGAACGGCTCGAGCGGGGTGTCCGTCTCGCCTGCGACACGGAGGATCTTCCCTTCGGTCGAGTACCCCTCGCCCTCGACCGAGAAGCGCCGGCCGGCGATCACGAGCTGTCGTGCCGTCATCTGGTTGAGCGTCAGCGTGCCGGTCTTGTCCGAGCAGATCGCGGACGTCGAGCCGAGCGTCTCCACCGACCGCAGCCGCTTTACGATCGCGCCTTTGGCCGCCAGTGCCTGCGTTCCCAGCGAGAGCACGGTCGTGACGACCGCAGGAAGCCCGGTCGGGATCGCCGCCACCGCGAGGCTGATCCCGATGATGAAGAGCTCGTCGAAGTCGTCACCGTGGATCAGCCCCAGAACGACGACGAGCGCCAGCGCGGCCCCCGCCATGATCGTGAGCAGGACGGTCAGCTGGTCGAGCTGGCGCGTGAGCGGCGTCTTCTCCTGCTGGACCTGGCTCAGCATCCCGGAGATCCGGCCGACCTCGGTCGCCATCCCCGTGGTCGTGACCACCATCTCGCCCCGGCCGCGGGTCACGGTCGAGTTCATGTAGGCCATGTCGAGTCGATCCCCGAGTGGCACCTCCCCACCGGCCACCGGGTCGACCGACTTCAAGACCGGGGTGCTCTCGCCCGTCAGTGCGGCCTCCTCGATCTCCAGTGTTGCGGCCACGAGCAGGCGGCCGTCCGCCGGGATCTTGTCGCCCGCCTCGAACGCGACGACGTCGCCGGGAACGAGCTCCTCGGCCGGAACGTCGACGAGCTGCCCGTCACGACGGGCGTGAGCCCTGATGATGAGCATCTTCTGCAGCGCGGCGACGCTCTCGGCCGCCTTGCCTTCCTGGTTCAGGCCGAGGACGGCGTTGAGCACGGTCAGGCCGATGATCACGAGGCCGGTGGAGAACTCCTGCAGCGCGACGATGCTGACGATCGCCGCCCCGAGCAGGACGAGCTGCATCAGGTCGCGGTACTGACGGAGGAACGCGTGCCAGCCTGGCTCCGTCTTGGCCTCCGCGAGCTTGTTCGGGCCGACCTGCGCGCGGCGCTTCTCGACCTCCGCAGGCGTGAGCCCGTGTGCACGGGATCGACGCCGAGCCGGGCGCATGCCTCCTCGGACGTGTGCCCGTGCCAGGCCGTCGTCTCGCCCGGGGCGTCCAGCAGCACCGCCTCGGGCATCCCGACGCTCACGGAAGCTCAGACCTGCGTGACGGCGGCATGTGCCCGCGGCGCACCGACTACGCCTCCGCCACCGCGGCGGGTGCCGCGGCAGGCGCCGCGACCTCCGTCTCGGGCTCTCCCCCGTCCGAAGACCGCCATCGCGAGGATCACCAGGCCGATGCCTGTAAGGAGCAAGGCGACCCCGACGACGATGCTGAAGACCGAGAGCATCTCGGCCATGAAGCCCATGTTGAGCGCGGTGGTCAGCGCGGTCTCCGTGACCCAGATGTCGCGTGCGCCGTTCGAGACCGGCTGTCCGTTCTCGTCCTTCGCTGCCTCTGCCTCGTCGTTGGTCCCGGCCGCGTCGGTCGGGTCGTCAGCGGACTGGAACCGACCCATCTGTGCGTAGGTCAGGCCGCCCGTGCTCGCGAGCGTGTGCTCGCGCATGATCTCCGCGAACGCAAGCGCCTGGCTGCCCGTCTCGACGGGCTCCCCGGCCCATTGCTCTGCGTGCTCGGCCACGGCGGGATCGGTGGCCGGGCCGAAGACGATGCCTTCCTCCTTGAGGTTCTCGCGGGTGAAGGTGACCCCGTAGATCCCGAGAGCGATCACGGCGATGCCGAACAGGATCAGCACGCCTCCGGAGATGTACCCGCCGATCCGTAGAAACCGTCCGTGGCTCATCGACTTCCTCCTCTGGTCTCCGACCGATTGCACCCGTGGTGGGTCCGAGCGACGAAGCTGATCATGCCGTACTGCGACCGACCGGTCGTCGCTCCTGCGCGGAACGATCTCTTGCTAGGTCTCCGCCTGTCCCGGTTGCGTCGTCGGGATTCGCTGCGCGAAGAAGAGGGCGAGGACGATGAGCACCGCAAGGATCGCGAGCGCCGAGCGGAGCCCTTCGAGCCGGGCCTCGCCGTAGGCCTCGAGCGTCGCCTCGGTCGTTCGTCGGCTCACGCGCGCGTCGTCGAGCGCGGCTTTCAGGTCTGCGTCCGAGATGAACGGCACGCCGCCCGCGAGCTCCACCTGTGCCTGGGACTTCACCCGCTCCGGGATCGCCGAGCTCTGCTCGATGTTGATCAGGAACGCCGATGCGACGGCCGCGATCATGACCGAGCCGGCGAGGGCCGTGCCCATGGACGCGCCGAGGTTGGTCATCGTGTTCTGCACGCCACCGACCTCGGGGCTCTCGTCGTCTGGAACCGCGGAGACCGTGACGGCGCCGAGCTGCGACGCGAGCGCGCCGATCCCGAGCCCGATGAGAAGCATCGGCACGAAGACGATCTCCGGCCCCGAGTCCGCCTCGAGTGCGGCGAGGAGGACGACCGTTCCTGCAAGCAGCGCGAGCAGGCCGCTGCGGACGACGAGGCGTGGGGAGACGGTGGGGAGCAACTTCGGGATCCCGATCGCCGCGATGAGGAGCGTCACGGAGAGCGGCAGCAGCCGCGCGCCCGTCTCGAGCGCCGTCAGACCGAGACACACCGAGAGGTAGAGCGGAACGACGAAGAAGAGGCCGGCCTGGGCCAGGTACTGGAAGAAGAACATGACGAGCCCGCCGTTGAGCTGCTTGTTCCGCAGCATCGCCGGGCGCACGAGCGGCTCGCCGCCGCGTGACTCGACCCGCGCCTGCCAGCGGAAGAAGAGCCAGATCACGAACAGCCCGGCCAGGATGAGCCACACGGTCGGTGAGAGACCGGCCCAGTCGGGGCCGCCCGGCTTCGGCTGGATCCAGCCCCACTCGCTGGAGCGGAGGACGCCGAAGACGAGCAGCGCCAGGCCCAGCGCGGACAGGACCGCCCCGACGAGGTCGAGCTTCGGGCGCTCCTCGACCGGCGCGTCCGCGATCCGGCGGGTGAGGAGGAGGATCGCGAGCACGATCACGACCTCCCCGGCGAACACCCAGCGCCACGAGAAGTACGTGGTGAAGAAGCCCCCGATCAGCGGCCCGACGGCGACCGCGACCGCACCCGCGGCGGCGACGAGGCCATAGGCGGCGGGCCGGCGCTCGGTCGGGAAGTTCCCCGCGACGAGCGCGACGATCGCGGGCAGGATCAAGGCCGCGCCCACGCCCTCGAGGAACGACCAGCCGAAGAGCAGGACGGGCAGGCTCTGCGCGAGCGAGGTCGTAAACGAGCCGCAGCCGTAGATCACGCACCCGATCGCGAACGCGCGCTTGCGGCCGATCATCGCGCCGATCTTGGCGCCGGTGATCATCAGTGACGCCATGACGAGCGTGTAGGCGGTGATCGCGCCCTGGATCCCGGTGACCGTCGTCCCGACGTCCTTCGCGACCGTCGCGATCGAGACGTTCATGACCGAGCTGTCCAGGGTCATGAGGAACTGCCCGGAGGCGAGCGTGAGCAACACGACCATCGCGCCGCTCGCGGCCGCCGGTGCCTTTCCGGACATCGTCGTGTCGGTCACGTCTTCCCGAGCCCCGCCCACGTGGCGGGTACGTCCGAGCCGCCCTCCTCCGAGATGCGCGGCCCGAAGCGGACGAAGGCGGGGTGTGACGCGATCTTGCCGGCGACGATCGACTCGCCCATCCGGAAGGACGTCGCCTCCCGGAGAAGCGCCGGCGGCGCAAACGAGAGGGTGTCGGCGACGTAGCCGAGATCGCCGGCCGACGTCATCCGCATGAGGACGAGATTGTCACACTGGGAGACGACGAGCTCGTTGACCCGATGCGGGCGCTGCGTCGAGACGAGCAGGTAGAGGCCGAACTTCCTTCCCTCCGCGGCGATACGGGCGGCATGCTCGGTCGCGAGGGCCGTCACCTCGTCTCCGGGCTCGCGGGGACAGACGTTGTGCGCCTCGTCGATCACGATGAGGACGGGCTCGCGCTCGGATCGCCGCCGCCAGAGAGCGGCGAGGACGGCCTCGGCGGCGATCGCCTTCTCGGCGCCCGTGTCGAGCGAGCCGAGGTCGACGACAAGCGCGCGTGGCCCACCCGGCGCCACGAGATCCTGGAGCGATCCCTCGTCCCCGACTGACCAGATCGGCCACCGGTGGAGGCCGAGGTTGCGCATCCGCGTGGCGAGGGCGCGGAACTCCGGGTCGTCCGCCGCTGCAAGCTGCTCGGCAAGGTCGCCAGCAGTCGTGAAGGGTGACTGCATGCCTCCCTCGAGGATCTCGACGAGAGCGCCGTACTCCTCGCGGTTCCGGATGGGATCGAGACGAAGGACCGCCGCCTGCTCCACCGGATCGAAGTCGCGGAAGCGGACGTGGAGCCGATCGGTCCCGCTGCCGACCGTGCGTACGACGACGCCGTCGGCCGCTTCCCGATAGCGGGTAGCCACGTCCTCGCCGACGCCCTCTCGGATCTCGCCGAGCCGAACGAAGTCCGAGTTCGGATCGAGGACGATCAGCCGCAGCGACGTCTCCAACAGGAGCTGCTCGAGAACCGTGCCGAGGGCGTATGTCTTCCCGGAGCCGGACTGTCCGCAGAAGAACGTGTGCCGGTCGAACCCGCCGGCGTCGAGCCCGAAGCGCACGCCCGGCCGGAGGATGAGCTCGCCGATGTCGAGGGAGGCCCGCCGAGGTCGCGTCCGGTCGAGCCACCCCGCGACGGACTCCGTGTCCGCCCGCGCGATCGGGGACTCGTGGAACGGGCGCCCGTCGCTGTCGAGGACGACACCGTGGCCACGGGCGAGGGCGATGCGGTGGTGGGACGCGTCGGCGACCTTCTCGGTCACGGCGGCGACGAGCTCCGGGCCCTCGACCCAGGCGGCCTCGATCGCGTGCACCTGCCCGAGGCGCCCGTCGATCAAGGCGTAGCCGCCTGCCTTCAGCACGAGGTCATGGATCGAGCACTGGAACGTGAAGCGTCGGCCGTCGACCGACGACGCGGTCGGCGAGACCGAAGCCTCGAGCTCCTGGCGCGACGGCGTGCTCACGGGAGAGATTCTCTCGGAGCCGTCGGCCTCATGCTCGGGGTGCGACGGACGTGAAGCGGCGGGGCAGTACGAGCAGCGCGACCATCAGGCCGTACGCGATCGACATCGCCGTCACGAAGGTGTCGAAGCCGGCCGAGATGCCGCTCACCGTCTGGTTGCTGAGCAGCTGGAGGATGCTGTTGAACCCAGCGCTGCCCGGGACGAGCATGAGCACGCCGGGGACGATGAAGACGAGCGGGGATCGTCGAAGCCAGTAGCCGACGAGCCCCCCTGCGACTCCGACGGTGAGCGCCGCGACGAAGGCTGCGGCATCGTTCCCGAACAGGGTCGCCCCGACCTCGTTCGCGACCAGGGCGAGCACGGTCGCGGCGGACATCACGAAGGCGTCCTGGTACCGCGCCCGCAGCGTGAGCGTGAAGGCGACCCCCGCCACGACCGCCGCGAGCACGTGGATGGTGGAGAACGCCGTGTCGGGAGCTGTCGCGCTGACATCGCCGAACCAGCTGACGGCGATCGATCGGCCGACTCCGACACCGAAGACGAGGCCGAGCAGCTGGACGAGAGCGCTGGCGGTGTTCGCGACGCCGGATTGCAGATGCTCGGTGGAGAGCTCGCGCATCCCGATCGTGAGCGTCATGCCGGGGAGGAACGTCACGAGGGCCGCGAGGGTGACGACGTCCGGTGCGATGTCGGCTCCCAGCCGGGTGAGGCTCACCGCGCAGAAGCTGGCCGCGACCGCTGCGACCGGTGCGACCATCGGCGCGGCGCGGGCGGCGCGCTCGGCGGTTATCGCGATCCCGCCGACCACGAGACCGACGACCGCCGCTGCGATCGCCTCGCGCCAGCCTCCGCCGAGAACCGGTGTCAGCGCAGCGCCGGCAAGCCCGTATCCCGCGAGCTCGACCGGCCACGACCGCCTGAGCCGCCTGGCCTGGACACTCGCGAGGGCGGCGAGCGCCTGGTCCGCATCGAGGCGCCCGGCGAGGAGGTCCTGGACGAGCTCGTCGAGACGGGCGATCGCGTCGAGGTCGACGACCGACGGTCGGACACGAAGCGTGTAGCTGCGCTGATGGGGGATCGAGCCGACCGAGACCTCGACGATCGTCGGCGTCGCGGAGATCTCGGCCCCGACGAGCCCCAGCGCATCGGCGAGCGCCTCGACCCGCTCCTCGAGATCGGCGGTCGGGTAACCGGCGTCGTGTCCGACCCGCGCGAAGCGGAGCAGGACCTCCGTCGCCGCTTCCGCGGGCCGACCGCCGACGTCGTCCGCGGCCACCAGCGCTAGCCGGTCGCCGTCGGCGCGACCGCCTGATCGTCCGGCGGGCCGACCGGACCTCGCATGCGCTTCCAGATGACGTCGAGGACGACAGCGAGGACAGCGATCGCGACGATCGCGGCGAACGTCTCCGGGGCGTTCCGGATCGTGTCGACCGCGAAGAAGACGAGCACGATCGCGGTCGCCGCGATTCCGAGGAGCACGATCGCGCCGATCGCGCCCGTCTCGGAGCGCAGGCGATAGCCGGTGGCGCCGACGAGGAGGAAGATCATGAGAGAGCACGCGCTGCCGACGGACGCGATCGCCGAGAGATCGACGGTGTTCGCGACGACGAGGACGAGCCCGGCGGTGATCAGGAGGCCGGCGTGCGGGCCAAGCCGCGAGCCGCGACCGAAGAAGGTCGGAAACTGCCCGGCTCCGGCGAGCATCGCGGTCAGCCCACCCGACGCATACAGCGTCGCGTTCACGGACGAGGCGGTCGCGAGGAGCGCTGCGATCGCCATCATCGTGAACCCGGCCTCGCCGAGCGCAGGCCGCGCCGCCTCGGCGATCGCCGTCTCGCCGTACCCGATCGCCTCCTCGACCGTGA
The DNA here is from genome assembly GCA_963712255.1 of uncultured Actinomycetes bacterium. Taxonomy (GTDB): domain Bacteria; phylum Actinomycetota; class Thermoleophilia; order Gaiellales; family Gaiellaceae; genus Gaiella. The sequence continues at coordinate 63,275 of CAVQHL010000015.1, forward strand.
GAGTCCCGAAGACACCGAGCGAGATCAGGATGTAGAGGACGGTGGTGACGCCGAGGGCTGCGTACATCGCCAGCGGCAACTCGCGCGTGGGATTGCGCAGGTCACCGGCTGCGAACGTGATCACGCTGAAGCCGAGGTAGGCGAAGAACGTGAGCGCCACGCTGGCGACGATGTCCGTGAACGCCGGGTAGCCGCTGAACGCGAGCAGGTCGAAGTCGATGTCGACGATGGTCACGGCGATGAACACCGCGAAGACCACCAGGAGCGCGATCACGATCAGCGACTGCGCCTTGTCGACCACGCTCGACCCCACGATGCTGAGGAAAGCCATCGCCACGACGATCGCGGTGGTGAAGACGTTGTCCCACGCGCCGCCGGCGTCGTCGCCGACGAAGAGC
>CAVQHL010000016.1:0-21417 GCA_963712255.1 uncultured Actinomycetes bacterium
TTTCTCCCCTCGCGCGTCCCTGACCGGGGCCGCTCAACAGCCACAATCGCGCTTGACGAGCGGCATTCAGCCGTGCCGACGGCGCACCGCGAAGGCGATGTCAGTCGCGCTGTCCGTGCCGTGGCTGCTTGACGGACGCCTGCGTACAATCAATACTATTCGAAATGAAGTATTGATCAGTCGACGACGAAAGCGAGGCCGATGTGCGTGCTCGAGCGGTGAAGGACGTTTCGGGGGTGGCTTGGAGGCAGTGGGCGACAGCAGGAAGCGTGACCCGATGAGCGGCTCACGGCTGGTCGACGTCGACGCGGAGTGGCGCGTCTCGACGGACGAGCTTCGCCTTCGCCTGGACGACCCCGGACTGACGATCGTCGACGTCCGTCCGCTCGCCGCCTACAACGGCTGGAACCTGCTGGGCGCCGCGCGAGGCGGCCACATCCCGGGCGCGGTCGCCTTCCCGAGCACCTGGCTGGATCGCATCGAGCCCGCCGAGGTTCAGAAGCTGCTCCGGGTCAAGGACGTCACCGACGCGCGTGAGATCGTGCTGTACGGCGACCTCCCCGACGAGGTGTGGGCGATGCGAACGCGACTCGTCGAGCTGGGCCAGGAGCGCGTCCGCGTCTACGACCCGGGCTGGGCGGAGTGGGCCGCCGACGAGACGCTCCCTGTCGAGCGCCTTGCGCACCACGAGAGGCTCGTGCACACCGCCTGGCTGCGGGAGCTACTCGCCGGGAACACGCCCGAGGCCGCGCCCGACGGCGCCTTCCTGCTGTTCCACGTCAACTTCGGCGTTCCCGAGGAGTACGAGGAGAGCCACCTGCCCGGAGCGTTCTACCTCGACACGAACCAGCTCGAGAACCCGGTCGACTGGAACCGGCGCACGCCCGAGGAGCTCGAGGCGGCGGTCCGCTCGCTCGGCATCACGCGCGACACCACCGTCATCCTGTACGGCCGGGACACCGAGGGCGACCCGAACGAGAAGTGGCCCGGACGTCGGGCCGGCCAGATCGCAGCGACCCGCGCGGCGATGATCCTTCGCTACTGCGGCGTCGACGACGTCCGCCTGCTCGACGGCGGCTACGACGCATGGGTTCAGGACGGCAACCCGCTGGAGAACGTCATCCGCACCCCCGCAGAGGCGCCGGTGTTCGGAGCGACGATCCCCCTGCGGCCCGAGGTGATCGTCGACCTCGACGAGGCCAAGCAGATCCTCGCCGACCCGGACGGCGCCGCGCTCGTGAGCGTCCGGACCTGGAACGAGCACGTCGGCAAGGTCAGCGGTTACAACTACATCGTCCCCGCCGGCCGGATCGCGGGCGACGTGTGGGGCAACTGCGGCTCGGACGCGTACCACATGCAGCACTACCGCACCGTGGACAACACGATGCGCGCGTATCCCGAGATCGCGGCCAACTGGGCGGAGGCGGGCATCACCCCGGACAAGTGGGTCGCCTTCTACTGCGGGACGGGCTGGCGCGCGAGCGAGACGTGGTTCTACGCCTACCTGATGGACTGGCAGCACGTCGCGGTCTACGACGGCGGCTGGTTCGAATGGAGCGCGAACCCCGGCGAGAACCCGATCGAGGTCGGCGAGCCCGACGACCTGAAGGAAGAGGTCGCCGCGTAGAGACCGCAGCGTGACAGAGGACGATCGCTCGCACGCGAGGTAAGAGCTCGGCCTCCGGCACCGCGTCCAGGCGGTCGTCCTCGCTCACCCAGACTTGCCTGCTCGAGACGGACATGCGTCGCGACGACGCGCCGCCGGGATGAGAAGCTTGCGGCGTCGCCCGCGGCGCGGTCGACGAGCGCTATGGGCACCGGAGACGACCGAGAGACTCCTCCAGCCGCAGCCGGCACGAGCGGCTACGGGCGGGACGGTGCGTTCCGGCCCGCGCGCAAGGAGCCGCTGCTCACTCGCGCGGTCCCCGTCTCCGGGGAGCTGCCGCGCTACCGGCCCGCGAGCGCGGGTCGCGACCTCCTCGCCGGGCTGACGGTCGCGGCGCTCGCGCTGCCCTCCGCGATGGCGTACGGGCAGCTCGCAGGGCTGTCGCCGGTCAACGGGCTCTACACCCTCCTGTTGCCGACCGTCGCGTACGTCCTCTTCGGCTCGTCGCGAAGGCTCGTGATCGGTCCCGAAGGCGCGACCTCGACGCTCGTCGCGGCCGCCGTGCTTCCGATGGCCGTAGCCGGGAGCGACGACGCGACCGAGCTCGCGGCGATGCTCGCGCTGCTCGTCGCTGCGTGCTTCGGGCTGGCGCGCCTGCTCCGGCTCGGCTGGGTCGCGGACTACTTCTCCCGGCCCGTGCTGATGGGGTACCTGCACGGCGTCGCGATCACGCTCGTGATCGCACAGCTCCCGAAGCTCCTCGGGATCGACGTCGACGCCCGCGACTCCCTCCCGCGCCTGTGGGAGACCGTGCGCGAGCTCGGCGACGTCAGCGGCACCACGCTTGCGGTCGGCGCCCTGTCGCTGACGGCCCTCCTCGTCATGCGCCGCTTCGTGCGGTTCCTGCCCGGCGCGCTGATCGTGGTCGTCGCGACCATCGGCCTCTCGTGGGCGGTCGACCTTGCGAGCCACGGCGTCGCGATCGTCGGGCCGGTCGAAGGCGGCTTGCCCCGACCGTCGATCCCGACCCCCGGTCTCTCGGACGTCGTCGCGCTGCTTGCCGGCCGCGTTCGGGCTCTTCCTCGTCTCGTTCGCCGACGAGATCCTCACGGCCCGTGCGTTCGCCGGCAAGCGGCGCGAGCACGTCCGTGCGTCGCAGGAGCTCGTGTCGATGGGCGTGGCGAACGTCGCGGCCGGCTTCACGCAGGGCTTCTCGGTCGGCGCAAGCGGCGCCCGGACCGCGGTGAACGACTCGATGGGCGCCCGTACGCAGATCGCCGGGCTCTTCGCCGCCGGGACGATCGCGCTCGTCCTCCTCTTCCTCACCGAGCCCGTCCAGTACCTCCCCCAGGCGGTGCTGGGAGCGGTGATCGTCGCCGCCGGGATCGGCATCGTCGACGTGCCGGCGTGGCGCGCGCTGGCCGCGATCGACCGCGTCGAGGTCGCGATCGCGGGAGTCACGATGGTCTGCGTCGTCGTCTTCGGCGTCCTCGAGGCGCTGGTCGTCGCGGTCGGCCTCTCGGTCGTCGACACGGTGCGGAGGAGCGCGCGCCCCTACGACGCCGTGCTCGGCTGGGTGCCGGACATCCAGGGATACCGCGACATCGCGCTGCATCCGTCGGCGCACCTGACGCCTGGCGTCGTCGTCTACCGGCTGGACGATCGGCTGTTCTTTGCGAACGCCGGATATGTCAAGGGCCGCGTGAACGAGGCGATCCGCGGCGCTCCGACGGAGACGTCGTGGCTCGTGTTCGACGCCGAGGCGATGACGCACGTGGACTCGACCGGCATCGACATGCTCCTCGACCTCGCTCACGAGCTCGAGCGTGAGGGGATCACGCTCGTCTTCGCGCGCCTCCGACGGCGGCTCATGGACGACCTCGAGGTGGCCGGCCTCACCGACGCGATCGGGCCAGGGCACTTCTACGCGTCGGTGCGGCTCGCGGTCGAGGCGTTCGAGGAGGAGCCGACCCCGTCGTAGGTCAGCCGGTGCTGGGCGCCTCCGACGGCCCGACGTCGCTCGACGACGCGGTACGCGATCGCGCCGACGAGGGCGCCGACCGGCGGCGCCACGAGGTAGATCCAGAGGTCGGTCCACGTGCCGGACGCGATCGCCGGGCCGAGCGTCCGTGCCGGGTTCATCGACGCGCCGGTCGCGCCGCCGCCGACGAGCGACCCCATCGCGACCGCGCCGCCGATCGCCACTCCGGCCACGCCGGCGACGGCCCGCGAGTCGGTCGCGACCGCAGCGATGACGAACATGAGGAACGCGGTGAGGACGATCTCGTAGCCGAGCGCGGCGCCCACTCCGACGCTCGGGACGGTCGCCCCGAGGCGGGCGGGCTCGCCGACCCAGAGCGCGTCCAGAAGGAGCGCGGCGACAACGGCGCCGGCAACCTGCGCCGCGACGTACACGCCCGCCTCGCCGGGCGGGAACCGACGGGTCGCCGTGAACGCGGCCGTGACCGCCGGGTTCAGGTGCGCGCCGGAGACGTGCCCGGTCGCGTAGATCATCGCCATGATCACCAGCCCGAACGCAGCGGCGATCCCGGTCTCGCCGAGCGAGCCGCCCCGCTCCTGGTCGATGACGATGGCGCCGCAGCCGACGAAGACGAGGGCGAACGTCCCGAGGGCCTCCGCGAGCGCGCGGCGCGCGAGCGGGCTAGCCAAGCAGGTCCGTGACGAGGGCCGTCACGCGTGCGTCGATCTCGTCGCGGATCCGCCGCACGGTGTCGACGTCCTTGCCCGCCGGGTCGTCGAGCACCCAGTCCTCGTAGCGCTTCCCCGGGTAGATGGGGCAGGCGTCACCGCAGCCCATCGTGATCACGACGTCCGCCGCCTTCACGACCTCGTCGGTCAGCGGCTTCGGGAACTCCTCGCCCATGTCGACGCCGATCTCGTCCATGACCGCCAGCACGGCGGCGTTGATCTCGCTCGCCGGCGCGCTCCCGGCAGAACGCACGTGGACGCGTCCTTCCGATCGGAGCCGCACGAGGCCCGCGGCCATCTGGCTCCGGCCCGCGTTGTGCACGCAGACGAAGAGCACCTCGGGCTGTTCCTTCACGAGCGCCCCTTCCACCTGGGCGAGCGCCTTCAGCCGCTCGCGCGCGAACCGGTGCGCGAGCACGGGCACGAAGACGTTGATCGACGAGTCGCCGAGCAGGTCGAGCGACTCGCCGATGTAGCGGGCGATCGTCTCCTCCGAGAAGACGCCGGCGAACTCGGCCGAGAGAGCAGCCGCCGCCTTGTCGACGTGGTTCCGGGTGACCGGGTCGAGCGCCTGGTTCATGGGTTCCTCCTCCTCAGCAGCAGCCCGCACGATCGAGCGGCTGGACGACCGGCAGCCCCTTTCGCGCGGGCTCTCTCGTCTTGGTCGCCTTCACGATCGCGCCGTGCATTCCGTCCGCGACCTCGTGCGTGAGCTCGACGGTGACGTCCTCGAGGCCGACCGACTCGAGGCCGAGCACGTACTCGCTCTGGGAGAGCGCCCCGGCGATGCAGCCGACGTAGCTCCCTCGCTCGGCTCGCTCCGAGACGGTGAGGCGATCCTCTGCGACGACGTCGCTGACTCCGAGCCGGCCGCCCGGCTTGAGCACGCGGGCGATCTCCATCAGCACCGCGGGCTTGTCGACCGAGAGGTTGATCACGCAGTTCGAGATGACGACGTCGACCGAGTCCGCAGGGAGTGGGATCTGCTCGATCACGCCCTTGAGGAAGTGGACGTTCGTGACCTCGGCCTCCTCTGCGTTCCGGCGGGCGAGCGCGAGCATCTCGTCGGTCATGTCGAGGCCGTATGCGACGCCCGTCGGGCCGACGCGCTTCGCGGACAGGATCACGTCGATCCCGCCGCCCGAGCCGAGGTCGAGGACGGTCTCGCCCTCGCGCAGCTCGGCGACCGCGGTCGGGTTGCCGCACCCGAGCGACGCGAGCGTCGCGGTCTCGGGCAGCGCGCCGCGCTGCTCGGCGTCGTAGAGCGCCTCGCCGAACTTCGCGCCGTCGTCCCCGCCCTCACAGCAGGAGCCGCTCCCGCAGCCGCAGGAGCCCGTCCCCTCCGTCACCGCTCGCGCGGACTCCGCGTACCGGCGCCGCACCTCCTCACGCAGCTCGTCGGCTGTCGTCGACATCAGCTCACCACCTTCAGGTCGGCGACCGCCGCGAGGGTCTCGACGGCGTCGCTGTTCAGGGAGAAGTAGGCCCACTTGCCCCGCTGCTCGCGCTCGACCAGGCCCGCGTCGAGGAGCTTCCGCATGTGGTGCGAGATGGTGGGCTGCGAGAGCTCGAGCGGCTCGATGAGGTGACACACGCACACGGGCTCGCCGCCGCTCGTCGCGAGGATGTTCAGGATCCGCACCCGCGCGGGATCGGCCAGCGCCTTGAAGAGCTCTGCGGTCGCGTTCGCCTCGTCGTCCGAGAGGACGGAGGCCGTCAGCGGCGCGCAGCAGGTGACCGGATCGAGGACGCTCATATCGAGAGATGTCAATGTATCGAAGAACGTCGATACGTGTCAAGGCCGTGGTAGAACCGGCGCATGCCGCTCCAGAACCGGGTCACGCCGCTCGGCGACCTCATCGCGACACCGGCGCGCGGCCTGGTCTACGGGAATCGCGGCTGCCTGCACGACGCCGAAGGGCGGATCCGGCGGCGCTGGCAGGTGCGACGCTGGATCGCCTGCCGGCTGGTCTTCAAGGACTGGCACCGCTCGCCACTCCTCCAGCCCGGCAAGTTCACCGAGCTCTTCTTCCTCGACGAGGCGACGGCGCTCGCGGCGGGGCATCGCCCGTGCGCCCTCTGCCGCAGGGAGCGACTACGACCGGTTCGCGGCGTTCTGGCGCGGGCTCCACGGCGACGTCGGCGCCGACGCGATCGACGTGCGACTCCAGGGCGAGCGGATCGAGCCGGTCTCGCGCGACCGGCGCCTCCACCCCGCGCCGCTCGACGACCTGCCGGACGGCGCGATCGTGCTCCACGACGGCGCGCCGCACCTCGTGCTCGGCCGGACGCTGCTTCCGTGGGAGCCGTCGGGCTACCGGCACGGCCGTCGACGCGGCCGCGAAGGACGGAGACGACCCTCGTGACTCCGCCGTCGCTCGTCGAGCTCCTGCGGACGGGCTGGGAGTCGGCGCTGCCGCTGATGCACCCGTCCGCGCGGGCGGCGGACTAGCCGACCGCTCGATGCCGACCGGGTGGCGGCTCCGGCGGACCCGCTTCGCGTCGTCTGCTACCACTCCCGTCCGTGCCCGCCGCGGACAACACCGGCTTCACGGTCTGGCTGACCGGGCTCTCCGGCGCCGGCAAGACGACCATCGGCCGTGCGGTCGCGGCCGAGCTGGAGCGGCGCGGCCTCCACGTCGAGGTGCTCGACGGCGACGTCGTGCGGACGCATCTGTCGAAGGGGCTGGGGTTCTCGCACGAGGACCGCGACACGAACATCGAGCGGATCGGATGGGTCGCGTCGCGGCTCACCCGGCACGGCGCCGCGGTCGTCGTCGCGGCGATCTCCCCGTACGACGCGACCCGCAAGCGCGTTCGCGCCCTCGTCGCCGAGCAGGGCCCGTTCGTCGAGGTCTGGGTGAAGGCGTCGGTCGAGGAGTGCGCGAGACGCGACGTCAAGGGCCTCTACGCGAAGGCGTTCGCCGGCGAGATCACGCAGTTCACCGGGGTCGACGATCCGTACGAGGAGCCCGACGACGCGGAGGTCGTCGCCGACACGGTCGCCCTGACGCCCGAGGAGTCGGTTGCGCTCGTCATGGCGGAGCTCGAGCGGATCGGCGTCGTCCCCGCGGCTACGCCTGCGTCGAGCTGAGCTCGTACCCGAGCGCGACGAGCTGCGCGCCCGCCTCGCGCTCGACGTCCGCCAGCTGGTCGGGCGTGAGGTCCCTGCGCCAGCGACCGGCCGACGTGTCGTGCGCCCGGGCGAATGCGTCGGCGACCTGGTCGGCGTCGACGCCGAGCGACGGCCGCCACCGGAGCCGCCGCCGCAGCCGGATCCGCGACGAGCTGCTCGTAGCGCACCTCGACCGTCCGCTCCGGCACGGCCCCGGCCGAGCGTGACGTAGCGACGCCACGCCCAGGCGGCGCGCGTTGCGTCCGAGACGCGACCGAACTCCTCCTCGCGGCCCGGCTCGACCCAGAAGCGCGCGTGCGCGCCGAAGGCGAGACCCGCGTCGTCGGCGCCCGTCCGCTCGGCGCTGAGCCAGCCGCGCTCGAGAAGCGACGTGGCGACGTCGCGGCCGTCGCGGATCACGTGGACGGCGACCGCCTGCGGGGTAGGCGCGAAGGACGGCGGTGAGGACGAAGCTCGTCTCGGGTGTCTGCTCGACGCCGCGGAGCCCGCGCGCGAGCCCGAGGCGGCGCACGCGCTCGAGGATCCGTCGGAGGCGCATGCCCGCCTCGTCGTCGGGACGGCCGACCAGCGAAGGGATCGCGGCCTTCCACGGCTGCACCTCGTCGAGGTCGACGAACCCGGGCAGCGAGCCGAGCGCGCTCCCGGTGAACGTCGTTCCCGAGCGGGGCGAGCCGACGACGAAGACGAGGCGCTCCTCGGCGCCGAGCCGGCGCGCGCGGCGCGCGACCCGCAGAGCGCTTTGCCCGTAGAGCGCCGCGCTCGTCGCCATGTCTCGTGCCCGCTGCACCGGCGGACTCTAGCCGCCGTCCTGGGCGCTAGACGATCGGCTCCTCGGGCTCGAGGCGCACCGAGAACGGCAGCCGCCACTCCTCGTCGGCCTCGCCGTCGATCGTGAGGCGCCACTCGTAGCGGCCCGGCTCGAGCAGCACCGGCCCCGAGTTGACGGCGACCGGGAAGTCGAGCGGCGTGCCCGGCTTCAGCCCGGCCGGGCGGCCGACCTCGAACGGCACGTCGTCGAAGAAGACGACGGGCTGCATGCCGTCGTCCGTCTCGACCTCGACCGCGTGCCCGTCGGCGTCGAGCAGCTCGAGCCGCATCACGTGCCGCTGGTTCGCCTGGTCCCACGGGACGCGGATCAGGATCGCGATGCCGAAAGGCACCGGCTCCGGCCCCGTCAACGACCAGCCGCCGCCGACGATGGTCAGCTTCCCGTCGCTCACCTGGGCGAAGTCGGCGAGAAGCATCGTTGCGCGCATCGCGCGAGTCTCGCACACGCGGCGCGGCCCGAGTCGGCGGCGCGAGCGCGCTTTCCGCGCTACGCGAGCGCGGGCACGGCCGGCTCGGCGGACGAGCCGCAGACCTCCTCGGCCAGCGCCTCGACGACGCCCGCGAGCGACTCGCGAAGCTCGTCGTCCGCCTCGGCGAGCCTGCCGGTCGGCCTTGCCGACGGGGAGCTCGACGTCGAGGACGCGCGCCCCCATGATCCCGAGCACCTTCTTCAGCTCGCGCTGCGCCCAGACGCCGCCGAACGCGCCCGTGCTCGCGCCGATCACGGCGACCGGCTTCGACCGGATGGGGCTCTCGGCGCGGGGCCGGGAGACCCAGTCGAACGCGTTCTTCAGCTGGCCGGGGATCGACCCGTTGAACTCGGGCGTCGCGACGAGGATCGCGTCGGCCGCCGCGATCGCGTCCTTGAGGCGCTCGACGGCGTCCGGCTGGAGGTCGTCGAGGTCCTGGTCGTAGGGCGGGATCTCCGCGAGCTCGTCGTAGACGTCGAGCTCGACGCCCTCGGGCAGCTCCTCCGCGGCGAGGCGGAGGAGCTGCTGGTTGAGGGACGCGGCGCGGAGGCTGCCCGGGATGCCGAGGATCTGCATCGGTCAGCCCGCCTCGGGGGCCGGGACGAGCACGAGGGTGGCGGTCAGCTCGACCTCGTCGGCCAGCATCGAGCCGCCCTCGGGGAGCGGGGCGTTCCACGTCAGCCCGACGGCGTTCCTGTCGACCGTGCCGGAGAGCGAGAGGCCGAGCTTGCGGCCGCCCCACGGATCGGAGACGGGGTCGGTGATGGTGCCGGTGAGCGCGACCGGCGCGCGGTTGCCCTTGACCACGAGGACGCCGTCGACCGTGACGGTGTCGCCGTCGCGCGTGAGCGCGCCGGTCTCGAAGGACAGCTCGGGGTAGTTGGCGACGTCGAAGAAGTCCGGCGCCGCGAGGTGCGCCGTCAGGTCGGGGTTGTCGACGTCGATGCTCGACGCCTGTGCGACGCCGCGGACGCCCTGCTCGTCGAGGGTCGCCTCGAACTCGCGGAACGCGCCCTGGAACGGCGCGACGCCCATGTAGAGGACGGTGAAGCCCACGGTCGAGTGGGTCGGGTCGGTCACCCAGGTTCCCGTCACGGCCGGCGTCTCGGTAGCGATGCTCATCGACATGTCCTCCTGTCGTTGCTCGAGAAATACTTGTCAGTGCAAGTAACGGAGGAGCGGGATGCGGTATTCCCGGCTAGCGAACGAGCGCGCGCAGGGCAGGGGCGATCCGCTCCCGCTCCTCGAGCGACACGGGGAACATCGGCGAGACGAGAAGGGTGTCGGGCGCCGGAGAGGCGTTCCCCTGCCGTCGCGACGGCGTGCTCGACGTCGCCGGCGACGACGACCGGCGTGTGGTCGAGCAGCGGCGCGAGCCGACCGGCGGCAGGCCCGAAGAGGACGACGAGGCGGGCGGCCCGACGGGCCTCGGCGCAGGCCTCCTCGAGCAGCCGCTGCTCCTCGGGCGACGCATGCACGGGGAGGCCGGCGCTCGTGAGCTCGCCTCCGGCGACGAGCACGACGGAGCGGTCCGGACGCTCCCGAAGCGCCGCGGCGGTCTTGGCGGGCGTCGCGGCCATCCCGTCGTCGACGAGCTCCACGCCGTCGCGCCTCCCGACGACGAGCGCGCGCAGGTCGGGGAGGCGGAGCCCCTCGAGACCTGTCGGGATCGCGCCTGCGACGGTCGCCGCGGCGACGGCGGCGAGGAGCGCCTGCCGGCGCGGCCCGTCGAAGCCCGCCGGAAGCGGCAGCGCCCGCTCCTCCCCACCACCTCGCGCGACGATCGACCCGCCCCGGAGGAACGCGCCCTCCCCGACCTCGGCCGTCGCGGAGAACCCGACCCGCCGTCCCGGCGACAGGGCGGCGATCGCGGCCGCCCCCTCGTCGTCCTCGTTCGCGACCACGACATCGCCGGCGGATTGCCCGCGCGCGATCGCCTCCTTCGCCGCCCGGTAGCGCTCGAGCGAGCCGTGCAGCTCCAGGTGGTCGGGCCAGAAGCACGTGACCACGGCGATCGACGGGCTGTGGGTCGTGAAGCAGAGGTGCGAGCTCGTCAGCTCGAGGACGACCACGCCGGAGGTCGGTGCCGACAGCAGCTCGGCCGTCGGCCAGAGGTTCCCGGCACGAGCGGTCGTGCTCGCGTGCACCTCGATGCCGGCCGCGCGAAGGAGCTGGACGAGGAGGAACGCCGTCGTCGTCTTGCCGGCCGTGCCCGTGACGCCGATCGTCGGCACCCGCGCACGCTCGAGCACGAGGTCGCCGAGGCAGCGGACACGGGTGCCCGCCGCGCGGAGCCGGGAGACGCGCGGCGCCACCTCCGGCGTCCAGACGTCGAGGAACGCCTCGTCGTGCTCACCCGGCTCGCGGTCGAGGTCGGCGTGCTCGCGGACGTCGACGTCGAGGGCGCGGAGCGCGAGCGCCTCGGCCGTCGCCGGGCCGGAGCCGGCGAGCGTGACCGAGCGTCCTTCGCTGGCGAGCAGCCGCGCGAGCGCGACCGCGTCGGCGTCGAACCCCTCGACGAGGGTCGTCACCCGCGGGAAGGCAGAGGCGGCCGGGGCGGCGCCGCAGTCCCGCCCCGGCCGACTTCCGCGGATTGTGCACCTGCACCGTGCGGCCGGTCAACGGTCGCCGGCGACCCGGGTCTCAGCGCGTCTGCGGGAACCCGAGATCCACCTTGCTCGTCGACGGGTCCGGCCAGCGCGACGTCACGACCTTCCCACGCGTGTAGAAGTGGATCGACTCGGGCCCGTAGGCGTGCGAGTCGCCGAAGAGGGACGCCTTCCACCCGCCGAACGAGTAGTAGGCGACGGGCACCGGGATCGGCACGTTGATGCCGACCATGCCGGCGTTCACGTCGAACTGGAACTGGCGCGCGGCGCCGCCGTCGCGGGTGAAGAGCGCGACGCCGTTGCCGTACGGGTTGTCGTTCACGAGCCCGACCGCCTCGTCGTAGGTCTCCGCGCGCACGACCGAGAGGACCGGGCCGAAGATCTCGTCGCGGTACGCGTCCATCTCCGTCGTCACGTTGTCGAGCAGCGACACGCCGAGGAAGAAGCCGTCGCCGTCCGGCGCCGACTCGCGGCCGTCGGCGACGAGCGTCGCCCCCTGCTCGGAGCCCGACTCGAGGTACGACGCGACCTTGTCGCGATGCTCGCGCGTGATGAGCGGGCCCATCTCGTTCTCCGGCTGCATCCCGTCGCCGACCTTGACGTTCGGAAGGCGCTGCTTGATCGCCTCGACGAGCGGATCTGCGACGTCACCGACGGCGACGAGCACGGACACCGCCATGCACCGCTCGCCCGCGGAGCCGTAGCCCGCCGACACGGCGGCGTCCGCCGCCATCTCGACGTCCGCATCGGGCAGGACGATCATGTGGTTCTTCGCCCCGCCGAGCGCCTGCACGCGCTTGCCGTGCTTCGTCCCGGTCTCGTAGATGTACCGCGCGATCGGCGTCGAGCCGACGAACGAGACGGCGCCGATCCCCGGGTGCTCGAGGATCGCGTCCACCGCGACCTTGTCGCCGTGGACGACGTTGAAGACGCCGTCCGGAAGGCCGGCCTCCTTGAGGAGCTCGGCCGTGAAGACCGACGCGGACGGGTCCTTCTCGGACGGCTTCAGGATGAAGCAGTTGCCGCACGCGATCGCGGGCGCCCACATCCACATGGGCACCATCGCGGGGAAGTTGAACGGCGTGATGCCGGCCACGACCCCGACCGGCTGGCGGATCGAGTAGACGTCGACGCCGGTCGAGGCCTGCTCGGTGAAGTCGCCCTTCAGGAGGGTCGGGATCCCGCACGCGAACTCGATCACCTCGAGCCCGCGCGCGACCTCGCCCATCGCGTCCGAGAGCACCTTGCCGTGCTCCGCGGTGAGGATCTTCGCGATGTCCTCCCGCCGCGCGTGGAACAGCTCGCGGATGGCGAAGAACAGCTCCGCGCGCTTCGCGATCGACGTCCCGCGCCAGGCCTGGAACGCCTCGTTCGCGTTCCGCACGGCGGCGTCGACCTCCTCGGCCGACGCGAGGTCGACCGCGCCGCGCTGGACACCCGTCGCGGGGTTGTAGACCGGGCCCGTGCGGCCCGACGTCCCGTCGACGCGCGTTCCGCCGATCCAGTGGGGAATCCGTGTGATCGCCCCGTCGCGCTCGGCCGCGGGGGCCTCGGCAAGCTCCGTCATCTCCGTCCTCCTCGAAAGCTTTCCTGGAGGGTATCGCGGTCGGAGTGGCGCGTGGCTCGAGGCCCGGGCCGACGCGCTCAGATCTCGACGTTGCCGGTGTCGCAGTCGTTCGGGTCGCCGGAGTCGAAGCCGCGGCGGAACCACTCCGCACGGAGCGCCGAGGAGCCGTGCGTCCACTGCTCACGGCTCTGCGCACCGAGCCGGTCGTCGCCGACGGCCTCGGCGGCGCCGACGGCTTCCTCGATGTCGCCCGCCTCGAGGTCTCCCCGCTCGTACGCCGAGTGCGCCCAGACGCCGGCGAAGCAGTCGGCCTGGAGCTCCAGGCGGACGAGGTAGAGGTTGGCGTTCCCGGGATCGTTCTGCTGCTGCCGGCGCACGTTCGCCTCGATCCCGAGCGCCGTCTGCACGTGGTGCCCGATCTCGTGCGCGACGACGTAGGCCCAGGCGAGGTCGCCGGAGGCGCCGAACCGCCGCGAGAGCTGCTGCGCGAACGAGAGGTCGAGGTAGACCTTGTTGTCCGCCGGGCAGTAGAACGGCCCCGACGCGGACGAGGCCGGGCCGCAGCCGCCGGTCTGCGTCCCCGCGGTGAAGGTCACGACGGGCGCCCGCTGGTACGACCGGTCGGCGTTCTGGAAGATCGTCGTCCAGAGGTCCTGCGCGTCCTGGCTGACGAACTTCGTGAACTCGAAGAGCGTGTCCTCGCCCGTTCCCGGCGCGGCGCCCTGCTCCGCCGGGCGGCGCCGTGTCGAGGCCGCCGGGCGAGAAGCCGCTGTCGCTGCCGCCGCCGACGATGTTCCCGCCGAAGAGGAGCGCGAGCACGACCGCGAGGATGATTCCGAGCCCGCCGGCGCCCTTGCCCATCGGGATCGGCAGGCCGCCCCCACCGAGACCGCCGCCACCCTGGCCGCGGCGGTCCTCCATGTCGCCCTGGCCCTGAACCCTCTTCCACCGCACGGCGGTGAGCCTACCCGCCTACCCGCACTCCTAGACCAGCACTCCTAGACGAACAGGCCGGCTTCGGCCAGCGGACGCCGCGCCCAGGCGAGCCGCGTGGCGTACCACCCCTGGAGGGGCTGCAGCGTCACGCCCGCGCTCGAGGAGTGGACGAACCAGCCGTTCCCGACGTAGATGCCCGAGTGCCCGACCTCGCTGGGCTTCGACTTCGGGCCGCGGTCGCCGAAGAACAGCACGTCGCCGGGTCGGAGCGCCGCCGGCGCGACGCGGAAGCTCGGGCCGACCTCCCCGCTCATCGCGTACGTCGTGCGCCCCTTGAGCACACCGGCGAGCAGCGGCGCGCCGTCGAACGGCTGGGTCTTGAAGACCCGCCACACGAGGCCGGAGCAGTCGAAGCCGCCCGGGACGGTGATCGTGCCTCCGGGCGCGCTCGCGCTCCAGAGCTTCTGCACCTTCTCCGACGTCCCGGAGAAGACGTAGGGGAAGCCGACGAAGCGCAGGGCGCGCACGACGACCTGCCGTTCCCACGTCCCGAGCTCCGACACGAAGAAGGTGGCCGCCGTGTCGCGGACTGCGGCGATCCGGAAGGTGTCGACGAGGCGGAGCTTCGCGAGCGAGTATGCGGCCTCGGCGCGCGACGCCGGCTCGTTCGGCGCGCGCTCGAGGCTCTCGCTGCCGATCGGATGGTTGACGCGGAGCCCGAGCAGCCGGGCGATCGTCTCCGTCCCGAGCATGTCGGTCGGCTCGAGCCCGCCGTCGCGCGCCGCGAGCCGGATCGCGCGCGCCGACGGGAGCAGCCCCGCAGCGGCGACGAGCTGGGCGTCGAGCTCGCGCATCGTGACGAGCCGGAGGGGATCGAGCGGCGCCGTGTGCGGCTTCCCGAGCGCGAGGATCGCATCGTGCAGCTCACCACGGGTGAGCGCGTCGTCGGGCCTGAACGACGCGACGTCGGGGCCCATGATCCGCGCCAGCACGACGGAGGCGATCTGCGGGGCCGCCCAGCTCTTCGCCGTCGCCGCGCTCGCGCCGAGGTCGTCCCCCGGCCCGGCCGCGACCGCGCCAACGGGCAGGGTCAGCGAAGCAGCGGTGGCGAGGACGAGCAGGTGAAAGCGCGTGCGAGCCATTCCTCACTCGTATCGGACGCCTTTCGCGCACGCTTGATCGATCACCGCAAGAAATGAACGAAATCCGAACAAGCGTTGCGCGCGCTCGTCGCGCGGCTGCGCTAGAACACGCGCGTGGCGCGGGACACGATCCGCGACTGGGTGAGGGCGCTCGAGCGCGCCGACCCGACCGAGCAGTGGACGATCCTCTGCTTCTTCGCGGGCCGCGAGGTCGTGCTCGACGAGGCCGAGCTGAACGGCGCCGTGCGTCGCGCCGAGCTGCTGCTCGCCGCGGGCGGCGACCCGCACCGCGCGCTCGACCCGTTCGGCCGCGCGGCGACGTCGCTCGCCGACGACCTCGACTCTCCCGAGCGCCGGGCGATGCTCCGTCGCGGGCTCACGATGCTTCGGGACGGACGTCGCCGGGCTCCGCGGCGCGCGCGAGTCGCTCGCGCTGCTCCTCTCCGACGGTGACCTCGCCTGGCGGGTCTACGCGACGTCGCTGCTCGCCGAGGCGCTGGCGGAGGAGTAGCCCGCCGACCCGGCGAGTCGCGCGACGAGCTTCAGCGGGCCGCGCGCCACGCCGCGTGCGTCCGCGGGATGCGCGACGTCGCCGCAGAGGAGCCCCGCGACGACCGTGAACACGCCGGGCGCCCGGGCTGCGGCGAACACCGCCCGTGGGTGCCGGTCGAACGCCCGCTTCGCCGCCCACGAGGCGGCCGCGTGCCGGTCGAGAGCGCCTGCGAGCGCTGCTGGCGTATCCCTCCAGGTCTCCCGCGAGGATCGCGTCCGCGGCGAGCCGCGCCGAGACGAACGCCTCGTACATCCCGTCGCCGGAGAGCGGGTCGACGAGTCCGGCGGCGTCGCCGACGAGCAGCACCCGACCGGCCCCGGCCGGCGTCCCGAGGCGACGCATCGGGAGCCGGTGGCCGCGCACCTCGGTCAGCGAATCCGGGTCGACGCCGTGCTCGTGCGCGAGCCGGGCGAGGTGCCCGCGCAGCGCCGGCCCCTCGCTCCCCCACCCGCCGACGCCGAGGTTCGCGTGGTCGCCCTTCGGGAAGACCCACCCGTATCCGCCGGGGACCACCGCGAGCTCGATCACCGCGGTTCGCGCGAGGTCGCGGTCGAGCGCGGCGAGCGGGACGTTCCCCTCGAGCGCGACGCCCCGGACGATCCCTTCGCCCAGGCCGAACGACCGTGCCACGATCCCGTTTGCCCCGTCCGCGCCGACGACGGCGTCCGCACGGACAGCGACGCCGCCGACGCGCGCGGTGACGCCCGCGCCGTCTGCCTCGAGGCTCTCGACGCGTGCGCCCTGGCGGAGCTCGGCGCCGGCCGCGGCGGCGTGCTCGGCGAGGAAGGCGTCCAGTCGACGGCGCTGGGTCATGCGGATGAGCGGCGCGTCGTGGCTCCGCGCGAACGACGGCCCGTAGCGGAGGCGAAGCTCGAAGCGGTCGACGTCACGCTCGACGACGGGCGACGGGTCGACCGGGATCCGCTTCAGCGCGCGACCGGTGAGCCCGCCGCCGCAGGGCTTGTCACGCGGGAAGCGCGCCTTGTCGGCGAGGAGCACGCGCGCGCCCGCGCGCGCGAGGTGGATCGCGGTGGACGAGCCTGCGGGACCGGCGCCCACGACGAGGACGTCGACGTGCTCCACGCTGCGAATCGTACGCGCGCTCCGCCGACGGTCACGTGGGCGGGCCGCACGTGGCGCTTCCGGCGCACGTGCGGAGCACCTGGATCCTCGGCGCCGACAGCCCTCCCGGACGGCCACGAGACCCGCACGAGCAGGGAGGCGGCGTTGTTCGAGTAGTCCACCTCCCGGAGCCGGCGCTCGGGGTTGGCGGTCTGCACGAGCAGGTACCGGCCGGCCGGAAGCCCGGTCAGCTCGAGGTCCTGGCCGTGGAAGAACGCCGGGTAGCGGTCGGTGTAGCCGACCGACGAGCCCTGCTCGACGCGGAGGGCGTCCGGTTGGAGCGTTGCGCAGTCGCCGACGAAACGGGGCAGCGCGGGCCGGATGCCGCGCACGCGTCGCGCAAAGCCCCAGCGGTCGATCAGGCAGAAGCCCGACTTCCGGTCGCGCACGACGACGCGGCCGTCGAGGCTCCGCAGCTCGTAGCGGACGAAGTCGTCGAGGTGCCAGTGACGGTGCGGCGGGTGGCGCTCGTAGCGGAGGACGCCGACGCCGCGAAGCGTGGTCACCCCGCCGCCGTCGTGCTGCACGAGCTGCTCGACGAGCATCGGGTGGCTCCGCGTCGGCCTGCGGGCACGGAGCCAGAGCGGCCCGAGCCCGAGGTTGTCCGTCGCGGAGGTGAACCCGAGGACGAACCGCCGGCCACCGGCCGCGCGGACGACGAGATCGCGCGGCGCGCGCTGGTCGAGGTCGGGCGGGCGCACGCGCCGCGACGGCGCAAGCTCCGCGTCGAGCCGCCCCCAGGTCAACTCGTGCGCGCCGCGGCGCGGCGTGAGGGCGACCGCGCCGGTTCCGTCCGCCTGCGCCGACCACGGGTAGAGCGTGCCGCCGCGGCCGCGCAGGAACCCGACCCGCCGTCCGTCCGGCGACCAGTCCGGTCGCCCGTCGTAGCCGGACGACGCGACGAGCCGCTCGGTCGTGCCGTCGAGTCGGGCGACCCACACGTCCGCCGCCGCGCCGACGAGACCCGTGTACGCGAGGCGGGCGCCGGACGGGTGCCAGTCGGGTGCGCGTGCCTGCCCCGGAGCGTCGATGAGCAGCGCGCGGCCCGCGCCGCTCGCCGCGACCGTCCACAGGTCGAACGCGCCCTGCTCGTTCGAGGCGAACGCGACCGTGCGCCCGTCGGGAGACCAGGCCGGCTCGCGGTCGTCCGCCGGCCCGCTCGTGAGCCGCCGCACGCGCTTCCGATCGACACGGATCGCCTGGAGGTCGTGGTTCGACTCCGTGCCGCTCGCCCACACGAGCCGCGAGCCGTCGGGCGACCACGCCGGCTCCACGTCCTCGCGGCCCCGCGTCCACGTGAGCCGCTCGACGACACCGGTGGCGATGTCCGCCACGTACAGCTCCCGGTTCCCGGCGCGCGCGCTCGAGAACGCGAGCCGTCTCCCCGACGGAGACACGGCGAGATCGGTGTCGCCCGGCTGCAGCCACGGAAGCGCGACACCCGCGGTCCCGTCCGGCAGCATCGCGGACGCGCCGTCGCCGTCCACCACGACGATCGCCGCTCGGGAGCCGGGCCCGCGCGCACCGGCGGCACCCGCCACGTGCGCGACCACGAGCGGGAACGCGACGAGCAGGGCGAGCGACACGGCGGTGCCGGCGATCAGCGCTCGCGAGGCCCGCATCACCGTCTACTCTCGCATGCCGCGCACGACGCCACGGCTACAATCGCTGTCCCCTGCAGGGATTCCCGAGTGGCCAAAGGGGGCGGGCTGTAAACCCGCTGGCTCAGCCTTCGGAGGTTCGAATCCTCCTCCCTGCACTGGCTCGCCAGCAGGATTCGGCAGGAGCCGAATCCTGCGGCTTGATCCCCGCCTGCGGCGGGGCAGATCCCTGAAGGCGTCCGCTGTCGCGGCCGCAACGGCCAACGACTGCGGCCGCAACTGCACGAGCCCGGTCACGGCGGTGGCTCCGTCGCTAGGCTCGCGCGCATGAAGTTCGGGCGGAAGACGGATCTGCTCTCGCCGCAGGAGCGGGAGATCGTCGATCGGTTCGAGCGCGGCGTGATCGACGCGGCGGAGGCGGGGCGGCTGCTCATCGCCTCGGTGCAGCACGTCGACGACTCGCCTGCCGCTGCGGCCGAGCCTGCCGCTGCGGCCGAGCCCGCCGCCGCGCCGGAGGAGCCTGCAGGAACAGGAGGAGTCCGTCGCCTATCCGAACGAGACCCCGGAGGAGACCGCAGCGCGGCTGCTCGTCGAGCGGATCGCGCGCGAGGTCGACGAGGAGCTCAAGCGCTAGCCATGGCGACCGACGCGACACGGCCGCTGACCGGCGTCCCGGAGGCCGAGCTCGAGGGACGTCGCGAGCGCGCTCCTCGAGCTGGTGCGGGCCGAGGGCCTGACCGGGTACGTGCTCTTCGACGAGTCGTACATCCGGTACCTCACGAACTTCTGGTTCCTCTCCACCGAGCGGCCCGTCGTCTTCGCGCAGAGCGCATCCGGCGACATGGTCGTGTTCGTCCCGGAGTTCGAGGTCGAGCGCGTCCGGGCCGAGACGTCGTTCGCCGTCGAGTCGTACCCCGAGTACCCCGGCACCGAGCATCCGATGCTCCTTCTCGCGCGGGTGCTCGACGGCCTCGGCATCGGCGGCAGGATCGGCGCCGACCAGGACGGCTATCCCGGGATCCTCGGCTATCAGGGCCCCGCGCTCAGCGAGGTCGCGAACGCGATCGTCGCGCCGCTCTCGGCGCCCATCGAGGCGATGATGGCGCGGAAGAGCGAGGTCGAGGTCGCGCTCATCCGGCAGAGCGCGCGCTGGTGCGAGCACGCCCACCGCCTCCTGCAGGAGTACTCGCGGCCGGGTGCGACCGAGGCGGAGGCGAGCCTGCGCGCCGGGCACGAGGCGACCCTCGCGTTCCTCCAGTCGGTCGGGGACGGCTATGACGGCCAGCTCGCCTCGGCCGACGGCGTCCAGGCCGGGTATCGCGGCCAGATCGGCCGCCGAAGCTCGTGGGCTCACGCGATCGCCCACAACATCCGCTTCGAGCCCGGCGACGTGCTCGTCACGGAGACGAGCGCCCCCGTCTGCGGATACCACGCGGAGCTCGAGCGAGCGCTCATCGTCGGCCCGCCGACGGACGAGATGCGCCGGCTCTTCGACCACGCGGTCGCCGCCCAGCGGGTCGCGTTCGACGCCCTGCGGCCGGGGGTCGACGTGCGCCGACGTCGACGGCGCCGTCATGCGCTACTTCGAGGAGAACGACCTGCTGTCGAACTGGCGGCAGCACACCGGCCATGCGATCGGCCTCCGGAACCACGAGGCGCCGTTCCTCGACCTCGGCGACACGACGACGATCGAGCCGGGCATGGTCTTCACGATCGAGCCGGGGGTCTACGACCCCGAGATCGGCGGGTTCCGCCACTCGGACACGGTCGTCGTCACCCCCGACGGCATCGACATCCTCACGGACTACCCGACGGACATCGAGAGCCTGACGATCCCGCTCTGAGCGCGCGCGCTCGGTCGCCGCATCCGTTCTCCTGTTTCCCGTACGTAGGTGGGTTCGAGTGGGTAGCCACGCGGCCGACGCAATCGACCGGGGGGCGAAGGGAGAGATCACATGACGCATCGACGTCACCGGCTCACGATCGTCCAGGCACTGGTGCTTGGCGCGGTCGCGGCGATCGTCGTCGCCATGCCGGCCGGCGCCGCCTCCAGGGCGGACGCAGGTCAGAGCCACACTGCGAGAGGGCTCGACGTGTTCCCCACGGAGCTGGCCCTGCCCGACGGGTTCCTGCCCGAGGGCATCGCGATCGGCGCGCAGCCGTACGCCTACTTCGGCTCACGCGCGGACGGCGACATCTACCGCGTGAGCCTCGTCACGGGCGAGGGCTCCACGTTCAGCGAGGGCCCGGGCACGCCGTCGCTCGGCATGAAGGTCGACCCTCGAGGCCGGCTGTTCGTGGCCGGCGGGAGCGGCGGAGACGCCCGCGTGATCGACACGCGCACCGGCGGGCAGCTCGCCTCCTACGCGTTCGGGAACGCACCGACGTTCGTGAACGACGTGGTGGTGACCCGGGACGCCGCCTGGTTCACGGACTCGCAGCAGGCGCTCCTCTACAAGGTCCCGCTCGGCCGGGCCGGCAGCCTGCCGGATCCCGCCGACGTCCTCCAGCTCCCGCTCGGGGGCGAGTACGACCACGTGGCGGGGATGACGAATGCAAACGGGATCGCCGAGACCCCCGACGGACAGGCGCTGCTCATCGTCCAGACGGCGACCGGTCTGCTCTTCCGCGTCGATCCGGAGACGGGAGACGCGACACGGGTCGATCTCGGAGGAGCGGTGCTCACGGCCGGCGACGGGCTGCTCGTGTCCGGGCGCACGCTCCTCGTCGTGCAGAACCGGCTGAACCAGGTCGCGGTCGTGCGCCTCGAACCGCGAGGGCACGGAGGGCGAGATCGTCGGGCTCCTGACCGACCCGCGCTTCGACGTGCCGACCACCGTGGCGGCCTTCGGCAACCGGCTCTACCTGCCGAACGCGCGCTTCACGACGCCGCCGACGCCGACGACGCCGTACAGCGCGGTCGCGATCCCGAAGCCCTAGCTCCGGTGATCACGAGGCGCGGCCCGACGCACGCCGGGCCGCGCCTCACGCGCGCCGGCTTCTCCGCCGCGAGCGCTCCGAACGCCTCGAATCGGCCGGGAGAACGCGGCTAGACTCCTCCCGAGCGCCCTCTTAGCTCAGTTGGTAGAGCACCTCCATGGTAAGGAGGGGGTCAACGGTTCGAGTCCGTTAGAGGGC
>CAVQHL010000017.1:0-66967 GCA_963712255.1 uncultured Actinomycetes bacterium
CCGCGCGTCTCCGGCCGTCAGCGGGCGAGCGGCCACGACGCGACGGTTCCGACCGGGTTTCGCCACGCGCTCTTGTGCGTCGGGCCGGTGGGGCCCGTGCCGTCCCTGAGCGTCACCTCGCCGAGCCGGACGAAGCGGTCCTCGCCCCACGTCCCGGCGAAGGTCGTCCACGCGGGGCTCGTCGACGTCAGGCGCACGAGTCGCGGCGCGACGATGCGCCGCCCGCCGCCCGCGTGGTCGACGAGGCGGTAGCCGAGCGCCGTGAAGATCGGGACGATGACCTTCGGGTCGCGCCAGCACCTCGGGTCGGTCGCGTGCACGCCCGGCCTCGGGTACGAGGCGTGCGAGCCAAGGCCGAGGTACACCACCGGCCGCGCCGTTCCCCGCTGCGTCGGCACGTCGGCCCACGGGACGCGTACCCCGCCGCAGTGCTGCGCGTAGCCGACGTGGAGCGGGCGTCCGCCCGCATCGAGCACGACGGCGATGTGCTCCCAGTCGCCCTCGTGCGCCTGCCAGGCGTCGCTCGCCGCCGGGACGACCGGGCTCCAGAGGTTGAACGGCGCGAAGAGCCAGTACTGCACGACGATGCGCGCCCCGCGCCGGTGGACGGCGCCGTAGACCGTCGGCGGGCCGCCGCCGAGCGGCACGGTAGCACTCGGCCTGCGCCGGCCCGAGCTCGGGCGTGCACCCGCGGACGTCGAGCCGCGTCGGAGCCTCGCCCGGCCCCGCCGGCGAGAAGGTGCCGTCCGGGCGCCGCACGAGCGGGTCGCTCGCGGCGAGAAACGCGTCGACCGCGACCGGAGGGAAGCGCTCGGCGGGGTGGAGCACGAGGACGGGCAGGTGACGGCGAAGGAGCGCGGCGTCGCCTGGTGGAGCGGCGGCCGCACCGGCAACCGCCCCCGCGGCAGCCGCCGCCGAGACGGCGAGCGCGGCGGCGAGCGCGACCCGGCGCATCCGAGAAGGATCGCACCTCCTCGGACCGCGCGAGGCGCGTCGGTGAGGACTTCGTTAGCACGGGAGGCTCCCGTCCCGGCCGCCGGGTACCATCGCCCGCGATGCCGACGTCTCTCGTGACGGGCGGAGCCGGGTTCCTCGGCTCCCACCTCTGCGAGGCGCTCCTCGCGAGGGGGCACCGGGTGGTCTGTCTCGACAACCTCGAGACGGGGTCGCTGACGAACATCGAGCACCTGCGCGACGAGGCCTTCGCGTTCGTCCCGCAGGACCTGACGCGTCACGTCGACATCGCAGAGCGGATCGACTTCGTCTACCACCTCGCGAGCCCGGCGAGCCCGATCGACTACCTGCGCCTCCCGCTGCAGACCCTGAAGGTGGGCTCGCACGGCACGCACAACGCGCTCGGCCTCGCCAAGGTGCACCGCTCGCGGTTCCTGCTCGCCTCCACGAGCGAGGTCTACGGGGACCCGCAGGTGCACCCGCAGCCCGAGACGTACTGGGGTCACGTGAATCCAATCGGCCCGCGCGGGGTATACGACGAGGCGAAGCGCTACGCCGAGGCGCTGACGATGGCCTACCACCGGCAGCAAGGGGTCGACACCGCGATCGTGAGGATCTTCAACACCTACGGACCACGGATGCGCCCGCACGACGGGCGGGCGATCCCGACGTTCATCCGCCAGGCACTCGAGGAGAAGCCTCTGACCGTCTTCGGGGACGGGTCGCAGACGCGCAGCTTCTGCTACGTCGACGACCTCGTCCGCGGGCTGATCCTCCTCGCCGAATCCGGTGAGCACATGCCGGTGAACATCGGGAACCCGACGGAGATGAGCCTGCTCGAGCTCGCCGAGGCGGTCGTCACGGCCACCGGCTCGTCCAGTCAGATCGTGTTCGAGGCCCTGCCGGTCGACGACCCGCAGGTGCGGCAGCCGGACATCACGCGCGCGCGACAACTTCTCGGCTGGGAGCCGGAGATCGCGCTCGACGACGGCCTCCGCCGCACGCTGGCGTCGCTCGGGAGGGATCCGGCGCGTGCGTAGACCGCTCGCGGCGGTCGCCGCTTCCCTCCTCGTCCTCACGGCATGCATGGCGTCGACCGCGTCGGCGTCGTCCTCGCTGCGCGTCGGCATCTTCGACGACGGGATGGTCCTCTACGGCGAGCCCGACCGGGTCTTCCCGCAGCTCGCGAACACCGGCGCCCGTCTCGTGCGCGTCAACCTCTGGTGGTCGGGCCCCGGGATCCGGGTCGCGACCCGCAGGCCGCAGCGGCCCGCCGACCCGACCGACCCGGCGTACAACTGGGACACGTACGACCGGACG
Source organism: uncultured Actinomycetes bacterium (assembly GCA_963712255.1). Taxonomy (GTDB): domain Bacteria; phylum Actinomycetota; class Thermoleophilia; order Gaiellales; family Gaiellaceae; genus Gaiella. Next base: position 2,275 of record CAVQHL010000017.1, read on the forward strand.
GTGCGCTTCGCGATCGTCAACGGGATGCAGCCCGTCTTCTCGATCCTCGGGACGCCGCCGTGGGCGAATGCGGCGAAGGGCTGGAACGTCGCGCCGACGAATGCCCGCGACCTGCGGCTGTTCGCAGCGGCGGCCCAGCGTCGCTACGGCGGCACGTTCGTCAACGCGGACGGCGTCACCCTGCCGCGGGTGAGCCTCTGGATGGCGTGGAACGAGCCGAACAACCCCGTCTTCCTCAAGCCGCAGTTCCGTCGTACCGGGACGACGTGGACGATCCAGTCGGGACGCGACTACGCGAAGATGTGCAACGCGATCGTCCAGGGGATCAAGTCGATCCAGCGGACCTCGAAGGTCGCGTGCGGTGGCACCGCGCCGCGCGGGAACAACAACCCGAACTCGAGCCGCCCGTCGGTCTCGCCGCTCCCGTTCGCGCGCGCGATGAAGGCGGGCGGCGCCGCCGGGTTTCGACGCCTACGCCCATCACCCGTACTCGAGCTCCCCCGCGGAGACGCCGACGACGAAGCCCGCCGGCGTCCGGGGGCAGCAGCCGACCGCCATCACGCTCGGCAACTTCGACACGCTCGTGACGGAGCTGAACCGCCTCTACCGCAAGCGGGTGCGGATGTGGATCACGGAGTACGGCTACCAGACGAACCCGCCCGACCGGATCGCCGGCGTCACGTACTCGAAGCAGGCGGCGTACATGACGCAGGCCGTGAGCTACGCGCGGAGGCACCCGCAGATCGATCTCTTCCTGTGGTTCCTCCTCCGTGACGAGGATCGGCTCGACGGCTGGCAGTCAGGGCTGACGACGGTCGCCGGGGTGCGGAAGCCGAGCTTCAACGCCTTCCGCCGCGCGGCGCTCGGTTAGGAGCCGGGATGGCGAAGGGGTACGCCGAGGGACCCGCGGCCGAGGAGGCCGAACGCCGGCGCGAGGAGCTCGCGAGCGGCGTCCCCGACGCGCCGCGGAGCACGCGTCTCGCAGTCGAGGGGTGCACCGAGAACGAGCCGGAGCGGCACTTCCTCGGGTGGGTCGGCGAGGTCGACCCCGACGAGCTCTTCGCCTCGGGTGCCGCCTGGGGCATCCGGGTCGTCCGCCGGCCGGCCTGACCAGGCGCCGCCCCGCGCGGTCGGGCGAGCGCGGTACCCTGAGCGCGATGGGCAGCGTCAAGCGGGTCGAGCAGCTCGAGCAGGTGATCATCCGGTTCGCGGGCGACTCGGGTGACGGAATGCAGCTCACCGGCGACCGCTTCACGAGCGAGACCGCGACGCTCGGCAACGACCTCGCGACGTTCCCGGACTTCCCGGCCGAGATCCGCGCGCCCGCAGGCTCGCTGCCCGGTGTCTCCGGCTTCCAGGTGCACTTCGCCGACCACGACATCCTCACCGCGGGCGACCGGCCGGACGTCCTCGTCGCGATGAACCCGGCCGCGCTGAAGGCGAACCTCGCCGACCTTCCGAAGGGCGGCACGATCATCGTCAACACCGACGCCTTCAACGACCGAACGCTGCAGAAGGCCGGCTACGCCGCGAGCCCGCTCGCCGACGCATCGCTGGGCGACTACCACATCCACGAGGTCGCGCTCACGTCCATGACGGTGGGCGCGCTCAAGGGGATCGAGGGGATCACGCCGCGCGAGGCCGAGCGCTCGAAGAACTTCTTCGCGCTCGGGCTGATGTCGTGGCTCTACCACCGCCCCGTCGAGGGCACGATCGCGTTCATCGAGCAGAAGTTCGCGAAGCGGCCGGAGATCGTCGAGGCGAACACGAAGGCGTTCCGGGCAGGGTGGAACTACGGGGAGACGTCGGAGGACTTCGCCGTCTCGTACGAGGTCGCGCCGGCGCCCCTCGCTCCCGGCACGTACCGGCAGATCACCGGGAACACCGCGCTCGCGAACGGCCTCATCGCCGCGTCCAAGCTCTCCGGGCTGCCGCTCTTCCTCGGCGCGTACCCGATCACGCCCGCCTCGTCGATCCTGGAGGAGCTCGCCGGACGCAAGGAGTACGGCGTCGTCACGTTCCAGGCCGAGGACGAGATCGCCGCCGTGGGCGCCGCGATCGGTGCGTCGTTCGGCGGGTCGCTCGGCGTCACCGCCTCGGCCGGCCCCGGGGTCGTGCTGAAGGCGGAGACGGTCGGGCTCGCGATCGCGCTCGAGCTGCCGCTCCTGATCCTCGACATCCAGCGCGCGGGCCCCTCGACGGGGATGCCGACGAAGCCGGAGCAGGCGGACCTGCTCATGGTGCTGTTCGGCCGGAACGGCGAGAGCCCCGTGCCGGTCGTCGCCGCCTCGACCCCGTCCCAGTGCTTCGACGCCGCGATCGAGGCGGTGCGCATCGCGCTCAAGTACCGGACGCCGGTCTACCTGCTCTCCGACGCGTACCTCGCGAACGGCTCCGAGCCGTGGCTGATCCCGGACGTGGACGACCTGCCCGACATCTCGACGACGTTCGCCGAGGCGGGGCCGGAGCCGTTCGAGCCGTACCTCCGCGATCCGGAGACGCTGGCGCGGCCGTGGGCGATCCCCGGGACGCCCGGCCTCGAGCACCGGATCGGCGGGCTCGAGAAGGCGGACGTCACGGGAGCGATCTCGTACGACGCCGACAACCACGACCGCATGGTGCGGCTGCGCGCGCAGAAGGTCGCGGGCATCGCCGCCGACATCCCGGAGCTCGAGGTGGACGACCCGGACGGCGACGGGGAGCTGCTCGTGGTCGGGTGGGGATCGACGTACGGGCCGATCCAGGCGGCCGCCCGCCGGGCGCGGAAGCAGGGCGCACGCGTCGCGCACGCCCACCTGCACTACCTCAATCCCTTCCCGCGCAACACCGGCGACGTGCTCCGGCGCTACCCGAAGGTGCTCGTGCCGGAGATGAACCTGGGCCAGCTCGCGATGCTCCTCCGCGCCGAGTTCCTCGTCGACGCGGTGTCGTACACGCGCGTCCGCGGCCGGCCGCTGACCGCGGCGGAGCTCGAGGAGGCGATCACGGCGATGACGGAGGCGGCATGACGGGCAACGGCCTCGTACAGCTGACGGCGAAGGACTTCAAGTCCGACCAGGAGGTGCGCTGGTGCCCCGGCTGCGGCGACTACGCGATCCTCGCCGGCGTGCAGTCGTTCCTCCCCGAGCTCGGCATCCCGCGCGAGAACCTCGTGTTCGTGTCCGGCATCGGGTGCGCCGCGCGCTTCCCGTACTACGTCCAGTCGTACGGGATGCACTCGATCCACGGCCGCGCGCCCGCGATCGCGACGGGGCTCGCGACGACGCGGCCCGACCTCTCCGTCTGGGTCGTGACCGGCGACGGCGACGCGCTGTCGATCGGCGGCAACCACCTGATCCATGCGCTGCGCCGGAACGTCGACGTCACGATCCTCCTCTTCAACAATCGGATCTACGGCCTCACCAAGGGTCAGTACTCGCCGACGTCCGAGCGCGGCAAGGTGACGAAGTCGACGCCGCTCGGCTCGGTCGACCAGCCCTTCAACCCGCTCTCGATCGCGATCGGCGCCGAGGCGACGTTCGTCGCCCGGGCGATCGACACCGACAAGCAGGGGACGTTGGAGGTGCTGCGCGCGGCCGCCGCACACCGGGGCGCGGCCTTCGTCGAGATCCTGCAGAACTGCAACATCTACAACGACGGCGCGTTCGACGTCGTCCGCGAGGAGAAGGACAACCGGCTGTACCTCAGGGCGGGCGAGGAGGTCCGCTGGGGTGACAAGGGCGTCCGGATGCGGCCCGACGGCACGCTCGAGATCGTCGACGCGTCGGTCGGCGGGCTCCTCCGCCACGACCCGGGCCGCGACGACCCCGGTCTCGCGTTCGCGCTCGCCCGGCTCACGTGGGAGACGGCGGGCGGTGTCCCGCTCGGCGTCTTCCGGTCGGTCTCGCGGCCGGTGTACGAGGACCTCGTCCACGAGCAGGTGCGCACGTCGATCGAGCGGAAGGGGGAGGGCGACCTGCGCGCGCTCCTCCACGGCTCGGACACCTGGACGATCGGCTGACGCGTCCCCGGCTCAGCGCCGGTCGAGGAGGGTCTGCAGCTCGACGATGGCGTCGGCGACCCGACGCGCCTCGTCGGGCGTGAGCCCGTCGAGCGCCCGCTGCGCGAGCCGCTCGAGCTGACGCCTGCGCCGGCGGACGTCGGCGAGGCCCTCGCTCGTCGCGGCGACGATCACGCCGCGTGCGTCGTCCGGGTCGGGCCGGCGCTCGGCGAGGCCCTGTCGCTCCAGCACGTCGACGTTCCGCGACGCGGTCGCGTCGGTCGTTCCGAGGGTGTCGGCGAGCGAGCCGAGCCGGACCGGCCCCTGGTCGGCGAGCGCGGAGAGCACGATCGCCTGGAACGTGGAGAGGGTCCCCGGATCCGGGTCGCCGGACGGCCGCCGCTGGCGCGTGAGCGCGGCGAGGAGACCGCCGACCGCATCGGCGACGCGCCGCGCGTCGGTCGTCGGCCGTCGCGCTCATCCCGGCTCGACCGCGAGCGCCGGGCGTCCTCGTCGCCGCACCGGCGTCACGAGGATGGCGATCGCCGTCGCGATCGAGCCGGCGACGGCGGCGAGGACGAACGCGGTCACGTACGCGTTCTCGGTGGGAACCGCGGTGCCGTCGAGCGTCTCCGCGGTGAGGATCGCGGCGCCGACCTGGCCGCCGATGACGGCGCCGATGGTGCGCATCACGGTGTTGATCCCGGTGGCGATGCCGGTCTCGGTGGGGTCGACGGCCTCGGTGATCAGGGCCGCCATGGCGGCGAAGGCGAATCCGACGCCGAGGCTCAGCCCCGCCATCGACACGATCACCTGCCATGGCTCGTCGTGGAGCACCGCGAGCGACGTCGTCGAGACGGCGATCAGGGACATCCCGATCGCCAGCGGCCACTTGGAGCCGATCCGGGCGCCGAGAAGCCCGGCGACGGGGCCGGCGAACAGGATCAAGAATGGAGCCCGGCAGGAGGTAGAGGCCGATCGTCGTCGCGCTCGCCCCGAAGCCGTAGTCCACGCGGTCGGCCACGTCTGCAGGGAGCCCGTTGGGTGCCTCGGCGAACCGCGGCACGAGCACGAACGAGGCGAACATCGCAAAGCCCGAGATGAGCGCGGTCACGTTCGTCAGGAGCACCGGACGCTCCGCCAGCACGCGGATGTCGACGAGCGGCTCGTCGACGTGGAGCTCGAGCACGACCCAGAGCACGGCGGCCGCTGCCGACACGGCGAACAGCCCGAGGGTCGCCGGGGACGTCCACCCCCAGCTCCCGCCTTCGGACAGCGCCACGAGCAGCGCCACGAGGACGACCGAGAGGAGCACGGCCCCCGGAACGTCGATCCGTGCGCTCGAGCGCACGGGCGACTCGGGAACGAACCGGCGGACGAGGACGAGCGCGATCGCGACCGCGGCGGCGCCGACGCCGAAGATCCACCGCCAGCTCGTGTTGTCGACGATCACGCCCGAGAGCACGAGGCCGAGGCCGCCGCCGATGCCGAAGACGGCCGACAGGAGGCCGATCCCCACCTTCATGCGCTCCGGCGGGAACTCGTCGCGGATGATCCCGAAGCTCAGCGGGAAGACGGCACCGGCGGCGCCCGACACCATGCGGAAGGCGATCAGCGTCCAGATGTCGGGCGCGAAGGCGCAGCCGATGCAGCCGACGAGGAACGCCGCCAACGAGAAGACGAGCAGCCGCTCCTTCCCGAACCGGTCGCCGAGCTTCCCCAGGATCGGCGTCAGGACGGCGGACGCCAGGAGGAAGCCGGTCATGACCCACGTCACCCACGTCGTCGACGCGTCGAGCTCTCGCTGCAGCTCGGGCAGAGCCGGGACGACCATCGTCTGCTGGAGCGCGTACGCGGTCGCGGCGAACGTGAGCACGCCGAGTGTCAGTCCGTAGTGCTGGCGCTCGCCGCTCATCTCGTTACGTAGCGTAACGATCCCGGGCGGTCCGACGCGGCACCGACGTGCGTGCATAGGATCGCGCGGTGCGCGCCGTCATCTACTCGACGGTCCTGCCCGCGATCGTCGGGCTCGCCGCCGCTGCCCGCTCGGTCGGGCTCGAGCCCGTCGCGGTGATCACGCCGCGTGCCGCGCGCAACCCGCAGGCAGCCGCGCGACGCGACGCGATCCTGACGTCCGCCCCGGAGGGCCTCGACCTGTGCTTCGCCGCGGACAAGTCGAGCCTCGAGCGCCTCACCCGGGCGTACGAGCCCGAGCTCGGGCTCTGCACCGGCTACCCGTGGCTGCTGCCGCCGGAGGTGCTCTCGATACCCCGGCTCGGGGTCGTCAACACGCATCCGTCGCGGCTACCGCGGCTTCGCGGCCCGTACCCGTTCGCGTGGGCGATCCGCGAGGGAGACGACGAGATCTGGCTGACCGCCCACCTCATGGACGAGCAGTTCGACACGGGCCCCATCCTCGCGCAGGGCTCGCGGCCGATGCCCGCCGACACCTCGATGGACGGCCTCGGCCCGACGCTCGGCGCGATCGCCGAGGAGGTCGTCCCGGCGGCGCTCCGCCGCGTCCTCTCGGGCGATCGCGGCGACCCGCAGACCGACGAGGGGGCGACGTACGCGGCGCCCTTCGGCGAGGACTATGCGACCCTCGACCCCGCCCGCCGACGCGTCGAGCTCGAGCGTCAGGTGCGGGCCTGGGGGTGGATGTTCGCGTCCCCCGTCGTCGGCCCGGTCGCCGAGATCGGCGGTCGGCGCCTGCTGGTCCGGGCGGCGACGCTCGACGATCCCGGCGACGCCGACGTGCCTCGGCTGGACGCGTCCGACGGGCCGCTCTGGCTCACGTCCGTCGAGCCGCTGTAGCGAGGAGCAGAAGAAGGCATCGCACGTCCGGGATGCCGCGGCGGCGGCGGGTTCACGTCCGTGCGATGCCGGACCGAAACCGTAGTCGAACCGGCCCCATGCTGCGTCCCTCGAACGAGCCTGGCGTCAGATGGCCGAGGCGTCCGTCCGGGCCGCTCGGGGCCGGGCCACCGCCAGCTCCCGGACGGCCCACGCCGACGCGCACAGCCCTGCGACCCCGGCGACGCCGAACGCGAGCGCCGTCCCGCCCTGCTCGGCGAGCCAGCCGGCGACGAGCCCGCCGATCGGCGCGAGGCCGGCGAAGGCGAACAGGTACAGGCTGATGACGCGCCCGCGGAGGTGATCGGGTGCGGCGAGCTGGAGGAGGACGTTCGCGCTCGCGGTGAAGAGCGAGAACGAGACGCCGAGGACGAAGAGGAGGACGAGGGCGGCCGGCACGCTCTCGGCGAGCGAGAGCCCGAGCATCATGAGGCTGAACCCGACGCCGCCGCCGACGAACGCCTTCGGGCTCGCCTCGCGGAAGGACGCCGCGACGAGCGCACCGGCCAGTGCGCCGAGGCCGAACACCGCCGAGAGGATGCCGAACGTCTCGGCGCCGACATCGAGCGTCTCGGAGGCCAGGAGCGGCACGAGGACGTGGAAGTTGAAGCCGACGAGGCTCACGATCGTCACGACCACGAGGACCGTTCGGGCGAGCGGCGCGTGCATCGCCCAGACGATGCCCTCCCGGATGCCGGCGACGACCCGCGTCTCGTGCCGGACGACCGGGGTGAGCTCGTCGGTGCGCAGGAGACGGAGCGAGGCGAGGACGGCGAGGAAGCTGAAGGCGTTGATCACGAAGCACAGCCCCGTCCCGACGACGGCGATCAGGAGCCCGGCGATCGCCGGCCCGATCACCCGTGACCCGTTGAAGAGGCTGGAGTTGAGCGCGACGGCGTTCTGCAGCTCGGCGGGACCGACCATCTGGTAGGTCAGCGTCTGCCGCGCGGGCGCGTCGACGACGAGGATCACGCCGCCGAGCAGGGCGAGGGCGTAGACGACCGGCAGCGTCGCGACCCCGGCGAGCGTCACCACGGCGAGCGCCGCCGAGACGATCATCGCGACTCCCTGGGTCACGCACGAGGAGCCGGCGGGAGTCGAACCGGTCGACGATCACGCCGGCGACGAGCCCGAAGAGGAGGAAGGGCAGGAAGCGGCAGAAGGCGAGCGCGCCGATGGCGAGCGCCGAGCCCGACAGCTCGATCACGAGCCACGCGAGCGCGATGTTCTGCATCCACGTGCCGATGAGCGACACCACCTGGCCCGAGAAGAAGAGCCGGTAGTTCCGGTGGCGCCGGAGCGAGCGGAACGTCCGCCGCGAGATGCGGAGCGCGAGGGCGCTCACGTGCCACCTGGTCGGCGCGCGAGCCGAGGCGAGCGCGTAGTCGGGTCGCGTTCCAGCAGCGCGTACAGCGTCGGCAGGGCGGCGTCGAGCCGCTCGCGCTCCTCGTCCGAGAGGAGCGCCAGGCGGGCGGCGAGCCATGTCGTGCGCCGCGCCCGGACGCGCTTCAGCAGCGACTGACCCTCACGCGTGAGCTCGAGCCCGACACGACGGCGGTCGTCCGTCGAGCGGACGCGCCGGAGGAGGCCGGCTGCCTCGAGGCGGTCGACGTGCCCCGAGAGCGACGGGGCGGAGATGCCCTCCTCGACCGCGAGCTCGCGCAGCGAGAGGCCGGGTCGCGCGCGCACGAGCCACAGGAGCGTGACCTGGTGCGAGGTGACCCCGAGGGCCTCGGTCTCGCGCCGGAGGTTCCGCGCGAGCCGGAGGAGCGCCGGGCGGAGCTCCTCGGCGACCTCCTGCGGTGAACGCGTAGCCTCACTAATCATTCGTGAGGCTAATCATATCGGAAGCGTGGCGAGCCCCGGCGCCTCGGGCGAGCGTCTTTACGTACGGCTTACGGTCGAATGCCGGATCGCTAACGACGTCGTGTGACGATGCGGGGATGAAGGCGTGGCTCCTGGTCGTGGCTGCGCGTGGCCCTGCTCGCCGCGAGCGCGCCTGCCGGTGCCGCAGACCGGGTCGTGGAGCGCGGCATCGTCCAGTCGATCGACCCCACCGCCCTCGTGCTGCGGGCGCTCGACGGGACGGACGTCGCGGTTCGGCTCGGGCCGGGGACGCGCTTCCGGCTGAACGGGCGGGCTGCGACGGTCGCGGACATCCACCCGGGCCTCGTCGCAGAGGTCGTGACGACCGGCCCGGGGCCCGCCCTCGTCGTCCGTGCCTTCGGCGACGTCGAGCGGGCCGCGGTGCGCGGCGTGCTGCTGCGGATCGCTCCGCGCGGGCTGCTCGTCCGTCGTGCCGTCCGGACGCTCCGTCCGGATCGCGATCAACGCCCGGACGACCGTCTGGCACGGTGGCACGCGCCTCGGTCTTCGCGTGTTGCGTCCCGGGATGCGGGTCGACGTGTACCGCGCCGCCGGCGGCGTCGCGCGGGTGATCGTGATCCGGTCGGCTGCCGCGTGAGAAGAGGTGGGACGATCCTCCTCGTCGAGGACGAGGAAGACATCGCCTCACTCGTGCGCACCTACCTCGAGCAGGACGGCTTCCAGGTGATCTGGGCGACGCGGGGCACGGACGGCCTGCACGCCTTCGAGCAGCACGACATCCGCCTCGCGATCCTCGACCTCCAGCTGCCCGACGCCGACGGCTTCGACGTGTGCCGTGCGCTCCGGTCGTGCTCGCGCGTGCCGGTGGTGATGCTCACCGCACGCGACGAGGAGGTCGACCGCATCACCGGTCTCGAGCTGGGAGCGGACGACTACGTGACGAAGCCGTTCTCGCCGCGCGAGCTCGTGGCGCGCGTTCACGCGGTTCTCCGGCGGGCCGAGCCGGAGGTCGAGGAGGACGTCCTGCTCGCCGGCGACATCGTCCTCGACCGGCGGTCCCGAACGGCGATCGTCGGCGGGGTCGACGTCGAGCTGACGACGCGCGAGTTCGAGCTCGCGTGGCATCTCGCGGAGCGTCCCGGTGTCGTGGTCAGCCGCGAGCGGCTCCTCGAGCGCGTCTGGGGCCTCTCGTTCCCGGGCGGGACGCGGACGGTGGACGTCCACGTCGGCCAGCTCCGCCGGAAGCTCGACCGGCCGGAGCTGATCCGGACGATCCGCGGGGCCGGCTACAAGCTGGTGCCGCAGTGAGCCTGCGGTCGCGGCTGTTCCTCGGGATCGGCGCGACCGTGATCGTGTCGCTCGTCGTCACCGTCACCGCGGGCGCGCTCCTGACGCGGCGCTCGCTCGAGGACTCCGCCGTCCGGGCGCTCGCGCGCCAGGTGGAGCTGATCGCGGCCGGGCGGCAGGACGCGCCCGAGCAGTCGGCCGACGCGGCGCTGGGACGGTTCCTGGCCACCGACCAGCAGCGGCTCGCCATCCTGACGCCGGAGCAGGCCGCGCTCCTCCTCCCCGACGCAGGCGCCGAGCGCATCCGCTCGGGGCTGCCCGCGAGCGGCTCGGTCGACGTGCGCGGCGAGCGCTTCCTCTACGCCGCACGCTCGACCGGCACGGAGGCGATCGTCCTCCTCCGACCCGCCGACCGGCAGGCCGCCGACTGGTGGCCGTTCGTCGTCGGGCTGGCGCTCGCCGGCATCGTCGGCGCCGCGCTCGCCGCGGTCGTCGCGTGGCTCCTCTCCCGGGCGGTCGCCCGCCCGATCGCGCGCGTCGCGAACGCCAGCGCCGAGCTCGCGGCCGGCTCGAGCCCCGCGCCGCTCCCCGTCGAGGGGCCGCCGGAGGTCGCCCGCCTCGCCGGCTCGTTCAACGACCTGTCCACCGAGCTCGAGCGGTCGCAGGACGCGGAGCGCGCGTTCCTGCTCTCGGTCAGCCACGAGCTCAAGACCCCGCTGACGTCGATCCGCGGCCACGCCGAAGGCGTTCGTGACGGCGTCCTCGAGCCGTCGGGGGCCGGCGCCGTGATCGAGCGCGAGGCGCGACGCCTCGAGCGGCTCGTCGGCGACCTGCTCGACCTGGCACGGCTCCGGCGCCGGTCGTTCTCCGTCGCCGCCGAGCACCTCGACCTCGGCGAGCTCGCGGAGGCGGCCGGCGAGCGCCACGAGCCCGAGGCCCGGTCGCTCGGCCTCCACCTCGGGGTCAGCGCCGAGCCGGATGCGCTCGCGGTCGGGGACCCCGACCGCGTGCTCCAGGCGCTGTCCAACCTCGTCGAGAACGCGCTTCGCTCCACGCCGAGCCGGCGGATCCGTGCAGATCCTCGCCGGTCCCGGACGCCTCGAGGTCGTCGACGACGGGCCCGGCATCGCCGAGGCCGACCTCCCACACGCGTTCGAGCGCTTCTACCTCTACGACCGGTCGAGCGAGGGGCCGCGCGTCGGAACCGGCCTCGGGCTCGCGATCGTCCGCGAGCTGGTCGAGGCGATGGACGGTCGCGTCGACGTCCGAAGCGAGGTCGGCGTCGGCTCGAGGTTCTCGATCGCCCTGCCGGTCCCCGCGCCGCGGCGCGGCGGCGACGCGCTACTTGGGCTCGGGCTCGAGCTTGTAGCCGACGCCGTAGCGCGTCTGCAGGAACGTGTGCCGCGAGGCGCGGCTGTCGACCTTCTCGCGGAGCTTGCGCACGAAGACGTCCACCGTGCGGTCCCGGTGGGAGGCCCGCCGGCCCCAGACGCGCTGCAGCAGCTCGTCGCGCGTCAGCACGCGCCCGGTCTCGAGCGCCAGCGCGTACAGCAGCCGGAACTCGGTCGGGGTCAGGTCGGCGCTCGTCCCGTCGACGTAGGCCTGGACGTTGCGCGGATCGAGGCGGAGCTCCTCGAGGACGATCTCCTCGCCTCGCCGCGAGTCCTGGGCGCGCGTGCCGCGGCGTGCCGCAGCGCCGACGCGGGCCACGAGCTCCTTCATCGAGAACGGCTTGACGAGGTAGTCGTCCGCGCCGATCTCGAGCGCGTGGACGCGGTCGTGCTCGGTCCCCCGGGCCGACACGACGACGATCGGCGTGCCGATGCCCTCGCCGCGGGCCTGCTCGATCACCTTCCAGCCGTCGAGCCCCGGCAGCATGAGATCGAGGACGCAGACGTCGGGGCGCTCGTACCGGAGACGCGCGAGCCCGGTCTCCCCGTTCGCGACGCCGACGGCGTCGAACCCGGCGGCCTGGAGGTGACGCGCCATCCCCTGTGCGATGACGTCGTCGTCCTCGATGATCAGGATCTTCGCCATGCGCCGTCAGTGTGGCGTCGCGCCGTCGTCCGCGGGGGCGACGAACGGTGAACGCATGGTAACCGGGTGGTGAACGGAGCACGCTGACGCGTGCTCCGTTCGCTCCTCCCTACTCCGCGTCCGGGTCGCGATCCGCCTCGGCCGCCTCGTCGTCTGCCGTCGGCGTGACGACGATGACGATCGTCTCGCAGCCGGTGATGCGCGTGGTGGCGCGCTCCGAGCCGCGCACCCGCGCCGTGTCGCGGCCGGGGCCGCAGTGCAGCGCGTCGGGGTTCCCGTCCGCCGCGAGGGCGTGCAGCACGTCATCCCCGTCGCCGCCCCACGCGACGTCCGTTCCGGGGCCGACCCAGATGCGGTCGTCGCCCGGGCCGCCGTGGACGCGATCGCTGCCCGAGCCGCCGTGCAGCTCGTCCGGCCCGGGGCCACCGCCGATCCCGTCGTCGCCCGAGCCGCCCCAGGCGACGTCGTCGGCGTTGCCGGTGGCGAGGCGGTCGTTGCCCGCGCCGCCGAAGGCCATGTCGCTGCCGTTGTCGCCCTGCACGCGGTCGTCGCCGGTGCCGGCCCGCACGAGGTCGTTCCCGCCGCGCGCGTTCACGAAGTCGTTCCCTGCGAACGCGCGGATCACGTCCGCGTCCATCGTCCCGCGGAGCCGGTCGTCGCCGCTGGTGCCGTCGATGATCGCCGCCGCGGCCGTCGACGCGAGGACCAGCCCCGCGCCGATCGCGAGCACGATGCTCACCCGTGCCTTCATGCCTGTCTCCCTTCGGTCGAGGTCTCGGGTGCATTCAGCGCCTCTCGGGTGAGCTGGTCGTGTGCCGGGGGCAAGGCGTGCGTCAGGCGTCTGTTAGAACGCCGTGAGCATGGACGCCGACGCCAAACGCGGCCGGGTGCTGCTCGAGGAGAGCCGCGAGTCGGTCGTCGTGCTCGACGAGGCGGACCGGGTGATCGGCGCGAGCCGCCGCGCGCGACAGTCGATCGACGGCCTCCGGGAGGGGGCGCCGATCCCCGAGGGGCTGCTCTCCGGCGAGGCCGGGATCGTGCCGCTCGTCGTTCCGTACGACATCGACGGCCGCCGCGAGCGGCTCGTCTACCTGAGCCGCGGCGGCGACCTGACGGCGTACGAGGAGCTCCGCACCGGGTTCACGGCGGCGGTGTCGCACGAGCTCCGGACGCCGCTCGCACGGCTGCTCTCGCTGCTCGAGATGGCGACGCTGCCCGGGGAGGACGTCGCCGACCTCGTCGACCAGGCGCGGAGCGAGGTCGGGCAGATCCGGGAGCTGATCGACGAGGTGCTCTTCCTCTCCGAGCTCGAGTCCGGGTCGCGCGTCGTCTCGCTGGGCGCCGTGGCCGTTCGGCCGGAGCTCGAGGCCGTCGCAGCCGAGCTCGAGGACCGCGCGAGCCGCGCCGGCGTCGCCCTGGCGGTCGAGGGCGACCCCGCGATCGAGCTCGAGATCCGGCCGCGGATGCTCCGGGTCGTCGCCCAGAACCTCGCCGAGAACGCGATCCGCTACGCGGGCCCCGGCGCGACGTTCACGCTCGCGATCGAGCGCGACGGCGACACGGTGATCCTGCGGGGGACGGACGACGGCGTCGGCGTCGACGAGACCGACCTGAGCAGGCTCTTCGAGCGCTTCTACCGCGCCGACCGCGCCCGCGCCTCGCGGGGCACGGGCCTCGGGCTCGCGATCGTGAAGCACATCGTCACCCAGGCGGGCGGGACGATCGAGGCGCACGGCGGGCTCGGCGCGGGGCTCGAGGTCCGCTGTGCTCGTTCCGCCGGCCTCCGTAGATTCTCCAGTTCTTCACCAGATGTACACCGGCCGTCCTCCCATTCGGGTCCGGCACGCCGGAACACTCCCGCTGACACCCACTCGGGAGAGGTGGAATGACCCTGCGCATCACCAGCGTTCTCGCATCCGTCGCGGCTGCGGTCGTCCTGGCCGGCTGCGGCGGAGACGACTCGTCGTCCGGCGGCGGCACGATCAGCGCCGACGGTTCGAGCACCGTCGGCCCGTTCGTCACGTCGGCCGCCCAGGGCTTCCGTGACGAGACGGGCACGAACGTCACGGTCGGGATCTCCGGAACCGGCGGCGGGTTCGAGCGGTTCTGCCGCGGTGAGACCGACCTCTCGAATGCCTCCCGTCCCATCGACGAGGACGAGGCGGCGATCTGCGACGAGAACGGCGTCGAGTACCTGGAGCTACAGGTAGCGAACGACGCGCTGACGGTCGTCGTCAATCCCGAGAACGACTGGGCGACCTGCCTCACGGTCGAGGAGCTCAACGCGATGTGGAAGCCGGGCTCCACGGTGAACAGCTGGAGCGACGTGCGTGACGGGTTCCCGGACGAGCCCCTGAAGCTGTTCGGCGCTGGCACCGACTCGGGCACGTTCGACTACTTCACGGACGTCATCAACGGAGAGGAAGGCGCTAGTCGCACCGACTACTCGCCGAGCGAGGACGACAACGTCACCGTGCAGGGTGTCTCGGGGACGAAGGGCGGGCTCGGCTACTTCGGCTTCTCGTACTTCGAGGAGAACCAGGACACGCTGAAGGCGGTCGAGATCGACGACGGCTCCGGCTGTGTCGCCCCGAGCGTCGCGTCAGCTCAGGCCGGGGACTACACGCCCCTCGCGCGACCGCTCTTCGTCTACGCGAAGACCGATGCGCTCGAACGGCAGGAGGTCGAGGACTTCGTCCGGTACATGCTCGAGAGCGAGAACGCAATCGCGGAGGAGGCGCAGTTCGTCCCCCTCAATGAGACGCAGATCGAGGAGAACCTCGCGAAGCTCGACGAAGCCACGGGTTCGTGACGACGCCTGACTTCACCGCGCCGTCGGTTCCGGCGGTCAGGGAGATCGATCTCAGCCCTTCGAGCCGCAGGCTCGGCGAGTGGTTCATCAAGGCTGATCCTCGGCCTCGCTGCGCTGGTCTCGGTCGTGACGACGGTCGGGATCGTCATCTCGCTGCTCCTGCCGGCGATCGAGTTCTTCACCGAGATCAGCCTCTGGGAGTTCTTCACCGGCACGGATTGGTCGCCGCTGTTCGAGCCAGGCGCGTTCGGCGTCCTGCCCCTGATCCAGGCGACGTTCCTCGTCACGTTCTGGGCGCTCCTCGTCGCTGCGCCGGCGGGGCTCGGCACCGCCATCTTCCTCAGCGAGTACGCGAGCCCTCGGGTACGGAACATCCTGAAGCCGATCATCGAGATCCTCGCAGCGATCCCGACCGTGGTGTACGGCTATTTCGCGCTGACCGCCGTCACGCCCCTGCTCAGATCGATCGGAGTGCAGGTCGAGATCTTCAACGTTCTGGCGGGAGGCCTCGTCATCGGAGTGATGCTGATCCCGACGATCGCCTCGCTCTCCGAGGACGCGATGTCCGCAGTGCCGCAGGCGCTGCGGGACGGCGCGTACGGTCTGGGCGCCGACCGGCTCCAGGTCTCGACCCGGGTCGTCGTTCCCGCCGCGATCTCGGGCATCATCGCCTCGTTCGTGCTCGGCATCTCGCGGGCGGTCGGCGAGACGATGATCGTGCTCATCGCTGTCGGGCAGCTGCCACAGCTCACATTCGACCCGCGCGCGCCAATGGAGACACTGACGGCCTTCATCGGCGCGACCGGGAACGGCGATCTGCCCACTGGCTCGATCGAGTACAAGACGATCTTCGCGGTCGGCCTGACGCTGTTCGTGATCACGCTCGTGATGAACGTCATCTCCATCCGGCTCGTCCGGAGGTTCCGGGAGGTGTACGAGATGAGCCGAAAGACGAAGAGCCGCCTCTTCGTCGGGGCGATGATGGGCTGCCTCGCCGTCTCGTTCGGCACGCTCGCGTGGCTGCTCGGAACGACCCTCGTCGACGGCCTTCCGGCGCTCTCGAAGGCGCTCTTCACCGATCCGCCGTCGACCCAGGCCGATGAGGCGGGCGCACGACCGGCGATCCTCGCGACGATCTACCTCGCCGCGCTGCTCCTCCTCATGGCCGTGCCGATCGGCGTCCTCACCGCGATCTACCTCGAGGAGTACGCGCACAAGGAGCGCTGGTACAACCGGCTGCTCGAGCTCAACATCCAAAACCTCGCCGCCGTGCCCGCGATCGTCTACGGCATTCTCGGGCTGGCGTTCGTCGTTCGCGGCCCGGTCGGCATCGGGCGCGTGCTCCTTGCCGGCGCGATCATCCTGACGCTCGTCGTCCTTCCCACCGTGATCATCGCCTCGCGCGAGGCGATCAGAGCGGTGCCGGACTCGATCCGGCAGGGGGGCTACGCGCTCGGCGCCACGAAGTGGCAGGTCGTCTCGCGGCAGGTTCTGCCGGCGTCGATCCCCGGGATTGCGACCGGCTCGATTCTCGCGCTCTCGCGGGCGGTCGGGGAGACCGCGCCGCTGCTCCTGATCGGCGCCCTCCAGTACGTCGCCTTCGATCCGACCGTCCTCGGCGCGTTCACGGCGTTGCCCGTGCAGATCTACACGTGGGTCAAGCTGCCGGATCCGGCGTTCCAGAATCTCGCCGCCGCGGCGATCATCGTGCTCCTCGTGATCGTGTTGACCATGAACGCGATCGCGATCTTCCTCCGGAACCGCTACCGACAGACCTGGTGAGGATCGAGATGACGCAAAAGATGGACGAGCAGACCCCCGACACCCACGCAGCGCTCCCCGAGACCCACGCCCGGACGAATGCAAACGCGCCCGGGATCGACAGCGCACGCTTGGCGGAGGTGTCCGTCGGCACGACGACCGAGGAGCTCGCGACGCGGGAGAAGGTCTTCCACGTCGAGGACCTCGCCGTAGCGTACTCCGGCAAGCTCGCGCTACGGAACGTCTCGCTCGACGTCTACGAGAACAGCGTGACAGCGTTCATCGGCCCGTCCGGCTGCGGGAAGTCGACGTTCATCCGCTGCTTCAACCGGATGAACGACCTGATCATCGGAGCGGACGTGAGCGGCACCGTCCAGTACCACGGCAACGACCTCTATGCTCGGAGCGTCGACGCGGTCGAGGTCAGACGGCGGATCGGGATGGTGTTCCAGAAGCCGAACCCGTTCCCGAAGTCGATCTACGACAACGTCGCGTTCGGTCCCCGCGCGCTCGGGATGAAGGACGCCCTCGACGACCGGGTCGAGAGCTGCCTGCGCCGGGCCGCGCTGTGGGACGAGGTAAAGGACCGGCTCAAGGACTCCGCTCTGGGGCTCTCGGGCGGCCAGCAGCAGCGCCTCTGCATCGCGCGGGCGCTCGCGACCGAGCCGGATGTCCTCCTGATGGACGAGCCGGCATCGGCGCTCGACCCGATCGCGACGGCGGCGATCGAGGACCTCATGCACGACCTCAAGCGCGAGTACACGATCATCGTCGTCACCCACAACATGCAGCAGGCGGCGCGGGTCGCCGACATGACGGCCTTCTTCTCGGTCGAGGTGCACGACGACGGAAAGGGCCGGAACGGGATCCTCGTCGAGTACGACGCGACGACGAAGATCTTCACGCAGCCCGCCGACAAGCGGACCGAGGACTACGTCACGGGGAGATTCGGATGAGGGTCGAGTTCCAGCAGCGGCTCGACCAGCTCGAGGCGAGCGTCCAGGAGCAGGGAGAGCTGTGCATTCGTGCGCTCCGGGGCGCGATCACGGCGCTCGAGGCCCAGGATTCCGAGCTCTGCGACGAAGTGATCGCCTTCGACGACGAGATCGACTCGCGCTACCACCGCATCGAGAAGCTCGTCGAGGAGACGCTCGCCCTCGAGACGCCCGTCGCCGGCGACCTCCGGCTCGTTCTCGCGGTCCTTCACTGCTCCATTCATCTCGAGCGGATCGGCGACCAGTCGGTGACGATCGCGAAGCTGACGAAGCTCACCGCCGACCTCGAGACGCGGCACGACCTCGTCGAGGGGCTCCGCGAGATGGGCGACCGCTGCGAGGAGATGGTCAAGGTCTCGCTCGACACGTTCGCCGCCCGCGACGTGGCGCGGGCCCGGTCGCTCGTCGACCTCGACGAGCTCGTCGACCGCACCAATCGCCGGGTGACGGACAAGGTGCTCGAAATGGCCGCTTCGCCGGGCCTCCAGGAGTGGGGGATGCGGATGATCGTCGTCGCACGCTGCCTGGAGCGGATCGGCGACAACGCGGTCGACATCGGAGAGCAGACCGAGTTCCTCGTCACGGGCGAGTTCCACGAGTTCACGGACGCCTCCCACTAACGGGACGGCCGCGCGGCGAGCGTCGCCGTTCACCACTTCTCGACCGGACGTTCACCGCCGGTCACCCCACGTCGGCGGCGCGGCGCGGCAGGCTCGCGGCGCATGAGAGCAATCGAGAGAAGGGGAAAGACTCTGATGAAGGATTCGTCCAGACGGCGCCGCGCCGTCGTCGCGATCGGCGTCGTCGCCTTGCTGGGCGCGCTCGTCTCGGTTGCGGCTGCGGCCACGGTCAAGCCGGACCTGTCGAAGGCAGGTCTCGGCAAGCTTCGCGGCACGATCACGGCGGACGGCTCGTCGACCGTCGGCCCGTACACGACGGCAGCGGCAGAGCTGTTCCGGCGCGCAGGCGCTACCAAGACCAACATCACGGTCGGCATCTCGGGCACGGGCGGCGGCTTCGAGCGCTTCTGCAAGGGCGAGACCGACCTCTCGGATGCGTCCCGCCCGATGAGGCGGACAGAAGCGACGAGCTGCAAGAACAACAACATCGGCTCGTGGCGTGCGTTCACGGTCGCGAACGACGCACTGACGGTTGTCGTGAGCCGCGACAACACGTGGGCCACGTGCCTCACCGTCGCCGAGCTCAAGAAGATCTGGGAGCCGGGCTCCAAGGTCAACAGCTGGAACGACGTCCGGGCGGGCTTCCCGAACGAGCCGCTCCGGCTCTTCGGCCCCGGGACGGACTCCGGCACGTTCGAGTACTTCACCGAGGCGATCAACGGCCGCGCGCGGGCGAGTCGATCGGACTACCAGGCCTCCGAGGACGACAACGTGCTGGTGCAGGGCGTTGCCGGCACCAGAGGAGGGCTCGGTTACTTCGGCTTCTCGTACTACGAGGAGAACCAGAGCCGGCTGAAGGCCCTCCAGGTGCAGAACCCGAAGTCCGGCCAGTGCGTGACCCCCTCGATCGCCACCACGCAGAACAACAGCTACAAGCCGCTCTCGCGGCCGCTCTTCATCTACGCGAAGGGCGCGTCGTTCCGCCGGCCCGAGGTGCAGGCGTTCCTCGGCTACATCTTCGCCAACGAGAAGGCGATCGCGACGCGCGCGCGATTCGTTCCGCTCACGACCGCCCAGCTCAAGCGGGCGCGGATCACCTTCGATCTCGCGCTCAAGGCGGCGAACAGGACCTGATCTCGGACTGATCCGCTTGCGGGACGGGGCGGCCACGCGGCCGCCCCGTCCCGTTCCCGTCGGACACGGAAGGCAATTCATCGACGATCGTCGATATTTGTGTTAGATTGATGAACGTCGATGAAGACGCTCTCCATCCTCCCGCCGAGTCGCATGCTGCACGCCGCTCGCCGCGCCGGCGATGTCAGACGACGAGGCCGCAGCGACTGCGTCCCTGTTCAAGGCGCTCGCCGACCCGACACGCGTGCGGATCGTGAACATGCTCGCAGCGGCCGACGACGGGGTCTGCGTCTGCGACCTGACCCCTCACCTCGGGCTCTCGCAGCCGACGGTGAGCCACCACCTTCGCAAGCTGGCGGACGCCGGCCTGCTCCGGCGACGCCAGGAGGGAACGTGGGCGTTCTACTCACTCGACCGCGACGCGCTCTCGCGCCTCGAGGCGGTCACGACGTTCCCCGCCTGAGATGACGCGCCCCGATGCAACCGACCGCGATCAGTGCACGCACGAGGTCGGCTGTTGCGACCAGGGGGATGTGCTCGGCTGCGCGGGGGCCGGGCCGCCCGAGCCGTTCCGACCGGCGTACTACGCGTTCGACGAGCGAGAGTCGTTCCATCCCCGACCGACCACGACGAGGAGGTGACGACGATGACGCTCCAGCTCTTCTGTTGCGACGACGACTGCGGCTGCGGCGACGACTGCTGCTGATCGAGCACGTCGGGGGCGAGAGCGCGCCTCGCCCCTCTCCTGCGTCGGCTCGGCACATCCACGACGGGTGCCGGTGTCGTGTCGGAGTGGTGAATGCCCTTGCGTGACGGCAGGGCCAGCCGGTTCAGTGGAGGCATGCGACTCGCCATCGTCTCCGCGGCACCGAGCCGAACGACGCTCGCACTCGCCGCCACGTGCTTGCCCGATGTGGAGATCGTCCCGATGACTCCGGCCGTAGCGGCCTCGTCGCTCGGCCCCGGGGACGCCGTGCTCGGCCGCCTCGACGTGCGCCAGACCCTCGACGGCATCGACGACGGCCTCTGGGCCCTCGGCGTCCTGGCGGCGCGTGGCGTCACGGTCCTGAACGGCCCCGCCACCCTGATCGCGACGCACGACAAGCTCGTGACCGCCCGCCTCCTTCGCCGCACGGGCCTCCCTCATCCGTGGACACGGCACCTCCGCCCCGGGCGCCCGCTCGAGACGCTGCATGCGCCGGTCGTCGTCAAGCCGCGGCACGGCAGCTGGGGACGGAACGTGGTCGTCTGCGAGACGGACGACGAGCTCGCTGCCGTGCTCGAGGCGCTCGGAGGGGAGGCGTGGTACGTCGAGCACGGTGCGCTCGTGCAGGAAGTCGTGCCGCCCACGGGCTGGGACCTCCGTGTCATCGTCGCCGGTGACCGCGTGGTCGGCGCCGTGAGGAGGGAGGCGGCGCCCGGCGAATGGCGGACGAACGTCGCGCTCGGCGCCGGACGTGTGCCCGTCACGCCGTCGCCGACCGCCGTGCTCCTCGCACTCGCGGCGGCGCGCGCGACCTCGGCGGCGCTCGTCGGCGTCGATCTCCTTCCGACCCCGGACGGCGGCTACACGATCCTCGAGGTGAACGGCGCCGTCGACTTCACGCGGGCGTACCGACCCGACGCGGACATCTTCCGGGAGGCGGTGACGGAGCTCTGCCGCTTTGCGCGCGAGGCGCGAGACGAGAAGGTCCGCTCGAGCGAGGATCCGCTGCCGGTCTGATCGGCGCGCGCGGCGCGTCAGCTTCGGATCGTCGCCTGCCGCAGGGCGTCGTCGAACCCGGGGTTGGCGTCTGCGAAGCGCCAGAGGTCCCGCTTGAACACGGACACGAGCCGCATCGGGGACGTCGACGTCACCGTCGCCGTGCGGCGCCCGGACGAGAGGACGGCGATCTCGCCGAAGACGTCGCCCCGGCCGAGCTGGCGCACCGGCGATCCGTCGACCGTGACGTCGGCGGTGCCGCCGACCACGGCGAAGACGGCGTGTCCGAAGTCGCCCTGGCGCGTCAGGTCGACTCCCTCCGACGGGATCTCGACCAGCTCGGCGCACGAGGCGAGCGACTCGAGCTCCTGGTCGTCGAGCGAGCCGAAGAGCGCCACCGCCCGGAGCTCCACCGCGTCGACCACCGTGCGAACCTATCGCCGCCACCGTCACGTCGTGTGTCGATCTTGGTGCCGAGTGGTGACGGACCGTCGTCCGTCGGGTGGGGCTGGAAGGCTCGTCCCGTGCGCGCCGCGAGCCTGCTACGTCGCAGGCTCCAGGACCAGCTTGCGCGTCTCCCAGCGCCGGGCGGCGAACGCGGTCGCGGCGATCAGGATCGCGAGGATGAACACGATCACGTGGCCGGCCGGGAGCCGCGTCACGTACTCCATGCGCGGCGCCCACGAGCGCGGAGGCGGGCAGCGTGAGGATCCACGCCACGACGATGTTCCCCGCGACGCCCCAGCGGACGGCGGAGAAGCCCCGGATCGCGCCCGCGCCGAGCACGGAGCCCGAGATCGTCTGGGTCGTCGAGACCGGGAACCCGAAGTGCGCCGTGCCGAAGAGGATCGAGGCGCACGCGGTCTGCGCGGCGAAGCCCTGCGGTGGATCGATCTTCGCGATGCGCTGGCCGAGCGTCCTGATGATCCGCCAGCCGCCCGCGTAGGTTCCCGCGGCCATCGCGAGCGCAGACGAGGCGATGACCCACGTCGGCGGGCGCTCGAAGTCCGGCGGAGAGGTGACCGGAGGCGACGAGCGCGAGCGCGATGATCCCCATCGTCTTCTGCGCGTCGTTCGTCCCGTGCGTGAACGCGACGAACCCGCCCGACACGAGCTGGAGGCGTCTGAAGACGCGGTTGACCTTCGTCGGCGCGCGCTTCGCGACGATCCACGTGACGCCGAGGATCAGCGTGAACGCGAAGGCGATGCCGAGAAACGGCGCGATGATCGACGGGATGAGCACCTTGTCCAGGATCCCCTGCCACTGGACGACGTCCTTCCCGCCCGCCGCCATCGCCGACCCGATCATGCCGCCGATCAGGGCGTGGCTCGAGCTCGACGGCAGGCCGACGAACCAGGTGATGAGGTTCCACGTGATCGCCCCGACGAGGCCGGCCATCACGACGTCGAGCGTGATCACCTCCGGATCGACGATCCCCTTGGCGATGGTCGCGGCGACCGCGATCGAGACGAACGCGCCCGCGAAGTTCAGGACCGCCGCGCTCGCGACCGCCAGGCGAGGGGAGAGCGCTCCCGTCGAGACGCTCGTGGCGATCGAGTTCGCGGTGTCGTGGAACCCGTTCGTGAAGTCGAAGAAGAGCGCGACGACGACGACTGCCCAGAGCGTGGCCTCCATCGGGTCGCGCCTCAGGCGTTCTTCACGACGATGTTCGCGATCGTGTTCGCGGCCGTCTCACAGCTGTCGAGCGCGCCCTCGAGCCGCTCGTAGACGTCCTTCCACCGGATCACCACCAGCGGGTCGATCCGGTCGTCGCGGAACAACGACGCGAGCGCCTCGCGGAGGACGCTGTCCCCCTGGTCCTCGAGCCGCTTGAGCTCGACCAGCGCCTGCTGCACGCCCGAGAAGCTCTTCAGGTTGTCGCACGCGATCTTGAGCTGCTCCGTCGCCCCGACGATCAGGCTCGTCTGCTGGACGGCGTGCTTCGTCGGCAGGTCGATCCCGTAGAGGCCGAGCAGGTCGGAGGCTTCCTCGAGCTCGTCGACGATGTCGTCGAGCTCGATCGCGAGCATGAAGATGTCGTCGCGGTCGAACGGCGTCAGGTACTGCGTGTTGAGCAGGGTGATGAGCTCGCGGGTGATCGCGTCGCCCTCCGTCTCCTCCGCCTTGACCTGCTCCTGCGTGATCCCCGAGTTCGGGTGCTCGCGGAAGCGCCGCTCGACGAGGCGCGCAACCTGGAGCGCGTTCTCGGCGGCGCGCCCGAACAGGACGTAGAACTCGCTGGTCTTCGGCGTGAGCGACAGGCGCACGGCCGGGCACGTTAACCGAAACGAGACAATGCAAACGTGCTGCAGTCGCGCGCCCGCTCGACTCCGGGTTACGCTCGGCACGATGAAGGAGACGCTGGAGCGGGAGCTGAAGCTCGAGCCGCGGGAGGGGTTCGTGCTGCCCGAGCTCGGCGGCGAGGCGCTCCCGAGCCGCGTGTTCATCTCGACGTACCACGACACGCCGGACCTCGTGCTCGCCCGTCACGGCATCACGTTCCGTCGCCGCGTCGAGGACGGGGCGGGCCTCTGGCAGCTGAAGCTCCCGCGGGGCGCGGCCCGCATCGAGCTCGAGCAGGGCGGCCCGCCCGCGCGTCCGCCGCTCGAGATGCTCGCGCTCCTCGTGGCGCACCTCCGGGGCCGCAGCGTCGAGCCGGTTGCCCGCCTCCGGACCCGGCGCGAGGGCGTTCGGGCGCGCGGTGCCGAGATCGTCGACGACTCCGTCTCCGTCCTGGTCGGCCAGCACGTCACCCGGCGCTTCCGCGAGCTCGAGGTGGAGCTCCTCGACGGCGACGAGCAGGCCCTGCGCCGGCTCGGGAAGGAGCTCCGTCGCGCAGGCGCGGGGTCGTCGTCGGGGGCGCTGCGCCCGAAGCTGTTCCGCGCCCTCGAGCTCGACTCACCGGCCCCGCCGGCGGCCATCCCCCGGGGTGCCCCGCCGCTCGAGGCGCTCGGCATCGCGCTGGCCGCGCAGGTGCGGCTGCTCCTGCTCCACGACCCGGGGACGCGCCTCGGGTCGGATCCGGAGGACCTCCACCAGCTTCGCGTCGCGACCCGGCGGCTCCGCGCGTTTCTCCGCGCCGGGAGGCCGCTGCTCGAGCCGTCGTGGTCCGAGCCGCTGCGGGCCGAGCTCGGCTGGCTCGGGCGCGCGCTCGGGCCTGCGCGCGACCTCGACGTCCTGGCGGGCCGGCTCGCGGCGGACGTCGCCTCCCTCGGCGACGACGGCGTCGAAGCGGCGCCGCTCCTCGCGCAGCTCGACGCGGAGCGGGCCGCCTCCCGCGGCGCGGTGGTCGAGGCGCTCACCAGCGATCGCTACCTCGCCCTCCTCGACCGGCTCGATCACGTCTCCGAGCCGGAGTCGGCCGCGTCGACGGCCGAGGCGCCGTCGCTCGCCTCGCTCCTTCGGGCCGAGTGGCGGCGGACACGCAAGGTGGTGACGGCGCTCGGGCGCGGCTCGTCGGACGACGAGCTGCACGCGGCGCGGATCCGGGTCAAGCGCGCGCGCTACGCAGCGGAGCTCGCGGCCCACGAGCTCGGTCGCCCGGGCGAGCGGTTCGTCACCCGGGCGAAGGCGCTCCAGGAGGTTCTCGGCGAGCACCAGGACGCCACGGTCGCCGAAGACCGTCTTCGCGCCTGGGCGAACGACGGGCAGACGGACGCGGCCATCCGCCTGATCGAGCTCGCGGAGGAGCGCAAGCGGGCCGCGCGCAGCGCCTGGCCCGACGCCTGGAAAGAGCTGCGGCGCGCCGGCAAGCGGATCGAGTGAAGGTCGTTCGCGCCGCAGGAGGTGTTCCGGTCAGGGATGGAGTCGACGGCCTCGAGGTGCTCGTCGTGCACCGCCCGCAGTACGACGACTGGAGCTTCCCCAAGGGGAAGTGCGATCTCGGCGAGAGCTACGAGGCATGCGCGGTGCGCGAGGTCGAGGAGGAGACCGGCCTCCGGTGCGCGCTCGAGGACTCGTTGCCGTCGACCTCGTACCACGACTCGAAGGGGCGCCCGAAGCGGGTGCACTACTGGCGGCTGCGCGTGACGGGAGGCGCGCTCGCGTTCGACCACGAGGTCGACGAGGCGCGCTGGGTGCCCGTCGACGAGGCGGCTCGCCTGCTGACGTACGAGCGCGATCTGGCGGTCCTGCGGGCTGCGGCGATACGCTGACCCTGCGCAACCGGGCGCGTCCGTCCGCGGGGCAGGGAGCATCCCACCGGGTACGAGCAGGATCGTCGAGGCGACGAACCTTCCGCCCGAGACGCGGACCCGGGCCAGACAGGAGGTTCGCCGTGCAGCTTCCCGACCGCCCCGACCTCGAGCACCTGCGCAAGCAGGCGAAGACACGCAAGCGAGAGCGGGGAATACCCCTCGCCGCCGCGCAGCACGAGCTCGCCCGCGACTACGGGTTCCCGAGCTGGCCGCGCCTCGTCCGGCACGTCCAGGCCCTCTCGCTCGAGGGCATCGAGCGCCACCTCGCAGCAGCCGATCCGGAAGGCCTGGCGGCCGTGCTCGCCGCCGATCCCGGAGCGGCGAGCGAGCCCGTCGACGGCCTCGTGCCCCTCCTCTACCTGCTCCGGCGATCGACCGGGACCGGCGCGGACGTCCGGGAGTGCGCACGCCTGCTGCTCGAGGCCGGCGCCGACCCGAACGCGTTCACCCACGAGCGCGAGGACGGCGGGGACTGGGACTTCTACGCCGTTCGAAGCGCTGTCGACCGCGACGACGTGGCGCTGATCGAGCTCCTCGTCGCGCACGGCGCCGAGCGGGACGACGACGCCATCTACCACGCCTGCGAGCACGGCTCGACGGCGATGCTCGACGCCCTCTGGAAGCCCGGCGCGGAGCAGTACGTCGGGCACAAGGTCGACTTCGAGGACCTCGACGGGCTGCGCTGGTTCATCGCGCGCGGCGCCGACATGAACGAGCGCTGCTGCCTCCACCACGCGATCGCGCGGGGGCGGACGGTCCGGTTCATCGAGGCGATCCTCGCCGCGGGCGCCGACGTCGATCGGCCGTGGACGTTCTGGGACGTCGGGCGGCGGCCGCTCGCCCTCGCGGCGCGCTGCGGGCACCTCGCGGCGTACGAGCTCCTCGAGTCGCTCGGAGCGACGGCGGCGCTCGACGAGGTCGACGAGGCCGTCCTCGCCGTGGCACGGGGCGAGTCGGTCGAGCTCCCGCGCGCCCGGCCGCCTGCGCTCGGGAACCCGGAGACCGACGACTACGGCTGGATCCTCGGGCAGTTCGCGCTCCTCGACCGGACGGAGATCGTCCGGGCGCTGCTCGACGCGGGGATGCACGTCGACACGCGCGGCTGGAGCAACTTCACGCCGCTCGACCAGGCCGCGATGCACGGCCGCCGGGCGACGGTCGAGCTGCTGATCGAGCGTGGCGCCGACCTCACCGACCGGGCCTGGGGCGACCACGGCCCGACACCGCTCGACTGCGCGATCTGGGCGCTCCGCTGCAACCGGGCGCACGACGGGGACTACGTCGGCACGGTCGAGGCGCTCGCGGCGGCCGGCGCGCCGACCTTCCACGAGCCGCCGAGCCCCGACCCGGCCGTCGACCGGGTGCTGGAGCGGCACGGCGTGTGGTGAGCCGCCGCTAGCCTGGACGACCGTGAGCAGCAGACGTGATCTACACGATGTACCGGGCCGACAAGTTCTACGGCCCCGAGCGGCAGGTGCTGTCGAACATCTCGCTGTCGTTCCTCCACGGCGCGAAGATCGGCGTGCTCGGGCCGAACGGCGCCGGCAAGTCGACGCTCCTGCGCATCATGGCCGGGCTCGAGGAGCCGTCCTCCGGGGTCGCCGAGCTCGACCCGAAGGCGACGGTCGGCTACCTGCCGCAGGAGCCGGAGCTCGACGCGACGAAGGACGTCCGCGGGAACGTCGAGGACGGCGTGCGCGAGCTCCGCGACCTGCTCGACCGCTTCAACGCGATCTCGGCGGCGTTCGCCGAGCCCGACGCGGACTTCGACCAGCTCCTCTCCGACCAGGCGAGGGTGCAGGAGCAGATCGACCGCGCGGACGCGTGGAGCCTCGACCAGACGCTCGACCGGGCGATGGACGCGCTTCGGCTTCCCGAGGGCGACCGCGACGTGGCGACGCTCTCCGGCGGCGAGCGGCGGCGCGTGGCGCTCTGCCGCCTCCTCCTCTCGGCACCCGACCTGCTCCTGCTCGACGAGCCGACGAACCACCTCGATGCCGAGTCGGTCGCGTGGCTCGAGCGCTTCCTGGAGTCGTACAAGGGAACCGTCATCGCGGTCACCCACGACCGGTACTTCCTCGACAACGTCGCCGGCTGGATCCTCGAGCTCGATCGCGGCAAGGGCATCCCGTTCCAGGGGAACTACACGTCCTGGCTCGAGCAGAAGGAGGCGCGGCTGGGCGTCGAGGAGAAGCAGAACGTCGCCCGGCGGCGGACGCTGCAGCGCGAGCTCGAGTGGGTCCGGATGAGCCCGACCGCCCGGCACGCGAAGTCGAAGGCGCGACTCGCGGCGTACGAGAAGCTCCTGGCCGAGGACCAGGCGAAGCGCCTGGACGCCGTCGAGATCCACATTCCGGCCGGCCCGCGCCTCGGCGACGTCGTCGTCCGCGCCGAGGGTGTCCAGAAGGGATTCGGCGACCGGCTCCTCGTCGAGGACCTGACCTTCGAGCTTCCGCCCGGCGGCATCGTCGGCGTGATCGGGCCGAACGGCGCGGGCAAGACGACGCTCTTCCGGATGATCGCGGGGGAGGAGCAGCCGGACAGCGGGACGCTCGAGGTGGGGGACACCGTCGAGCTCGCGTACGTCGACCAGTCGCGGGGCGGCCTCGAGCCGCAGAACACCGTCTGGAAGGAGATCTCCGGCAACCAGGACGTGATCGCGCTCGGCAAGCGCGAGATCAACTCGCGGCAGTACGTCTCGTGGTTCAACTTCCGCGGCGGCGACCAGCAGAAGCTCGTCAAGGACCTCTCGGGCGGCGAGCGGAACCGCGTGCACCTCGCGAAGCTCCTCCGCGCCGGCGGCAACCTGCTCCTCCTCGACGAGCCGACCAACGACCTCGACGTCGACACGCTCCGCGCGCTCGAGGAGGCGCTCGTCGACTTCGCCGGGTGCGCGGTGGTGATCTCGCACGATCGCTGGTTCCTCGACCGCGTCGCGACGCACATCCTCGCGTTCGAGGGCGACTCGCAGACGACGTGGTTCGAGGGCAGCTACGCCGAGTACTGCGACTGGGTGCGCGAGACCCGCGGGCCCGAGGCGCTCGAGCCGCACCGCATCGCCTACAAGCCCCTGGTCAGACCCTCGTAGAGGGCCCCGCGCATGTCCTGGCGCATGCGCAGTCTCCCCGTCGCCGAGCCGGGCATCCCCGACCGGCGCTCGCCCTCGAAGCTGCTCCTGTGGGTGGGGAGGCAGCAGGTCGGCTCCCTCGTGCTCGGGGTCGCCTTCGGGATCGCGTGGATGGTCGCCCAGGCGCTCATGCCGTACACGATCGGCCGTGCCATCCAGGACGGGATCGTCGAGGACGACGGCGCGGCGCTCGTGACGTGGGCGGCCCTGCTCCTCGGCCTGGGCATCGTCCAGGGCGCCGCCGGGGTCATGCGGCACCGCTTCGCCGTCCAGAACTGGCTCCGCGCCTCGTTCCTGCTCGTCCAGGTGGTCGGGCACCACGCGTCACGGGCGGGGCAGGCGATCCGCGGCCGGCACTCGACCGGCGAGGTCGTCGCCACGGTGTCGAACGACGCGCTTCGCGCCGGCGGTGCGTTCGACATCACGGCTCGACTCGCAGGAGCGATCGTCTCGTACGTCGTCGTCGCGGTGATCCTGCTCTCGACCTCCGTCGAGCTCGGGCTGACGGTGCTGATCGGCGTGCCGATCCTCGTCGTCTCCCTCGGCCTCGTGATCAGGCCGCTCCAGGTACGGCAACGGGCGCAGCGCGAGGAGGTCGGCCGCCTCACGGCGCTCGGAGCCGACACGGCCGCGGGGCTCCGCGTCCTCCGCGGAATCGGCGGCGAGCAGGCGTTCTACGACCGCTACCGCGACCGCTCTCAGCGCGTCCGGCTCGCCGGCGTCCGCGTCGCGACGCCCGAGTCGACCCTCGACGCGGCCCAGGTGCTGCTGCCCGGCATCTTCATCGTCATCGTCACCTGGGTCGGCGCGCGGTTCGTCCTCTCCGGGACGATCGACGCGGGCGACCTCGTCGCCTTCTACGGGTACGCGGCCTTCCTCGTGATCCCGCTCCGCACCGCCGGGGAGGCGGTCGACAAGATCACGCGCGCGCTCGTGGGCGCTCGCCGGATGGTCGACGTGCTGAGCGTCCAGCCGCTCGTGACCGACCCACCCGATGCGCGGCCGGTGCCGGAGGAGCCCCGCGTCCCGCTCCGCGACCTCGGCTCGGGCGTGACGATCGAGCCGGGGCTCCTCACCTGCCTCGTCTCGGCCGTGCCGACGGAGACCGCGGCGATCGCGGGGAGGCTCGGGCGGGTGACGCCCGGCGACGGGGTCGTCCTCGGCGATCAGCCCCTCGAGACGCTCCCGCTGGACGCCGTCCGGCGTCTCATCGTCGTCAGCGAGCAGGACCCGATCCTCTTCTCGGGCGAGCTTCGCCGCCAGCTCGACCCGTGGCGGCATGCCGACTCGGACGAGGCGATCCTCGACGCGCTCGCCGTCGCCAACGCCGGTGACGTGCTCGAGGGCCTCCCGGACGGCCTCGACACGAGGATCGACGAGCGCGGGCGGTCGTTCTCGGGCGGTCAGCGCCAACGGCTCGTGCTCGCTCGCGCGCTGCTCGCGGACCCCGAGTTCCTCGTGCTGATCGAGCCGACGAGCGCGGTCGACGCCCACACCGAGGCGCGCATCGCCCGCGACCTCCGGGGCGCGCGGCGCGGCAGGACGACCGTCGTCGTCTCGACGAGCCCGCTCGTCCTCGACCAGGCCGACCGCGTGGTGCTCGTGTCGGACGGCCGCGTCGTGGCCGAGGGAGCGCATCGCGAGCTGCTGCGCGAACGCGACGACTACCGCGACACCGTCACGCGCGGAGAGAGCGAATGACCGAGCTGCTCCCGATCGCCGACGGGCCCGAGCTCCGCCGTCACGCCCGCCGGCTCGCCAGGCGGCATCGCGCCGCCCTGGCCGGCGTCGTCGCTCTCCATGCGCTCGCCGCAGCCGCCGGACTGGTCGGTCCGGCCCTGCTCGGACGCCTCGTCCAGGCGGTCACCGACGGGACGACGCGCGCGTACGTCGATCGCATCGCCCTCGTGCTCGCCGCGTTCATCGTGCTCCAGACGGTGCTCACCTGGTTCGCGCGACGGACCTCGTTCGTCGTCTCCGAGCGGATCTTCGCCGAGCTCCGCGAGGACTTCATGCGAACGGTGCTCGCGCTGCCGCTCTCGAGCGTCGAGCGGGCCGGGACGGGCGACCTCGTCTCGCGGACGACGGCGGACGTCGACTCGCTCGCCCGCACGGTCCGGTTCGCGATCCCCGAGACGCTGATCGCCGCCGTGACGACCGTGCTGACGGTGGCGGCGGCCGTCTGGGTCAGCCCGCCGGCCGCTCTCGCGCTCATCGCCGGCGTCCCGGCGATCGTGATCGGCACCCGCTGGTATCTCCGCCGGGCGCCGCAGGGCTACCTCCGGGAGCGCGCCGCCTACGCGTCGATGGCCGGCACCGTCGGGGAGACCGTCGACGGCGGGCTGACCGTCGACGCGCTCGGGCTTGCGGAGTACCGCGTCCGGCAGGTCGACGCGGACCTCTCCGAGGCCTACGCCGCAGAGCGCTACACGCTGCGCCTGCGCACCTTCTGGTTCCCCACGGCCGAGATCGCGTACGTCCTCCCGGTCGTCGCCGGCGTGCTCTGGGGCGGCTGGCTCGTCCAGGCGGGCCACGCGTCGATCGGCGAGGTGACGGCCGTCATCCTCTACGCGCAGCAGCTCGCGGATCCCGTCGACCGCCTCATCTCGTGGCTCGACGAGATCCAGGTCGGCGGCGCATCGCTCGCGCGCCTCGTCGGGCATCGAGGCGGTGCCGCCCGACCGGTTCGCGTCCGGGCGCGTCCCGGCGGGTGACGCGCTCGCCGCGCGCGACGTCCGCTATGCCTACGTTCCCGGCCGGGACGTGCTCCACGGGATCGACCTCGATCTCGAGCCGGGCGAGCGGGTGGCCGTCGTCGGGCCGTCCGGCGCAGGCAAGTCGACCCTCGGACGCCTTCTCGCAGGGATCCATCCACCGCGGACCGGGCGGGTCGAGGTGGGCGGCGTCGAGCTCGTCGAGCTGCCGCTCGAGACGCTGCGCCAGGAGGTCGCGCTGGTGACGCAGGAGCAGCACGTCTTCGTGGGGACGCTGGCGGACAACCTCCGCCTCGCCCGACCGCAGGCGAGCGAGGCGGAGCTCGAGGGAGCGCTCGCGGCGGTCGACGCGCTCGAGTGGGCCGAGGCGCTGCCCGACGGGCTCGAGACCGTCGTCGGCGCCGGAGGCGAGCCTCTGAGCCCGCCCCAGACCCAGCAGCTCGCGCTCGCCCGGCTCGTCCTCGCCGACCCGCACACGCTCGTCCTCGACGAGGCGACCTCGCTCCTCGACCCGCGCGCGGCGCGCCACCTCGAGCGCTCCCTCGCCTCGGTCCTCACGGGCCGCACCGTGGTGGCGATCGCCCACCGGCTCCACACCGCACACGACGCAGACCGGGTCGCCGTCGTCGAGGACGGCCTCCTCCACGAGCTCGGCACCCACGACGAGCTCATCGAGCGCGACGGGGCCTACGCCGCCCTCTGGGAGTCCTGGCAGTCCTGACGCCCAGCCGCGGTTCGCTCCCGGCCGGCGGAGCCGGCTCCGCAAGCCGCGGCCTGAGGCGTCAGGCTCGTTCAGGCGGCCGCGGCCGCGCCCTCGCGGGCGAGCGCGAGTGCGGCGCCCTCGCGGAGCCCGCCGCGGGCCAGCGTCAGCGGGCGGCCGAGCACCCGCGACGACTCGGCGAGGAGCAGCGCGCCCCCGAGGAGCGTCTCGGCGCGACGCTCGTCGATCCCTGCGGCGCGGGCGACCTTCGTCGAGCGCCGGCGCGCGAGCCGGGCGATCACCGTCTCGGCCGCCTCCGCGTCGAACGTCCGGCCGCCGACGAGCTTCGCGAGCGCCCGGGCGCTCCCGCCCACCGCGAGCGCGGCCTCCGGGCGCGGCGGCGAGAGCGGCGAGAGCGCGCTCCGGACCGTCTCGCGCGCAGCCGCAAGCTCCTTCTTCGACGGCGGGTCCCCGTTCAGCGCGAGTCGCGTCAGGCGGAGCGAGCCGAGATCCGCCGAGCCGACCCAGCGCGCGCCGCTTCGCCGGTTGCCCACGACGATCTCCGTCGAGCCGCCGCCGACGTCGACCATCCCGACCGAGACCGGAAGCGAGGAGGCGCGCGCGACGGCGCCGTCGAAGGCGAGCCGGCCCTCGTCGTCGGCCGTGAGGACCCGCACCGGCAGGCGCGTGGCGCCCCGGAGCGCGGCGACGAGCGTCGCCGTGGCCGCGCCCTGGCGGCCGGGCGCGGTCACGATCACCTCGGCGCGCTCGCTGCCCTCCGCTCGCGCCCGCTCGGCGAACCGCCGGCAGACGTTCGCCGCCCCTGCGACGGACTCGGCGGCGAGCGACCCGGTGCACGCGATCTCGGCGCCGAGGCCGAGGTACGCCTTGTCGCTCTTCACCGTCTCGAGCGCGCCGTTCCGGCCGACCTCGGCCACGAGCAGGCGCACGGTGTTCGAGCCGACGTCGAGGACGGCGACGAGCATGCACGGATCCTCGTTCGCTCGTCGGACGGCGGTGTCGGCCCGGGCCTGCTGCTCTCAGGAGCGCGCGCGGCGAGCGCGGACCTGGGCCCGTCGCATCATCGCGGGCTGATGAACGTGGTGCTCCTTCTTGCCGCCGGTGACCCGGGTCCAGATGCCGTCGCCGTCGAGCTCCCAGGCGTTCGCGGTGTCCGCGAACGCGCTGTCGAGGATCGCGTTGATCTCCGCGCGGGCACGGGCGCCGTCGACCGGTGCGACGACCTCGACACGATGGTCGAGGTTCCGCGGCATGAGGTCGGCGCTCCCGAAGAAGGCGGCCGCCTTGTCCTCCGACTCGAAGCAGTAGATCCGGCTGTGCTCGAGGAAGCGGCCGACGATCGACCGGACGCGGATCGTCTCCGAGAGCCCCTCGACTCCCGGGCCGCAGCATGCAGATCGAGCGGGCGAGGATCTCGACCGGCACGCCCGCAGCCGACGCCGCGTAGAGCTCCTCGACGATCGTCGGGTCGACGAGGGCATTCGTCTTGAGGCGGATCCGCGTCTTCTGCCCCTCGGCCGCCGCGGTCGAGACCCGTCGGATCTCCTCGACGATCCGGCTCCGCATCGTGAACGGCGCGACGATGAGCTTGCGGAAGCGCTGCGGGCGCCCGAACCCGGTGACGTAGTTGAAGAGGTCGGCGACGTCGGCGGCGATGTCCTCGTCGGCGGTGAAGAGCCCGACGTCCTCGTAGATGCGCGCCGTCGAGGCGTTGTAGTTGCCGGTGCCGATGTGGACGTAGCGGCGGAGCCCGTCCTCCTCGCGCCGGACGATGAGCGTCATCTTCGCGTGGATCTTGACGTCGGCGAAGCCGTGGACGACGTGGACGCCCGCCTGCTCCATCGCGCGCGACCACTCGATGTTCCGCCGCTCGTCGAAGCGAGCCTTGAGCTCGACGAGGCACACCGACTGCTTGCCCTCCTCCGCGCACTCGATGAGCGACGAGACGAGCGCCGAGTCGTCGCTCGTCCGGTACACGGTCGTCTTGATCGCGATCGTGTCCGGGTCGAGCGCGGCAGCCTCGGCGAAGGCCTCGAAGCTCGCGCGGAACGAGTCGTACGGGTGGTGGACGAACAGCTCGCCGCGCTTGATCTCGTCGAAGACGCGGTGCGGCGTCTTCGCGCGCGCCCAGCGGGGAGGGATCATCGGCGCCCACGGCTCGAGCTTCAGCTCCGGCCGGTCGAGCGCGACGAGCTGCCAGAGGTCGGCCTGGTCGAGGAGCCCCTCGAGCGCGTAGACGTGGTCGGGCCGCACCGCCGAGCCCGGCGACGAGCCGCTCCCGCAGCGCCCGGGATGCCGACGCCGACACCTCGAGGCGGACGGCGTCGCCGAAGCGGCGGCGGCGGAGCTCCGACTCGACCGCCTCGAGCAGGTCGTCGGCGTCGTCCGAGAGCTCGAAGTCGGCGTCCCGGGTGACGCGGAACAGCGCCCGCTCCGCGATCTCCATCCCGGGGAAGAGCTTGGGGAGGAAGTGCGCGATGACCGCCTCGAGGGGCACGAGCTTCTTCCCGGCGGAGACGAAACGGTCGAAGCCCTCGGGCACCTTCACCCGCGCGAAGCGCTCCTCGCCCGTGTCCGGGTCGACCGCGAGCACGCCCAGCGAGAGCGAGAGCCCGGAGATGTACGGGAACGGCTGGCCCGGCCCGACGGCGAGCGGGGTGAGCACCGGGAAGATCTCGCGCTCGAAGTACGCCTCGAGCTTGCGGATCTCCTTGTCGGAGCAGTCCTCGATCGTGGCGATCTCGATCCCCGCGGCGGCCAGCGCCGGTCGCAGATCGCGCCGCCAGAGGCGCGCCTGCCGAGCGCTCAGGGCCTCGACGCGCTCGCGGATCGCGACGAGCGCATGGCTCGCCGTCATCCCGTCGACCGAGCGGACGCCGAGGCCGGCCTCGTCCAGCTCGAGCAGGCCCGCGACGCGGACCATGAAGAACTCGTCGAGGTGCTGGGCGAAG
Source organism: uncultured Actinomycetes bacterium (assembly GCA_963712255.1). Classification (GTDB taxonomy): domain Bacteria; phylum Actinomycetota; class Thermoleophilia; order Gaiellales; family Gaiellaceae; genus Gaiella. The sequence continues at coordinate 36,992 of CAVQHL010000017.1, forward strand.
ATCGCGGCGAACTTGACGCGCTCGAGGAGCGGGAGCGCACTGGTCCTCGGCGATCTCGAGGACGCGGCTGTTGTACTCGAGCGTCGAGAGCTCCCGGTTGAGGAGGCGGCTCGGCGTCTGCTCGGTGCTGATCGCCACGGGTCGATGGTACGGCCTTACGGGCCGAGGTCGCCGCCGAGCGCCTCGACCACGAGTGACTGGAAGTGGGCGATGAGCTTCTCCGACTCCGGCATCAGGAATCCCGCCGGAAGCCCTCCGCTCGCGATCCCCCGCTGCACCGTCTCCACGAGCACGCGGTCCTCCGCGCCGACGGCGTCGTCGAGCGCGAGGTAGTCCGCAAGCCACCACTCGTCGACGTCGGGCGCGACGAAGTAGTCGAGGAACCGGTACGTCCGCTCCGGCCCGCGCGGGACGACGGGGCCGATCGAGAGGTTCGGCCGGCCGGGCATCACGTTGACCACGGTGGACGGGAAGAGGAAGTGGAACTGCCCCCGCTCGACCTCGCCCTCGGCGTCGTAGACGCCGCCGCCGCCGTTCCGGGGAGGCCCGATCTGCGTCGAGAGCCGGTCGCGGATCTCGAGCCCGTATGCGTCGGGGGAGACGTCGATCGCCTTCGTCAGGCTCGGGTGCGCGACCGCGCAGTGGTAGCACTCGAGGAAGTTCTCCACGCACACCTTCCAGTTGCACGCGTACTCGTCCGACTCGGCGCGCTTGTGGAACGTCAGCGCGTCGACGTCGATGCCGCCCTCCGCGAGGATCGTCGGGAGGTCGCCGAGCGCGTCGGCGAGGGGCTCGGGCTCCGTGTCGGGATTGACGAAGACGAACGGGCCGAACGTGTCGACCGACACCGGCACGAGACCGAGCGCCTCGCGGTCGAAGCCGGGCTCGCGGTCGGCGCGCGGCGCGCTCCGGAGCGACCCGTCGAGCGCGTACGTCCAGGCGTGGTACGGGCACTGGATCGTCTCGCGCCGGGCGTCGCCGTCGCAGAGCACGTGGCCCCGGTGGCGGCAGACGTTGACGAAGCCGCGCAGCTCGCCGTCGCGGCCGCGGGCGAGGAGGATCGGGAGCATGCCGGCCCACGCCGCGGTCAGCTGCCCGGGCTCCGCGACCTGGTCGAGGCGTGCGGCGTACTGCCACGAGCGGCCGAACAGCCGCTCCTGCTCGAGACGGAGGACCGCGGCATCCGTGTACCAGTCGTACGGCAGCGTGCGCGTCAGGCCGGTGGTCGCCACCGAGCCAATCTAGCGTCGCCGCACGGCTCCGTGCCATCGGCGTGCGCGTGCGCGAGATACCGCTCCTGCAGCTCGGCGAACGGCCCGTCCGCGACGATGCGGCCGCCGTCGATCCACAGGCGCGCGTGCAGATCCGGTCGAGCAGCGGATGATCGTGGCCGGCGGCCACGACGACCCCTCCGGCGGCGACGATCTCCTGCGCCCGGGCCTCCACGACCTCGCGGTACTCGTGGTCGAGCGCCTCGTGCACCTCGTCGAGCAGCAGCACGTCCGTCCAGGGAAGGTCGGCCGCCGCGAAGCCGAGTCGGGCGCGCATCCCCTGGGAGTAGCTCGAGACGGGGCGCTCGAACGCGTCCTCGAGGCCGCTGCGCCGCCGGACGTCCTCCAGGCGGGCCGTTGCCTCGGCCCGCGTGAGGCCCGCGAGGACGCCGAGGAGCATCGCGTTCTCGCGGCCGGTCAGCGGCGCCATCAGGCCCGCGCCGACGGACAGGAGCGACGCGATCTCGCCGGTCACCGTCACGTGGCCCGCGTCGGCGACGAGCACGCCTGCGAGCACCCGCAGGAGCGTCGACTTGCCGGCCCCGCTCGGGCCGAGCAGCCCGATCGCCTCGCCCGGCTCCGCGTCGAAGGTCACGTCCCGCAGGCCCCACGCCTCGGTTCCACGGCGCCGCAGCCGGGCGAGGTTCGGTGTCACCACGCGTCGGTTGCGGTCGAACTGGAACTGGATGCCGAGCGCCTCTGCGCGGATCCGCGGCGTCACTCCTCCTCCACCATCTTCGCGAGCTGGCGCTGCTCCGACCGGTAGAGCGGGAGCACGGCCGCCAGGACGACGACCGTCCAGGCGATCGGCACGAGCAGCTGCCAGGCGGCGGGGCGGTGCCCGTAGAGCAGGACCGAGCGGTACGCCTCGAACAGTCCGGTGAGCGGATTGATCGCGAGCCAGCCCCGCGCGCTCTCGGGCACCTGGGCGAGCGCGATGAGGCCGGGCGCGACGAAGAACAGCGTCCGCGCGAAGCTGATCACGAGCAGCCGCAGGTCCCGGAACCACAGCCCGACGATCGTCGTCGGGTACGCGATCGCGACCGAGAGCGCGAACGTGACCAGGACGAGGACGGGCATCCAGAGGACGGCCGCGGTCGGCGCCACGCCGTAGACGAGCATGAGGAGCGCGAGCAGCGCGAGCGACGACCCGAGCGCGATCGTCTCCGTGAGGACGCTCGCCAGCGGCAGAAGCATCCGGTCGAACGACATGTTGAGGAGGATCGAGCGCCGCACCTGGATCGTCCCGATCCCGTTCGTGATGCTCGTGATCACGAGCTGGAACGGCACGACGGCGCAGGCGATCGAGAGCCCCGGTGCCTCGCCCGGCCGGTCGAGCACGACGGTCACGAGAACGAGGTAGACACCCACCGCGAAGAAGGGGTCGAGCAGCCACTTGACCACGCGTGCCCGCCCGCGGCCGTACCGCGCGCGGAGGTCGGAGGCGGTCAGCGCGACGATCGTGTCGAGGCGGGGGCGCGCGTCGCCGGACGTGCGGTCGGGGCGTCGCGCACGTCGCTGAGCATAGGCGCCGCAGGCGACACCGCCGCCTCGTGAACCGTTGTAAGGGTGTCCTTACCTCGCGTGTCGGAATGCGGGTAAGGTGCGCCTGACATGAAGCCCGCCATCCGTACTCTCACTGTTGCCGCCGCGCTGCTCGCAGCCGCCGTCGCGGCCACCGCGGCACCGGCGAACGCAGCCGAGACGCCCGGAACCTCGCTCCGCCCCGTCAAGTCGTACCTCCTGAAGCACACCGCCCAGCTCTCCGGGTTCACGAAGGAGTTCCGCGCCGTTGCGAACCGCTACTACGCCGCAGCCAAGCGCAGCGGCTTCGCGTACGGGTCGCTCGCCCAGGATGCGGCCGTCCGTCGCGACCTCGCCCGCGCGAAGTCGCTCTGGATCGAGGGCAACCCGTACTACGAGCGCGTCGAGGGCGTCGTCGCCGGCACGCCGTCGCTGGCGATCTTCGACGTGATCCTCGACGCCGGCTCGTCGGCGAAGGAGGATCCCGCGAGCGCCGTCCCGTTCGACCTGAGGCTGCCGACCGGCACCGTCCTCAAGAAGCCCGGCAACCTCTTCAACCTCACCGAGGGCATGCTCTGGGGCACGCGCCCCGAGTACGTCGGCGCGAAGGCGGACCTCGACGGCGACGGCCGGCTCGAGTTCGGCGAGGTGCTCCCCGACGCGAACGTCTTCAAGGCGTCGGCCGACGCGTTCGTCCTCCAGGCCGGACGGCTCGACCGCTCCGCGAAGGCGTGGACGCCGACCGCCTCGGACGCGTTCACCTCGGTCGTGGTGATGGTGCCGACGATGAGCGAGTACTTCGGCCAGTGGAAGGTCTCGCGGTTCGTGCTCGGCGACAAGGCGAAGGGCGACTCCTTCAACGTCGTCTCGCGCCTCTCCGACATCGGGGACATCCTCGGCGGCCTCCGCGTGATCTACCGCGGGATCGCTCCCGCGATCGCGCGGATCGACCCGCAGCAGAGCGCCCAGACGAAGCGCGAGCTCGACGCCCTCTGGAGCTACGTCGCGAAGCTGCGTACGCAGGAGCGGAACGGAAAGCGCTTCACGCCCCAGCAGGCCGACACCCTCGGTCGCACGGCCCAGGAGCGGGCGACCGCGATCGCGGGTCAGGTGACGCAGGCGGCGGCCCGGCTGAAGGTGAAGATCGTCCAGTAGCCCATGCGGCGCCTCGTCCTCCTCTGCGTTGTCTCGGTGGCGAGCCTGTGGCTCGCCACCGGCGCGCTTGCGGCGCCTCCGTGGGAGAGCGCATCGGCGGCCCGCCTGGCCCTCTCGGATGCCGAGGCGGCGATCATCCTCGGCGATCCGGCCGCGGTCCAGGCGAAGGTCGATACCGCTCGCGGCGCGGTGGAGGGCGTGCTCGCGGGTCGGCCCGCGGATCTCGCCGCCGCCCGGCGCTCGCTCGACGACGCGGAGGCGGCGGCGACCCGACTCGACGCCACGGCCCTCGCCGGCGCCCGTGCGGCGATCTGGACGACGATCCTGCACGCCTCGTTCGAGCGGGCGGTCGACGCCGCGCGGCGGGGCGACCTCGCCGAGGCCCGCGCATGGCTCCTCGTGCGCGAGTTCCGGCCGCCGACGCGGTTCACGCGCGCGGCCGCGGACGGGACGCTCGCGCTCGAGCGGCTCGGCAAGGGGACGATGACGCCGGCCGTCGCCGCGACCACCGTCCGCCGCGATCTGCTCGACACGTACGACGGCCGGATCCGCTCGACGCTGGCGGCGCTCGCCGAGGCTCACGGCCTCGGCTTCGATGCCAGCCGCGCGGAGGCGGGCGCCCTCGTCCTCGGCTACTGGGGGATCCTCGGCCCGTCGTACCGGGCACAGCGCGGCGAGCGCGACTGGCGGGCGACCACGGACGCGGTCGCGGCGCTGGCGGTGGCGACGCGCACCGGCACGGGAGTCGGCGCGGCCCTGCAGCGCGCCGAGAGCCGCCTCGAGGGCTTCCGCGCGGCACCGCTGTCGGCCGAGGAGACGCTCCGGCGCGCGGGCCAGCTCGACCGGTTCCTCCGCCTCGTCGCGATCGAGTACGGACGCGGCGTGAGCGACGGGCGGGTCACGAAGGACTTCGAGATCCAGGAGGCGATCACGTTCCGCGACGGCGCTGCCGCCGCGTTCGCCGACCTCGAGCCGCGCCTGCTCGCGATCGACCCCGCTGCGACGCGCAGGGTCAAGGCTGCCCTCGTGAGCCTCGCCGCGAGCCTCGTGACGGCGAGTCGCGGCGGGACGCCCGTCGCGCCGGACGCCCTCGACGCGACGGTGTCGTCGGCGGTCGACGACCTGCAGGCGCTCTATCCGGCGGAGTGGAAGGACGCCGCGAAGACGGCGGACTTCGACGTCATCGCCGCGGCGCTCGACCGGATGGAGGCCGCGGCCGCGAGCGGCGACTGGGGCGTCGCGGAGTCCGCCCGGATCGAGGCGTACGGCATCTTCGAGCTCGGTCCCGAGCAGCGTCTCCGGGGGCTCGCGCCGTCGCTCTTCCAGGGCGTCGAGTCGCTGTTCTGGTACGGCTCCGGCGACCGGGACGGGCTCGTGCGCCTGATCAAGGCGAAGGCGTCCACCGCGCAGCTGGCGGCGACGCGCGCAGCGCTCGACGCCGAGCTCGCCGAGGCCGAGCAGCGGATCGGGAGCGGCCCCGGCTCACGCGTCACGATCGTCACGAACAGCGCGATGATCGTCTTCCGCGAGGGGCTCGAGGCGGTCCTCATCCTCGCCGCGCTGATGGCGAGCATGGTCGGCGCCCAGCGGCGCTACCGGCGCCCGTTGCTCGGCGGCGTCGCGCTCGCCCTCGGGGCGTCCGTCGTCACGTGGATCGTCGCGCAGACCGTGCTCGGCTCGCTCGCCCGCTACGGCGAGCGGCTCGAGGCGATCGTCTCCCTCGTCGCGATCGGGATGCTGCTGCTGATCCTCAACTGGTTCTACCACCGGGTCTACTGGCAGGAGCACCTCGCCGAGCTCCACGGCAAGAAGAAGTCGATCATGCAGGGCGCGGGGCTCTCGCTCGCCGCCGCCCAGGTCGCCGGGCTCGTCGCCCTCGGCTTCACGAGCGTGTACCGCGAGGGGTTCGAGACGGTGCTCTTCCTGCAGGCGCTGACGCTCGAGGCCGGCGCGTGGACGGTGCTGCAGGGTGTCGCGCTCGGCTTCGCCGCGGTCGTGGCCGTCTTCTTCCTCGTCATCGCGCTCGAGCGGAAGCTGCCGCACAAGAAGATGCTCATCGCGACCGGGCCTGATGATCACGTGGGTGCTCGTCGTGCTCGTCGGGCAGACGGTGCAGACCCTGCAGAAGGTCGGCTGGGTGCCCGTGACGCCGATCGAGGGCCTCGACCTGCCGTACTGGGGCGGTCTCTGGCTCGGCCTCTACCCGACCTGGGAGGGCCTCGTCGCCCAGGCGGCGGCGCTCGCCTTCGTGATCGGGAGCTACGTCGCGGCCGAGGCGGTCCGCAACCGCCGTCGCGCCCGCATCCTCGCTGCGCCGATCGGCGCGCAGCGCGTCGACGCGTAGCTCCGTTCTCCGCGTCGCGCTACGGTTGGTCGAGGCGAAGGACGTCGACTTCGGCGCAGCCGAGACGGGCGTCTAGCGCCCGACCTCCCAGGCGAGGTGCGCGAGCTCGGGCTCGATCAGCTTCTCCCACGCGAGCTGCACCGCCTTCGGCGAGCCCGGCACCGAGACGACGACGCTTCCCCGGTACGTGCCGGCCGTGGCGCGCGAGAGCATCGCCGCGGCGCCGACCTGCTCCCAGCTGAGCATCCGGAAGAGCTCGCCGAAGCCGGGGAGCTGCTTCTCGAGCATCGCCGCGAGCGTGTCGTAGGTGGTGTCGCGCCGCGAGATGCCCGGTGCCGCCGTTCACGACCACGACGCGCGCGCTCGGCGACGAGCTCGTCGACCGCGGCGCGGACCTCGTCCGGCTCGTCGCGGACGACGCGGTACCCGGCGGCCACCGCTCCGGCTGCCGCGATCCGCTCGTGCAGCCACGCGCCGTTCGGGTCGTCGTCGGCCGTGCGCGTGTCGCTCACGGTCACGACGCCGACGGTGATCGGGCCCTGCTCCGCGGCCGCAGCCCGGTGCGCGTCGGTTCCCACGACCGACGATCCTATGGATATGGATACCCTCCGCGGTCGTGAGCGACGCGGCCCGCATCCTCGAGGACGCCGAGGCGCGCCTCCGTCCGCTCCAGCTCGCGGCGGCCACGCAGCTGGTGGGAGGCGAACGTCTCCGCGACCGAGGAGAACGAGCGCCTCCGCGTCGAGGCCGAGCTCGCGCTCTCCGACGCGCTGGCCGACCCGGAGCTCTATCGCGACGTCGAGGCGGCGCGGGCCGACGGAGCCGAGGGGCTCGACCGGCGCCAGCTCGACGTCCTCCGCGACTCGCTCGTCGCGCACCAGGTCCCGGAGGCGCTCCGACACCGCATCGTCGAGCTCGAGGCCTCGGTCGAGGCGCGGTTCGCGCAGCACCGCGGCGTCGTTCGCGGTGAGGCAATGGACGACAACCAGATCAAGGAGATCCTCCGCGCGAGCGAGGACGTGGCCGAGCGCCGGGAGGCCTGGGAGGCCTCGAAGACGATCGGCGCCGCCGTCGCGGACGACGTGCGGGAGCTCGCGCGCCTCCGCAACGAGGCCGCGCGGTCGCTCGGCTACCGCGACTGGTTCGCGCTCGCCGTCGCCACGTCCGAGATGGACGAGAGCCGGCTCTTCGCCACCCTCGACGAGTGCGACGCCCTCACCGCCGAGCCGTTCGCGGCCTGGAAGGCGGCGACGGACGCACGCCTTGCGGAGCGCTTCGGCTGCGGCGTCTCCGACCTCGCGCCCTGGCACTACGAGGATCCGTTCTTCCAGGAGGTGCCTGCGGCCGGCGGCGTCGACCTCACGCACGTGTTCGACGAGGCCGACGTCGTCGCGCTCGCGCGCGAGACGTTCGACGGGATCGGCCTCGAGACCGGGGCGATCCTCGAGCGGAGCGACCTCTATCCCCGTGACGGCAAGTGCCAGCACGCGTTCTGCATCGACATCGACCGCGAGGGTGACGTCCGCGTCCTCGCGAACGTCGCGCCCGACCGCTACTGGGCCGACACGATGCTGCACGAGCTCGGGCACGGCGCCTTCGACCTCGGCATCGACCGGAGCCTGCCGTGGCTGCTTCGCGGGTGCCACCTGACCGTCACCGAGGGCATCGCGATCCTCATGGGCCGCCTCGCGCAGGACGCCGGCTGGCTTCGGGAGGTCGCGGGCGTCGACGCCGCCGAGGCGGCCGAGCTGCAGGCGAGCCTCGATGCGGCCGGCGCGGCCGAGGTGCTCGTGTTCACGCGCTGGGTGCTCGTGATGACGAACTTCGAGCGCGCGTTCTACGCCGATCCCGAGGCCGACCTCGACCGCGCTCTGGTGGGGGCTCGTCTCCCGCTACCAGCTCCTCACGCCGCCCTCCGGGCGCACCGAGCCCGACTGGGCGGCCAAGATCCACGTCGCGTGCGCGCCCGTCTACTACCACACCTATCTCTACGGGCACCTCGTCGCTTCCCAGCTCGGCGCGACGCTCGAGCGCGAGGCCGGAGGGCTCGTCGGGCGGCGCGAGGCCGGGCGGCTCCTCACGGAGCGGATCTTCCATCCCGGCGAGTCCGTCCGCTGGGACCGGCTGCTCGCCCGGGCGACCGGCGAGCCGCTGACCGCGGTGCACCTCGCCCGCGACATCGCCACGGGGCTGGCGACCTGATGCCCGGCGCCGTCGGGCTCAACCACGTCAGCGTCGTCGCGCACGACCTCGAGGAGTCGATGCGGTTCTACGTCGACGTGCTCGGGCTCGAGCCGCTTCCGACGCCGACGTTCGGCTTTCCGGTGCGGTGGCTCAAGGCCGGCGACCTCCAGGTGCACCTCTTCGAGCGCCCGGACGAGCCGCCGACGTACGCGCACTTCGCCTTCACCGTCGACGACATCGTCGCGGTGTACGAGCGCGCCCGGGCGCTCGGGATCCTCGACCACACGAGCTTCGGCTACGCGATCGCCGAGCTCCCCGGCGGCGAGGCGCAGCTGTACATCCGCGACCCCTCCGGGAACCTGCTCGAGCTCGACCACCCGGACGGCGCCGCGGCCCGGGAGCAGATCGAGGAGATGGTCCTCCTCTCGGAACGCCTGCCGCAGCCGGACGGCCCCGTGCCGCGGCTCTTCGTGGCATCCCGCTGAGCTCGCCCGCGGCGGTCACCGAGCCGCCCAGAGGTCGACCCAGCGAGAGAACAGCGTCCGCGCGTCGGCGCGCATCTCGTCCGCGCTCGTCCGGAACTCGTCGAGGAGCCGCTCGAGGCCGCCGGCGCCGAGGGCGCGGTCCGCTGCGACGGCGTACTCCGGGACGCGTGCCCACTCGTCGGCCATCTCGTCGGTGACCTCGAGGTGGAACTGCACACCGTAGGCGCGCTCGCCGACCCGGAACGCCTGATGCGGGTACGCGGGCGAGGTCGCGAGAAGGGTCGCGCCGTCGGGCAGCTCGAACGTGTCGCTGTGCCACTGGAGGGTCGGTCGCGGCCAGGCAAGGCCGGAGAAGACCGGGTCGTCGCGCGCCGCGTCGGTCCCGAACACCGGAAGGACACCGACCTCCGGGACGCCGCCAGTCGTGACGCGCGCGCCCAGGCTCGACGCGAGGAGCTGGACGCCGAGGCATGCGCCGAAGAACGGGACCCCGGCGCCCACGCCTTCGCGGATCAGCCGCTTCTCGGCGACGAGCCAGGGGTGCTCCCGCTCGTCGTTCACGCTCATCGGCCCGCCCATGGCGACGATCGCCGCGATCCCGTCGAGCCCCGGCAACGCCTCGCCCTCGTCGAGCTCGACCCGCACCAGGATCGCTCCGCGCTCCCGGAGGACGTCCTCGTAGACGCCGGGCGGCTCGCAGCCGATGTGCTGGAGAACGAGGACCTGCCGGGCCGGCATCTGGCTCTCCCGAACGGTGTCGGACATCATTCCGACACCGGCTCCTGCCGCCTCGGGCCCGCCGAGAGCTCGGCCTCGAGCTCGTCGAGCGCGGCGCGCAGGATCGCGATCCGCTCGACGACGGGCGCACTCGCGTCCGGGTCGACGACGCTCGGGCGCTCGGCGCCGAGACGCTCGCGCACCGCGTTCCGCCGCTCGGCCTCGCGCGCCTCCTCCATCGAGTTCAGGACGATCCCGATCAGGACGTTGATCACGACGAACGCGGCGATCATGACGAAGCTGACGAAGTACACCCACGACCAGGGATGCACCGCCATCCCCGCGTCCATGTAGGCGGGGAAGTTCTCGAGCGTGAGCATGACGAAGAGCGTCAGCATCGCCCGTCCGATGTTCCCCCACTGCTCGGGGAGCTCGTCGCCGAACAGCGTCCAGCCGACCATCCCGTAGACGAAGAGGAGCATTCCGGTCGCCAGCCCGATCGCGAAGAGCGGCGGGATGCTCCTCCCGACGCCCGAGAGGAGCACGCGGAGGTCGGGGAACAGGCGGACGATCCGTACGACGCGCGCCAGGCGCGCGAGGCGCAGGAGCGTCGAGGACTGCCGGACGCCCGGGACGAAGGCGATCGCGATGACGACGAAGTCGAAGACGTTCCAGCCGTCGCGGAAGAAGTCCCACGGCCGTCGCCCGTAGGCGCCGATGCGGAGGCAGAGCTCGACGACGAACACGACGAAGCAGAGGTCGTTGACGAGAGCGAGCTGGTCGCCGTAGCGGTCGTCGATGCCCGCGTAGGTCTCGAGCCCGAGCACCGCGGCATTCGCGACGATCACGACGAGGATCGTCGTCGTGAACCAGTGCGCCTGGACGACGCGGGCGAGGCGGTCGGAGACGCTCACCGCGACGGCGAGGGGTTGCCGGAGAACGCGTACGTGCCGGCGACGTGCGGCTCGAGGTACGCGGCCGAGGGGCTGCCGGCAGGCGTGAAGATCCCGAGCACCGCGAGCTCGGCGTCCGCGCTGCGTGTTCTCGACGATGTGCACCTCGCGCGGGCGAAGCCGGAATGCGACGCCGGGCGCGAGCGGCTCCGTGTCGTCGCCGATGTGGAGCCGCCCCTCCCCGCGCAGGATCCAGACGATCTCGTCGTAGAGGTGGTAGTGCCACGGCGCCTTCCCGGGAGGGATGTAGCCGACGAACATCGTCGCCCGCGTCGACCCGTTGTGCGGGCCGTGGAGCACCTGGAACGACCGCGCTCCGGTCGCCTGGCCCGGCTCGACGTGGTCGAGCGCGACGACCGGCTCGGTCGCGCCCATCGGCGCGTGCAGGTCGGTGCCGGCGCCGAGCGCGATGCGCACGCACTCGAGGCCGTCGGCTCCCGCGAGGAGCGAGCCGGCCTCGCCGGCGGGGACGAAGCCCGCGGCCGCGCCGGAGAGCGCGGTCCCGCCGAGCGAGCCGGAGCCCGCGTGGACGAAGAGGAGCGTGTCGTGGTCGTCGTCCGTCAGGTCGAGCGACGTCCCGGGCGCCAGCCGAAGCGCGTCGAGCGCGAGCGGCGAGTCGCGCTCGGGCGGGACGAGCTCCCGCCGCTCGACGCCGCCGTCGCTTCGGGCTTCGGTTTCGTCGGGACGCGCGACGCGACGCATGGAGGGAGCATAGGGTCGAAGCCCCGAGCGAAAGGAGACCTACCGTGCCTCTCATCCGCGTCGAGCTGTTCGACTTCCGCATGAGCGAGGAGACGAGCGAGAAGCTCATCGCCGGCCTCACCGATGCGCTCTGCGCGGCGACCCACGAGGGGCTCCGCGACCACACCTGGGTGATCGTCGAGGGGCACGATCCGAAGAACTGGGGACTCGGCGGCAAGCCGTGGCCCGTCGGCGAGATGCCGCCCGGCCCGTCGTAGCGACCGCGTCGTCGCGGCTACCCTCCGCCGATGCCCACGCGCGACGACATCCGCAACGTGGCGATCGTCGCGCACGTCGACCACGGCAAGACGACGCTCGTCGACGCGATGCTCTGGCAGTCCGGCTCGTTCCGGGAGAACCAGGACGTCGCGGAGCGCGTCATGGACTCCATGGACCTCGAGCGCGAGAAGGGCATCACGATCCTCGCGAAGAACACGGCCGTCACCTACGGCGACGTCAAGATCAACATCGTCGACACGCCGGGGCACGCCGACTTCGGCGGCGAGGTCGAGCGGGCGCTCCGGATGGTCGACGGCGTCCTGCTCCTGGTCGATGCGAGCGAGGGGCCGCTGCCGCAGACGCGGTTCGTCCTCCGCAAGGCGCTCGAGGCGCGACTCCCGGTGCTGCTCGTCGTCAACAAGGTCGACCGCCCGGACGCGCGCGTCGTCGAGGTCGTCAACGAGGTCTACGAGCTCTTCCTCGACCTCGACGCCGAGGAGAGCCAGATCGAGTTCCCGATCGTGTACTGCAACGCCCGCGCGGGACGCGCAGGCGCGACGGTCGACGGGCTGGCGGACACCCTCGAGCCGCTCTTCGACACCCTGCTGGCGACGATCCCCGCTCCGCCGTACGAGGAGGGCCACCCGCTGCAGGCGCTCGTCACGAACCTCGACGCATCGCCGTACGTCGGTCGGCTCGCGATCTGCCGGGTGCGGGCCGGCACGATCCGCAAGGGCCAGCAGGTCGCGTGGTGCCGCGCCGACGGGAGCATCGAGCGCGCGAAGGTGACCGAGCTCTACGTCACGGAGGCGCTCGACCGCGTCGACGCCGACGAGGCCGGCCCCGGGGAGATCGTCGCCGTCGCGGGGCTGCCCGAGGTCACGATCGGCGAGACGCTCGCCGATCCGGACGACCCGCGGCCGCTGGCGGTCGTCGAGGTCGACGAGCCGAGCCTGTCGATGACCATCGGGATCAACTCGTCGCCGCTCGCCGGCCAGGACGGCGCGAAGCTGACCGCGCCGATGGTGAAGCAGCGGCTCGACCAGGAGCTCGTCGGCAACGTCTCGCTCCGCGTCGTGCCGACGGAGCGGCCCGACATGTGGGAGGTGCAGGGCCGCGGCGAGCTCCAGCTCGCGGTGCTCGTCGAGCTGATGCGGCGCGAGGGCTTCGAGCTCACCGTCGGCAAGCCGCAGGTCGTCACGCGCGAGGTCGACGGCAAGGTGCACGAGCCCGTCGAGCGCGTGTCGGTCGACGTCCCGGAGGAGTACGTCGGGGTCCTCACCCAGCTCTTCGCGCTCCGCAAGGGCCGGATGGAGAACATGGTGAACCACGGGACGGGCTGGGTGCGCATCGAGGTCCTCGTGCCGGCCCGCGGGCTGATCGGCTTCCGCACCGAGTTCCTCACCGAGACGCGCGGCACGGGGATCCTCCACCACGTCTTCGACCGCTACGAGCCGTGGCACGGCGAGCTGCGCACCCGTCCCAGCGGGAGCCTCGTCGCCGACCGGCGCGGCCCGACCACGACGTTCGCGCTCCTCAACCTGCAGGAGCGCGGCTCGCTCTTCGTCGGGCCGGGCGTCGAGGTCTACGAGGGGATGGTGGTCGGCGAGAACGCGCGCGCCGAGGACCTCGACGTCAACGCGACGAAGGAGAAGAAGCTGACGAACATCCGCTCCTCGACCGCCGAGGAGCTCGTCCGCCTGATCCCGCCGCGGCCGCTGTCCCTCGAGCAGGCGCTCGAGTTCATCCGCGACGACGAGTGCGTCGAGGTGACCCCGGGATCGATCCGGCTGAGGAAGGTCGAGCTCTCCGCGTCCAAGCGCCAGCAGTCCGCGAGCCGCAAGGCCCGCGGACTCGCGTGATCAGCCCGCGCTGATCGTCACGGACGCCCGGCAGACCTCGCCGCCCGGGCCGAGCGCACGGACGGTGACGGTGTCCCGCCCGGGCCAGTCGGGAAGCGTGAGGCGCCGCGAGAGATCGCCCGAGCTCGATCCGGTGCGCACCCGTCCGCGCTAGGCGATCCGCCGCTCGTGCACCACGACGATGCTCCAGACCGCGCCGCGCCGCGCGGTGCGGACGCGTGTAGTCGACCCGCAGCTCGTCGTCGTCCCGCGTCCGGACCCGCAGCCGCACGGTGCTCCGCGCGCTGCAGGAGCGCTCGACGCGGACGTCGGCCTCGTCCCCGTCGTCCGCGTGGGCCGTCACGGGCGCGGCGAGGACGAGCAGCCCCGTGAGGAGGAGCACGACGAGAGTGCGGAGCCCGCGCACGCCTCGATCGTGCCGCTCGATGCGGGAGCGCGCAATCGGACTTCGGTCCTACGACCCGAGCCCGTGCCGCTCGGCCCAGAGCGCCGCCTGCGTCCGGTCGGTGACGCCGATCGTGCGGTAGACGCTCGTGAGGTGCGCCTTCACCGTCTTCTCGCTGATCCCGAGCTCGCGCGCGATGAGCTTGTTCGGGAGGCCGCGCGCGACCATCGCCAGCACCTCGCGCTCACGCTCCGAGAGGCCGTCGAGCGGCGAGCCGGAAGCGCGATCCTGGAGGAGCGCCCGGCCGGCGCGCGGATCGAGCGGCGCCTCGCCTCGCGCGGCGGCCCGCACGGCGCGCTCGAGCTCGGCGGGCTCGGCGTCCTTCAGCAGGTAGCCGACCGCGCCCGCGTCGAGCGCGCGGAGGATCTGCTCGCGGTCGGAGAACGAGGTGAGGACGACGACGGCGACCCGGGGCTGCGCCTCGACGATCCGCCGGGTCGCCTCGATCCCGTCCAGCACCGGCATCTCGAGATCCATCAGGACGACGTCCGGGTCGTGCTCCGCGCAGAGGGCCACCGCCTCCTCGCCGTCGGCAGCGGCCCCGACGAGCTCGACGTCGTCGAACGTCGCCACCAGGTGCCGGAGGCCCGTGCGGACGACGGAGTGGTCGTCGGCGATGAGGAGTCGGATCATCGGCGCGGCACCTCCAGCGCGAACGTCGTGCCGGCGCCGGGCGTCGAGCGTACCTCCACGTCCGCGCCCGCGCGGGCCGCCAGCTCCTCGAGCAGCGAGAGCCCGACGTGGCCGTCGTCGCGGCGCTCCGCCCGCCGCTCGGTCGTGAAGCCGACCCCGTCGTCGACGACCTCGAGGCGCACCGCGTCGCCCGCGGTGCGGAGAGCGACCGAGACGCGCGTCGCACGGGCGTGGCGGTCGACGTTCCGGAGCGCCTCCGCGGCCGCGCGGTAGACGAGCCGCTCGTCGGCCTCGCTCAGCTCGGCATCGGGCTCGACCGAGAGCTCTGCCTCGAGACCGTCCGCGCGCAGGGGCGCGAGGAGATCGGCGAGTGCCGCCTCGAGCCCGCTCGCGCGCAGGTTCGGCGGGTGGATCTCGACGAGCAGCGTGCGCAGGCGGCGCATCGCGTCGCGTGTCCCGGCCGCTGCGTCGCGGAGCGTCTGCCTCGTCTCGGGCGACTCCTGGGTCTCGGCCGCCGCGCTCAGCGAGTACGAGATCCCGGCGAGGTCCTGGACGGGGCCGTCGTGGAGGTCCGCCGCGATCCTGCGCCGCTCGTCGGCGGACGCCTCGACGGCCCGCAGGAGCAGCGCCTCGCGCTCCTCCTGCGTTCGCTGCAGCCGTCGCGAGAGCCGCCACGCGAGCGGCACCTGCACGAGCCAGAGCAGGAGGAGGCTGCCGAGCAGCAGGGCGGCGAACGGGAGCCAGATGCGGCGCCCGGTGGCTGCGACGGCGCTCTGGCGCTGGTACGTCTCGAAGAGGAGCGGCGTCCCGTCCGGTGCGCGGATCGGCAGGTAGACCTCGTAGAGGTCGCCCTGGCCCTGCTCGAACCGGTTCTCCGGCCCGGAGAGGTCGCTGAGCTCGGCGCGCGTCGACCCGGTCCGCAGCACGTCGCGCTTCGCCTCGTCGAGCGGAAAGCGCGCGCCGATGAGGCGCGGCTCGTCCGAGTAGACGACGCGCCCGTCGGCGTCCCAGAGCTTGACGCGGACGACGCGCTCCCCGAGCACGCGCTCGTTGACGGCGCGATCGACCGCCGCGACGGCCGCCGGGTCGCCGTCGAGGAGCGAGGGGACGACGGTCGGCTCGACGATCCCCTGGCCCGCGAGCTCCGCGAACTGACGTGCGTCGCGCAGCGCCTCGTCGCCCGCGAGGCTCCGGAGGACGAGCACGGCGGCGACCCCGAAGACGGCGAGGACGACGATGCCGGCGAGCGCGAACTGCGCGACCGGCCGCCTCACGGAACGGAGCTCCTCATGGTCTGCGACCAAGGTCCCATTGTGGCCGGGACCGGCCGGCGGGCAGCCTGGATGCATCACATGGAGCCTCTGGAAGGAGCGGGACGATGAGGAAGACGATCGGCACGATCGCCGCGACGGCGATGGGCGCAGCCATCCTGGCGACGGGTGCCGCGGCGAAGGACGGGGACGTCCTCGTCGCGGGCACGTGCACGGGGCCGAGCGACGCCAAGCTGAAGCTGAGCGAGGAGGACGGCGGCATCGAGGTCGAGTTCGAGGTCGACCAGAACCGGAACGGCGTCCGCTGGACGGTCACCCTGTTCCGGAACGGCACGCAGGTCGCGCGCCGGGTGCGCGTCACGCGCGGCCCGAGCGGCTCGTTCGAGGCGCGGTTCGTCACGGCCAACCGGCCGGGCGCCGACCGCTTCCTGGCGAAGGCCGCCCGCGTCGGCGAGCGCTGCTCGGCGCGCGCGTCCTTCGCGTAACGCGTTCGCGTCCCGGCGCCGTGGCAGGATCGCGCCATGGCCGCCGGAGCCGACATCGTCGCGACGACCTCCGAGGCGGCGGGCGCCGAGCGCCCGCCGCTCGTCGTCCTCGACCGCCTGGAGGCGTTCCTCGACGAGCACGGCCTCGGCGAGGGGCCGGTCCGGGCGGAGCGGATCGGCGACGGGGGCGGCTCGAACTTCTCGTTCCTGCTCGAGCGCGGCGACGACCGCTTCGTCCTGCGTCGGCCGCCACGGCCCCCGCTTCCGCCGTCCGCGCACGACATGGTGCGTGAGGCGCGCCTCCAGCTCGCGCTCGCGCCTCACGGGATCCGCCTGCCGCCGATCGTCGCGATCTGCGAGGACGAGAGCGTGATCGGCGTGCCCTTCTACGTGATGCGGTTCCTCGACGGCCACGTCGTCACGAGCGACCTGCCGCCGGGTCTCGAGGAGCCCGCGGCGCGGCGCCGGCTCGGCGAGGAGCTCGTCGATGCGCTCGTCGAGATCCATTCGGCGGACGTCACGGACCTGCCCTCGCCGCGTTCGCCCGCCCCGGCAGCTACCTCGAGCGGCAGGTGCGCCGCTTCACGCAGCTGTGGGAGATCAACGCGACGCGCGAGATCCCGGCCGTCGTCGAGGTGGCGGCCCGGCTCGCCGACGAGCTGCCCGAGCCGCTTCCCGACACGGTCGTCCACGGCGACTACCGCCTCGGCAACCTGATGGTCGAGCGGCGAGCGGCCCGACCGCGTCCAGGCCGTGCTCGACTGGGAGATGGGAGCGATCGGCGACCCGCGGGCCGACCTCGGCTACCTGCTCGCGACGTACGCGGAGCCGGGAGGCGTGCGGAGCCCGCTCGGCGTGTCGCCGGTGACCGCGTCCGACGGGTTCCCCACGAAGGCGGAGCTCGTCGAGCGCTACGTCGAGCGAAGCGGACGCGAGGTCGGGCCGCTCGCCTGGTTCGAGGCGCTCGCGCTCTGGAAGGCAGCGGTCTTCTGCGAGGCGATCTACGGGCGGTTCACGCGCGGCGAGCTCGGAGCGGAGGATGCGCGCGCTGCCGCGTTCGAGACAGCGGTGCCGCTGATGGCCGAGACGGCCGCGGCAAGCGGCTTGCGGAGCCCCGGGCGTGACCGAGCATCAGCGACCCGCGGTCGTCGGTCCGCTCCGGCTTCGCCCGGGAGGACTGGAACGCGCGCTACGCGCAGAAGGAGCTCCTCTGGACGGCCGAGCCGAACCGGCTCTTCGCCGCCGAGGTCGGCGGGCTCGAGCCCGGGCGCGCGCTCGACGTCGCCTGCGGCGAGGGGCGGAACGCCGTCTGGCTCGCCGAGCGCGGCTGGGCAGGTGACGGCGGTCGACTTCTCGGACGTCGCGCTCGGGAAGGGCGCGCGCCTCGCCGAGAGCCGCGGCGTCGAGGTCGACTGGGTCGTCGCGGACGTCCTCGAGTACGAGCCGGAGCCGACAGCGTTCGACCTCGTCGCCGTGCTCTACCTGCAGCTTCCGCACGAGGAGCTCGTCCCGGCGCTGCGCCGCGCCGCCGGGGCGGTCGCTCCGGGAGGGACGCTGTTCGTCCTGGGGCACGACACGACGAACCTCGTCGACGGCTACGGCGGTCCGAAGGATGTCTCCGTGCTGTTCACGCCGGAGGACGTCACCGCCGCGCTGGAGGGCCTCGTCGTCGAGCGGGCCGAGAAGGTCGAGCGGACGGTCGCGCTCGACGACGGCGAGGCGACGGCGATCGACGCGTTCGTCCGCGCCTCGCGCGCCGCGTGACCGACGCCGCGGAGTACGCTCGCCTCATGAAGACCCTCGAGCTCAACGACGAGGAGCTGCGGCTCCTCCTGGCCGCGGTGCACTCCTACCTCGATGACTTCGGGCACGAGGAGGCGGACGTCCTTCGGAACGTCAAGCGCCTCCTCGCGAAGCTTCAGGCCTCAGCGCCTGACGACGAAGGTGACCTGGCCGACGGCCTTGCCGTAGCGGGGCGCCTTGGCAGTCCCGAACGCGGGCCAGACGAAGAGCCGGTAGCGCCCCGGGCGCAGCCGCTGCTTCTTGCCGCCGAACGTCCAGGACGAGTGGAGCGCCAGCTTCGGCGACCTCGGCCATGTCGTGAGCAACTTCAGGTCTCCCCGCCACAGCTGGACGTTGTAGAACCGCGCCTTCGGCACCTTCGCCCAGTTGACGACCGGCGGGCGCTTGACGACCTCGCCCTCGACCGGTGAGAAGATGCCGGCGCCCGGCTTGAGCCCGACCGTCATGGCGGCGAGGTTGCCCGCCTGGTCGTACAGGCGCACCTCGTACCGATAGCGCGCCCCCGGCGTGATCTTCCGGTCGACAAATGTGTTCGCCTTCCCGTCGTACACGACGCCCGGCTTCTTGCCCTTCAGACCGGGGACACGGATCACGACCGAGCGGACGACGTCCGCCGGGCGGGTCCAGGAGAGCGCGATCGCGGTCCCGCGATGCGCGGACCGCACGTTCGGGCGGGCGGGCTTGGTGCCGTCGTAGCGCAGCTCGAACGTCGTGGGCGCGCTGAGGTGGCCGGCGACGTCACGGCACTGGCCGACGATCTTCGCCGGGTTCGCATCCGGGCCGCCGTACATGACGGGGTCGGTGCACTGGGCGATCCCGGACCCCCCGTCCTTCCCCGTGAACACGACCTTGACGGCGTGGTTGTACCACCCGGCCGCGTCCGGCTGCCGCTCCGGGGCTGCCGTCACCTCGGGCGGTGTCGCGTCGTACTTGATCGTCAAGGAGCTCGAGCCGGAGTTGCCGGCGCCGTCGGTGCAGCTCCCGCTGATGGAGACGGCGCCGCCGTCCGGGCCGCCGTACGTGCCCGAGGAGCACGACGCGATGCCCGAAGGGCCGCCGTCGCCGCTGAACGAGAAGGCGACGGGCTGGGTGTACCAGCCGTTCCCGTCCGGGCCACGGGCAAGCGAGCCGGTCACGCCGGGCGGGCTGGAGTCCTTCCGGACCGTGACGCTGTTGCCGTAGAACGGGCCCCCGTAGTTGACGGTGCAGACGAAGGTGGCTCCTCCGGTGTCCTCCGTGACCACGGCCGAGCCGCAGCCGGTCGTGCCCGTCACGCCTGTCGGGTCGTACGACCAGGACACGGTCACGTTCGACCGGAACCAGCCGCCGCAGCCGCCGCCGTTGCAGGAGGCGCTCGGTGGGCCGGGGGCCGCGGCGGCGGTCTCTGGCATCGAGCCGCCGGCGGCGAGGATGCAGACGACGAGGCACAGGAGTCGGACGGCCATCATGCTCCTCTCGCAAGTCGCCGCACGCTGAGGCCGACCGTCAGGCTGCCGGCTCCGGATGCGGCGAGCAGGACCGCGGCCGCGACGAGCAGGGCCGTACGCGTCGACTCGCCGTCCGTGACCGGGACGAGCCGCGCGAGCGGCAGCCCGAGCCGGTCGACGTCGTGCGGCGGTCGCAGAACCGTGGGTGTCGCCGTTGCCGGCCGGGGCGTCGAAGCTCTGTTCGGTTTCGGCTTGAGCTTCGGCTTCGGCTTCGGGGCGGTCGCGGGTTTCGCGCGCGGCGCCACCGCGGCGGGTGCGGCGCTCGGTGTGGGCGACGACACGACGGGCGTGACCGTCGTGCGTGCCGGAGCCGGTGCCGGACGCGGTGCGGGCTCCGTCGTCGTCGCGACGATCGGAGCGTCCGGTCTGGGCGTCGCGTTCGTCTCCGCCGGGCGTGCTTCTGCCGTGTCGTTCGTCGTCGGCGTCTTTGCCGCAGGCGCCTTCACGCTTCGTGTGGACTGGCTGGACGGCGGATCGTCCGGCTCCGGCAGGGGTGCGCCGCTTGCGGCGAGCGCCGCGCCGATCCACGTCAGCGCAGCGAGGACGGCGGCGGCGGTGAAGGCCGCACTCCGATGCCGCTGCCGCAGAGACGACGTCCTTCGGGACATTCGCCCCTCCCTTCCTCCTCCACCGTACGCCGCGTTGCTTGTCTGGTCAATACATGTCGAGCTCGGGTGATCGCCGGTGTCCCGGCGACCACCCGAGGGTGTGCTCACTTGCGGTTGTGCTTCTTCTTCATCCCTCCTTGGAGCGCGAGGCTCATCGCCCCGCCCCGCTGATCCGTCCACGAGCCCTGGCCGCCGACCTGCAGGTACAGCGGGCTCGAGCCCGCCTGCCGCTGGTCGAGCCACTGCTTGGTCTCGTTCGCGTTCAGCACGAGAGCGAGCGCCCCCACGTCGTTCGACTGCTCGACCGACCCGCCGCCGTGGCTCGGGCTCCCGACGCGCACGGGCGCGTTCTCGTTCGAGGCGCCGAGCTGGATGGCCGTCGCGTCTGCGTCGGCCTTCTGCCGGCTCCACGAGCCCTGACCGGCGACCTGGACGTAGTCGGAGCCGTGGCCCCGGCCGCCGCCCTGGATCTGGTCGATCGACTGCTTCGTGTCGTTGTCGTTCAGCGCGGCCGCGATCGCGGTCGTGCTGTTGGACTGCGAGACGTCACCGTCGTCGCCCTTGGAAAGGACGCGGACGGGGGCGTTCTCGTTGGACGGCTTGACCTGGAGCGCGAACGCGTCGGCGTCCGCCTTCTGGTCGTTCTTCGCCTCCTGGCCCGCCACCTGCAGGTAGCCGGACCCGGAGCCGCCGCCCTGGACCTGGTCGATCGACTGCTTCGTCTCGTTGTCGTTGAACGCGATCCCGAGTGCGGTCGCGTCGTTCGACTGCGTGACGTCGCCGTCGTCGCCCTTCGAGCCCACCCGGATCGAGGAGTTCTCGTTCGACGGCTTGATCTGAACCGCCGTCGCGTCCGCGAACGCCTTCTGGTCCGAATCGGCCTTCTGCCCGGCGATCTGGGTGTACGAGGAGCCCTTGTCCGAGTAGCCGGCCTTCTTGGCGTCCTCGGACTCGGGTGCCTTCGCCGCCATGGATCCCGAGCCTTGCGTCTGGTCGATCCACTGCTTCGTCTCGTTGTCGTTCTTCGCGATCCCGACTGCGGTCGCGTCGTTCGACTGCGTGACGTCGCCGCCGTCACCGGGGCTGAGCACGCGGATCGAGCCCGTCGTGTTGCTGGGCTTCCACTGCACGGCCGTCGCGTCGGCGTCGGCCTTCTGCTCGTTGTCGGCCTCCTGGCCGGCGATCTGCGTGTAGGAGCCGCCCTTGTCCATGTGGCCGTCCTCGACGACCCTCTCCTTGGCCTCGGGTGCCTTCTCCTTCGACGCAGAGCCCTGGGTCTGGTCGATCGACTGCTTCGTCTCGTTGTCGTTGAGCCCGGCCGCGATGGCGGTCGTGCTGTTCGACTGGTCGACGTCGCCGTCGTCGCCCCGGGCTCAGGACCCGGATCGACCCGGCGGTGTTCTCCGGCTTGATCTGCACGGCGGTCGCGTCGGCGTCGGCCTTCTGCTCGTTCTTGGCCTTCTGCCCTGCGATCTGCGTGTAGTCGGAGCCGTACCCACCAGGCTGCGTCTGGTCGATCGACTGCTTCGTCTCGTTGTCGTTCTTCGCGATCCCGACTGCGGTCGCGTCGTTCGACTGCGTGACGTTGCCGCCGTTGCCCGGGCTCAGGACCCGGATCGACCCCGCCGTGTTGCTCGGCTTCACCTGCACGGCCGTCGCGTCGGCGTCCGCCTTCTGCTTCGAGGTGGACTCCTGCCCGGCGACCTGCGTGTAGTCCGAGCCCTTGCTCTTGCCGTCCTGCTCCTTCGCGTACGGCTCCGACGTCTTCGCCGGCGCCGCGGCGCTTCCCTGCGACTGGTCGATCGACTGCTTCGTCTCGTTGTCGTTCAGTCCGGCCGCGAGTGCGGTCGTGCTGTTCGACTGCGTGACGTCACCGTCGTCGCCCGGGCTGAGAACCCGGATCGAGCCCGCCGTGTTGCTGGGATGGAGTTGAACGGCCGTCGCGTCGGCGTCGGCGTTCTGGTGGTTTGCAGCCGCCTGGCCAGCGATCTGCGTGTAGTCGGATCCCGATCCGCCGCCTGCCTGCGTCTGATCGGTGTCCTGCTTCGTGTCGTTGTCGTTCGCAGCGACCGCGCCGGCGGTCGCCGAGTTCGACTGGTTCACGTCGCCGTTCGAACCGGGGCTGAGCACGCGGATCGAGAACGCCTCGTTCGTCGGGGCGATCTGCGCCGCCGTCGCGTCTGCGTCGGCGTCCTGCGTGCTCTTGGCCTCCTGTCCGGCGACCTGTGTGTAGTCGGAACCAGAGCCGCCGCCCGTCTGGGACTGGTCGACGCTCTGCTTCGTGTCGTTGTCGTTCGCGGCGATGCCGACGGCAGTCGTCGAGTTCGACTGCGTGACGTCACCACTCGAGCCGGGGCTCAGCACCCGGATGTCGAACGTCCGGTTCGTTGCCCCGCCCTGATAGGCGCCGCCGCTGCCGTCGGCCTCCTGTCCGCTTGCGGCGGACTGGCCGGCGGCCTGTGCGGCGCCCGGGTCGGACTCCTCCGCGGCGGCCTGTCCCACGCTGAAGCACAGCGCGAGCGTTGCCGTCACGAGGAGTGTCCTCAGTCGTTTCATCGAATGTTGCTCCTTCCAGATGATGTGTCGTGGAACCGGCGTTCCACGGCTGACAGGGTCGGAAGGAGCGCTAGCCGGGCGTGTCAGGGACGCGCCGCCGATGCCCGGACGGCCACGTCGCACGCTCGAGTGCGACGCGCCGGGCCAGGTCGAGCATCGCGGCGATGAAGGGCAATGCGAGGAAGATCGGGAGGCCCCCGCCCGAAGACCCGCCGGTACCGGCCGCCGACACGCTGGCGCCTGACACCGGAGACATCGGCAGCTTCTGATCGGGCGCGCTCCTGCTCGGCGTCCGGCGCGCGGCGGCCTTCGCCTTTCGCGTGTCGTGCCGCGCGCCGTTGGATGCGCCTCTGTCCGCAGCGCCGGGGCTCGCGGTGACCGCGCCGAGTATCCCGTCGGCGGCGTGCGGCGCGGCTTGACGGCGGCGGTCGGCGCCGAAAGGAATCCCGCCGCGGAGCGTGGGGGCGATGGCCGTCGGGGTCGGAGCAGTCAGGGAGGTGCTCGGCGCTGAAGCGCTCACGCTCCCGAGCGCGATGTCGACCCCCCATTCGGCCGCGGCCTCGGGGGCGAGCTGCGCGGTAAGCGCTTCCGTTGGTGCCTCGACGACGATCGAGGGAATCGTGATACCCACAGCCGGCGCCGTCACGGTGATCGCCGGCGTCGTCAGCGTCACGGTGGGGAACTCGATCGTCGGCAGCGAGACGGAGGCCGCGCCGGCCGAGATCGCAACGGTCGTCTGCGTCACGGGACCGTTGTCACCGGGGCTCGAGATCCGAATCGACACATTCGTATTCGAATGGACGATACTGATCGTAAGTTTCATCGTGATACTCGTCGGAATATCTCTCCGCAGTTCCAGATCCATGTCCATGTTCTTGGGAGCGATTCTTCTCCAGAACCCGTCGGTGATACCACCGGAATGAGCGGAAGGTCGCGACAGTTCCACTCCCAGTACCACGGAGATCCCGCCCCTTCTCCGCTTGCAGCCGTCAGCGACCCGGCGGCCCGGGGGCGCGCCGCGGGGGTCGACGTCGGTGCCGCCGAGGACGGCTCCGAGCTCGGCGCGACGCTGGTCGCGGTCTGCGAGACGGGGCCGTTGTCACCTGCGCTGCCGATCCGAACGATCACGTTGATGTTGGTCGTGCCCGCGACCGGCGTCGTCGACGGTGCGGACGGCACCGTGCGCGCCGCCCCCTCGCCGGCCGTTGCCGACGCGGTGCTATCGGTCGTGGTATCAGGGCTGTCGGCGGTGGTATCACGCTCCGATCCGTCTGTCGATGGGAAATCTGCATTCATGTCGGTTGCCGGCTCGGTCGAGTCCGGCGCCTGCTCTGCCGTCTCGTCGTCCTCGGTCGTCACGACCGCGGCGTCTTCGTCGTCGGTGGTGGTGGCGATGACGGCTCCAACGACGGCCTCGGCCTCCTCGGCCGCCTGGCTGCACCAGCGAGGTGGTGGGGTCCATCGCGGCAGCCGGCTCAGCAGCAGATGCGATCGGGGCCGCGTCTCCGTCATCGGCCCAGGCAGGGGCCGGCACGAATGCCGCGCAGCTCGCCGTGAAAGCGACGACCCAGAGCGCTACTCGAGACGATGCACGTCGGTTGTCGAGCATCTCGATTACATACATGCGCAATTCCGTGGGATTTCATACATGAGTTTTGCAGAGAGCTTGAATGAATTGATCACAGAAGGTACGGTTAGCACCGGGAGGAGGTCGTCCGGTTCATGGCGTCGGGTCCTGCGAGAAAGGTCTCCAACTCGCTTCTGTTGGCCGAGTACTGTCGTGGTGGAGATCGGACGGCCCGAGATCGCGTCATCGAGCAGAACCTGCCCCTCGTCCGTGCGATCGCCCGCCGGTTTGCCCGGAGCCCCGATCAGGTGGACGACCTCGTCCAGTCCGGCGCGATCGGGCTCATCAAGGCGGTCGACGGCTTCGCCGAGGGCCGCGGTCGCGACCTGGGGGCGTATGCGGTTCCCACGATCCTCGGGGAGCTCAGGCGGTCGGTCGACGAGCCGTCGTGGCCGGGTCGGCGTCCGCGCAGACGGCCGGACGTCGAACGCGCCCGGGTGACTGTTCCGCTCGACGAGGAGACGCTCGAGTGCATGGAGACGGCGAGCGAGGTCGACCGGGCGGACGAGCGCCTTCTCCTCCACGCCGGGATCCGCTCCCTCAGCCGGAGGGAGCGCCTCGTCATCGTCCTCCGCTACTACGAGGACTGGAGCCAGGAGCGGATCGCCGTGCACCTGGGCGTCTCGCAGCCACAGGTCTCCCGCATCCTCGCGACCTCGCTCCGAAAGCTTCGCCACGAGGTCGCGCCGAAGCCTGAGCATTGTGCGCCTCGTCAGACGCGACTACCATGAGCGCACGTTGAGCGCCCAACCGTCCCCCTCGGTCGTCGAGGAGGCGGGCCGCGTCAGGCCGACAGCACCGAGCGGACGCCTCCTTCTCCGCATGCCCCCCGACTTGCATGCGGAGCTCGCGCGGGCGGCCGAACGCCAAGGGACGAGCCTCAACGGCTTCATCATCTCCAGCCTCACGACGTCCGTCGGCTGGTCGGCCGACCAGTCAGTGGATCCCGCTGCGCCCCCGGGGCAAGACGGGCGGCAGCTCACCTGGCTGCTCGTGGCGAACGTCGTCGCCGTCACGCTCGCCGGGCTGGCGGCGGTCGTGATCCTGCTGATCGCAGCGCTCTGACCTTCCACGAGGCATGCTCGACCACGTCGGCCTCAACGTCAGCGACTACGAGGCCTCGAAGGCGTTCTACCTCCAGGCGCTCGCGCCGCTCGGCATCACGGCGGTGATGGAGTTTCCCGAGTGGAAGGCGCTCGGGCTCGGGGACGGCCAGAAGCCCTACCTCTGGATCCACGAGCGGGGCACGCCGTCGACGTCGACGCATATCGCCCTCGTCGTGCCGGACACCGAGACCGTGGACGCGTTCCATGCCGCGGCCCTCGCCGCCGGCGGCACCGACAACGGTGCGCCCGGCCTGCGCCCGCACTACCACCCGAGCTACTACGGCGCGTTCGTCCTCGACCCCGACGGGAACAACATCGAGGCCGTCTGCCACCGCGCGGCGTCGGGGTCGTAGGTTCCTCAGCCCGGCACGTCGCCGACCGCGGTCCAGCCACCGTCGACGACGAGCGTGTGCCCGTTGACCATTCCCGCGTCGGGCGACGCGAGGTAGAGCAGCGCCGCTGCGACGTCACGGGGCTCGCCCACGCGGCCCACCGGGATCACGCCGGCCCAGCTCTCGGAGTACTCCGGGTCGTCGCGGAGGTTCCGCTCGTTGACCGTCGCGCCGATCGCGAGGGCGTTGACCGTGATCCCGTGCTGCCCGAGCTCGACGGCGAGCACACGCGCCATGTGCGCGAGCCCCGCCTTCGTCACGCCGTAGGCGGAGAGGTTCCCGGCGGTGACGATTCCCGCGACGGAAGACGAGAACACGATTCTGCCGCCGTCACCCTGCGCGACCATCCTCCGCGCGGCGGCCTGCGCGCCGAAGTACGAGCCCTTCAGGTTGAGGTCGACCACCTCGTCCCATGTCGCCTCGTCCATCTCGAGGAACGGTGACCAGCGCGTCAGACCTGCATTTGCGACGAAGACGTCGAGGCGGCCGAGCTCGTCGACCGCGAAGTCGACCAGCTCCCGGTTGGCCGCGACCGTCGCCAGGTCTCGCGTCGAATGCGTGCGCCACTCCGCCGCCCGACCGGATGCCGGAGACCACGCCCTCGGCCAGCGCTCCCTCCCCGTGGTGCGCGACGACCACGGCCGCGCCGGTCCGCGCGAGGGCGACGGCCATCTCGGCGCCGAGCTCCCGGCTCGCGCCGGTGACGATCGCGACGCGCCGCTCCGATCCCATCGGCGCATCATCCGCGCGTCATAGGATCGAGTGATGGACGCGGACGTCGTCGTCGTCGGGTCGGGGCTTGCCGGGCTGGTCGCGACGGCGGAGCTCGCGGACGCCGGGAAGCGCGTCGTCCTGCTCGAGCAGGAGCCCGAGGCGTCGTTCGGCGGGCAGGCGTTCTGGTCGCTCGGCGGCCTCTTCATGGTCGGGACGCCGGAGCAGCGGCGGTTGGGGATCCGCGACTCCCACGAGCTCGCCTGGCAGGACTGGCTCGGGAGCGCGGGCTTCGACCGCGAGGAGGATCACTGGCCGCTGCGCTGGGCGGAGGCGTACGTCGACTTCGCGTGCGGCGAGAAGCGCGCCTGGCTGCGCGAGATGGGGCATCGGATCTTCCCGATCGTCGGCTGGGCCGAGCGCGGCGACGGGACGGCGTCGGGGCACGGGAACTCCGTGCCGCGCTTCCACCTCACGTGGGGGACGGGACCCGGCGTCGTCGAGCCGTTCGAGCGCCGCGTACGCGAGGCGGTCGCGCGCGGCCTCGTCACGCTCCGCTTCCGGCACCGCGTCGACGAGCTGGTCACGACGGACGGAGCGGTGACCGGCGTCCGCGGGGCGGTGCTCGAGCCGAGCCTGGTCGGCCGTGGCGAGGAGAGCTCGCGTGTCGTCGACGGGTGCGTTCGAGCTCTCGGCCCAGGCCGTGATCGTCACGTCGGGGGGCATCGGCGGCGATCACGACCTCGTCCGCGCGAGCTGGCCGTCCCGGCTCGGCGATCCGCCGGCGCACATGGTGGCCGGCGTTCCCGCGCACGTCGACGGGCGGATGCTCGCGATCACGGAGGCCGTCGGCGGCCGCGTGATCAACCCGGATCGCATGTGGCACTACGTGGAAGGGCTTCACAACTGGAGCCCGGTGTGGCGGGACCACGGCATCCGGATCCTGCCCGGCCCCTCGTCGCTCTGGCTCGACGCCCTCGGGAGACGGCTGCCCGCGCCGCTGTTCCCCGGGTTCGACACCCTCGGCACGCTCGCGCACGTCATGCGCACCGGCTACGAGCACACCTGGTTCGTGCTGACGCAGCGGATCATCGAGAAGGAGTTCGCGCTCTCCGGCTCGGAGCAGAACCCGGACGTCACGGGCAAGAGCATCCGGCAGGTCCTCGGCCGCGCACGCGGAGGGGCGCCCGCCCCCGTCGAGGCGTTCAAGCAGAACGGCGAGGACTTCGTCGTCGCGGCCACGCTGCCCGAGCTCGTCCGCGGGATGAACGAGCTCGTCGCGGAGCCCGCGATCGACCTCGCGGCAGCTCGAGCGCGTGATCGTCGCGCGCGACCGGGAGGTCGACAACCCCTTCACGAAGGACGCCCAGATCACGGCGATCCGGGGCGCCCGCCGCTACCGCGGCGACCGGCTCACCCGCGTGGTCGAAGCCCCACCGCCTCCTCGACCCGGACGCCGGGCCGCTCATCGCGGTGCGGCTGAGCATCCTCACGCGGAAGACGCTCGGCGGGCTCGAGACCGACCTCGAGAGCCGCGTGCTCCGCTCCGGCGGTGTTCCCGTCCCGGGGCTCTACGCGGCGGGCGAGGTCAGCGGCTTCGGCGGCGGCGGCATGCACGGCTACCGCGCGCTCGAAGGCACCTTCCTCGGCGGATGCCTCTTCTCGGGCCGGGCGGCGGGACGGGCGCTCGCGGCGGCGCTCTAGCCCGCGTGGTCCCGGAGACGCTCGGCCCACGCGCCCTCGGGCGGGCAACGCTTGCGCGCCAACTGCTGCTCCAGCGCTCGGAGCTGACACCGCTCGACGCGGCCGAGCACCTCGTCGGGCTCCAGGCCCAGGTGCCCCGCGACCCGTACGTCGCTCTCTGGTCGCGCCTCGACCGGTTCCGGCCGGAATCACTCTCGGAGCTCCTGTCGGATCGCGCGGTCGTGCGCACGACCGTGATGCGGGCGACGATCCATCTCGTCTCGGCCGTCGATTGCGTGACCCTCCGGCCGCTCATGCAGCCGGTGCTCGACGCCGAGCTCGCACGGCACCCGGAGTTCGCGCCGCCTCTCGACGGAGTCGACCTCGGGCCGGTCCTCGACCACGCGAGGAAGCTCTTCGCGGAACGGCCGCTCTCCGGACGCGAGCTCCGCGCCGCACTCGCGGAGCGGTTCCCGCACCTCGACCCGGCCGCGCTCGCGTACGCGTGCCGCTGCAAGCTGCCGCTCGTCCAGGTGCCGCCGCGCGGGCTCTGGCGGCGCTCCGCGCAGGTCACGACGACGACTGCCGAGACGTGGCTCGGGCGCCCGCTCGAGAAAGGGCCGTCGCTCGACGGCGTCGTGCTGCGCTACCTGGGCGCGTTCGGCCCCGCGACCGTCGCGGATGTGGCGACGTGGTGCCGTCTCACGGGGATGCGCGCGGTGGTGGAGCGGCTCCGGCCGCAGCTCGTGACGTTCCGGGACGACTCCGGCCGCGAGCTCTTCGACCTCCCCGACGCTCCGCGGCCCGACCCGGCCATCCCGGCGCCGACGCGCTTCCTCCCCGAGTACGACAACGTGCTCCTCTCGCACGCCGACCGAGGCCGGTTCGTCACCGCGGCCGCGCGCGCCGGTGCCGTATCGACAACCGGCCGCGTGCTCGGCACCGTGCTGCACGACGGGACGGTGTCGGCGGTCTGGCGCGACGAGCGGCAGGGCGACCGCGTGACGGTCGTCGTCACCCCGGTCGTACGGCTCACGAAGCGTGCGACGGCGTCGATCGAGGCCGAGGGGCGGCGGCTCGCCCGCTTCCTCGCGGACGGCGTGGCGGGCGACGTTCGCGTCTCGACCTAGCGGACGACGTCGCGGAGCCACCCGCCGATCGCGGCGCGCACGGTCTCGAGGTCGGTCCGGAGGCTGTGGTCGGCGCTCACCTCGACGACGGCTCGCGTCGGGCCGGCCGGCGGGATCCCGAACGGGTCGCGCGCGCCCTGCACGACGAGCACCGGGACGGTCACGGCGTCGAGCTCGTCCAGGCGGCTCGGCGGCTCCGGGCCCTGTTTCCGGCGCGGCGGCCGCAGCGGGAAGGCGAGGCAGAGGACGCCGGCCGCATCCGTCGCCACGGCCGTCCGACACGCGACGCGCGCGCCCGAAGAGCGACCGCCGACGACGAGCGGGAGCCCTTCGACAACGGCTCCCCGTAGCTCGTCGACGACGGCGACCCAGGCGGCGTCGAGCTGGTGCGCCGGCGCGGGGGAGCGGCGTCCGGCGACGCGATACGGCTGCTCGACGAGCGCGACGCCCACGCCCACGGTGTGCGCTGCATCGGTCGCCGCGACGAGGTCGCGCGCTCCGACGCCGCCTCCTGCACCGTGCCCGAGCACGAGCCACGCACGTGGGTCGTCGGCCGGATGCACGTGGGCGCGGGCCGGCCCGTG
>CAVQHL010000018.1:0-32838 GCA_963712255.1 uncultured Actinomycetes bacterium
CTCGACGTACGTGAAGTCGCGCGACTGCTCGCCGTCGCCGTGCACCGTGACGGGGCGTCCGGCCGCGATCGCTTCGATGAACCGAGGCACGACGGCCGCGTACTGCGACGTCGGGTCCTGTCGAGGGCCGAAGACGTTGAAGTAGCGAAGCGCGACGGTCTCGAGTCCGTAGACGCGGAGAACGTGACGCAGAACCGCTCGGCGGCGAGCTTCGCCACGGCGTAGGGCGACAGCGGGTTGGGCGCCTGGGTCTCGACGCGCGGGAACGCTCCACCGTCCCCGTAGACGGACGAGGACGACGCCGCCACCACGCGCCGGATGCCCTCGTCGCGCGCCGCGAGCAGGACGTTCAGCGTTCCCTCGACGTTCACGGCGGTCGAGGTGAGCGGGTCCTGCACGGAGCGGGGGACGGAGCCGAGCGCGCCCTGGTGGAAGACGACCTCGACGCCACGCACGGCGGTGTGCACGCGCTCGTACGACCGGAGGTCGCCCTCGACGACCTCGACCTCGCGCCCGAGCGACGCGAGGTTCCGGCGGCTGCCCGTCGAGAAGTTGTCGAGGACACGGACGTCGTCTCCGCGCTCGAGGATCGCCGCGACGAGGTTCGAGCCGATGAACCCGGCGCCGCCCGTGACGAGGACACGCGTCACGAGGCTTTCTCCGCGACGACGTGGTAGTTCGCGGCCAGGGTGCCCGGGCGCGGCTCGCGGAGCGTCGCGGAGCGCCGGTCGAGCGCGCGCGCGGCCCGGTTCAGCCCCGCGACGGCGGCGCCCCGGATCGGGCGGAGCGGCGTTCTGCGCAGGACGTGCTCGAGGTAGATGGCGTTGAGCATGGCGAGAGACGAGGCGGTTCCGGAGCCGGGTGTCACCGTAACCGAACGCCAGTCGCCGTTCGCCTCGAAGAGGCGCCCGAGCCCTTCGTGCGTCCAGCGCCACAGGTCGACCGGGTTCGGGTGGTAGACGATGGTGCCGTGCGTCGACAGGAGCACGCGGCCGCCGGGCCGCGTGATGCGAGACAGCTCGCGCACACCCTGCGCCGGGTCGTCGACGTGCTCGAGCACCTGGATGCAGATCGCCATGTCGAAGGACCCGTCCGCGGCCGGGATCGCCTCGATCGGGCCGACGAGGTCGGCGTTCACGTGCGCGGCCGTGTCGAGGCCGACGTACGCGGAGACGTGCGGCGCGAACAGCGGCCCGTACGGCTTGTCGCCGCAGCCGACGTCGAGCAGCCGGTACGCGCCGAGGTCTGTCGCCGCGCGCGCCGCCTCTTCGGCGAGCCAGCGTGCGAGCGGCGCCCGTACCGCGTACGTCGGCATCGAGAGCGGCGGGTCGAGGCGAGGGTCGACGCCACTCATGCCCTCACTCACGGACCGTCACCAGCCCGAAGGCGAGCCACGTCAGCGCGCCGAGCGGAAGGCCGGGCACGAGCCCGATCCCGGCCCAGACACCGGTCGCGACCAGGAGCCAGCCGAGGCCGACGAGGGCCACCGGCGACGAGCGGATCCCGCGGATCCCGGCGGCGATACCCGTCGCCGCGAGTGCGAGGAGCGCGGCGATCCCGGCGATCCCGAGGTCTGCCGCGACCTGCAGGTAGAGCAGCTGAATTCCCCACGGCCGGTCGGGAGCGGGGAACGCCTGCTCGGGCTCGTCCGGGAATCGCGCGCGCGCGTCGTCGAGGAACGGGCCGTACGCCCACTCCTCGCTCGACGCCTGCCAGCCGATGCCGGTGATGGGGTTGTCGAGCCAGATGCGCCCGCCGATGTACGCGAGCAGCGTCCGGTGCGCGTAGCTCTCGACGCCGGTCTGCTCGGTTCGGTCGCGGATGCCGATGAACTCGGCGAACCGCTCGATCGTGTCGGCCCGCATCGCGGCCGTGCCGGCGGTCACGAGGAGCGTGACCCCGAGGAGCGCCATCGCGCGCCGGGCGCGGAGGAGACCGAGCGAGCGCGCGCCGAGGAGCACGGCTGCCACGGCGAGCCAGACGCCGATCACCGCCGTCATCGCGCCGGAGAGGACGATGCCGAGCGCGCCCGCAACGACCGCGACCGCCGACGAGCGACGGCCGACCGGTCGTCCGTCGCCGAGAGCGACGCCGATCGCGCCTACGACGAGCGCGGCGCCGGAGAGCGCGGCGAAGTCGTGGATGCCGATGAACGACGGCTCGCGCTGCCCCGGCCGCTTCCCTTCGAACTCGGCGACGACGCCGAGGAACTGGAGGAGGCCGACGCCGGTCGCGGCGACGCTCCACGCGACGACGACCCGGAGGAGCGGCACGGCGTCCCGCACCGAGCGCACGAGCAGGATCGTCGCCGGGAGCAGGGATGCGTACCACGCGAACTTCGCGACGCTGACCGCGTGGACGCCGACGTCGTACTCCTCGCCGAGGATCGACGGCGTGGCGAGGGAGAGGGCGCCGACCAGTACGAGCGCGGAGGCCGAGACGAGGATCCAGCGCGCGCGCCGAAGCGGCTCCCAGCCCTCCCGCGCCGCGCGGCGGACGGCGGCGAGGAGTGCGGCGGCGATCGCGACGTCGGCGAGCGTGACGTCGATCGACGTCGAGCCCACATCGAGCGAGAGCGTCGGCAGGTACGTCGCGTGGAGGAAGAGGAACGGCACCGCGGCCGCGAGGACGAGCGCCTCGACGGGAGCGTCGCCGACCAGCGCCCGCACCGTGCCGGCGGACGGGTGCGTGCGTGGCACCGGCTCGGCCGTCACCGTGCGGACTGTAGCGGCCGTAGGCCGCTCCCCGGAGCACGATCGAGTCGTTTGCGACGGCGAAGCGCGTGCCTTGCGGACGGCAATACACTGAGCCGTCACGATGGCCCCGAGCGTTCTCCGGCGCCGTGTCGCGACCGCAGCCGGGCTCTATCTCTCGGTCGCCCTCGGGATCCTCGGCACGATCGCCGCGGCGCGGATGCTCGGCCTCGAGGGGTTCGGCCTCTTCGCGACGGTGACCGCGCTGGTCGGTCTTGCGCAGACGCTCCTCGACCTCACCGTCGAGGAGAGCCTCACGAAGTTCGGCTTCCGCTACGTGGCCGCCGAGGACTGGGGCCGCCTCCACCGGCTCTTCCGGCGCGCGCTCGAGCTCAAGCTTCTCGGCGGCGCCCTGGCGAGCGCCATCCTCCTGCTCCTCGCCCCCGTCGCCGACGACCTCTTCGGCGCCGAGGGCCTGGCCGGGCCGATGGCCGCCGCCGCCGCGCTACCGCTGCTCGCGGCGCCGGAGAACGTCAGCGCGAGCGCCCTGCTGCTCCGCGGGCGCTACGACCTCCGTGGGTGGCTGCTCTCCGTGACGATGGGGATCCGGCTCGTCGCGATCCTGATCGGAGCGTCGTTCGGCGTGACGGAGGCGCTCGCCGCCATGGTCGTGGGACAGCTGGTCGCGACCGTGATCGCGGGGACGGCGGGCGCCGTCGCCCTCCGCCGCTTCCCGCGCGGCGAGGCCCGCGCGATCGGCGAGGATCGCCGCGAGATCGTCTCGTTCGTCGCCCAGTCGACCGTCGCGACCGGGGTCATCTCCCTGCGCGCGGCGCTGACGCCCGTCCTGCTCGGCGTCGTCGCCGGCACGACCCAGGTCGGCTACTACCGCGTCGCCCTCGCTCCGCAGAGCGGCTTCTCGGCCGCGAGCGCGCCGGTGCGCCTCGTGCTCCTCACGGAGCAGACCCGCGACTGGGAGCACGGCCGGGCACAGACCGTCCTTCGCGGCGTCAAGCGCTACTCCCTGGGGGCCGCGGCCGTGGCGCTCGTCTCGGTGCCGATCTTTCTCCTCCTGATGCCGTGGCTCGTGCGGGTCGTCTTCGGCGAGGAGTACCTGCCGGCGGTCGAGGCCGCGCGGATCGTCCTCGTCTCCGCGGCGATCCTGCTGATCCTGGGTTGGTCGAAGTCGCTGCCCGTCACGATCGGGCGTCCGCGCCTGCGGATCGTCACCCATTCGCTCGAGGCGATCGTCCTGCTGCCGCTCGTGGTCGTGCTCGGTGACCGGAACGGCGTCACGGGCGCCGCGGTGGCGATTCTCGTTTCGACGCTCGTCTTCGCGAGCGCGTGGGTCGTGATCCTCGTGCGGCTGCGCGACGAGCTCCGCACGTCGGGCGGGGTCGCGGAACCGCGGGCGGCGTCGTCGTGAACGCCCTCGTCGTGAGCGGGATCTGGCCGCCGGACGTCGGCGGCCCCGCGAGCCATGCCCCGGCCCTGGCCGACGTCCTGCTCGAGGACGGGCACGGTGTCGAGGTCGTGACGACGGCCGACGCCGAGCCGGCCGAGCGTCCCTACCGCGTGCACTGGGTCTCGCGCAGCACGCCTGCGCCGCTCCGGCATCTCGCGGTCGTCCGCGAGGTACGGCGTGCGGCGCGTCGGGCCGACCGGGTCTATGCGACCACTATGGTGCGCCGTGCGGCGCTCGGGGCGGCGCTCGCCCGCCGGCCGCTCGTCGTCAAGCTCGTCGCCGACGAGGCATTCGAGCGCGAGCGGCGCTCGGGCCGCTTCGACGGCACCCTCGAGGAGTTCCAGGAGCATCGCGGCGGGCTCAGGGCCCGCGCGTTGCGGGCCACGCGAACCGCCGCGCTCCGCCATGCGCGCCGGGTGGTCGTCCCGAGCGCCTACCTCCGCGACATCGCGATCGGCTGGGGGCTCACGCCCTCCCGGGTGACGGTCGTCCCCAATCCCGCGCCCGCGCTGCCGCCGCTGCCGTCGCGGGAGGAGGCGCGGGCGGCGCTCGGCGTGCACGGGTTCGCACTGGGCTCGGCGGGGCGCCTCACCGCCCAGAAGGCGCTCGGCGACGCGCTCGAAGCCGTCGCGCGGGTCGACGGCGTCGAGCTGCTCATCCTCGGCGACGGACCGGAGCGGGCGACCCTCGAGCGTCATGCCTTGGAGCTCGGCATCGCGGACCGCGTGCGGTTCCTCGGCGCCGGGACGCGCGACGACGTCGTCGCGCTCTTCCGCGCCGTCGACGCAGGCCTCCTGACGTCGGCCTGGGAGAACCTCCCTCACACGCTGCTCGAGGCTCTGGCGGTCGGGACGCCGGTGATCGCCACCGCGGTGGGCGGGATTCCCGAGGTGGTCGTCGACGGCGAGAACGGCGTCCTCGTGCCGGCCGGCGACGTCCGCGCGATCGCGGCGGCCATCGACCGGCTGCGGACGGACGACGAGCTTCGCGGCGCGCTCGCACGGGCTGCGGCACCCTCGGTGGAGGAGCTTTCCGAGGCGCGTATCCTCCAGCGGATCGTGGAGGCGGTCGTGCGCGAGGACGACGCGTGAAGCCGCGCGTCCTGATGGTCGGGAGGACGCGATACCGGCTTCCGTTGAACGAGTCGCTCGCGCGGAAGTTCGGCGCGCTCGCTGACCGTCTCGACCTGCGCGTCCTCGCCGCCGCGCCGCGCGGCGCCTCCGGCGGGCGACGACACCTTCGCGCTACAGCGGGGCACACCGGTCGCCGCGCTCGACGCCCCGGCGTTCTACGGCTCGCTGCCCGTCCGCATCGCCCGGGAGCTCCGACGCGAGCCCGCAGACGCGATCCTCGCGCAGAGCCCGTACGAGGCGCTTGCGGCATTCGCCGGACGCACGCTCGCACGAAGCGAGGCCGCCGTCGTGGTCGAGATCCACGGCGACTGGCGCACCTGGTCGCGCCTGTACGGGTCGCGCGCGCGAGCGCTTGTCGCGCCGCTCGCGGATCGCGCTGCGCTCGTCGCGATCCGGGGGGCGGACGCCGTCCGCACGCTCTCGCCGTTCACGACGGGCATCGTCCGCGACGCGGGGGTCGAGCCGGCGGGCGTGTTCACGACCTATACCGAGCTCACGGCGTTCTCGGGGCCGCCGGTCGCGCCGCTCCCCGTGGCGCCCGTCGCCCTGTTCATCGGCGTCGCGGAGCGATACAAGAACATCCATGCGATCGCAGAGGCCTGGCGCCTCGCCGCGCCGGGGGTGCCCGATGCGACCCTCCGGCTCGTCAGCGACGGCCGTCACCGCGACGTCCTCGAGGCGCTCGTGCGCGATCTTCCCGGGCGCGTCACGTGGGACCGGCGGCTCGAGACGTCCGACGTCGTGAGGGCGTTCGACGACTCCTGGCTGCTGCTCCTCGCGTCGCGCTCCGAGGGCACGCCCCGGGTGGTGCTCGAGGCGCTGTGCCGCGGGCGCGCCGTGGTCGGGGCTCGAGCGGGCGGGATCCCCGACGTCGTCCTCGATGGCGAGACCGGCGTCCTCGTCGACCCCGATCGGGCGGACGATATCGCCGACGGCCTCGTCCGTGTCCTCTCGGACCGCGCGCTGGCAGAACGCCTCGGCGAGGGCGGCCGGGCGCTCTCCGCGTCGTGGACGTACACGCCCGAGGAGTACGCCGACCGCGTCGTCGAGCTCGTGGGGCGCGCCGTGGAGGCGCGCAGGGCATGAGGCTCGTCGTCGTCACGCAGCAGGTCGATCCCGCGAGCCCGGTGCTCGGGGCCACGGTCGCCAAGCTCCGCGCCCTCGCCGCGCGCGTCGACGAGCTCGTCGTTCTCGCGGACAGCGCCGTCGACGGCGTGCTCCCCGACAACTGCCGCGTGCGGCTGTTCCGGTCCGGTCACCGGGCAGGCCGCGGGCTCCGCTTCGAGAATGCGCTCTCGCGGGAGCTCGTTCGGCGGCCCCGGCCGGGTGCCGTTCTCGCGCACATGTGCCCGATCTACGCCGTCCTCGCCGCGCCGGTCGCACGGCCCCTGCGCGTGCCCGTGCTGCTGTGGTTCACGCACTGGCGCCGGAGCCGGCTCCTCTCGACGGCCGAGCTCGTCTCGAATCGCGTGCTCAGCGTCGACGAGCGGACGTTCCCGTTGCGGTCGAAGAAGGTCGTCGCGATCGGCCACGGGATCGACGTCTCCGACCTTCCGTGCGTCGCGCGCCCGGCACGGGACGAGCTGATGCTCCTCGCGCTCGGACGCACCTCGCCGTCGAAGGGCCTGGAGACGATCATCCGCGCGGTCGCGCTCGTCCCTGACGTCAAGCTGCTCGTGATCGGCCCGTCCCTGACGGAGGAGGAGCGGCTCCACAAGATCGCGCTCGAGCGGCTCGTGATCGACCTCGGCCTCCTCGACCGGGTCGACATCCGCCACGCGGTGCCCCGTCACACGGTGCCGGGGCTCTACGCCGAGGTCGATGCGCTCGTGAACGACATGCGCGAGGGCGCGGCCGACAAGGTCGTGTACGAGGCGGCTGCGAGCTGCATGCCCGTCCTTGCCTCGAACCCCGCCTTCGACACCCTGCTGCCGCCCGAGCTCCGTTTCGCGAGCGGCGACGTCGACGGGCTCGCGCTGGCGATCGTCGGGCTTCTGAGCGCAGACCGCGACGCGGTCGGCCGTTCGCTGCGCGAGATCGTCCTCCGCGAGCATTCGGTCGAGACATGGGCCGACCGGGTCGTCGAACTGTCGGGGTGACGCTCCGAGTCGTCCACGTCGCGAAGGCCTCGGGGATCTCCGGCTCGGAGAATCACCTGCTCCTGCTCCTGCCCGCGCTCCGGGAGCGCGGCTTCGAGGTCGAGCTCGTGATGCTTCACGAGGGCGAACCGGGCGCCGCGGAGCTCGCACGGCGGCTCGAGGCGAACGGCGTGCCCGTCGAGCGCGTCCCGCTCGGGAGCGCCGCCAGCCCGCTCGCGTTCCGGCGGCTCCTCGGGATCGTCCGGAGCCGTCGACCCGACATCCTCCACACGCACCTCGTCCATGCCGACTTCCACGGCCTCGTCGCGGGGCGGCTCGCACGCGTCCCGCTGCTCGTCAGCACGAAGCACGGGTTCAACGCGTTTCGCGACCGGCGCGTGTTCGGGCTGGCCGACCGGGCGGTCGGCTCGCTCGCGGACGTCCACATCGCGATCTCGGCCGGGCTCGCCGGGTACCTCGCAGAGCGCGAGGGGTTCGACGTGGAGCGCTTCGAGATCGTCCACTACGGGATCGAGCCGGGCCCTCCGCCGCTACCTCCACCCGGCGCGCCGCGGCTGGCGATCGTCGGCAGGCTCATCCCGATCAAGGGGCACGACACGCTTCTCCGTGCGCTGGCGGCCGTGCGTTCGGACCTGCCAGGCGTCACGCTCGAGATCGCCGGCGACGGCGCGCTCGAGGCGGACCTGCGCGCGACCGTGAACCGGCTCGGGCTCGGCGACCTCGTCACGTTCCTGGGCCATGTCCCGCAGGTCGCGGCGGTCTTCGAGCGGGCGGAGGTCGTCGTCGTCCCCTCGCTCGGGGAGGGCTTCGGGATGGTCGCGCTCGAGGCGATGGAACGCGGGCGGCCGGTGATCGCCACCGAAGTAGGCGGCCTTCCCGAGATCGTCGACGACGGCCGCACCGGCCTGCTCGTCCCCGTGTCCGACACCGACGCACTCGCCGAGGCGATCCGCGGGCTCGCGGGCGACGCGACCCGCACCGCGGCGTTCGGGGCGGCCGGGCGGGAGCGCGCGGTCACCGAGTTCTCGCAGGAGCGGTGCACGGACCGCACCGCCGAGCTCTACCGGGACGCGCTCGG
Organism: uncultured Actinomycetes bacterium; assembly: GCA_963712255.1. GTDB lineage: Bacteria > Actinomycetota > Thermoleophilia > Gaiellales > Gaiellaceae > Gaiella. The sequence goes on from CAVQHL010000018.1 coordinate 8,469, forward strand.
CTCCGTTGGACGGCGCCGCTCGAGGAGCAACACCCAGGACCGCTCGATCGCGAACGCCGCGAGCAGCGCGAGCAGGAAGTCCCAGGGCGCGCGGTAGCGCACCGTGCCGGCAAACACCATCGCGGCGAGCGCGTTGTAGGAGAGCACCAGCACGGCGAGCACGACGAACCGGCGCGGCGCCATCCAGGCGCCCCAGAAGGCGAGGAGGTAGAGAGCGAGGACGAAGGCCGGCTCGACCGTGCGCTGCGCGAGGTCGGCGGCCCCCTGCTGGCCGGGGTCGTCGGCGTCGACGCTCAGGAACGGCGACCACAGCATCCAGACGGCCTGCGCGGCGAGCCGCGCCTTCTCGCCGGGCTCGTCGCGCCAGAAGTCGAGAACCTCGTCGCGGTAGAACGACGCCTGCGCACACTCGTCCACCGCCTTTGCGGCGCCGACCGAGATCGCCGCTGCCTTCTCGGGCCACGGCGGGACGCCCGGCAGGTCGGGCACGTCGTCGATCCAGCCGCCGTCCGCCAGGACGCCGTAGGTCGCGGGGTTGTTTGCCTTCCAGAGCGCGCGTGTGTCGGTCGTGATCGTGGCGCAGCCGATCACCGCCTTGTTCCGCGCGACCCAGGGCGCGACGACGGCAGCCGATGCAACGACGACGAGGAGGCCGACGACGACCGCTCGCCGCCCCGGCCGCACGCGCCACGCGGCGAACGGCGCGACGACGAAAGGTAGGAGCAGCAGTCGCGCGTTCGACAGGACGGCGAGCCCTGCGACGGCGCCTGCGGCGATCCCGAGCCAGGTCGAGCGCCGGTCGTGGCCGAGAAGGGTGAGAAGCACGAGCCCGGCGAGGAGGACCTGATCGACGATCTCCCGGTTGACGTGCACGTCGTGCCAGACGAGGTACGGGTGCAGCGTCGCCACGAGGGCGGCGATGACGCCGATCCGGATCGAGGCGAGGTGCCGGCCGATAGCGAGCACGAGGAGGGCGGTGACGACGGCGAGAGCGACCTGGGCGAGCCCGACGACGACCCACGAGCGGTCGAGCGGCCAGTAGAGGGCGGCGAGGAACCAGGCATAGAGCGGCTGTGTGTAGGCGGACGAGACCTCGGGCAGGAAGCCGAACGTCCCGCTCGCGACGAGTGTCTGCGCGAACGTGTCGCTCTTCTCCACGTACTCCTCGAGGATGTCGTCCCGCTCGATCGCGAGGGCGAGGAGACGCGGCAGCGCGGCGGCCGCCGCGACGAGGGCGACCGCGCGGCGTGGTATGCGTTGCGCGATGCCGCCCACGACTCCGGAACGGTACGCCGTCGTCTCCTGCCACGTCGAACGGCCGCTCGACGACCGCGTCTGGGCGGCGTTCTCGGCCCTTCAGCAGCGGCGCCCCGGTGGCCTCGCGATCGCGGCGCTGATGCGTCCCCCGGACACGGACGCCGGCGAGCACGACGACGAGACGTGGCTCCGGCGTGCGAGCGACGCTGCGGCACGCGGCCCACTCGGCCACCACACGCACTTCACGAGCCCGACGCACGCCCGGCCCACGGGCGGCGATCCCGTCGAGCGGGTCCGGCGCGAGGGCGCCTGGCTGGCAGAGCGCGGCGTCTCCCCGACCCTCTTCTGCGGTGGCGGGTGGTACACGGATGGCGCTGTCGCGAGTGCCTGCGCCGACCTCGGCTACGTGGACTGCACGCCGCGCGTGACGCGGCCGCCCTATCTCCCTCCCGACGCGGCGTGGGCCGAGCTCGACTCGCCCGCCCGGATCGCGCTCGACGGATCGACCCTGTGCGCCGTGCCGACGTCGCACGGGGCCGGCGCGCTCGCGCGGGCACTGGCCCGGCCGGGGCTCCCTCCGCGTGTCCACGCGTACTTCCACGACACCGACCTCGTCGAGCCGCGCAGGCGGATGCTGATCACCGCCGCGCTTGCACTGCTCGGGAGGCGCCGGCCGGTGACGACGCTGGACGTCGTCGCGGCCGGCGTCCGCGAGGACGCCCCGCTTGTGGCGTGGAGCGCCGTGGCGCACGGGGTACCCGAGGGAGCCGACCTGCGGGCGTAGAATCGGGGTCGTGCCGACCGAGGCGCCATCACGCCCGCCCGCGAGCGCGGCGGGAGCGGCCGGCTCGGACGACGTCCGCCGCTCACGCGTCTACCTCCTCTCTCGCGGGCCTGTCGTCGGCCTGCTGCGACGCGCGCTGAGCGTCGGCGCATTGATCCTCGCGGACGTCGCGGGGCTCGCGCTCGGCGTCTACGCGGCCCTCGTCCTGCGGGCGCTCGTCTACGGAGACACGATCTACTGGTCGATCCTCTGGGAGACCGGCCCGGCCGAGTGGCTGCCGTTCCTCGCCCCCATCACGGTTCTCGTCTTCCTCCAGTCGGGCCTCTACGCGCCGCGCGAGCGGCGTGCGGGAGCCGGAAGGGTGCTCGGCGCCCTCGTCCTCGTCGCCCTGATCGTGCTCGCGTTCGGGCTCGGGACCGACTACGACTTCTCGACCACCGGGCTGATCCCGACCGCGGTCGTGACGAGCGCGCTCGCGATCGGAGCGTTGCGCGCCGCCTACGGGTCGATCGCGCTCGAGCTCCTCCGGGTCCTCGGCGTGCGTCGCAGGCTCGTCCTCGTCGGCGAGGGCGAGACGCTCGCCGACCTCGAGCGGCAGCTCCGCGCCGCCCGCGGGGGGATCGAGATCGAGGTGGTCGAGACGGTCTCCGACGTGCGCCGGCCGGAGTCGCTCGAGCGACTCGCCGGCGCTGCTGGAGGCGCGAGCGTCCCGACGAGCTGGTCCTCGCCGAGGCGGACTTCGACGAGGAGACCGTCCTCGGCGTCGTCCAGCTCGCACATCGGCACGGGGTGAGGGTGAAGCTCGCCCCGTCGACCACGGAGCTCCTCGTCCACGAGGGCGAGTACGTCCCCGGCCAGGGCGTGCCGCTCTTCGAGCTGCGGCCGCCGCTCCTCTCGGGCGTCGCGTGGGTGACGAAGCGCGTGTTCGACCTCGTCGTCGCCGGCCTGCTCGTCGTGCTCGGGCTCCCGTTCTGGCTCCTCCTGGCGGCGGCGATCAAGCTCGACTCGCGCGGCCCCGTCCTCTACGTCGACCGCCGGATCGGGGTGGGGGAGCGCGAGTTCGGGATGCTGAAGTTCCGCACGATGGTCGCCGACGCGGCCGAGCAGCAGGACGAGCTCGAGGAGCGAGAACGAGGCCTCCGGGCGCGCTCTTCAAGATCCGGGAGGACCCGCGCGTGACGCGCGTCGGCAAGGTCCTCCGCCGGCTCTCGCTCGACGAGCTGCCGCAGCTCGTGAACGTCCTCCGGGGCCAGATGAGCCTCGTCGGCCCGCGGCCGCTCCCGCTCCGCGACCACGCGATGCTCGACGACTGGCACAAGGCGCGCTACCTCGTGCTGCCGGGCATGACCGGCCTCTGGCAGATCTCCGGCCGCTCGGGGCTCGAGTTCGACGACCTCGTCCGGCTCGACTTCACGTACATCGAGAACTGGTCGATCTGGTCGGACGTCTCGATCATCGCGCGGACGATCCCGGCCGTGCTCAGCGGCCGCGGGGCGTACTGAGCCGCTCGGCCGCCTCGCTCCGGAAGCGGACGAGACACCCGACCACGACGAGCGTCACGAGGGCGACCGTGACGGCGCCGCCGGGCGTCCCGACGCCGCCGAGCGCGTCGAGCAGGATCGGGTGCCTCGTCCACATCCGCTCGCTGAGGCAGTCGTAGTACTCCGGCGTCGGGCGGCGGGCCGCCGCCCGGGCAGGCCGCCGTCTCGGCACGGAAGAAGAAGTCGCCGATCGTCTGCGGCCGCCAGACGAGGCCGACGTGCGGCAGGGCGGCGACGACGACGAGGATCGCGACCCCGGCCAGCCCGGCGACCGGCGTGAGCACGCGCGCCAGGAGCGGGGAGAGCGCGGACCCGAATGCGGCGACGGCCACGAGGAGGATCGGCAGCACCCACGGCAGGCTGAGCCGAGGCCCCCAGGCCCACCAGCCGAACGGCGCCCACCAGATGGCCAGGCCGACCGTGAGGCCGGCGACGACGGCGAGCAGCGCGAGGGCGGGCCATGCCTCGCGCCAGGACGTCGCTCCGCGGAGGGCGCGGACGACGGGGACGGCGAGCAGGAGCGCGACGAGGATCGTCGCGAGCGGCCAGAACGCCAGGATGCCGCCGTTCGGCGCGACGAAGAGACCCGCACCGAGCTCGAAGGCCTTCTCGACGGTGGTCGTCCGGAGCCCGGGATCGAGGTAGTAGGCGTTGCGAGGCGTTCCGTAGCGGATGACGTTCAGCCCGGCGCCGACCGCGATCGCGAACCCGAGACCCGCTCCTCCGAAGACGATGTGGCGCCGAACCGAGCAGCCGCCCCGGCGTCGCGCGAGCAGCAGCGCGACGAGTGCGAGGGCGGCGACGAAGACGTACCCGCTCTCCTTCGTCAGGCCCGCGCCGAAGGCGGCGAGCCCGACGAGCGCGGGCGGGCAGGGAGGAGCGCGGCCGCGACCAGGAGGGTCACGAGACCCGTCGCGAGCATCTCGCCCCACGTCGTGTTGCCGTATGCGAGCGTGGGGCCGCTCGCGCGACGAGGAGGAAGCCCCACCGCCACTCGGGAAGCCCGATCCGGCGCAGGACGATCCATGCTGCGGCGACCGCGACACGACGCCGAGGGCGCTCAGGGCCGCGAGGAGGCGCGTCCGGCCGTCGACCGAGAGGCCTGCCACGTGGCCGGCCATGTCCGGCACGTGCTGCAGGACGGGGAACGGGTCGATCGGGCCTCTGCCCGTGCAGTGGACGAGGTCAAGCGCCGCCAGGCAACGCGAAAGCGCCTCGCTCCCCGTCTGCAGCGGCCCGGTGTCGCCGCCGCGCTCGGGTCGCGCGAGCCACACGACGGCGATCCCGACGGGCCGATCACGACCGCGAGCGCGGCCAACCGGTCGTCGCGCGACCGGCCGAGAACCTCGACGACCCGACGGCGCACGCCGCCACCCTGTCACACGGGCAGGCCGGATCCGCCGCGCTGCGACCCGGCGCGGTCGGACGCGCTCCCTACACTCCTGTCGTGGTGCGCCAGCCCCGCATCCTCGCCGTGGCCTCGGCGGTCGACCTCGACTTCCGCTACGGCTGCACCCCCGCCTGGTGGCAGCTCTGGAAGGGGCTCTACGAGGCGGGCGTCGACCTCGTCGTGACCCCGTACCGCGGCCGGCCCGTCGAATCGCCGTGGTGGCGCACCGCGGCCAACCCGACGTATCGCGAGGGCGAGGGGTACGCGGCGCTCGTCGGCGGGCTCGCCCGCCTCAAGGGAGACCGGTACCTGCGGCGCGGCGAGGACAACCCGGACGAGACGGCCTTCGACAAGCTGACGCGCGAGACGATCTGGAAGGTCGTGACGCCCCGCTGGCGGCGCCACCTCGACCGGCTCGTGGCGCGGGAGCGGCCGGACGCCGTGCTCGTGTTCACCGTCCCGATGGCGCACTTCCGCGGGATCCCGACCTTCCTGCGGGAGCGACACGGGATCCCGGTCGTCTTCTACGACGGCGACGTCCCGATGAGCCTGCCGGAGTTCGGCGGCATGGACACCGGCTTCAACTACTACCACGGCGCCGATCCGTCCGAGTACGACCTCGTGATCTCGAACTCGGAGGGCGGGCTCGACCGTCTCGTCGAGCTCGGCGCGCGCAGGGCGGAGGCGGTGCTGTGGGGCGCCGACCCGGAGTTCTTCCGGCCCCTCCCGGTCGAGAAGGAGCACGACGTCTTCTTCTACGGGTACGGCGACAAGTTCCGCCGGGAGTGGATGCGCGAGCTCGTGGGCGAGCCCTCGCGGCGCGATCCGCGGATCGACTTCGCGCTCGGCGGGCGGGACTTCCAGGGCGACGTCGGCGGAGCGCGGACGCTCGGCGACGTGCCGTTCAACGTGTTCGCGCGGGCGATCTCGGCGGCGCGCATCAACCTCAACATCACGCGGCGGGCGCACGCGACGGTCGACGGGTCGTCCACGTGCCGGCCCTTCGAGCTCGCGTCGGCCGGCGCAGCGATCGTCTCGAACCCGCACAGCGGGATCGAGCGCTGGTTCGAGCCGGGCGAGGAGCTCCTCGTCGTCGAGGACGCCGACGGCGCGCTCGAGGCGTACCAGTCGCTTCTCGACGATCCGGCGGGCGCCGCTGCGATGGGCGCACGGGCGCGCGAGCGCGTCCTCGACGAGCACACGTACGCGCACCGCGCCCGTCAGGTGCTCCGGCTGCTCGAGCTCGAGTCCGCGGTGCCGGTATGACCCGGATCGTCGCGGTCGTCCCCGCCTTCGACGAGGAGGGCGCGATCGGCGTCCGTCGTGGAGGAGATCCGCGCGTTCGACCCGGCGATCGACGTCGTCGTGGTCGACGACGGCTCGACGGACGGGACGGCTGCGAACGCGGGCGCCGCCGGCGCGGCGGTCGTCCGGCTCCCGTTCAACCTCGGGATCGGCGCCGCAGTGCAGACCGGCTTTCGGTACGCGCTCGAGCACGGCTACGACGTCGCGGTGCGGCTCGACGGCGACGGCCAGCACGATCCCTCGGAGCTGCCGAAGCTGCTCGAGCCGCTCTCGCGGGACGAGGCGGACGTCGTCACCGGCTCGCGGTTCCGGGACGACGGGAGCGGCTACCGGCCACCGCTGGCGCGCCGCCTCGGGATCTCGTGGTTCGCGCGCCTCGTCTCGCTGCTCTCGGGCCAGCGCGTGACGGACACGACGTCGGGCTTCCAGGCGCTCAACCGTCGCGGGATCGCGCTCTTCGCGAGCGACTACCCGAGCGACTACCCCGAGGTGGAGGCCACCGTGCTGCTCCTCAAGCACCGCCTGCGTCTCGTCGAGGTCTCGGTGCGCATGCGCGAGCGCGAGCACGGCTCCTCCTCGATCACGTTCCTCCGCTCGCTGTACTACGCGGTGAAGGTGACGCTCGCCCTGCTCGTCGCGATGGGCCGCCGCTACGCGGTGCCGTCGGAAGGGGTGGAGCGGTGACGCCCGTCCGGATCTCGATCGCCGCCGCGATCGGGTCGCTGCTCCTCCTGCTGATCGTGCTCGAGCTCATCCGGGGCCGCCGGCTGAAGGAGCGCTACGCGCTGCTCTGGCTCGCGACCGGGCTCGTCCTCCTCGTCCTCTCGCTCTGGCGCGGCGGGCTGAACACGATCGCCGGCTGGCTCGGCGTCTCGGGGTATCCGCCGGCGATCCTGTTCGCGGCCGCGATCATGTTCGTGATCGCGGTCCTGCTGCACTACTCGACCGTCCTCTCGAAGCTCACGGACGACAACGTCCTCCTCGCGCAGGAGGTCGCGCTCCTGCGCACCCGGCTGGACGCCGTCGAGCGCGCTGTGCCGGCGGTCAGGGCCGCGGAGCGACCGGCGGACTGAGCGCGAACACGTCGCCGCGGTCGGTCTCGTCCAGCCAGTTGGCCGCGACGCCCACGCGGTAGACGGCGTCCTCCGGGGGATTCGGGTCGAGGAAGCGGTGCTCGCGCGTGGTGCCGAGCGTCTCCGAGCGCAGCTCGCAGCGGTCGACGCCTCGCAGCTCACAGACCATGTCCGGGAAGCCGCCCGAGTGGCTGGCGCGGTAGACGCGGTAGAAGGTGTTCGCGCGGCTCGTGGAGTCGGTCCACGTCAGCTGGTTCCCGCTCTCGGTGCGACGGACCACGAGGCGCACGACGTCCTCGTCGACCGGGACGTTGATGGTGTCCACGACCAGCGACCGCGCGACGACGCGGATCGGCGGATCGTCGACCGACTGCGCGCGGCTCGGGGAGGCGACGAGCAGCACCGCGATCGGGATCAGGCTGAACACGACGACGGCGGCCACGGCACGCACGCGTGCCGATGCGACGCGCCGGGAGCGGGGCGAGCCGGTCGCCCATCCGGCCGAGGAAGGTCGGCACGAGGAGCGGCACGGCCGCGGCAAGCAGCGCGAAGGCGGGCAGCGCCGGCATCACGAGCCGCCAGTAGCTCCCGGACTCGATCGTCGCGACCGAGGCGGAGCCCTTGACCACGACGTAGGCGAGGAGCCACGTGAGGAGCAGCCCCGCCGACCGGGACCGACCGTCGCGCGACCGCGACCGCGCCGGCGAGCGGCAGGAACTGGACGATGCGGGCGCTGAAGGTGAACTCCCGCAGGTTCGACATGTTCTGCTTCCACGACTCGAAGTCGATGTCGAAGGTCCGCTCGACCCACGACTCGGCGAGCACGGGATCGCCGAGCCCGGCCGCGAGCGTCGTCGAGCTCTGGGCGAAGAGCGGCACCGTGCCGAGCCCCTTCGACTTCCAGATCGTCAGCGCGACCAGCGCCGGCACGAGCGCGATCGCGAAGAGGACGGCGTGCCGCCAGCGCCGGGCGAGGACGAAGGCGACGGCGGGCGCGACGAGGAACAGCGCGTTGGCCGGCTTCACCGCGAGTGCGACGCCGGCGAACGTCCCGGCCAGGACCGCCTCCCGCTGCGCCCCGGCCTCGAGGGCGCGGACGGTGAGCGCGGCCGCGACGAGGACTGCCACGACGGACGGGAAGTCCGCCTGCTGGGTCAGCCCGAGCGCCTGGGGGAGGAGCTGGTCGACCCAGCTGTCGTGGTAGCGGTCGACGAAGAACGGGATCGCGACGAACGGCGCCGCGACGAACACCGCAGCGCACCAGAGCCCGGCAAGGCGACCCGCGAGTCGCGCGCCGATGTCATAGACGGCGAGCGTCGCGATCGGGGCAAGCACGCCGACCTGCAGGACGGTCGTCAGGGGGAGAAGCTCGATCGAGCTCGAGCCGGTGATCCACGTCAGCGGTGCAAGCAGCATCGGCCACCCGTAGCTCGTGAACGCGGAGCCGACGAGCCCGTCCCCGAGGAGCCAGCCGCTCGTGACGAGCCAGATCTGGTCACCGCCCTGGTACGTCAGCCAGCCGTTGTGGTTGACCGAGAGGAAGAGCGCGACGGTCGCGACGACCTGGGCTGCGACGATCACACCCAGGGCGAGCGCGACGTGCCGGGTCAGCGCGTCGGCGACACGCCCGAGGGCCACGAGCACGGGGTGTGGCCCGGCGGCGGTCGCCGCGCCGGTCATCGGTTCTCGCGGTACCAGGCGACGGTGCGTGCGATGCCCTCGCGCAGCGGTACCGCCGCCGTGAACCCGAACAGCTCCTCTGCGCGCGTCGTGTCGAGCTTGCGGCGCGGCTGGCCGTTCGGCCGAGTCGTGTCCCAGCGGATCGTGCCGGCGAACCCCGTCTCGGCGCGGACGAGCTCTGCGAGATCGCCGATCGAGATCTCCTCGCCGGTCCCGAGGTTGACCGGCTCGGCACGGTCGTACCGGTCGCCGGCGAGTGCGAGCCCGGCGACGCAGTCGTCGACGTAGAGGAACTCGCGGGTTGGCGTGCCGTCGCCCCAGAGCAGGATCTCTTCCTCGCCGCGCTCGCCGGCCTCGACCATCTTGCGGACGAGCGCGGGGATCACGTGCGAGGTCTCGAGGTCGAAGTTGTCGCCCGGGCCGTAGAGGTTCACGGGCAGCAGGAAGACGGCGTTCGTGCCGTACTGCTCGCGGTACGACTGGGCGCCGACGAGGATCGACTTCTTCGCGACGCCGTACGGCGCGTTCGTCTCCTCCGGGTAGCCGTTCCAGAGGTCGTCCTCTCGGAAGGGCACCGGCGCGAACTTCGGGTACGCGCAGATCGTGCCCGCGATGACGAGCTTCGGCGTCCCGTGGACGCGCGCCTGCTCGAGCACGTGCGCGCCCATCATCAGGTTGGCGAACCAGTACCGGCCCGGGTTCGCGCGGTTGGCGCCGATCCCGCCGACCTCCGCTGCGAGGTGGAAGACGAGCTCGGGCGCGTGGTCGTCGAACATCCGTGCGGTGTCGTCCATCGACGTCAGGTCGTAGTCGCGGCGCCGGGCCGCGACGACCTCGTGCCCGTCGCCCTCGAGGCGCTCGACGAGCCGCGACCCGAGGAAGCCGCCCCCGCCCGTCACGACGACGCGGCTCACGAGCCGGCTGTGAGCTGCGGCGCTCCCGTCGGGAGCCAGTCGACGCGGCCGAGCCAACGCTCGCGGTTCTCGGCGTACCAGCGGATCGTGCGGAGGACGCCCTCCTCCCAGCTGACCTTCGGCAGCCAGCCCGTCTCGCGCGTCAGCTTCTCATGGCCGACGCGGAGCGCCATGACGTCGCTCGAGCCCGGCCGCTTGCGGCCCTCGACGGTCACGATGCGCCGGTCGTCGGGCCAGAGGCCGTGCTCCACGCCGGTGCGGATGATGAGCTCCGCCCAGTCCGCCATCGAGATGTTCTCGCCCTGCCCGTAGACGTAGACGTCGCCCGGCTTTCCGTGCGCCGCGACCATCAGGTGACCGCGGACGCCGTCGGTGCAGAAGCAGAAGTCGCGGAGCGGGTCGAGCGCCCCGAGCTCGATCTCCGGTCGCGTGAGCGCCTGCGTGACGATCGTGCCCGTCACGTAGCGCGGGTTCTGTCGCGGCCCGTAGTTGTTGAACATCCGCGTCACGACACCCGGCAGCCCGAACGCGTCGTAGTAGTTCATCGTCAGGAAGTCGGCCGCGACCTTCGCGGTCGCATAGATCGACTTCGGGTTGATCGGCGACCGCTCGTGGAGGATCAGCGCCCCCGCGTCGTCGAACGTGTGGTGGTCGGTGACGTCGTCGCGGACGTTCCCGTACTCCTCCGACGTCCCCGCCGTGTCGAACTTCTCGAGCTCGAGCCCCGCGTCGAGCACCGACTGCAGCAGGTTGAGCGTCCCGATCGTGTTCGCCATCACCGTCTCGTACGGTCGGTGCCACGACTCTCCAACGTGCGCCTGGGCGCCGAGGTGAAAGATGTAGGGCTTGTCCGGCGCCTCGCGGAGCTCCCGCACGAGGTAGTCGACCGACGTCTTGTCGGTCAGGTCGGCGAAGTGCACCTTGAGCTCGCGCCTCAGGTGCCCGATGTTGTTGAGCGCCCCGCTCGACGTCGCCCGGACGAAAGCGTGGACGTCCGCCCCGAGCGCGACGAGCGCCTCGGTCAGGTGCGAGCCCATGAAGCCGTCCGCCCCCGTGACGAGGACGGTGCGGCCGCCATAGACGTCGGCGAACTCGCGCTTGAGCCCGTCGATGTCCTGCTCTGTCCAGATCGTGTCGTTCGCCATCGTGCTCTGACGCGGGCCGTAGGCTTCCGCGTCGGTGGGCAAGCGTACCGCTAGAACCGGCCACGGGTCGCTCGCGTCGGGCGCGGTGACCGCGCTCGCGCTCGCCGTGCAGACCGGGTTGGCGGCCGTCGTCGGGGTGATCATCGCCCGCGAGCTCGGACGCGGTGCGGAGACCGACGGATTCTTTGCGTCGTACGGCGTGTTCATTCTGATTGCGCTGATCGGCAACGCCGTCCGGGTGACGATGCTGCCCTCGTTCGCACGGGCGCACGCGGAGCGCCGACTCGGCGGCGCCGTGGTCTCCACGGGGCTCCTCGTGACGTGCTTCGCCGTCCCCGCGGTCGTGCTCGCCCTCGTCGCCGCCGACCCCATCGCGGACGCCCTGACGGGGGAGGGATCGGATCTGGCCCGGTCGACCGCGGCGGACGCGCTTCCGTTGATGGTCGCGGCGGGGTCGCTCCAGCTGCTCGCCGGACTCGCCGCAAGCGCGCTCGCGGCGTTCGACGACTACAGGACCGCAGCCGCCGGGTTCGCTGCCGGAAGCGTCTCCGGGCTCGTCCTGATCCTCGTCTTGATCGGAGACCACGGCGTGCAGGCGGTCGCGTGGGGCATGGCGCTGAACGGGACGATCTCCGTGCTCGTGCCGACGCTCGCGCTCCTGGCCCGCGCCAGGTCCGCGGGAGTGAGCGGGGTGAGCGTGTGGGCAGCGTCCCGGGCCGCGTCGACGGCTTCGACGCTCCGACTCCTCCTGAACGGCGTCGCGCTCCCGCTTGCCCTGCAGGCGGTCTACGTGATCTGTCTCCCACCGGCCTCGCGCGAGGGCGAAGGGGCTCTGACGAGCTTCGGGTACGCCTACCTCCTCTCGTCCGCCGTCGTCGCGGTGACGGCCTCCAGCATCGGCATCGTCACCGCGGTCCCCATGACTCGAGCCGGGCTGGGGGAAGGCCGGGCGGCGCGTCACATCGTCGCCTCGTCGTGGCTCGGCGTCGTGGCCGTCGGGTTCACGGTCGGGGTTCTGGCTCTCGCCGGTGGGACGCTGGTCGAGACGCTGCTCGGCTCGAGCTACGCGAGCGAGACCGGCGCCGAGATCGGGCGTCTCGTTGCGGTCCTCGCGCCGTGGGCGGTAGCGACCGTCGGGATCTCCGTCACCTTCCCGCTGCTCTTCGTGCACGGCCGCGGCTGGTGGCTGCCCATCCTTGCGGTTGCCGTCATCGGCCTCCAGATCCCCCTCGCACGACTCGGACAGGTGACGCTCGGTCTCGAGGGCATTGCCCTCTCCCTGGCGATCACGACCGGGCTGATCCTCGTCGTCATGCTGGCCGCGCTCGGGTCGGCCGGGCGCGTCCTCTCCGGGCTCGCAGTTGCGTGCGCAATCGTCGGCGCCGTCGCACTCGTTGCCTTCCTGCCGCCGTGGGCGCTCCTCGATCCGGTGGCGGGAGCCGTCGTCGGCGGAATGCTCTTCGTGACGATCCTCGCGGTTCTCCGTCCCCCGCCGTTGCTCACGGCCTGGCGCTATCTGCGAGCTCTGACATGATCCTCATCGGTCGAGACCTCCCGGCCGCCACCGCAATGAGCCGAGCCGAGCCGAACACGAGCGACACCTCTTCCGCTTCGGGGAGGCCCGCCCCGTATCTCCTCGACGTGAGCCGGACGTTCACGACGGTCGTGGACGGAGAGCCTCGCGAGCTCGACATCTACTCGGAGGAGGGGTTCCAGGTTCTCTCGAATCTCTGGCTCCGGGCAGGCTGGCAGCAGAAGTACAGCTACGAGCTGACGTGGCTCGGCATCCCGATCATCCAGCTTCCAGAGGACGTGGCGCTCATGCACGAGCTGCTCTGGAAGGTGCGCCCGGACGTCGTCGTCGAATGTGGCGTCGCCCACGGAGGAGCGCTCGTGCTCTACGCATCGGTTCTCGAGCTGCTCGGAAAGGGCCAGGTTGTGGGAGTCGACGTCGAGATCCGGAAGTACAACCGCCTCGCGATCGAGAGCCACGCGCTGAGCCATCGCATCACGTTGATCGAAGGCGACTCGGTCGCCGCCACCACACTCGAGAAGGTCCGCTCCCACATCCGGCCGGGAGATCGTGTGCTCGTCGTTCTCGACTCCCTTCACACTCGCGAGCACGTCGCGGCGGAGCTCGAGGCATATGCTCCGCTCGTCTCTCCGTCGAGCTACCTCGTCGTCTTCGACGGAGTCATGTCCGTGGTCGCCGACGCTCCGAACGCAGGGGTCGACTGGGCGACCGACAACCCGCTCATGGCCGTCGACGCGTTCCTCGAGGCGAACGATGCCTTCGAGCGCGATCCGACGTACGGCCGGCTCGGGGTCACGTACTGCCCGGCGGGCTTCCTTCTCCGTCGGGCGGAGTAGGGCGCTCGCGCGACCGGCGGCGTGCATCGAGCCGTCGGCGCGCATGCTCGAGCCAGCCGAGCTTCGCAAGCGCGAGTGCCACCATCGCACGCGGCCAGAAGCGCACGACCACGACCGCGCCGCAGAGAGCGCCGAGCGCGGATCGTTCGAGTCGGTTGGCCCGTGTGTACGGCGACGCGCTCCAGATATCGCGGCAGACCCTTGCGCCGACGAGGAGATGCAGGTGCCATGCCTTCCACGCTGGGATCCCGTACGCCCGTGCAAGGCTGACATGGTCGCCCGAAGCGCCCTCGAAGGACCGATGGATCGACACGGCCTCGATCGTTCGGATCTTCCCTGACCAGGCGATCCCTGCGACGAGGAGCCAGTCGCTGGCGAGGCCCTGGGCCATCGGGGTCCGAACCAGCAGCGCCCGCCGCATCACGCCGTAGAAGGTGCTGTTGAGGCCCACGGTGCCGTAGAACCGGAGCACCCTCGCCCTCGGTGATCCGGTCACGAGCTCCACCGGCGGCTCGGAGAACGCGTACGAGCCCTCCCGGTAGTAGCGGCCGCGCCCACAGACCAGGGCGTGGTCGGGATGCTCGTCGAGCACCGCAACGCAAGCTGCGACGTAGCCCCGGTCGATCCAGTCGTCGTCCGCGAGCCACATGAAGAGCGGCGTCGTCGCGGCGTCGAGGACGGCCCGAAAGTTCGCCTCGGCACCGATGTCGGCAGGTTGACGGACATATCGCAACCGCGCGTCGGCCCGCTCGAGGGCCGTGCAGAGATCGGCGGTTTCATCGGTCGAGGCGTTGTCCGAGACGACGACCTCGATCTCGACAGCCTCCTGCGCGAGCGCCGAGCGCACCGCCCGCTCGAGGAACGAGGCACGATTGCGCGTCGGGATCCCGATCGTGACGAGCGGCGCGCTCATCGCGACTCGAGGCGTCCCGACCACCAGCGAACGGCGTCCGCGAGGCCGTCCTCGAGCGTCCAACGGGGTGTGAAGCCGGTCGTGGCAAGCTTGGCGACGTCAGCGGCGACGACCATCGGGTCGCCGTGCGCGTAAGGGAGCGCGCCGAGCTCGAGGAGATCGGCGCGGTCCGTCAGCCGTCCGATCGTCTCGACGATGCTCGCGCACGCGTCACGGCGCGCCCAGAGCCGATGTTCACGGCCCGGCGACGTCGCTCTCCGCGACCGCCACGAGCGCGCGCGCGACGTCGTCGACATGGAGGAAGTCGCGGAGCTGCTCGCCGGCCGTCGTCGGCGCCGGTCCTGCCCTCGAGCAGTGCGCAGTGTCACCGCGGGCACGAGTCTCCGCGGATCCTCGTTCGGCCCGTAGAGGTAGAACAGCCGCGCCCAGGCGAGGGTCGTCCCGGTGCCGCTCGCAGACGCGGCGCAAGTCGCTCCGAGGCGGCGATCTTCGCGCGAGCGTACGGCGTTGTCGGGCCGAGCGGGCTCGACTCGGCGAGCGGCGCGTCGCTCGGCGCGTACTCGAAGCACGTGCCGAGCGCGACGAGCCTCCGGCACCCCGCCGCGACGAGCGCGCGCCCGAGCGTCTCGGCAGCGGCTTCGTGGACCGCGTTCACGGGCGACGTCAGATACTCACCGGGCGTCGCGATCCAGGCGCAGTGGACGCAGAGCTCGGGCTCGACGCGGCCGACGAGCTCCGCGACCGCGCGGTCGTCCGTGAGCGTCGCACGCCTCGAGCCGGAGTCCGGAGACCCCCTCGAGCCGGCGGCCGCGACCGGTCTCGCACGACCGCATGCACCGTCGTGGCCCCGCTCGAGCATCTCCCGAGCGACACGCGACCCGACGAAGCCCGCGGCGCCGGTGACGAGGACGCGCGCGGCCGTCAGTGCTGCCGGACGGACCAGTCGTACGGGATCTCGTTGTCGAACGGGTCGAGGCGCCGGCTGCGGGCCGGGTCGTGCGGGTGGGTGCAGGCGTTCGCGACGATCGCGTGCGGGTCGCTCATGCCCTTGAACCCGTTCCACACTCCAGGCGGAACGATCGCGAGCGCGTACGAGTCGGGCCCGAGGAAGATCTCGTCGAGCTCGCCGCGGCGTCGCGGATCCCTCGCGGTCGTCGTAGACGACGAGCTTGATCCGTCCCGCGACGCAGGCGTAGTTGAGCGTCATCTCCTCGTGCAGGTGCCATCCCTTCACGACGCCGCGGTAGATCGTCGAGAAGTAGATCTCGCCGAACTCGACGAAGTGCGGGTCGGTGCGCCTGCAGCATGTGCATCACCGTCCCCCGCTCGTCGGGGATCCGCCGCAGCGGGACGACCTGGACGCCGTCGATCACGGCTCGAGCACCTCCGGCACGGGAACGGGGACGATGAACCGGCCGCCCCTGCGCACGGTAGTCGTGCCTGCTGGGCGACCACCTCGTCGGCGAGGTTCCAGGCAAGGAGCAGGACGTAGTCGGGCATCTCGGTCGAGGAGCCGATCGGGCGGCGCGATCGGGATCCTCACGCCGGGCATGTAGCGGCCCTGCTTCTGCGTGCTCCGGTCGACGACGAACTCGACCGTCTCGGGGCCGATGCCGAACACGTTGAGGAGCGTGCTGCCCTTCGCCGCGGCACCGTAGCGCCGCGATGCGCGCTCCGCTCGAGCGCAGCGCCGGAGCAGACCGACGAGCTCGCCCTCGAGCTCTGCGCACCCGGTCGCCGCGAACGCGCGGTAGGTCTCCACGCTCCGACACGCCCCAGGCGCTGCTCCTCGGCGAGCAGCGCGGTCGACCGGAGGGTGTCGGCTCGGACGCGCCCTCGTGGCCGACGCGGAGGCGGAGCGACCCGCCGTGGATCGGGACGCGCTCGACGTCGACGAGCTCGAGCCCGTGGCGTCGCACGAGCGCGTCGAGCGCCGTGACCGAGAAGTAGCAGAGGTGCTCGTGGTAGATCGTGTCGAACTCGCAACGGTCGAGCATGTCCTTCACGTACGGCACCTCGATCACCGCGATCCCGTCGTCCGCGAGCAGCGTTCGCGAGGCCCGCGACGAAGTCGTTGAGCCCTGCGACGTGGGCGAGCACGTTGTGCGCGTGGAAGACGTCGGCGCGCGTTCCCTCCGCCGCGAGCCGCTCCGCGAGCGCGGTGTCGAAGAACTCGGCGATCGTGGGGACGCCGCGCTCCTCGCGCCACGGCCGCGATGTTTCGCGCCGGCTCGATGCCCGAGCACGCGGACGCCGCGCTCGCGGTAGATGCCGAGCAGGTACCCGTCGTTCGAGGCCGCCTCGACGACGAGGCTCTCCGGGCCGAGATCCCGCTCGGCGACGAGCTCGTCGGCGAGCTCGGTGGCGTGGCGGAGCATCGTGTCGGAGAAGGACGAGAAGTAGACGTAGTCGCGGAACAGGACCTCCGGCGGCACCGTCTCGGTGATCTGGACGAGCGAGCACGCCGGCGCAGAAGGCGAGGTCGAGTGGGAACGTCGGCTCGGGCTCGTCGAGCTGCTCGGGCGCGACGAGCGAGTTCGCGAGCGGCGTCTCGCCGAGGGAGAGCACCGTCTCGACGTCGAAGCGCGCCGCACGAGCGGCAGGGCGGCACGGTCACGCGGCCGCTCCCAGCGCTTCGCGGTACCAGGCGATCGTCCGCTCGAGGCCCTCGTCGAGCGAGAAGAGCGGCCCCCAGCCGAGCGTCGCTGCGCGCCTTCGACGCGTCGAGGAACTGCGCCGGGATCTCGTGGGTCGCCTCGCCTCGTGACCTCCGGCACGAGGTCGCTTCCCATCAGGCCGAGGATGCGCTCGACAAGCTCGGAGACGGTGAGCTGCGTCTCGTTCGAGAAGTTGAAGGCCTCGCCGCGGCCCTCCGGGTTCGCGGCCAGCCACTCCGCGAGGCGCATGTACGCCGCGGCGCCGTCCTCGACGTAGAAGTAGTCGCGCACGAGCGTGCCGTCCGAGCGGATCACGGGCCGCTCGCCACGGAGCACCGAGCGGATCGTTCCCGGCACGATGCGGTTCCAGTTCAGGTCGCCGCCGCCGAAGAAGTTGCCGCAGCGCGTGATCGCGACGGGCAGCTCGTAGGTGCGGCGTAGGCGGAGGCGATCAGGTCCGCGCACGACTTGCTCACGTCGTACGGATGGCGTGCCCTCGAGCGGCGTGTCCTCCCGGTACGGGAGGAGCGCCTGGTCGCCGTAGGCCTTGTCGGAGGAGGCGAGGACGATCTGACGAACCGTCGGGCTGCGGCGGCACGCCTCGAGCAGGGCCCACGTCCCCGCGACGTTCGTCTCGAACGTCGAGAGCGGGTTCCGGTTCGCGATCCCGACGATCGTCTGGGCCGCGAGGTGCAGCACGGTGTCGATCTCGTACTCGCCGAGCATACGCTCGAGCAGCGCGCCGTCCCGGACGTCGCCCCGCACGACGGTGGCGCGTCCGAGCAGGCCGCTGCGAACGATCTCCGATTCGGGAACCCAGTCGCGAACGAGGCACACGACGCTCGCCTCCGCGTCCAGCGAGCCGCCTGAGCGTCCAGGCGCCGACAAGTCCCGTCGCGCCGGTCAGGAAGGTCGGCCGGTCCCGCCAGAACGCGGTCACGCGATCGTCCACGGCGCGTCCCCGGAGTTCCAGAGCGACTCGAGTAGCCGCTTGTCGCGCAGCGTGTCCATGCATTGCCAGAAACGGTCGTGCCGGAACGCGGCGAGCTGTCTGTCCTCTGCCAGCCGCTCGAGCGCGTCGGCCTCGAGGCTCGTCGTGTCGTCCTCGAGATAGTCGAAGAGCGCCGGCTCGAAGACGAGGAAGCCGCCGTTGATCCACCCCTCGCCGATCTGGGGCTTTTCGGTGAACTCCGTCACGAGGTCACCCTCGAAGACGAGGCCACCGAATCGTGCCGGCGGGCGGACCGCGGTCACGGTCGCGATCCGGCCGTGCGAGCGGTGGAACGCGAGCAGCGCCTCGAGGTCGACGTTCGAGACGCCGTCTCCGTAGGTCGCCATGAACGTCGCGTCGCCGAGCGACGGTTGAAGGCGTTTGACGCGCCCGCCGGTCCCGGTGTCGTCACCGGTGTCGACGACGTGGACGAGCCAGTCCTCCGGGGGATCCTCGTGGGCCTGCGTCTTGCCGCTCGAGACGTCGATCGTGAGGCTGCCGTTCAGCGCGGCATAGTCGAGGAAGTAGCGCTTGATCAGGTCGCCCTTGTACCCGGCTGCAATCACGAACTCGCGGACGCCATACGTGGCGTAATGCCGCATGATGTGCCACAGGAGCGGCCGCCCGCCGATCTCGACGAGCGGCTTCGGCCGCGTATCCGTCTCCTCGGAGAGCCGCGTGCCGAGGCCGCCGGCGAGGATTGCGACCTTCATGCTCGGGAGCCTCGTGGCCATGCGACCGAGATCAGAACAGGAGTCCACTCACGACGACGCGGGACCGTATCATCGGCGGGTGCCTGCTCGGCGAGCCTTCATCACGGGTGTCGGCGGGCAGGACGGCTCCCTTCTCGCCGCGCTCCTGCTCGACCGCGGCTACGAGGTCACGGGTGTCCTCCGGCGGGACCCCTCGGCATACGCCGAGGCGCTTGACCCGCTCGAAGGACGGATCGAGCTCGTCCCGGCGGACCTCCTCGAGCACGCGTCGCTCGTCCATGCGCTTCAGGCAACTCGTCCCACCGAGGTCTACAACCTTGCGGCGCCGTCGTTCGTCCCGCGCTCGTGGGACGAGCCGATCCGCACCGCCGAGTTCGCCGCCGTCGGCGCCACCGCGTTGCTCGAGGCGATCCGTGAGGTCGACCCGGAGATCCGCTTCTACCAGGCGTCTTCGAGCGAGATCTTCGGCGAGCCACGCGAGACGCCGCAGACGGAGGAGACCGCGCCGAGCCCGCTGACGCCCTACGGCGTCGCGAAGACGTATGCGCACTTCATCGCCGGCAGCTATCGCAAGCGGTACGGCATGTTCACGTCCTGCGGGATCCTCTACAACCACGAGTCCCCGCTGCGGCCTGTCGACTTCCTCCCGCGCAAGGTCGCGCGCGCCGCCGCCGCGATCTCGCTCGGCCTCGAGACGGAGCTCGTGCTCGGCGACCTTTCGGCGAGGCGGGACTGGGGCTATGCCGGCGACTACGTCCGCGCGATGTGGCTCATGCTCCAGCACGACGAGCCCGGCGACTACATCGTCGCGACCGGCGTCTCGCGCTCGGTCGAGGAGCTGGTGACCTGCGCGTTCGACGCCGTATCGCTCGACTGGCGCGACCACGTGCGCTCCGATCCGGCGCTCTACCGCGGCAGCGCCGAGCTCCACCACCTCGTCGGCGACGCGTCGAAGGCGCGGCGCGTGCTCGGCTGGGAGCCCGAGGTGCCGTTCGAGCAGCTTCTCGCGCTGATGGTCGAGGCCGACCTCGAGCGGCTCCGGCCTCAGGCTGCCGCCAGCGCGTAGACCCGATCGTGGGCGCGTGCCGTCGCGTCCCAGGTGAACATCGCCGCGCGGCCGGGCCCGAGCGCCGAGAGCTCGTCC
The DNA here is from genome assembly GCA_963712255.1 of uncultured Actinomycetes bacterium. Taxonomy (GTDB): domain Bacteria; phylum Actinomycetota; class Thermoleophilia; order Gaiellales; family Gaiellaceae; genus Gaiella. The sequence continues at coordinate 28,346 of CAVQHL010000018.1, forward strand.
GCACGCGCAAGCGCCTCCAGGATGCCGCCGGCGATCGCGGCGGGGTCGTGCGGGTCGAACAGCACGGCGGCGTCGCCGACGACCTCCGGGAGCGACCCCGCCCGGAGGCCGCGACCGGGCAGCCGCAGGCCATCGCCTCGATGGGCGGGAGCCCGAACCCCTCGTAGAGGCTCGGGAACACGAGCGCAGACGCGCGGCGGTAGAGGGAGATCCGCTCGTCGAGCGGCAGGTTCCCGAGTGCGTCGACCCCCTCCGGCAGCCCACCCTCGTCCTGCCCCGCGCCGGTCAGGACGAGCCGGAGCTCCGGGCGCGTCTCGCGAACCTGCGCGAAGGCCTCGTAGAGGCGCGTGTGGTTCTTGTGCGGCCAGGGCCGCGCGGGGTAGTAGAGGTACGGCTCACGCTCGACGGCCGGGTCGGGCGTGAACCGCTCGTGGTCGACGGCCAGGTGGATCGCGTGGACGCGGTCCGGGTCGAGGCCGAGCCGCTCGACGACGCGCTCGCGGACCCACTCGCTGATGACGACGACGTGCGTCGCCCTGCGCGCCGCCCGGTCGTACGCCAGGCGCCGGAACAGCCGCTCGCTGCGTGGGAAGAGCGCGGGCAGATCGAGGTGCTGGACGTCGAGCAGCGTGAGAACAGTCGGGCGCTCGGCCGGAGGCACGGGGACGGTGAGCGGGTAGTGGACGACGTCGGCAGTCGCGAGCCGCTCGCCGAGGCGACCGGGGCGTAGCGCGGCACCCGTCATCGCGCGAAGCCGCCCCGGAAGGGTCGTGGAGGCCCGGTAGCCGGTCGCGACGACCGTCTCGAGTCCGTCCGCGGCCTCCGGGGCGAGCGTCGACACGAGGGCCTCGTAGTCGTGAGTACCGACGCGTGCCAGCGCGCGACAGAGCTCGCGCGCGTACGTCTCGCTTCCGCCGGAGATCCCGGGGACGAGCGTGAGGAGTGACAACGAGACGCGCGTCACGTGCGTGGCGCCATCCGCGTGAACGAGAGCCCGACGATCGCACCGCTCGCGAGGACGACGAGCAGCGCCCACTTCGAGTGAGAAGAGACACCCGGCGCTAGGAGGACGGCGAGGAGAAGGACGCCCGCGGCGGCGGCGGGGCCGACCCGCGCCGCAGCGAGCCAGGCGAGCACGGCGACGGCGAGCAGCGCGACGACGGTCGCGAGGCCGGTGACCTGGTCGACGGCCCGATCGAGCTCCAGGAGATCCGGTGCCGCATGCGCGAGGACCACCCACGTCCCGAACGCGACGAGTGCAAGGACCACGTCGCGACGGGTGAGCACCACGCGGGGAAGCGACCACGCCGCCAGGCCGAGCGCTGCGACGAGGAGGACGAGCACCGGCGCCGCAGCGGACCAGCCGTTACCGCCCCCTGCCTCGGACACGAGCGTGTTCGTGAACGAGGCGTCGCGCCAGCGGTCGAGCCAGAGCCCTGCGCCGGACCCGGGCTCCGCGAGCGGCTCGGCGAGCGTGGCCCCGACCATCGAGAGCACCGAGGGCGCCGCCAGCGCAGCGGTGGTGAGGGGCGCCGCTCGGAGCGCCGCCGCCACCCCGAGCGCGAGGAACGGCAGCGTCGCGATCAGGAACCTCGGGCCGGGCACCCAGCCGCCGAACGGGAGGTAGTACGAGCTGTTGTAGAGCAGGAACGCAGCGGACACGCCGAGCGCGAGCGCCGCCTCGCGCCGGGCCGTCCCGCGCAGGAGCACGATCAGGCCGCCCACCCCCGCCGCCGCGAGCGGCGTCAGCACGAGCAGGCCTTTGTCCGACGCGAGGAGCTCGCCGGCCGACCGCAGGCTCGGCAGCGTCAGCCCGAAAAGGCCCTCGTCGTTGGCGCCGACGACGTCGTGCCCGGTCGCTCCGGGGTCGATCACCGCGTTCTCGTAGGAGAGGTCGAGCGGGCTTCCGAACGCCCACGTGTTGAAGAGGGCGAGCGGGAGGACGCCGGCGACGGCTCCCACGGCGTAGGGCAGCGACTCGCTCACGGCCCGCGTAGATGGCGAGCGCGATCGCGACGATCCCCAGCGGAAACTCGACGACGATCGCGAGCCCGGCGAGCGCTCCGGCGGCGACGACCACCGGCAGCCGTGGGCCGGCCGATCGCCGGTCACGGAAGCAGCAGCCAGAACGCGGCGAAGCCGAGGGTCGCCGCCAGGACGTGGGCGAAGAACAGGGTGGAGAACGGCAGCACGAGAGACCCGGTCCCGATGAGGACCGCCGCTGCCGCGCCGTACTCGGGGACGATCCGCTCCGCGACGCTCCTGACGAGCAGGAGGAGGAGGAGCGCAGCCAGCGTCGCTGCGACGATCGAGACCTGCCACGTCGCCCGCCTCGGCAGCTGGAGCATCGCCTCCGGCCAGCTCGACGCTCTCGGCGCCTGGCCGACCGCGAGCCGGGCGAGACGGAGCGCGCCGTACCAGGGGACGCTGGCGAGCGCGAGGCCGGGGGCCTTGGCGGCGTAGTAGTGGCCGTCGATGTACGCGGTGTCGCAGGTCTCGGCTGCGTACGCATCGATCCTCGGCGTCCCGTCCGTCAGCGCCTTGACGAGCCCGAGATGCGCCGTCTGGTTGCACCCGACGGGCTGGAGGACGAGTGCGGCCGCGATGCCCACGAGGCAGATCGCCGCGATGCCCGCAAGGCTCCGTCGACCGGGCGCTCGGTGCACCCGGCGACCTTACGCGACGGCCTGGGCGCCCGAGCCCGGGGCTACACTGGCGCGGTGCCGGACGAGGCGACGGACAACGGGTTTCCGTCGGCCGAGGAGGTCGACGTCGACGCGCTGTTCGCGGCGCTCAGGGAGGAGATCCGTCGCTCCGGGGCCGACCCGGGGACATCTGGAGATCCAGACGACCGCCTCGCGGCGCGCGCCGAGGCCGAGCGCCTCTGGCCGGTGTCGGCCGACCGGCCGCTCCGCCTCCGACCCGGCGTCCGGGGCGGCCTGGGCACACCCGTCAAGGCCGTCCTCAAGAAGATGATGCGCTGGTACGTGGAACCGCTCGCGTACGACCAGCGGTCGTTCAACGCCGCCGCGCTCCGGCTGATCGACGACCTCGAGCAGCGCGTCGCGCAGCTCGAGGGCGAGCTGGCGCACCTCCGCTCCGCGGAGAAGCGCTAGTGCCCCTTCAGGCAATGCCCTCCAGGTCCCTCGCCCGCGATGAGCGGCGCCATGCGTCGTCCTCAGTCGCCCTCGTATCTTCGGATACGAGGGCTCCCTGCGTCCTAGCCTGGCTTGCACCTCACGCGCGAGGAACGTGGCCGCATCACCTGAAGGGGCACTGACGACATGCGGATCGCAGTCCTGCGGCCGCAGGTGCCCTTCGCCCGGGGCGGCGCCGAGATCTTCACGGACGAGCTCGTGGACGAGCTGCGGGCGCGGGGCCACGAGGCGGACCTCGTCTCGGTGCCGTTCAAGTGGTATCCCGGCGCCCGCGTCCTCACGCAGGCGTTCCTCTGGCGGATGCTCGACCTCGAGGAGGCGGACGGGCGCCTGATCGACGTCGTCGTCGGAACGAAGTTCCCCTCGTACGTCGTCCGCCACCCGGAGAAGCGCGTGTGGCTCGTCCACCAGTTCCGCCAGGCGTACGAGCTCGACGGCACCGAGCTCGGGCAGTTCGGGCCGTCACCCGAGGATCGTGCGCTCCGTCGGCAGGTGCAGGAGCTCGACCGGGTCGCCCTCGCGGAGGCGACGCGGCTGTTCGCGACCTCCGCGAACGTCGCCGGCCGGCTCGAGCGCTCGACCGGCCTTCACGCCGAGGTGCTTCCGCATCCGCCCCAGGCGCTGCCGTACCGCACCGCGCCGTCCGAGGGGTTCGTGCTCTCCGCGAGCCGCCTCGACCGGGCGAAGCGGATCGATCTCCTCCTCGAGGCGGCCGCGGCCACGCCCGGCTTCGACGTCGTCGTCGCCTCCGACGGCCCGGACCGCGAGCGCCTCGAGTCGGTCGCCCACGACAGCGGGCTCGACGGTCGTGTGCGCTTCGAGGGCCGCGTCAGCGCAGCGCGGCTCGCCGAGCTCTACGCGACGTGCTCGTCGGTCTTCTACGCACCCGTCGACGAGGACTTCGGCATGGGGCCGTACGAGGCGTTCCTCTCGGGCAAGCCCGTGATCACGACGACCGACGCGGGAGGCCCGCTCGACGTCGTGCACGACCGCCGCACCGGGCTCGTGGTCGCGCCGGAGGCCCCGGCGATCGGGCAGGCGGCCGCCTGGCTCCGCGACCACGACGACGAGGCTGTCGCGCTCGGCGCGGCGGGGAAGGCGCTGGCGGACGAGGTGACCTGGGACCGCGCGATCGCGAGGCTGCTCTCGTGAGAGTCGCGTACTTCTCGCCGATGCCACCGGAGGCCTCGGGGATCGCGGACTACTCGGCGCTGCTCGTCCCTGCGCTCCGGGAGCACCTCGAGGTCGAGGTCGTGAAGCGCGGCGCGAAGCGCCCTCCGCGCGGCATCGATCTCGCCGTCTACCACATCGGCAACAACCCCGAGGCGCACGGGT
>CAVQHL010000019.1:0-171749 GCA_963712255.1 uncultured Actinomycetes bacterium
TCCGCGCGATTCCTGGGTTCTTTCGGGATCGCTGATGGAGTGGGGCGACCCTCTGATCGAGAGGTTTAGCGCCGTCGTGTTTCTCACGCTAGATCCCTCGATCCGCATGGACAGGCTGAAGGAGCGTGAGACTGCGAGGTACGGGAGCGAGTTCAACGAGGCTGCTCACCGCGAGTTCTTCGATTGGGCGCGAGGCTACGACGACGCGGAGTTCTGGGTCGTAGCCGAGCCAGGCATGAACGCTGGTTGGCTCTGCTGCCGTGTCCTGTCTTTCGCCTGGACAGCGCGGAACCGCTGCCGCGACTACTGGACGCCGTGACGGGTTGGCTGAACAGCGGCATCGTCAACGAGTCAACCTGAGTCACAGGGGGGCCCACGAGGGGATCCAATCGCCCTCCGGCCCGCGCGCCCGTGATCCGAGCGTCTGACACGGTGTCGCAACACGTCATCCGTCAGCGATCATCCGCGCGACGTCCGACCCGGCGGGTCGGAAGCATCTCGACACCCGCACCCCTCCCCCTCGCGATCGTCGTCGTGGTGGGGCCTGAATCCCCAGGCGCTCTATCGGACGACGCGAGGAACCTGCCGCACAACGCTCTACGTCGACGCCGGGGTACCACGCGATGAGGATGTGGGGAGGGCGTTCATCAGATCACTGCGGTCAGGGTCGGCCACCGAGGAACGCCATCCCACGAGTCCCGTCCATTCGCGGTCTGCCCGAGCCCCATCGAGAGGAAGACCCGAGGCCGCGTCACCTGATCGACGATCCGCTCCAGGGACGCGGGGAGCGCCCGCCTGGGATCGCCGCCAAGCGCCCTCGCCACGGCACGGACATCGATTTCGCGCGCAAGCTCCTCGCGCTCTACGACGAACGCGATGAAGCGCGAGGTGGGAAGCGACGCTGAACGACGCTGGCTGACGTCTCGAGGAACGTGCGAAGCGCGAGCTCGAGCGCGAGCCGGCGCGGAGCGAACTCTGCTGCGGGGCGGGCGAAACGACGCGCAGGGTACGGGCAGGCCGCCTCTACGGGGCAGATCGCGTACCAGATGCCGCCCTGGCCGGGAGGAAGCGCAGGCCGAGGAGGTCCACGTCAGGAGTGCGAACGACTCGACAACTCCGGTCGAGGTTGCCTCGGTCACCGCCAGTCCGTGGCCAGGCATGGCCCGGTAGCGGAGAATGGGGTTCCGCGCCGCAGGATCGTCTGTGCGCGCGCGAGCGACCTCGGCTCGAGCGCAGGAGCGCCATCGTCGAGGCTGCGTGAGCCGGCGCCGCCGCCGCCGAGCAGACCGTCACGATGGCGCCAAGGGCTCCCGTTACGACAAGCCGTCTAAGGTTCATGGTTTCCTCCTTCGCTCCAGGACGCGAACCGAGCGCAGCGGCGGGGTGCCGCGGCGCGGTCGATCTGGATCCGAGGCGCGTCCGTGATCCGCCTGGAGAGCGCCTCGTTGCCCGTTCGAGTCATGGCTCGACGCTAGGCCTCGTGACGCGGGAAGGAATCGGGCGTTCGGCTACTTCTGTCGGGGCGGGCCCGGCTACGCTCGTCGGCCATGCGCCCTCCAAGTTCACACGCGAGCCGATCCCGAGCTTCGCGGTAGATACGGGTGAGGTTCGCCTGGACGGTCTTCGGGCTCATGAATGCCTTGCTCGCGACCTCGCGGTTGGTGAGCCCCAGCGCCACGAGCTCCGCCACGCGCCTCTCGGTGGCAGTCAGGTCGTCGGGGGAGCGGCGCAGGCCGACCCGGTCGAGCTCTGCGCGAGTCTGCGCCTCGAAGGCGGGCGCGCCGAGGCGCTCGAAGATCTGGAGCGCCTCCCGCAGGGTCTCGGCCGCTGCGCGCTTCTGCTTGGCGCGGCGCTGAATGCGGCCCCGCACGAGCAAGGTCCAGCCGAGGTCGAAGGGCAGCTTCGCCGCGAGGGTCGCGTCGAGCTCGTCGAGCGCAGCGAGCGCTCCCGCGACGTCCCCTTCTGCAGCGAGCACGAGCGAGCGCGCGCGCGGTCTCGTGGCGCTGATCCAGAGGCGCGGGAATGTCCTCCCGCGCTCCTCGAGCCGGGCAAGGACCTCGCGCGCCCGCTCCAGCTCGCCGAGCGCGAGCAACGCATCAATGTGGAAGGGCTCGCTCCAGCCCCAGCAGGAAGTAGCGCACGCCGACGGAGTCCATCAGGTCGTGCATCCGCGTCAGCGCCCGATCGACCTCGGTGTGGTTGCCGTCGATGTGCTCGATGAATGCAAGCGCGGAAAGCAGCAGCGCTTCCCACCACGCGCGCCCCGCGCGCTCCGCGTGGGCGATCGGGTGGGAGGATCGTCGCGCGCGCGCGCGTTCTGCCCTGCCGCGGTGTGCGTCCGCCAGGGAGCGCATGCGGAATGCCACCGTCCACGGCCCCGGCGTCTCGATCTGGGCGATCGCATCGCATGCCTCCTCCTACGCTCCGCTCGGCGATCTCCCATCGCCCGGCCCGGAGCTCGACGAAGGAGAGGTCGGCGAGACGCTCAGCGCACCAGATGTCCTCGCCGCGCTCGCGATACCACCGTTCCTCGACCTCGTAGCGAGCGCGAGCCGCATCGAAGTCGTCGACGCAGTGGAAGTAGATGAGCGCGAAGGAAACCTCTTCTGGGCGTCAGGCCCCGCCCGTTCCTCGCACCGACGCCGCTGCGAAAGCAGCTCAGGCTGCTCGCCGTTGCCGCGGAGTGTCTCGGCCCAGGCCCAGTCGAGGTACACCGAATGCCGAGCGCGGCGGAGTCGCGGTCGGGGTCGAGCGTCTCCACCGCCGAGCGGGCGCGTTCGAGCGTTCCGGCAGGATCGCTCGCGATGGACACGTTGACGAGCTTCGAGTAGACCTGCGCGAGGAGGCGGGAGTCTCCACGTGCGGCGTCCACCGCCTGCTCGAGCCGTGCAATCGCGTCGGGACGCCCGACGATCCAGGCGATGTCGCCTAGCAGCAGGAGAGCACGCGCTCGGAGCGGCCCGGTGTGCCCGCTCGCCACGACATCCTCGGCGAGGGCCAGGCTGCCTTCCAGGTCGCCCAGCGCGAGCAGTGCGGCAGCCTGCCCGAGCTCCCGCCGGACGAGCTCCTCCGAGCGCTCGGCGGGCGTCAGCCGGCAGGCACCCGTGTACAGGTCGGAGGCCGCCTGCTGAGCGCCTCGCTTCGCCGCCCGACCTGCTGCCTCCTCGAGTTGGCCCGCAACCCGCTCGTCGGCCTCGGTCGTGCTGAGAGCGAGATGGCGGGCCTGCTCCTCGGGATCGGAAACGATCGCCGCGAGGCCCTCGTGCAGCCGGCGTCGCCGCTCGGGAGTCGCGGAGCCGTAGAGCGCGGAGGCCAGCAACGGATGCGTGAAGCGAAGGCGGCCCGCCTCGGTCACGAGCACGCCGGCCTCTTCCGCCTCGAGCAGGCCGGTGCCGGCGTCGTCCTCGGGAGCTACCGCCTTAAGGATCAGCTCCCGCGTGGGCCGGGACACCGCCGCCGCCACGAGGCTCGCGTACCGCCCGCGCGCCGACAAGCCGTCGACGCGCTCGCGCGCGATCGCCTGCAGGTCCCGCGGCACCGGTAGCGGGGCTCCTCCGGCGAGCACGCTCCAGTCGGCCCCGAGAGCGCGAGCGATCTCGAGAGCGAGAAATGGGTTCCCTCCCGTCACATCGGCGAGGCGTGCGAGCGCCGGACGCGGCGGTGCCGAGCCAAGGCGGTCGCGGATCAGGTGGTGGAGGGCGGCGAGCGAGAGGCCCCGGCGTGAGACGCTCGAGCCGGCCTTCCGGCACAGCGCGCTCGAGACCGAGCGGCAGAGGCTCCGGGATCGCCACGGCGGGTCAGGAGGAGGCCGACCCCGCCCGGAAGTCGTCGCGCGGCGAACGAGAGTGCCCCGGCAGACGCGGGATCGAGCCACTGCACGTCGTCGACGGCCACCAGGACAACGGCGGCCTCGGCCAACGATGCGAGCATGCCGACGAAGGCCGTCGCGATGGTCCGGGGCTGGAACGGCTCGTCGGATTCGGCGCGGAGAAGTGCCGCGGCGATAGCTCGCTGCTGAATCGGCGGGAGAGCACTCCGCGTCTCCTCGAAGTGGGCCCCGACGAGATCCGCCAGCGACGCGTAGGAGAGCTGCACCTCGGTCTCCGCCGCTCGTGCCGGCAACACGCGGACGCCTCGCGACTCGGCCTCGCCGATCGCGGCCGCCCAGACCGTCGTCTTGCCGATTCCGGCCTCGCCGTCGACGACGAGCGCCCCAGGCTCGAGCACGACGGACTCGAGAAAGCGGCGCACCCGAGCGAGCTCGACGTCGCGACCGACGACAGCGAGGAGCGTCATCGTTGCCCTGAGCGATCACGTCATCAATCTCGTTCCGCACCCCGATGAACCGGGGCAAGCTTCGTGTCGCGGTCTGCGTCCGAGGACGTGGAAGCCCGACTTCGATCGACGCACCGACCGTCCCAGGAGACGGGGTCAGGACGAGGACGCGGTCGGCCAGATACACGGCCTCGTCGATGTCGTGTGTCACGTGAACGATGGTGACACGCCGGCTCTCCGCATGGGCATGGACGGCCAGCAGGACGTCCTGAAGCTCGGCCCGCGCGAGCGCATCCACCGACGCGAACGGCTGGTCAGGAAGACGACCTCCGGCCGGGACACGAGGGCCCGCGCGATCGCGACCCGCTGCTGCATGCCACCCGAGAGCTGCCACGGGTACTTGCTCGGACGCCGTCCAGACCCACCGCGCCCAGCACCTCCTCCCGCGCGAGCCGCGCGCTCCGCCCTCGAGAGTCCGTCGTGACCGAGGGGGAACGTCACGTTGCGGAGCACGTTCAGCCAGGGGAAGAGCGAACGGCTGTAGTCCTGGAAGACGAGAGCGACCTCCGTGGAGGGACGTACGACCGGGCGACCGTCCAGGAGCACCGTGCCCTCGCTCGACCGGAGCAGCCCGCACATGATCCGGAGCAGAGTCGTCTTTCCGCACCCCGACGGCCCGACGATCGCAAGCAACTCGCCCACCGCGACGCAGAACGTCACGTCGGTCAACGCGGGCTGCCCATCGCTCGAGTACTGCTTCCCGAGCCCCGCCACGCGCAGGACGGCTGCGTCAGCGGGCGGGCGCACCGATCGCCCCGTGGTGCCAAGCAAGGACGCGACGCTCGAGCACGAGGAAGAGCCGGTTCAACACGTACCCGAGCAGGCCGAGGAAGACGATGCCGACGTACACCTCGGGGATGTTGAAGAGGGCCTTCTGGGACTCGATGTAGACCCCCAGACCGTGGCCCTCGCCGTTGAGCTCGGAGATCACCACCAGCACGAGGCCGATCGAGAGCGCCGTGCGGAGGCCGGCGAAGATTGTCGGGAGCGCGGCAGGCAGGTAGACACGGACGCTCCGCTCGACCCTCTCAACTGGAACAGCGCCGCGCAGTCCCGTATTTCCGGCGCCACCGCGCGCACTCCGTCGACCGTCGCGACGAGCACTGGAAAGAAGACGCCGAACGCGATCACCCCAACGCGCATCCATCTCCGACACACCGAGCAGGACGATTGCGATCGGCACGACAGCGATGACTGGAAGCGCTCGCAGGAACTCCGCGGTCGGGCCGAGCGTGCTCCGCACGCGAGGCGACGAGCCCATGGCCAGGCCGACGGCAACGGCGGCCGTCGAGCCGATGGCGAAGCCGGCCGCGAGGCGCCTCAGGCTAGCGCCGACGGCGCCCAAGAAGTCTGCGCTCGGCCAGACCTCCCAGGCTCGCCGCGCGACCTCGCTGACCGGAGGGAGGAGTAGAAGCTCGCGTTGCGAGCCCACACCTCCCAGATGGCGAGCGCGGCGATGAAGACCGCGCCCCCGAGGAGGACGCCCCCGAGACGTGGGATGGCGCGAGCGCTCACCGGCCTCGAGCCCGTTCCTCGCCGACCCAGAAGAGCGCCCTCCTTTCAGTACGCCTCAGCGCGGCATCGATTGCCAGCCCGACGAGCCCCGCGAGGAGGACGGCGGCATACAGCTCAGGAATCCGATACAGCCTGCTGCGCCTGCATGTACGCACCGATCCCTTGGGTGCCGAAGAAGAACTCGGCTGTCACGCACACGACGAACGCGATCGAGGCGCCCACCCTGATCCCCGTTGCGATGCCTGGAAGCGCGGCGGGACGGACACCCGAGCGACGCGCGCTACGCCGGTTACGCCGGACGTCTCGGCGACGTCGTACAGCATTCGATCGACCCCTCGGATGCCGTAGACCGTGTGCACGAGGATCGGCCAGACCGCTGCATACGCCACCACGAAGCGCAACATGGGGGTGCCGAGCCCGAACCAGAGGATCGCCAGCGGGATGAGCGCGACGGCGGGGATCGGTCGGAGGAACTCGAGCACGACCGACGTTCCGTCCTCGATCGTCCGCGAGATGCCGATCGCGATCCCGAGCACGACGCCGAGGACGAGCGCGAGCGCGAAGCCCTGGACGTAGACTGCCAGCGTCGTCACGATCTCGTCCGAGAGCGTCCCGCCCCATAGCCCGTCGACGAGTGCGCCTGCCGCATCCGATGGCGCCGCGACGCTCTGGGAGAGATCGAAAAGCCAGACAGCGCCCTCGGCGGCACGAGGACCGCTGCGGCGAAGAGCAATCCGGCGAGGTACGCCCGCCTCAGGCGCTCACCTCCTCCGCTACTTGACGAGATCGCCGGCCGTGAACGCCTCCGAGATCAGCCCGAACTCCTTGTAGGCATCGATCCAGGGCCGGATCTGCAACAGCCGGAGACGCGCCCCGAACCTCGAGCGCGCCATAGTGCGAAGGAGTCCCTTGTCGATCTCCGCGTAGCGGGCGAAGATCGCTCCACTTGCGGGGTCGTTCTGCTTCCGGTTCGCCCACATGGCCGCTTCCTGGATGGCGTTCCGGAAGCGCGCGGCAAGATTCCGATCCACGTCACTGCGAGCGATCCAGACCGTGAGCAGGCACTCGCTCGCACAGACGCTCCCGAAGATCGGCGCGACGAGCTTTCCGCCTTGTTGCTTCGCGATCGTCAGATACGGCTCGGGAAGGACTGCCGCGTCGACGTCCCCGCGAGCAAGCGCGCCGATCATGTCGGGAAACGCCGCGCGGACCAGTGTGACGTCGCCATCGCGAACGCCACCTTGCTTGAGCCACTTCATCAGTGCGACGTGCGCAATCGTGCCAGGCGCGTCGTATCCGATGCGCTTGCCCACGAGCCCGCGCGGCACCGCGAAGCGCTTCCCGCGGGCGGACACAAGACCGGCGGTCGGAGTGGTCTGCTGGTAGAGCGCCCCCGCGGCGACGAGCTTCACCGGCGCTCCCCGCGACCGGAGAAGCGCAGGCGCCCCAGCGTGGGTGGTCGTGAACTGCGCGTCGCCGGCCAGCACCGCCGCCACTCCGGCGCCCGGATCGGCCGTCACGACCAGCTTCGCGTCGATCCCGTGCTTCCGGAACAGGCCACGGGCGTTCGCGTAGAACGCCAGCGCGGTCGGCTCGAACGGCGCGGTCGCGATCGTAACGGTCTCGAGTTGGCCGGCGGAGGCGCTCGAGGCGCCGCCGGCGGCCATGACGACGGCCGAGAGCGCGATGGCTGCGGTGAGCCCAGCCGTCGCCACCCTTCCGCCGCGCCTTGCGTTCACTCCACCACCTGCATCGTGCGAACTATCACGCGAAGTCTGGCGCGAGACAAGCGATCGCTTGTCCATCACGCGCACCGAAGCGCGGGTTCCACCGCGCGTAGACGCCTTTTGGGTTGTCTCCGCCCCCCAGACGTGCAGGCAATAGTGGACGACGAACGCGAAAACGGTCGAAACGAAGAAACGGCGCATGACGTACCGGCTCTCTATAGCCCGCAGCGGTAGTAGCCGTTCGCGGGGTTGAAGATGTACAGGGTTCCCGTCTGCGGGCACGGCTGACCGCGATACAGGTCGGCGCGGATCATGTGGATCGTGCCCCGGAACTCGCCCGTGCCGCGGCCGAAGAACAGGAAGCTGTAAGACGGTCGCCCATTCGGGTCGGCCGGAACCGGGGGCAGCCCGTGAGCCGGATTGCCGCACACGGTCGTGTCGGGGAAGGGCGGTGGCACGAAGCACGTCCAGCCATCGGCCTGCAGCTGCTCCGGTGTCACGCCCTCCGCGGTCGCCGGCGCCGCGGCGACGAGCGACGCAGCCGCGGCCAGCGCCGTGAGCGCCACGATGAACCTGGTACGTCTCATTGCTCCTCCTTTATGGACTGGGGCGACTCCCCCGACTCTCCGTCTGGAATGACGGCCGTGATCCGCTCGAACGGGATCCCCGCGCGCGCGTAGGCCTCGTGCACGAGCTGCTCCGACGCCGCCTCGATGAGGCAGAGCAGCGACTCGTCGGTCGGGACGATGGTGGCGCGGAGGTAGCGCACGGGATGTCCCTCCCGTTCCATCTCGGCCGCCATGTCGCGAACGCGAGCGGCCCACGCGCCGAGCTCGTCGGCGGTCAGGCCGGGGCGGTAGTGCTCGACAAGAAACGTCTCCCGCGCTTCGGTTCCGGTTCGAGCCATGGCTCGACACTAGGCCCCGTGACCCCAAGAGGAATCGGGCATTCGGCTACTTCTGTGGACCGATCTGCCTGGATTCGTGTCTCCTCGCTCAGGGCGAGGCGGTCATTGCGGAAGTCGGCTGACCCAAGTGCGGCAGAGACGTGGCATCACGCGATGGGCATGTAGAAGAGATGCACGGGACTCGTCTTGCCGCAGTACCAGCCTAAAGGAGCCTCGTTGCGCTTGATTCCTCGGCTGCGACCAACTTCCGACTTACCGAGGCCAACCCCGAAACAGAACTGTCACGCCGGAGGTCAGGCGTCCGAGTCAGGGGTCAGATCACGCCCGTTCGGCTGATTTTCAGGGCCGCACCGGGGGCCGCACGGATTCGCAAGATCCGAGGCTCCTCGCACGGCTGACCCACGGTTTCAAACCGTTTCCGCATGGACACAGGGGTCTGGATGGGCGGTGCAGGACTCGAACCGGCGAGATTCCGGTCCGGCACCGGTCCGGCACCGTGTCGCAAATCCCGCACCTGTCGCACAGACGGGTTGGCTCAACCATGCGGTCTCCGCTTGGCGCCTGCTCTCGGAATGCCCCCAGCGGGATTCGAACCCGCGCTACCACCTTGAAAGGGTGGCGACCTGGGCCGCTAGTCGATGGGGGCGGCCGGAGCGAGGATACCCGCGGTCGGAGCTACCATCCGTGGCCGCCCGGGCGGTTAGCTCAGCTGGTAGAGCGCCTGCCTTACACGCAGGTGGCCGCAGGTTCGAGTCCTGCACCGCCCATCCAGACCCCTGTGTCCATGCGGAAACGGTTTGAAACCGTGGGTCAGCCGTGCGAGAAGCCTCGGAACTTGCGAATCCGTGCGGCCCCCGGTGCGGCCCTCCAATCGGCCGAACGGGGCTGTGTGCCACCCGCCAGAATCGGACGCACCGACCTCCGGCGTGACGGTTCTGTCGGGCGGTGGCCTCCGTGGGTCACTCATGATCAGACGCTAGGAGACAAGCGACTTTCGCTAGAGCGTTACGTCGGCGTGGGGCAGCGATCGTCGGCGCGATCTGACACGAATCTGACACGGATACGCGAGGAGCCCGAACACTGATGCCTGAGGCTGAGCTTCGCGGGAGGTCTACTCGGCCAGCGGATCACGTGAGTGGGTTCACGCCATCCATCCAGATGATCACGCGGGAGAACTGCCCGGCGTCGTTCACGGTGAAGAAGTTGCAGTTGTGCATCGCGGTCGTCGCCCCTGAGATCAGGTCGACGTGCTGCTCGGTCGCAACGGTTCCCGCTTCGACATCGACCACCAGGTTGGTCACCGTGTGCACCATTGACTCCCATTCCGCGAAGAAGTCGACGAACATCCGGCGGATCTCCTCCGCACCGGTGAACGTCACGTGAGCCGTCTGAACGGTCAACGTCGCGTCGTCGGCGAAATGGGCGAGGACGGCGTCAGGATCGAGCGCGTCCACGGCCTTGAAGTACGAGAGCGGCTTCTCTCCGATCGTTCGGTCGGGCGTTCTCGTCGCTTGTTCGCTCATGGGCTGAGGCTCCTCTCAGTGTCAAGACGGTGCGGGGTGAGTCCCACGAAGGCACGTTCTCCGGCCTGCTCGGCCTCCGAATCTGACAAATCCTGACATCGAGGCTCACACGGCGCGAATCGAAAGGCGCTCTTGCCCTCGAATCGACCTATTCATGCGATGGACGCGCCAGGCTCGAACCGGCGACCCCCAGCTTGCAAATTCTCCTGCGGGGTGGTCGCGAGGGGTCAGCGGTCGTCGGAGCCGCGGAAGCAAGCCGTTCGCGTCAAGAATCGTCGTCGGCGTTGGTCGTAGTTCGTAGGCGTGATCTGACACGAATCTGACACGCGAGGTTCGTCTCGCTCGGTATTGCGGTCGGGGAGCCGTGGTGTCGATTGTCGCCGTCGGCATGGCTCGACCGTCAAACATCTAGCCGAGGCCGAACTCGCGGGCGCTGAAACGTTCGCGAACTTGCACGGCATCACGTCCGAGAACATCCGCGAGTTCCTGGTAGAGCCGGTTCCCGTCACCGTACTTTGGCATTGGGATCGAGCCGGGGCCGCGCGAGATCTGGCTCGTGTTGCACGAGCGCGAGACAGACGGTTACCTCATCGCCTTCGACCCATCGTCGAGGATGTGGGGACTCGTGATAGGTAAGCCAGAGGATCAGTTCGTTCTCGTCAGCGGCCTGACGGAGACGTTCATCGACACGGTCATAGGGATGTGACTTTCACGCCGCGGCGTATCAGTCGAGCCACTCGACGTTGAAGCGCGGGCCCGCCTCGAGCATCCGCTGGAGCATCTCCTCCGACACGGGCGGGGGCGGAACGTACGGATCGTCGACCGGCGTGCACACCTCGCGGAACCAGCCCTCCATCCCCGCAGGCGTGTACACGGCCAGCATCTTCGCGGCGGTCGGGCCATCGTTGCGATAGGCGTGCGGCGTGCCGCGCGGCACGAACACGGACTCTCCCGCCGACACTGCTCGCGTCTCGTCACCGGCGCGGAACACGATCGTCCCTTGGGTCATCGTGAAGAGCTCGTCTTCTGCCAGGTGTCGGTGCGGCGGCGGCCCGCCTCCGGCGCCAACGAGGCAGTCCAGCGCGAATATCGCGCCGCCCGACTCCTCCCCGGTTACGAGGAACGTGTACATGTCGCCGGGACCCCACCACGAACGCCCCGCCTGCCCCGCCGTGACGTGGACGATGTCCGGCGTCATCGGCGCACACGTTACAAGCCGTCAGACGGCGACGAACCGTGAGCGAAGGTCGTCGCCAGCATCTGCTGCATGCCGCCCGTCGGCGTGGTCTCCGGAAGTCCGCGCTCGGGGCTACCGCGGACTAGCCGTACCGCCACGCGTCCCTGGCTGTCCGGCTAGGCAACGGCCGCTCCAAACGGTTCATGCTGCAGCGCACTGCGGTGAGGGTGGGTCTGGTGGGGAGCGGGCGGCGGCGCGTTCTACACCAGCCCCCGCCGCGGTTGCTCCTAGGCGACCCGCTGCCAGCCCCCACGACAACCACGACCGCGACGGGGGTGGGTGCCGGGCGGCCCAGTCCGCCGTGCACCCGACTCGCCGAGTCGGGGGTCGCGGCAGAGCGTCAATGGGAAGTCGGCCGCGAACGCGTTCTCACCGGGGTTCGACTTCCCGAACCTCGTATAGGCCGGTCAACCGCCTCCGCATACACCAGCCGACCGCATTCCAGCTGGCGTCTGCGACTGGGAGTCTGCGGGCATCGCAACGACCACACGCATCCCGAAACGGAGCAGCCATGACCAGTACAACGACCCCCACCGGCACCAGAGAGCTCGACCACCGCAATGCCGACGGCGTAGACGTGACGCTGCTCTGGCACCCGACCGGCGACTTCCTCAGCGTTGTCGTGGGTGACGACAGGATCGGCCAGATGTTCGAGCTCGTCCTCGACGATCGTGACAACGCGATGGACGTCTTCAACCACCCCTACGCTCATGCGGCGTATCGCGGGCTCGAGTTCGACGTGGTCTCCCGCCAAGAGGAGCTCGTGTCGACCTAAGACGCGAGTCGCGCCGCCTGCCCCTACGCCGGCCAACGACAGGTACCGGATGTCCACCGGGCACATCGGCGAACCCGAAGGGGTCACCGCGGGCGGCGAGGCCGCGAACCTCGCCGTCGGACACCAGGCTGACTCGATCTTGGACGCGCTGGTCGTCGCGGGCGACCACCTTCCCGCAGACGCATGCAAACCGCTACGGTCGTTGGTGGCGGGTCCGATCTCCCCTGTCGGGCGCCGCGCGATCCCCATGGGCGCGTCCCGACGGACCCGCCGCCTAGTGCGGGCGGCATCGGCTGAAACGACCGCGGTCCATCGCCAGCCGTCCCCCCGCGCCGCCCGCAGGACGATGGTGCCGACATACTCGACCCAGCGGGCTAGCCGCATAGCCAGACATTTGGTCGGCAAGGCCGATTTCTGGGCGGATGAACGGGAACGTCGTCGTTCGGCGTGACGACGGGGCGTTCGCACGCGACGCGGGCGTGATCGGCGCGCACGGAATGGTGAACTCCCCGCCGCTGCTCTTCTTCGGCGGAGCCTGATGTCGGACGCAAGGCACGGTCGGCTCTGAGCGACGGCTGCGGCTTCGGCTTCTTCGTGGCCGATTGAGCGACGCGCCCGACGGGTACGACCACGATCGTGGCGGCTCAGACATGACGCAGTCGCGTGACACCGACTCGGAGAACGGGCAGCCGAGCCCCGAGCAGCTGCGCGAGTACCTCGATTGCTGGCGCCTTCCCGGAGGCAGGCTCGAGCCCGCGCAGGCGCGGGCGCTCCTCGAATGGAGCGAGACGCCCGAGGAGGCGAGGGAGAGCCTGGAGAAGAGCCTCGAGCTGACGAAGCAGCAGGTCCCGACCCGATCGCTTGCGCCGACTCAGCGCCGCGGCCACGTCAGCTGGCTCGACCGCCTCAAAGGAGTCTTTCGCCCCTAGGCGTGCGCGGTCGGGCGCACGTCCGAGACAAGGAGGAGCAGGTGTACGCACGCATGGCAACGTTCGAGAGCGATGCGTCGAAGGTCGACGACGCGATCGCGACGGTGCGCTCGGCGATCGAGGGTGAGACACCGCCCGGGCTGGAAGGCGCGAAGATGCTCATGCTCGTCGACCGCGGGTCGGGCAAGGGGATCGGGATCACGCTGTTCGAGAGCGAGGAAGCGATGCGGCGGGGTGACGCGGCCCTCGACGCGATGAATCCGGGCGCGACCGAGCGTCGCGTGTCGGTCGAGTTCTTCGAGGTGCCGGTCCAGACCGTCACCGATGTGAGCGCCACGACGTAATCGCGTTCCCGCGCTCGTAGCACGAGCGGCAGCAACCGCCGCTCCACGGCCGCCGGACGACGAGAATGGCGCCATGGACGATCGGCTGATGGCAGAGCGCACCGTGGAGCTCGCGTCCGGCACCACGATGCCGCTGCTCGGGCTCGGGACATGGCAGGCGCAGGGCAGCGACGCCGTCGATGCGGTTCGCTTCGCCCTCGCGGCCGGGTACCGGCACATCGACACGGCGACGATGTACGGCAACGAGCGACAGGTCGGCCAGGCGCTCGCGGAGAGCGACGTCCCCGGGCCGAGGTGTTCGTGACGACGAAGCTGCCGCAGGGCAACGCCGGTCGGGAGCGTGAGACGCTGGACGAGAGCCTCGCCGCGCTCGGGCTCGACCACGTCGACCTGTGGCTGATCCACTGGCCCCCGGGCGGGCGGGCCAGGCCGGACGTCTGGGAGCGGCTGCTCGAGCTGCAGGCGGAGGGGCTGACGCGCGAAGTGGGTGTGAGCAACTACAGCCTTCGGCAGATCGACGAGCTGACGGACGCCACCGGCCGGGTGCCCGCGGTCAACCAGATCGAGTGGGGCCCTGCGCTGTTCGACCGGGGCGTCCTCGACGGCCATCGTCGCCGCGGCGTTCAGCTCGAGGGCTACAGCCCGCTCAGGGCGACCAACCTTCGTGATCCACGGCTCGTTCGCATCGCCGAGACGCACGGCGTGACGCCGGCTCAGGTCGTCCTCCGCTGGCACGTCGAGCACCGGATCGTCGCGATCCCGAAGTCGACGAACGAGGGTCGCATCACCGAGAACGCGGCGATCTTCGACTTCGAGCTGACGCCGACCGAGATGACGACGCTCGACGGGCTCGGCCGCGGCTGACACGCACCGCCGATCGCTCACCTGGCCGAGCCTCGAACCGGCGCCTGTCGTTGCAGCGGGGGCGCGAGTCGTGCGAAGATCGTCGAGATGAGCGAGGGAGTCGAAGCCGTCGCGTCTCCGCCCGAGCGGGAGCTCCCGGCCTCGGTCTTCATCGCGTCGCTCTTCGGGTTCGCGAAGGCGGCGTTCCTCGGGTTCATGGGGATCATCGGGATCGTCGCGTGGGACTCCGTCACCGACCCGTGGGGATACGGGGCGCTCGCGCTGGCGATCCTCTTCGGCCTCGCCTCGTACCTGCTGCTGCGCGGCAAGCCGTTCGCGCGCCTCGTGCTGGCCGCGCTCGCGGTCGCCGGCGGGGTGCTGGCCCTGATCTACGTCTTCGTCGGCCCGACGAGCGCGATCCTCCCGTCGCTCGTCACCGCGGCATTCGACGCGCTCGTCCTCTGGCTGCTGTACGGCCCTCGCTCCTCGAAGGAGTACTTCGGGTCGTAGCGGTCGCGCGCGGCAGGCTCAGGGCCTCGCCGGGCTCCGGATGAGCAGTGCGAGCGAGCAGATCGGCGTGGTGGGCGCCGGGATCATCGGCCTTGCCGTCGCACGCCGCCTGACGCAGCTCCGGCCGGACGCGGTCGTCACCGTCCTGGAGAAAGAGGACGCGATCGCGACCCACCAGACCGGTCGGAACAGCGGGGTCGCGCACGCCGGCATCTACTACGCGCCGGGATCGCTCAAGGCGCAGCTCTGCCGACGCGGGGTCGGTCTCCTGCGCGCGTACTGCGAGGAGCGCGACATTCGCTACGTCGAGTGCGGGAAGGTCGTCGTCGCCCTCGACGAGAGCGAGCTCGAGCGCCTGCGCGAGCTCGAGCGGCGCGCGGAGGCGAACGGCGTGCCGGACGTTCGCTGGCTGGATGCGAACGAGCTCCGCGAGCTGGAGCCGAACGTCGCCGGACATCGCGGGCCTGCACTCGCCGACGACGGCGATCACGGACTACCGCGCCGTCGCGGACGCGTTGCGCGCCGACGTCGAGTCCGCCGGCGGCTCGGTCGAGGTCGGCCGCGAGGTCGGTCGGATCGAGCCCAGCGGCACGCGCGTGCGGGTCGGGATCGGCGACGACGAGCTCGAGCTCGACCGGCTCGTCGTCTGCGCCGGCCTCCACGCGGACCGGCTCGCACGGCGCGCCGGTGACGAGCGCGAGCCGACGATCGTGCCATTCCGCGGTGAGTACTACCGCCTCGTACCCGCCCGCGAGAACCTCGTGCGGAGCCTCGTGTATCCGGTGCCCGACCCCGCCTACCCGTTCCTCGGCGTCCACTTCACGCTGCGGGTGGACGGCGGCGTCGACGTCGGACCGAACGCCGTGCTCGCGCTCTCGCGCGAGGGCTATCGCTGGCGCGACGTGCGGCTCGGCGACGTCGCGGAGACGCTTCGGTACCGGGGGTTCCGCCGCCTCGCACGGCGGCACTGGCGGATGGGCGCCCGCGAGCTGCGCGGCTCCCTCTCCAAGCGGGCGTTCTTCGCCGATGCCCGCCGCTACGTCCCCGACCTGCGGCGCTCGGACCTCGTCCGGGCGGGCGCCGGTGTTCGCGCACAGGCGCTCGACCCCGACGGATCGCTCGTCGACGACTTCCGGATCCGACGCATCGGGAGCGTGACCGCCGTCCGGAACGCGCCCTCACCGGGGGCGACGTCGAGCCTCGCGATCGCCGAGCACATCGTCGATCTCGCGCTCGCGGACTAGCCCACTGGCGCTCTTGCGTCCGCCGCGCCGCCTCGCGGGCCTGCCGCTCGTACGGGCTTCGGCGGTACCCGGTGCGGAGGTAGCTCAGCGGCATCGCGAGCGGGCGGTGCTGCATCTGCCAGACGTGGCAGAGCTCGTGCGTGACCAGGTCGTCCGAGGCCTCGGCGCTGCGGAGGAAGATGATGCGGTGCGTCGCGAAGCCGTCGTAGCGGCGCCACGGCGGAAGCCGGAAGAGCCACGGCGTCACGACGAGGCGAACACCGGCGATGCGAACCTCGCGCGGCCACCAGTCGAGCCGGTCGAGGCGGGCCTTCGCCCGGATCAGCCGGGGATCGGGGGCTCTCAGGGCGCCGTCGTGACGGGGTCGAGGAGCAGGATCGCTCCCCCGTCCTGGCTCTGCGTGTAGTCGTACTGGTAGAGCCGCTTGCCGCGTGATGCGGTTCAGCGTCGCGGTCTCCTCGCGAGAGATCTGCCCGACGCCGGGCGTCTTCGGGGCGAGCGTCTCGGTCAGCGGCTTCGGGCGAGCTCCGGCGCCGAGCTCGCCGCGGCGGAGGAAGAGCGACCGTCGAGGCGCGATCTCGCCGCCGGGCGGCGGCGGGAGGAAGACGACGACGGAGTTGACCCCGCCGACGTACTTGAAGGTGTAGAGCGCGAGCTCGAGCGCCTCACGGCGGAGCAGGAGGTGGCGTGCCTCGGACGGCTGCCCGCAGGCGATCGAGCACCCGGTCGCCCGTAGCCGCACAGCACGTACTGGACGCCGCTCGCCGAGTCGACGATCTCGACCTCGCGATCCGCGATCTCGCCGCCGACGGGGAGGTCCGGCCGGACGGCCACCGCGCGGATCAGGACCTGGGTGCTGCCCTCGGGCTGGTTGGAGACGACGAGCGGCGGACTGGCGATCGCGCCCGACGAGCTGCTCGCCCGTCCGGCGGTGCGGTAGCGCTCGGAGACGTGTGCCGCGATCGCGTTCGCGCGCGCGTTCGTCGAGCCGTTGGGGTGGTAGTCCGACCATGCCTGCGCGACGACCTGGGTCGTCTCGTCGGCGTCGGTGAGGACGACGACGAGCGCGCCGAGCCCGAGCGCCGAGCGGCGAGCGCCAGCCCGAGCGTAGATGATCGCGAACCGACGCCGGTAGCCGGTCTGAGGCGTGCACGCTCCTCGCGCGGGACGTCATCGGCGGTCGCGTCGATGCGCCTCGCCATCGGCGCGTCGATCACCGGCTTCTCGTGGACTCTCTCGGTCACGCCGCAGGGAGCTCCCTTCGGCTGCGGGCGTGACGCGCGAGGCGATCGCGAAGAACGGCGCGGGCCAGATCGCCTCGTCGCTGTAGTCGAGCTCGGGGATCCGGATGCCCGACCGAGTCGAGGAGGTCGATCGAGCTCGTCACCGAAGATCTCCTTCTTCTCCATCAGCACGCTCGGCGATCTTGTCGAGCCGCTTCGCGGTTCGATCGTCGCGAGGTTGTGCGCGACGACGTACGCCTGGCCGATGATCTGTGCGGCGGCGCGGCGCTTGGACGGATCCGACAGCGCGCCCGAGACACGGGTCGGGGTTCATCGGCCCGCCGAAGCTGCATCCGGTTCATGATCTGCAGCCCGATCCGCTCGAGCCGCTCGAGCGCCCGGCCGCGCGCCTCCGCCTCGGTCTCGCCGTCCTTCGGGCGTCGCGACGAACGGCTGCGGGCCCATCGCGGCGGCGCCAACCATCCCTGCCGTCTGCGCGGTCACGGACATGACGTCACCGCCGACCCCGGTCGAGTTCTCGTTGTAGAAGACACGCTCCGCGGCCATCGCGCCGAGCCCCCAGACGAGCTGCGCGAACATCTCGCTCTGGAACCGTGCGAAGCGCTCCTCCTTCTCGCGCGCCTGGTGGTGCCCGCCCGAGTCGCCGCGGCGCCGGATCGACAGCCGCGTCGACTCGAAGTCCTTCATGAAGGCGTGGCCCGCGATCGCGTGGCCCGCCTCGTGGATCGCGATCGCCCGGCCCTCGCGCTCGACGTACTCGATGCCGATCGCGGTGCCGGACTCGAGGGTCGTGATCGACTCGACGAGGTCATCCCAGCTGAAGCGCTCGCGGCCCGGAGTGGTGCGCGATCGTGAGCGCCATCGACGTGACCTGCTCGATCATCGCGGGCGAGTAGCCGTTCGTCACGCGCGCGATCTCGTCGCGCTTCCGCGGCAGGTCGAGATCGGGGTCGTGCGAGACCTTGTTGATGTAGAGGTCGATGATGTCGAGCCGGTCGTTCTTCGTCGGGCGTGCGGAACCACACGTGCCGGCCCATCCGGCCCGGGCGGATCAGCGCGGGGTCGAGCCGGTCGATCGGGACGTTCGTCGCGCCGATGAAGTAGACCTGCTCGCTTGCGCGGTCGCGGAGCCGGGAGCCGGAGCGACTTCCCGCTTGACGCGCCGCGGCACGATGAAGCTCGCGTCGAGCAGGGTGTTCGTGCGGTTCGTGAGCACGCGACGCATGAACGGCGGGTTGTCGATGCCGTCCATCACGACGAGCAGCTGGTTGAGCGCCATGCCGCCCATGCCGCCCATGCCGCCCGGGAACATGAAGCCGTAGAAGCGCATCATGTTTGCGGCGAAGCCGCTCGGGCCGAATGTCGGCGTCTCGCGGCTGGCGAAGAGCTTGTCGCGCCACGCCCTGCGTCTCGAGGATCGAGGTCGCCCGACGGGTTGAGCGATCCCCACGGGCCGAAGAAGAGGTCCTCGTTGAAGTCGAGCGGGTGTCAGCGGCGGCACGTTGATCGCACCGCCGAAGCCGCCTTGCGCCGAGCGCCTGCCGGCGCATTCCGACCGCGTCGATCTCGTCGATGAACACGATGCACGTCCCGCCCCACTTCCGCGCGGCGCGCTTCGCCTTCCACGCGAGGTAGCGCACGACGATCGCGTCGATCCCGATGAACGTCGCGGCGAAGCCCGGAGCCCGGGATCGAGACGAACGGCGAGTTGAAGCCGGTCGCGAGCGCCTTCGCGAGCATCGTCTTGCCGGTGCCCGGAGGGCCGAAGAACAGGACGCCGCGCTCGCGCTTGCCGCCGTGGCGCTCGAACTGCTCGCCCGACTGCCAGATCGAGACGACGCGGCGCACCTCCTCCTTCGCCTCGGCCTGCCCGCGGACGTCGTCGAGCTTGACGCCCCACTGCGCGTCGCCCGGCTCGAACGTCTTGATCTGCGTGAGGTTCATCGCGAGCAGCGGGCCGAAGAGGATCCCGAAGTTGGCGATGAAGAGGAAGAAGACGAAGACGACCTGGATCCAGAGCGCCGGCGACGAGAGGATGTTCCCGATCCCGTCGAGGATGAATCCGATCGTGCTCCACCAGGTGCCACCGCGGAACAGCCAGACGATCGTGATCACGACGAAGAAGACAGGCGACGATCTTGAACCAGAACCGCCAGAACCAGGCACGGCGGCGACCGACGATGTCCTCCTCGCGGAGCGCGCGGCTCTCGATGCCGAACAGGCTCGGCGTCGGGATCATCCGCCGGAAGAGCAGGTCGGCGAACCCGCGGAAGACGACGACGATCGCGACGGTCGCGAGCAGCGCCTTCCACCACGACCCAGTCGTTCTGCTGCGTGAGCCAGACGTAGAAGACCGGTGAGGTGGCGACCGCGACGGCGGTCGCCGCGCGCGTCAGGCGGCGCCAGCTCTTGGCGAGCTCCTGGGACGCCTCTGCCTGCGGCATGCCCGCAAGCGGTGCTTCGGCAGTCGCCATCGTTTCAGTGTACGCAGGCGCGTTTGCGCGTCAGGTGTTGGCCGACTGTTAAGGGCCGACGGCGCTGTCCGTTGCCGTCGGAGCCGTCCGGGACGCTGCTAGCGTCAGCCCATGACACAGACGACGCTCCACACCAGCGAGGGCCCGATCGAGCTCGAGCTCTATCCCGAGGCGGCCCCGAAGACGGTCGAGAACTTCACGAAGCTCGCGTCCGACGGCTTCTACGACGGGCTCGTGTTCCACCGCGTGATCCCCGACTTCATGATCCAGGGCGGCTGCCCGGAGGGCACCGGCAGCGGCGGCCCGGGCTACACGTTCGAGGACGAGTTCAACGAGAACCTCGTGACGCGCGGGGCGCTCGCGATGGCGAATGCCGGCCCGAACACGAACGGCTCGCAGTTCTTCATCGTCACGGCGGACGCGTGCCCCTGGCTCGACGGCAAGCACACGGTCTTCGGTCGCGTGACCTCCGGCCAGGACGTCGTCGACCGGATCTCGCTCGCCGACCGTGACGGCCGCGACCGGCCGAAGGACCGACCGTCGTGACACTCGAGCATCGCCGAGTATCCGAGCTGTCGGCGGGGATCCTGACGCCCGTCCGGTCGCTACTGCCTCTTCCGACGCTCGGCGTTAGGCTCGGCATGGACCTGAGCGGCAAGACCGCAGTCGTCACGGGCGCCTCGTCGGGGATCGGCGCGGCGACCGTGCGACAGCTGCGCGAGGCCGGCGTCCGCGTCGTCGGCGGCGCGCGGCGAATCGAGCGGGTCGAGGCGGACGTCGCGCTCCCGCTCGACGTCACCGACGAGGCATCGAGCCGAGCCTTCGTCGACGCGGCGGTCGAGTCGCTCGGCGGGATCGACATCCTGTTCAACAACGCGGGGCTCGCGCTCGGCCGCGTCCCGTTCACCGAGTCGACGGCGGAGGACGAGGAGACCGTCCTGCACACGAACGTCGACGGCGTCCTGCGGATCACACGGCTCTGCCTGCCGCACGTCCGCGACGGCGGCCACATCCTCTTCATGGGGTCGATCGCCGGCCGGCAGGCCTACCCGAACGGCGCGTCGTACATCGCCTCGAAGTTCGCCGTGCGCGGGTTCACGTACGCGCTCCGCGAGGACCTCCTCGGTCGTCCGATCCGGATCACGACCGTCGACGCGGGTCTCGTCGAGACCGAGTTCTCGATCGTCCGCTTCGGCGGCGACACGGCGAAGGCGGACGCCGTGTACGAGGGGCTCGAGCCGGTGACCGCCGACGAGGTCGCCGACTGCGTCATGTTCGCGCTGACCCGGCCGCCGCACGTGAACATCGACGAGATCGTCGTGAAGGCGATCGCGCAGTCGAGCGGCGCACGGATCGTGCGTCGCGAGCAGCCGTCCTAGCCAACTCGTGCGGCTCCGCTCCGCGTACGACCGCGAGATCCTGCGGCTCGCGGTCCCGGCGCTCGGGGCGCTCGCCGCCGAGCCGCTCTACATCCTCGTCGATACCGCGATCGTCGGGCATCTCGGGCGCTCGCAGCTCGCGGCGCTCGGCGCGGCGGCCACCGTCCTCTCGGTGCTCGCGATGTTCAACTTCCTCCAGTACGGGACCACCGCCCAGGTCGCCCGGGCGAGCGGGGCCGGGGAGGACCGCGTCGCCCGGAGGCTCGGCGCGCAGGCGCTCTGGCTCTCGCTCGCGATCGGCGTCGCCCTCGCCGTGACGGTCGCGGCTCTCGCCGGGCCGATCGTCGACCTGGTCGGCGTCGAGGAGCAGACGGCCGACTACGCGGCGACGTACCTGCGGATCGTCTCGATCGGAATCCCGTCGTTCTTCCTCGCGCTCGGGGGCCAGGGCTTCCTCCGCGGCGTCTCCGACCTGACCTCGCCGCTCGTCGTGATCGTGCTCGCCAACGTGCTCAATCTCGTGCTCGAGGTGCTGTTCGTCTACGGCTTCGACTGGGGGATCGAGGGCTCCGCCTGGGGCACGGCGATCGCGCAGACGTGCATGGGCGTCGCGTTCGTCTGGCTGATCGCGCGACGCGTCGGCCGGGACGACCTCGCGCCGGTGCTCGGGCTCGCCCGCCGACTGCTCTCGGTGGGGAAGTTCATCTTCGTGCGAACCGCCGCCCTGATCTCGCGCCTTCCTCCTCGCCGGGGTCGTCGTCGCCCGGCTCGGCGACGCGGAGCTCGGCGCGTACCAGATCTCGTTCCAGCTCTGGATCTTCCTCGCGCTCGTGCTCGACGCGATCGCGATCGCGGGCCAGATCCTCGTCGGCAGGGAGCTCGGCGGGGGCCGGCCCGAGCGCGCCTACGACGCGAGCGTGCGCATGATCGCGCTCTCCGTCGCGACCGGCGTCGTGTTCGCCGTCGCGCTGATGGCGCTCTCCGGCGTCCTGCCGCGGATCTTCACCGCCGACGCCGAGGTGCTCGCCCAGTGCGCGCTGCTCTGGCCGATCTTCGCGCTCATGCAGCCGCTCAACGGAGCGGTCTTCGCTCTCGACGGAATCCTGATCGGCGCGAGCGACGGGCCGTACATCGCCGGCTCGATGGTGGTGGCCTTCCTCGCCTGCGCCGCGGCGCTCGCGGTCGTCGTCGCCGGCGACTTCGGCGTGCGCGGCGTGTGGGCCGCGCTCCTGCTCCTCATCGTCGTCCGGCTGGCCACCATGGGCGCGCGCTTCCTCCGCCGCCGCTGGCTCGTCACGGGTTGGGCATGATCACCCGGTGACCGAAGGGCCTCAACGTCCTGGGCGGCGCGCTCGAGCCGTGCGGCTTCGACCCGCTCACCGGCTTCTACCGCGACGGGACCTGCCGGACCGGCGGCCAGGACCTCGGCGTTCACGCCGTCTGCGCCGTGATGACGGAGGAGTTCCTGGAGTTCAGCGCGTCCGTCGGCAACGACCTCTCGACGCCGCATCCCGAGTGGGGTTTCGCGGGCCTCCAGCCGGGCGATCGCTGGTGCCTCTGCGCCGGGCGCTGGCAGGAGGCGCTCGACGCCGGCGCCGCCCCGCCGGTCGTGCTCGAGGCGACCCATGCCCTCGCGCTCGAGTTCTCGTCGCTCGACGATCTCCGCGCTCACGCGGTCGTGGAGTGAGCCGTCGCCGGTAGGTCGAGACGGCGCAGGTTGCGCACGTCGGGGACGAGGAGGCAGAGCGCGGTCGGGATCGTGAACAGCGCGACCGCGAACCAGATCGTGTTCGTCACGCCGATCGCGTCGGAGAGCGGCCCCGCCACGATCTGCCCGAGCGGCATCGCGACGATCGACCCGAGCGCGTCGTAGGACGACACGCGGGAGAGCTTGTCTCGCGGCACGTGTTGCTGGAGCGAGAGCTCCCAGAACACGCCGAAGAGCTCGAGCCCGATCCCCGCGCAGAAGGCTCCCGCGGCGATCGCCCAGACGGGCAGGTCGAGCGCCAGCCCGACCATCGTGAGCGGGGCGACCAGCAGCGCGATCTGACCCGCTCGGAGCGGATGCACGGGCCGGATCCGCAAGGCGATCACGCCGCCGACGACGAAGCCGGTCGAGAGCGACGCCAGGATGAACCCCCACGGCCCGGCGCCCCCGAGCTCGCGGTCCGCGACGACGGGGCCGAGCACGATCAGCCCCATCGACGTCGCCATGTTCCCGAGCGCCGCGGCGGCGACGATCGTCCACAGCCACGTGCGCGACGAGAACTCGATCCATCCGTCGCGCAGCTCGGCGAGCACCGACGTGTCGGCCGCCGCGGGACGCGTCGAGCGCGTTCGCATCAGCGCGAGCACGGCGGCGCCCGCGAAGTACGTCGCCGCGTCCCAGCCGAGCGCCCATCCGGGCCCGACGGCGGCGACGAGCAAGCCGCCGAGGGCCGTGCCGACGATGTTCGTGCCCGAGTGGGTCAGCCGGAGGATCGCGTTCGCCTCCTGCAGCTGTGCGGCAGGGACGGTCTGCGGCGTGAGGCCCTGCGCGGCGGGGAAGAAGAACGCGGTCGCGCCGCCGCGCACCGCGTTGAGCGCTGCGAGGTGCCAGATCTCGGCGCTCCCGCGAAGCACCAGCGCCGCAGCCGCGAGCTGGACGAACCCGTCGATCACGTCGGTCGTGACCATCACGCGGTGACGCGGGAAGCGGTCGGCGATGACGCCGCCGAAGAGGAAGAGCAGGATCTGCGGCACGAATCCGGCCGCGATGACGAGCCCGAGGTCGGTCGCCGAGCCCGTGATGTCGAGGACGGCGAACGCGAGCGCGATCGGCGCAATCGCGCTGCCTGCCTGGGATGTCAGCCGCCCGACGAAGAGAAGGCGGAACTCTCGCTCGCGAAGCGGCGCGAGCGCCGACCTCACCCTGTCGCCGCCTCGGCGCGCTTGCGCCAGTAGCGCTCGAGCCCGAGGAAGCAGTGCCAGTACGGCGCGGCGCGGTCGTACGCCTCGACCTCGTCCGGGTCGGACGCGAGGACGTCGGCGCGAGCGGCGGCGACGAACGTCGCCTCGTCCATGCCGTGCGCCACGCGCTCGGCCCAGGAGCTCATCGTCTGCCGGAGCGCCTTCAGGTGGCGCTCGACGTCGTCGAACACGCCGAAGTGGGTGAGCGCCAGCCGGCGAGGAGCCCGGCGCTCCGTCGCGTCGAGCGTCCGCTCCCAGGCGGCGAGATCGACCTCCGGCGGCGGCGTCGGCGGGAAGACGAAGCGTCCCGGGGCGACCCGGACGCCCGCGGCGTCGCCGGCGTACAGCGTCCCGTCGTCGTGGAGGTACGACACGTGGTGCGCCGCATGACCGGGGCTCTCGAAGACCTCGAGCCCCGCGGCGCGGTCGCCGACGACCCGGACGTTCTCGGCGGGAACGGGGGTGAGCTCGCCCCAGAGCGCGTCGAAGGAGTCCCCGTACAGGCGGCGGGCGCTCGCCTCGAGGCGTGTCGGATCGATGACGTGGGGGGCGCCGATCTCGGAGACGTGGACGAGCAGCCCGGGATGCTCGCGCACGAGCGCTCCCGCGGCACCGGCGTGGTCGAGATGGATGTGCGAGAGGAGGAGGCAGCTCAGGTCGCGGATCTCGACGTCGCGCGCCGCCAGCGCCTCGTGAAGCGCCGGAAGGCAGCTCGTCGGGCCGCAGTCGTGGAGCGCGAGCCCGTCCTCGGTCTCGACGAGATACGCGCCGATCCGCCGTGGATCCCCGCCGTGGAGGAGGTCGAGCGGCTCGTGCGACACGCCGGGACGCTACCGGGACGACGATGTCGGGTTACCCGTACCCCCGCGCACGTCCACGGGAGGGCTAGCGTCGAGACGTGAGCGATGACTTTCGAGCGGCGCGCCGGTCATTGCTCCGACAACACACGAAAGGGAGGCGCTCATGCCCGCACCAACGCTCGTGGTCGGTGCTCCGTGCTGGATCGACCTGTACAGCTCGGACACGGCCAAGGCGACTGCGTTCTACAGCCAGCTCTTCGGCTGGTCGGCGGAGGAGCCCCAGGCGGAGTTCGGCGGCTACTTCACCTTCACGAAGGACGGCAAGCATGTCGGCGGCTGCATGCAGAACGACGGAGAGGCAGGCTACCCCGACGGCTGGGGCCTCCATCTGATGACCGACGACGTCGACGCGACCGCAAAGGCTGTCGCAGAGCACGGCGGCAAGGTCGAGTTCGAGCCGATGACCGTCGGCGAGAACGGCAGGTCGACGATGCTCAAGGACCCGGGCGGAGCGATGCTCGGGGCCTGGCAGCCCGGCACGCAGAAGGGGTTCGAGGTCACCGGCGAGCCCGGCACGCCTACGTGGTTCGAGCTCCACACCCGTGACTACGGCAAGTCCGTGAGCTTCTACCGCGATGTCTTCAAGTGGGACGCGCACGCGGTGAGCGACACGGACGAGTTCCGCTACACGACCCTCGGCGAGGGCGATGGCCAGCTCGCGGGGATCATGGACGACTCGCCGTACCCCGGCGACGACCCCGCCCACTGGGCCATCTACTTCAAGGTCGAGGACGCGGACGCGACGCTCGAGAAGGTCGTGGCGCTCGGCGGCAAGGTCGTTCAAGCTGCCGAGGACACGCCTTACGGAAGGCTCGCGCAGGCCGCCGACCCGACGGGGGCAGTGTTCCGGATCGTCGCCGGGTAAGACCCCGGCCGACGCTCGCCCGCGCGCAGGTCAGGCGCGGGCGGGCGTCGCTGCGAGCGCCTTGGCCAGGTCCGCGACGAGGTCGTCTGCGGACTCGATCCCGACCGAGAGCCGGATGAGGTTCGCGGGAGCCGCGAACGGGCCGGTCGCGGTGGACGCGTGGGTCATCCGCGCCGGGTGCTCGATGAGGCTCTCGACGCCGCCCAGGCTCTCGGCGAGCGTCCAGACCTCGGTGTGCGCGACGAGGTCGACCGCCTCGTCCTCGGTCTCGACGAGGAACGAGACCATCCCGCCGAAGTCGCGCATCTGGCTCCTGGCGATCTCGTGCCCGGGGTGGTCGGGCAGCCCCGGCCAGAGGACGCGCGTGACGCGCGGGTGCTCGGCGAGGAAGTCGACGACGGCACGCGCGTTCGCGCAGTGGCGGTCCATGCGCACGGCGAGCGTCTTCAGGCCGCGGAGCACGAGCCAGGCGTCGAACGGGCCGGGCACCGCCCCGAGCGACTTCTGCAGGAACCGCAGCCGCTCTGCGATCGTCGGATCGTTCGTCGCGGCGAAGCCGCCGATGACGTCCGAGTGGCCGCCGAGGTACTTCGTCGTCGAGTGCAGGACGATGTCGGCGCCGAGGTCGAGCGGCGTCTGGAGGTACGGGGTCGCGAAGGTGTTGTCGACGACGAGCAGCGCACCCGCGGCCTTCGTCGCCGCGGCCACGGCCGCGATGTCGACGAGGTTCAGCAGCGGGTTCGTCGGCGACTCGATCCAGACGAGCCGCGCCCCGGCGACGTGGGACGCCGGGTCGGACGAGAGCTGCTCCGGCGTCGCGTACGTGAAGCGGTAGCCCTTCGGCTCGTACACCTGCGAGAACATCCGGTACGTGCCGCCGTAGACGTCGTTGACGCACACGACGTGGTCGCCGGGGTCGAGCAGGTGCATGATCGTCATCGTCGCGCCGATCCCCGACGAGAACGCGTGGCCGTGCGCGGCGTTCTCGAGGGACGCGAGGCACTCCTCGAGCGCCGTCCGGGTCGGGTTCGCGACGCGCGCGTAGTCGTAGCCCTTGTTGACGCCGACGGCCTCCTGCGCGAAGGTCGAGGTCTGGTAGATCGGGGTCGTGACCGCGCCCGTCGCCGGGTCTGGCTCCTGGCCCGCGTGGATCGCGCGTGTCTCGAAGTCCATGCCGCCATGGTAGTCCGGCATGTCCGTCAGGCCCGCAGCGCCTTGGCCCAGGGACGCGGCACCTTCCGGCCGATCTCGACCGACTCCGCCCCGAGCCACGCCGCGAGCTCTTCGGCGGTCGTCCCGAATCGCCGCGCCCGCGTCAGGCTGCGCGCCCGGCTCCGCCCAGACGCCCTCGATGCGGAGCGTCCCGCGCTTGCGGTCGAAGACCGGCTCGATACGGCCGATGATCTCCGTGCCGCGGAGGATCGGAAGGACGTAGTAGCCGTAGACGCGCTTCGCCGGCGGCACGAACATCTCGAGTCGATAGTGGAACCCGAACAGCGCCTCCGCCCGGTCCCGATCGTGGATCAGCCGGTCGAAGGGGGAGAGGAACGTGACGCGGTCGGGAACGGCGCCGTCGAGCGCGTCCGCATGCGCCTCCCAGCCCCCGGGCGCGGCGCGCACGCCGAGGGCCCGAAAGCGCCGCTCCGCGACCGCTCGCTCGGCGTCCCGCAGCGGCAGCGCGCCGGTGTCCGGGAGGACGCGCTCGCCGAGATCCCAGAGACGCTGCCCGCCCGCTCGCCCCGCGACGGCGACCTCCCCACGCAGGTGGAGCGAGGTGAGCATGAGCCCGACGTTGCGGGAGCCGTACCACCGACGCTCCTCCTTCGCGCCCAGCGAGCGGTCCTCGAGCTCCCGCGAGAGCAGCGGCCCGCGTCGCTCCAGCTCGCGGAGGACGTAGCGACGGAAGGCGCGGTTCTCGTCCAGGAAGTCGCGCACCCAGCGCTCGGACTTGTAGTGCGTCGAGGTTCGCCAGCGGCGCATGAGACCCCGCACGACAGGAAGCTCCTCGATCGGCCAGACGAAGGCATCCCACTCGAAGAGCGCGCGCTCGTTCCACAGCAGGCGGTCGAGCTCCGTCACGTCGTACGCGCCCAGTCGGCTCCAGAGGACGAGGTGCTGTGCGGGCGCCACGGTCGCGATCGGGTCGAGCTGCAGGAACCCGAGCCGGCGGACGGTCTCGAGCACGTCCGTCGCGGTCCCGTCGAGGAGCTGAGACCGGACGGCGACACGGCGGGCCTCGGCCCCGTCGACCAGCCTCCCTCCGCGGGCGCGCCCCGAGCCGCGGAGCCCGACGGACTCAGGCACGGAGTGCTCCCGCCCAGGCGCGTGGCACGCGGCGGCCGACGCGGACGTCGTCCGCCCCGACCCACTCCGCGAGCTCGCGAAGCGCACCGACGACGTCCGGGCCGGCGTCCGCCGGCGCGCCGCGCTCCGCCCACACGCCGTCGACACGGAGCACGCTCGCCGTCCGGTCGAACGTCGCGTCGACGCGACCGATCAGCTCGGTGCCGTGCAGCAGCGGGAGGACGTAGTAGCCGTACTCGCGCTTCGCCGGCGAGACGTACATCTCCAGGCGGTAGCGGAACCCGAACAGCTCGGCCGCGCGCTCGCGGTCGTAGACGAGGCGGTCGAAGGGGGAGAGGAGCACCGTCCGGCCGGGACCGGGGTCGCGGTCGAGGACGTCACGATGCGCCCACCACTCGCCGTCGAGGCCGTCGACGCGCACGGGGACCGCCACCCCCTCGCGAACGAGCGACTTCCACGCCGCCTCGGCCCCCGGTGGAACGCCGTCGAACATGCGGCCGAACTGGTCCCGGGCGCGCGACGCCGAGCCGCCGGAGGCCGCGCTCCATGACCGCGTGGGCGACCTCGCGTGGACGCCAGCGCGGCTCGTCCTGCGGAAGCCGCCGCGCGGCGAGGTCCCACACGCGCTCGTTGCCCTCCCGCCCGACGATCGTGATCTGACCGCCGAACCAGAGGATGTCGAGCATGCGGCCGAGGCCCTTCCCGTCGTTCCAGCCGCCGGTG
The DNA here is from genome assembly GCA_963712255.1 of uncultured Actinomycetes bacterium. Classification (GTDB taxonomy): domain Bacteria; phylum Actinomycetota; class Thermoleophilia; order Gaiellales; family Gaiellaceae; genus Gaiella. Next base: position 28,688 of record CAVQHL010000019.1, read on the forward strand.
CGCCACGGCACCGTCGAGCGGTCCTCCAGGTCGCGCGACAGCAGCGGCCCGCGCCGCCGGAGCTCCGCGAGCACGTAACGGCGGAACGCGGCGTTCGCCGCGACCCATTCCCTGATGTACCGCGCACGCGTGAGGTCCCCGCGGGGATAGCGCCGCATCGCCTCGCGATGGATGCCGTAGTCGGACGTCGCGACGATGTGCGCCCAGTACTCGAACAGCTCGCCGCGGGCGAGTGCGGCCTCGAGCTCCGCGACGTCGTACGGCCCGAGGCGGCTGAAGAGCACCATCCGCTCGGCCCGCGCCACGCTGGCGACGGGATCGACCTGGACCGAGCCGAGTGCCCGCACCACCTCGGTCACCGTCGTCGGCGCCCTGCCGTCCAGGAGCTGTGCGGCGACGGCGACCCGCCGTGCCTCCTCGCGGGAGAGCTCGATCACCGTCGCACGCTCTCGAGGCCGATGATGCGGCGCAGCCGGTCGAGGGCGCGGTCGAACGCGTCGTCGAGCGCTCCCGAGGCGCGGACGCCGTCCTCGCGGTGGAAGGCCCTGACGACGAGCTCCCCCGTCGCGCGCTCCGACTTGAGGTCGGCGCGGCCGACGATGCGGTCGCGCCAGAGGAAGGGGAGGACGTAGTAGCCGTACCGCCGCTGCGGCGCCGGCTTGTAGACCTCGATCAGGTGATCGAAGCCGAACGTCCGCAGGGCGAAGGGGCGGTCCCAGAGGAGGTTCTCGAACGGCGAGAGCAGCACCGCCGCGGACGGCCGGGGGCGGTCGAGCTCGGTGCCCGCCGGCACGAGTACCGGGGCGCCGCCGTCCTCGACCGCGAGCCGCTCGAGCGCGCCGTCGGCGACGAGGGAGGCGACCGCGTCGCGGATCCGCGCGACCCCGCCCGCCAGACGCCAGTGCTCGACGATCCCGCGCTCGGTCAGCGCGCCCCGCGCCTGGACGGCGCGCAGCGCGAGCGTGCGCAGGCGGTCGGGCTCCGCCGGGGTCGGCGCGTCGAGGACGGCCCGCGGAAGGACGCGCTCCGGGACGTCGTAGAGCCGCTGGAAGCCCTGCCGGCCCGCCACGACGAGCTCGCCGTGGTTCCAGAGGAGCTCGAGCATCTGCTTCGCCGGCTTCCATCCCCACATCTCGCCCTGGCGGGCGGCGCCCTCGAAGTGGCGCGAGCCGAGCGGCCCTCGCGAGCGGATCTCGTCGACCACGTGCTCGCGGAGATGCGGGTGCGTGCGGTCGACCGCGCCGTACCAGCGACGCCCGCCGTTCTCCATCTCCGCACGGAAGAGCGGCCAGTCCCCGGCGGGGAGGAGGCATGCCTCGTGGGCCCAGTACTCGATCAGCCGCCCCTCTCGGAGAAGCCGCGAGACGGCGTCCGCAGGGTAGGCGCCGATCCGCGCACCGAGGGCGATCCGGTGGCTCCGATCGACGGTCGAGATCGAATCGAGCTGCACGCAGGAGAGGCGTCGGATCGTGCTCTCGACCTCGGCGATCGTCCCCCGCCGGGCACGCGCGGCGAACCCCTGCGCGTCGATCGCCACCCGGCGAACGGCAGTGAGCGAGACGTCCATCGCCCGGTTCTACCCGAGGACGACCGATGCGGGTGGCACCCTTATGGATGTGCGCCGCTTCCTCGTGGTCTGCGCGGTCGGGCTCGTGGCCGCCTGGGGTCTCGGCTGGCTGCTCCTGATGAACGACGACGACGAGCTGCCGAACGACGCGGACGCCGTCGTCGTGCTCGAGGGATCCGGTCAGAGCCTTCCGACCGGCCAGGCGCTCGTCGGCGGCGGGATCGCACCGACGCTCGTCGTGTCGACGTCCCGCAACACGCGCGACAAGCGCGCGCAAGGCGCTCTGCGCGAAGCCGCGGGAGGACGTCCTCTGTGTCGTCAGCGGCCCGTTCACGACGGGCGGCGAGCTCCAGGCGATTGCGAAGGTCGCGCGCAATCAGGCCTGGGACACGGTGGTCGTCGTCGCGCCGAGCTACCTGAGCGTCCGCCTCGACCGGGTGTTCGAGCGCTGTGCCGACAAGGCCCGGGTCGTGCAGGTCGACGTCGACGAGCCGTGGTGGCGTGAGGCGATCTCGCTTCCGCTCGAGTGGGTGAACCTCGCCGTCGCCGAGACGGTTCGTCGCGGCTGCTGATCCGCTCTCGGCGCGCTAGCCCGGTTCGCCGGCGACGAGGATCGACGCGAGCAGGTCGGCGTCGATGTTCCCACCCGACACGATGCAGACGACGCGACCCGTGCCGCCGTGGCCGGCGAGGGCGGCGGCGAGCGCGAGCGCTCCGGCTCCCTCCGCCACGACGCGCGCCCGGGTCGCGAGGAGCCGGACGGCGGAGGCGACGTCGTCGAGAGGCACGGCGACCGCCCCGGAGAGGAGCGGCCGCGCGCGCTCCCACATCGCGGGGAGCACCGCCTTCGAGCCGGCTCCGTCGACGAAGGACGGCGTGTAGTCGACATCGACACGTTCCCCCGTCGCGATGGATGCGGCGAAGGGGGCGCCGGTCGCCGGCTCGCAGGCGATGACCCGGGTTCCCGGTGACACTGCCGCGAGCGCGCTCGCGATCCCGGTCGAGAGCCCGCCGCCGCCCCACGGCACGAGGACCGCGTCGAGCTCGCCGAGCTGCTCTGCGAGCTCCAGCCCGATGACGCCGTTGCCGGCCATCACCCGCTCGTCGAGGACGGGATGGACGAACAGCCCGTCGACGCCGGGGTACGCCCCGGTCTCCATCGTCTCCCACCAGGTGTCGAACGGCACGGCGACGACCCGCCCGCCGAGGCGCTCGATCGCATCGAGCTTCGCGCGTGGGGCATGGTCCGGCGCGACGACGGTCGCGGGGACGCCGAGCAGCCGTGCCACCCAGCAGACACCCTGCGCCATGTTCCCGGCGCTCGTCGTCCAGACGCCGTTGCGCCACTCGCTCCGGCTCCGCCTGCCGGATCGCGCTCGTCGCGCCGCGGAGCTTGAACGAGCCGATGGGATGCAGGCACTCGAGCTTCAGCCAGATCTCGCACGGCGCCTCGACGTCGAGACGGATGACGGGGGACGGCGAGACGAGGTCGGCGGTGATCGCGCGCGCCCGCTCGATCGCCTCGAGCGGGATCAGAACTCCACCTCGGTGCCGAGCCCGCGCTGCCGCGCCCTCTCGACGCAGAGCGCCGCGGCGGCGAGATCCTCGACGGCGAGCCCGAGCGACTTGAACACGGTCAGCTCGTCGGGGTCGCGGCGACCCGGATGAGAGCCGACCAGCAGCTCGCCGAGCTCGGCGCGAATGTGGTCGGGCCCGATGCCGGCTTCCTCGACCGCTGCGAGGTAGTCGCCGGACTCGTTCAGCGTCGACTCGCGCCGGTCGACGAACAGCGCGGCCCCGGCGACCACGTCGGAATCGAGCTCGCGCGCCCACGGGACGGACGAGCCCACGGCGTTCACGTGCGTGCCGGGGGCGAGCCACGCGCGGCGCACGATCGGCTCGCGCGACGAGGTGCACGTGCACACGACGTCGGCGCCGTCGAGCGCCTCCTCGATCGTCTCGCAGACGACGGCGTGCGACTCGAGCGCGAGCGCCTCGGCGTGCGCCGGCGTGCGGCTCCAGATCCGGAGGTCGGGGTCGGGCACGATCGCGCGCATCGCCTCCGCGTGCGACCGCGCCTGAACGCCGGCGCCGAGGATCGCGACGCGCCGGAAGCCCGGTCGGGCGAGAAGCTTGGTGGCGACGGCGGAGACGGCAGCGGTCCGGATCTCGGTGATGGGCGAGGCGTTGAGGATCGCGCGGAGGACGCCCGTCTCGCCGTCGTGCAGGATCACGGCGCCCTGGTGCGGGTCGAGCCCGCGGGCGCAGTTCGACGGCGCGATGACGATCTCCTTGAGCGAGAAGAGCGGCTCGTCGCCGGCGCGGTGTGCCGGCATCAGGCCCATCAGCTGCTCGCCCGGCGAGCGGACGACGAACCGGAGCGGCATCGTCAGCTCGTCACGGGCGAGCGCCCCCAGGGCGTCCTCCATCGCGGCGATGCACGACTCCATGTCGAGAAGCTCGCGGACGTCTGCGTCGGACAGGACGAGGACCCCGCTCACGCGAACAGCGCTCCGATCCGTTCCCGGTCGGGCTGGGACAACCGGACGTCGAGCGCCTCGCGCACGGGTGCGAGCTGATCGACGTTGTTCGGGCCCGACGACGATCGCCGTGAGCTCCGGAACGTCGAGGAGCCAGGCGATCGCGAGCGCGGCCATCGAGATGCCGCGGTCGGTGGCCTCGCGCTCGAATGCCTCGAGCGCGTCGAAGGTCCCGGCCGTCCGGTAGTGCTCGGACCCCTCCGGCCGCATCGTCATCCGCGAGCCGGCCGGCAGCTCCTCGCCGCGGCGGTACTTCCCGGTGAGCCAGCCTCCCGCGAGCGGGCTGAACGGCGTGAAGCCGATCCCGTGCTCGTGGCAGAGAGGGAATACCGTCTCGCGGTCTCCCTGCTCGAGGAGCGAGAACGCGTTCTGCACCCACTCGTACCGGGTCAGCCCTTCGAGGGCGGAGAGCTCGAGCGCCTCGGCGAGCTGCTCCCCGGTGAAGTTCGAGGCGCCGGCCGCACCGATCGTCCCGGCACGGACGAGCTCGTCGAACGCGAGGAGCGTCTCCTCCTGCGGCGTCTCGGGATCGAAGTCGTGCGCGAGGTAGAGCGGGATCCGGTCGACGCCGAGGCGCTCGAGGCTCGTCTCCACCTGGCGGCGGATCCGGGTGCGCGCCAGGCCGCGGTCGGCGCCCTCGCTCATCGGGTTGAACGTCTTCGTCGCGATCACCACCTCGCCGCGGACGTCGCTCCCTCTGGACGCGAGCCACTCGCCGATGACGGTCTCGCTCCGGCCGCCGCCGTAGGCGTCTGCCGTGTCGAGCGTGCGGATGCCGAGCTCCCAGGCCTCGTCGAGCAGCCGTAGCGCGTCGTCGCGGCTCGTGCCCTTGCCGAAGAACGCCGGCGAGGAGCCGATCCCGCCGAAGTTGCCGCAGCCGAGGATGATCCGCGAGACGGCGACTCCGCTTCGCCCGAGCGCACGCTGCTCCATCGTGGCGATCGTAGATGGCTGTCAGCCATCTCAGTCAGCCGGGCCGATGCTCGCGCCGCCAGACGAGCTTGAGCCCCGACCAGGTCTGGTCGATCGCCGCCACCTTGACGTCCACGAGCCCGAGCGGCAGTGCGACCTCGCGCACGACGTCCTCCGTGATGTCGGTCGGCACCTTCGAGGCGCGCTTCGGCCAGGCCACCCAGAGCGTCCGGTCGGGGAAGATCGCCTGGGCGAGCTCCTCGACGTGCCTGGCCAGCGTCGCGCGGGCGGTCGCGAAGGCGATGACGACGTCCGCCGCCGCGGGCTGGGCGATTCTGCGCGCGCCCTCGGGCAACGGCTCGAGCAATGCTGCCGCTCCGTCCGGCGGATCGACGAGCGCGTACGTCCCACCCTCGCCGATCCCGAGCTTGCGCGGGAGCGGCGTCGCCGAATAGCCGGCGCTCACTCGCCCAGCGAGATCGAGCCGTCGTCTGCGAGCGTCCAGTACGGGTTGTGGGCGACCTCCCACGGGTGCCCGTCCGGGTCGATGAAGACGCCGGAGTAGCCACCCCAGAACGTCGCGGCGGGCTCGCGCGCGATCGCCGCGCCCGCGGCACGTGCCTGCTCGATCACGGAGTCGACGGCCTCCGGGGAGGAGACGTTGTGGGCGAGCGTGATGCCGCCCCAGCCGCCGGTGTCGTCGACGCCGCTGTCCGCGGCGAGCGCCGCGCGTTCCCACAGCGCGACCACCATGCCGCCCGCCTGGAAGAACACGACTCCCTCCGCCCGCGGCGTCTCGCGCCAGCCCAGCGTCTCGTAGAACCGGCGCGATGCGTCCAGATCCGCGACCCCGAGCGTGAGGAGGCTCAGACGCTGTTCCACGACCGAATCATGCCCGGTCGGCGCGGGTCGCCGCGAACGCCTCGTAGGCGGGCGCGAGTGCGTCGGCGAGATCGACGCCGGCAACGCGGATCCCGCTTCGACCGAGCCGCTTGAGGACGGCGCCGGGCGGGAGCGCGCGGATCGGCCGCGGCTCGGGGAGCGGCCCGGCCTCCCACGGGTCGCGACTCCGCGCGGCGGGCGTCACGACGGGCGCGCAGCCGCGCCAGCGGAGGAAGAGCGACGGCTCGCGGTCGATCGCGTCGGCGAGCGCGAACGCGACGGCGGCGACGTGCTTGCACGCCCCGAGGAACGACCCGTCCGGGCATGTGCACGACCGGCGGACGTCGACGGCGGCCGGCGCGAGCGATGCGCCGTGCTCGGTCGACATCAGGTGGGCGAGGTGCACCGACTGGACGCGCCCCTCGACCGCGGGCGCAAGTGGCGGGCGGCCCCGTGCCGCCCGGACGGTGTCCTGCCAGACGCGCGCCGGAACGGGTGCAGCCTGGATCGACACGTCGTAGCGGTTGCCCGTCGAGCCGGTGACGCGCCCGGCGATCGCACCCGCGGAGATCGTGACGGAGTCGACCGCGCCGGTCCGGGCGAGGGCTCGGCCGCGCTGCGCACGTGCCGACGACTCATCGGGCACGACCGCGCTCGCGAGCCAGCGGGCCCAGGGACCGGCTCCGATCCGCTCGCCGTCTTCCTCGACGACGAGTGAGCGGCCGTCCTCGACCACGACGCGGCCGTGCTCGTCGGAGCTCACGCCGCCGCCTCCGTCGCCTCGGGGGTGAGCGCCACGGCCGCGCGGATCGCGTCGATGTCGAGCTCCGCGAGCCAGTCGTCCGCGGGCGCGGCGATGACCTTCTCGGCGAGCTCGCGCTTGGACTCGAGCAGCTCGTCGATCCGCTCCTCGACGGTGGCGGTGCAGATCAGGCTCGAGACGTACACGTGCTTCCGCTGTCCCAGCCGGTGCACGCGATCCGTCGCCTGCTGCTCGACGGCCGGGTTCCACCAGCGGTCGAAGTGGACGACGTGGTTCGCGGCCGGGAGGTTCAGCCCGCGACCGCCGGCACGCAGCGAGATCACGAGGAGGGACGGCCCGTTCGCATCGTCGAAGCGCTCGAGGAGATCCGTGCGCGCCGCCGCGGAGAGCCCGCCGTGGAAGAAGCCGACCTCGCGCCCGAGGCGCTCCCCGAGGTGCGGCGCGAGCCGGTCGAAGCCGGGGTACTGGGTGAAGACGAGCGCCTTGTCCTCGGTCGGGACGGCGTCCAGGATCTCGACGAGGCGCTCGAGCTTGCCCGAGCGGCCCTCGAGCGCCCGGCCGCTCGGCAGGACGAGCTCGGGGTGGTTGCAGACCTGCTTCAGCTGCCCGAGCATCGCGAGGACGGCGCCCCTCCGGTCGAACCGGCGCTCGTGCTCCTCGATCCGAGGCATCCAGCGGTCGACCGTCGCGCGGTAGAGGCTCGCCTGCTCGACGGTGAGCAGGCACGGGACCTTCGTGATCGTGATCGGCGGCAGGTCGAGCTCGACCTCGGGTGCGTCCTTCGCGCGCCGGAGCACGAACGGCCCCACGAGCGAGCGGAGCCGCTCGAGCGCATAGGTGTCGCGTCGGAGCTCGATCGGGCGCGCGAACGTCCGCTCGAAGGCCTCGCGGGAGCCGAGCAGGCCCGGGTTGACGAGGTCCATGATCGCCCAGAGCTCTCCGAGGCGGTTCTCGATCGGTGTCCCGGTGAGGGCGAGCGCGCGGCGGCGCGGGATGCGCCGGAGCGCGCGATGTCGCTTCGTCCGCGGGTTCTTCGCGTCCTGCGCCTCGTCGAGGAGCAGCCGATCCCACTCGATCTCCGCCAGCGTGTCGACGTCCCGGGTCGCGATGTCGTACGAGGTCACGACGACGTCGCTCTCGCGCGCGACGGTGACGAAGGCGGCGCCGACGAGCCGGCTCGGCCCGTGATGCAGGTGCACGCGCAGCCCCGGCGCGAAGCGCGCGATCTCGCGCGCCCACTGCTGTGTGACGCTCATCGGGGTGACGACGAGCGTCGGCGGGAGCGGATGCTCGACGCCGGCGCGCTCCGAGACCAGGGTCGCGATCGCCTGCACGGTCTTCCCGAGGCCCATGTCGTCGGCGAGGATCCCGCCGACTCGAAGGTCGCCGAGGAGGCGGAGCCACCCGTGCCCGCGCTCCTGGAAGCCGAACAGGTCGTGGCTCATCCCCTCGGGAGTGGGGAGTGGCCGGTATCGCCGGTCGTCGGCCCCGGAGAGGAGCGCGTCGAGGTCTGCGTCGAGCCGGACCTCGCCGAGCTCGACTCCCGCCTCGTCGGTCTCGAGCCCTGCGACGGCCCGGACGAGCTCCACCATCCCGGGCGACGCGCTTCGCCGCTCGAGGAACCGGAGCGCGCGCTCGACGTCCGATGCCCGAAGCGCATGCCAGCGGCCGCGGAGGCGGATCAGCGGCTCCTTCGCGGCCGCGAGCTCCGCGAGCTCCTCGTCCGTCAGCTCGACATCGCCGACCGCGAGCCGCCAGTCGAACGACGCGATCGCATCGCGCGTCAGGAGCCCGCTCGACGTCATCGGAGCGCCTTCTGCCACCAGGTTGACGCGCACCCGGCTCGTGGACGCGACCCACGCGCGCGGCAGGTGGACGGGCACCGCGAGCTCCTCGAGACGCGGAACCGCGCGCGAGAGCAGGGCGCGCACCTGGTCGTTGTCCAGCTCGGCGGACGGGAGCTCCTCGTCGAGCAGCGGGATGCCGGCGTCGGCGAGGATCGGGTGGATCGTCTCGAGACGGCGGCGGATCGCCGCGTGCGGGTCGCCCTCCCGGAGGAAGGCGAACACCTCCTCGCCGCCCTCGTGGAGAAGCGAGGCGGGAAGCGCGAGCGTCGGATCGTCGGCGGCCTGGAGCCAGAGCTCGACGACGACCCGCGACGGGCCGTCGGCGTCGTCCAGCTCATCGAGCCGGAGCCCGACGTTCCACGGCGCGCGCGAGCGCCGGTCGAGCCCGCCGTCGACCCATGCGCTGAGACGCCGCTCGAGCGCCGTGTATCCGGCGTTCGCCGGCAGGGTCGGTTCGTCGGCATGGAGCGTCGCGAGGAATCGCTCCGGTGCGGCGTCTCGCCATCCGGGCGCCCGACCGCTGACCGCGCTCGAGCGCGCGGCGCGCGAGCTCGTCGAGCGCGCAGCCGTAGAGGTCGTAGACGAACGCGTCGGCATCGCCGTCGAACGGCTCCGTGCAGATCGCCGGCGTGGCGTCCGAGATCGCGTCGAGCTCGTCGCGGACGGCGTCGTCGAGCGTCGCCCCCCAGAGCGCGTGCCAGCGGCCGTCGCCCGACTGGAGGTGCGGGTGGACGAGCCCCTCGGCGAGCGACCGGCGCGCGCGCTCGAGGACGGCGAACGTCACCTGGGCGCTGCCGCCGAGCAGGTGACCGTCGGGCTCGACGTCGAGGAGCTCGGCGAGCTGCAGGCGCCGCGCGGTCGCTCCCGGGCCGACACTCGAGAGGTCGGCGGCGACCGGAGCCCCGAGGGCGAGCCCGTCGGCGGTCAGGCGTCCGTCGGCGTCGCGCAGGAGCGCGAGCGCGCTCGTGTCGTCCTGCCAGAGGAGCTCGAGGGTCGGCGCGGAGCGCAGCGAGGTGGTGTCGGCCGGTTCGCGCACGAACCTGTCAGCATAGGCGCGACGGCCGACGCCGGGTTGGGGTGAATGTCCTACGAGCCCGAGACGAACGCTGCGACGTCGCGGATCTCCTGCTCGGAGAGCTCGTCGCCGAATGCGGGCATCGCGCCGCCGCCGTTCGTGACCTGTGTCGACGACGAGGTCGAACGAGGGCGATGCGTCGTCGAGGTTCGGCCCGACGGAGCCGGTCGAGCCGGCCGCTTCGAAGGTGTGGCAGCCGCCGCAGCCGGCCGCGACGTACACCTGCTCGCCGTTTGCCGCGTCCCCGGTCTCGCCGCCGCCGTTCTCGGTCGTCGTCGCCGCCGGAGGCTCGGCCGTGTCCGAGTCGTCGTCGCTGCCGCACCCGGCGGCGACGAGCGCAAGCGCGCCTGCGACGAGGAGAACGGGCGAGCTTCGTACGACGCATTCGCGTGAGTCTCTCCCACGATGAGCCGTCTTGTAAACCTCGCTCTCAGCGCCTGCGAGCGACCATCGGCAACCCGCCCGCGGGCCGGAGCACCATCCCGGCGTCGAGGCGCGGCGGCTGTGCCGGCGGCTCGAAGGAGATGCGCTGGACGACGCGGGCGAGAACGAGCGCGCCCTCGAGCATCGCGAGACCCCGCCCGATGCAGTCGCGCGGGCCGGCGCCGAACGGGAAGTACGCGTAGACGGCGCCACGGGCAGGCCCGCCGTCGAGGAAGCGCTCGGGGTCGAACCGCTCCGGATCGGGGTGGAGCCGCGGATCGCGATGCGTCACCCATTGCGAGGCATACACGCGCGCGCCCGGCGCGAGACGAGCCCCGCTCGGGAGTGTGTCCTCGTGGAGAACGTCACGGACGACGATCCAGCTCGGCGGGCGCAGTCGCATCGCCTCCTCGAAGCACGCCGTCGCGTACGGCAGCCGGTCGAGGTCGGAGGCCGTCGGCGGCGCGTCGCCGAGCAGGTCGACCTCCTCGCGAAGCCGTCCCAGGACATCCGGCGCCTCGGCGACGGCGAGCAGGCACCAGGCGAGCCCCTGCCCGACCGTCTCGTATCCGGCGACGCCGAGCGACACCGCCTCGTCGCGCGCCCCGGCGGCAGACGAGCCGTTCGCCGACGCGAGGTCGGTGAGGATCGAGTCGGGACCGCGATCGAGCCTCGCTTCGATCGCCTCGTCGAGCCCCTCGAGCGCCCGGCGCCTCCGCGGCCGGAGCGCGAGCGGGAGGCGGCCGGGGAAGCGGAAGGGGGAATGCGCGCTTCGATCGAGGCTCCGGCGGCGCTCCGCGATCCCCGCGAAGATCGTCGCGCGTCCGTCGTCGTCCTCCGCACCGAAGACGACGTCGAGCATCACGTCTCGCGCGAGACCGACCATCGCGCGCGACACGTCCACGGCGGCGCCGTCCGGCCATCCGTCGATCGCCCGGTCGGTGTGCGCGAGGACGCGCTCGCCGAAGCGCTCGAGCCGTCGCGCCGAGAGGACGTGTCTCACGGTGCGCCGCTGGTCGCGATGAGCGCCCTCGCGCGCGACGAGGACGCCTCCGCCGACGGCGCGCTGACCGCGTCCGTCGGTGAGCCGGTCGGTCTTCGCATACGCCCCGTACGAGACGAGGACGTGCCCGATGTCCTCGGGCTCGAGCAGCAGGTAGGTCGGTCGCGCGAACCGGAGGCGAACGACCGGGCCGCCCGTCGCGCGGCATGCATCGAGGAACCCGAGCCGGTCGCGGTGGAAGGCGGCGAGATGGCCGACCACCGGCAGCCCTCCCGGCGCGGGGACGACGCCCGGCTCCGCCTGTCGCGGCACGCTCAGCCGCCGAGCCGGACGAGCGTCGCGCCGTCGGCCGACTCGGACTGGTGCGACACGACGAGCGGGTGTCTCGTAAGCTCGTCGCGGACGGCCGAGCGGATCGCGCCCGTCCCGCGCCCGTGGATCACGCGTACCTCGAATCGGCCCGCGAGCGCGGCGGTGTCGACGAACGCACGGAGCGTCTCCCGCGCCTCCTGGGCGGTGCGGCCACGGAGGTCGAGCTCGTCCGGCGCGTCGGTCGGCGTCGTCGCGCGGATGGTCACCGCCTGCTCCGGCGCCGCGTCCGCGGGCGCATCCCGGTCGGGCCGGAGCCGGGCGATCGGCACGCGGACGCGAAGGCCGCCACGGCCGACGACGACCGCGTCATCGCCTCCGACCTCGACGATCGTCCCGCGGACACCGAGCTCGGGGGCGACGACAGGATCCCCGGCGGCGAGCGGCGCCACCTGCGCGAGCGGCTCGTCGGCATCGCGGATGGCCCGGCCGGCGCGCGCCGCGCGCTCGGACGCAGCGCCGAGACGGCGATCCCGCTCGCGCTCCTTGGCGAGCGCAGCAGGCGTCGACGCGCGCCGCCGGTCGCGCTCGAGCTTCCGGGCGGCCCGGATCTCGTCCCGCAGGGCCTCGAGCTCACGCCCGGGCGTCGGCAAGCTCGCGCTCCGTGCGCAGCACGGCCTTCTCGCGCTCGGCCTGGGCCGACGCGCGCACGCGCTCGATCTCCTGCTCGAGCTCGGCGACGCGAGCCTCGGCTGCGGCCCTCGCCCGCTCCGCCGCCGCGTGCTCGCTCGCCGCGCTCTCGCGCGCCTCTGCGGCCTGACCCTCCGCGGCCTCGGCCTCTGCAAGGAGCTCGGCGACCCGCAGCCGCTCGGGAGCGACGTGCGTGCGCGCGTCCTCGACGATGTCGGCGGGGAGCCCGAGCCGCTCCGCGATCCGCAGCGCATGTGACGTCCCGGCACGGCCCAGGGCGACGCGGTAGAGCGGCTCCTGGGTCTCCGGGTCGAACCCGGTGGCGGCGTTCGCCACTCCGGCCGTCGCGGACGCCCACTCCCTGAGCTCGGGGTAGTGGCTCGTCGCGACGGTGAGCCGGGCCTGACGCGACAGCCGTGCGAGCAAGGCCTGCGCGAGGGCCGCGCCCTCGACCGGGTCGGTCCCCGCGGCAACCTCGTCGAGCAGGACGAGCGAGCTCTCGCCCGCGCCCTCGAGGATCGCGACGAGGTTCCGAACATGGCCGGAGAACGTCGAGAGGCTCATCGCGATCGACTGCTCGTCGCCGATGTCGGCGAGGACGGCGTCGAAGACGGGAAGCGCGGCCTCGTCGGCGGGCGGCCGGAGCCCGCACTGATGCAGCAGCGCCGCGAGGCCGAGCGTCTTCAGCGCGACGGTCTTGCCGCCGGTGTTCGGGCCCGAGATGACGAGCGCCCGCAGGTCGCCGAGCTCGAGGTCGATCGGCACCGCTGCCGCCGGGTCGAGGAGCGGGTGCCGCGCGCCGAGCAGGACGACCTCGTGACCGATCGTTACCCGGGCGCCCCGCCACGCCCGCGAGAGGGTCCCGCACGCGACGGCGAGGTCGATCGTCGCGACGGCCTCGACGAGCGCGACGAGCCGCTCGGCGCCGACGCCCACCGCGGCCGAGAGCTCGCGCAGGATCCGCGCGACCTCGTCGCGCTCGGCGCTCTCCGCCTCGCGGAGCCGGTTCGAGTCCTCGACGACGGCGAACGGCTCGACGAAGAGCGTCTGGCCCGAGCCGGAGCTGTCGTGGACGATGCCGGGCACGCTCCCGCGCGCCGACGCCCTGAGCGCGAGCACGGGCCGCCCCGCGCGCGTGGTGACGAAGTCGTCCTGCAGGTGCTCGCGCAAGTCGGGGTCGCGCGCGAGGCGCTGGAGCCGCTCGGTCAGCCGCGCACGTCCCTCGCGAAGCTCGCGGCGGAGGCGGCGAAGCGCCGGCGAGGCGCCGTCGCGCAGGTCCGAGCCGTCGTCCTCGACGGCGCGGTCGATCGCCTCCGCGAGCGAGCGCAGGCCAGGGTCGATCGCATCCGCGATGGAGGCGAGGCGGGGTGCCTCGGCGAACGCCTCGAGCGCGATACGCGCGGCGACTGCCTGCTCGACCGTCGACGCGATCGCGCGAAGCGCGGCGGCGTCGAGCGTGCTCCCTCGCTCGGCGAGCTCCGTCGCGGGCCGCACCTCGCGGACACGGCCGAGCTCCGGCTCTGCCGCGTGGTCGAGGAGCGCGACCGCCTCGGTCGTCCGCCGCTGCCTCTCGGCGACCTCCTCCGGGTCGTCGGACGGGGCGAGCGCGAGCGCGACCGCCTGTCCCGGCTCGCTTGCCGCGGCCGCCGCGAGGCGCTCGAGGATCGCCGGAAGCTCGAGCAGCTCGAGAGCCCGCGCGTCCATCCCGGCAGTCTAGGACGCCCTCTCGCCGCCGCTCTGCATGACGTCGAAGTGTCCTTGACTTCCGCTGGCCCGACGGGGAGGATCGCCTCCGGACACGCCGTCACGACAGGGGGATGACAGATGCGCAAGGTGCTCGGGCTCGGTGTCGCTGGCCTCGTCGCGATCGTCGTCGCCGGCGTTTCGGTATCGCTCGCCGCGCCGCCCTCGTCCTCGACGGGCCTGCTGCCGGACGTGGTCGAGGAAGTGCCCTCGCACCTCACGATCCAGAACACCCAGCAGCGCGAATGGCTTCGCTTCACCACGGTTCACATCAACGTGGGAGAGGGGAACCTGCAGATTCGCGGCGGCGGGCAGGTGGCGCCCTGCGACATCGACGGGATCCACTACGACCAGTGCACGGTCGCGACGCAGGAGATCCTCAACGCGTCGGGCGCGATCGTCGCGACGCGGCCCGCCGGCGTGGCGCTGTTCCATCCCGAGCACAACCACTGGCATCAGTCCGCCGTTGCGCAGTTCGCCGTGCGGGCGACGATCGGCGGCCCGCCGATCTCGGCGGGCGTGAAGATCACGTTCTGCTTCGTCGACGTCGAGTTCACCGGCGCGACGGGCTCCGCCAAGAAGGCGCAGCCGCGGACGTACTTCGAGTGCAACGGCGATCTCCAGGGCCTCGCCTCCGGCTGGGCCGACAGCTACCACCAGTCGACGCCGCTGCAGGAGCTCGACATCACCGGCCTCAAGGCGGGCGACTACTACCTGACCCACCTCGCCGACCCGGACGACCACTGGCTCGAGAGCAACGAGGCGAACAACTTCACGTGGGTCAAGTTCCGACTCTCGCGCAAGGGCGCCAACCCGGAGATCACCGTTCTCGACCAGTCGGACTGCGTGCCGACGGTCATCTGCGGGTTCGGCGGCAACCCCTGAGTCGCCGCCGGCCGTCGGCGGCGCGGCCGCGCTAGCCGGAGATGTACTCGGTCAGGAACCGGATCTGCACGCCCTGTTCCTGCGAGTGGAACTTGACGACGTCGCCGATCGAGACGATGCCGATGACCTCGCGCTCCTCGGTGAGCACCGGTAGGTGCCTGATCCGCTGCTCGGTCATGACGGCCATGCACTCGTCGATCGAGGCATCGGGACCGACGTAGACGAGCTCCGGCGACGTGATCTCGCGCACGGGTGTCGTCCGCTCGTCGCGACCCTCGAGCGTGACGCGGCGGAGGTAGTCCCGCTCGGTGACGATCCCGGCCAGCCGCTCGCCCTCGTAGACGAGAAGCGAGCCGACGTTGCCCTCGACCATGGTGACGATCGCGTCGTAGACGGTCGCTGAGCCGTCGATCCGAAGGACGTCCTGGCCCTTGCCGTCGAGGATGTCGGAAACGTCGCCCATGTGCCCTCCGTCGGTGGAAACGCTTGTACCGATTGGATCATTCCCGCAGGCGCCCCGGCCGAAACCATCATGTCGCCTCCGGCCCTGATCCGGCGGCGACCCGGGCGGGCTGGGAGGCCCACCCGGGTCGGAGCCGGATCAGGCGGTGACCAGCCGTGGCGCGCGGTCGAACGCGAGCGGAACCTCGAACCGCTCGACCGACACGATCCGCTGCTCCGCCTCCTCCGCTGCGCGGGCGCGCAGCTGATCGGCGGCCGCCTCGCTCGCCTCGAGCGCCTCACGGCTCTCCCAGAGCGTGATCGTCCTCTCCGAGCCCGTCTGGCGATCGACGAGCATCACGATCCCCTTCCACCCGTCCATCGAGCGGGCGTCGGGGAGCACGTCCTGGACGGCATGGCGCAGGCCCTCGTCGATCTTCGCCGGGTCGCCGGTGAAGGTGCTGATGCGCGCGGCTGCGGCGCCCTCGGAGACCTCGTGGATCGCGACCTCGTAGACGTCGACGGAGACGCGCTTCCCGCGGATCTCCTCCGGGACCTCGTCACCCATCCGCTCGAACAGCGGCTCCGCGGCCCGGATCGCATCCTCGCTCTCGAAGATGCTGATGCCGAGCATCGCGCCCGCGGCGCGGTCGACGAGCATGTACATGCCGAGCGCACCGGGGATCTCCTCCCCCGACGCCTGGCGGTCGCGGACGAGCCGGACGAGCTCGTCGGCACGGGACATGTCGCGGTTCTCGAATGCCGCTATGCGTGCGTGCATGAGATCCGCCTCCTTTCCTCGACGCCTCCAAGGCTATGCCTCTTGCTCGTGCGTTTCCACACGAGGTGCTACCTGCTCGAAGATCGCGCGGCCGCTCCGACGAACGTCGACATGAGCTCGACCGCGGCTCTCTCGTCGAGGCCCTTGCGGGTGATGGAGAGCCAGGTCGTCGGGTCGATCGCATGTGCGATCGCCGCTGCGAGAGTTGGCTTGCCGCTGCGCGGCACTCTCCAGCCGCGGATCAGCACTCCTACCATCGCCTCGCCGAAGGCCTCGCGCTCCGCAGCCGGGCCATCGAGGGCGGGCACGAAAGGGCGGTCGCGGATGACGTTCTCCAGCATCGGGTGGGTCGAGCGGAACCAGCAGTAGAGCTCGTCCAGCGCCTGCGCGAGTCGTCCGGCGGGGTCGCCGATCGCGGCCCAGCGCGCGGGGTCGGGTGGCGGGTTCAGCGCCCGCCAGTGCCGGCTGCATGCCGCGAAGAGCGTCTGCTCGTCGGGGAAGTGCCGGTACACCGTCAGCCGATCCACGCCGGCGCGCTCGGCGACGGCGCTGATCGTCGTCCGTGCCGGGCCGACCGAGCCGTGCAGCTCGACGGCAGCCTCGGTGATCCGGAGCCGCGTCTGCTCGACCTGCTCGGCGCGTCGACTCATCTCGTACTTGCGGGCCACGGCGCCTAGTTTGACACAACAGCAGTGTTGACTGAATTTGACTCCTGGATCGCGCGGCGGCAATATTCACACAACAGTTGCGTCGTTCGAATAGGAGGAACGAGATGACACGCACTCCCGTCGCGACGATCGAGCGTGTGTCGATCCCGCCCGCGGATGGGGACCGCTTCGACTTCGGCGGGCTCGGAGTCGTCTGGAAGATCGAGTCCGACGAGTCCGAGAGTCGCTTCTCCGTCGTAGAGCACCCGATCGCGCCCGGGGCACTCGCTGCGCCTCTCCACCGTCATCGCAACGAAGACGAGTACTCGTTCGTCGTCGAGGGGACGCTCGGCGCGCTCCTCGGCGAACGGGTCGTCGAGGCCGGTCCCGGCTCGTGGGTGTTCAAGCCACGCGGAGAGTGGCACACGTTCTGGAACACGGGCGACACGGAGTGCCGGATCGTCGAGGTGATCTCACCCGGCGGGTTCGAGAACTACTTCCGCGAGCTGGCCGACGTGTTCCGGGACGGCGGGGACGCCGGCCCGGACCCCGCGCGGCTGGGCGAGCTCGCCGCGCGCTACGCGCTCGAGCTCGATGTCGAGAGCGTGCCCGGGCTCTGCAGGCGATTCGGGCTGACCCACCCGCTGGCGTAGGTCCTACGCTCTGTCAGCCGTCGGACGGTCTCGCGGAACGACTCACGCGGAGATCGCGCAGCAGGCCGTCCTCGAGCCCGTAGACGACGCCGTGCACCGTCAACGGCTGTCCGCGCGACCACGCATCCTCGACGATCGTGGTCTGACAGACGTTTGCGACCTGCTCGGCGACGTTGAGCTCGCAGAGCCGGTCTAGGCGCCGCTCCTCCGGAAGCGCCGCGAGCGCGTCCGCGTGCTTCTCGGCCACGTCCGTCACGTGACGGAGCCAGTTGTCGATGAGGCCGTGGCGCGCACCGTGCAGCGCCGCGGCGACGCCGCCGCAGCCGTAGTGCCCGCAGACGATCACGTGCTCGACGCGGAGGACGTCGATCGCGTACTGCAGCACGGAGAGGCAGTTCAGGTCGGTGTGCACCACGACGTTCCCGACGTTGCGGTGCACGAACACGTCGCCGGGCTGAAGGCCGACGATCTGGTTCGCGGGGACACGGCTGTCGGAGCAGCCGATCCACACGTACGCCGGCGACTGCCGCTCCGCGAGGCCGGTGAAGAAGTCCGGGTCGCCGGCGACCATCTCCGCCGCCCAGGCCCGGTTCCGCTCGAAGAGCTCCGCGAGCTCCGTCACGACTCGAGGCGAAGGTCGAACCCCGCGGGGGCGTGGATGTTGGCGAAGCGCGCGATCTCGTCGGTGCGGTTCGAGAAGTCGTGCCGGAGGCCGGGCGGGACGAGCACGAACGTGCCCGGTCCGGCGACGATCTCCTCGCCCTCCACGATGAAGACCAGCTCGCCCTCGAGGACGTAGAACGAGTCGTCCTCGGCCGCGGTGCACGTGCTCGCCGGGGCCGTCGCGGCGCGGCTTGACCGTGACGATGCCGAGGTTGAAGCGCGGCGTGTCGGCCGTCCGCGCGAGGAACTCCACGTTCCCGACACGGTGGCCTTCACCGGGCCGGACGACCACAGCTCGCTCAGCGCCCATCGCTCGTTCCTCCTGCCATGCGGACTCGGGTTCGCCTCCGCCGGGAGGCTATCGACGGCTCGCCGTCGCGACGCTCCAGTGCCGGGCGCGGACACCCGAGCCCGCGTAGAATCGGCCGGCGGCGGTGACCCCGTCTGTCAACGTCTCGGGACGAAGAAAGAGAGCGAGCATGGAGAAGAGCACGCCGCAGAAAGGCAGGTCTCCCTCTCAGCTGATCGACGCGAGAATCGAGGAGCTGGACGACTGGCGGGGCGAGCTGCTCGGCCGGCTCCGCGCGCTGGTCAAGCAAGCCGATCCCGACGTCGTCGAGGAGTGGAAGTGGAGAGGGGTCCCGGTGTGGTCGCACGACGGGATCATCTGCACGGGCGAGACGTACAAGAGCGTCGTGAAGATGACCTTCGCCAAGGGGGCGGCGCTCGAGGATCCCTCGGGCCTCTTCAACTCGAGCCTGGAAGGGAACACGCGGCGCGCCATCGACTTCCGCGAGGGCGAGAAGATCGACGAGAAGGCGTTGAAGACGCTCGTTCGCGCCGCCGTGAGCCTCAACGAGCTCAAGGCTCGACGCTGAGTCGACCGCGCGTCGCCGGACGCGCGGATGTGTTCGGTGCGTCCTGCGGGGGTACACCGTGGGCATGCGTGTGGAGGCACTCGACCACGTTGCTCTCTGGTCGACCGACCGTGACGCGCTCGGCGAGCTTCTCGTCGACGCCTGCGGGATGCACGAGATCGAGCGGACGGACGACTTCACGCTGCTCGGCGGGGACGCCCGTCGCGGCAAGCTGACGCTGTTCGACGCGGACGGCCCGCGTGAGCGCGGCGCACTCGAGTGTGTCGTCGTCCGCGTTCCGGACCTCGGGTCGGCACGCGCGCGGCTGGCCGCTGCAGGGGTCCCGACACCCGCCGGCGCGCCGGACGAGCCGATCCCGGTCGAAGCGCCGTCCGGGCTCCCGCTCCTCCTCGTGGCGTCGGCGGACGATGGTGTCGCCGACCTCGACCACGTCGTCCTCCGCGTGACCGACCCGACCTCCGCCGCGCGCGAGCTCGAGGCGATGGGACTGGAGCGGGTCGGCGACGACCTCGGCGTGGCGGACAAGCGCGTCGTGCTCCACGGCGGCGGAAAGCGCGAGGGCGACCGCCCGCTCCTCAACCATCTGGCGCTGCTCGTCGAGGATGCCGGCGCGGTCGAGGCGGAGGCGCGCGCCCGGGGCTTCGACGTCGACCGGGTGGTCGACGCGGAGAACACGCGCGCCGTGTTCGTCTGGGGGCCTGACCGCGTGAAGCTCGAGTACGTCGAGCACAAGCCGGGCTTCTCGCTCGTCTGACATGCCCGACGTGGTGGTAGCAGGAGCCGGGATGGCTGGTCTCGTTGCGGCAGTCGAGGCGACCGAGCGGGGCGCAGACGTCCTGCTCCTGGAGAAGGCGGAGGCCGTGGGGGGCTCGATGCGCCTCTCGAGCGGAGTGGTGTGGCGCTACCGCGATCTGCAGCGGTTTCGCGAGGAGTGTCCGGGTGGAGACCCGGCACTCCAGCGCGTCGTTCACGAGGCCCTCGACCGCGACATCGTCTGGCTCGAGCGCCTCGGCGCCCGCGTCCTCGAGCACTCGACCGGAAACCCCGAGACGAGGGGCGTTCGCTTCTCCGTCCCGTCGCTCGTTCGCGCGCTCGCCTCCCGTGTCCGCAATCTCCGCCTTCGCGAGCCGCTTCGGGAGCTGCCTGTGGGCGCGCCGGTCATCCTCGCGACCGGCGGCTTCCAGGCGGAGCGAGGTCTCGTGAGGACGCACATCACGCCGGAGGCCGATGCGCTCCTGCTTCGAGCGACCCCGTGGAGCACCGGCGACGGGCTTCGCCTCGGCCTCGAGGCCGGCGCCGCTGCATCGGCTGGGATGGACGAGTTCTACGGCCGCAACATGCCGGCTCGACCCGCGCGGGTGCGTCCCGTGCAGTTCGTCGAGCTCGCGCAGCTTTACGCCCACCATGCGACCGTCGTGAACGCTGCAGGCGAGCGCTACGAGCCGCAGAGCTGGTCGGAGATCGACGTCGTGCAGTGGACGGCGCGGCAGCCCGGTGCGCGGGCGACGTACCGCGTGCCGCGGGACCGACTGTCCACCCGCGTCCGTGAGCGGACCGTCGGCACGATGATCGAGGCCGCCGAACGGGCCGGTGCGGTGGTCACGCGCAATAGCACCGTGGAGATCGAGGTCGTCGCCGGCATCACGACCACGCTCGGGGGGCTGAGGGTCGATTCCACGGCCCGCGCGGCCGACGGCGTCTTCGCGGCCGGCTGCGACGTCGGCGGCATCTCGACGGGCGGCTACTCGAGCGGGCTCGCGGCGGCACTCGTGCTCGGGCGGCGGGCTGCAGCGGCTGCGCTGGAGGAGGCATGAGCGGGTTCTCGTTCGGGTCGGCGTTCACGATCGGGATGGAGGAGGAGCTTCTGCTGGTCGATCGCACGACGCTCGAGCTTGCCTCCGTTGCAGGGGATGTCCTCGCGGCGATGCACGAGGATTCCGAGGACGCGAGCCACGAGGCCTACGCGGCGCAGATCGAGCTCCGATCACCGCCGGCGGAGAATGCGGCCGACGCCGTGGCGGCCCTTGCCGAGCGGCGAGCCTCGGCGCTCGGCGCCGGCGCCACGCTCCTGGCGAGCGGAGTGCATCCGACGGCGCGGTTCGGCGACGCCGAGCTCGTCCCCACCGAGCGGTACGAGCGCGTCGCCCACGAGATGCGCGGGATCGTCCGACGCACGCCCGAGTCCGCACTGCACGTGCACGTCGGGATGCCGGACGGCCAGAGCGCAGTTCGCGCCTTCAACGCGCTTCGTGGCCACATGCCGCTTCTGCTCGGGCTGAGCGCGAACAGCCCCTGGTGGTTCGGCATCGACTCCGGTCTCGCGAGCGCCCGATCGGCGCTCGTCCGCGCGTACCCGGGCCGCGGCATCCCGGAGGCGCTGCGGGACGTCGAAGACGCGGAGGAGCGGGTCGCCGCGATGCTGGTCGTGGCCGGAGTCCCCGAGCCGACGTTCCTCTGGTGGGACCTCCGGCTTCACCCGGCCTACGGGACGATCGAGGTGCGCGAGCTGGACGTCCAGTCGTCACTCGACAGCGCGGCGGCGCTCGGGGCGCTCGTCCGGAGCCTTGCACTCGAGGCGCAGCACGTCCCACCGGCCACGCGAGCTCGCAGCGAGCTTCTGAACTGGTCCTCCTTCCGCGCCGGGCGGGACGGCATCGAGGCGACGATCCTCGACGACGGTGGCTTACTCCCGCTCCGGGAGGTCGCGCTGCGGACGGTCGCCCGCCTGCGGCCGATCGCACGTGAGTCGGGGGACGCCGAGGCGCTCGAGGGGGTCGTCCGGATCCTGGAGCGAGGCGGCGGCGCCGGCTTCCAGCGGGCCGCGCACGCCCGTGGGGGCGTCGCGCGAATGCTCGGGGCGCTCGTGGAAGACACCGCCGACGTGTCGCAGGCGCGCGCACGCGAGTCGGTTGTCCGGCCGGGGATGCGGTAGCGCCCCGGGGGAATGGCGCGCAAGCGCGCCCCTAGCGTCGCGAGCGCTGAGCGATCTGGCCGTCGGACGGCCGGAGCATCGTGTAGACCAGCAGCCCGATGAACGGCAGGATCAGCATGGCGATCGCCCACGCTGCCTTCACGCCGACGGTCAGGTCGCCACGACGCATGACGTCGATCACGGCGCGCACCCACAGGACGAGGAACAGGACAATGACGGCGCCGACGATGATCCGCACGGCGGTGACCCTATCGTGTCCAGCCGCTCACGCGGCGTCGTCCGTGCCGACGACCTCGCCAAGCGCCGACGAGACCACGCCTGCGATCTGCTCGAGCTCCGGCTCGGTGACGACGAACGGCGGAGAGATCTGGAGCACGACGCCTCGCAGCAGGCGGGTCACGACACCCTGGCGCCGCGCGGCTCCGACGACGGCGGCACCGGCGCCGGGACTCCGGGCGAGAAGCTCCGGGTCGAGCTCGATTCCGGCAGCGAGGCCGGCCGTCCGTACGTCGGCCACGCCGGGGAGGCTGCGGAGCGGCGCGACGAGCGCGGCCAGGACCGGCTCGAGCGTCGCGACGCGCTCGACGAGTCGCTCGCGCTCGAGGATGTCGAGGTTCGCGAGCGCCGCGACGCAGGCGCCGGGGTGGCCCGCGTACGTGCCGCCGTGCACGAACGGCGCCGCGTCGGCGTGCCAGAACGGCTCGCGGACGCGTCCGGCGACGACCACGGCGCTGAGCGGAACGTAGCCCGAGCTGATCCCCTTCGCACACGTCATGAGGTCCGGCGTGAAGCCGTATCGCTCGCATCCGAACCAGCGCCCGAGCCGGCCGAAGCCGGAGATCACCTCGTCCGCGATCAGCAGGACGCCACGCTCGCGGCAGATCCGCTCGACCGCGGGCCAGTAGTCGGCGGGCGGCGGGATGACGCCGCCGGCGCCGATCATCGGCTCGCCGACAAACGCCGCGACGCGTCCGTCGAGCTCGTCCAGCGTCCGCTCGAGCCCGGCCGGGTCGTCGTACGGCACCTCGGCGACGTCCTCGACAAGGGTGCCGTACCCGTCACGTACGGCGGGGATCCCGGAGAGCGACGTTCCGTACGCGTTCGTCCCGTGGTACGCGAAGCTGCGCGACACGACGACCGTCCGCTCGGGCTCGCCGACGAGCGCCCAGTAGCGTCGAGCGATCTTTGCAGCCGTGTCGACGGCCTCGCCGCCGCTCGATCCGAAGAACACCGCGGAGTCCTCGACGGGCGCGAGGTCGGCGACCCGGCTCGCGAGCTCGAGCGCAGGCTCGTTGGCATGGTCGCCGAAGATGTGATGGGCGGCGAGCGTCCGCAGCTGCGCCCCGACGGCGTCCGCGATCTCGACCCGGCCGTGACCGACGTTCGCGAACCAGAGGCCCGCGGTGGCATCGAGGTACTCGTTCCCGTCGACGTCCCAGACGCGGGAGCCCTCGCCGCGCGCGAGGATGAGCTCGTGCCCGTCTACCTTGCCCATCGCGGAGAAGGGGTGCCAGAGGCGGGTGCCGGCGGGCGACATCGCAGGCAAACCTAGCCGGGTCCGGCGCTGAGTGACGCGGCAGCTCGCTCTGTCGTAGGGTGGCTCCGACGCGGTGGGAGGGAGCTGAGATGGGCGGTCACCAGATAGCGCAGTTGAACGTCGCGCGCGCCGTCGCCCCACTCGACGACTCCCGCATGGCCGACTTCGTGAACCTCCTCGACGAGATCAACCGGCTGGCCGAGCGGAGCCCCGGGTTCGTCTGGCGACTTCAGGGACCGAGCGGCAACGCGACCGACCTCGAGGTGGGCGACGATCCGCAGGTGATCGTCAACCTGACCGTCTGGGAATCGCCTGACGACCTCTTCGCGTACACGTACCGCTCGGATCACCGTCTCGTGTTCGCACGGCGATTCGAGTGGTTCGAGCGCTGGGGCGGGCCGAGCGTGGCGCTGTGGTGGCACCCGGCCGGGACGATTCCCACGATCGACGACGCCTTCCGGCGCCTCGGGGTTCTCGCCGACCAGGGGCCCACGCCGGAGGCGTTCACGTTCAAGCAGCGGTTTCCGGCTCCGAGCTGAGAAACAAGTCCTCGCCGCCGATCGCGGCTAGGCGTCGCGGATCTTCCAGAAGCTGTCCTTGCGCGCGATCAGTCCGTCGGCGTCGAACGTCCAGAGGTCGCACCCCCTCACGTCGACGGTGACACCGTCCACGGTCGTGCCCGTGATCGTCCATTCCGACATGCCGCGAGCACCGCAGGCGAAATGGTCGTCGTCGCCGTACTTCACGTTCGGGATGCCCTCGAATCGGGCGGCGAGTCCACGGCGCACCTCGTCCTTGCCGACGAAGCGGCGGCCCCAGCGGTCGGGCCCGCGAGGGGACTCGAGCACGCAGTCCTCTCGGAAGTGGGACATGATCGCGTCGAGGTCGTGTCTGTTGAAGGCGGCCATCACCTCGCGCAGCCGCTCGATCTGACGGTCGTCGGACATCGGTTCCTCCTCGCGCGCGGAGCGTCAGGCGCTCCGCGCGCGCATCACCCCTCGAGCTACTCGGCTGCGACGTAGACCGTCAGCGGCGGGATGACGCCGTGCGCCTCCATCAGCGCAAGGACATCGGGTTGCGGCGAGGCGAGCATCGTCTGCAGCGCACCGAGGTCATCGACGTCTGCCGAGATGGCGACGTTGTTGCTCCCGTCCTGGGCGACGAGGTCGGTGACATTGCTGCCGGAGCCCGACCCGATCGCCGCGGCTCGCTCGGTCTTGCCCTCGAGCCAACGCTCGGTGTCGGCGACCGCGTGGGTGACGACGACTTTTGGCATGCCTATCTCTCCTTGGTTGGAGGTCGAGTCGTTCATACACCATGCGGCACCGCCCCGTCGCTGCACGGCGCGGCGGTGCGCTCAGCGCGCGAGCAGTTCCTGCACCGCGGGCTCGCCTCGGATCGAATCGAAGTCCGAGTCATCGGTCGCCATCTCGCGGCAGCCGTCCCACAGGTCGACCGCCCGGCGGAGGTGCTCGACCGCGGGCGCCGCCTCGCCCGCGAGGCTCTCGCAGCACGCCACGTTGTAGAGGAGGTAGGCCTGGCCGGGATGAGCCTCCAGCAGCTCCCGGCCCCGGCGCGCTGCCTCGGCATACTCGCCCGCCTCGTAGAGCGGGCGCACCGGATCCCAGAGCTCGGGCGCCTGGCGCTGGATCGAGTCGGGGAGCTGCACCCACGAGTGGCGCCCCGAGTCATAGCCCGACTCCATCGGCGGTGGGAAGGACGGGTCGGCGAACGCGCCGACCATGACGACGACGTGGTCGGGCTCCGTCGGCTCCGTGTAGAAGACCGTCGACCCGCAGTCCGGGCAGAAGTGGAAGACGTGCTCCTTCCGGTCAGCCTCGTCCGAGATTCGCGCGTAGTCGCTGTAGCGACCGGCGACCTGCACCTGATCGTGTCTGAAGCCGGCCTGCATGCCGAACGCGCTTCCCGTCCTGCGCTGGCAGGCGATGCAATGGCAGAGCGAGACCCAGAACGGGTCCCCGTGCACCTCGAGCTGAAGTTGCCCGCAGTGACAGGCGGCGTCGCGCGTGGCCAAGGTCGCGGGCTCTTCCAGGCGTTCTTGATCCACGGGCATTCGTCCTCCTCGGAGTCGCTTCTCCGAAAGTGACCCTACGCCCCAAATAGGGCGGATATCGCCCGCTATCAGACGACCGGTGCTAGTAGATGTGCAGCTTCTCGAGGAGCGCCATGGGATCGTCGAGGCTCTCGAACAGGTCCTTGTTGTGCTTGATCATCTTGCTCCGCATGTAGACGCGAAGCCACTGCTTGTAGATGTGGAGCTCGTAGCGATCGAGCATGTCCGGGAGCGGTAGGTCGCGCTGAGCGAGGAGCCCCGCCAGGTACATCGCGCACTCGAAGCCGAGCGAGATCGACTGAAAGTACGGCGAGCCGATGGCGGAGTCGCCGGCGAGGAACACCGGTGAGCTCGCAAACGGGTGATCGCCGTGCCCCGCAGCAAGCCACTGCCGGCTGGTCACGTTTCGGGCGCGGTACAGATCGAGAGGGATCCGGACGATCTCGATGTCGCCGACGATCTCGCCGTGCGTTTCCTCCTTGACCTTGTCGATGAAGCGGTCCATCGACTGCGCCACGTCGGGAAAGTTGCCGCGAAGCCACTCGCCGTCGAACCTGCCCGGCATCGCCTCGTAGTCCTCGGCGGAGATGTTCACGATGCCCGTGACGTGGCTGATCCTGCCGTCGTAGTGCGTGCGCTGGACCATCGGAATGAACTTGTAGGTGGCGTTCTCGATGTTCTTGTAGTACTTGCAGAACTCGTTGCAGTCGTACGGCTCGCCGTAGAGGAACGTGATCACGAGGGCGTACTCGAGGCGGATCTTGAGCGTGTTCGGGCCGTCGTCCGCCTCACGTGACCCGGGCACGAGCTGATCCCGAAGCAGCGAGTTGCTGCCGGTGCAGTCGATCAGGACGTCTCCCGGCTCGAGCATCGCCATCGCGTCCTCCGCGCTCACGACCGCAGCCGTGCGCTCGACCATCGTCGACGTCCGCCCGTCGATCAGGTCGCTGAGCTCGCGCTCGATGGAGTTGAGCGGGCAGAAGCCGAGCCCCCACCCACGGAGGAGCGCCATCAGGTCGGACGGAATGGACTGCCTGAAGGCGATGCCTTCCACGATCTCCGGCGGGTCGAAGATGGCCTCGACGCTGTCTCCGTCGATCGCGTCGGTCCGGTACGTCTCGACGCTGTCGGCGACGAGGTACGGCGAGAGCTGGACCATCCGCGTGCGCGTGTACTCGTGCCGCTTCTCGTAGAGCCGAACGGAGAGCCCCTCCATCGACTGGAGGAGCGCAGTGAGCAAGAGCCCGACGGGCCCTGCGCCGACCACGTGCACTCGCCCGCCGGGAATCAGGGTCTCGGGTGTCGTGGAACCGGATGGTGCGGGCATTCGCCTCCTCGCTGGACTCGAAGGACGGGGATTCCGGAAGGTGAGCCGGATCGTCGCACCCTCGCACATCCGAGCTCGACCGCTCGCCGTGGCGCGCCCCGCGGGCCGCGGAGGCGTACGCTCAGACGATGGGCGCTCCGCTCGAGGCCGGCGTCGCCGAGCAGCTCTGATGGCCTGGGCCGACTTCACGACGAATGACGGTCCGCCTCTGCTCGCGGGCCGACGCGCCGGCAGCGGGCCGCCGGTCGTGTTGCTGCACGGGGGACCGGGCCTTGGCTTCGACTACCTGCGCGGGCTCGCGGACGAGCTCGCCGAGGAGAACGATGTGGCGTGGTACCAGCAGCGGGGGCTGGAGCCGTCGGGGGCGGAGGGGCCGTACTCGGTCGCCATGGACGTCACGGACGCCCGCCGCGTCCTCGACGCGCTCGGCTGGCAGAAGGCGTACGTCGTCGGCCATTCATGGGGCGGGCACCTTGCCCTTCACGTCGCGGAGGCGATGCCCGAGCGTCTGCTCGGCGTGCTCTCCGTCGATCCGCTCGGCTCGGTCGGCGACGGGCGCTGGCCGGAGTTCGACGAGGAGATCCTCCGTCGCACGCCCGAGTCTGTGCGCGAGCGGGCTCGTGAGATCGACGAGCTCAGCACGGCCGGCGCGGCGGACGACGAGCTGGCGCTCGAGGGGATGCGCCTCGTCTGGCCTGCCTACTTCGCCGAGCCCGAGCACGCGCCGCCGATGCCCGACCTGCGAATCGCGGGGTCGCGCTCGGCCGAGATGGTGGCCTCGATCTTCGAGGAGCTGCCGTCGCTCGAGGCGGGGCTGCCGCAGATCCGCGTCCCCGTCGGGTTCGTCCACGGCTCGCGGAGCCCGATGCCCCTCGCCGCGTCGACGGACGCCGCCGAGCGGATCCCGGGCGCGTGGGTGGAGGTGGTCGAGGGCGCCGGGCACTTCACGTGGGTCGAGGCGCCCGGCGCCGTTCTCGCAGCGCTTCGACGCCTCACCATCGGGTAGCGGCGGATCTTGCCGACGGTCATGCCGTAACACGCTCGGGGAGAGCACGCTCGCGCATGCCAGCCGTGCTCGGCCCGTCGACCCCGCAAACGGGCTCGGCGCTACGCGCCTTGACGAGCCTCCGCTCGCCGGGCAGACGGCACTTATCGGGACAGGGCTCGTCGTGCCGGAGACATCGGTTCGCGAGGCGTGTCGCCATCTCATGAATGCCGTGGCGATGGATCCGACCATCACGCGCACGTCGAACCGATCTGCAAGCGCCTCGAACGTGACAAGAGCGACAGCTCACGACACGCTAATTTCGGGGGCACCCCAAAGCAGAGGAGGCCCCGTGGGCAAGGTGGTCATGTACGGCTCGGTGTCGGTGGACGGCTTCGTCGCGGACGAGAATGACCAGCCCGGGCCGCTGTTCGACTGGTTGTCCAGCGGTGACGTCCCGTTGGACGAGAGCGGCGAGGTGAAGGTGTCGCAGACGTCCTACGACTACACCCGGCCCTACTGGGACCAGATCGGGGCGACAATCGTCGGCCGCCACGTCTTCGACATGACGGACGGCTGGGACGGGAAGCCTCCGGGCGGGATCGACCACGTGGTCGTCGTGACGCACCGGCCGGAGCCCGAGGGCTGGGACCCCGAGGCGCCGTTTCACTTCGTCGACGGCGTCGAGGCAGCCGTGGCCAAGGCGCAGGAGCTTGCGGGTGACCGCGTGGTCGAGGTCGCCGCTGGCGACGTCGGTGGCCAGGTGCTTGCCGCGGGCCTGATCGACGAGGTGCGAATGGACGTCGTACCCGTCGTGTTCGGGTCCGGCAAGCGCTACTTCGGGTCGGTCCACACGCAGCACCTGTTGGAGGATCCTGACGTGGTGATTCAGAGCAACCGGGTGCTTCACCTGCGCTATCGGGTGCGCCGTTGACCGATCTGAGCGGGGGAGCTGGTCTGTTGATCGGATCAATCGCCGCTGCGGCGGCCTCGGGGGTGTTCGGGGGATAGCCATAAGACGGAGATTGCTCGGCTGACATTCCCGAACGCTCGCGCGGCCGAGGGCCGTTGGGGTCATGCATCGAGTCGGAGGACGACCTCGTCCGTTTCCTCGTTGCGCCCATGAGCGAACCCGCGCCCCTCGCCCACGACAAGGAAACCGCACTTCGTCAACACACGAATCGACGCGGCGTTGTCGCTCGCAGCGCGACCGTAGAGCGGACGGGTTGCCTCCAGCTGCAAGAACTCTTGCAGGGCACGCGTGGCAATGCCGCGGCCCCAATCTTCACGGCCTATCCAATAGGTGACCTCGCGGTGACCCTCCAGGTCGAAGCTCGCAATCTGACCCACGACTCGACCGTCGATCTCGACGACCCTGTTCGTCGTAGACACGTCGCTCCTCAGCCGCGCCCACCGTCGCTCGAAGGCGATTCGATCATTCTGATCCGGCGAAGTGAACGCGGCCATCCGTATCGCGTCGCGATCCGTCCAGTGCTCGAACAGCACGTCGAGATCGCGATCTTCGATCTCGCGAAGGACAAGCTGTCCCGAGCCCTCCCGCACGGCTGTAACGCTAACGGTGCCGCAACCTCAGGTGTCGTTCGCGAACGCTGTCCCAATCGACAGGCATTTCGCTCCAGGCATGATCGACGGAGTCTCGGAGGTCTCGCTCCACGACGTTGATGCACGTTCCGCGACACTAGGGATCTTCCTGTCATTCTTCGCCTGATGGTCGGTCGGCGCTGGGACGGAGATGAGCGCGGCGAGGGCATCGCTGACGCTCTCCTGTTCGTGCCCGGCGTCGAAGAGCTGCTCGCGGAAATGCGAAGTCCGGCCTGGGTCGCTGAAGAACCTGAGCTACATCTCCTGCCGCACGTGCAACGCTCGTGCGAGTCGCTGCCGCTCCAATTCGTCGATGCACGTGCTTCCGAGGACGGCTCTTTCGACATCGAGCTCGGCTGGACGGGCCAGATGCAGGGCATCGCCGCTGTGCGAGCTGCCGTCTTTTCGCTCGTCGGCGGCTTCGCCGAGGTCTATACGTACATCCGGCAGCGCAGGAGCAACGCGGAGGGTATCGGTGAGATCGTGACCTTCGAGATCGTCACGGGCATTCTCGGGGAGGAGAGCAGCTTCATGCCTCACGGACACACGATTCGCGTCAGCGTCACAGGGGCCCTCTAGCCACCCCTGGGCCCTGATTGAGCGGACGGGTGACGCCGTACGACTCAGGCGTCATTCGTGAACACTGGCGCAGGCGAGGATCGACGGTCCCGCCGCGGCAAGGTGGTCGATCCTTGCCGGGGCGCTCGTTAGGGTTGGTCGCTTGCGTATCCCCACAACCCGAAGGAGGACGACCCAATGAGCGGTTACGCCGTGGCCCAGATCGACGGGATCGACGAGATCAGCGACGGCCGCTGTCCCTGGCGGCCCGTCCGGTTCCACTTCGGTATCACGTCCTTCGGCGTCAATGCGTTCACAGCTCATCAGGTGGGCGATCGGCTCATCAACGAGCATGACGAGTCACAGGAGCATGACTTGCAGGAGGAGCTGTACCTCGTCCAGCGAGGGCGCGCGACGTTCGAGCTCGACGGCGAGCGGGTGGACGCACCCGAGGGCACACTCGTCTTCGTTCGCCCCGAGGTGAAGCGGACCGCATTTGCTGAGGAGCCGGGGACGACGCTCGTCGCGCTCGGCGGAACTCCGGGGAAGGCGTACGTGCCCCAGGGCGGCGAACTTTGGATGCCGCTGGATCATCTCTACGAGTCAGGCGAATACGCCGAGGCTGCCGATCGGGGACGCGAGTTGATCGAAGCTCATCCTGAGTACGCAGGGCCGCTCTACAACCTCGCGTGCTGCGAGAGCCTCGCCGGGCGGACAGACGACGCGATCAGGCATCTCCGGCTTGCGATCGACCGCCACGAGCCGTTCCGTTCGCTTGCTGCCGGGGACAGCGACTTCGACCCGATCCGTGACGAAACCGCTTTCAAGGAGCTGGTTCAGGGCAAAGCAGCCAAGACTATGGGGTAACAGGCTCGCACCGGTCGCATCAGGGGACATTCCCGAACGCTGGCCCACGCAAGAGGTGGCGTTGGCAGACGTAGAGCATGCGCCGCAGGGCCGTCTCCCCGCTCTACCTCGCTCGAGCCACGATGGCCTACCAGCGGTAACCGGACAGTTATGGTCGGGTAAGTGACAACGCGAAAGAGTGACCGATCGGGCGTGGCCGCCCCGTTGGATGTGAAGACGCTGCTCGCTTCCGTGGAAGCGGCCCCGCCGGTCGATGCGGCAGAAGTCGTCGCCGCCGCCTTGACGGATTCCCTGGAGGCGCGCGATGTCAGCTTCCTGATCGCCGACTACAGTGGCCGGTCATTGATCCGGCTGAGTCACGTCCGGCGCATGAACGCTGACGATGATGATCTAAGCCGCGAGCGCGGACAGGCAGTGACCCTGGCCGGCACACCGCATGGTCGTGCGCTCGCGGAGCAGGAAATCCAGATCGTGAACGACTCTGATGGATTCCGGGTTTTTGCTCCCGTGACGAGTCGGGGCGAGGCGGTCGGCGTGCTGGAGCTCGGACTTGATGCCGAGCCTGACCAGCAGACGCTCGCAGTCGTGTCGGCCGGCGCGCACGCCCTTGCCTACATCGTGATCGCCAACCGCCGCTTCACCGACCTGTTCGACTGGGGCCAGCGTTCCGTGCCGCTTTCGTTGGAGGCAGAGCTCCAACATCGACTCCTGCCCGCCTCGTACACCTGCGAGGGGGGCCAGTTCACGCTGGCCGGGTGGCTGGAGCCAGCGGGCGACGTCGGCGGAGACACGTTCGACTTCAGCGTCGAGCGAGATACCTTGCATCTCTCCATCACTGATGCGATGGGCCACACGCTGAACGCGGCCGTGCTGGCAACAGTCTTCGTGGGCGCGTTGCGAAACGCTCGCCGCCGCGGCGTCACTCTCGCGCAACAAACCCAGCTTGCCAATGAGGCGCTATACGGGTTCGGCGACGATAGTGACTTCGTGACTGGGCAGGTCGTACGGGTCGACCATGCCTCCGGTCTCGCACGATTCGTGAACGCCGGACATCCCTCGCCGATCCTGATCCGGGAGGGCCGCGCCGAGTCCGTCAAGTTGGCCCCTGGCCTCCCGTTCGGGGTATCACTCGATTACGACTATCGCGTCCAAGAGCTTCAGCTGGAAGCCGGAGACCGGCTCGTCTTCCTGACCGACGGAATCCTCGAGCGCAACGCAGCCAATGTGAATGCGCCAGAGCTCCTTAGGCAGACACGAGAGCTCCACGCACGCGAGGCAGTCCAGGCGCTAACACAAGCCGTGGTCGATGCCTGTGGTGGCGTACTTCGAGACGACGCAACGGTGCTGTGTGTGGACTGGCACGGCGGCCCGACAGGAGCACGGGACGCAAGCTCGGGTGCAGATCAGTAGCAAGTAGGCCCGGGCCCTTGCCGCCCCGCTCTGGGGACATTCGCGAACGCTGCGCGCAGCCGAGCGCGTGTCTCTCGTGGCCGATCAACTCGCTTCTGTGCTGGGGGTGAACAGCTTCCAGTGTCCCTCCGAGACGACTTCGACGTTGCCGCCGACCACTCGTATCGCGGTCTGGTCGTCGATCGCGTACGCCGGCACCGATAGCCCGGCGGCCCATCTCTCGATGTTGGCGAGGGACGTGTCCGGCATGTCCTCGCGCTCCAGGTGCGGAAACACCGAGAAGTCGACCAGCCCCAGCGCGTCGTCGCTGCCGGTGAGCGGCTCGCTGTCGTCGTAGGTCTCGCCTCCGAAGTCGGGAGTCGCCACCATCGCTCCGCCGCTCGTGCCCACATACACGACCTCGGGGCGCAGCGACGGCAAGAGATCTGCGAGCCCGGATTGCCGCATCCAGTAGCACAGATACAACGGGCTCCCTCCCCAGACCAGCAGCGCATCGACTTCCTCGACAGCCGCGACCCAATGCTCTTTCTTGATGCTGGGGAGCGCGGTGAGCTCCAGTACTCCCAACGACTTCCAGCCCAAGGCACACATCGGGCCTCCCGCTGTCCCGGTCAAGAACCCATAGACGTGTGAGGGTCCGCCGGGGAAAGGCTGTATTCCGGTGGGAATGCAGAGCGCGCTGGACTCGGCGATCGGTTTGCCAAGCAGGTCGACCAGCGCGTCGCGGATGGTCGTGTTGGTGATGCCGCTCGACGTGAGAAGGATTTTCATGCTGCTCCCGAGTCGGTTACGGATCCGTATGTCGTAGAGACTGGCAGACCACCGAACGCTCATCGGTCGCGGCCGGATCCAGCTTCACCGCTTCTCGAAAGGCATTCCGGAACGCCGGGGCTCTGGCGTCATTCCGGAACGCTGGCCCAGGCGAGTGGCGGCTTCCCACCTAGGGTGTAGTCGTGCTGAGAGGTCGCTGCGCATGCAATGCCGTCGCGTACGAGGTTTCAGACGAGTTCGTCGCC
The DNA here is from genome assembly GCA_963712255.1 of uncultured Actinomycetes bacterium. Taxonomy (GTDB): domain Bacteria; phylum Actinomycetota; class Thermoleophilia; order Gaiellales; family Gaiellaceae; genus Gaiella. The sequence continues at coordinate 61,698 of CAVQHL010000019.1, forward strand.
GCCTACAACTGCCATTGCTCGAATTGTCGTGCGCTGACCGGAGCGGCGTTCTTGCCCGTGGCCCGTATCGAGCGGGACAAGCTAACGGTGACGAAGGGTGCGGAATCGTTGCTCGTGGCGGGCGATTCCGATTCAACCTACGAGGCGCGCTGCGGCGAGTGCTTCTCACTCCTCTATTGGACTTCCCGAGACGGGTGCTTCGGCGTCCCGTATGGAACGCTGATCGACGAGCCTACGCTCAAGCCGACGTACCACCAGTTCGTCGGCTCGAAGGCTCCGTGGTACGAGATCCTCGACAACCTTCCTCAGCACGACACGCGTCCTGCCGCTGATAGCTAATCCGCAACAGCGCTGGCGATACCCAACCCACGAAGACGCCTGGTCGCTCTCAGCGGTCATTCCGGGACGCTGGCCCATGCCTTGGGCTCTGACGCGTGTACGTGCCCTTTCGGTCAACGGTCTTGACCGGCTCGTCGCCGAGGTTCAGTGTCGCTTGAGTGGGTGTTCGGATCGTTCCCGTCGCTCATCGCAACTGGCGCGGCGTTGCCGACCTTGAAGTCACGGAGGATCAGAGGCGATTCGTGGGGGCTACTACCGGCTACCTCGCGCTGACACACCTGGGCGAGCAGGGATGGGCGCCCCTCGCGATTCTCGCCGACGGCGAGACCGTCGGGTTCGCGATGTGGGCGCACGATCAGGCCGACGACGCCAGCTGGATCGGCGGGTTCCTGATCGATCGTGCTCATCAAAGGCGTGGGCATGGCCGTTCGGCCATGCAGGCGCTGATCGCCATGGCGCAGGCGTCGGGTGCGAGTTCTGTCAAGTTGAGCTACGACGCAGAGAATCTGGTCGCCCGCTCGCTCTATGCGAGCCTGGGGTTCCGCGAGACCGGCGAACGGGAAGGCGAGGAGATCGTCGCTTCCCTCGACCTCAGGGAACATTCCTGAGCACTGGCGCAGGTCTCAGTCCCAGGGCGTGAGCAGTTTCCAGTGCCCCTCGGAGACGATCTCAACGGTACCGTCGACCACCTTGAAGGCGGTCTCGTCGTCGATCGCGTACGCCGGGCCTGACAAGCGGGCCGCCCATTCCTCTGCTGTGGCCATCGTGTTCCACGGCAGGTCAGGGTTATCGAGGTGCGGGAAGATCGAGAAGTCGACGATCCCCAGGGTGCGGTCGTCTGTCGCGGACTGCCACATCACGAAGTCGTCACCGATTCGGGGGGTCATCACCATGCTTCCGGCGCTCACCCCAACCCAGACCGTCTCGGGCAGCGTCGCCAGGAGGTCCGCCAGTCCGCTCTGCCGCATCCAGTGGCACAGGTACGTCGCATCGCCGCCCTCGACGAGCAGGACATCCGTCTCTCGGACGAGCGGCACCCAGCGTTCCGCGTCGAGGCTCGGCAGGGCGGTGAGCTCCAGCACTCCCATCGACTTCCAGCCCAGTCCGACCGTGGGAGTGCCAGTCTCCTGCCCGCTGATGCACCGCCACGCCTGGCGCGGGCCAGCCCAGGGATGCCCGTACAACGCCGTGGGAATGCAGAGGGCGTCGCACTCGGCGGTCGGCTTGCCCAGCAGCTCGATCAGTGCGTCGTGGATGCTCGGGTTCCTGATTCCGGCGGACGTGAGAAGAAGCTTCATGCCGCCTCCTGGCGGTCGTTGCTGCAGGGCGAGAACTCTGGGCGCTGACGGATCCGTATCGCGGTAGAGACCGGCCGGCCACCGAAAACTCATCTGTTCCGCCGGAGCCAGCGTCACTTCTTCAGGGGACAATTCCCGAACGCTGGCCCACGGTTTCGGGAGTGTCCCCCCGAAGACCGGGGACGGCCGGGCCGTCCCCGGTCTCTCTGTGCGGCTAGGCCGACGCGCTGCCCGCCGTGACACCCGTCCTCTCGGGCACGCTGGCGATCCAGCCTTCGATCGCCCCTGCGATCTCGGCCCATTTCTCGGCCGTCATCATCAGGTGAGGCCGGCCCGCGAACTCGAGGTAGTCCGTCTGCGCCGGGGACTTCTCGTACTTCTTGTACTGCTTCTTCGAGACCGACGCGGGGACCGTGTGGTCCTGGTCGGCGCCGATGATGAGTAGCGGTGCCCGCTCCTCGTACTTGAAGTGCAGCTCCGTGGGCGGGTGGAGATGGAAGTTCGCAAAACCCGCTTCGAAGAAGATCTGACCGGTCTCCGGGACGTAGTACTTCTCGTAGGCGGCCTTTGCCTCCTCGGGCGTGAACGTGTTCACGAACCCGTACGTGAACTCCTCGAGCGTGAGCGGCACGACGCCGTGCCAGCGCGACGGATGTGCCAGCGCCGACGACGCGACCTTGAGCGCTGCGAACGGCAGGACGAGGATTCCCTTCGGCGGCGCCGGGCTCATCGCGACGCCACCCCGGGCAAGCCCACGGTCGAGCAGGAGCTCGACGATCAGCCCGCCGAACGAGTGGCCGATCAGGATCGGCTCGTGCTCGAGCGCCCTGATCTGCGCCTCGTAGTGGTCGACGATCTCGGTTAGACCGAGCCCCTCGATCGCGTCCGTCGCCTCGCGCAGCTCTTCGACCTCGCCCTGCTTGCGCGGCCATTCCGGGGCGGAGACGTCATAGCCCCGGTCACGGAAGTACTCGGCGAACGTGTCCCAGCTCCGCGACGAGAGCCAGGCGCCATGAATCAGCATCAGTGGACTGCGGGTTGCGGCATCCGCCACGATAACCTCCCTGCTAGCTAGCCCCTGCACGCTCCCGGCGGTCTGAACGGAGGTACGCATGACGACCTCCGTCGTGACCTCTGCCCCGGTTCGGGGGACTCAACTTCGAGACTACGCCTATCGTCGGGGCAGAGCAACGACGGTCACCAGGGACGCCGCGATCATCGCTGCGCAGCCCATGGAGCAGTTCTCTCTCTCGCGTTACGTCCCAGGGACGGACATCATCGAGGCGGGCGTTCGGGCGTACGATCTCGCGAACCGGGTCCGGTGACGGCTCGGCCCTCGACATGGAGGAGGCGCGATGCCCACCGACCCGCACCTCGACGTGTCTGAGGCCGTGCGCGTACAGATCCTCGCGACCGAGCATTGGAGCCTGCTCGCGACGAGGAACATCACATACGGCGCGATCTACAGCCGGGCCACCATCTTCCTGACTGTCGTGTCCGCGGCCGTCGTTGCGTTGGCCCTTGCTGCCGAGGCGACCGAGTTCGGCGACCGTTTCTACGTGTTCGCACTCCTCGTTCTGCCGGTTGCGTTCTTCATCGGGGTGGGGACATACATCCGCCTCGTCGACGCCCGGATCGAGGACTTCTGGCTCCTGTCCGGCCTGAATCGTCTCCGTCACGCCTATCTCGAGATCGCGCCGGGGCTCGAGCCGTATTTCGTGACGGGCCATCACGACGACGAGCGAGGCCTGTCCGAGACGTACGGCCCAGGCACGGAGAACCGGGTCCTCCGCCTGATTGCCAGCACGTCCACGGTCGTCGGGGTGATCGACGCCGTTCTCGCCGGGGTCGTCGGGGGCCTCGTCGCAAAGGTCGTGGGCGCAGGATCCGAGCTGAGCCTGCTCATCGGCGCATTGGTGACTTCAGTGGTCGTCGCGCTGCTCGTCCACGCCGACAGGCGCATCATTGCGCTCGGGCGTCGCAGGCTCGAACCCCGCTTCGCCCGATCGGCGGAAGCCGGACGCATGCACGAACAGCAGGAGCCACCGTCCTCTCCGCGCGCCGACGTGCCCCAGAGCGTGCGTGCCCAGATCCTCGCGACCGAGCATTGGAGCCTGCTCGCGGCGAGGGACGTCACCTACCGCGCGGTCTTCAGTCGGGCCGCCATCTTTCTGACGGTCGTGTCCGCGGCCGTCGTTGCGTTGGCCCTGGTCGCTCGTGCGACCGAGTTCGGCGACGGTTTCACCGCGTTTGCACTCCTCGTTCTGCCGGTCGCTCTCTTCGTCGGGGTGGGGACATACATCCGCCTCATCGAAGCCCGGATCGACGACTTCTGGCTCCTGTCCGGCATGAATCGCCTCCGTCACGCCTATCTCGAGATCGCGCCGGGGCTCGAGCCGTACTTCGTGACGGGCCACCACGACGACGAGCAGGGTCTGTACGAGACGTATGGCCCAGGGACGGGGAGCCGGTCCTACCGCCTGATCGGCGAGACTTCCACGCTCGTCGCGGTGATCAACGCGGCTCTCGCCGGGGTCGTCGTGGGGCTCGTCGCAAACGCTGCGGGCACAGGATCCGAGCTGAGCCTCTTCATCGGTGCAGTCGTGACGACGGTGCTCGTCGTATCGCTGGTCAACACGAGCAGGCGCCTCATCGAACGTGGGCGTCGGTTGCTCGAGCCCCGCTTCGCACGACAGGTCGAAACGGTACGGCGACACGGGTAGCTGGGCGTCGCGCACGCTGGCGAACCAGCTTGACTACGAAGAGCCGTGGCGGAGCGGGTCGGACCCGGTACTCGGGGGACATTCCCGCACGCTCGCCCAAGCGAGCGTCACGCGGCTGGCGGCTCGTGGTCTCCGTGGAAGACCGCTTCGACGTTGTTCCCGTCCGGGTCGATGACGAACGCCGCGTAATACCCGGCGTGGTACTGCGGGCGAAGGCCCGGCGCGCCGTTGTCGCGGCCGCCGGCTTCGACAGCGGCGCGGTGGAACTTGTCAACGGTGGCTCGGTCCGCTGCGGCGAAGGCCACATGAACGGGCGCGGCCGGGGGTTCCCCTTCCCCGATCCAGAAGTCTCCGCCGCCCTCGATGGCAAACCCGGGCCCCTGCGAGCTCTCCACCACCTTCACTCCGAACGGCTCGAGGGCCCGCTCGTAGAACGTGCGGCTGCGGCTCACGTCACGGACTCGCAAGGCCAAGTGGTCGATGAGGGGAAGCGTCACGGCAGCAGCCGTTACGTCACCGCGGGAGCGGGTTCGGGCCGGTGGCGGTGACCAGCCGCTGCGGCACCCAGTCGTCGACGTGCCTGAAGCCGTCGAAGCGGCCTCCCTCGTCCTCGACGACGTCGAAGAAGGAGCGCCGGTAGAACTTCACGTGGGTGAAGTCCTCGAACAGCACGTAGACCGGCTCGATGTCGGGACCCTGGAACTGCTGGCCGGTCAGCACGGCCCGATGCACTCGCGAGAACTCGTCGATCTCCTCACCGACGACGACGCCGAGGTGCTCCAGGCCCATCCGGTAGACCCGCTGGTGAACGGGCGGGATGAGCTCGATGCGGGAGACCGGAGTCCCGTCGAGGACATCGAGCGGCTCGGCGAGCACGATCAGGGAGATCGGACGCCCGTTCCAGACATTCTCGAGGTTCGCCCTCGCATGGCGCTCGAGCAGCGTCCGCTGGTGGACGTAAAGGTCCCAATCGGCGACGCGGACGGCGAGGTGGCTGAGCGGGTAGGGCGCGATGTCGATGCCGCGGGCAAGAAGACGGTCGCGCTGCATCGCCGCGAAGGCGCGATAGTCCCCGATGATCTCGGCGATCGGATCAGATGTCGCCACGTGGCATCCTCCTCCGCCATCGTACGAGATGCACGGCCATTGCTCGGGGACCTTCCCGCACCGTCGCGCAGGTGACGATCCGCTTGCCCGGCGCCCTTGAGCCAGGGTTCTACGATCGGTCGCGTGGAGGAGTTCGTCCCGCGCGACTTCGACGTCCCTCGGCGGCTCGAGACGCCGCAATTCGTGCTCGAGCCGCTCGAACCCGAGCACAACGACCAGGACTACGACGCGTGGACCTCGTCGCGCGAGCACATCCATGCGACGCCCGGATGGGAGGACAGCAGCTGGCCGCGGGAGATGACGCCGGACGAGAACCGGGCAGACCTGCAGCGCCATGCCGACGACTTTCGCAACAGGACGGGGTTCACGTACACGGTCCTCGATCCGGCGAGCCGCGACGTGATCGGGTGCGTTTACATCTACCCGCGGCCCGACAGCGACTACGACGCCCGTGCGCTCTCCTGGGTACGGGCGAGCCACGCGCAGCTAGATACGCCGCTCTGGCGCGTCGTGAGTGAGTGGCTCGCGTCCGACTGGCCTTTCGGGAGCGTCGAGTACGCGCCGCGCACCTAGGCGCTCCGAAGCAGCCGTGCGGCTCGATTCGGGTCGGGGACCTTCCTCACCGGCCCAGGCGGTGGGCCTTGCGTTTCGGTGCTGAACGAGGAGAGGCCGCATCTCCGCGGCCTCTCCGGTCGAGCAATTGTCGGAGCAGCTCAGCTGCAGCCGGTGTTCGTGCCGCAGTCGCGGCACGTGTAGCACGAGCCCGTCCTGACCATCCGGCCGCCGCAGCGGGCGCACTCGACGGCGTCCTCCCACTGGTTGAAGAGCGCCGTCTGGCCGGGCGGGGCCGACTCGAAGGCAGCGGCCGCCATGCCTGCGCCCGGGTTCTCCGTGTACGCCGCGGCGAGGCGCGCCTTCACCTCGGCCGTGAGGATCCCGGCCTCCTCCTGCTGGTCGGCGGTGAGGAACTTCTTGCCCATCCAGCGGAAGATGTAGTCGACGATCGACTTCGCGACGCGGATGTCCTCGTCGTTCGTCAGCCCGCTCGGCTCGAAGCGCATGTGGCTGAACTTCGAGACGTACACCTCGAGCGGCACGCCGTACTGGAGCCCGAGCGAGACCGAGATCATGAACGAGTTCATGAGGCCGGCCAGGGTCGTGCCCTCCTTCGCGATGTCCACGAAGATGTCGCCGGGCGTCCCGTCCTCGAACAGGCCGACGTGGATGTACCCCTCGTAGTCGCCGACCTTGAACTTGCGGCCGACCTCGGTGCGATCGTCGGGCAGGCGGCGGCGCTGCGGATGCGGGACGACGCCCGTCGCGCCGACCGGCAGCAGGGCCGCCGGCGCGCCCGAGCCCGAGCCCGAGAGCGGCTGCGCGACCTTGCAGTTGTCGCGGTAGATCGCGATCGCCTTCACGCCGAGCTGCCACGACTCGACGAAGAGCTGCGCGATCTCGTCGATCGTCGTCTCCTCGGGCAGGTTCACCGTCTTCGAGATCGCGCCCGAGATGAACGGCTGCACCGCGCCCATCATCTTCACGTGCCCCATGTAGTGGATCGCGCGCTCGCCGATCGCGCAGTCGAAGACGGGGTAGTGCTCGGTCTTCAGGTGCGGCGCGCCGACGACGCCGCCGCGCTCGTCGATGTAGGCGACGATCTCCTCGACCTCGCGCGGCGCGTAGCCGAGCTCGCTGAGGGCCATCGGCACCGTCTTGTTGACGATCGTGATCTCGCCGCCGCCGACGAGCTTCTTCGACTTGACGAGCGAGAAGTCGGGCTCGACGCCCGTCGTGTCGCAATCCATCATGAAGCTGATCGTCCCGGTCGGGGCGAGCACGGTCGCCTGCGCGTTCCGGAAGCCGTGCACCTCGCCGATCTCGAGCGCCTCGTCCCACGCCCGGCGGGCGCCGTCGAGCAGGTCGGCCGGCACCGAGTCGGTGTGCTGGATGTTCCCGACCGCGGCGCGGTGCTTCGCGATGACGCCGACCATCGGCGCGCGGTTCTCCTGGTAGCCGACGTGGGGCCCCATCCGGTGCGCGACCTCGCCCGACTTGCGGTACGCACGCCCGGTCATCAGCGCCGTGATCGCGGCGGCGTACGCCCGGCCCTCGTCCGAGTCGTACGGCATCCCGCGCGCCATGAGGAGCGCGCCGAGGTTCGCGTAGCCGAGCCCGAGCTGGCGGAACTTCTTCGCGTTCCGGCCGATCTCGGGCGTCGGGTACGACGAGTAGCCGACGAGGATCTCCTGCGCGAGGAACACGACGTCGACGACGTGCTCGAGCATCTCGACGTCGAGCTCGCCGTCCTCCTTGCGGAACTTCATCAGGTTGAGCGACGCGAGGTTGCAGGCCGAGTCGTCGATGTGCATGTACTCGGAGCACGGGTTCGACGCGTTGATCCGGCCCGTGATCGGCGACGTGTGCCACGCGTTGATCGTCGTGTCGTACTGGACGCCCGGATCCGCGCACTCCCATGCCGCCGCGGCCATGTCGCGCAGGAGCTGCCGCGCCTCGACCGTCTCGACGACCGTGCCGTCGGTGCGCGCCGTGAGCGCCCACTCCTTGCCCTCTGTCACCGCCTCCATGAACGCGTCGGTGACGCGGACCGAGTTGTTCGCGTTCTGGTACTGGATCGAGGCCCAGTCGGAGGAGTCGAGCGACATGTCGTAGCCCGCCTGCTCGAGGACGCGCGCCTTGCGCTCCTCCTTCGCCTTGCACCAGATGAACTCGTCGACATCGGGGTGGTCGACGTCGAGGACGACCATCTTCGCGGCGCGGCGCGTCTTGCCGCCCGACTTGATCGTGCCCGCCGACGCGTCGGCGCCCCGCATGAACGAGACGGGCCCGGACGCATAGCCGCCCTTCGAGAGCTGCTCCTTCGACGAGCGCAGCCGCGAGAGGTTGAGGCCGGAGCCGGAGCCGCCGCGGAAGATGATCCCCTCGCGCCGGATCCAGTCGAGGATCGACTCCATCGAGTCGTCGATCGAGAGGATGAAGCAGGCCGAGCACTGCGGCGTCTCCTCGAAGCCGACGTTGAACCAGACGGGCGAGTTGAACGACGCGTACTGGTTGACGAGGATCGCCTTCAGCTCGGCGTGGAACGTCTCGCGCTCGTCGTCCGTCGCGAAGTAGCCGCCCTGCGCGCCCCAGCCGGTGATCGTGTCGGCGACGCGACCGATCATCTGCTTGACGCTCCGCTCGCGGTCGGGGGAGGCCATGCGCCCGCGGAAGTACTTCTGCGCGACGATGTTCGTCGCGGTCTGCGACCAGAACTTCGGGAACTCGACCTCGCGCTGCTCGAACGCCGGAGCGCCCTTGCCGGGGATCAGCGCGTCGCGCGTCTCCCAGTCGATCTCGTCGAACGGATCACGACCGGGGATCGTGAAGAACCGCCTCGGGGCGACGGTCGCTGCATCGTCCACGACGATGTTGACGACCTCCGCTTCTTCCTTCGACTGCTGCGCTGCCTGCGTCGCCTGCTTGGCGGTGGCCATGCTGTCCTCCCGGGCCGAGATGTCGAGTTACTCCTCGCGCCGGGCGCGTTCGAGCGCGTCCTGCGAGCGGACCGGCCATGCTAGGACGAGGATCGGACGACACGGAAATTCCTGCAAATTGCTGAAAAATCCGCCGCGCTCCACTCCGTGATTCTACCGGTCCGGAGGAGGCGCTCAGCGGCCGCGGCTGGACAGCCAGCCGACGCCGCCGGCGACGAGCAGGATCCCCGCGAGCGCAGCGAGCGCGAGGATCGGATACGGGACGGAGGTCGGCGACGAGCGGGTCTCGGCGACGATCGGTGCCTTGCTGACGGGCGACGCGGCCTCGTTCGCGACGGGGGCAGGATCGGGTGTCGCCGCGGCCGGCGGTGGCGACTTCGCCGTGGTCGTCGGGGACTTCGCCGTGGTCGTCGGCCGATTCTGCGTCTCGGGTGCCTGGGGTGCAGGAGCGGCTGCCTTGTTCCCCGGGTCGTTCTTCCCGCGGCGCGCGAAGGCGAGCGCGCGGCGGATGTCCTGGTCGGCGTTCGAGTACTGGAGCACGTCGTCGGGGAGCGCCCGGATCGCAGCCCGGTAGCAGGCGAGCGGATAGGCGCCGTCGATGCGGCCGCCGGTGTACCAGTCGCGGATCACGCGTTGCGCGCACGCGTCGAGAGATCCCGCCACACCCGGCGAGGGTGCGAGGGCGAGCGTGAAGGCGGCGGCGGCGATGACGATCAGCGCGCCGACGCGGCGGCGTCGGAAGCACATTCATCCTAGAGCTACCCCGATCCGGGGCGCGCCAAACGCGACTCAGGCGGGGCCGGGAGGCCCGCCTTCGCGGCGCGCCTGGGCGCGGCGGCTCAGGTAGCCGGCACCACCCGCCGCGAGCAGGAGAAGCGCGAGCCCGCCGAGGATGAACAGCGGGATCGGGATCGAGGAGGGGCCGGACGTGTCGACGGGGCCGGATGCAACGGTGCCGCCGTCCGGCGGATCGTTCGGACCGGCCGGGTCGTCGGGCCCGCCGGGGGTCGTCGAGCCGGGGTCGTCGGTCCCGTTCGTGTCGGTCGTCTGCCCGCCGCCCGTCGGGCCGGGGTCCGGCTTGTTCTGCCGGGCGAACTGGAGCGCGCGAAGGATGTCCTCCTTCGCGTTCGAGTAGTCGAGCACGTCCACGGGCAGGGAGCGGATCGCCTCCTGGTAGCAGTGGAGCGGGAAGATCTTGTCGACGCGACCGTCGCCGTACCAGTCGGCGACGACCTGGTCGGCGCACGACTTCGAGGCGGCCGTCGCGGGGGACTGCCCCGACGAGCAGGGTCAGCAGGACCATCGCGGTCAGAAACGCGATACGTGTGCGGCGACGGGTACGGGCGTCTGTCACGAAGACATGGGCGGAACGGGTCGGGACGCGCTCAGTGTCCCCACCCACCGTGGGTCGGCGATCAGGGAAGGGTAAACGATGTGTAAGACGCCGTTCGGCCGAACCGGCCGCGACCCTTCTCGTCACCGGTGGCCATGCTAGCCTCGCCGCGGCATGGACGCGGCCGCGCGACCGTCCGGATACGTCGCGGAGGCCGTCGTCCTCGCGGCCCTCGGCGCGCTTCTCGTGGCGGCGGTCTTCGCCGGCGGGGGCTCGCGCGGAAGCGCCCTCGCGACCGTCGGGCTCGCGCGCGCTCATCGCCGCCGCGATCGGCCTCGTCGCCGCTCTCCGGGGCATCCTCCCGGTCGCGCGGCTGGATCGGGCGGGCTCGCTCGCGGTCGTCGCCGCGGCCGCGCTCGTTGCCTGGGCGGGGCTCTCGACCGCCTGGTCGATCGCGGGCGACCGCTCGTGGGAGTGGTTCGGGCGCGGGCTCGTCTACCTCTCGTTCCTCGCGCTCGGGCTGCTCGCCGGGTCGCTCGTCGCCGGCGCCCGGCGGGTCGCCGCGGTGATGGGCATCGTGCTCGGCGCGGCGCTCGGCTGGGCGCTCCTCGGGAGTCGCGATCCCCTCCCTCTTCGAGGACGGCGACCGGATCGCGCGCCTCCGCGAGCCGGTCGGGTACTGGAACGCGCTCGCGCTCCTCGCCGACGGTGCGCTGGCGATCGGCCTCTGGCTCGTGCGCGACCCGAGGCTCCCGGTTCGCGTCGGCGGAGCGCTCCTCGGCTACGCGGCGGTGCTCGCGCTGCTCCTCACCCAGTCGCGGTCGGGCGTCGTCGCCGGTCTCCTCGTCCTCGTCCTCTGGCTCGTGCTCTCCGACAGGAGGCTCGAGGACGGGTTGCGCCTCGCGCTCCTCGCCGTCCCGGCGCTCGTCGTCGGCGGCTGGGCGTTCACGCGTCCGGCGCTCGTCGAGGTGGACGCGCTCCGCGACGACCGGGTCGCCGACGGCCGGGTCTTCGCGATCCTCGCCCTGACCGGCGCTGTCCTCGCCGTCGCGGGACTCTGGCTCGTTCCGGTCCGGCGCCTCGTGACGGAGCGGCGGCAGGCGGTTCGCACGGCTCTTGCGCTCGTCGCCGTGGGAGGGGCGCTGGCCGGGGCGGCCGGAGTCGTCGCCGCGGTCGGCAATCCGTTCGACTGGGTGTCGTCACAGGTTCGGAGCGGCGAGTGCGAGAACGACCCCGGTCGGCTCACCGACCTCTGCGCGAACAACCGGCTCGCCTGGTGGGACGAGGCGCTCGAGGTCGCCGCGGACAGGCCGGTGGGTGGGACGGGCGCCGGGACGTTCGCGATCGCGCGCCGGCAGGTGCGGGACGACGCGACGACCGGAAGCGAGCCGCACAGCGTCCCGCTGCAGCTCCTCGCCGACACGGGCGTCGTCGGGCTCGGCCTCGGGCTGCTCTTCGCCGGTGCCGCAGTCGTCGGTGTCCGGCGCGGGCTCCGGCTCGTTCCCTCCGACGAGCGCGCGCCGGCCGTCGCCCTCGCGTGCCTCCTCCTCGCGTACGGAGTCCACTCGCTGGTCGACTACGACCTCGACTTCCTCGCCGTGACCGGACCGGCGCTCGCCGCGCTCGGCGTGCTGCTCGCCGTGGGACGGCCGCAGGCTGATTTGCACGCCCGGCTCCCGGGCCAGCTCGCGGTCGTCGCCGTCGCAGCGGCCGCCGCTCTCGTGCTCGTGCTGCCGGCCGCCGCCGACCGCAGGGTCGAGCAGTCCCTCACGCGCCAGTGACGCCGGCAGGATCGACGAGGCGGTCGCCGCGGCCGAGCGCGCCCGGCTCCTCAACCCGTTCTCGCTCGCAGCGCTCGACGCGCTCGCGACCGCTGCGGACGCAGCGGGCGACCGCGACGCGGCCGTCGCCTGGTACGAGGAGGCGACGCGCCTCCAGCCCGAGAACCCGGACGTCTGGTACGCCCTCGGCCTCTACCACGCGATCGCGACCGAGGACCAGTGCGCCGCGTACCAGGCGCTCAACCGGTCGTACACGCTCGACCCGAACGGCACGCGGTGGGTGGAGGGCGGCCTGCTCGACGTCGCCCGGGACGCCGTCAACGCCGGGGCGTGCGAGCGGTAGCGCTATCCGCCGAGGATGTACACGGCGTGGGCGCCGTGGAGCTGCGCGGGGCGCATCCCGTCGAGCGGGCTGACGAGCTGGACCCCGAGGTCGCGTGCGAGCCGCTGCGCCTCGCCCTCGAATCCGCGCCGGTACATGACGAGCGAGCGCGGGTAGTCGTGCCGCGGGGCGTTGCCGACGACGCCGATCCGGTACCCGCGGCCGGTGACGCGTGCGGCAGCCGCGGCGGCGGCGCCCTGGCGACCGTTGCCGTTGAGCACGACGACGCGCACCTTGCGCCGCGGCAGCTCGGCCGGGGCCGCCTTGGTGGCGCGCGCCTTCATCGCTGCCTTCGCTGCACCCGCACCCGGAGGCGGCGGCCGTTCGCCTTCGGCGCGGCGCTTCGCCCCGCGGGCTCCGGCTTCGCGAGGAGCGCGCCGCCGACGACGACGAGCAGGACGAGCTCGACGGCCGCGACGGCGGCGATCAGAACGGTTGCCGTCCGCCACGGGCGGACGGCGAGCTCGACGCGATCGAGACGAATCGGATGATCCACGACGCGAATCCGTTCGCCCGCGTCCGGCTCATTCCTCCCGGATCCACTCCCACGTGTCTCTGAGGCCCGTCGAGAGCGGCACCTCGGCGCGCCAGTGCAGCGTCCTCTCGGCGCGACGCGGGTCGAGGCAGCTGCGCTGCAGCTCCCCGAGCCGTGCGGGCCCGTTCACCGCCGACGCCTCCTTGCCCGCCGCAGCGAGACAGGCGTCCCACAGCGCGACGACGGACGTCTCCTCGCCCGTCCCGACGTTGAACACGCCTCCTTCCGCGCCGACCGCGCCGACGAACGCCCGCGCGACGTCGCGCGAGAAGACGTAGTCGCGCGTCTGGCTCCCGTCCCCGTAGATGGTCGCCTCCCCGCCGTCGCGGATGCGGGAGAGGAAGATCGCGACGACGCCCGCCTCGCCGTGCGGGTCCTGGCGGGGCCCGTAGACGTTGCCGAGCCGAAGCGCGACATGCCGGGTCCCGTACAGCCGGTTCCAGGTGGCGAGGTACTCCTCCGCGGCGAGCTTCGAGGTGCCGTAGGGCGACAACGGGAGCCGCGGCGCATCCTCGCCCGCCGGCCCGTCGCACTCGCCGTAGATCGCGCCACCGGTCGACGCGAGGATCACCTGCGCCTCGTTCGCGCGGGCCGCTTCGAGGACGTTCAGCGTCCCGAGCACGTTCGACCGCGCGTCCGCCACCGGGTCGGCGACCGAGAGCCGGACGTCGATCTGGGCGGCGAGGTGGAAGACGACCTCGGGCTCGGCCTCGGCGAAGACGCCGGTGAGCGGGTCGCGGATGTCGGCGACGTGGAGCGTCGCGTCGGGGTGCACCTGCTCGCGGCGTCCCGAGCTGAGGTCGTCCACGACGTGCACCTCGTCGCCGCGCGTCACCAGCGCGTCGACGAGCGTCGACCCGATGAAGCCCGCACCCCCCGTGACGACCGCCCGCACCCCCCTATCCTACGAACCCGATGTTCGTCACGTTCGAGGGTCTCGACGGCTGCGGCAAGACGACCCAGGCACAGCTCCTGGCCGAGTCGCTGACCGCGGACGGCGTGGAGGTCGTCTCGACGCGCGAGCCGGGTGGCACGCCGCTCGGCGAGGAGATCCGCGACCTCGTCCTCCACGGCGACCACATCGCGCCGTGGGCCGAGACGGCGCTCTACCTCGCGGCGCGCGCGCAGCACGTCGACCAGGTGATCCGACCTGCGCTCGCGGGCGGCGCGACGGTCGTCTGCGACCGGTACCTCGACACGTCCGTCGCCTACCAGGGCGGCGGCCGCGAGCTCGGGGTCGACACCGTCCTCGAGCTCAACCTGCTGGCGGTCGACGGGCTCGTGCCCGACCGCACCGTCCTCGTCGAGATCGACGTCGAGACGGCGCTCGCGCGCGTCGGCGACAAGCGCGACCGGATCGAGCAGGCCGAGGCGGAGTTCTGGCCGCGTGTGGTCGACGCGTATCGCGACCTCGCGGCGCGGTACCCCGAGCGGTACGTCGTCGTCGACGGGCGGCGCCCGGTCCGGGAGATCGCGGAGGAGATTCGTGAGCGTCTTCGCTGACGTCCCGGAGCAGCCCGAGGCGAAGCGTCTGCTCGACGCGGCGCTCGCCGAGGGGCCGGCGCACGCGTACCTCCTCCACGGGCCGCCGGGGGTCGGGAAGCGCACCGCCGCGCAGGCGCTCGCGGGCGCGCTGCTCGGCGACGCTCGCCGCGTCGTCGCCGGCACGCACCCGGACCTCCGGGTGATCGAGGCCCTCGGCGACATGATCCGGATCGACGAGATCCGCGCCCTCCACCACGACCTCCACATGAGGCCCTTCGAGGGCGATCGCCGCGTCTACCTCATCTTCGACGCGCACCGCATGAACGACGAGGCGGCGGCTGCGCTCCTGAAGGACCTCGAGGAGCCGCCGGCGTACGCGACGCTCGTGCTCGTCGCCGACGAGCTCGGCTCGCTCCCCGAGACGATCCGGTCCCGTTGCCAGCTCGTCCCGTTCCGCCGGCTGTCGCGGGGCGCCGTCGAGCAGTGGCTCGCCGGCAAGGCGCCCGACCTCGAGAGCGGCCAGGCGGCGGCGCTCGCGCGGGTCGCCGGCGGCCGTCTCGACCGCGCCGCACGGCTGCTCGACGACGACGCCCGCGCCCAGCGCGCCGCCCTCCTCACCGTCGCGCGCGGCGCGTATCTCGACGAGGCGTTCCATCCGAGCGACGCGGCGGCCGTCGTGCTCGGGGCCGCCGGCGCGCGGGCGGCCGAGGCGCGTGAGCAGGAGCAGCAGGTCGTCGACGGGCTCGAGCTTCCGACGCGCGAGGCGGAGCAGCGCGTCAGGCGGGCGGGCTTCGGCGCCGAGCAGGACGAGATCCTCGCCTCGCTCGACGATCTCGCCGCGTGGTACCGCGACCTCGTTCTCGTCGCCGCCGGCGCAGAGGCCGCGGTC
Source organism: uncultured Actinomycetes bacterium (assembly GCA_963712255.1). Classification (GTDB taxonomy): domain Bacteria; phylum Actinomycetota; class Thermoleophilia; order Gaiellales; family Gaiellaceae; genus Gaiella. Next base: position 77,064 of record CAVQHL010000019.1, read on the forward strand.
GTCAACGCGGACCGGCTCGACGACCTGCGTGCGGACGTCGAGGGCGGCGCGGCTCCGGACGCGGAGGACGCCGCGGCGCTCGTGCGTCAGGCGTGGCGGGAGGCGGAGGAGTTCAACCTCAACCCGACCCTGCTCCTCGAGGCGCTGTTCGTCCGCCTGCGGCGCGCGTTCAGCGGCGTACCGTCAGCCGCACGGTGAAGCGGAACCGCTCGGCCCGCGCGCCCGTGTTCACGATCGACGCCCGGCACTGCGCCGGGCCGACACGCGGCAGCTCGAGCGACACGGCCGCTCGCGCTGCGGTGAGGAGGCGGCGCCGGCGTGTCGCGTCGTCGCACGTCACCTCGACGTGCCCACGACCGCCCGCCGGAAACGCTCCGTCGAGCCGGACACTGCGATTCGGCCCGAGCAGCCCGAAGTCGACCGCGACCCCCTCGCGAGGACGGAGCGTGCCCTGCCGGACGATCACGACGGGACGGAGATCCGGCCGCGCGGCAGCGATCACGGGTCTCTCGGCGAGGCCGAGATCGGCGCGGATCGCCTGCTGGACCGTCTGCGACGGCGGCCGGAGCCAGGAGATGCGGTAGCCGCGCCGGAGGTTCGTGAACGCGTAGTCCTCGGCGAACACCTCGGCGATCGAGCGGTTCCAGCCGATCTGGTACCGGTCGCGAACGCTCCGCAGCGAGACGAGCTCGGCCATGCCGCGCGCCTTCCACCAGAGCGGCGTGCCGTTCGGCTCGTCGAGGTTCGAGTGGCGACGGCTCCAGTCGACGTGGTGGCCGTACTCGTGGATCACCGTGTGCGCGATCTCGGCGCTCCGACCCGCCGGCACGACCATCACTCCGCGGTTTCCCTCGCGGCGCCCGTAGCACCCCGCCGCGCGGCGGCCGCAGCGCTCGGCGAGCTCGTCCCAGTCGACGATGCGGATCGTGACGCGCTCGATCTCGTCCGAATGCGCCGCCCGCCGGAGCAGGCCCGCGTACCACGCGACGTCGACGTCCGCGCGGACGTCGAAGCGGATCGTGCGCCCCTCGCCGTCACGCAGCACGACCTCGCGTGCCGCGGCGGGCCCTGCGAGAAGGGCGGCGGCGAGGACGGCGAGCACCGAGACGACGAGCGTCCGTGCCATCTCGCCACGGTACGGGCGAGCGCGTGTCGCCCGGGTTAAGCGGGGGAGCGCGCCCGTCGTTCGGGCGCGCTGCGCCAGGGACCGCGCGACGAGTCCGGCGCTACACTTCTGCTCCTGCCGACGTAGCTCAGCTGGTAGAGCACTTCACTCGTAATGAAGGGGTCCGCGGTTCGAGTCCGCGCGTCGGCTTCGTGTGAAAGCCCCGCTCAGGCGGGCTTTCTCGAGCGAGGGTCGGGACGAGTGACCTGGCCGTCGACACGAATCGGGATGACGCTTGTGTACGGTGCCGCCGTCCGATCCCGAGCGAAAGGAGGCCGTTTCGATGTCACCCATTCCGCGCCTCCTCGCTGCGCCGGGTCGCTGATCCGCGCCGCGAGGACGCGCTCCTCGCGAAAGGATCAACGTGTCCCAGCTCTACGAGGTTCGTCCCGCCACGGACGACGACGTCGTCCCGCTCTCCGAGTTCCTGAACGCCTGCACGCTCGTGCATCAGGGCGTCTCGCGCTCGTCTCCCGCCGACATCGTCGCCCGCCTGCACCGGGAGAGCGCCGATCCCCGGCTCGACTCGTTCGTCGCGGTCAGCGACGGCGCGATCGTCGGCTTCGCGCATCTCTGGGCCGACGGCCCCGACGAGGTCAAGCTCTTCGCCCGTACCCACCCTGACGCGCGCGGGCGCGGTATCGGCAGCCGGCTCCTCTCCCTCTGCGACGGCCGTGCCGCCGAGCTCCTGCCCGGCGCGCAGCGTACGACGACGACGTGGGCTGCGGACGCGTCCGCACCGGCGTTGCTCGAGGCTCAGGGCTACCGGCCGATTCGCTACTTCGTGACGATGGAGATCGGTGCGGGCTCGGTCTCGGAGCAGGCGACCGTCTGGCCGGCCGGCATCGAGCGGGTCCGGCTCTCCGGACGGCCCGACCTGTCCGGCGCGCTCTACGTGGCCTGGAAGGAGGCGTTCGCGGGGCACTGGGGGAGGCAAGTCGAGACCGAGGCGGAGTTCTGGACGTGAACGCCGCGACGCCAAGCTCGGGTCTGCGTTCCCGTTCGAGCCCGAGCTCTGGCTGCTCGCCCTGGCCCGAGGCGAGGTGGTCGGCTTCTGCCTGTGCGAGCTCGGTGCGACCGACGCAGAGTCGGTCGGTCGGGTCGCCGAGATCGGCGTCGTTCCGGCGCACCGTGGGGCAGGCCTCGGCTCCGCGCTCCTGCACGATGGCTTCCGCGAGTTGAGGGGCCGCGGAGCCACGCGGATCGTGCTCGACGTCGACGCGGAGAACACGACCAGCGCGCTCCGGCTCTACGAGGGTGCCGGGATGACCCCGCGACCCGCGTTCACGATCTGGGAGAAGCGGCCGTGAAGCGAGGCACGGCTCGCGTGGCAGCTCGACCGCGCTCCCTGCAGGTCACGGTCGCGCGTGTAACGCTGCAGCAGTGAGCACCGTGCACGACCGCACGGAGCAGGACACCGACTATCCGCTCCGCATCGAGGGCCGGCTCGACGCCGACCTGAGCCGGTGGCTCTGGGTCGTCAAGTGGCTGCTCGCGATCCCGCACTACGTCGTGCTTGCGTTCCTGTGGCTCGCGTTCTTCGTGCTGACCGTCGTGGCGTTCTTCGCGATCCTCTTCACGGGGCGGTATCCGCGGGGGATCTTCGACTTCAACGTCGGCGTGCTCCGCTGGACGTGGCGGGTCGCCTTCTACTCGTACGGCGCCCTGGGCACCGACCGCTACCCGCCGTTCACGCTCGACGAGGCGCCCGACTACCCGGCGACGCTGGACGTCGAGTACCCCGAGCGCCTCTCGCGCGGCCTCGTGCTCGTCAAGTGGTGGCTCCTCGCGATCCCGCAGTACCTGCTGGTCGCGATCATGGTCGGAGGCGGGTCTTTCGCGGCGTCGAGGTCGGACGACTGGCAGTGGGGCGGCTTCGCGGGCGGCCTCGTCGGCCTGCTCGTCCTCATCGCCGGCCTCGCGCTCGTCTTCACGGGGCGCTATCCCGGCGGCATCTTCGACTTCGTGCTCGGGCTCGACCGCTGGGTCGCGCGCGTCGCGGCGTACGCGGGCCTGATGACCGACCGGTATCCGCCCTTCCGTCTCGATCAGGGTGGCACCGAGCCCCGCGCCGCCGGGCCGGCCGGCGTCGAGACCAGGCCCGTGGCCGAGGTCACCGCGCCAGCGGCGGAACGTGGACGCGGCGGACGCATCGTGCTGCTCGTCCTCGGCAGCATCGCGGCGCTCTTCGCGTTCGCGACGCTCGCCGGAGGATGCGCGCTCGTCGCCATCGACCAGACGCAGCGCGACGACGACGGCTTCCTCATGTCCCCGAGCGAGGAGCTCTCGACCTCGACGTACGCGATCGTCTCGGAGAGCGCGGAGCTCGACACGAGCGGCGCGGAGTGGGCGCTCGACACGTTCCTCGGCACGGTCCGCATCCGGAGCGAGAGCGAGCGGCCGGTCTTCGTCGGGATCGCGCGCCAGGATCGACGTCGCAGCGATACCTCGGCGGCGTCGAGCGGGACGCCGTCTCGGACTTCGACGGCGACCCTCGCTACGAGCGGAGCACCGGGCGCAGCGCCGCAAGGTGCCACCCGGCGACCAGACATTCTGGGTCGCGAGCGCCTCCGGGAGCGGGCGAGCAGACGCTCGAGTGGGAGCCCGAGGAGGGCTTCTGGCAGGTCGTGCTCATGAACGAGGACGGCGTCGCGCGGCGTGTCGTCGGAGGTCTCGATCGGCGCCGAGCTCGACTCGGTGCTCTGGGTCGGGCTCGCGCTGCTCGGCGTCGGCGCGCTGCTCGCCGCCCTGGCGGCGCTCGCGGTCACCGCCGGGATCCGCCGCGGCCGGCGGCCGGGGCCGGAGGAGCGTCAGGGCTCGACGTAGCGCGCGCCGAGCGTCGTCGCGAGCGTCCGGTGCGCGGCCGAGGTGCCGACGAGCGTCGAGCGCCCCGGGTCGACGTCCGTGCGAGCGGGCAAACGCGAGGAGCAGCCCGGGAAGCGGCGGGCGGCACCAGCAGATCGGGGCGCCGCCGCCGTGGGGGCAGACGGCCGGCTCGGCAGAGGCCACGACGGCCGACAGCTCGGTGACGGCCTCCTCGAGGTCGGCGGCCGATCCTTCCGGGCGCCAGTCGAAGACGAGGTGCGGAGCGGTCGGATCGGCCTGCGCGACGGCGTCCCTCCATCCCGGCTCGCGCATCGCGGAGGCGGCGACGAAGACGGCGCCGCGTGTCGACGGCGACGACGGTGTCCTCGAGAACGCGACCCGCTCGACGGAGGCGAACCCCTCGTCGTCCGCCGGCGGCTCGAGCTCGCGCAAGCGCGCGCATCTGGGACGTCGGCGCGAGCAGGCCCGGCTCGCGGCGTCCGTGCGCGCGGAGCTCGTCCGGGGTCGGGAGCCGTCCGAACCGATCGAGTAGCCGCTCGACGAGGTTCGCCTGCGCCTGCGCCAGCGGCGCGTCGATCCAGATGCAGCGGACGCTCGCGCCGTGCCGGCCGGCTGCGTCGACGACGTCGCGCCGCGCCGCACGCGTGAGGTACGTGTTGTCGAGCACCACCCGAGTCGCGCCGGACGCGAGCGTCGCGTCGAGCTCGTCGGCGAGCGCCCGGAGCGTGCCGCCGCGCTCGTCGCGGTTCAGCCGGACGTAGCCGCGCGCGACGTGCTCCGCCGCGACCCGGCTCTTGCCCGCGCCGGGAATGCCCATCACCAGGACGACGTCCGTGTCCGGCCCGGATCCTCGAGGGCATCGAGCGGTCGGGGCGACGGTGCCCGAACGCGTCCGCCAGGAGCGCCCGGTCCTCGTCGCTCAACGCGAGCGTCGCGGCACGGGCGGCCGACCGCGCGGTCTCCGGGCGCCGGGCGCCCGGGATCGCGACGACGCCGGGCGCGAGACCGAGGAGCCAGGCGAGCGCGACCTCCTCCGGATGCGCGTCGAGCCGGTGCGCGATCGCGACGAGCTCCGGTCGGCGCGCCAATCCGGCCGCGCGGCGCGGGCCGCCGAGCGGCGAGTGCGCGATCAGCGCGATCCCGGCCTCGCGACATCGCTCGACGACGCCTCCGCGGATCGCCCGGTCGTCGAGCAGGCTCAACGAGATCTCGACCGCGGCGATCGGTGCGAGCTCGAGCGCCTCGTCGAGCTGCCGGCGGTTGACGTTCGACACCCCGACGCGGCGGACGAGCTGCTCGTCGACGAGGCGCGCCAGGGCTCGGACCGACGTCCGCCACGGCGTCCGCGGATCGGGCGCGTGGGTCAGGTAGAGGTCGATCGGGAGGCCGTCGAGCGACGCGAGGCTCGCCTCGCAGTCGGCGCGGATGGCCTTCGCCCGCCCGTCGGGCACCCATGCGCTGCCGACCCGCCGCATGCCGCCCTTCGTCACGATCCGCGCTCCTGCCTCGGCGCCGCTGCGACGGAGCCCGCGGGCGAGCAGCCGCTCGTTGTGGCCGAGCTCCCGGTCGCCGTGGCCGTACGACCGGGCGGTGTCGAAGACGGTGATGCCGGCCTCGGCGGCGGCGGCGATCGTGTCGAGCGCACGCTCCTCGTCGCGGTCCGGGTCCGTCGAGAGGCGCATGCAGCCGAGGCCGATGCGGAGCTCCGACGGGCCAAGCCATCCAGGCGCGTTCAGGACGTGGAGGCTACGCAGATTGCGGTCGCGTTGCGGCTCCCGCGGCCGAGCGATCCGGGAGATGCCGTTGGTACGCTTCGCGTCCTATGGAAGGCCTGGGCCTCTACCTGCTTTTCCTCATTCCGCCGCTGATCATCGGCTTCGCCGTCCAGCACTGGCTGAAGAAGACCGTCGCGGCGAACATGCAGGTCCCCGTCGCGAGCGGCCTGTCCGGCGCAGACGTCGCGCGGCAGATCCTCGACCGGAACGGGCTCCACGACGTCCCCGTCGAGACGTCGCCCGGCGGCCCGCTCTCGGACCACTACGACCCGCGCCACAAGTCCGTGCACCTCTCCGAGCCGGTGTACGGCGGCCGCTCCGTGGCGTCGACCGCGATCGCGGCGCACGAGGTCGGGCACGCGATCCAGCACGCGAAGGCCTACGGCCCGTTCCGGGCGCGTGCCGCGCTCTGGCCGGTCGTCTCGTTCGCGTCGAACGCGTGGTTCTTCCTGCTGCTGATCGGGATGTTCGCCCAGGTGCTGGGCCTGATCCAGCTCGCGATCCTGCTCTTCGCGGTGGTCGTGCTGTTCCAGCTCGTGACGCTGCCCGTCGAGTTCGACGCCTCGCGTCGCGCCCTCGCCCAGGTGAACGACCTCGGGCTCCTGGGATCGAGCGAGTCGCAGGGCGCGCGCAAGGTGCTCACCGCAGCCGCGATGACCTACGTCGCAGCCGCGCTCGCTGCCCTGACGCAGCTCGCGTACTACGCGATGATCTTCCTCGGCAACCGGGACTAGATCCCCAGCCATGCGGGTCATCGCGCTGATCGTGCGCGCGGGCGCGGTCGTGGTCGCGGCCGGGTTCCTGTTCTCGCTCGTGGTGGACGGCGGAGACGAGCCCGTCGTCACCGCGCAGTCGGAGCCGGCGCCGGCCGAGACGACGCCGCCGCCCAAGCCGACCGCCGCCGCCGCCGAGCCGAAGGCTCCGCCGGGCGTGGTCACGATCGCAGCGACCGGCGACATCGACATGGGGTCGGCGCCGAACGGCGGCCGCTCGCTCTTCTCCGACGTCCAGGCCGACCTCGCCGGCGACGTCGTGCTCGGCAACCTCGAGGGCACCCTCTCCTCCGAAGGGACGCCGCCCGCGTACGCGGCGCGGCTTCTCGACGCCGGGCTTCACCGTGATGAACCTCGCGAACGACCACACGTACGACTTCGGCTCGAGCGGGCTGCAGCAGACGATCGTCGGCGCTCGACACCGCCGGGCTGCTGCACACGGGCCGCCCGGGCGAGGTGACGATCCAGCGCGTCGGGCAGATCCGCGTCGCGCTGGTCGGATTCTCCTCCTACCCGTGGACGGCCTCCGTCACCGACATCGCACGCGCGAAGCGGCTCGTCCGGCAGGCGTCGCGGCGAGCGGACGTCGTGATCGTGTCGATGCACGCCGGCGCCGAGGGGGCCGACCGCCAGCACGTCCGTCCGGGAACGGAGCGCTACCGCGGCGAGAACCGCGGCGACGTCGTCCGGTTCGCCCACGGCGTCGTCGACGCGGGCGCCGACCTCGTCGTCGGCCACGGGCCGCGCGTGCTCCGCGGGATGGAGTGGTACCGAGGCCGCCTGATCGCCTACTCGCTCGGGAGCCTGGCCGCCTACGAGGCGGGCTCGCTCGACGGCCCGCTCGCAACGAGCGCGATCCTGCGCGTGATCCTGCGTGGCGACGGGACGTTCGAGACCGGCAGGCTCGTCCCCACGAAGCTCGTCGGGCCGGGCGTCCCCGCGCTCGACCGGACCGAGGCGGCCCACGGCGTCGTCCGGGAGCTCTCACGTGACGACTTCGGCGCGCGCGGGGTGAACGTGACACCCGACGGCGTGGTCACGCGGTAGTCGCCGCTCAGCCCTTCGTGAACACCCAGTCGTTGGCGCGCGCCTGCATGTGGCATTGCGTGCAGAGCGACCCCCGCGCCAGCACGTCGTAGCGGCCGCCGTCGAGCGTGTACTCGACCCACTGCCAGCGGCCCTGCACCTTGCGCATGACCGCGACCTGGGCCGCGAGGCCCTTCGCGCCCGGCTCGGCGATCGACTTCACGATCACCGTGCCGTTCGGAAAGCGCCTGTTCGCCGCCCGGGGCTTGCTCGCGTAGACGTTCTTGATCCCGTTGTGCGCCCCGGGCGTCGTGATCGGCCGCCTGTTCAGCTTGCGCCACCCGGTGTAGCCGTCCGTGTATGCGGGAAGACCGTTCTTCGTGGCCGTCGCGGTGGCAGCAACGGTGAGCCCCGCTCCGGCGAGGAGCACGACGGACACGGTTGCGACGAGCGTCCGCACGGCTGCGATCATCTCTCGTCGCACCCGTCCCGGCCACGACGGTTTCCTTAAATCGCGTCCGTCCCGAGGTGGTTTGCGCCCGCCTATCCGGTCATGCCAGACTGGACGAGAGGCAGTCGGACCGTCGTGAACGAGCTCGTCACACCCCGCACGAAAGCGGCAGCGGAGTCACGCGCTGTCCGCCGGGGGCTGCGCGTCCTCGCGATCGAGGCGCTCGGCCCGTTGACCGTCCTCGGCGGGATCGTGTGGGCGTTCGCGCAGCCGTATCGCGTGACGTTCTTCTATCCGGACGGGAAGGGCATCTGGGAGTGGCTCGTCCAGCCGCCGCTTCTCGTCGTGCTCGTCGGGCTCCTGTTCTCCCTGGTCGTCGCACCGGGGGTGGTCGACGACCTCGAGCAGCGCGAGCACGGAGATGCTGCCGCGGGCTGAAATCGCGCACTGGCTGTTCGCGGCCGGGTTCCTGTTCTTCGCGCTCGTCCTCCTGGCGGAGGCGATCGTCGGCCCCGACGTCTTCCGGCGCCGCGCCTGGAGGGCGCACCTCTGGCCGAGCCTGCTGCTCTTCGCCGGGCTCTGGCTCTGGGTGATCGCCATCTTCTCGACGTTCTCGACGCTCCATCTCCTCGCGCACGCGGTCTGGGCGCAGGCGGCGACGGCCGCCGGCGCGGTGCAGCTCGCGGTCGTTCGCGGGCGGCTGGTCTCGCCCTACTGGTCGCTCGTCATCGCTGCCGGGCTGGTCGTCTCCGGCGCGTCGTTCCTGATCCACGAGCAGAACGGCTGGCTCTTCGCCCGCTCCGCGTTCCTCCATCACACGATCGGCTGGACGATGGTCATCGCCGCCGTCTTCCCGCTCGGCGCGGCCTTCCGCCCGCGGCGCTCGGTGTGGGCGTACGGGTTCGCGGCGACGTGGATCGCAGTCGCGGTGATGCTGTTCTCCGACCGTGACGTGGCACCGATCTTCGGGCACCTGTCCGAGCTCGCCGGTGGGGTGCCCGTCCCGTGAGGCGTGCGCTCGTCGCGGTGCTGCTCACGGCGCTCGTCGTGCCGGGCGTCGCCGGTGCGCACGCGACGCTCCTGCGAGCGACGCCGGCCGAGCAGGGTCGTGTCGAGGTCGCGCCCACCGAGATCCGGCTCGCGTTCGACCAGTCCGTCACGGCGCCGCCCGATGCGATCGTCGTGCTCGCGGCGGACGGGCGCCGCCTCTCCGGCACGGTCAGCCAATCCGCGCGCGGGACCGCGATCCAGGTCCCCGTCGAGGGCCTCGTCCGGGGCGAGGCCTACACCGTGCGCTGGCGGGAGCTCTCCGCCGACGGGCACGTCGGCACCGGCGTCTACACCTTCGGCGTCGGCGTCGACCCACCGCCGCCGACCGAGGCGGTCGGCGCCTCCGGGATGACGTGGCGCGACGACGTCGCGCGCTGGGCGCTGTTCGCCTCCCTCGCGCTGCTCGTGGGCGTCGTCGGCATCCGGCTGCTCGTGCTTCCCCGGACCGTCGATCCGCGCGTCGAGCGGCGCGTCCACCTGCTCGGGACGCTCGGGGCGGTCGCGGCCGTCAATGCGGGGATCGTCGGGTTCGTGATCCGCTCCGCCAACGCGCTCCAGGTCTCGGGCGTCGACCTCCTCTACGCCGACCTCTCGCCGTTCGCGGAGTCGACCCGCTTCGGCATCGCGTTCCTCATCACGACGCTCGGGTTCGGGGCGTGCCTCACGATCCTCGCCGTGGCGTGGGTGCTCGACCGGCCCGGGCTGAGGTGGCCGGCGTTCCTCCTCGCCCTCGCGCTCGTCTGGAGCTACCCGCTCTCGGGCCACCAGGCGACCGAGCCGAACGCGTCGGTGGTCGGACAGGTGGCCGACTGGGTGCATCTCGTCACGGCGATGCTCTGGGTCGGAGGCGTGCTCACCCTCGCGGTGGTCGTCTGGCCCCTTGCCCCCGACCTGCGGCGTACCGCGTTCCTGCGCTTCTCGCGGATCGCGATCGGGCTCGTCGCGGCACTCGTCGTGGCCGGCACCGTCGTCGCGATCGAGCGGCTCCCCGCCGTGTCGGACCTCTGGGAGACGTCGTACGGGCAGATCCTGCTCGGGAAGATCGCCCTCGTGCTGGTCGCGCTCGCGTGGGGCGGGATCCACCACACGTTCGTCCGCCCGCGGCTCGAACGGGGCGAGCGCACGCCCGGAGTGGGGCGCAGCCTGCTCGGCGAGAGCGCGGTCGCGATGGCGGTGCTGCTCGTCGCCGCGGTGCTCGTCAACGGGGCGCCGCCTCCCGTCGAGCCGGACGCCGGCGAGGCGGCTCCCACGCGTACGGCGCCGGGCTGAGCGGCGGCCGCCGCTAGCGTTCCGCCCCGTGCTCGTCGCGATCTCCGGCGGCGCGGGCTTCCTCGGCCTGCACCTCGCCCGACGCCTGATCGGCGACGGGCACGAGGTGCGCATCCTCGACCTCGCGCCGCTCGACGATCCCCGGCTCGACGGGCAGGTCGAGGAGCTCGAGGGCGACGTGCGGCTCGCCGCCGACGCGCGGCGGCTCGTCGCCGGCGCCGACGTCCTCGTCCACGCCGCGGCGGCGCTGCCGATCCAGGTGACACGCGACGCGATCCGGTCGGTGAACGTCGAGGGGACGGCGGTCACGCTCGGCGCCGCGCTCGAGGCGGGCGTCCGTCGGGTCGTGGTGATCTCGTCGACCGCGGTCTACGGCGTGCCCGAGACCCACCCGATCCACGAGGACGACCCGCTCGTCGGCGTCGGCCACTACGGCGCGTCGAAGATCGAGGCGGAGGAGCTCTGCGGCGCATTCGGACGACGCGGGCTCGACACGGTCATCGTGCGGCCGAAGACGTTCGTCGGGCCGGAGCGCCTCGGGGTGTTCGAGATCCTCTTCGACTGGATCCGCGAGGGGCGCCGGATCCCGATCCTCGGCGACGGAACGAACCGGTATCAGCTCCTTGCGGTCGAGGATCTCGTCGAGGCCGTCGTCCGCTGCCTCGACGCCCCCGTGTCCGGAGAGGCGCTCAACGTCGGCGCAGCGCGGTTCGGCACGGTGCGCGAGGATCTCGAGGCGCTGGCCGAGCACGCCGGCTCCGGGTCGCGGCTCCGTCCCGTTCCCGCGCGGCCCGCCGAGCTGGCGCTGCGCGGGCTCGAGCTCGCGCGGCTCTCGCCGCTCGCGGAGTGGCACTACCGGACGGCGCACAAGGACTCCTTCGTCTCGATCGACAAGGCGCAGACGCTGCTCGGCTGGGAGCCCCGCCTGTCGAACGCCGAGACGCTCTGCGCGACCTACGACTGGTACCTCGCGCACCGTGCGGAGCTCGGCGCCGCCGGGACGACGCACCGCGTGCCGTGGGACCAGCGCGCGCTCGGCGTGCTCCGCCGGCTCTCGTAGACCGGTCGCGACGTCAGCGCGCGGCGAGCGCGCGGACCGCGGCCGCGATGTCCGCCGGCCCCGGCAGCGTCGCGTGCTCGAGGTCCTTCTGGTACGGCATCGGATGCGAGGGGGCGCCGACCCGGACGACCGGCGCGTCGAGCTCCCAGAAGCAGTGCTCGGCGATCTGGGACGCGATCTCGCCGCCGAAGCCGCCGAACCGCACCGCCTCGTGGGCGACCACGACGCGGCTCGTCTTCGCCACGGATGCCATGATCGCCTCGCTGTCGAGCGGCACGAGCGTCCGCGGATCGAGCACCTCGACGTCGATGCCTTCCGCCTCGAGCTCGCGCGCGGCGCGCAGCGCATGCCCGACCGTGGCGCCGAGCGCGACGACCGTGACGTCGTTGCCCTTCGCGGGCGACGCGCGCGCTGCCCAGCTCGACGGCGTATCGCTCGACCGGCACGGGCTCCGGCTCGCCGAAGAACAGGAGCTTCTGCTCGAGGAAGATGACCGGGTTGTCGTCGCGGATCGCCGCCGCGAGGAGGCCCTTCGCGTCGTACGGCCGGGACGGCATCACGACGACGAGCCCCGGAATGTGCGCGAAGAGCGCCTCGAGGCTCTGCGAGTGCTGCGCGCCGAGCCGGACGCCACCGCCCGACACCATCCGCAGGACGAGGGGCATCGATGCGGCGCCGCCGGTCATGAACCGGAGCTTCGCGGCCTGGTTGACGATCTGGTCGAAGGCGACCGCGGCGAAGTCGGAGAACTGGAGCTCGATCACGGGACGGAGCCCGGTGAGCGCGGCGCCGATCCCGCAGCCGACGAAGCCGCTCTCGGTCAGCGGCGTGTCCCGGATCCGCTCGGCGCCGTATCGCTCGTAGAGGCCCTCCGTCGCCCGGAAGATGCCGCCGACCGCGCCGATGTCCTCGCCCATGACGATCACGTCCGGGTCGGCGTCCAGCTCGAGCTCGAGCGCCTCGCGGATCGCCGCCACGAAGCCGAGCGGCCGGTCGCCGTCGGCGGGCGGCGCGGGATGGCTCCGATGCGCGGCGAGCACCGACGGGAGCAGGTCGCCGGGATCGGCGTCGTCGTCGGCGAGCGCCTCCTCGATCGCGGTCTCCACCTCGGCCTCGACCTCCTGCCGGATGGCCGCGACCCCGTCGTCGTCGAGGACGCCCGACGCACGGAGCGCGTGCTCGAGCTGCGGGATCGGGTCGCGCGGCTCCCACTCCTCGAGCACCGCCGGGTCGCGCACGTCCGGCAGGTTGGCGCGCATCGAGTGCTGCATGCGGCGGAACGTCTTCATCTCGAGGAAGGACGGGCCCTCGCCGTCCCGCGCCGCGGCGAGCGCCCGCGCCACGGCGTCCTCCACCGCCAGCAGGTCGTTGCCGTCGACGACCTCGCCGTGGATCCCGTAGCCCGCAGCACGGCCGGCGAGATCCTCCACCGCGCGCTGCGTCCGCCAGCCGGCGGAGAGGGCGAACTGGTTGTTCTCGCAGACGAAGACCACCGGGAGCTTCCAGGTCGCCGCGAGGTTCATCCCCTCGTGCGCCGCGCCCTGCCCCGCGGCGCCGTCCCCGAAGAACGCGACGCACGCCCGGCCCGACCCGCGGAGCTGCGCGGTCAGCGCGGCGCCGCACGCGTGCGGGATCCCGGCGCCGACGATGCCGTTGCAGCCGAGGATGTCGAGGGAGAGGTCGGCGATGTGCATCGAGCCGCCGAGCCCCTTGCAGTAGCCCGTCCGCTTGCCGAACATCTCCGCCATCATCCGCCGGAGATCGGCGCCGGCCGCGATGAGATGGCCGTGCGAGCGGTGGTGCCCGACGAGGTAGTCGCCCTCCCGCATGACGCCCGCCGCGCCGACCGCGATCGCCTCCTGCCCGACGCAGCTGTGCGCGGTGCCGACGATCACGCCCTGCTGGAAGAGCTCCGCCGCGCGCTCCTCGAACACGCGGATCAGGAGCATCAGGCGGTACCGGTCGACGAGGGGGCGCCGGCTCGCCGGGCGGGTCTGCACGAGGTCGGTCACGAGGCGGCCGCCGGCGGCCGCTGATGGAACTCGACGATGTACCCGTCGGGGTCGAGTGAGTAGAGGCTCTTCCCGCCCTTGTTCGGGCCCGCCGGTCATCTCGACGGGCCGGTCGGAGCGGAAGCGGACTCCGCTCGACTGCAGGTCGGCGAAGAGCGCGTCGATCGACCGGACGAACATGCAGAAGTGACCGGTGCCGTGCCGGGAGGGCTCGGTCGCTCCCGACCGGGGCTCGCAGCCCTTGTACTCGAGCAGCTCGACGTCGAGGTCGCTGCCGGGAACCCGCAGCATCGCCACCTCGATGGCGCTCGCCTCGGGCACCCCGACGATCTCGCGGATCTCGGGCTCCTCGAAGACGCGTCGCCAGAGCAGCTCCAGGCCGAGCAGGTCGCGGTAGAACGCGAGCGAGCGGTCCATGTCGGACACGGTGATCCCCGCGTGGCGCGCCCCCGTGATCGTCCAACCCGCCGAGCGCTCCATTCTGCGCGATGCTACTTCCCGACCGGTTCCCGACGAACGAGAACGGAGGACGACGTGCTGCTGGACGGTCGAGTCGCATTCGTGACCGGGGTGGGAAGCGGCATCGGCCGCGCCGTCGCCGAGCGCTTCGCCCGTGAGGGGGCGCGCATCGCAGGCTTCGACCGCGCCCGTGCTGCGGGCGACGAGGTGACGGCCGCGCTCGAGGCCTCGGGCTCCGAGCGACCGCTGTTCGTGGAGGGCGACGTGCGCAATCCGGAGGACGTCGAGCGCGCGGTCGCGGAGGTCGTCGCGGAGACGGGCAGGATCGACGTCCTCGTGACGTGCGCCGGCGTCCGCGAGATCGGCGACGTCTACACGTTGCCCGCCGAGGAGTGGGAGAACGTCCTCGCCGTCAATCTGAGCGGGGTGTTCTACTGCTGCCAGTCCGTCGCCCGCCGGATGCGGGAGAGCGGGGGAGGGGCGATCGTCAACCTCTCGTCGGTGGGCGGGTTGATCGGCCTGTCGCACCGGCCGGCCTACACCGCCGCGAAGCACGGTGTCGTCGGCCTGACGAAGAGCCTCGCGCGCGACCTCGCCTCGGCCGGGATCCGCGTCAACGCCATCTGCCCCGGGGTGATCCGCACACCGCTGACCGAGCAGTACTTCGACGACGCCTCCTTCGAGGACGAGCTCGCGCACAGCGTCCCGCTCGGCCGCTACGGCGTCACGGACGACGTGGCGAGCGCCGCGCTCTACCTCGCGAGCGACCTGTCGTCGTACGTCAGCGGGATCGCCCTCACCGTCGACGGCGGCTGGCTGGCGGAGAAGAGCTTCGTCTCGGGCGGGGCGTCCGGGCTCGAGCTTCCTCGCAGGGCGGGAGACGACCGGCGCGGCCGAAGGCGAGACAGCGCTCGACTAGGGTGCCCGGCGTGCGCGACCTGCTCGACTACCGCTCCGAGTTCCCGATCCTCGAGCACACGACCTACCTGATCAACCACTCCCTGGCGGCGATGCCGCGGAAGGCGGAGGAGCGACTCGCCGAGTACGCGCGGATGTGGAGCGAGCGCGGCATCCGCTCGTGGCGCGAGGGCTGGTGGACGATGCCGATGACGGTCGGCGACCAGATCGGCCGGATCGTCGGGGCGCCTGCCGGGTCGACCGTGATGCACCAGAACGTCGCGATCGCCGAGGCCGTCGTCCTCTCGTGCTTCCTTCCGATCGACCCCGGTCGGAACCGCGTCGTCTACGAGCGGGGGAACTTCCCGTCGGTGCGCTACCTCTACCAGGCGCATCCGGACCTCGACGTCGTCGTCTGCGAGGACGACGCCGCGATCGTCGACGCGATCGACGAGCGGACGCTGCTCGTGCCGATCAGCCACGTGCTCTTCAAGAGCGCCGAGATCCAGGACGTCGAGCCGATCGTCCGGCGTGCCCACGAGGTCGGCGCGCACGTGATCCTCGACTGCTACCAGTCCGCCGGGATCGTCCCGCTCGACGTGACGGCGCTCGACGTCGACTTCGCGGTCGGCGGCTCGGTGAAGTGGCTGTGCGGCGGCCCGGGCAACGGATGGCTGTACGTGCGGCCCGACCTCGCCGAGCGCCTCGAGCCGACCTACACCGGCTGGCAGGCGCACGAGACGCCGTTCGGCTTCGAGGAGGAGATGCGCTACGCGCAGCGGCGCCGCGCGCTTCCTGACCGGGACCCCGAACGTGCCGGCGCACTACGCCGGGACGGCGGGCTACGACCTGATCGAGGAGATCGGCGTCGACCGGATCCGTGCCAACTCGCTCCGTCAGACGCAGCTGCTGATCGAGCTCGCCGACAAGGCGGGGTTCGAGATCCGGAGCCCGCGGTCGCCCGAGCGCCGCGGCGGCGCGGTGATCGTCAACGTCCCGGAGTTCGCCGCGGTGCACAAGGAGCTGACGGAGCGGCAGATCCTCTGCGACTTCCGTCCCGACGCGGGCATCCGTCTCGGGCCGCACTACTACAACACGGACGACGAGATCCGCTTCGTCGTCGAGCAGGTCGGCGAGATCCTCGAGACGGGCGCCCACGAGCGGCACCTCGGCACCGTGGCGACGCACTGATCCTGCTCGCGAGCAGGATTCCGCACTCGCGAAATCCTGCCGCTCGGATCCCTGCCGGCGGTGGGCACATCCCTGAAGGCGCCCGCTGTCGCGGGCGCAACTGCGCCTGCCCCAGCAAGCGCTGCCGGACGGCGCCCGACGGTTTACGCTCCCACGGGTGAGCATCCGGGCTCGCGAGGAATCGTTCCTCAGCCGCATCGTCTCGACGGTCTCCTCGTCGCTCGAGCTGGACGAGGTGCTCGCCGCGGTCGTCCGGCTCCTGACCGACGCGAGCGCCGTGCACGCGTGCTTCGTCTACCTCGTCGAGGACGACGGGACGCGGCTCGTCCTCCGGGCGGCGTCGGAGCCGTACGCGCAGCTCGCCGGGCGGATCGAGCTGCCGAGGGGCGAGGGTCTCGCCTGGTGGGCGGCCGAGCATCGCGAGCCCGCCTTCGTGCCGCGAGAACCTGCTCGACGACCCCCGCGTCAAGTACGTCCCGGAGCTCGAGGAGGAGCAGTTCCAGTCGCTCCTCTCGGTCCCGATCCTGGGGCGCGAGCGGCGACGTGATCGGCGTCATCTCCGCGCACACGGAGGCGCCCCGCGAGTTCTCCGGCGACGAGGTCGACTTCATCGTCACGGCCGCCTCGCTCGTCGCGGGCGCGATCGAGAACGCCCGGCTCTACGGGGAGATGCAGCGCCGCGTCCACGAGCTCGAGGCGCTCACCGAGCTCGCCGAGGCGATCGCGCGAACCGAGGCGCTCGAGGAGCTCCTTCCCGCGGTCGCCCGCGAGGCGCGGCGCCTGCTCGAGGCCGAGGCGTGCCACGTCTACCTGATCGAGCGCGGCGGAGACGACCTCCGGCTGCGTCACTCGCACCCGGTCGGGTCGAGCGCCCGCTCGACGATCCCGCTCGCCGAGCTCGGCCCGGAGCTGTCCACCCGAGCCCGGCGGGGACGCGTCTCCGTGCCCCTCGTCGCCGACGACGAGCTGCTCGGGCTGATCGTCGCCGACGCGACGCGCCGCGTCGAGCTCGCCCGCGCGATCGCCGGGCAGGTGGCCGTGGGGATCAAGAAGGTGCGCCTGATCGAGCGCCTGACGGAGCGGAACCTCATCGCGGACTTCTTCGACCAGCTCGCGCAGGGCCGCTCCGGAGCCGAGCTCGACGGTCGCGCGGCCCGGCTCGGCTGCGACCTCGCGCAGCCCCACGTCGTGGTCATGGCCGAGCCGCCCGACGAGCGGCTCGAGTCGGCGCTCGCCTGCGGAGCTGCCCGGCACGATCGTGCACCGCGGCGACGACGCGATCCGCGCGCTCGTGCCCGTCGCCCGGCGCGGCGCCGAGGCGGTCCTCGCGACCGCGCGATCGATCCAGGGCGAGGTGTCCGACGGCGCGCATCGGGCTCTCGAGCACCTGCTCCGAGCCCGCGGCGTACGTCGACGGCTTCGAGGAGGCGCGCCACGCGCTCACCGGCGCCGCCCTCCTCGGTCGGCAACCGCACGTCGTCGCCTACGACGAGCTCGGCGCCCACAAGTACCTGCTCCGAATCGCGGATGGGGGTGCGATCCGGGACGCGACCATCGACGCCGTCGGTCGCCTCGCGGCCTACGACGAGCAGCGGCAGACGCAGCTCCTCCAGACCCTCGAGGAGTTCCTGCGCCGCCGCGGCAACATCAGCGCGACCGCGGAGGCGCTGTTCGTGCACCCGAACACCCTGCGCCAGCGCCTGCGGCGGATCGGCGAGCTCACCGACCTCGACCTGCGGGCCGACGACTGGCTCGAGATCGAGATCGCGGTGAAGCTCGTGCGCCTGCGACGGGCGTCCGCGATGGACACAGCCGAGCCGTAGCGAGTGTCCATTCTCGACCTGTGAACCCCGCCGAGAGGCGTGGTACAACCGTGCACCCGAGCCGACGAGGAGCGTGTCACCGTGCCCGAGAACGAGCGTCTCGAGAAGATCCGGAAGGACGTCGCCGACCGCGGGATCGAGTTCTTCTTCGCCCAGTTCGTCGACCTCCACGCACGCCCGAGCGCGAAGCTGATCCCGGCCGCCCACCTCGACGACCTGGTCAACGACGGCGCCGGGTTCGCCGGCTTCGCGGCGGGCGACATCGGCCAGGTGCCGAGCGACCCCGACATCGCCGCGATCCCCGACCTCGACAGCTTCACGCCGGTCCCCTGGGAGCCGACCGTCGCCCGGTTCGCCTGCGACATCACGGTCGAGGGCGAGCCGTGGCCGTACGACCCGCGCACGATTCTCAAGAACCAGCTCGCCCGCGCGCGCGAGGCGGGCTTCGAGTTCAAGATCGGGCTCGAGCTCGAGTACTTCCTCCTCCGCCGCGGCGACGACGGCGGGCTGGAGCTCGCGGACCCGCTCGACGACCTCGAGAAGCCCTGTTACGACCTCCGCGGCCTCACGCGGAACTACGACTTCCTGACGACGGTCTCCCGCTACGTGAACGAGCTCGGCTGGGGGAACTACGCGAACGACCACGAGGATGCGAACGGGCAGTTCGAGCAGAACTTCACGTACGACGACGCGCTCGTCAGCTGCGACCGCGCGATCTTCTTCCGCTACATGGTGCACACGCTCGCACAGCGGCAGGGGCTGCTCGCGACGTTCATGCCGAAGCCGTTCACGCACCTCACGGGGAACGGCTGTCACTTCCACATGTCGCTCTGGCGGGACGGCGACAACGCGTTCCTCGACGAGGACGACCCGCGCGGCCTCGGCCTCTCGGAGACCGCGTACCACTTCGTCGGCGGTCTCAAGGCACACGCACGCGCCTCGTCGGCGCTGACGGCGCCGACGGTCAACTCGTACAAGCGGCTGAAGCTCGGCTCGACGGCCTCGGGCGCCACGTGGTCGCCCGTCTGGATCTCGTACGGCTACAACAACCGCACGCAGATGCTGCGGATCCCGGGGCCGGGGCGGATCGAGGACCGCACCATCGACGGGTCGTGCAACCCGTACCTCGCCGCGACGGCGGTCCTCGCCGCGGGTCTCGACGGGATCGAGCGGAAGCTCGACCCGGGCGAGCCGAACACCGAGAACCTCTACACGGTCTCGATCGACGAGCTGCGCTCGCGCGGGCTCGAGGCGCTCCCGGCGACGCTCGGCGAGGCCGTCGGCGAGCTCGAGCGCGACGACGTCCTGCGCGCCGCGCTCGGCCGCGGCCGCGACGAGGACGTCGTCGACTGGATCGCCCGCATCAAGCGCGACGAGTGGCACCGCTACCACGAGCAGGTGACCGACTGGGAGGTCCGCGAGTACCTCACGCGCTTCTGAGCTTGCTCGCGAAGCAGGAATCCGCGGGAGCGGATTCCTGCCGCTGATCCCCGCCTTCGGCGGGGCACATCCCTGAAGGCGTCCCGCTTCGCGGTCGCAACTCGCCTCTGGGCGCAGCATGTGCGATCTGCTACATACCGAGCGGCGTTTTTCTAGTGATTCCGGCCCGAAGGGCAGGAATCACATGGAGGTACTCTCCACCTCGATGTGCGGGATCGTCGGGCTGTTCGCGAAGTCGAGCGACGTCGAGGCACGGCTCGGCGCCGACCTCGCGGCGATGCTCGTCCAGCTCTCCGACCGCGGGCCCGACAGCGCCGGCGTGGCGTTCTACCGCGACGAGGCGCCGTCCGGGTCGACGAAGGTCACGCTGTACTCGCCCGACCCGAGCGAGGACTGGGACGCGGTCGCGCGAGCGCTGCGCGACGCGCTCGGCGGCGCCGGCGAGCCGGCCGTGCGCGCGACGCACGCGTGCATCGTCGTCGAGGCCGACGCCGACGAGGCGGAGCGCTGGGCACGCGAGCAGCGGCCCGACCTGCGCGTCATGAGCGCGGGTCGCGCGATCGAGGTCTACAAGGAGGTCGGTCGCCCCGAGGAGTTCGCACGCCAGTTCGCGCTCGACGACGTCCGCGGCACGCACGCCCTCGGCCACACGCGGATGGCGACCGAGAGCCGCGTCACGACGGAGGCGTCGCACCCCTTCTCGACCGGTCTCGACGTGTGCCTCGTCCACAACGGGTCGCTCTCGAACCACAACCGGCTGCGGCTCGCGCTGCGCCGCGAGGGGATCCCGTTCCGGACGGACAACGACACGGAGGTGGCCGCCGGCTACCTCGCGTGGCGGATGCGCGAGGGTGCGTCGCTCGAGCAGGCGCTCGAGGGCTGCCTCGACGACCTCGACGGCTTCTACACCTTCCTCGTCGGCACCGCCGACGGGTTCGCGGTGCTCCGCGACCCGATCGCGTGCAAGCCGGCGGTGCTCGCGGAGACGGACGACTGGGTGGCGATGGCGTCCGAGGTCCGCGCGATCGCCGTCCTGCCGGGCGCCGAGGAGGCGCGCGTGTGGGAGCCGAGCCCGGGCGTCGTCTACGCCTGGGAGCGGGTCGCCGCGTGACCGCGGTGACCGCCACGCCCGTCGAGACGGCCGAGACGATCGACCTGGCGGTGACGCCGCTCCGCGAGCTCAACCAACGGCTCCACGACGTCGCGCGTGCGGGGACAGGCCCGCGTCGCTGGCGCGTCCTCCATCCGAACGGCGCGCACGCGCTCGCATGCGGCCTCGACGCCGAGCTCGAGGTCGAGATCGAGGGGCACGCCGGCTACTACTGCGCAGGCATGAACCAGCGGGCGAGCGTCCACGTGCGCGGGAGCGCCGGCACGGGCGTCGCGGAGAACATGATGTCCGGCCGTGTGGTGGTGGACGGCAACGCGAGCCAGTCGGCGGGCGCAACCGCGCACGGCGGCCTCCTCGTGATCCACGGGGACGCCTCCGCGCGGTGCGCGATCTCGCTGAAGGGCGCGGACGTCGTCGTCCGCGGCTCGGTCGGGCACCTGAGCGCGTTCATGGCGCAGACCGGCCGGCTCGTCGTCTGCGGCGACGCGGGCGAGGCGCTCGGCGACTCGATCTACGAGGCGCGGCTCTACGTCGCCGGCGAGGTCGCGGCGCCCGGGGCGGACTGCATCGAGAAGGAGATGCGCGCCGAGCACGTGGACGAGGTGCGCGACCTCCTCGTGCAGGCGGGGATCGACGACGTCGACCCTGCGTCGTTTCGCCGCTACGGCTCCGCGCGCCGCCTCTACAACTTCCACGTCGACAACGCGTACTAGGGCGCTGATGACGGCGGTCGACGAGGATCTGACGCACGCGCAGCGCGGCCTGCGCGAGTCGTACCTCTACGACCGCGCCACGATCGCCGAGATCCAGCGCGCCGCGCGCGAGGGGATCTACGACATCCGCGGCTTCGGCGCGAAGCGGCGGCTGCCGCACTTCGACGACCTGCTCGTCCTCGGCGCGAGCATCTCGCGGTACCCGCTCGAGGGGTATCGCGAGCGGTGCGCGACGAACGTGACGCTCGGCACCCGGTACGCGTCGAAGCCGCTCGAGCTGCAGATCCCGGTCACGATCGCCGGGATGAGCTTCGGGGCGCTCTCCGCACCGGCGAAGGAGGCGCTCGGCCGGGGCGCGACCGAGGTCGGCACCTCGACGACGACCGGCGACGGAGGCATGACGCCGGAGGAGCGCGAGCACTCGGAGACGCTCGTCTACCAGCTCCTCCCCTCGCGCTACGGGATGAACCCCGACGACCTCCGGCGCGCGGACGCGATCGAGGTCGTGGTGGGGCAGGGCGCGAAGCCCGGCGGCGGCGGCATGCTGCTCGGGCACAAGATCTCCGACCGCGTCGCCGAGATGCGCGACCTGCCGCAGGGCATCGACCAGCGGAGCGCCTCGCGCCACCCCGACTGGACAGGCCCGGACGACCTCGAGATCAAGCTCCACGAGCTCCGCGAGATCACCGACTGGGAGAAGCCGATCTTCGTGAAGGTCGGCGCGACGCGGACGTACTTCGACGTCCAGCTCGCGGTGAAGGCGGGCGCCGACGTGATCGTCGTCGACGGGATGCAGGGCGGCACCGCCGCGACGCAGGACGTCTTCATCGAGCACGTCGGGATCCCGACGCTCCCCGCGGTGAAGCTCGCGGTCGACGCCTTGCAGGAGCTCGGGATGCACCGTCAGGTGCAGCTCGTCGTGTCCGGCGGCATCCGGACCGGCGCGGACGTCGCGAAGGCGCTCGCGCTCGGAGCGGATGCCGTGTCGATCGGCGTCGCGGCGCTGATCGCGCTCGGCGACAACGCGCCCGAGCTCGAGGACGAGTACCGGCAGATCGGGAGCGCCGCCGGGTTCTACGACGACTGGCAGGCCGGTCGCGACCCGGCCGGCATCTCGACGCAGGACGACGAGCTCGCCGCGCGGTTCGACCCCGTCCTCGGCGGCCGCCGGCTCGCGAACTACCTCCGCGTCCTGACCCTCGAGACGCAGACGCTCGCCCGCGCGTGCGGGAAGTCGCACGTCCACAACATGGAGCCCGAGGACCTCGTCGCGCTGACGATCGAGGCGTCGCTGATGACGGGCGTCCCGCTCGCGGGGATGCAGCGGTCGCTCGTCGACGAGATCGCCGAGCGGGTCGCGGCCCGCCTGCAGGACTGACTCCCCCCTTCGGGGCAGGTCCCGGCGTCCGGGCCGACCTACCGTCGGGGCATGCGCCCGCTCGCCGTCCTTGCCGTGCTCGCCGTGGTCGTCACCGTCTTCGCCGTCTCGGGCACCGCGACGGCTGCCTCGTCGCCGGGCTCCGGCTCGCCCTCGTGCCTCCGCGGCAACTGGGTCGCGACCCAGGGTGAGACGCGGCGGGTCATGCGCGCGCTCGTCCCCGGCGGGCTGTTCACGTCGTACGGCCGCCTCTACATGACCTTCCGGGGCGGCGCGTTCCAGTACGGCTCGACCGGGCTCGTCCTCGAGACGAACCTGGGTGACGCGACGATGACCGCGAGAGCGCGCTTCTTCACCCTGGCGCCGTACACCGCGCGCGCCGGGCTGCTGACGATCCGGGCGGGGGAGTCGACGGTCGAGTACGGCCCGATGAGCGGGACGAAGGACGGGCGCACCTACACCGTCCCGGGCCCGCCGACGCGGACGACCTCGACGCCGGGCGGGTCGACGCCGTTCCAGTGCCGCGGCTCGACGCTCCGGGTGCGGCTGCCGCGGGCCGCGGCGCTCGACTGGATCACGCTGCGCCGCGGCGCGGTCTAGCCCGGCACCCAGCCGAGCCCCGCCGAGATCGCCGCGGGCCCGCTCGAGCAGCGGCGCGACCGCGGCGCGCACCTCGTCGTCCCCGAAGCGCGCGGTCGGGCCCTGGAGCGCGACGATCGCGGCGAGGGCCCCGGTCGAGGACCACACCGGTGCGGCGACCGCCGCCAGGCCCGGCTCGCGCTCCTCGAACGCCTCGGCGTAGCCCTGTGCCCGCACGCGCTCGATCTCCACGGAGAGCGCCTTCGCGCTGGTGATCGTCCGCGGCGTGTACGCGCGGAGCGGCCCGCGCGGGAGGGGGCGGTCGGTGAAGGCAAGCATCACCTTCCCGGCCGAGGTCGCATGGGCGATCGACGGGCGGCCGAGCTGCGTCACGTGCTGGATGAAGTGCGCGCTCGGCACGAAGTCGACCGTGACCGCGTCCTCCTCGCCGGGCACGTGGAGCGTCGCGGTCTCGCCGGTGATCCGCACGAGCTCCTCGAGGTGGGGGCGAGCGATGCGGCGGACGTCGAGGCGTGCGAGAACGGCGTTCGCAAGCCGGACGACGTGGATCCCGAGGCGGTACCGCCCGGACTCGCCGTCCTGCTCGACGAGACCGGTCGCGGCGAGCGTGCCGAGCTGGCGCGACACGGTGCTGGCGGGAAGGCCCGTGCGTCGTGCGAGCTCGTTCGTGCCGATCTCGCCGGCGTCCGCGAGGGCGTCGAGGATCGCGACCGCGCGACTCGACGCCTCGATCCGGCCGCTCGACGGTTGACGACGACGCGCCACGGTGGTTGGATACCGTTGCGAACGGCGACACGCCGTTGCGCTGAGCGCAACATACACGGTATGTCTCTTCTCGTCACCTGCCCGAACTGCGGCCCACGTGAGGTGCAGGAGCTCCGCTGCGCCGGGGAGTCCACGAAGCGGCCCGTGACGACGCCGACCCAGCGCGAGCTCAACGACTACATCTACGTCCGCGACAACGAGTGGGGCTTCCAGCGCGAGTGGTGGTTCTGCCGCGTGTGCGAGGAGTGGTTCCTCGCCGAGCGGCACACGTACACCAACGAGGTGAAGCGCACGTGGCATCCGGAGCCCGCGTGACCCGGCTCCCCGAGCATCCCGGCGAGCTGATCGACCGCTCGCAGGAGCTGACGATCACGTACGACGGCAAGCCCGTCCACGCGTACGCGGGCGACACGATCGCCTCGGCGCTCTACGCCTCGGGTCGCAGGATCTTCTCGCGGAGCTTCAAGTACCACCGCCCGCGCGGCCTCCAGTGCTGCTCCGGCCACTGCGCGAACTGCCAGATGACCGTCGACGGGCAGCCGAACGTCCGTGTCTGCGTCACGCCCGTCCGCGAGGGCGCCGTCGTGTCCGGGCAGAACTTCATGGGCTCGCTCGACCGCGACCTGATGCGCGTCGACCGACAAGCTCGGCGGGCCGTTCACCCCGCCCGGCTTCTACTACAAGACGTTCATCCGGCCGCGGAAGCTCTGGCCGCTCTACGAGAAGATCCTCCGGGGCGCGGCCGGCCTCGGGAAGCTCGACCCCGACGGGGCGCGCGGCGAGCGGGTGGAGGTCGTCCACGAGCACGCCGACGTCCTCGTGATCGGCGGCGGTCAGGCGGGGCTCGAGGCGGCGACGTCCGCCGCGACGAGCGGCAACCGCGTGCTCCTCGTGGACGAGGGCCCTGCCGTCGGCGGCTCGCTCCTCGCCGACCGGGCGGGCAGCGCGCGCGCGGCCGAGCTCCGACAGGCTGCGCTCGACGCCGGCGTCGAGCTCCTCACGCCCGCGATCGCGATCGGGCTCTTCGAGTACGGCTTCGTGCCGGTGGCGCACGGCGACACGCTCGTCAAGATCCGCGCGGACCGCGTCGTCGTCGCGGCCGGCGTCGTCGAGCAGCCGCTCGTCTTCCCCGGCAACGACCTCGTCGGCGTGATGCTGCCCGACGGCGCGCGGCGCCTCGTCAACCTGTGGTCGATCAAGCCGGCGGAGCGCGCGGTCGTGGTGACGGCGGACGACCGTGGCCTCGCAGCTGCGTCCGACCTGGAGGCGGCGGGCGTCGACGTCGTGGGCGTCGTCGACCTCCGCGAGGGCCAGCCCCCGAACATCGAGGCCCGCGGCCGCCGCTCGCGTGTCGAGTCCGTCGCGATCAACGGCCGGGTCACGCCCTGCGACCTCCTCGTCATGTCGGGGAGCCCGCAGCCGAACTACAAGCTCCTCGCCCAGGCAGGTGCACGGGTCGTCTACGACGGGGCGCGCGGCGTCTTCGTCCCGACCGACCTCCCGGCGGACGTCGAGGCGGTCGGCGCCGCAGCCGGGGACGTCGGCGAGCCGGCCGTCCCGGATCCCGTCCTCGGCTACCAGGGCGACAAGTGCTTCGTCTGCTTCTGCGAGGACCAGACGACGAAGGACCTGAAGTACGCGATCGCGGAGGGCTTCGACTCGATCGAGCTCTCCAAGCGGTACACGACGGTGACGATGGGGCCGTGCCAGGGACGGCTCTGCCACGTGAACTCGATCCGGGTCTACGCGAAGGCGACGGGTCTGGACGAGAACACCATCGGGACGACGACCGCCCGGCCGCCGCACTCGCCGATCACGCTCGGCCTGCTCGCGGGCCGCCCGCAGGAGCCGGTGAAGCGGACGTCGCTGCATCACCGCCACGAGGAGCACGGCGCCACGATGATGTGGACGGGCGCCTGGAAGCGCCCGCACTCCTACGGGCCCGACGCCGGGGCCGAGGCGAAGCACGTCCACGAGGCCGTCGGGCTGATCGACGTCTCGACCCTCGGCAAGATCCTCGTCACGGGCCCCGATGCGGGGGCGTTCCTCGACCGCGTCTACCCGAACCGCTTCTCCGACCTCAAGGTCGGGCGCATCCGCTACGGGGTGCTCACGGGCGACGCGGGCCGGATCATGGACGACGGGACCGTGGCGCGCCTCGACGACGAGACGTTCTACGTGACGACGACGTCGACCGGTGCGGACGGCGTCTACCAGTGGTTCACGTGGTGGAACGCGGTGTGGTTCATGGACGTCCGGTTCGTCCAGCTCACCGGATCCGTCGCCGCGGTGAACGTCGCCGGCCCGCAGGCTCGCGAGCTGATGACGCGCGTGTCGAGCGACGACTTCTCGAACGAGGGCGCTCGGGTACCTCGACGCGCGGCACGTGCGGGTCGCCGGCGTGCCCTGCCTCGCGCTCCGGATCGGCTTCGTCGGCGAGCTCGGGTACGAGCTCCACTTCCCGAGCGCGCACGCCGAGCACGTCTGGGACGCGCTTCTCGAGCGCGGCGCGGACCTCGGGGCGGCGCCCTTCGGCCTCGAGCCGCAGCGGATCCTCCGGCTCGAGAAGGGCCACGTGATCGTCAGCCAGGACACCGACTCCGAGTCGAACCTCCTCGAGGCGGCGATGCCGTGGCTCGTGAAGAACGACAAGGACTTCGAGTGGGTCGGCAAGTGGGCGACCCAGCAGGTCGCCGATCGCGGCCTCAGGTGGATGCTCGTCGGATTCGAGAGCCCGAGCGGCGCGATGCCGGTCGAGGGCGGGCAGGTGGTCGTCGACGGCGTCTCCGCCGGACGCGTGACGTCCGTGCGGCACTCGGCCGCGCTCGGCAAGGTGATCGGTCTCGCGATCGTCCCCAGCGAGCTCGCGGTCGAGGGAGCGCGGTTCGTCGTCCAGGTCGACGGCCGGCCGGTCGCGATGCGCGTCCATCTCGGGCCGTTCTTCGATCCCGCTGGAGAGAGGCTCAAGGCATGAGCGGCGTCCTCGACTTCCTCTCGCCGTCGCTCGCCCGGGACGAGGGTGGCTTCCATCCCGTGGCGCGCTCCGCCGCCGAGCGGCTCTTCCGCGCTGCGGACGCCACGTTCGAGGAGCGCGGCGGCTGGCTCGTCCCCACCCGGGTGCCGGGCGAGGCCGAGCATCTCGCCCGGGTCGGGATCGCCGATCTGTCGCACCTCGGCACGCTCGACGTCCGCCCGGCGCCGCCTGCCGACCTCGAGGGCGACGGCGTCACGACGTACCGTCTCTCGCCGAGGCGCGCGCTCGTCGTCTACCCGCAGTCCGCGCGCTCGGCCGTCGGGGAGCAGGTCGCCGGCGACGCGCTCGTCATCGACATGACCGCCGCGTACACGGTGCTCGGCGCTGACCGGGCCCGAGGCCCGCGCGCTCGTCTCCCGCCTGACCCATCTCCACCACTTCCCGGCGGGCGGCGAGGTCGCCCACGTCACGGCGCACGTGCTCCCGGCGGGAGCCGGATACCGCGTCGTCGTCGCGCAGGAGCTCGGCCACTACGTCGCCGAGGTGGCCCTCGACTGCGCGACCGCGCTCGGCGGAGGGCTCGTCGGCGTCGACGCCCTGCCGCGGGAGGAGGCGCCGTGAAGGACATCTTCCTCAGGAAGCGCGTGCTCCGGAGCCCGGATGCGCTCCGGCGCCACTACGACGTCGTGATCGTCGGCGGCGGCTCGCACGGCCTCGCGACGGCGTACTACCTCGCGCGGCACCACGGGATCACGAACGTCGCGATCCTCGAGAAGAGCTACATCGGCTCCGGGGCCGCCGGCCGGAACACGACCATCATCCGGGCGAACTACCGGACGCCCGAGGGCGCGGCGTTCTACAGCGAGAGCGTCGCGCTCTACGAGAAGCTCTCCGCCGAGCTCGACTTCAACCTCATGTTCTCGCAGCACGGGCACTTCACGCTCGCGCACTCCGACCGCTCGCTCGTCGTCCAGCACGAGCGCGCCGAGGTGAACAAGCTCCTCGGCATCTCGAGCCGCGTGATCGACCGGGACGAGGTGAAGCGGCTCTGCCCCCAGATCAACATCGGCGACGACGTCACCTGGCCGATCCTCGGCGCTCTCTACCACCCGCCGGGCGGGATCATCCGCCACGACGCCGTCGTCTGGGGCTTCGCGAAGCAGGTCGGGCGCGCCGGCATCGACATCCACCAGGGCGTCGAGGTCACCGGCTTCGACGTTCGCGACGGCCGCTGCCACGGTGTCCGGACGACGAAGGGCGACATCTCCTGCGACGTCGTCCTGAGCGCGACGGCCGGCTGGTCGAGCCCGGTCGCGAAGCTCGCGGGGCTCCGGCTGCCGATCACGACCTCGATCCTGCAGGCGTTCGTCACCGAGCCGGTGAAGCCGTTCCTCGACAAGATCATCGTCTCGGCGCAGATGCACATCTACGTCTCGCAGACCGACCGCGGCGAGTTCCTGATCGGCGCCGAGGTCGAGCCCTACCCGACGTACTCGAACAAGGGCACCTTCCCGTTCGTCGAGTACGCGTCGCGCCACGTGCTCGAGCTGTTCCCGCAGCTGCACTCGACCCGGGTCCTCCGCCACTGGACGGGTCTCTGCGACATGAGCCCGGACTACAGCCCGATCATGGGCGTCACCGAGGTCGACGGCTTCCTCGTCGACTGCGGGTGGGGGACCTACGGGTTCAAGGCGGCGCCGATCGTCGGGGTCACGCTCGCCGAGCTGATCGCGAGCGGCAGGACGCCCGATCTGATCGAGCCCTTCCGGCTGGAGCGGTTCGCCACCGACACGCTCGTCTCCGAGCTTGCCGCAGCCGCGGTGAGTCATTGATGCACTGCACGTCCACGAAGTGCGAGAGAGTTCTCGCGCGACGCCGAACCTGAGCCGAAAGGACCTCCGAATGCTCTCGAGCCTCGAGATCGCCCAGGCAGCAACGCTCCGCCCGATCGCAGACGTCGCTGCCGAGGCGGGCATCGAGCCCGACGAGCTCGAGCAGTACGGCCGGTACAAGGCGAAGGTCGACCTCTCGATCCTCGACCGGCTCGCCGACCGGCCCGACGCGAAGATCATCAACGTCACCGCGATCACGCCGACCCCCGCGGGCGAGGGGAAGACGACGACCTCCGTGTCGCTGACCCAGGGCCTCGGCGCGATCGGCCGCAGGCCGGTCCTCGCGCTCCGCGAGGCGTCGCTCGGCCCGGTGTTCGGCGTCAAGGGCGGAGCCGCGGGCGGCGGCTATGCGCAGGTCGTCCCGATGGAGGACCTGAACCTCCACTTCACGGGCGACCTCCACGCGATCACGGCGGCGAACAACCTCCTCGCGGCGCTCGTCGACGCCCACCTGCTGCACGGCAACGAGCTCGGCCTCGACCCGCTCTCGATCTCGTGGCGGCGCTGCATGGACATGAACGACCGCTCGCTGCGCGACGTCGTCACGGGTCTCGGCGGGCGCGTGAACGGCTACCCGCGCCAGACCGGGTTCGACATCACCGCCGCGAGCGAGATCATGGGCCTCGTCGCCGTCGCCCGCGACCTCGCCGACCTGCGCGAGCGCCTCGGCCGGATCACCGTCGGGCAGACCTTCGAGGGCGAGGCCGTCACCGCCGAGGACCTCCACGCCGCCGGCTCGCTGACCGTCCTGCTGAAGGACGCGATCAAGCCCAACCTCGTCCAGACGCTCGAGGGGCAGCCCGCGTTCGTCCACTGCGGGCCGTTCGCGAACATCGCGCACGGCAACAACTCGCTCGTCGCCGACCGCGTCGGGCTCAAGCTCGGCGAGTACCTCGTCACCGAGTCGGGCTTCGCGTCGGACATGGGCATGGAGAAGTTCTTCGACATCACGTGCCGGATCGGCGACCTGCGGCCGAGCGCGGTCGTGCTCGTCGCGACCGTTCGCGCGCTCAAGCACCACGGCGGGAACATCGACGGCGGCGCCGCGGAGATCGAGGAGGGCGCGGCCAACCTCGCGCGGCACATCGGGATCATCCGCCACTTCGGCCTCCAGGCCGTCGTCGGCGTGAACAAGT
This sequence comes from uncultured Actinomycetes bacterium, assembly GCA_963712255.1. Classification (GTDB taxonomy): domain Bacteria; phylum Actinomycetota; class Thermoleophilia; order Gaiellales; family Gaiellaceae; genus Gaiella. The sequence continues at coordinate 106,850 of CAVQHL010000019.1, forward strand.
TCCCGACCGACACGCAGGAGGACCTCGAGCTCGTCAAGCGGCTCGCCGTCGAGCACGGCGCCTACGCGGCCGAGGTGAACACGGCGTTCGAGGACGGCGGGAAGGGCGCTGCCCCGCTCGCCGAGGCGGTCGTCGCGGCCGCGGACGAGCCCTCGGAGTTCCGCTTCGCGTACGAGTCGGACGCGCCGATCGCAGAGAAGATCCGCGCGATCGCGACGGACGTCTACGGCGCCGACGGGGTCTTCCTGCTCAAGACGGCGAAGGACAAGGCGGCCGCGTTCGAGGCGTCGGGGCTCGGCGACCTGCCGATCTGCATGGCGAAGACGCACCTCTCGCTCTCGCACGACGCGACGCTGCTGAACGCGCCGACGGGCTTCACCGTCACCGTGCGCGACCTGCGGCCGTACACCGGGGCCGGGTGGATCGTCGCGCTGTGCGGCGACATGCAGACGATGCCGGGCCTCGGGAAGACGCCCGCGGCGCACGCCATCGACATCGATGCGGACGGCAGCACCGTCGGACTGTTCTGACCTTGCCCTCGAAGGGGTAGTCGGCTGGGGCGGAGCTCGCCGCGACTCTGGGCCGGAAGTTGCGGCGCCGAGAGGCGACGCCTTCAGGGATGTGCCCCGCCGTCAGGCGGGGGGATCGCGAGACGCGCTAGCGGAGAGTTAGCGCGAGAGCCCGAGGGCTGCCAGCGCGCGGCGCTGCCAGTCGGAGTGCTTGGCGCAGCAGCCGGGGCAGGTGCACACGCGCGCGTCGCGGACGGCCGGATGGTCGACGGTCGAGCCGGAGGGAAGGGGCGTCATGCCCCAGCTCGCGCTCGAGAGAAGGCCGTGCGCCTGCTTCCGGCTGCAGATCACGCAGTGGAGGTAGAGCGGCATTGCTGAAGCTTCGACCTCGCTTCGCCCTGCGTCAACCCCAGGGCCCGATGAACGGGCCGTCGAGGTCGGTGAGGAGGATGACGACGACGATCAGCGCGAAGAGGATCGAGACGCCGATCATCACCGGCGCGACGCGCTTGTCCTCCTTCTGGAGGGGTGGGAAGTCGATCTGCTTGCTTGCCATCGCTCCTCTTCTCTAGGCGCCGGGGGGCGGCGGGCCCATCGCTTGCTTGAGCATCGCGGCCTGGCGGTCGAGCTTGCCGGACTCCATCCGCACGAATGCGATGAGCGCGCCGATCATCAGGAGCACGCCGAGGATCGTGAGGACGATCGTGCCCGTGTCGCCCTCGACCCCGAAGGTCCAGAACGTCGTCATCTCGTCGCTCCACTCGTCGTACGGGAACGCGTCGAACATCCCTTACTCCCTCCTCACGAGCCTGCTCGCGTGGTCGCCCTGCCTGCCGTCACGGTGGCGTACCCGTCGAGCAGGATCGGCCCTGCGTCGAGCTCCTCGCCGTCGGGGCCGATGATGATCTCGGGGGCGCGCTCGAACTCGGGGTAGAAGTCCTGCTGGAACTCCGCCATGTCGAGGCCCTCGATCTCGACCTCGGGCGGGACCCGCAGGAGGTTCACCTTCTTGAGGATCCAGCTGAACACGTAGCCCGAGAGGAACCCGAGCGGGACGAAGGTGAGGATGCCCATCAGCTGGCCGCCCATCGAGCTCTCGATGTTGTTGATCCCGGTCGGGTAGCCGCCGGCGAAGATGCCGACGAGGAAGACGCCGTAGAAGCCCGAGAAGCCGTGGACGGCGACCGCTCCGACCGCGTCGTCGATCCGCAGCTTCTTCTCGATCCAGGTCCCGACCCAGACGCACGCCATGCCGCCGGAGAACGAGAGCAGGTAGGCGAGCGACGGGTGGTAGACGTCTGCGCCCGCCGACACGGAGATCACGCCCGCGAGGCCGCCGGAGAGGGTCCAGAACGGGTCGCCCTTGGAGGCGAACCACCCCCCGGTGAAGCCGCCCGCGAAGCCGAACGTGATCACCATCGCGATCGTGCCGAGCGTCGTCGGCGAGAGGTAGATGTTGAGCCAGCCCGGGAACGTCGTGGACTGGATCACCAGGCAGGCCGCGTAGAACCCGTAGAAGCCGGTGAAGATCAGCATCAGCCCCATCAACGTCATGTGGGTGTTGTGGGGTCTGAACGATCGGGCGCGGCCGACGACGTCGTACTTGCCGATCCGTGGGCCGAGGTTGAGGAGCACGCCGAGGGTGAAGGCGCCCGCGACGCCGTGCACCACGCCGGATGCGATCGAGTCGTGGAAGCCGAACCGGGTCGTCAGCCAGCCGCCGGAGCTCCAGCCCCAGGCCGCGTCGAGGATCCACACGACCGAGCCGAGCATCACGGCCAGGAGCAGGAAGGCGGAGAGGCGGACGCGCTCGATGAGCGCGCCGGACATGATCGAGGCCGTCGTCCACGAGAAGAGCAGGAAGGCGAGGAAGAAGACGAGGCTGACGTGGTCCTGGAGGTTCGGGCCCATGCCCTCGCTCCACGGCGCGGTCAGGCCGCAGAAGCCGGGGAAGGCGTCGGGCGAGTCGTGGCCGTTCTTCGGCCACCCCTCCTCCATGCAGCCGTAGATGTACCAGCCGAAGTAGTAGAAGGTCGGCGTGACGACGGCGATCGTCAGGATGTTCTTCATCGCCGTCGACATGATGTTCTTCCGTCTGGCAGCACCCGCCTCGTACGCCATGAAGCCGGCGTGGATCAGCCACATGATCACGACGGTCCAGAAGTAGAACTGCTCCGTCAGGATCTGCGAGTCGAGCTTCTGCGCGTCCTGGAGCGCCTTGATCTGCTCCTCGACTGTCTCTGCCAGGACGAAGATGGACGAGCTCATTCGGCGCCCTCCCTCGGGCCGCTCGGGGCTTCGGGCGCAAACCTACGAGACGGCCAGACGGCCTTCCATGTGGAGACCTGCCGAGGTTGCCCCCGGCGTGTGGAGGTTTCCTACATAGGTCAGGCGGGCCTGACGTCGCCGGTCTTCGCGTCGACGAGGTAGACCTCGACCTCCTCGGGAACGCCGTTCGGCCCGTCGTCGACGAAGGAGACGCCCCAGTACCCTCGCGCCGGGATCCCCTGCTGGATGAACCGGACCTGGTAGCGGTCCGGTGTGAACGAGACCTCGGCGCGCGCGATCTCGACCGCCTCCTCCTGGGTGACCGGGCTGCTCTGGGCCTGGCAGCCGCGAACGTAGAGGAACGCGACCGCGAGCACGGCGACGAGGACGGCGGCCCGGACGAGCCAGCTGTCCCTAAGGTCGCGCGGCTTCTCGGTGTCGGTAGTAGGCGTAGCCACGGAGGATCAGGTAGCCGACGAAGTGGGTGAGGAAGACGAGCAGGAGCCACCAGATCCACCAGCCGTAGTTCGGCCGGAGCTCGAGCAGCTCGATGACGGTCAGGTACAGGGCGAGCACGAGCGTGAGCAGGATGATCCACGGCGCGAAGCCGAGCAGGAGGATGACGATCACGGCGTGATCCTCGCCGCCGCCCGCACGCAGCGCAACCGGCTGCGGTCGCAACGCGGCGGTTGCGGCGCCGAAGGCGACGCCTTCAGGGATCTGCCCCGCCGTAGGCGGGGATCAAGCGGCGGGAATCCGCTCCTGCGGATTCCCGCTTCGCGAGCAAGGCTAGCTCCAGGGGTAGGGCGAGTTGGAGACGGGGTGCAGGTCCCCGGTCGCGAAGCGCTCGAAGCGGAACGGGTGGAGGAGCGGCGCGTGCTCGCCCATCAGCACCTTCGCGACCTCGCGCCCCACGCCGATCATCTTGTAGCCGTGGTTCGAGTCGAGGACGGCGTAGACGTTGGGCTTCACCCAGTCGAAGACCGGGAAGTTGTCCGCGGTGAACGCGCCGACGCCGCCCGAGCGGGCCATCTTGTAGTGCGCGCGGCATCCCTCGAAGCGCGCCATCGCGTGTGACAGCGCCGCGCACCACATGTCCGGGAAGTCGGGGTCGACGTCCGTGGTCGAGGGGTACGGGTCGAGCTCGATGTCGCCGTCCACGGTGAGCGGCGAGGCGCCACCCTGCACGCCGTGGCGGTCGCGCTTGTAGTAGATGCCCCACAGCTCGTCGGTCACGAGGCGACCGTCGTCCGTGTGGAGCGGCGCGTCCGTGTCGAGGTGGATCACGGGCGGTGCGCCACCGTCCGCGGTGGCGAACGACAGCGGGTCGACGCCGATCTCCCCCTCCTGGAGGTTCCAGTACGTCCACATCGGCCGGTCGCGCGCGACGTCGCCCGACGGGGTGTGCACGTCGATCCGGTCGGGGAGGCCGAGCATCGACCAGAGCTTCGGCGCCCAGGGCCCGGGGGCGACGACGACCTGCTCGCCGACCGCGATCGGGCCGCCGCTCGTCTCGACGGCGACGACGGCGTCGTCGGCGCCGAGCTCGAAGCCCGTCACCTCGGTGTGCTCCAGGATCCGGACGCCTTCCGCGAGGCACTTGTCCCGGAGGCCCGCGACCGACTCGAGGTTGAAGGCGAACCCGCCCTGGTGCTCGTGCAGGCAGACGGTGACGCCCTTGGCGCGCCAGTCGGGAAAGAGGCTCTTCATGTGGGCGTCGACCTCCGCCTCGCCGACGATGAGCTTCGAGCGGTAGCCGATCCGCTCCTGGCGCTCGAAGACGGCGACGAGGTCGGGCTCCTGCACCGGCGGGCCGAGCGCGATGTAGCCGACGCCGTTGTAGTGGTACGCCTCCGGGTCGGACTCCCAGACCTCGACGCACGCCTGCATCAGCTCGCTCATCGCCGGCTGGAAGTAGTTGTTGCGGACGACGCCGCAGGCGATCCCCGTGGCGCCTGCGCCGGGCGTCGCCTTGTCGACGACGACGACGTCGCCGCCGGTGCCGAGCCCTCGGCGCTCGAGCTCGAGCGCGAGGTGGTACGCGGTCGAGAGCCCGTGCATGCCGGCACCGATCACGACGTAGGGTGATGCGGCGAGCTGACCCATGCCGTTCCTCCGGAGCTGCGCTCTCCTCTATTGCCTCAGAGGCAATACCGTGTCACACTTGGCCACAACCGTAGCATGCCTCCTGCACCCCGACAAGCAGCCCGCCGCGTCGCCGCCGTCTCCCGCGCCCTTGCCGTGATGGACGCGCTGGCCGCGGGCGGCGAGCTCGGGACGAACGAGATCGCGCGGCGGACGGGCGTGAACGCGAGCACCGTCTCGCGGCTCCTCGCGACGCTCGCGTCGGCCGGCTACGTCGACCAGGCGGCGAACGGCCGCTACCGGCTGGGGATCCGCCTCGTGCAGCTGGGCAACGCGGTCGTCGACCGGCTCGACCTCCGCGAGCTCGCCCGCCCCGAGCTCGAGCGGCTCGTCGAGCGCGTGGGCGAGACCGCGACGCTCTCGGTCGCCGGGGGCTACGAGGCGGTCACGGTCGACTTCGTCCAGAGCCCCTCGTCGGTCCAGGGCGTCGCGCAGCTCGGCCGCCCCAGCGTGGCCCACGCCACCGCGACCGGCAAGGTGCTGCTCGCGTTCGGGGGCATCGGGCTTCCGCCGGGCCCCCTTCGTCGCTACACGGCGCGCACGATCGCCGACCCGCGTGCGCTCGCTCGGGAGATCGAGCGCGCCCGGGCGCGCGGTTGGTCGGACGCGGTCGGGGAGCGCGAGGAGGACCTCGCGGGGGTCGCCGCGCCGGTCCGGGGAAGCCGCGGCGAGCTCGCGGCGATCATCGGCGTCCAGGGGCCGACCGCACGTCTCGACGCCAAGGCCCGGGCCGCTGCGCTCGAGCCCCTTCTCGCGTGCAGCCTCGGCCCTGTCGCAGCGCCTCGGCTGGGTCGAGAGCTAGCGCAGCCCGTCGGTCGCGGACCAGACGAGACAGCCGGCATCGCGCTCGATCCGCCGCGTCGCCTTGCGGAGCCTGCGCGCGCGGATCCGCGACGGATCCGGTCCGAGGACGAGCAGGCCGGGCTCGCGCTCGGCGACGAGCTCGAGGAGCGCGTCGACCGGCCGCGGAGATCGCAGCCGCAGCCGCTCGACCTCGACACCGAGCGAGTGGGCGAGGTCCGCGGGCGCCCGAAGCGACTCCTCGACGTCCGGCGGCACGATCGTGTCGTAGCCGAGCACGAGCGCGCACGGCTGCAGGCTCGACTCGACGGCGTTGACGACGAGGAGCGGCTGACCGGTCTCGACCGCCGCGTCGACGGCGATCGCCGACGCCTCCGCGGTCAGCGGCGCCTCGAGCGTCGCGAGGACGACCGGCCGCCTCGCCGAGCGCGCAGGCGCGCTCGGGACGACGCGGGCGGAGCGGTCTCGCACCCAGAGCGTCATTCCGGGTGGAGCTCCCACTTCGGCGCGTCACCGGCGGCCCGCCGGACGCGGCGGCGCCAGAACGGCATGTAGAGGAACATCCACGCGGCCGCGACCACCAGGCCGGCGAAGAGGAACGCGCTGTCGACGAACAGCACGAGCGGGACGAAGACCGTGAGCACGAGCACGCCCGAAGACGACGACCTCCAGCTCGAGCCGGCGCATCCGGCGACGGCGGCCGTCGTAGGCGTCCGCCGGGATCTGGGCGGTGTTCCAGCGCCGCCCGCACGACGGGCACGTCCACGTCTCGCCGTGGGCGACGTGCCCCGACTCTCCGCACTCGCAGCCGATCCGGATCGGAGGGTGCTTCGCCACGGGGAGATTCTACGACGGTCGGCCCGATCGGCACCATTGCCGCAGGGGAAACGCTATTGCGGAAATCGTTGAATCCGTCGGCCGACGCTGTTATACGTCGCGCGTGGGCGCACTCCGCGCGAGTCTCTCCCGGGAGGTCGATGGTGGCTGAGGCAGTCGTCGAGGAACGTCAGCTCCTCAAGAAGCTCCGCTGGTACGACGGGTTCGTCATCGCTCTCGCGACCCCCGGATTCCTCCTCGGGTCGCTCGGCTACTCCGTCGGCGACCTCGGAGGGTGGGGCTCGGTCGCTCCTCTGGGGCATCTCCGCGGGGCTCGCCTTCTTCATCATGACCCTCTACAGCGAGATGGCCGCGATGTTCCCGGACAAGCCGGGCGGCTTCCCGCTGTACGCGCACGAGGGGTGGCGACAGCACTTCTCCCTCGTCGGCCCGGTGGCGACGTTCGGCTACTGGCTCGGCTGGTCCGTCGTGCTCTCGTTCCTCGGCATCTTCATCGGCCAGATCATCCAGGGCGCGTGGTTCCCCGGCGAGCCGGCAGGCACGCCGATCGACCCCGACAACAACTACTTCCAGATCCTCGACGTCGGCGTCGGTCTGCCGCACCTCATCGCGGCCGGGCTGATCCTCGCCGTCTGGCTGTTCAACATCTTCGGCGTCGCGCGTCGGCGTCCGGTTCGCGTACCTCGCCGGTGCGCTGCTGATGATCCCGCTCTTCTGCTTCATGTTCCTGCCGTTCATCAACGGCGACTGGTCGAGCGACAACATGACATGGGGTGCCCTCGACGGCACCGTGGGCACGGGGGAGGACGCCGTCTCGCTCTCCACCTGGGAGGTCATCCGCCTCTCGATCGTCTGGCTGTGGATCATGTCGTGGTCGTCGTGGGGCGTCGACACGTGCGCCACGTTCGCGCCCGAGTACAAGGACACGGTCAACGACACGCGCCTTGCCCTGCGCTCCGCCTGCATCTTCACGTTCGTCGTCTACATCATGCTGCCGCTCGGCCTCGTGGGCGGGGTCGGCGAGGAGACGGTCGCCGCGTTCGACTACGTCGGCGCGCTCGAGCAGCTGACGGGCTCGGAGAACCTGACGAACTTCTTCGTCGTCGTCATCTGCATGAGCTTCCTGATCTCGATGAACACCGCCACCGCCGACGGCGGGCGCGCCCTCTACGGGATCGCACGCGACCACATGACGGTCAAGCAGCTCTACCACCTGAACAAGCACCACGTGCCGGCCCGGGCGATGACGCATCGACATGGTGCTCAACATCTGCTTCGTGTTCCTGATCGGGAACCTGTTCGGTGTCCTCGCCGCGAGCAACATCGGCTACGTCCTCGCGCACTTCTTCGCGATCACGGGCTTCATCCTGCTGCGGCGCGACCGTCCGAACTGGCCTCGCCCGATCTCGCTGAGCGCCGTCTGGGTGCCGATCGCGTACGTCCTCGCGGTGATCGTCGCGATCTTCACGATCGTCGGCGTCGGCTGGTTCCAGACCTCCGCCGGCGGCTACGGCGGCACGAAGGAGAAGGTCATCGGCTTCTCCGTCCTCGCGATCTCGATCCTGCTGTTCTTCTTCCGTCGGCTCGTCCAGGACAAGCAGCCGGTCCGGCTGCGCGAGGAGGTCAACGCCGTGCCCGACGCGCGCCAGCAGGCGCTGATCGACGAGATGACGAGGGTCGTGCCCTGAGTCGAGCGTCCGGTCAGAGGCCCGTGCAGCCGGGCCTCTGACCGCGCTCCGCTGTTGGACGCCGGCCAGGGCGCGGCCGGAACTGGCAGGTCTGCGATCATCCGCCAGATGCGGTCAGCGACCGGGCCTACGGAGTGAGATCGGGCGGCGCCGTCGAGGTCGGGAACGACGACCTCAGGGCCCACGCCGAGCGCGTCGTCACGCGCGAGCTCGGTCGCGGCGCGCTTGCGCTCTCGTTCGAGGAGAGCAGTGCCACCTCCGCCGAGGTGCTGGTCGAGGGGGCGAGCTTCTACCCGCGCATCCTCGAGGACGTGGCGGCGGCGACGTCCTCGGTCCACATCAACCAGTTCGGCTTTCGGCCGGGCGTCGTCGGTGACGAGTTCGCCGAGGTCCTGCTCGCGAAGGCGGCCGAGGGGGTGCCGGTCCGGCTCGTGGTCGACACCCAGGGGTCCGACCCGGAGGGAAGCACGAGCTCGTTCTACGAGCGGCTCTCCGCGGGCGGCATCGAGATCTGCGTCGTGCGGGCGACGAAGGTCCGTGCAGCCACCGGGCCGCTCGGGGGCGGGGGCGCGAGCCGCTGGAACGTCCGCGAGCTCGGGCACATCGACCATCGGAAGGTCGTGATCGTCGACGGGCGCACGGGCTGGGTCGGCGGCGCAGGCATCGAGGACCACTTCCAGGACGGTCGCTTCCACGACCTGTTCGTCCGGGTCACCGGCCCGGTCGTCGCGCAGCTGCAGCTCGTCTTCCTCGTGAGCTTCCGCTGGCTCGGGGGGCTCGTGCCGAACGAGGAGCTCGACGCGCTGTTCCCCTCGCTGGACGCCGGCGAGGTGCCTGCGCGTGTCCTGCACAACGCTCCGGGTCGCTTCCGGCCGATCACCCAGGCGATTGCGCGCACGTTCGAGTCCGCCCGCGAGACCCTCGACGTCGTCAACCCGTACGTCACCGACCGCGGGATGATCCGGCGGGTCGGGGATGCCGCGCGCCGCGGCGTCCGCGTGCGCCTCTTCGTCCCGGCGAACGCGAACAACTGGGCCTGTGCGGCGGCACAGCGGTTCCACCACGCCGACCTGCTCGACGCCGGCGTCCGCATCCTCGAGTACCCGGCGATGCTGCATGCGAAGGCGTTCGTCCGCGACGGCGAGGAGCTGCTCGTCGGTACCTGCAACCTCGAGGCGTGGAGCCTCAAGCGGTTCTTCGAGATCGACCTCCAGCTTCGGTCGCCGGCGGTCGCGGCCCAGTTCGACGAGCGGTTCAGCCGGCCCGCGGAGGCGGTGTCGACTCCCGGTCGGGCGCTCGAAGGAGCGAAGGAGCGCGCGCGGGGAGCCTTCTTCGCCGCGATCTCGCCGCTTCTCTGAGCGGCATGCGATGACGATCGGGCGCTGGGAATGGCGCGGCTTCGGCGAGCGGCATCGAAGCCGCGCAGCGGCACTTCGACAACCTCGCTCCGAACAGCGTCGAGGAGAGCGACGAGACGTACCTGCTCTCCGTGGGGAGCGATGCGTCCGTCAAGGTCCGGGACGGCCTGCTCGACGTCAAGCGCCTCGTCCAGGTGTCGGACGAGGGGCTCGAGCAGTGGATCCCGATCGCGAAGGATCCGTTCCCCGAGACGGCTACGAGGCTCGAGGCGGCGCTCGCCGAGCTCGGCGTCGAGCATCCCGCTCGCACGCGAGGCGTACACGCTCGCGGAGCTGCTCGACGAGGTCGTTGCCGCGTGTCCCGACCTCCACGCGGTCGAGGTGCACAAGACGCGGAGGCGCTTCACGGTCGGCGGATCCATGGCCGAGCTGACCGACGCGCACGTCGACGGGACGGGAGCGTGCGGACGATCGCGGTCGAGTCGGAGGACCACGACCGCGTGCTCGCGACGCTGCGGGAGCTCGGCGCTGCGCCCGCTCCCCAACGTCAGCGTGCCGCGCGGGCTGAAGCGCCTGCTCGGGCTCGGCCCGCGCCGCGGCGCGGTGATCGACGTCGGGACGAACTCGGTGAAGCTCCTCCTCGCCGAGCGCGCGGGCGACGGGACGTGGCGGGAGCTCGTCGATCGCTCCGAGGTGACCCGGCTCGGCGAGGGCCTCGCCGGCTCCGGTCGGCTCGGGCCGGAGCCGATGGCGCGAACGATCGAGGCGATCGCGGCGGCTGGCGAACGAGGCCTGGCTGCAGGGCGCCGACGAGGTCGTCGCGGTCGGCACCGCCGGGCTTCGTGCCGCGGCCAACAGCGCCGATTTCCTCGCCGCCGTCGCCGAGCGCTGCGGCCTCGAGCTCGAGGTGATCAGCGGGGAGGAGGAGGCACGGCTCTCGTACCTCGCCGCGATCCCCGACCTCGGCACGGTCGAGGGCTCGCTCCTCGTCTTCGAGACCGGCGGCGGGAGCACGCAGTTCACGTTCGGCGTCGGCGACCGGATCGACGAGCGGTTCAGCGTCGAGGTCGGCGCGGTGCGCTACACGGAGCGCTTCGGGCTCGACGATGCCGTCGACGAGGACAGGCTCGCCGAGGCACTCGAGGCGATCGCGGACGACCTGCGGGCACTCGACGACCGGGCGACGCCCGACGCGGTGGTCGCCATGGGAGGGGCCGTGACGAACCTCGCGGCCGTGAAGCACGAGCTCGTGGCGTACGACCCGAACGTCGTCCGGGGCACGGAGCTGACGGTCCAGGAGCTCGATCGCCTGATCGAGCGCTTCCGCACGCGGAGCGCCGACGAGCGCCGCGGGATCGTCGGCCTCCAACCCAAGCGGGCGGAGGTCATCCTCGCCGGCGCCTGCATCGTGCGGACGGTGCTCGGAAAGCTCCGCCGCGAGTCGCTCACGGTGAGCGATCGCGGCCTGCGCCACCGCCTGCTCGTCGAGCGCTTCGGCGCCTGAGCCGAACGGGCTAGTGCCCGGCGGGGCGCTCCCAGCCCTCGAGCACGGGCGCCTTCCAGTCGGCGCCGACGGTGCGCGAGCCGGCGACCCACGAGCCGAGCTCGGGCTGGGGGAACTTGCAGTGGATCGCCTTCAGCTGGATCCCGTACGAGTTGCCGGACGTGAGGTGCGCCATCAGCACCTTCCGGGCGAGCTCGTCCTCGCGGCCCGCGGGGATCGGGAAGTAGATCTTGAGGAAGGCGTTCGAGTAGCGGTCGAACACGGCGGGCACGCCGTCCTCCTCGAGCAGCGTCACGTCCTCGAGCCAGTTGAGGTCCTCGCCGGGGGTCAGCGCCTCGAGGTCGATGTCGTCGAGGAGCGAGACGTCCTCCTGGTACGGGAAGCGCCGGCCCGCGAGGTACTCGGCATCGAGCGACTTGATCTTCTCGGGCTCCGAGTACGCGAGCTCGTGGCCGCTCACCGATCGACCGCCCTCAGCTCGGCGATGTCGGCGGCCTGGCCCGCGACGAGCTCCTCCTCGGCCTTGATCGCGAGGAGGCGCTTCACCTCGCCGAGGATGTCGCGCTCGGTCTGCCCGACGGTGTACGTCGTTCCCGCGAGCGGGACGCGCGCCATCGCCGAGGCCTCCATCGTCAGCGCTGCGAGGTCCTCCGGCTCGAGCGAGTGCACGTTCGTCTTGCCGCACGCGCGCGCGAGCATCTGGAGCTCCATCGTGAGCGCCGTGAGGAAGTTGTAGACGCGCTCCGACGCCTCCTCGACGACGAGCCGCTTGCGGAGCTCCGGATCCTGGGTCGCGACGCCGACCGGGCAGCGGCCGGTGTGGCAGTGGTAGCACTGGCCCGCGGGCACGCCGACCGAGCCCTCGTAGTCGGTGACGCCGGGGATCTCCTTGTTGCAGTTCAGCGCCATCAGCGCCGAGTGGCCGATCGCGACCGCCTTCGCGCCGAGCGCGAGGCACTTCGCGACGTCGCCGCCGTTCCGGATCCCGCCCGCGACGACGAGGTCGATCTCGTCGGCGAGCCCGACGTCCTCGAGCGCGCGGCGTGCCTCGGGGATCGCCGCCATCAGCGGGATGCCGGTCTCCTCGGTGGCGACGTGCGGCCCGGCGCCCGTGCCGCCCTCGGCGCCGTCGAGGTAGATGATGTCCGGCCCGCACTTGGCGGCCATGCGGACGTCGTCGTAGACGCGCGACGCGCCGAGCTTGAGCTGGATCGGCACCTGGTAGTCGGTCGCCTCGCGGATCTCCTGGATCTTCAGCGAGAGGTCGTCGGGGCCGAGCCAGTCGGGGTGCCGTGCCGGCGAGCGCTGGTCGATCCCGGCCGGGAGCGAGCGCATCTCGGCGACCTGCTCGGTCACCTTCTGCCCCATGAGGTGGCCGCCGAGGCCGACCTTGCAGCCCTGGCCGATGAAGAACTCGACGGCATCCGCGAGCATCAGGTGGTGCGGGTTGAACCCGTACCGGCTCTGGATGCACTGGTAGTACCACTTCGTCGAGTAGTCGCGCTCCGGCGGGATCATCCCGCCCTCGCCCGAGCACGTCGCCGTGCCGGCCATCGAGGCGCCCTTCGCGAGCGCCATCTTCGCCTCGAGCGAGAGCGCGCCGAAGCTCATGCCCGTGATGTAGATGGGGATGTCGAGCTCGATCGGCTTCTTCGCGAAGCGCGCGCCGAGCACCGTGGTCGTGTCGCACTTCTCGCGGTAGCCCTCGATGACGAACCGCGTGAGCGTCCCCGGGAGGAAGACGAGCTCGTCCCAGTGCGGGATCTTCTTGAAGATCGAGAAGCCGCGCATGCGGTAGCGGCCGAGCTCGGCCTTCATGTGGATGTCGTTGACGACCTCGGGCGTGAAGATGCGGCTCCGCCCGAGGACCTCGCGCGTGCCGGGGCGTCCTCAGACATCTGGCGCCCTCCTCGCCGCCGCCGCAGGCGGCAGGCGACTTCAGGGGTGTCCCCGCCCGAAGGGCGGGTTCGGTTGCGGCGGTCGTTCCGCTCCTGCGGAACGAGCGATCGCAGGCAAGCACTAGATCACCAGCTTCTTTTCCGAGGGCTCGAGCGAGTCGTAGTTGTAGAGGACCTTCCCGCACACGAACTTCTGGAGCTCGGGCGGCGAGCCGAGGCCGTGGATCCGGAACTTCCGCTCGATGAACTCCGTGTCGGCGTCCGTCCACTCGCCGGGGACGCAGTCGATCCCGAGCGACTTCACCGTGCCGCCGACGTAGATCGTCCCGTCGTACATCGAGTCCCCGAGCCCGGGGCCGACGTTGCCGAGGAAGATCTGGCGGCCGCGCTGCATCATGAAGCCGTTCATCGAGCCGGCGTCGCCGCAGACGATGATCGTGCCGCCCTTCTGGTCGATCCCCGTCCGCGCGCCGACCCGCCCCTTGACGACGAGGTCGCCGCCGCGCATCGCAGCGCCGGTGAGCGAGCCGGCGTTGGAGTCGACCACGACGACCCCGCTCATCATGTTCTCGCAGGACGACCAGCCGACGCGGCCCTTGATGTGGATCTCCGGACCGTCGATCAGGCCGCAGCCGAAGTAGCCGAGGCTGCCCTCGAACGTGATCCGGCAGCGGGCGAGGATCCCGACCCCGAGCGAGTGCCGCCCCTGCGGGTTCTGCACGACGACGTCCGTGACGCCCTCCTCGTAGATCAGCCGGCGAAGCTCGAGGTTGATCAGGCGGGTCGTCAGGTCCTTCGCGTCGAACGTCGCGACGCCCGCGTCGTCGATCGTCGCGGTGCCGGGCGCCTCCGCGTTCGGCTCGGCGAGCCCACGCGCGTCGTACGAGATGCCGCTCAACGCTTCCAGACCAGCACTTCGCGCTCGAACGGGTCGTACGTCTCGATCTCGTGGTCGACGATCTGGCGGATCGCGATCTCCTCGGAGGCGACCGCGGTCAGGTCCTCCGACTCGTAGAGGACGAGGGGCTTCGCGGCGAGCTCGTCCTTGGCGACGCCGAGCGCGTCGTCGGTGACGGCGATGTACGTGAACACGCCGTCGAGCTCGTCGAGCGAGCGGTGCATCGCCTCCTCGAGCGTGTCGCCGTCGCCCATCCTCTGGGCGAGGTACACCGCGATGATCTCGGAGTCGCACTCGGACATGAACCGGTGGCCGGACCGCTCGAGTCGCCGGCGCCACATGAAGTAGTTCGTCAGCTGGCCGTTGTGCACGACCGCGACGTCCGAGAACGGATAGGCCCAGTACGGGTGCGCGCCCGCGATGTCCACCTCGGACTCCGTCGCCATCCGGACGTGGCCGATCGCGTGCGTCCCCGTGAACGAGTCGAGACCGTACTGGCCGCCCACGGTCTCGGCGTCGCCGAGGTCCTTGACGATCTCGAGCGAGCGACCGAGGGAGAGCACCTCGGCCTCGGGGATGTCCTCGACGAGGTCGGCCAGCAGCTTCAGGTCGCCCTCGTAGTCGAACGAGACCCGGAACGCGTACGGCGTCTCCTCCTCGACCTCGTGCACGGTCGCCCCGAGGCGCGCGAGCCGGGTCTCGACCTCGCGACGGTGCAGCCGCAGCCGCTCCGTGAAGCCGAAGTCGCGCGGCGTGTTCGCGTCCGCGAGCTTGTAGCGCATGACGAGCGAGCCGTTCTCAGGCGTGCTGTAGAGCGCGTAGCCGGTCGAGTCGGGGCCGCGGTGCTTCATCGACTGGAGCATCCGCGTCATCTCGGCGCCGACGGGATGCGTCCCGTCCTTGTAGATGATCCCCGCGATACCGCACATGCGCTGCTCAGGCCCTTCCGCCGGTCACGGCAGCACGTCCAGGTACTCCTCGACGTCCCAGTCGCTGACGGTGGCGCAGTACCGCTCCCACTCGTCGCGCTTGTAGTGCATGAAGACACGATAGAGATCGCCCGGCATCGCGCCGCGGATCACGTCGTCGGCCTCGAGCGCGTCCAGCGCGTCGCCGAAGGTCATCGGGATCTTCTTGACCTCCTTGCCCGCGGACATCGCCTCGTAGATGTTCCGCTCCTCCGGCTCGCCCGGGTCGAGCTCCCGCTCGATGCCGTCCGCCATCGCGGCGATGAGCACCGCCATCGAGAGGTACGGGTTGACCGCCGAGTCGACCGAGCGGTACTCGAAGCGGCCCGGTGCGGAGACGCGGAGCGCGGTCGTGCGGTTCTGGTAGCCCCAGTCCGCGAAGACGGGCGCCCAGAAGCCCGTGTCCCAGAGCCGCCGGTACGAGTTCACCGTCGACGCCGTCACGGCGGTCAGCGCGCCGAGGTGCTCGAGGATCCCGCCGATCGCGTAGAGCCCGGTCTGGCTCGGCCTCTGGCGGTCGTCGGTGTCCGGGTCGAAGGCGTTCCGGTCGCCCTCCCACAGCGAGATGTTGTGGTGGCAGCCGTTGGCCGAGACACCCATGAACGGCTTCGGCATGAAGCACGGGAAGGCGCCGAGCTCGCGGCCGACCTGGCGGCAGATCTGGCGGTACGTCGAGAGGTTGTCCGCCGTGATCTCGGCCCGGTCGAAGTTGAAGTTGAGCTCGATCTGGCCGGGCGCGTCCTCGTGGTCGCCCTGGATCATGTCCAGGCCCATCGCCTGGCCGTACTCGATCACCTTGTGGATGATCGGCTGGAGCTCGGAGAACTGGTCGATGTGGTAGCAGTACGGCTTCGTCACGCCCTTCACGTCGGGCGTCCCGTCCTCCTTCAGCTTCAGCCACATCATCTCGGGCTCGGTGCCGGCCCGGAGGTGCAGTCCCGTCTTCGCCTCGAACTCGGCCTGCATGCGCTTGAGGTTCGCGCGGCTGTCCGAGGTGAGCCAGGCGCCGGGATCCTCGCGCTCCTCGCGGTTCCGGAAGCACTGGCACCAGACCCGCGCGACCTTCGAGTCCCAGGGAAGCGGCATGAACGTCTCGGGCTCGGGGATGCCGACGAGCTCGGCGGCCTCGGGCCCGTAGCCGATGTACTCCCCGTGCCGGTCGACGAAGAGGTTCGCCGTCGCGCCGTAGACGAGCTGGAAGCCCTTCTCGGCGATCGTCTCCCAGTGCTGCGCCGGGACGCCCTTGCCCATGATCCGCCCCGTCACCGACGGGAACTGGAAGTAGATGTACGAGATCCCCTCGCGGTCGATCCGCTCGCGGACTCCACGGACTGCGTTCTCACGCCCTTCGGCCGAGACGAACGCTTCGAGATCGGTCGCCACCACGGCCTCCTCGTCGACTGGTCGCGCTTCCCGGCCTCCCGGGCTCGAGCGAAAGTATCTACGCGTCCGCCGGGAAACGTGTCAAGCAACCGTTGCCCGAGGCGCAACGGGGTGTCCGCTGGCGGTGCAGTCGCGTCCCCGGCTCCTGGAGCGAGCCGATCACGGTGCTACGGTCGATCGCGTGAGGCAGTACCTCGACCTGCTCGGACGGGTGCTCGAGGAAGGGGCGCGGAAGGACGATCGGACCGGCACCGGGACGCTGAGCGTGTTCGGGGCGCAGATGCGGTTCGACCTCGCCGACGGCTTCCCCCTCGTGACGACGAAGAAGGTGCACGTCCACTCGGTCGTGGGCGAGCTCCTGTGGTTCATCCGCGGCGACTCGAACGTGCGGTGGCTCCAGGAGCACGGCATCACGATCTGGGACGAGTGGGCGGACGAGAACGGCGACCTCGGCCCGGTCTACGGGCGCCAGTGGCGATCGTGGCCCACGCCCGACGGGCGTCACGTCGACCAGCTCGCCGCCGTGATCGAGGCGATCCGGCGCGACCCCGACTCGCGGCGACACATCGTGAGCGCGTGGAACGTCGCCGACCTTCCGGCGATGGCGCTCGCGCCCTGCCACGCGCTCTTCCAGTTCTACGTCGCGGAGGGCCGGCTCTCGTGCCAGCTCTACCAGCGCTCGGCCGACCTGTTCCTCGGCGTCCCCTTCAACATCGCCTCGTACGCGCTGCTGACGCACATGGTCGCGCAGGTGACCGATCTCGAGCCGGGCGACTTCGTCCACACGCTCGGGGACGCGCACCTCTACTCGAACCACGTCGACCAGGCGCGCGAGCAGCTGACGCGCGAGCCGCGGGCCCTGCCGACGCTCGAGCTCGACCCTGCCTGCCGCTCCATCGACGACTTCGGGCTCGACTCGGTCACGGTCGTCGGCTACGACCCGCACCCCGCCATCAAGGCGCCGATCGCGGTCTAGGCCGTGACGGTCACCATCCTCGCCGCCGTTGCGCGAAACGGCGTGATCGGGGTGGACGGCGGCCTGCCGTGGCACCTCCCGGACGAGCTCCAGCTCTTCAAGGAGCTGACCCTCGGCCACGTCCTCGTGATGGGCCGGCGGACGTACGAGTCCGTCGGGCGGCCGCTGCCCGGGCGGACGACGGTCGTCGTCACCCGGCGGCCCGACTGGGAGTCCGAGGGCGCGCTGCGCGCCGGAAGCGTCGAGGAGGCGCTCACCACGGCGAGCGAGATCGACGACGAGGTCTTCGTCGTCGGCGGCGCGCAGGTCTACGCGGAGGCGCTTCCCGCCGCCGACCGCCTCGCGCTGACGTTCGTCGACGCCGAGCCCGAAGGCGACACGATGTTCCCGGAGGTCGACTGGTCGCAGTGGCGCGAGGTCGCGCGCCGCGACGGGCAGGGCTGGGAGCACGTGACGTACGAGCGCGGGGTAGCCTCCGCGGCATGAGCACGGGCGGCGAGGTCCTGACGCAGGAGCAGAAGGAGGCCCTCGAGGCCGAGCTCGCCGAGCTCCAGGGGCCGCGTCGAGCCGCGGCGATCGAGGCGATCGCGACGGCCCGCTCGTTCGGCGACCTCTCCGAGAACTTCGAGTACCACGCCGCGAAGAACGACCAGGGGCTCCTCGAGGCGCGGATCGCGAAGCTCCGCGAGCGGCTGCGGACGGCGGTCGTCGTCGAGCACGACACGGACGAGCATGTCGGCCCCGGCTCGATCGTCGAGCTGCCGACGAGGACGGCGAGTCGATGGAGGTCACGATCTCGGCGGTCGGCGGCGTTTCTCCGGACTCGCCGCTCGGTCGCGCGCTGATGGGCGTCGGCGTGGGCGCCGTCGTCGACGTCGAGGCGCCGAGCGGCTCCTGGAAGGCGCGCGTCGTCGCGATCCGGCGCGGGTTCGTCGCGATCCGTCGCGGGAGCGCGCCCGGTACCTGCACCTCCAGGCGCTGAGCCGCAGGACCTCCTGACGCCGTTCCACGACGTGGCGCTCATGTCGCCGGCGACGACCGAGGAGGACGTCGACCGGCACACCGAGGTGTTCCGCGAGGCGTCGTCGAGCTCGTCGCCTGAGCGGCGCTTCCCGAAAAACACGCAATTTGCGGAGAACCGACGCGAACGCGCTTGCGCCTCGCGCGGTGCTGTCTCTAGATTCTCGCCATCTGAGCCGGCGGGCCTTCGGGTTTGCCGGCTCAGTGTTTTTCTGCGGGCGTCTTCCGGGGTCCCTACGGTTCGACGGATGGCCGGACGCCTCGCCACCGTCGCGGTTCCCGGGTCGCTCGTCGCTCTCGTCGCGTGGGCGAGTGGTGGCTACTTCCCGCGGACGTGGGGCGCGGTGCTTCTCGTCGAGGCGATCGTCGTCGCGGCGGCCGCGCTCCTCGCCGACCGCGTCGAGCCCGACCGCCGCGCGCTCGCGCTGGTCGGGAGCCTCGCCGGGCTTGCCGCCTGGCAGGCGGTCTCGGGCTCGTGGTCGGTCGCGCCCGATGCCGCTCCGCTCGAGGCGGAGAGGACGCTCGTCTACGCCGGCGCGGCCGCCGCGGCGTTCCTCACCGTGCCGCGGCGCCGCGCGGGCGATCTCCTGCTCGGCGTGCTCGGCGGCGCAGCCCTCGCGACGACGGGCGGCCTGCTCGAGCACGTCGTCGCGTCCGGCGTGCCGACCGGCCGTCTCGAGCCGCCCGTCGGGTACGCGAACGCGACCGGCATCCTCGCGACGACGACGATCCTCCTCGGCCTCGGCCTGGCCGCGACGGAGCCTCGCTGGCGAGCGGCGCTCGGCGCCGGCGTCGCCGTTCCCGCGACCGCCGCGCTCTACCTCTCGCTCTCGCGCGGGTCACTCGTGGTCGCCGCGCTCGGGCTCGTCGTCCTGCTCGCGACCTCGCGGTCGACGGGCGTCGGCCGCATCCTGCTCGCAGGGATCCCGTGCGCCGTGGCGCTCGTCGTCGCGCGGGTCGGGTCGTTCGGCGACCCCGACTTCTCGGGCGGCGAGGCAGCGAGCCTCCTCGTGCTCGGCGTCCTCGCCGTCGCGGCGGCAGCGCGTCCTCCTGCGGCCGCCCGCGATCCGGCTGCCGCGCCCCCCGCGGAGCGCCGTCGTGGCCGTCGCAGCGCTCGCCGCAGTCGGGATCGTGGTCGTCGGCGTGCGCGAGGTCCGCGAGGTGCGCGCCGCCCCTGCGCTGCAGCAGGGCGCGCCCGACCGGCTCCTCAGCACGTCCACGAGCTCGCGCGGCGACTACTGGGGGGTCGCGCTCGCGATGGTCGGCCGGGAGCCGCTCCTCGGCGAGGGCGCGGGGAGCTACGAGCGTGCATGGATCCGGGAGCGGCCGGCGCTCCTGTACGCGAAGGACGCGCACAACGGCTACCTCGAGACGCTCGCCGAGCTCGGACCGGTCGGGCTTGCCCTGCTGGTGGTCGGCCCTCGGGATCCCGCTGCTCGCCGTCCGGCGGGCGGTCGGAGACGCAACCGGCCGGGCGGCGCTGGCCGCCTACGTCGCGCTCCTCCTCCACCTCGTGCTCGACTGGGACCTCGAGATCCCCGCGGTGACGCTCTGCACCGTGCTCCTGGGCGTCGTCCTCGTTCGTCTCGCCGGCTCGGGCGCCTCGGCCGAGCTCCGCGGCGTCGCGCGGGCCGCGATTCTCGCGCCCGCCGCCGCCCTCGCGGTCGTGGCGACGATCGCGCACGCGGGCAACGGCGCCTCGGAGGACGCGCACGAGGCGCTCGACCGGGGCGACGCGGTCGCCGCACGCCGGGCCGCCGAGCGCGCGCGGCGGTTCATGCCGTGGTCGGCCGAGCCGTGGCGCCTTCTCGGAGAGGCCGAGCTGGCCGCCGGCCGTCTCCCGCTGGCCCGCGAACGGCTCCGTCGCGCGGCCGCCGAGGATCCGCGGCTCGCGGGAGACGTGGCTCGCCCTCGCCTTCGCGACGCACGGCGACGAGCGCGCCCGCGCGCTCCGGCAGGTACGCGCGCTCGACCCGCTCGCGCCCGAGCTCGACGTCTTCGACGAACCCTCGAAAGGGTGATTTCGGCTCTGGAGGGCCGGGGGTAGACCCGATACGTTGTTGGATGCTCCGAAGCAGAGAGGGGGACGCCGTGGAGAAAAGGACACCGAAGCGTCTCGGGATCACCGTCACGGTCGTGCTCGGCGCGATCGTCGCATTCGCGGCGATCGGCGGGACCGGCCTGGCGGGGAGCCTGGTGAAGCCGGTGAAGGCCCAGTACGGGCAGTACGGGCCGGGCCAGTACGTGAACCCGGGGAAGGTCACCCTCTGTCACAAGCAGAAGGTCACGATCCGGGTCTCGACCAGGGCGTTGCCGGCGCACGAGGCGCACGGCGACACCGTCGGGTCGTGCGCGGCCGCCGCCGCGAAGGCGAAGGCTGCGAAGGCCGAGAAGGCTGCCGCGAAGGCAGAGAAGGCCGCCGCAAAGGCCGAGCAAGAAGACAGAGAAGGCCGCCGCGAAGGCCAGGCAGCCAAGAAGGCCGACAAGGCGGCTGCGAAGGCACAGGCGGCCGAGAAGGCAGACAAGGCCGCAGCAAAGGCACAGGCGGCCGCGAAGGCCGAGCAGGCGGCTGAGAAGGCCGAGGCCGCTGCGCAGGCAGAGAAGGCCGCCGAGAAGAAGGCCGCAAAGGCTGCCGCGAAGGCAGAGCAGGGCCGCCGCGAAGGCGGCAGCAAGGCCGAGAAGGCCGCAGCGAAGGCCGGCGCAGAGCGCTCCTGACCAGGGCGGTCAGGCGACCACGCCTGCCCCGAAGGCCAACAACGGCCAGGGCAAGGCGAAGGGCAAGGACAAGTAGCGCGAGACGGCGCCGGGCGGAAACGCCCGGCGCCGTCCCGCATCAGCCCTAGGTCGTCAGCACCCGTTCCTCGCCGCCTGTCGGGACGACGACCCAGCCGTCGAACTCCTTCAGCTTGAACGGGGCGTTGAGCGGCACCGTCGTCTCGTCGCCTGCGACCAGGAACGCGCCGCACGGCGCCGCGAGCTCGCCGCCGCGCGTCAGCCACAGCTCGTAGGAGCCGGGTGCGAGACCGGACACCCGGATCTCCATCGGCCAGTTGCCCGCCTCGTCCTTCGCGAACAGCGCCAGCTCTGCCGTCGCGCCGCCGTCGCCTCGCATCGTGAGCGTCTCCACGGGCTTCGGGTCGGGCCCGCCGGCGACGAGGTAGCCCATGCCGAACAGAGCGACGGCCGCGATCACCGCCGCGGCGAGGGCCGTGTAGCGGTACCGGCGCGTGAACGGGATCACGCGTGCGGACGGCGGCTCCGGTGCGTGGGCGAGGGAGGGCGGCAGCTCCGGCGGTGGCCCGGCCTGCGCCAGCAGCGCGTGCACGCGCTCGAGCCGCTCGAGCTCGTCCGGCTCGACATCCTCGCCGATGAGATCGTGGAGGTCGCGCGGCTCGCTCATCAGAGCTCGTCCTCCAGCTCGTCGGCAAGGCGGCGGAGCGCTGATCGCGTGCGCGTCTTCACGGTTCCCAGCGGGATGCTGAGGTACTCGGCGATCTCGCTCTGCGAGAGGCCGCCCCAGTACGCCAGCTCGAGGAGCGACCGCTCCTGCTCGGGGAGGACCTCGAGGGCGCGATGGACGCGCCACGCGACCCAGCCCTGCTCCACGGCGTCGTCGGGGCCGGGCCCGGGCTCGGCGAGCTCGGGCGCCTCGTCGACCGGAGGCTCGCGCCGGCGGCGGAGCCCGTCGACGATGGCGTTCCGGGCGACGGTGTACAGCCACGACGTCGCCTCGCCGCGCGACGGGTCGAATCGCGACGCCGAGCGCCAGATGCTCGCAAAGGTGTCCTGGGTGGCGTCCTCGGCGCGGCCGCGGTCGCCGATCCGCCGGAGGGCGATCCCGAGCACCGAGCGGGCGTAGCGGCGATGGAGCTCCTCGAAGGCGATCCGGTCGCCGCCGGCGACGTCGGTGATCAGCTCCGCGTCGGTTCGGGCGTCGGCCGTCACGCCGCGGATGCTCGCGTCTCGCCTGCGCAAGGGCAAGTCGATCCGAACAGCGACCGCCGCGTCCACATCCGCACTACGTACGGGAGCGTCGCGCGGATTCGACGCGGACGTGTCGGCTGGCTTGTTGGAGGTGGGTCGTTCGGACATGGCGTGCCCGTCGCGGGTGCGGGCGACGTTGCCGCCGCCCGCACCGTGAGCCGACTCAGCCGGCCGCGTCGTACTTCGCGCCGACGACGTCCCAGTTGACGACGTTCCACCAGGCGGCGAGGTAGTCCGGTCGCCGGTTCTGGTAGTTGAGGTAGTAGGCGTGCTCCCAGACGTCCACGCCGAGCACCGGGCTCTGCCCGTCCATCACGGGCGAGTCCTGGTTCGGCGTCGAGGTGACCGACAGCCCGTCGCCGTCGCGGACGACCCACGACCAGCCCGAGCCGAACCGCTTGACGCCCGCATCGTTGACGGCCGCCTTCAGGGCGTCGAGCCCGCCGAACGCGTCGACGGCGGCCGCGAGGGCGCCCGACGGCTCGGTCGCGCCACCCGGCGCCATGATCTCCCAGAAGAGCGTGTGGTTCGCGTGGCCGCCGCCGTTGTTGCGCACGGCGGTGCGCTTGTCCTCGGGAACCTGACCGAGGTTTGCGATGAGCTGCTCGACCGGCTGGTCGTCGAGCCCGGTCCCCTCGAGCGCCGCGTTCAGGTTCGTGACGTAGGCGGCGTGGTGCTTGTCGTGGTGGATCTCCATCGTCCGCGCGTCGATGTGAGGCTCGAGCGCATCGAACGCGTAGCCGAGGTCGGGGACGGAGTACGCCATGGGTTTCTCCTTCGATCGCTTGCGACGAGCCAAGGATATGCTCCGGCCGGTCCCGTCCCGCCGCATCGAGGAGCGCCATGCCGTCGTTCGAGGAGATCTCGCCCCGTCCGCTCGACCCCCGGCTCCTGCAGCTGTCGGGCATCTCGCGCGCATCGGTCGAGGCTCATTACCGCCTGTACCAGGGGTACGTCGGGAAGCGGAACGAGATTCTCGCGGCGCTCCAGGGCGTCGACCTCGAGAAGGCGAACCAGGTCTACTCGGAGCTGCGCGCGCTGAAGGTCGACCTGACGTTCGCGATCGGCGGGATCAAGAACCACGAGCTCTACTTCGCGCACCTCGGCGGCCCGGGCGGCGACCCGGACGGTGCGTTCCGCGCGCTCGTGGAACGCGACTTCGGCTCGGTCGACGCGTGGCGAGGCGACCTGAAGGCCACCGGGATCGCGGGCCGGGGCTGGGCCTGGACGGCGTTCGACTGGGACGAGCAGCGCCTGTTCAACTACATCGGCGACGCCCAGAACACGTTCCCCGTCTGGAACGCGACCCCCCTCGTGGCGCTCGACGTCTACGAGCACGCGTACTTCCTCGACTACCAGACCGATCGCGGGTCGTACATCGACGCGTTCTTCGAGAACCTCGACTGGGACATCGTGAACGGCTGGATCTCGACGTACCGCATCCCGGCGGCGTAGGGACGCGACCCCGGCGGCAGGCGTAGGCTTCGTCGCAGTGACGGACGTCGCGATCGTCGTCGCGGGCTACCTGCTCGGCTCCGTCC
Organism: uncultured Actinomycetes bacterium; assembly: GCA_963712255.1. Classification (GTDB taxonomy): domain Bacteria; phylum Actinomycetota; class Thermoleophilia; order Gaiellales; family Gaiellaceae; genus Gaiella. The sequence continues at coordinate 130,628 of CAVQHL010000019.1, forward strand.
CGTTCGGCTACGTCCTCCCGAGGCTGGTCCGGGGCGAGGACGTCCGCGAGCGTGGGAGCGGGAACGTCGGCGCGTCCAACGTGTGGCGGGTGTACGGGCCCTCGCTCGGGGTGCCGGTCGCGCTGCTCGACGTCGCGAAGGGGTTCGTCCCGGCGGCGCTCGGCCTCTGGCTCGGCGGCGACTGGGTCGGCGTTCTCGCGGGCGCCGCCGCGATGGTCGGGCACGCCCGGCCGCTGTTCCTCGGGTTCTCGAAGGGCGGGAAGATGGTCGCCACCGCGGGTGGGGTCGCGTTCGCGCTCGCGCCGCTCGCGGCCGCCTGCTGCCTCGTCCTCTGGCTCGTCACCTTCGCGGCGTTCCGCTACGCGTCGGTCTCGTCGATGCTCGCCGCCGTCGCGCTCCCGGTGCTCTGCTACGCGTTCGGGGCGTCGTGGCCGATCGTGGCGTTCATGGCCGCCGCGTCGCTCGGGGTCCTCGCGCTGCACCGGCAGAACGTCCGTCGGCTGCTTGCGGGCACCGAGCCGCGGTTCACCCGCGCGGCCGCGCGCTGATCGACACCGCCTCGCGGTTCGGCGTGAGCAGCAGAGGCGGCCTAGACGGGGTCGAGCCAGGCGGCGAGCGTCGTCTGCGGCCCGGGTGTGCCGCCGGCGAGCTCCGCCCGCAGCTGGCCGATCGTCCCGAACCGCTCGGCCACGACGTCGTGGTCGTGGATCGTCTCGAGGTTGAGCTGGCGCGAGAGCACGAAGTCCTCGTCGGCGAGCCCCGCGTACGCGTCGAGGAGCCCCTTGAGCGCGACACGGACGGAGTCCTCGACGAAGCGGGGCCGGAGATGCGCGTGCTCCACGACGAAGAGCTCGTCGGGCCGCTTCAGGAGCTCGTACACGGGAGCGCTCATCGACTCCTCGACGATGGTGACGAGCTCCTCGGCGTCGAGCTCCTCGCCTGGTCCCGACCAGGAGCGTCCCGCGTCCGCGCTGGTTGTGCGTCGCGATGGGCACGAGATCGAGGATCCGATCGACCTCGTCGCCGTCGTAGCCGGCGTCCGCCAGCCGCTCGGCGGCTCGTCCGCGAACGAGGCCCTGCGCGCACGGGCAGGCGTTGATCCCCGTCGCCTCGACGCCGACGACGCGGCGCGACCGCGTGCCGTTGGCGGCCGCGATCCCGATCAGCGAGATCATCTCCTGCGTCACGAGGTCGGTCACGGGCGTCCGCCGCCGCAGCGGCCAGCGCGCGACGATCCGCACCTCCGCGCGCAGCGCGCCCTGGCGCTCGACGATCTGCGAGGCGATCCGGTCGGCGAGCACCTCGACGAGGAGGCCCTCGCCGAGCACGGCCTCGTCGATCGCCTCGTCGAACAGCTCCGGGAAGCGCGACATGTGGACGCCCTTCTGGCCGCGCGCGAGGTCGACGGTGCAGTCGATCTCGGCGGCCATCAGGATCTCCTGCTCGCCGCGGCGGATCCGGATCGCCTTCTGCACCCCCGAGACACCGGCCCGGGAGAGCGCGATCTCCACCGGCGGCGCGGATGCCTGCATGTCGCCGACGAGCGGAAGGTCCATCGCAGCCACGCTACCTCAGCGCAACAGGCGTGAGAGCCTGCGGTCCTTGAGGATCCGGCCGCCCGTCTGGCAGGCGGGGCAGTACGTGATCGTGTGCTCCTCGAAGTCGACGCGGCGCATGATCTCGCCGCACCGCGGGCACGGGTCGCCGAAGTGGCCGTGGATGCGGTACACGCGGTCGTCGCCCTTGCCGGCGAGGCGCAGCTCGAGCGCGCGGCTCAGGTCGTCGTGGATCGCCGTCGCGAGGGTCTCGACCTCGTCGTCGCCGACGTCGGTCGAGAGCCGGAACGGCGAGAGCTGCGCCTCCCAGAGGATCTCGTTCGCGTGGGCGCGACCGATGCCGGCCAGCGCGCGCTGGTCGCGGAGAAGCGGATGGAGCTGGCGCCGCTCGCGGCGGAGGATCTCTCCCAGCGCCGCTGCGTCGACGTCGAGCGCGTCGGGACCGAGGTGTGCGAGCTCGGCGTCGAGCTGCGCGGGTGTCAGGAGCCACACGCCGGCGCGCTTCTTCTTGCTCGCCTCGGTGAGGAGGAGCTCGCCGCCGTCGGCGAAGCGGACCTGGAACATCGGCTTCGTCGGCCCCTTCTTGCCCGCGGGCAGGTAGCGGAGCCTCCCGGCGCTCATGAGGTGCACGCGGAGGACGAGCTCGCCGTCGGCCGTCGGGAAGAGGAGGTTCTTCCCGCGCCGGCGGCTTCCCTCGAGGCTCCGGCCGGCCAGCGCGCTCGGCGGCGGGTCGAACGACTTGAGGGTCGCGATGTGGCCCGGTCGTGCGGACTCGACGGGCGCACGCGAGACGAGCGGATCGAGCTCCCGCACCCATGCCTCGACCTCTGGCAGCTCGGGCATGCGCTCAGAGTAGGGAACGGGACGCCCACCGCGTGGGGCGGGTCGGCGCGCGTCCTTGACAGGGCCCCGCGAGAGGCAGACGCTCGGGCCGAAGACGAGCGGATCGAGGGCGCCCCGACGGGGCTCCGCGAGTCGGGTGGACAACCGACGACCGGGTGGTGCGACTGACCCCTGGAGACCGCGACCGCGACGACGGCAGCCCCCGGCAGCGCGATCGCCGGGCCGCTGTCGTCCGGCTCGTCGCCGAGCTGGTCGTGGTCGGCCTTCTCGTCGTCGGAGCGGTCGCGCTGGTCGCCGTCGAGGGGACGAGGGTCTCGCACGACCTGCGCGAGCTGCTCATGCGGCTCAGCCCGTTGCGCGGCGTCGTCTTCGCGCTCGTCGTCGGCGTCGTCGGCGCCCTGTTGCTCGCGTGGCCACGGAGCCGTCCTCGGCCAGCGCGGACCGCGGGGCCGGGTCAGCTCCCGGTGGTCGCGCTGCTCGGGCTCGTCGTCGTCGCGGCGGCGACGTTCCGTCTGCTTCTCGGCCGGGCGGCGACGGAACCGCGTGTCTTCGGCGACGAGCTCGTGTACTCGGGCCTCGCGAAGGGCTTCGCGCTCGAGGGACAACCGCTGTTTCGTGGCGCGGTCGATCTCGCGCACAGCATGCTCTACCCGCTGCTCATCGCGCCCGCGCACGTCCTCGGCGGCGACGGGGCACGGGCGTTCGAGCTGACGAAGGCGGTGAACGCGATCGTCGTCGCGTCCGCTGCCGTCCCCGCCTACCTCCTCGCGCGACGGGTCGTGACGCCGCTCTTCGCGCTGGCGGTCGCCTTCCTCGTCGCGTTCGAGCCGTGGACGGCGTACGCCTCGCTCGTGATGACCGAGTCGCTGTTCCTGCCCGCGTTCACGGCGTTCGTCCTCCTGCTCGCGCGCATGCTCGATCGGCCGACGCTCGGCCGTCAGCTCGCCGTGCTCGCGTCCCTTGCGTTGCTCGCGGGGATCCGCCCGCAGGGCGTCGCGCTCGTGGGCGCCGTCCTGGGGGCGGTGGCGATCAACGGGCTCCGGGCGCCGCCGTTCCGGCGAACGCTCGTCGTGTACCGGCCGCTCCTCGCCGGCCTCGGGGTCGGAATCGGTGCGGCGGTCGTCGCGATGGCCGCTCGGCGAGGACGCTCCCGGAGGCGTCTCCGGCGGCGTCCTCGAGGGTCTCCTCGATCCGGTGGGGCTCCTGACCTGGTCGTCCTGGACGGTCGCGGTGTTCGGGCTCGCGCTCGGAGTCGTCGCGCTCGTCCTCTACCCGTTCGCGCTCGGATCGCTCCTGCGGTCTCCCGTCGAGCGAGATCGGGCGACCGGCGTCGCGCTGCTCACGAGCTCGCTCGCGCTGCTGCTGTCGGTGGCCGCGGTGTCCGCGTCACCGTACGGCCTCGACGTCCTTCACGAGCGCTACCTCTTCTACCTCACGCCTCTCGTCCTCGTCGGCCTCGCGTACCGCCTCGAGACCGGTCACGTGCTGTCCGGTCGCGCGCTCTGGATCGCCGGGCTCGGCGCGATCGCGGTCGCAGCGAGCCTGCCGGCCGACCAGGTCGCACGGGCGAACAACGTCGACAGCCCGACCGCTGCGTGGCTGAACGCCCTCCACGAGGAGCTCCCCGACGTGCCGGCGAGGGTGCTCGTCGTCGCCCTCGCCGCGCTCGGGGTCGTCGTCCTCGTCCTCTTCCGCGGCCGCCTCGCGCCCCTCGTCGCCGTCGCGGTGGCGTTCACGATCGCCGTGGGCGCGCTCGACTACTCGGGGGCGCTCGCGCCCGGAACGGAGCGGCGGCTCGCCTGGGTCGATCGGGCGCTTCCCGGCGACGCGACGGCGTCGCTCGTGCACCTCGGGTACTCGCGACCCGACCAGCCCTGCGGGGCGGCGGCGGACTACGAGCAGCAGGGCTTCGACGTCCTCACCGAGTTCTTCAACACGCGCGTCGCGAGGGTGTTCCATCTCGGGACGGAGAGCATCGAGCGCGACAATCTCGCGTCCCCTGCGCTCAGCGTCGGCGACGGCGGCGTCGTGCTCGACGACCGCGGGCGGCCCTTCGCCCCGCGGTACGCCGTGCTCGACTCGCGCCAGCCGGTCGTCGGCACGAGGCTCGCCCGCCTGGACCTCGCCGACCTCGGATCGCAGTACCAGTCAGGATCCTCGCTGACGCTGTGGCACGTCGAGCCTCCGCTCCGCTTCCGCGTCCACGCCCAGCCGCTCCCGCCCCGGGCGGACGGGCGGGCATGCTGACGGCCACCGTGGCCGGTCTCTCGGTCCGGCGCTAGGCTGCCCGCGCCGTGGAGCCACTCGTCGTCGAGGTGACGCGCGGAGACGTCGTCGAGGCGCGGCACGTCGTCCACGCCGTCGCCGTCCGCGACGGCCGGGTCGAGCTCGCTGCCGGCGACCCCGGGCTGGTCACGTACCTCCGCTCGTCGGCGAAGCCGCTGCAGGCACTGCCCGTCGTCCGGGCGCGGCCGGACCTCGACGACGAGCAGGTCGCGCTCGCGTGCGCCTCCCACGGCGCGGCGCCCGAGCAGCTCGCGGTCGTCCGCCGGATGCTCGCCGCGGCGCCGGCCACCGAGGACGACCTCGAGTGCGGGGTCGGCGCGGAGCGCATCGAGCACAACTGCTCCGGCAAGCACGCCGGCCTCCTCGCGCTCTGTCGAGCCGAGGGCTGGCCGATCGAGGGCTATCGCCTCTCCGACCACCCGTGCCAGCACGCGATGCTCGAGGAGGTCGCAGCGGCGGCCGAGGTCGACCCGGCGTCGATCCCCATCGGCGTCGACGGCTGCGGCGTCCCGACGTTCGCGTTGACGCTGGAGCGATGCGCGCACGCGTTCGGCCGCCTCGCGTCCCTCGGAGCCGGAGACCGGGTCGTGCGCGCGATGCGCGGGCACCCGCAGCTCCTCGAGGGGCCGGTCGGCTCCGACGTGCTCCTCATGCGCACGCTGGACGGCTGGGTCGCCAAGGGCGGGGCGGAGGGCCTCATGTGCGCTGCGTCCCCGGACGGCCTCGGTCTCGCGATCAAGGTCACCGACGGCTCCTTCCGGGCGATCGTGCCCGTCCTCGTCGACGCCCTCGAGCGGCTCGGCGTCGACGCCTCGGCGATCCCCCTCCCGGACGTCTCGAACAGCCACGGCGAGGTGGTCGGGACGCTCCGGATCGTCCCGCCGGCGGCACGGTGACGCGGGGCCGAAAATAATCGAGGATCGACTATCCATTCCCTTCCCAAACGGCGAAGCCGTGTATACGATGCGGCGCCTAGAAGGGTCTGAGCCGGGGCGAAGTGGCCCGGCTCAATACGTTCCGAGGGTCTGTCTCCGTCAACCGCCCGGCTGAAAGCGAGGTCCATGCTCTCCGTCGATATCGCCCTCCCGGACGTGGACGAGCTGCACAAGCTCGTCGAGCAGGGACAGGAGAAGGGTTTCCTGACGTACGACGAGATCACGAAGTCGTTGGAGGACGTCGATCTCACGAACAAGCAGCTCGAGGAGTTCACGACCTACCTCATCGACCACTCCATCGAGCTGGTCGAAGGGGAGCAGCACAAGACGCTGCCGCACGAGCAGCCGATCGTCCCGCCCGAGGAGGCGGCCACGCCGAAGCTCGACCTGACGGTCGAGCCGTCGCTCGACTCGCTCCGCCTGTACCTCCGGGAGATCGGCAAGGTGCCGCTTCTCACGGCGGACCAGGAGGTGTCGCTCGCGAAGCGGATCGAGCGCGGCGACATGCTCGCGAAGCAGCACATGATCGAGGCGAACCTGCGGCTCGTCGTCTCGATCGCCAAGGGGTACCTGGGTCGAGGTCTCTCGTTCCTCGATCTCATCCAGGAGGGGTCTCTCGGCCTGATCCGGGCCGTCGAGAAGTTCGACTACCGCAAGGGCTTCAAGTTCTCGACGTACGCGACCTGGTGGATCCGCCAGGCCGTGACGCGAGCGATCGCGGACAAGGCGCGGACGATCCGCATCCCGGTCCACATGGTCGAGAAGCTCAACAAGGTGGTGCACATCGAGCGCCAGCTCGTCCAGCGGCTCGGCCGCGAGCCGAGGCCCGAGGAGATCGCGGAGGAGCTCGAGATGTCGACCGAGGAGGTGCGCGAGATCCTTCGCATGGCGCAGCTCCCCGTCTCGCTCGAGAAGCCGATCGGTGAGGAGGAGGACTCCTCGCTCGGCGACTTCGTCCCCGACGACCAGGCGGAGTCGCCGTTCGACACGGCCTCGCTCTCGCTGCGGCGTGAGGACATCGAGGCGGCCCTCGGCTCGCTCCCCGAGCGGGACCGGAAGGTCATCGAGCTCCGGTTCGGGCTCCTCGGCGAGGCGCCCTGCACGCTCGAGGAGGTCGGTCGCGCGTTCGGCGTGACCCGCGAGCGGATCCGGCAGATCGAGAACAACACGCTGAAGCGCCTCGAGACCCTGCCCGAGGCGCAGCCGCTCCGCGATTGCGTCTAGTGGTGGCGCCCGGCTCTGCCGGGCGCCACTCCGACCTGCTCTACGCGGCCAGGTGGCCGGCGTCCGAAAGCGCCTCGAGCGCTGCCTCGCGCACGTCCGACCCGAGCTGCATGACGTCGGCGTCGAGCGGCGCCGACGCGTTGACCGTCAGCACCACGACGTTGCCGGTGACGTCGCCCACGAGCACCTTCGCGCCGTGGCGATGGAGGCCCTCGACCGCGTCGACGGCCCGAAGGACGGTCGCTCGGGCGTCCGCGAGCGGCGCGTCGATCCGCACCGGGACGTTGGCCGTCACGATCCTCCGCGGGTCGCGGATCGTCCGGTTCACGATCGCCGTGTTCGTGAGCTGCGTGTTCGGGACGTAGACGCGCCGCTCGTCGTCCGTGACGAGCACCGTGTAGATCATGTTGATCTGCTCGACGAAGCCGGTGTTGTCGTTGATCGACACGCGGTCGCCGATCCGCACGGGCTGCGTGAAGGCGACGAGCACGCCGGCGCCGAGGTTGCCGAGCGGGGTGCTCAGCGCCAGGCCGGCGACGACGGCGAGCACCGCGCTCGACGCGAGCAGCGCACGGGCGATCTCGTCGGTCTGCGGGAAGATCGAGAGGACGCTCCAGGCGCCGATCGCCGCGACGATCACGAACGCCAGCCGGCTCAGGAAGCTGAAGGTCGTCCGCCGCCGTGCGACGACCGCGGGATCCGTGTCTCCGATCCGGCGCTCCCAGGCGTCGTAGGCGCGACGGAGGAGCCAGCGGACGATGACGAGCACGGCGAGCCAGACGGCCGCCGTGACCAGCGCGCGCACCCACCGTTCGTCCATCTCCGGGACGAGTTCGGCGCGAGCGACGCAGGTGCCTCTACGCGGTCAGATCGTCGGCTCTCGGACCGGCTCGCTTTCGAGCGCGAACGCGGCGTGCAGGCCGCGCACGGCGTCCGGGATCCGGTCGCGCGCGATCATGCAGGAGATCTTGATCGGCGAGGTCGAGATCATCTCCAGGTTGATCCCGAGCTCCGCGAGCGTGCGGAACATCGTCGCCGCGACGCCCGGGTGCGAGCGCATGCCGGCGCCGATCAGCGAGACCTTGCCGAGCTGCTCGTTCACCTCGACGTCGTACGCGCCGAGCTCCGTCTGGGTCGACTCGATCGCCCGCCGCGTGGCCGTGACGTCCTCGGCCGGTACCGAGAACGACATCTCGGCGCTGCCGTGGACGACGTTCTGGATGATCGTGTCGACGTTGACGTGGGCCGCCGCCGCAGCGTCGAAGATCATCGCCGCCACGCCGGGGCGGTCCGGGATCCCCGTCAGCGTGAACACGACGTCCGTCTCCGAATGCGTCACCGCGGAGACGATCGGCTGCTCCATTCCCTCTGCGTCCTGCACCCAGGTTCCCTCCTCGTCCGAGAACGTCGAGCGCGCGTGGATGCGCACTCCGTGGTTGCGTGCGAGCTCGACCGACCGGAGCATCAGCACCTTCGCGCCGGATGCGGCCATCTCGAGCATCTCGTCGTACGAGACGACCGCCAGCTTGCGTGCCTCCGGCACGATCCGCGGATCGGCGGTGTAGACGCCGGCGACGTCCGAGTAGATCTCGCAGGCGCCGCCGAGCGCGGCGGCGAGGGCGACGGCGGTCGCGTCGGTGCCGCCGCGCCCGAGCGTCGTGATCTCCATCGTGTCGCGCGAGAAGCCCTGGAACCCGGCGACGAGGACGATCTTCCCCTGCTCGAGCGAGCTGCGGATGCGGTCGCCGCGGATCTCGCGGATCTTCGCCTTGCCGTGCGCCGAGTCCGTGACGATGCCGGCCTGTGAGCCGGTGTAGGAGACCGCCTCCTCGCCGAGGTCGTGGATCGCCATCGCGACGAGCGCGCACGCGATGCGCTCGCCGGTCGAGAGGAGCATGTCGAGCTCGCGCGGGTTGGGCGTCGGCGAGACCTCGTTCGCGAGCGCGATGAGCGAGTCGGTCGACGTCCCCATCGCGGAGACCGTGCCGACGACGTTCAGTCCGCGGCGCTTCGCGTCGACGAAGCGCGTCGCGACGTGCCGCACCTTGTCCGCGTCGGCGACGGAGGAGCCGCCGAACTTCATCACGACGGTGTCGACGGCAGGCGGCGTCATCGCGCCCAGTGTAGGGCGGCCTAGGAGACGAGCCCGGGCCTGCGGTACGGCCGGAGACCGGGCGGCACGGGAATGCCGGGGCGCAGCGTCGGGTCGGCGACGGGCTCGAGCGCCTGGACGACGAGCGGGAGGTACCCGGCCCAGACGTCGAGGTCGGCGTCCGGCGTGTCGCCGTCCTCCGGGTGGCCGTCGCGGATCTTCGCCGACGCCTCGTCGAGCGGCATGGAGAGGACCGAGGTGGCCTTCAGCTCCTTCCGCGTCGGCTGCCGCGCCTCCTCCCAGCGCCCGGGGAGGAGCTTCTCGGTGAACGCCTCGAGCGCCGCGAGCTTCTCCTCGGGCTCGTCGACGGGCGTCGCCGTCCCGAGCACGACCACCGAGCGGTAGTTCATGGAGTGCTCGAACACCGACCGGGCGAGCACGATCCCGTCGAGCAGCGTGACGGTGAGGCAGGCGGGGATCCCCGTCGCAAGGCCGCGCAGCGTGCGGCTCGCGGCGGAGCCGTGGACGTAGACCCGGTCGCCGAGGCGCGCATGGAGGGTGGGGATCACGAACGGCTGGCCCTCGTGGACGAAGCCGAGGTGGGCGACGAGCCCGGCGTCGAGCACCTCGTCGATCGCGCTGCGGTCGTAGACGCCGCGCTCCGGCAGCCGCCGGACGCGCGTTCGGGTCGACGCCGCCGGGTGAGAGCGCCTCGCGGCCATGAGCGCAAGCGTACTGAGGCGGCGACGTCCCCTGACCCGGTGCGGCAGGCGCGCCTCGACCCCGTGGACGCCAGGCATAGTGGTCCCACGTGGCCGCCGGCGCCTCGCGGTGCGGCCGCCACACCCGGATACGACACGAGGAGGGGCATTGACTCGCATGAGGTTGACGATCGGCGTCGCGGTCGCGGGCCTGACGCTCGCGGCGTCGGCGCTCGCGGCGCCCAACGCGTCGACGGTCACCGTGACGGCAGGCAAGCCGTCGGAGCTGAAGTTCACGCTCTCGAAGACGTCCGTCCCGGCGGGCGCCGTCACGTTCAGGGTGACGAACAAGGGGAAGTCGACCCACGACTTCAAGATCGCCGGCAAGAAGTCGGCCCTGCTCCGGCCGGGCAAGACGGCGGTGCTCGTCGTCACGCTCAAGAAGGGCAAGGCGGCGTACCTCTGCACGCTCCCGGGCCATGCGGCTGCGGGCATGAAGGGCACGCTCACGGTCAAGTGACGGCCGGCGAACCGGGGGCGGCGCGCGCCGTCCCCGGTGGCCGCACTGGCCGGAGCACCGTCGACGCGCTACAACGGTTCTCGTGAACGGCACCGGCACCTGGCTGGACACGATCGGGCGCATCTTCAGCCTGATCCCCGACCTCGCGTCCCCGCGCGAGGTGCAGACCGCGCTCCGGGAGATCCTCGACGACCCGGGCCTCCACCTCTACTGGTGGGACTGGGAGCGCCGGCGCTACGTCGACGTCAACGGTCTCGTCGCGGAGCCGGCGCCGGTCCCGGGCGCGATGGTCACTCCGATCGAGTACCCGACGCGGAAGATCGGCGCCATGCTGCACCGTCGGCGCCTCCTCGAGGCACCGGAGTTCCTCGGCTCGTTCGTCCCCATGATCCGCATCGCGATGGAGCGGGACCGCCTCCATCGCGATCTCGTCGCGAAGCTCGAGCAGCTCCGGGCGTCCCGCCTGCGCATCGTGCGGGCGGGCGACGAGGAACGGCGGCGCCTCGAGCGGAACCTGCACGACGGCGCCCAGCAGCGGCTCACGGCGTCGCTGTTCCCGCTCCGGGCGCTCCGCCAGAAGGCCGCAGGGGACGAGGAGCTCGTGGCGCTCGTGGACGGTGCCCTCGCCGAGCTCGAGGGCGCGATCGCCGACCTGCGCGAGCTGGCACGCGGCCTGCACCCGCCCCTGCTCCAGCGCGAGGGGCTCGCCGCCGCCCTCCAGGCGGGGGCGAATCGCTCGACGGTTCCCGTCGAGCTCGATCTCCGGCTGCCGGAACGGCTGTCCGCCGGAGCTCGAGGCGGCCGCCTACTACATCTGCGCCGAGGCAGCGACGAACACGATCAAGCATGCGAGCGCGTCGCAGGTGTGGCTCAGCGCCATCCACGACAACGGAACGCTGACGGTGATCGTCCGCGACGACGGAGTCGGGGGCGCCTGCGTCGAGTGCGGCGAGGACCAGGCCACGGGGCTCGGCGGGCTGAAGGACCGGGTGGAGGCCCTCGGCGGCGTGCTCGAGGTCGAGAGCCCGGAGGGCGAGGGCACGCTCCTCATGGCGACCTTCCCGCTGCGGTAGCGCGCGCGACGCGGGGCGGTTCGCTCACAGGTCCCTCACAGTGCTTGCGTAGCCTGCCGCGATGCGCCGCCCGCCCGTTCGCCTCGTGCTGGTGCTCGCGTGCGCGCTCGCGGCGCTCGCTCTCCCGTCGACCGGCGCTTGCCCGCGGACGTCAGCGGTGTCCCGCAGGTGCCGTCGCTCGAGCCGGAGAAGACGCAGGCCCTCTGGGAGAAGCTGACGCAGCGCGATCGAGTTCCGCCCGCTCGAGGCGCAGCAGTGCCGCCCGCTCCGGGCGATCTTCTACGCCTCCGGCGACTGGCTCCGCCTCGCGACGACCCTCGCGGCGAAGGCGTCGCCCTGCGCGCAGTACTACATCTCGGTTCCGCCCGTCGTTGCGGACAAGACCAGGCAGCGCCCCGGTCAGGCGGCGCAGATCCGCGCGCTCGGCCCGGCGTTCCACGCGCTCGCCGAGATCCACCTGACGACGTGGCAGAAGTGGGTCGCGAACACGGGGTCGACCTGGTACCAGGCAGGCATCGACGCGCGGCGCAAGATGGCGACCGCCGGCTTCGACGTCGGCGCGGGCGACAGCTGGGCGATCAACGAGGTCACCTCCGCGATGCGCCGCGGCGACGGGATCAGCCGCGCGAACCTGCGCGAGTTCCTCCGCGGCCTCTACGACGCGGGCGGCGAGGGGCCGCCGACGAAGGGCGTCGTCTGGGTCGTGGGGATCGGCCAACGCGTGTCCGGCGTCGGGACCTACAAGGCCCGTACCCAGGAGTGGCTCCAGGATTCGGCGTTCTGGTCGGAGGCGAACCAGTACGTCAGCGACTGGTCGCAGGAGGTCTACGGCGACGTCCGCAGCTACGCCGCCCCCGGCACGGCGACGACCGCCCGTCGCGAAGCGCTCGTCGACTACCTGCGTCACGCCGACCTCCTCGCGGGCGCGGGCGGAGCCGCGTCCGGCACGGCGAACGCGTTCTTCGACGCCACGGCGAGCCCGCTCGCGAACGCGGCGTACCAGTGGGACTTCGGGTTCGGCTACACCCTCGTCGAGCAGGATCTGATGCAGCACTTCGTCTCGGCGCAGGTCTACGCGCTCCGGAGCCACAGCGTGCGCTCGGGCCGTCCGAGCGACCACTGGGGGTTCGCGTGGTCACCGCGGAACTCCTCGTCGCTTCCCGCCGCCGACTGGGCGGCGATGACGGGAGCCGTGCTCGACCGGCTCGCGACGGCGATCCGCGACTCCGCGACGGAGACTCCGGCCGACCCGGGCGTCCGCGCCTGTGGCCCGAGCGGGCGGAACCTCTGGTGCGCGGGCGACCTCGACGGCGCGCGACTCACCGGCAACTGGCGCGCCTTCCGCGCGTGGTCGCCGACGACCCTCGCGTTCGTCTCGACCCCGCCGTCGGTGGTCGCCGGAGCGGTGTCGGGCGCGATCACGGTGCAGGCGCAGGTCGCCGGCGTCCCGGCGCGGCCCGCGGCCGCGGTGGTGGCGACGTTCTCCTCGTCCTCGCCGACCGGCACGTTCTCGACGAGCGCGACAGGCCCGTTCACCCCGACCGTGGGCGTCACGCTGCCCGGCGGCGCGTTCGGGACGGCGCAGGTCTTCTACCAGGACACGACGACCGGGATCCCGACGATCACCGCGTCCGGCGCGGGCGTCGTCGCTGCGATCCGCAGCCTCGCGGTGACCGGCGCGGCGCCGACCTCGATCCGGCTCGACCCGCCGTCGGCGACGGTGACGACGGGCGCGACGGCGACGTTCAACGCGATCGGGCGCGACGTGCTCGGAAACGAGTTCCCGGTCTCGGCGACGTGGACGCTCGCGGCCGGGACGCCCGGCACGGTGACGCCCGCGACCGGCCCGACCGTCACCTTCACGGCGGCGCAGCGCCCCGGGACGGGGACCGTCACCGCGACGATCGTGACCCCGACCGGCACGCTGACGGCGTCGGCCGCGATCACGGTCGCGCCACCGCCCGTCGTCCGCGTGGCGGCCGTCCGCTACGGCGTCGCGAACCGCCGCCTGCACGTCTACGTGACGGTCGTCAACGCCGCCGGACGCCGCGTGAACAACGCCTCCGTCACCGTCGCGCTCTACCGCGAGGGAAAGGTCTACGCCCGGGCCGCGGGCCGCACCGTGGCGGGCCGCATGACATTCGACCGGCCGGCGTCGATCGGCACGTACCGCACGAAGGTCACCCGGGTCGCCGCGACCGGTCTCGCCTGGGATCGCGCCACGCCCGCGAACAGCTTCACGAAGCGGCCCGCGCGCCGCTAGTCCGCCTCGCGCGGGATCCCCTGACGCGCGGGCGTGCGGCGGTCGTCCGGCGGCAGCACACGCCACTTCACTTATGGAAGAATCGAGCTTTGGGAGGCGTCTCGATGTCTGGACGCCGGCCGGTCGCGGTGGAGGCTGACCGGTCCCGCAAGCGGCACCGATCGACACCAGGAGGACTGCAGATGACGCTCACAATCGGCGACACGGCACCCGACTTCGAGGCGGAGACCACCGAGGGGAAGATCTCGTTCCACGACTGGATCGGGGACTCGTGGGCCGTGCTGTTCTCGCACCCGAAGGACTTCACGCCGGTGTGCACGACCGAGCTCGGCTACATGGCGAGCATCAAGCCGGAGTTCGAGCGCCGGAACGTCAAGGTGATCGGGCTCTCCGTCGACTCGACGAGCGACCACGAAGGATGGGCCCGCGACATCGAGGAGACCCAGGGCACCGCGCCCAACTACCCGATCATCGGCGACGCCGACTTCGAGATCTCCAAGAGCTACGGGATGCTCGGCGCGGACGTCTCCGGCGACCCCAAGGATCGCACCGCAGCCGACAACCAGACCGTCCGCAACGTCTTCGTGATCGGCCCGGACAAGAAGGTGAAGCTCGTCCTCGTCTACCCGATGACGACGGGTCGGAACTTCGACGAGGTGCTGCGCGTGATCGACTCGCTCCAGCTGACGGCGCACCACCGCGTCTCGACGCCCGTCAACTGGAAGGACGGCGACGACGTGATCATCGCCGGCTCCGTCTCGAACGACGAGGCGAAGCAGATCTGGCCGGACGGCTGGGAGGAGCCCAAGCCCTACATCCGGATCGTCCCGCAACCGCGGTAGCAGTTTGCCCCGCAGGGCGGGATTCCGCAGGAGCGGAATCCCGCCGCGGGATCCCCGCCTGCGGCGGGGCACATCCCTGAAGGCGTCCCGCTTCGCGGGCCGCAACGGCACCCTACCGCGCGCCCGAGGTGTTGCCTCGGGCGACCTGATCGCGAACCAATCCGCGGGCCGTCCCGTATCCCCTGGAGTCAGCACACACGAATCCACTGGGAGGACGAATGTCCATGGTGCTTCGACACCCGCGGGGGATCGCGATCGTGGCGGCCGCCGCCGCGATCGCGCTCTGCCTCGTTCTTGCGGTCGCCGCCGCAGTGGCCGACGCACGTGGCCAGGCGACCGCGATCGGCCTGATCGCGACCATGAACGCACCGTCCGAGGTTCCGGCACCCACCGGTGACGTCTCCGCCGCGCGCGGTGCCTTCACCGCGACGGCGAGCCAGGACGGCACGGGCGCCGGGCTCAGCTGGTCGATGACCTTCGATGGGCTTACCGGCCCCGCGACGGCCGCGCACATCCACGTCGCGCCGCGCGGGCAGCCCGGCCCGGTCGTGGTGCCCCTCTGTGCACCGTGCACGAGTCCGGCGAGCGGCACCGCCAACGTCGACGCGACCGTGCTCGCGGCCATCCAGACGGGCGGCGCCTACGTCAACGTCCACACGGACAGGAACCGGGCAGGCGAGATCCGCGGCCAGGTCGGCATCACCGCGCCTCTCCGCACCGCGCTCGGCTCGCGGCAGGAGGTCCCCAAGCCGAAGGGCAACGTGCGGCGTTCGACCGGCTCCTTCGTCGCGACCGTCACCAAGGAGGGAACGACCGGCGCCGTCACCTGGCGTCTCACGTTCGCCCGCCTGACCGGGCCGGCGCTCGCGGCGCACATCCACATCGGCCGCGCCGGCCGGGCCGGCCCTGTCGCCGTTGGCGCTCTGCGGCCCGTGCCGGAACGGCCAGCGTGGAAGCGCCGTTCTGAACGCGGCGACACTCGCCGCGCTGGAGGCCGGACGCGGCTACGTGAACATCCACACGAAGCGGAACCCGGCCGGCGAGATCCGGGGGCAGCTGCCGGCTGCAGCGCTCCGGATCGGCTAGGAGACACGTCCTCGTCGGGCGCCCGGTTCGCCTCCGGGCGCCCGACACGGGCGCGTCCGATGCGGCGCGGCAAGAGTACGGTCAGCCGCCCCTTCCCGGCTCCCGGCCGCTGCATACGATGTCTCTCGATGCAGGGCGCGTCGTCGACCGTCAAGCCCGGAACCGCCGAGCTCGAGGAGCAGTTCGAGCTCGTTCGCCGCGAGCTGATCGCGCATTGCTACCGCATGCTCGCCTCGCCGTTCGAGGCCGAGGACGCGGTGCAGGAGACGTTCATCCGCGCCTGGAAGGGCATCGACCGCTTCGAGGGGCGTGCCGCGCTCCGGTCGTGGCTCTACCGCATCGCGACGAACGTCTGCCTCGACATGCTCTCGAGCCGCGAGCGCCGGGCACGGCCGATGGATCTCGGGCCGTCGCGCGAGCCGATCGTGGAGAACCTGAGCACGCTGCCCGAGGTCACGTGGATCCAACCGGTGCCGGACGGGCTCGTCCTGCCGGAGGGCGATCCCGCAGAGGTCGCGGTGGCGCGGGAGTCGGTCCGGCTCGCGTTCGTCGCCGCCCTCCAGCACCTGCCGCCGCGCCAGCGCGCCGTGCTGCTCCTCTGCGAGGTGCTCCGGTGGCAGGCGACCGAGGTCGCGGAGCTGCTCGAGACGAGCGTCGCGTCGGTCAACAGCGCGCTCCAGCGGGCGCGCGCCACGCTCGGGGAGCAGACCCTCGACGCGGGCGAGCCGGTCGATGCGCTCGGCGAGTCCGACCGGGAGCTCCTGGGGCGCTACGTCGAGGCGTTCGAGCGGTACGACATCGACGCGCTCACGTCGCTCATCCAGGAGGACGCGACCCAGTCGATGCCGCCGTACGACCTGTGGCTGTCCGGCCGCGACGACATCTTCCGCTGGTGGTTCGGCCCCGGCATCGGCTGTCAGGGCTCGCGTGTGATCCCGACGTTCGCCGCCAACGGCTCGCCGGCCTTCGGCCAGTACAAGCCGGCCGAGGACGGCGGCTACGACCCGTGGGCGCTGCAGGTGCTCGAGCTCGAGGACGGGAAGATCAAGGAGCTCACGTTCTTCCTCGAGACGGACACGCTCTTCCCGCTGTTCGGCCTGCCGCCGCGCATCGAGCCGTAGTGCCGCTACGACGGCAGCACCGCCGTCAGCCCCATGAACTCGACGAGCGCGCGCAGCTCGTCCGAGGCGTTCTGCAGGCGCACCGTGCAGCCGTGCCGTCGCGCACCGAGCTGGAGCTGCGCGAGCGCGTCGACGGTGACCGCATCCGGCGCGATCCCGGCGACGTCGCAGTACGCGACGTCCGCCCCGCTCGAGGCGAGGAGCGCGCAGACACGCTCGCAGAGCCCCGGGAGGTCGGCACGACCGATCGGGCCCCAGACGGCGAACGTGGTGGTCCGAGGTTCGGTCGTGGCCATCACCCGATAGACGGCGCAGGCCGCGCGCGATTCATCGGTCGAGGTGCGGTCAGCCGCACCCCCGTACGGCAGCCGACCCCACTGCGGAGCGCGAACCGGGGTCGGCACCCTCGAGAGGCATGCCTTTCCGATGAGTTCCGACGGCTCGCATCGTCCAACCCTCATTACCGATCGCGGAAGCACCGAAAGGACGCCTCGATGACGATCTCCGATCCCCGCACCCGCTGGCTCGCACTCCTCGTCCTCTGCCTGGGGGACCTGATGATCGTCCTCGACGGGACGATCGTGAACGTCGCGCTCCCGTCCATCCGGGACGATCTCGGCTTCTCGCAGGAGTCGCTCGCATGGGTGGTCAACGCCTACCTGCTCACGTTCGGCGGCTTCCTGCTCCTGGGCGGCCGCCTCGGCGACCTCTTCGGCCACCGCCGGCTGTTCCTGATCGGCATCACGGTCTTCACGCTCGCGTCGCTCGCCTGCGGGCTCGCGAGCTCGCAGGGACAGCTCGTCGCCGCCCGCGCCGTGCAGGGGATCGGCGGCGCGGTCGTCTCGGCCGTCGCGCTGTCGCTGATCATGACCCTGTTCGTCGAGCCCGCGGAGCGGGCGAAGGCGATGGGCGTCTTCGGCTTCGTCCTCTCGGGCGGCGGAACCGCCGGCGTGCTGCTCGGCGGCGTCATCACCGACGCGCTCGACTGGCACTGGATCTTCCTCGTGAACCTCCCGGTCGGGGTGGCGGTGTTCGCACTGACGCTCGCGCTCCTTCCCGGCGGCTCCGGCCACGCCACGGGCCGCGTCGACGTGGCCGGCGCGGTCACGGTGACGGCCGCGCTGATGCTCGCGGTCTACGCGATCGTCAACGGGAACGAGGAGGGATGGACCTCGCTCCAGACGCTCGGCATGCTCGGCGTCTCGGCAGTCCTGCTCGTCCTGTTCCTCGTGCTCGAGTCCCGGATGTCCTCGCCGCTGATGCCGCTCGGCATCTTCCGGAACCGGAACGTCTCGACGGCGAACGTCATCGGCGTCCTGATGGCCGCGGGCATGTTCGCGTACTTCTTCATGTCGGCGCTGTACCTCCAGGAGGTGCTCGAGTACACGCCGTTCGAGGTCGGGATCGCGTACCTGCCCTCGATGCTGATCTGGGGCGGCTCGTCGCTCTTCCTCTCCGACCGGCTCGTGATGCGGTTCGGGATCAAGCCGCCGCTCGTCGTGGGGCTCGGGCTCATGGCGGTCGGCCTCCTGCTCCTCGTCCGGACGCCCGTCGACGGCAACTTCCTCGTCGACGTCCTGCCCGCGACCCTCGCGGTCGGCCTCGGCGCCGGGATCGGCTTCAACCCGATCCTGCTCTCGGCGATGAGCGGCGTCGCGCCGACCGAGGCCGGTCTCGCCTCGGGCGTCGTCAACACCGCGTTCATGATGGGCGGGGCGCTCGGGCTCGCGGTGCTCGCGAGCGTCGCGGCCGCCCGCACGGAGAGCCTCGAGGCGTCGGGTGAGAGCGCGGTCGCGGCGCTGAACGGCGGGTACCACGTCGCCTACGTCCTCGGCGCGATCTTCGTCGTCGCCTCGGCGGTCGTCGCCGTGCTGCTCCTGCGGCCGGAGACGGCGACCGCGGGCGCGCACGCTCACGGCGAGCCCGTAGCGCGAGCCTGCGACCGAGGCAGGCTAGAGCGCGAACGCCTTCGACCGGCCGGAGCAGGTCGCTCCGGCCGGTCGAGTCGTCGTGCCGCTCACCCTCCGCGTCGCGCGCGGAACGCGGCCACGGCCTCGCCGTGGTCGACGATCGGCGGCGGATAGCGGAGCCAGCAGCCGCGGGGAGTGCACGTCCGGGACGTCGGCCAGCTCCGGCACCCAGCGACGGACGTACTCCCCGTCCGGGTCGAGCCGCTTCGACTGCGCGGTCGGGTTGAACACGCGGTTTGGACGCGTGTCGACACCGGTGCCCGCGACCCATTGCCAGTTCCCGACGTTCTGGGCGACGTCCCCGTCGAGGAGTAGGTCGAAGTAGTGGCGCGCTCCCTCCCGCCAGTCGATGCCGAGGTCCTTGACGAGGAACGACGCGGTGACGAGCCGTGCACGGTTGTGCATCCAGCCCTCGGCCCGGAGCTGCCGCATGCCGGCGTCGACGAGCGGGTACCCGGTGAGGCCGTCCTTCCATGCGGCGAGCGCGTCGGCGTCGTCGACCCAGCGGTCGCCGCGCGGGCGGAGGTCGTCGACCTGCGTGCGCGGCCTCGCCCGGAGGAGCTGGCCGTAGAAGTCCCGCCAGCAGAGCTGCCGGACGAACGCTCCGGCGCCCTGCTCCGCGGCGCGGTTCGCCAGCTCCCGGGCGGAGACGCACCCGAAATGGAGGTACGGGGAGAGCCGGGACGTCCCGTCGCCCGCGGGGTCGTCGTGCATCCGCTCGTACGCACCGGCGTCGGCGCGCAGCCAGGCGAGCATCCGCTTGCGCCCCGCGGCCTCGCCGCCCGGGAATCCGTCGGCTCGGACTCCCGTGGCGGGGCGCTTTCGCGGCTCACCGGGCGCACCGGGGAGACGCAGCCGGCGCGGCGCCCCGAGGTGGTCGCCGCGCGGATGGGCGCTCCAGGCGCGGTGATACGGCGAGAACACCTCGTAGTGGTCACGCCCGGCCGGGGCCACCGCGCCGGGCGGGACGATGAAGGTGCCGTCGACGAGCCGCAGGTCGAGCTCGCGCGCGAGGCGGCGCTCGCGCTCGCGCGCGTAGGCGCTGACGTCTGCCGTCGCAAACACGGCCTCGGCGCCGACACGGCGCGCCGCCGCCACCGTCTCCGCGACGACGTCACCGCGGCGAACCTCGAGCGCCCCGCCGATCCGCCGGAGCGACCCGTCGAGGTCGGCGAGGCACTCGTCGAGAAAGGCGCGGCGACCTGCCGCGGCGCCGTAACGAGTCTCGCGGATCCCGTCGTCGTCGACGAAGACCGGATGCACGAGCTCGGCCTCGTCGAGCGTGGCGCGGAGCATCGGGTTGTCGTGCAGGCGGAGATCGCGGGTGAAGAGGGCGACGGCGGTTCGCACGGTCCTCACCATATCTCCACAGTGCGTCTAAGATAGATCTCTACATCATGTCGAATAGTCTGACGATCACCCAGCTCGCCGGCGCCACGGGGGTCAACAGCGCGACGCTCCGGGCGTGGGAGGAGCGGCACGGCTTCCCCCGGCCACGGCGGCTCGACGGCGGACACCGTCGCTACGACCCGGCCGACGTGGACGCGATACGGGCGGTCGTCGCCGAGCGCGCGTACGGCGCGACGCTCCGCGGCGCGATCGAACGCGTCCAAGCCCGGCCGTCGCTGCTCGGCGACTCCGTGTTCGCCGCGCTCCGGCGCGACGGCCGACTGGTCGTGCAGGAGGTCTCGAAGCCGTCGATGGTCGCGCTCAGCCACGCGCTCGAGGACGAGCTGTCGCTTCGCGCCGAGCCCGGCGTGCTCGTCGGCGCGTTCCAGGAGCGGCGGTTCTTTGCCGAGGCGGAGCCGCGCTGGCGCACCCTCGCGCGGGGAGCGCGGCTGACGGTCGCGTTCGCGGACTTCGCGCGCCCGCAGGGCGACGGCTCGGAGCGCCCCGCCCGCGTGCCCATCGCCGTCGGCGCGCCGCTCGAGCGCGAGTGGGCCGTCGTCCACCTCGCGGCACGCACCTCCGCCGTGCTCGTCGGTCGACAGCTCCCGCAGGCCGACCGGCCGGGCGCCCCGCGCTTCGAGGTGGTCTGGAGCCTCGATCCCGCGCGTCGCCCACGGCGTCGTCGCGCATGCCGCGCGCCTGGCCCAGCCAGCGGCTCCGGAGGTTGCGGCCGCGCTCCTCGCAGCGCTCGACGAGGCGCCGGCGGGGAGCCTCGACGCGTCCTTCGCGACCGCGCTCACCGGCCGCGCGCTCGCCCATCTCGATCGGAGGATCACGGCATGCGCGTAGCGGTCACCGGCTCGTCGGGGCTGATCGGCTCCGCGCTCGTCCCGGCCCTTCGCGCGGCGGGCCACGACGTCCTGCGGCTCGTCCGGCGCGAGCCCGGGTCGGTCGACGAGGTCGCCTGGGATCCCGACCGCGGGCACGATCGACGAGGAAGCGCTCGCGGACGTCGCCGCGATCGTGAACCTCGCCGGCGCCAGCATCGACCAGCGGTGGACCGCCGAGGCGCAGCGGCGCATTCGCGACTCGCGCGTCGACGGCACGCGATTGCTCGCGGAGACCGTCTCGCGCCTCGATCCCCGGCCGGCGCTGCTCCTCGCCTCGGCGGTGGGCTACTACGGGCAGCGCGGCGACGAGGAGCTGACCGAGGAGTCCGCGGCGGGCGAGGGGTTCCTCGCCGACGTCGTCCGGGAGTGGGAGGCGGCCGCCGACCCGGCACGGGCGGCCGGCGCGCGGGTCGTGCACTTCCGTCAGGGGCTCGTCCTCGCGAAGGACGGCGGCGCGCTGAAGCGGATGCTGTTGCCGTTCCGCCTGGGTGTCGGCGGCCGGGTCGGTAGCGGGTCGCAGTGGTGGAGCTGGATCTCGCTCGACGACGTCGTCGCGGCCTACCTCCACGCCCTCGAGCATCCGCTCGAGGGCGTCTACAACCTCGCCGCCCCCGGTGTGGTCCGAAACCGCGGATTCGTCGACGCGCTGGGGCAGGCCCTCCATCGGCCGACGGTCTTCCCGCTGCCGGGCTTCGCCGTGAGGCTCGCGTTCGGCGAGATGGGCGAGGAGATGCTCCTCGGCGGCCAGCGCGCGCTGCCGGCCGGCTCGCAGACGCCGGCTTTCCGTTCGCGTACCCGGAGATCGGCGGCGCGCTCTGGCACGCGCTCGAGTAGGTCGAAGCGGCCCGATGACCTGGTGGGCGCTGCTCCTGCTCGGCTGGGGCCTTGACGGCGACGCTGCAGCTCGGGCTCTCGGCTCAGGCTGCGCGAACCGGGTCGGCGACCGTCGTCGACGCCGGCTGGGCGGCGAGTCTCGCCGGGATGGCGATCCTGTACGCGGTCCTCGGCGAGCGGCGGGCCGGTGCATCGTGCGCTCGTCGCGGATCACGGCGACGTCTCGCCTTCGGCCGGCTGACGATCGGCGTCCTCGCGAAGCGTGCTCGGCGGCGAGGAGGACCCGCGCTATCGGGAGCTCCGCCGCCGCTGGCGCGAGCGCGGCGGCGAGCAGCTGCGCTTTCTCGTGCTCTTCCAGATGCAGGCGCTGGCCGCGGTGCTCCTCTCGCTGCCGTTGCTTGCGGCCGTCGTACAACGACCACGATGGGCTCGAGTGGCTCGAGTGGGTCGGGGCTCGCGCGTCTGGCTCGGCGGGGCGTCGCTGCGAGGCGCAGTCGCGGACCGGCAGCTCGACGGCCTTCCGCCGCGATCGAGGCGAATCGCGGCGCGGTCATCGACGTCGGGGCTCTGGCGGTACTCCCGCCACCCGAACTACTTCGGCCAGTGGCTGACCTGGTGCGGGTACGCGCTCGTCGGCCTCGCTGCCCCGTGGGGCTGGGTCGGGCTGCTGTCTCCGGCGCTGATGCTGTGCCTGATCCTCTTCGTCACCGGTGATTCCCCCGCTCGAGCGAGCGCTGCTCGCCTCGAGCGGGGATGCGTACCGCCGCTACCAGCGCCGGACCAGCGTGTTCGTGCCGTTGCCGCCGCGCTGAGACTGCGCTGGCTGCGTCTCGCCACCGACCTCGAGGTCGAGTTCCGCTCCTAGGCCGCGCGGCGCTCGCCGGCGACGAGCGCGCGCAGGCTCTCGTGCTCCTCGCGGCAGGCGGGGCAGCCGTCGAGGTGGGCGCGCAGACCGGGGATCGCCGCGTCGGCGTCTGCCCCGGCGAGCTCGAGCTCGACGTAGCGGTCGAGCTCCTCGAAGCACGTGTCGCAGCCCACCTCGGGACCCGCCGGGCCGAGGAGACGGTCGAGCAGCAGCGTCGTGTTCTCGTCCATCAGGCGTCCTCCGGCTCGAGGGGGGCGTGGCCGCACTCCTCGAGGTGCCGGCGCAGCTTGCGCCGCGCGTCGTGCAGGGTCTTGTAGAGCGCCCCGCGCGTCGTGTCGAGGCGGTCGGCGAGGACGTCGATCGGCACGCCGTTCACGGCCAGCGCCAGGAGGACCTGCCGCTGGCGGGGCGTGAGTGCGTTGGCGATCCCGTCCTCGACCGCGTGCAGCACCTCCCGCTGCTCGACCTCCGCCTCGGGGCCGGCGCCTGCGGTCGCGAGCACGTCCCAGGCCTCGGGCTCGAGCGGCACCTCGCGTCCCTGCCAGGCGCGCTTCCGGAGCTTCACCGCGGCCTCGAGGAGGGCGAACTTGTAGACCCACGTCGTGAAGCGGCTGGCGCCGCGGAAGTCGTCGAGGCGGCGGAGCACACTCATCAGCGCGTCGTCGGCCGCCTCGACGGCGATGTCGTCGAGCTCGTTCCCGCGGAGGTGGGGGAGCGCCTGCTTGCGGCGGCCGACCTCGAACCGCGCAGCCCGGACGAGCAGCGCGTGGAGCCGTGCGATTGCCTCGTCCCGCTCCGCGCCGTCGGCGCGGAGCCCGCGTAGCCACTCGCGCGACTCCGGGTCGAGGTGGCGCCGCCGGGGCGAGCGAGCCACTGGATGGATGGGTTTCGGCACCGTGGTCCACGGGCGCGATCGTCGGAAGGCTAACCGCGCCCATGCATCATTCGTGCGCCTTCGGAGCAGGTCCTTACGCGCTAGCGAGCCGAGCCCGACGACGATCTCGCGCTCGCCGCCCTGCCAGCGGACGTGGAGCGACTCGGCCATGCGGGTCAGGAGGGAGACGACGCCCGGGTTGTCGCCGCAGACCGTCGCGACGAGCGTCGTGATCCCCGCCGCCCGCGCGTCGGCGGCGAGCTCGCGGGCGAGGACGGAGCCGACTCCCTGCCCCTGGTAGTCGTCGGCCACCTCGAACGCGATCTCCGCGGAGGCGCCGTCGCGCACGAGGCGGGCGATCCCCACGGGAAGCGGGTCACCGGCGACGTACCCGACGAGCACGTGATGGCTGCCGTCGACACGCGCCAGGCGCGCGAGCTCGTGCCCGGAGAGCCGGGGCTTCGCGCCGCAGAACCGCCGCTCCCGCGACCGGGAGCCGAGCCGGGCGAACAGGCTCGACACCGTCGCGACGTCGCCGTTCGCAAGCGGGCGGATCGTGAGGCCCTGGTGGTAGCGCGTCTGCACGAAGGCATCGTGTCTCGCGGCGCGCCCGCCCGCCTCGCCCCGGCGGGCCATCTTGTTGACATGGCCCGAACCGGCCATCACACTGACCGGGTGATGGAGCAGGCCATCCGGTTCACGGAGCTCGACGGGAAGCGCATCGCCTACGCGACCCTCGGTGAGGGACCGCTCCTCCTCTTCGGCGGCCGGTGGGTGACGCACCTCGAGGCCGAATGGGAGCTCACCGGAGCGCGCGCGTTCTACGAGGAGCTCGCGCGCACGCACCGCGTCGTTCGGTACGACCGGATCGGTGCCGGCCTCTCCGATCGCGATCTCGCGGGGCCGCCGACGGTCGAGTCCGAGACACGGGCGCTCGCGGCGGTCTTCGCGGCGTGCGGCGCCGAGCCCGCGACGCTGTTCGCGTGCTCGTGCGCGGGGCTCGCCGCAGCTCGCTTCGCGAGCACGTGGCCCGACCGGGTGAGCAGGATCGTCTTCTTCGGCGGATACGTCTCCCGCAACGACATCCCGGACGCCGCGCGGGAGTCGGTCGTCCAGCTGGTGCGCGCCAACTGGGGGCTCGCCGCGCAGATGTTCTCGGGGCTCAAGCTGCCGCACGGCAGCGGTGACGAGATCGAGGAGCTCAGCCGCTACCAGCGCCGCTCCGCCGACGCGGAGGTCGCCGCCGCCTTCCTCGACCTCGATCTGACGGCCGACGCAGGAGCGTCGCTCGCCGGCGTGACGATGCCGTCGCTCGTCCTCCACCGCCGTGGCGACCGCACGGTGCCGATCGGGCGCGGACGCGAGCTTGCCGCGTCGTTGCCCAACGCCCGCTTCGTCGCGCTGAGCGGGGACTCGCACCTGCCGTGGATGGACGACCAGCGCGAGCTCCAGCGGGCCCTCGCAGGCTTCCTCGACACCGCCCCCGTTCCGGCGGCGAACGGCGACTCGCCGCTCTCGCACCGCGAGACGGACGTGCTCCGGCTCGTCGCCTCCGGGCTCTCGAACCGGGAGATCGCCTCGTCGCTCGTCCTCTCGGAGCACACGGTGCACCGGCACGTCGCGAACATCCTGCGGAAGCTCGGCCAGTCGTCACGGGCGGCCGCGGCGGCGCAGGCGACGCGCGCCGGGTTCATCTGAGGGCTTCCTACCGCTCGGCGGCGGCGACCCGGATCCCGAGCGCGACGAGCACGACCCCGGTCACCGCGTCGAGCACCCGCCTGACCGGCCCGCCCAGCACGGCCCGCAGGCGGTGCACCGTGACCGCGTAGAGCGACAGCCAGGCGAGCGTCATCGCGCAGAAGAGGAGCCCGAGCGCGAGGAAGCCGGCGAACCCGGCGTGGCCGCCCGGGGCGAACTGCGGCAGCAGGCTCGCGAAGAAGAGGGCGATCTTCGGGTTGCCGAGGTTCGAGACGACGCCCTGGCGCAGCGCCCGCGGCGGCGTGACCTCCGGCGCGCGCCTGAGCTCGGCCGGGCCGGCCGACGGCGCATCGCCGCGTAGAGCGACTGTGCGCCGAGAAAGACGAGGTAGGCGGCGCCGGCGAGCTTGAGCGCGCGGAAGGCCGGCTCGGACGCGCTGAGCAGCGTCACCACGCCTGCGCTGGCCGCGACGGTCCACGTCGCGAGGCCGAGCGCGACGCCGGCGGCGGTGGCGATCCCGCTGCGGCGCCCGCCCGAGAGCGTGTTCCGGATCGTGAGCGCCGTGTCCTGTCCGGGCGTGCAGATGACCACGACCGACACGGCGACGAATGCGGCGAGGCTGCCGAGCATCCCCGCAGTATTGCGCGGCGCCTGCGGTCAGTCTTAGCCTCCCGGTCATGCTCGTCGTCAAGCAGTCCGAGCTTCCCTGGAGCAGCATCGCCAACGAGCTCGTCGGCGCGGAGCACGGGCTCGACATCACGCTCCTCTTCGTCGACGCCGAGCCGGAAGGGGTCCGGCGCTGCATCGTCATCCGTATCCGGAGATCTTCATCACGCTCGAGGGCGAGGCGACGTTCACCGTCGAGGGCGAGACGCTCGAGGTGCGGCCGGGGACATCGTCGTGGCCCATGCGGGCGAGGCGCACGGCTTCGTGAACTCGGCACCGGTCCGCTCAGGCAAGTCGACATCCACGTGAGCCCGACGTTCAGCACGGAGTGGCTCTAGTCGTCGAGGTCCTCGACGTCGACCGACCAGCGGCGCGAGCGGACGCCGAGCACGACCGCCGCGTGACCGATCGCGAGCCGAATCGCTCACGCACCCGGTCGAGCGCCGCGTCGAGTGCCATGTCGGCGTCGTCGAACGGCAGGACGAGCTGCCGTGGTAGGTCGTCGTCGAGGTTCGCGACCGCGACGCCGACGAGCGTCAGGCCCCGCTCCGCGACGAGCGGCCGCGCCGCGTCGAGGAGCTCCTGCAGGGCCGCGAGGAGCGTCGCGGTGTGCGCG
This sequence comes from uncultured Actinomycetes bacterium, assembly GCA_963712255.1. GTDB lineage: Bacteria > Actinomycetota > Thermoleophilia > Gaiellales > Gaiellaceae > Gaiella. Next base: position 156,972 of record CAVQHL010000019.1, read on the forward strand.
GTCGGTCGGGGCAGGGTGCGTGAGCGCGTCGCGCGCGTGAAGTCGTCGAACCGCAGCCGCAGGACGACCGTCCGGCCCACGCGCCGTGCCCGGCGCAGACGCCGGGCGACGCCGTCGACCAGGGCGATCAGGATCGCGTCGATCTCCTCCGGCGAGCGGCGCCCGCGGCCGAGCGCGCACTGCGAGCCGATCGAGCGACGCCGGCGGCGCCGCACGACGGGCCGGGGATCCCGGTTGTGCGCGAGCGCGTGGAGCTGACGCCCCGAGGCGCGGCCGAGCATCCACACGAGCGCCGGCTCCGGGATTCCGGCCACCTGGCCGACTGTCGTGATCCCGCGCCGGCGGAGCTTCTCCGCCGTCACCGGCCCGACGCCCCACAGCCGCTCGATCGGCAGCGGGTGGAGGAACTCGAGCTCGCCGTCGGCAGGGACCACCAGCAGGCCGTCCGGCTTCGCGACCCCGCTCGCGACCTTTGCGAGGAACTTGGTGCGCGCGACCCCGACGGTGATCGGCAGCCCGACCTCCTCGAGGACGGCGCGGCGAAGCCGGATCGCGATCTCGCGCGGAGTGCCGGAGATGCGCTCGAGCCCACGGACGTCGAGGAACGCCTCGTCGATCGAGATGCCCTCGACGACCGGCGAGGCGTCGTCGAAGACGCGGAAGACGGCCTTGCTCGCGTCGACGTAGGCGCGGAAGCGGGGCGCGACGACGACCGCCTGCGGGCAGAGGCGGCGTGCCCGCGTCTCGCCCATCGCGGTGCGGACGCCGTGTGCCTTCGCCTCGTAGCTCGCCGCGAGGACGATGCCACCCCCGACGATCACCGGCCGGCCGCGCAGGCGTGGATCGTCGCGCTGCTCGACCGACGCGTAGAACGAGTCGAGGTCGGCATGGAGGATCGACACGAACATATGTTCGCATATGCCGAGACATCGGGCTCTGGGCGAGCGTCGAGCGCCGTTCGCTAGGCCGACGCCGCGGCCACGGCGAGCGCCGCCTGGGACTCGATCCGGGCGAGGTCGTCGTCCGAGGCGGGCGCGGAACGGCCGACGAGCTCGCTCCCGAGGGCCACGGCGGCAGCCCCCGCTGCGAGGTAGTCGCCGATCTCGTCGATCCGCACCCCGCCGGTCGGGACGATCGGCACCGAGGGGAACGGCCCGCGGAGCGCGCGGAGGTATCCCGGCCCGCCGGCCGAGGCGGGGAACAGCTTCACGGCCCGCGTTCCCACGCCGAGCGCCTGCACGAGCTCGGTCGCGGTGAAGACGCCCGGAAGCGGCTCGACTCCGAGCTCGAGGGCGACCTCGATCACCTCGGGGACGAGCGCGGGGCTGACGACGAAGCGCGCCCCGGCGTCGGCGCTCGCCCGGACCTGGTCGGCGGTCAGGACGGTTCCGACGCCGACCGCTCGCCCCGCGGCCGCCGCCTCGGCGACCGCGGCCAGCGCGCCCGGCGTGTCGATCGTCAGCTCGATCGCCTCGACGCCGCCTCGCGCGAGGGCCTCGATCGTCCCTGCGAGGTCGCCGCCCGCATGGAAGCGGACGATGGCGATCAGCGGCGTCGACCCGATCACGAACGGTTCGGGCGCCATGCCGGCGACCATAGACCATCGGTCGAGTACGGTCGGCCCATGGGGAACGGGCTGTTCGACCTGGCCGGCATGCGTGCGCTGGTCACCGGTGGCGGCAGCGGGCTGGGGCGTGGCATGGCCGAGGCGCTCGTCGGAGCCGGCGCGACCGTCGCGCTCGTCGGCCGCTCCGAGCGCGTCGAGGACGCCGCGCGCGAGCTCGGCGGGCACGCCGTCCGGGCCGACCTCACCGACCGCGACGCGCTGCCCGTCGCGTTCGAGCGAGCCGTGGAGCTGCTCGGCGGGCTCGACATCCTCGTCACGGCACACGGCACGACCCGGCGGGGCCCGGCGCTCGACCTCGACGCTGCCGCCTGGGACGACGTGCTCGAGACGAACCTGACCTCGGTGTTCGAGCTCTGCCGCCTCGCCGGCCGCCTGATGGTCGCTGCCGGCCGCGGCAAGATCGTCACCGTGGCCTCGATGCTGAGCTTCTCCGGCGGCCTCGAGGTCTCGCCGTACGCCGCGAGCAAGGGCGGCGTCGCGCAGCTGACGAGAGCGCTCGCGAACGAGTGGGCGCCGCACGGGGTCAACGTCAATGCGATCGCGCCCGGCTACTTCCGCACCGAGCTGACCGCGCCCATCTGGCGCGACGACCCGGATCGCAATGCGGAGGTCGTCGGGCGCCTCCCGGCGGGGCGCTGGGGCGAGCCGGCCGATCTCGCGGGCGCCACCGTGTTCCTCGCCTCGGCGGCATCCGACTACGTCCACGGCATCGTCCTGCCGGTCGACGGCGGCTGGCTCGCCCGGTAGCGACCGTGGCCGTCCTCACCGTCGGCGAGACGATGGCGCTCCTCGACCCGCACGGGGACGGCGTCCCCGGGCCCGGAACGAGCTTCACGCTGCGCTTCGCGGGCGCGGAGTCGAACGTCGCGATCGCCCTCGCCCGCCTCGGCGTTCGCGTCACGTGGATCTCGCGTCTCGGGCCGGGACCCGTTCGGCGACATGATCGAGGACGGCCTGCGCGCCGAGGGCGTCGACGTCAGCCACGTCCGGCGCGACGACGCGAGGACGGGGCTCTTCGTCAAGTGGCGCGGAGGCGAGGAGCGAGGCGTCGCCTACTACCGCGCCGGGTCGGCCGCCTCGCGCCTCCGGCCGGAGGACGTGCCGGACGAGGCGCTCGCAGGCGTGCGGCTCGTGCACCTCACGGGGATCACCATGGCGATCTCCGACACGGGTCGCGCCCTCGTCGTCGACCTCGCCCGCCGCGCACGTGAACGTGGCGCGATCGTCCTGTTCGACCCCAACTTCCGCGCGGCGCTCCCGGACACGCCGGAGGCCGCCGCCGAGCGGCAGCGTGAGGTGCTGCCGTACGTCGACTGGTACCTGACGGGCGAGAGCGAGGCGCGCCTCCTCTGGGGCGACGAGGCGATACCGGCCCGCACCGTCCTCCGCGTCGGGGCGCGCGGGGCCGTCGTCGACGGCGTCACCGTCCCGCCGCCGCGCGAGGTCGCGGTGGTGGACGAGATCGGAGCGGGCGACGCGTTCGCCGCCGGCTTCGCGTACGGCCTGCTCGAGGGCCGGACGCCGGCAGCGTGCGCGCACGCCGGGAACGTGCTCGCCGCGCACGCGCTCGCCGGGACGGGCGACTGGGAGACGCTCCCGCACCTCGCGGACGTGGTGGACGAGCTCGAGCCCGCGCCGGCCTGAGAGAATGCGGCCGTGGTGAGCGTGCACGACGTCGCGCCGGGCCTCTGGTTCTGGCGCCGCGGGCACCCGGCCTGGAAGCCGGGGCTCCAGTGGTCGGAGGACGTGACGTCGACGTGCGTCGCGTCGGGCGGCGAGGTCGCGCTCATCGACCCGCTTGCTCCGCCGGACGACGCGACCGAGGCGTGGGAGCGTCTCGATGCGAGCCCGCCGACCATGGCGGTGATCCTCAAGCCGGACCACGTGCGCGACGTCGACCTCTTCGTGCGCCGCTACGGCTGCCGCGCGTTCGGGCCGCACTGGTTCTGGCGCGACGACATCCCCGAGACCGAGCTCGAGGGCATCCAGCCCGGCGACGAGCTCCCCGGCGGGCTCGTCGCGCTCTACGACGGCCGCGGCCGCGTCGAGACGCCGCTCTGGCTGCCGGAGCAGCGCGCGATCGTCTTCGCCGACGGGATGACCGCGCCCGAGGGCGAGCTCCTCGTCTGGGGGACCCCCTGGCACGAGGAGCGGGTGCTCCCCGCGCTCCGCGCGCTGCTCGACCTTCCCTTCGAGCACGTGATCGTCTCGCACGGCGCGCCGCACCACGACCGGGCGGCGTTCGAGCGGGCGCTCGAGCTGCCGCCGTACCTCATCTGACCCGCTAGATGCGCACCTCGGGCGCCGTGCGCTCGCCGCCCGCGTCGCCGGTGTTCGGCGTCCCGAGCGGCTCGATGAGGAGGACGTGCGCCTCCTCGTCGGCCTTCGGGCAGTGCTCGACGCCGCGCGGCACCACGAACAGCTCGCCCGGGCCGAGCTCGACGTCGCGGTCGCGGAGCTGGATGGTGAGCCGCCCCGCGAGGACGAGGAAGAAGTCGTCGGTGTCCGCATGCGAGTGCCACACGAACTCACCCTTCACCTTGACGAGCTGGAGCTTGTAGTCGTTGAGCTGCCCGACGATCTTCGGGCTGAAGTGCTCGTCGAACGTCGCGAGCTTCGCAGCGAGGTCCACCTTGCCGTCCACGACCTCGACCGTACCCTCCCCGGCGCGGGCCGCAGCGGACGAGGCGTACCGACGCGGGCGTTAGGGTTGGCGCCGTGACCACCGAGCCGTCGGTGACCGGTGAGCTCGAGGCGACCCTCGAGGGGATCGACAACCCGATCGAGCGGCTGAAGCTCCTCGCGGGGAACGACGAGGAGATCGCGCGGTACCTCGACACGATCGAGGTCACGAGCCCGCGCGAGCGGGAGATGATGCAGCGAGATCGCGCGCACGCGGCCGCTCGCGGACCCCGACCGGTTCCCGCCGGCGCACCGCAACATGGTCGAGGCACTCGAGTCGCTCGCACGCCACGGCTTCCACGGGACCCGCGCGGCGACCGCGCCGGCCCGCTGCGGTGGCTGGTCCGCTGGGGCGTCCAGCTCGTCGCGCGCTACGTCGTCGTCTCGCACGTCCGGAACGTCTCCAAGCGGATGCGAAACCTCTACGTCCTCCGCGAGGCGCAGGCGCTCCCGGAGAGCAAGGAGCGGCTCGAGCTGAGCCGGGCCCGGAGGGACGGCGATCGCATCGTCGACGCGCTCGAGGCGCGCGAGCTCGGCCTCCCGACGTTCCTCGTCGCCGGCGGCGATCGTGCCGGTGGTCGCTGCGATCGGCCGCATCACCGGCGTCCTCCACAGCACCCTCTGGGGGACGGTGATCGGGGTCGTCGGGATGCTGATCGCGCTCGCCGCGTCCTGGGTGATCCTCCGCGGCACGGCACTCGCGTCGCGCCGCATCCGCCTGGCGACGACGGGGCCGGCGCGGGCCCTCTGGGACGCGATCGGCTGGTGCGGCACCCCTCCGCGCGATCAGACGCGGACGTTCGTGACCGTCTCGCTCGGGCTGACGATCGGCGCCTGGATCATCGTCCCGATCCTCGTGGCGATCGCGCTCACGACGTGAGACGCGACCCGACGTAGACTCGCGGCCATGTTTCGCAGGTACTGGGACCGTCCGCTCGGCTCGAAGCTGATCCTCTTCGGGAGCATCGCGCTCCTCCTCGAGATGCTCGCGCCGTGGCAGCGCGTGTGCCAGACGACGAGCGACGGCTCCATCTGCGGCTGGGTGACGGCGTACGAGGGGTCGAACTTCGGCCTCTACGCGGCCCTCCTCGCGGTCGCCATCGTCGTCTGGGAGCTGCTGCCGATCCTCTTCCCGGGGCTCTCGATGCGCGGCTGGCCGACGGCCGTGATCACGGCCATTCTCTCCGTCGCGCTCGTCGTCTGCGTCCTCGTGAAGATGATCATCGACAACGAGTTCCAGCAGATCTGGGCGTGGATCGGCCTCGCGATCGCCCTTGCGGTCATGCTCACGGCGCTCATCCGCGTCCGCTTCCGCTGGGAGACGCGCACCGCGCGCCCGCCGGGCGACCCGGACGCGACGTCGGTGCCGCGGGACACGTCCGGCACCTCGTCGTAGCCCGACCACGACGCGAGATAGGGGTCGGAGATGGGGGAGACCCCCGATGCCGCCCGTGGCGGCGCGCGCCATGGTGGCGTCATGACAACCATCGATCACACCTCAGTCGCCGCCGGCCTTCGGGCAGGCGGCTTCGTCGGCCGCATCGTCGAGCCGACCGATCCCGAGTACGACACCGCCCGCGTCGGCTGGAACGGGGCGATCGACCGTCACCCCGCCGCCGTCGCCTACGCGACGGATGCCGACGACGTGGCCGCCGCGATCCGGGTCGCCCGGGCGGACGGCGTCCCGTTCACCGTCCGGGCCGGCGCGCACTCGGTCTCCGGCCGCTCCATCCGCGACGGCGCGCTCTGCATCGACCTGCGGGCGCTGAACCGCGTCGAGGTCGACCCCGAGAGCGCGATCGTCCGGGTCGGAGGCGGCGCCCTGCTCGGCGAGCTCGACGCCGCGACCCAGGAGCACGGCCTCGCAGTCCCGGCCGGGCAGGTCTCGCACACGGGCGTCGGCGGGCTGACGCTCGGCGGCGGGATCGGCTGGCTCATGCGGCGCCACGGCCTCACGATCGACTCGCTGCGCGCGGTCGACGTCGTGCTCGCCGACGGACAGCAGGTGCGTGCGAGTGCCGCGGAGCACCCCGACCTCTTCTGGGCCATGCGCGGCGGCGGCGGCGACTTCGGCGTCGTGACCCGCTTCGAGTTCCAGGCGCATCGGGTCGGGCCGATGGTGCTCGCCGGGGTGCTCGTCTACCCGTGGGACCGCGCCCGCGAGGCGTTCCGCGCCAGTCGCGAGCTGATGGACGGCGCTCCGGAGGAGCTGACGCTCTTCGACGTCCTCCTCACCGCGCCCCCTGCCGAGCCCTTCCCGCCGGATCTCCAGGGACAGCGGGTCGCGGTGATCGGCGTCGCCTGGTGCGGCGAGCTCGAGGACGGCGAGCGCGTCATCGCACCGCTTCGCGCGTCGTGCCCGCCCGCCCTCGACCTCGTCGGCCCCATGCCCTACGTCGCCCTCCAGTCGATGCTCGACGCGACGGCGCCGCACGGCTGGCACTTCTACGACCGGCAGCACTACCTGCCGGGACGTGAGCGACGACTTCATCGACACGCTCGTCGACGGCTTCGAGTCGGTTCCGACACCGCAGACGCACGTCGTCACGTCCTGGCTCGGCGGCGCTCTCGACCGCGTCCCTCCCGGCGAGACGGCCTTCGGCCACCGCGGCGCGAAGGCACTCACCTGGATCATCGGCTGCTCGGTCGACGATCCGGTCGACCCGGTGCGCGACTGGGTGCGCCGCGTCTGGGACGACACCGCGAGGTTCGCCACGGGCGGCGTCTACGTCAACGCACTCGACGTCGACCGGCCGGTTCGCGACGCCTACGCGGACGACGTCTGGGACCGGCTCGTCGCGGTCAAGGGCCGCTACGACCCGGACGGCGCGTTCTCCGGCAACGGGATCGGCGCTGAAGATGGCTCTCGGCGACAGCGAGCCCTTCCGCGCACGGCGTGCGCGGCCGCCTCGGTGCGGCTGCGCACGCCGAGCTTCGCGAGCACGCGCCCGACGTGGTGCTCGGCGGTCTTCGGGGCGATCACGAGCCGGTCGGCGATCTCGGCGTTCGACAGCCCCGCGGCGACGAGGCCGAGGACCTCGCGCTCGCGCGCCGTGAGCTCGTCGCGCTCGCCCCGGGTCGTCGTGCGACCCGCGACACCGAGCTCGCGCAGCAGGGCGGCGGCCCGGTCGGCGTCTGCGCGGGCGCCGAGCTCCTCGAAGGAGTCGCGCGCGGTACGCGCCGTCGAGGCCGCGAGGGGAGAGCCGCTTGTCGCCTGGACGCGCGCGAGGGCCAGGCGCGCCCGGGCGGCCTCGAGCGGGTACTGCAGCGTCGAGAAGCGGACGACGGCGTCCTCCAGCGCATCCGTGGCCGCAGCGAGGTCGCCGTCGACGGTGGCCGCGCGCCCGTCGAGGAGAGCTGCCTCGGCGGCGAGGTCGGCTCGACCTGCCGTCGCGGCGACGTCGTGCAGCCTCTCTGCGGTCGATGTCGCCTCGTCGATGTCGCCGGTTGCGAGCGCGAGCGCCCCGCGGAGGACGAGGAGCTCACCTTCGTCGACGTCCGGCCGCCGGTCGAGCAACGCTTGCGCGTACGCGGGGTCGCCGCGCTCGAGCGACAGCTCGCACGAGGGGCGCGATGGCAGCGGGCTCGTCGTCGAGCCCGTCGAGGAGCGTCGCGGCGTCCTCCATCCGGCCCTGCCGCAGACGGAGCCCGGCGAGCACGGCGAGCGGCAGCGCCCGTCCTCCCTGCTTGCCGCGGTTGGGCGGCCGTTCGAGGGCTTCGGCGAGAACGTCGTCGGCGCGCTCCCAGTCTCCCGCGCGGACGAGGACCCCGGCGTAGATCCCGCGACACCACGACTGGACGGGGATGAAGCGCCGCCGCTCCGTGAACTCGACGACGGCCGCACACCATTCGGCGGCTCGATGCAGGTCGGCGAGGCTGTCGCAGACGACGAGCGTGGTGCAGCATGCGTCGCCGCAGGCGAGCGGGTCGCTCGTCTCGCCACCGAGTGCGACGGTCATCGCCTCGTCGAGCAGGGCGAGCCCTCCTCGACGCGACCCTGCCGGACGACGGCGCGTCCGAGCTGCGCGAGCGCCATGCACTCGACGTCCGGATCGGACAGCGCATGGGCAACCTCCAGCGCCGCCTGCGCGTGCCGTTCGGCGACGACGGGATCCGCCGATCGCTTCGCCTCCTCGATCTCGAGCCAGCCGAGCTCGGGGACCGGTGCCGGCATCGGCGAGCAGCCGGCGCGCGCGGGCGAGCCACCCCGCCGCCTCCGCGTGCTGACCGTCGATCCGGTGCTCCGCGGAGAGATAGGTCGCGAGCATTCCCGCGCGCGCGGGCGTCTCCCCGGCGTCGGTACGACGTGTACGCCTCCCGGCGGCGGTCGATCGCCTCCTCTCGGCGGCCGAGCCACCAGAGCGACTGGCCGAGGCCGTCCTGCGCGTCCGGGTCGTCGGGATCGTCCTCGAGCGCGGCGGCGAACGCGGACCGCGCCGCCTCCCACTCGGCCTGCGCGAAGAGCTCCCACGCCGTCTCCGTGCCCATCGGCGAGCAGACTATTCTCGCCGGCATGCGCCACGCTGTCCTCGCCGCGGTCCTCGCCCTCGCCGTCACGGGCTACGCGGCGGCGCAGAGCGGGGAGACCGGTCAGGCGACGCGCGAGCCGCTGCGGGTGCTCTTCGTGGGCAACAGCCTCACCGCGACCAACGATCTGCCTGCGATCGTCGCGTCGCTCGGCAGGGCGGCGAAGCGCGTCCCGATCGAGTACGCGACCGTCGCGCCCGGCGGGGTCAACCTCGAGGACCACTGGAACTTCACGGGAGCGCGCGATGCGCTCCTTGCGCGCCCGTGGGACGTCGTCGTGCTGCAGCAGGGCCCGTCCTCGCTCCCGGAGAGCCAGGCCGACCTCAAGAAGTGGGCCGTGCGCTGGGCCGACCTGGCCCGCGAGCACGGCATCCGGACGGCCCTCTTGACGGTCTGGCCCGAGGAGGCGCGGTCGTACGCGTTCCCGGCGGTCGTCCGGTCCTACCGGGCCGCCGCCGTTGCGGCTCGAGGGACGCTCCTGCCCGCCGGGTCGGCCTGGCTCGCGGCGTGGCGACGGGCTCCGCGGCTGGCGCTCTACGGCCCGGACGACTTCCACCCGAGCGTCCTCGGCTCGACGCTGGCGGCGCTCGTCGTCTACGCCCGGCTCACGGGCACGCCGCCGAGCGCCGTTCCGCTGCCGTACCGGCGCGCGGACGGCACGGATCCTCCGTCAGGCCGCGGCCGAGGCGCTGCGCTAGCCGCTCCCGGTGGCGGCGCGGGCCGCCTGTGGGCGAAGATCGGGCAATGCAGATCGGCCCCCCGGGAGCTCCCGTCAGCAGGATCGCCCAGGCCTACCCGGACCGGGTCGAGGTTCGCGGCCGCGACCTGACCGGCGACCTGATGGGCAGGCTCGGCTTCACCGAGTACTTCCACCTGCTCCTCACGGGCAGCGAGCCGACGGACGAGCAGCGGTTCTTCCTCGACGTCCTGCTCGTCTCGATCGCCGAGCACGGGCTGATGCCGACGAACGTCGCGGCCCGGATGACGCTCGCCGCCGACCCCGACTCGCTGCAAGGTGCGGTCGCGGCGGGGATCCTCGGGTGCGGGCCCGTCGTGCTGGGCACCGCCGAGGAGTGCGCGCGGCTGCTCGAGGACGCGCAGCAGCAGGTGGCCGGAGGGCGGACGCCGCAGGATGTCGCCGAGGACGTCGCGCGCGGCATCCACGCGGGCGGCGGGAAGGTGCCCGGGTTCGGGCATCCGGTGCACAAGCCGCTCGACCCGCGGGCCGAGCGGATCCTCGCGCTCGCGGACGAGCGCGGCGTCGCGGGCGCGCACGTGCTCCTCGCACGCTGCCTCCGCGACGGGGTCACCGCGGCCTGGGGGAAGCCCCTCACGATGAACGTGTCGCTTCCGATCGCCGCCGTGCTGCTCGATCTCGGCTTCCCGTCGTCGACGGTCAAGGCGATCCCGATCCTCGCCCGCACGGCCGGGCTCCTCGCGCACCTCGCGGAGGAGCAGCGGCAGCCGATCGGCTTCCTCATGGCGGCGCACGCCGAGGAGGCGATCGCGTACGAGCCTCCCGGCGACGCGTCCGGGTGATGCTCGAGCCCGAGGTCGAGGCTCGCCCCTGGGACGAGCAGCTCGCGCTCGACGAGACCGCCTACCGCGTCCAGCTCGAGTACCTCCTCGACCGGTCCGTCTTCTACCGGCAGAAGCTCGCCGCAGCGGGCATCGACACGGCGGGCGACGCCGGCGGCCTCGCCGAGCTCGCGCAGCTCCCGCTGACGGAGAAGCACGAGCTCCGCGAGACCGTCTCGCCGGACGACCCGATCGGGTCCCACCTCTGCGCGACGCCCGACGAGATCGTCCGGATCTACTCGACGAGCGGAACGACCGGCACGCCGAGCTACATCCCGCTGACCGCGGGCGACCTCGCGAACTGGATCGCGGGCTCGGCGCGCAGCTACGCCGCCTCCGGCGTGACGGCCGGCCAGCGGATCGTCTCGACCTACAACGCCGGGCCGTTCGTCGCGGGCGCCGCGCTGGCCTCGTTCGACCGCATCGGCCTGTGCCACATCCCCGTCGGCACGGGGAACACCGAGCGGCTCGTGCGGGCGATCGAGCTGCTTCGTCCCGAGGCCGCGGTGCTGACGCCCTCGTACGCCGCGCACCTCGTGGAGTGGGCCGCCGAGCGCGGCATCTCCCTCGCAGCCTCGAGCGTCGAGCGGGTCCTCGTCGCGGGGGAGCCCGGAGGCGGCGAGCCGGCCTTCCGCGCGACGCTCGAGGAGGGCTGGGGCGCGACCGTGACCGAGGCGATGGGGATCGGGGACATCGGCGTGTCGCTCTGGGGGGAGTGCGAGGAGCAGGACGGCATGCACCTGGGCGCGCGCGACTTCGTCCACGCCGAGCTGCTCGACCCCGAGACCGGCGACGCCCGCGCGCTCGGCGACGGCGGCAGCGGCGAGCTCGTGCTCACGCACCTCCGCCACCGTGCCGCGCCGCTGCTCCGCTTCCGGACGCGCGACCATGTCGAGGTGCGTACCGGCCCGTGCGCCTGCGGGCGGACGAGCCCCCGGATCCGCTGCGTCGGGCGGACCGACGACATGCTGATCGTCCGCGGCGTCAACGTCTTCCCGACGGCGGTCCGGGAGGTCGTCGCAGCCTTCGCCCCGCGCGTCAGCGGCCGCATCGTCGTGGTCCCGGAGCGGCCGGGCGTGAAGCAGGATCCGCCGCTTCCCGTGCGCGTCGAGCTCGCGCAGGGGGCGGCCGCCGACGAGGGTCTTGCGGAGGCGATCCGTGCGAGACTCCGCGAGACGCTCATCGTCTCCACACGCATCGACCTGGCGCCGTGGGGCAGTCTCCAGCGGAGCGAGTACAAGTCGACGCTCCTCGACCGGAAGGGCTCATGAAGAAGCTCCAGACACAGGGCGTGCACCACATCACGATCGTCGGCGCCGACCGGCAGACGTCGATCGACTTCTGGGAGGGCCTGCTCGGCATGCCGTTCGTGTTCGAGCAGCCGAATCTGGACAACGCGGCCGAGAGCCACCTGTACTTCGACCCGGGCGACGGCCGGCTGGTCACGGTCTTCACCAACGAGGAGCGCGTGCCCGACCCGAGCCGGGTGTCGCGCGAGCCGGGCAACGTCCAGCACCTCGCGTTCGCGCTGTCGCAGGCGACCTTCCACCAGGCCGTCGAGCGCCTCGACGAGCGCGGCGTCCCGCACTCCGGCGTCAAGGACCGCGGCTTCATGGACTCGATCTACTTCGACGACCCGCTCGGCCTGCTCATCGAGCTCGCGTCGTACCGGTTCGAGCCGCCGTTCGGATACACGCACTCGGACGTCCTGCTCGAGGCGCATCACCTGCGCGTGTCGCGGGGCGACTACAACATCGACCGGGAGCACGTCGCGGACGCGATCGAGGCGCTCGTCCTGCGCTCGCGGCCCTCGCTCTCGGACGACCGCACACCGAAGAACCCCTACCGCACGTGATCGGGAGGATCACATGGCCAACACGCTGAGCATCCTCAAGCCGAGCGTCAACAACCTGACGACCCGCATCTTCGTCCGCGCCGCAGGGCTCGAGTTCGACGAGGTGGACGTCTGGGGGAAGAAGTCGACGCCGGAGTTCCTCGCCAAGGGCCCGGCCGACCTCACGCCGCTCCTCGAGGAGGAGGGGCTGCCGAGGGGCGCGCTCTGGGAGAGCTGCGCGATCATGCAGTACCTCTGCAACCGGCACGGCCTCGACCGCTTCTACCCGACCGACCCGGGCGAGCGGGCGATGGTCGACAGCGCGATGTTCTACCTCGTCGGGACGCTCTACCCGCTCCTCGCGCGCGCGACGTATCCGGTACTCGGGTTCCCGCAGTACGCCGGCGAGGTCGCGACCTCCGAGGCCGACGACGGGATGAAGGCGAAGGCCCAGAAGGACGCCGAGGCGGCGCTCGCGGGCCCACTCGAGGTCTACCGCGCGTTCTTCCTCGACGGACGGCAGTTCATCGGCGGCGACACGCCCTCGATCGCCGACATCCGCTTCGCCGCCTCGCTGGAGTTCCTTCGCGCGATCGACTACCCGTTCCCCGCGTGGGCCGAGGAGTACATGTCGGCGATGGAGGAAGCGCTGGGCGACGCGTACAGCGAGCCCGCGGCGGACGTGCGCGGGTACGTCGACTACGTGAAGGGCCAGTCGTCCTGACGTGATCCGGGTCGGCATCGCCGGTATCACCGGCTGGACGGGGCGCGCCGTCGCCGAGGCGGTCGAGTCGGCGGACGACCTCGAGCTCGTCTTCGGCGTCGCGCGCTCCGATCCCGCGCGGTTCTCCACGGTCGCCGAGGCGCTCGACGCCGTGGAGGCGGACGTGCTCGTCGACTACACGCACGCAGCGGTGGTCGCGGAGAACGTCCGCGCCGCCGTCGAGAGGGGCGTGGGCGTCGTCGTCGGCTCGAGCGGGCTCGGCGCCTCCGACTACGAGCAGATCGACGCCCTCGCCCGCGAGCGCGAGGTGGGGGTCGTCGCCGCCGGCAACTTCTCGCTGAGCGCGGCGCTGGTGCTCCGCTTCGCCGCCGAGGCGGCCCTGCACCTCGAGCGATGGGAGATCGTCGACTACGCGAGCGCGACGAAGCCGGATGCGCCGAGCGGGACGGCGCGGGAGATCGCGGAGCGCCTCGCGGAGGTCCGGACGCCGCTCGTCGACGTCCCGCTCGACGACGTGCTCGGCGCCCCCGAGGCCCGCGGCGCGACGATCGCCGGGACGCAGGTGCACTCGCTGCGGCTGCCGGGCTTCGTCGTCTCGACCGAGGTCCTCTTCGCTGCCCCGGGCGAGCGGCTCACGCTCCGCCACGACGCGGGCGACAGCCCCGCGCCGTACGTCGCCGGGACGCTGCTCGCGATCCGCGCCGTGCCCGAGCTCGTCGGCCTGACACGCGGGCTCGACCGGCTGCTTCCCGGCTAGGCGCGGGCGCGACCCCCGTCGGCCCCTCGGTCGCGACCAGCGCGACGCGGCTGTCGGCGCCCAGCCCGGAGACGACCCGGAGCGCGTCGCACTCGGTGTCGGTGACGAGCGCCCGGAGTGCCGCGAGCGGCGCGGCGCCCGACTCGCCGATCGCGAGCCCGGCGGCCTCGGAGCTCGCGGACGGCGTCCGCGACCTCGGCGTCCGTCACCGTCACGGTGCCGTGGACGCCGTCGCGCAGCGTCGGCCACGCCGTGGCGGAGACCTCGGCGCAGTCGAGGCCCGCCATCGTCGTGCCGGGCGTCGGGACGCTCGCCGGCGCCCCGGCCGCGAGCGAGGCGGTCAGGCACGCGGCGGTGACCGGCTCGACGCCGATCAGCGTGATGCCGGCCTGCGCGGCGAACCGCGCTGCGGCCGCGCCGAGCGAGCCGACGCCGATCGGGACGAGCAGGACGTCGAACGTGCCCTGGTCGCCGAGCTCGGCGAAGAGCGTGGCGTAGCCGTCGATCACCCAGCGGGCCGTGTCCGACGTGCCGACGTCGGCGACCTCGGCGACGCCCTCCGCCGTGCCGGCGAGCGACGCCGCGGCGACGGCGTCCTCGTACGTCCCGTCGACGATCACGACCTCGGCTCCCTCGCCTGCGATTGCGACGCGACGAGGCTCGGCGGCGCGCGCGGGGAGGAACACACGGCAGTGGAGGCTCCGCAGCGCGGCGACGCGGGCGACCGCACGCCCGTGGTTCCCGGCGCTTGCGGCGACGAGCGTGTGGATCTCGGGCCGGGCGGCGAGGAGCCGCTCGACGGCCCACGACGCGCCGAGCACCTTGAAGGCCGGAAGCCCGAGCCGGTCGGACTCGTCCTTCACGCCCACCGCTGCGAGCCCGAGCTCGTCCGCGATCGACGTCAGCTCGTGGACGGGGGTGGGCCGGTATCCCGGAAGCGACGCGTGGAACGCAGCTGCGTCGGCGACGGGCGCGGCGACCGCCTCGGGTCGCGCGGCCTCGTTCACGAGCGCCCTCATGCGCAGACGCGCCTCGCGACGTCGACGAGA
>CAVQHL010000020.1:0-75475 GCA_963712255.1 uncultured Actinomycetes bacterium
AAATCCTGCCCCCGCTATGGAAAAGCCCCGTAATCGGGGCTTTTCGGTTTCCAGGGCTCGGTCGTCCGGAGACCCCCACCGATCGTGGCATTCGCCACTAGCTGCCCCTCTGATCCATCGTGAGACGAATGAGCGGCCGCGGGCCGATGACGGCTCGCGCCGGCCGCCTCAGCGCGGCGGCAGCTGCTGCACGGCCCAGTGGTTGCCGTCCGGGTCGCGGAAGAACACGAACGACCCCCACGGGAAGTCCTCCACCTCGCCGACCTCGAGCCCGCGCCCGATGAGCTCCTCCCGGGCCGCGTGGACGTCGGCGACCACGAGTTGCACCTGGGCCGAGCCGGGCTCGGACTCGCTCAGGCCGGTGCCGAAGGCGATCGAGCATGCAGAGCCTGGCGGCGTCAGCTGCACGAAGCGGAGCTCGTCGCTGACGTGGTGGTCGTGATCGGCGTTGAAGCCTGCCTTCTCGGTGTAGAACGCCTTCGCGCGGTCGACGTCGGTGACCGGGATCGTGACGAGCTCGAGCTTCCAGTCCACTGCTGCCTCCTCGTATGACGGCGTGCGCCGGCGGCGCTGACTCCCGGCATTCTCGCGCGCCGCCCACGACCGCGTGCGGCAGCCCGGCGGGAGCATGATCCGGCCCGGCCGGCCCGTCGACCTCTCGGACTGAGTCAGCGGCCGGGCCCGCGACGCTGTGCCCGTCGCAGCGCCTCGAGACGGCGGCGATCCTGCTTCGTCGGCCGCACCCCGAGGTCGGCGCCGAGCGGTCGTGCGAGCCGGCGCTCGGCCGCCCGCTGCTCTCTGAGCGCGATGGACTCGGGTGTCTCCTCGTAGAGCGTCGCCGCGACGGACGCAGGCCCGCGCTTCTCCGCCAACCCGAGGACGACGAGGCTCCGCCGGGTGTCGCCGATCGTGAGCTCCAGGCGGTCGTCGACATGGACGTCCTTCGCGGGCTTGACGCGCTCGCCGTTGACGTGCACGCGGCCTCCGAGGACGGCCTCGGTCGCCGCGCTCCGGGTCTTGTAGAAGCGCGCCGCCCACAGCCACTTGTCGATCCTCACCGCGTCCATGTGCCCATCCGACTCCGTAAAGCGTTCGTATGCATGGTTGTAGCCGCGTCCGGCCGGGTAGCACCATACGAGCACACGCGCGAGAAAGGGGTCCACACGATGCGCCGAACGATCCTGCTGACGGCGATTGTTGCGGTCATTGCCGCCTCCGCCGCGCTGGCGAAGTCGTTCCCCGCGACGATCGCGCTGCCGAACGGCTGGCAGCCGGAGGGGATCGCCGTCGGCGACGGCAGCACCTTCTACGTCGGCTCCATCCCGACCGGCGCCGTCTACCGCGGCGACCTCCGCACGGGGAAGGGCGCGACGCTCGTCCCGGGAGCGACCGGACGCGCCGCCATCGGCGTCGAGCACGACCGGGGCCGGCTCTTCGTGGCGGGAGGCATGACCGGCAAGGCGTTCGTCTACAACGCGCGCACCGGCGCGCTCGTGCGGGAGGTGCAGCTCCCGACCGGCGGCGGCGCGACGTTCGTCAACGACGTCGTCGTGACGAAGCGCGCCGCGTTCTTCACGGACTCGAACCGTGACGTGCTGTACCGCCTCGGGCTCTCGAAGAACGGCGCCCCGGCCGAGACGGCCAGTGCTCTCCAGCTGACGGGCGACTTTCAGCTCGTCGGGGGCTTCAACCTGAACGGCATCGATGCGACGCCCGACGGCAAGACGCTCGTCGTCGTCCAGAGCGCCACCGGAAAGCTGTTCCGGGTCGTCGCAGCGAGCGGCGTGACGAAGGCGATCGACCTCGGCGGAGCGCTGGTCTCGAACGGCGACGGGCTGCTGCTCCACGGGCGCACGCTCTACGTCGTGCAGAACCGCGACAACAAGATCGCGGTCGTCGCCCTCGCCAAGGGGCTCGCGAGCGGCCGGGTGGCGCGAACGATCACGAACCCCGCATTCGACGTGCCGACCACGATCGACCGTCAGGGGTCGCGCATCTACGCCGTCAACGCGCGGTTCGGCACGCCGGCCGGGCCGTCGACGACCTATCCGTGGTGCTCGCACGGGCCGTTCGCGACGATGATGGATCGGATCGGGCGCGAGCGGGGCTGGCCGCCGATGACCCGCGAGTCGTTCGAGGCGGCCCGCTCGCTCCGCGGCGCGAACTTCGTCGGGAGCCCGCAGGACGTCGTCGAGAAGATCCTCTTCCAGCACGAGATCTTCGGGCACCAGCGCTTCCTGCTGCAGCTCTCGGTCGGGACGATCCCGCACGCCGAGCTGATGCGGGCGATCGAGCTGTTCGGGACGGAGGTCGCCCCGGTCGTGCGCGCGGAGCTGTCCCGGCGCGCCGAGACGCCCGCTCCGGTCGCCTGAGCCTCAGCCGCGCTCGGAGCGCGGGACGTACGGCCGCTCGGGGTCGCCGACGTACACCTGCCGCGGCCGCGAGATCTTCTGCTCCGGGTCGCCGAGCATCTCCTCCCACTGCGCGATCCAGCCGGGGAGCCGGCCGAGCGCGAAGAGCACCGTGAAGTAGTCGGTCGGGTAGCCCATGGCCTGATAGATGAGGCCGGAGTAGAAGTCGACGTTCGGGTAGAGCCGGCGCGAGACGAAGTACTCGTCCTCGAGCGCGATCCGCTCGAGCTCCAGCGCGATCTCGAGCTTCGGGTTGAGGCCGGTCTGCTCGAACACGTCGTCGGCGACGCGCTTGATCAGCTTCGCGCGCGGGTCGTAGCTCTTGTAGACGCGGTGGCCGAAGCCCATCAGGCGCCCCTTGCCGTCCTTCACCTGCTCGATGAAGCCCGGCACGTTCTCCTTCACGCCGATCTGGTCGAGCATCCGGAGCACCGCCTCGTTGGCGCCGCCGTGGAGCGGGCCGTAGAGCGCCGCGATCCCGGCCGAGACCGCAGAGAACGGGTCGACGTGCGACGACCCGACCCCGCGGACGGCGCTCGTCGAGCAGTTCTGCTCGTGGTCGGCATGGAGGACGAAGAGGATCTCGAGCGCCCGCTGCAGGACGGGGTTGGGCTCGTGCCTCCCGCCGATCTCGAACGTCATGTTGACGAAGTTGCCGATGTAGTCGAGGTCGTTGCGCGGCAGGACGTACGGCAGGCCGTGCGCGTGCCGGAAGACGTAGGCCGCGATGGTCGGGAGCTTCGCCATCAGGCGGACGCGCTGGAGGTAGCGCCCGTCCGGATCGTCGATGTCCTTCGCGTCCGGATAGAAGGTCGACAGGGCACCGACCGCTCCGAGCAGCATCCCCATCGGGTGCGCGTCGTACCGGAAGCCCTCGAGGAACTTCTGGACGTTCGTGTGGACGTACGTGTGGTAGCGGACGTCCTCCTCCCACCGGTGGAGCTGCTCGGCGTTCGGGAGCTCGCCTTCGAGCAGGAGGAAGGCCGTCTCGAGGAACGTCGCCTCCTCCGCGAGCTGCTCGATCGGATACCCCCGGTAGCGCAGGATCCCCGCGTCGCCGTCGATGTACGTGATCGCGCTGCGGCAGGACGCCGTGTTGAGGTATGCCGGGTCGTAGGCCATCAGACCGGCGTCGTCGTCCTCGGCGCGGATCTGCTGGAGGTCGGTCGCGCGGATCGTCCCGTCGGTGATGGGCAGCGTGTACTCGTGCCCGGTGCGGTTGTCGGTGATCGTCAGCGTGTCCTCCGCCACCGGAGCTCCCCTTTCCTCGAGTCGACTCTCCGGATCGTTCCAGATCGAGGCGCCTCCGCGGCGGCGCCTCGGTTCCCGAGCCACGACGCTCGGTCGGAATAGCAGCGGGAAGATTCTTCGTCTTTCTCCGTCCAGATCTCTGTAAGCGACCAACTCTTTACATTCCAACCCTTGACAGATCGATGTCCGAACCTCTACTCTCGGACACGGAAAGGAACCAGATCATGTTGAATACCTTCATGCCAACCACGTCCCTCGCCGAAGCGGTCGATGCCGCTGCGGGTCAGCCCGCCCGGCACACGCCGGCCGGCTTCCCGTTCAGGTCGGGGTACGGCAAGGCCCTCGTGGAGAGGCAGATGCGCTAGATCGCTGGCGCAGAAGCGGCTTCTCGAGGGCGACCCGATGGGTCGCCTTCGTCGTTTCGGAGGCGAACGATGTCAAACGAGAAAGAGGTGATGCCCAGCTTGAAGAAGAACGAGATCGAATCGAGGCCCCGCTCGAGAGAGAAAGGCTCTACGCGTTCGCGCGAAAATATGCACGGAGATATGAACGATGTATTTCCCATGCGATTTTCCAGAACGGACTGAGGGTCGGGCTCCAGAGCCCCTCCACGTAGGACGGCGACCCGTCGCGCTTGCGCAGCCGGAGGTCGACGATCCAGGGTCGAAGGGTGAGCGAGTGGCATGGAAAACAGCGCCGTCGACCGGACGGACGCGACAGAGGACGGACGCCCACGCGCCACTGCGTCGATCTCCCCTGCAGGGGAGATGGATGGAGGGCGATGCGCCCGACGCCCGTGGCCGTAGCTCAGCCCGGTAGAGCGCCCGCCTGAAACGCGGGGCGCCGCAGGTTCGATTCCTGCCGGCCACATGCCGTGGGACGCGACTCCGACGCGTCCCGCCCGATGGAAGGACTGCCACCGGCGCGGTACCCCGTCTCGAAAACGGGTGGCTCACACGGGCTTGGGGGTTCGACTCCCTCTCCTTCCGTCCCGGCTCCGTAGCTCAACAGGCAGAGCTCCCGGCTCTTAACCGGAGGGTTGCAGGTTCGACGCCTGCCGGAGCCCCTCTCGCACCACCGAACGCGGCTCGACCGGCCGCCTGGAGAGCGAGTCAGTGACAACGACAGATCGCGCACCCGATGCAGGCGTGCGCCGCCCGTCCCCGCACGACGCACGCCGGGACGGGCGCTCGGAGGCATGGCCGAGTGGTAAGGCAGCGCCCTGCTACGGCGTAGGCGCGTCCAGCGCGTCCGCAGGTTCGAGCCCTGCTGCCTCCGTCCCTTTCCGCCCCGTAGCTCAGTGGAAGAGAGCAGTGGGCTTCGAACCCACGTGTCGCCCGTTCGAATCGGGCCGGGGCGTCTCGCACGATCGACCGCGGGTAGCTCAATTGCGGAGAGCGCCTCTCTTACAAAGAGGAGGTTGGGGGTTCGAGTCCCTCACCGCGGATACGCCCTTGAAGCTCAGCCAGGCAGAGCAGCCGCCTTGTAAGCGGAAGGCTGTCGGTTCGATCCCGACCTGGGGCTCTTCACCCCCTCGTAGCCCAACATGGCAGAGGCATCCGGCTCAGAACCGGACCAGTCGTGGTTCGAATCCACGCGGGGGGACCTCAGCCGCGCTCGGAGCGCGGGACGTACGGCCGCTCGGGGTCGCCGACGTACACCTGTCGCGGCCGCGAGATCTTCTGCTCCGGGTCACCGAGCATCTCCTCCCACTGCGCGATCCAGCCGGGGAGCCGGCCGAGCGCGAAGAGCACCGTGAAGTAGTCGGTCGGGTAGCCCATGGCCTGATAGATGAGGCCGGAGTAGAAGTCGACGTTCGGGTAGAGCCGGCGCGAGACGAAGTACTCGTCCTCGAGCGCGATCCGCTCGAGCTCCAGCGCGATCTCGAGCTTCGGGTTGAGGCCGGTCTGCTCGAACACGTCGTCGGCGACGCGCTTGATCAGCTTCGCGCGCGGGTCGTAGCTCTTGTAGACGCGGTGGCCGAAGCCCATCAGGCGCCCCTTGCCGTCCTTCACCTGCTCGATGAAGCCCGGCACGTTCTCCTTCACCCCGATCTGGTCGAGCATCCGGAGCACCGCCTCGTTGGCGCCGCCGTGGAGCGGCCCGTAGAGCGCCGCGATCCCCGCCGAGACCGCAGAGAACGGGTCGACGTGCGACGACCCGACCCCGCGGACGGCGCTCGTCGAGCAGTTCTGCTCGTGGTCGGCATGGAGGACGAAGAGGATCTCGAGCGCCCGCTGCAGGACGGGGTTGGGCTCGTGCCTCCCGCCGATCTCGAACGTCATGTTGACGAAGTTGCCGATGTAGTCCAGGTCGTTGCGCGGCAGGACGTACGGCAGGCCGTGCGCGTGCCGGAAGACGTAGGCCGCGATGGTCGGGAGCTTCGCCATCAGGCGGACGCGCTGGAGGTAGCGCCCGTCCGGATCGTCGATGTCCTTGGCGTCCGGATAGAAGGTCGACAGGGCTCCGACCGCTCCGAGCAGCATCCCCATCGGGTGCGCGTCGTACCGGAAGCCCTCGAGGAACTTCTGGACGTTCGTGTGGACGTACGTGTGGTAGCGGACGTCCTCCTCCCACCGGTGGAGCTGCTCGGCGTTCGGGAGCTCGCCTTCGAGCAGGAGGAATGCCGTCTCGAGGAACGTCGCCTCCTCCGCGAGCTGCTCGATCGGATACCCCCGATAGCGCAGGATCCCCGCGTCGCCGTCGATGTACGTGATCGCGCTGCGGCAGGACGCCGTGTTGAGGTATGCCGGGTCGTAGGCCATCAGACCGGCGGCGTCGCCATCGGCGCGGATCTGCTGGAGGTCGGTCGCCCGGATCGTCCCGTCGGTGATGGGCAGCGTGTACTCGTGCCCGGTGCGGTTGTCGGTGATCGTCAGCGTGTCCTCCGCCACCGGAGCTCCCCTTTCCTCGAGTCGACTCTCCGGATCGTTCCAGATCGAGGCGCCTCCGCGGCGGCGCCTCGGTTCCCGAGCCACGACGCACGATCGGAATAGCAGCGGGAAGATTCTCTCGTCTTTCTCCGTCCAGATCTCTGTAAGCGACCAACTCTTTACATTCCAACCCTTGACAGATCGATGTCCGAACCTCTACTCTCGGACACGGAAAGGAACCAGATCCATGTTGAATACCTGCATCCCAACCACGTCCCTCGCCGAAGCGGCCGATGCCGCTGCGGGTCAGCTCGCCCGGCACACGCCGGCCGGCTTCCCGTTCAGGTCGGGGTACGGCAAGGCCCTCGTGGAGAGGCAGATGCGCTAGATCGCTGGCGCAGAGCAGCTTCTCGAGGGCGACCCGATGGGTCGCCTTCGTCGTTTCGGAGGCGAACGATGTCAAACGAGAAAGAGGTGATGCCCAGCTTGAAGAAGAATGAGATCGAATCGAGGCCCCGCTCGAGAGAGAAAGGCTCTACGCGTTCGCGCGAAAATATGCACGGAGATATGAACTTGTATTTCCCGTGCAATTTTCCAGAACGGACTGAGGGTCGGGCTCCAGAGCCCCTCCACGTAGGACGGCGACCCGTCGCGCTTGCGCAGCCGGAGGTCGACGATCCAGGGTCGAAGGGTGAGCGAGTGGCATGGAAAACAGCGCCGTCGACCGGACGGACGCGACAGAGGACGGACGCCCACGCGCCACTGCGTCGATCTCCCCTGGAGGGGAGATGGATGGAGGGCGATGCGCCCGACGCCCGTGGCCGTAGCTCAGCCGGTAGAGCGCCCGCCTGAAACGCGGGGCGCCGCAGGTTCGATTCCTGCCGGCCACATCGCACGAAGGACGCGACCGACGCGTTCCGCCCGAGGAAGGACTGCCACCGGCGCGGTACCCCGTCTCGAAAACGGGTGGCTCTCACGGGCTTGGGGGTTCGACTCCCTCTCCTTCCGTCTCGGCTCCGTAGCTCAACAGGCAGAGCTCCCGGCTCTTAACCGGAGGGTTGCAGGTTCGACGCCTGCCGGAGCCCCTCTCGCACCACCGAACGCGGCCCTCGACCGGCCGCCTGGAGACGCGAGTCGAGTGACAACGACAGATCGCGCACCCGATGCAGGCGTGCGCCGCGCGTCCCCGCAAGGCACACGCCGGGACGCGCGCTCGGAGGCATGGCCGAGTGGTAAGGCAGCGCCCTGCTACGGCGTAGGCGCGTCGAGCGCGTCCGCAGGTTCGAGCCCTGCTGCCTCCGTCCCTTTCCGCCCCGTAGCTCAGTGGAAGAGAGCAGTGGGCTTCGAACCCACGTGTCGCCCGTTCGAGTCGGGCCGGGGCGTCTCGCAACGATCGACCGCGGGTAGCTCAATTGCGGAGAGCGCCTCTCTTACAAAGAGGAGGTTGGGGGTTCGAGTCCCTCACCGCGGATATGCCCTTGAAGCTCAGCTCGGCAGAGCAGCCGCCTTGTAAGCGGAAGGCTGTCGGTTCGATCCCGACCTGGGGCTCTTCACCCCCTCGTAGCCCAACATGGCAGAGGCATCCGGCTCAGAACCGGACCAGTCGTGGTTCGAATCCACGCGGGGGGACTGGGGGTGGGGGAACCCCATGGTTCCCCCACCGGCCCCCTCCTTCGGGGCGTACACCACCGTGCGCCTGGTCAGCCTCCCGGCCGGCCAAGCCGGCCTCCGGCGTCACTGCGCGGACAACCTGGCAGGGGCGACCGTCCGGCCAGGGCCGGTGCGTCCCCTCGCGGCGTGCCTGCCGCTCACTCACGCGATGCGACGTCGTCCAATGGCAGGACGTCCGGCTGTTACCCGGAGAACGCTGGTTCGACCCCAGCCGTCGCAGTGCTTTCCTCGGTCGTCTAACGGCAGGATCTTCGGCTCTGAACCGAAGGATGCGTGGTTCGAATCCCGCCCGAGGAGCTCGGTCATACGGACGAGGACATGGCGTCCAAGCGGTTTCCAACGCCGCCGGAGAGGGTTCGATTCCTTCCGTCCGTGCTCTGCACGCCCCGGTCGTCTAGTCGGCCAGGATCCCGGTCTCTCACACCGGTGACGCGGGTTCGAACCCCGCTCGGGGCGCTCTCGATGCGACCGTGGTGTCAGGTCGGAAGCACACGGCGTTGCCAGCGCTGCGGACCGGGTTCGAGTCCCGGCGGTCGCTCTCACATGGGGCTCTAGGTGGCCAGGATGGTGGCTTGCATCCACCCGAGCGGGGTTCGATTCCCCGGGGCTCCACTGTCTTGCCCGCAGATCGAGAACCGCTCCCGCGGTTCTCGATCGCGAGGATCCCTGAAGGCGTCCCCTGTCGGGGCCGCAACTGCCGCTCGGTGCGAAGGCTCGTACTCACGTGGCAATACACGCTCTCGGACGCGCCTGGTGGTGCGGCTCGGCTGTCTCCCGGGTGAGGCGGGTTCGACTCCCGTCGAGAGCGCTCGACTCGTCGTAGCTCAGCGGATGGAGCACCACCCTGCGACGGTGGGGGACGGAGGTTCGAATCCTCCCGGCGAGATGCTCGTGGCGCCGACTCGCGCTGCGCGGAGTTGCGGCCGCGAAGCGGACGCCTTCAGGGATTGCCCCGCCGCAGGCGGGGATCCGAGCGGCGCGATTCCGCTGCACTGCGGAATCGCGCTCGCGAACAAGCCCCGACGACAGGCCGACTGGGCAGGCGCCGCTCTGATACGGCGGTCGAGCGTGGTTCGATTCCACGGTCGTCGATCTCCCCGTAGCTCAGCGGAAGAGCAGAGGGCTTCTACCCCTCGTGTCGCAGGTTCGAGTCCTGCCGGGGAGCAAGAACTGACTGGTCGTAGGGGAGATCGGCCACCCCACCGACTTCGGGCGTCGGAGATCGCAGGTTCGAATCCTGCCGACCAGATCTTCGCTCTCGTGAGAGAGCGACGCGCGGTAGAGGAGCGGCTGTCCTCGCGAGCCTCATGAGCTCGAGACCGTGGGTTCGAATCCCACCCGCGCTATGCGAATTGGAGGATCGACCCGTCGACGGGCGGGCCGAGGAAGTGACGGAACAAGGGCTGCGCAGAGCGTGGGCCCTAACGTGCAGCTGGCTCCGACAAGCCTCCAGGGCCGACCGGTGAGGAGGTGGCGGCGCGGAACGCGCTGGCAGGGGCGCCGATGAGGTAAACAGCTGGCTCCGGGGCCGAGCGAAACGGCAACGCCTCTGCCTCCGGTTGCGGGGAGCCGATCCCGCCTTCCATTTCTCCTGGCGGCCGTGATGTAACGGCAAGCATCCGGGGTCGTGAGCCCCGCTGTGTCGGTTCGAATCCGATCGGCCGCCTCGTTTCACCCTGCGGACGCCGAGCACCGGCGAGCTCAGCGCGCTGTAACCGCGTCGCCCATGGCTGTGGTGGTTCGACTCCACCCGTCCGCACTCCAATCGACCGCGAGGAAGGAGGCGTGCCGCATATGCGTCGTTCACATCGACCTGGGTCCCGCTCGCGGACATCCGCCTCCGCGACCGTGGTCTCGACCGCGCCAAGATCGAGCGGTATCGCGCGTGGCTCGAGGAGGGCCGCGAGCCGCCGCCGGTGCGGCTGACGCGTGCCGGCGAGACGCTCTTCGTCCGGGACGGCCGCCACCGCATCACCGCCGCCCGCGTCGCGGGTCACGTGCTGATCGAGGCGGAGGTTCGAGATTCCTGGACGACCACCACGGCGGGAGCGGCGCGGCGGCCGCTCCCGCTCGCATCACGATGTTCACCCGCGCGGAGCACGGGGGACCCATGGGCCCGTAGCAGGAGCTCAGCACGTGCACCTCGCGCCGGTGTGGTAGCGCCGGCACTGGAAGCGGGGACGACATCGTGGGTGCAACTCCCACCGGGTCCATCTCGTCGCGGGCCGGAGCGGCCCGGTTATCTGGACACCAAGGCGGTTCGAGCCCGCCATCCGGATCGCACGCACACGACCGCGACGGGATACACCGAGGCTGCGGGCCGGAGCATGCCGGTTATCGCATCCATACAAGCGACAGATGCGGGTTCGAGCCCCGCCCCGGGCCGCGAGGCACGGGTAGCTCAAGTGGTAGAGCAGTTTGCCGGTCTGCATCGACCACGACCGCAGCCTCGACCGAGGATCCCATCACGCCTGCGGGCCGGAGTGGAGCGGTTATCAGGGAGAGCGCCCGGCCTCGGCCGGGAGGCGCGGGTTCGAGTCCCGCCTTCGTAGCTCAGAGCACACACACCGCCCTGCACACCACGACCGCAGGCTCGACACGACCGAGAGGAGGAGCGCATGTCGTACCTGATCCAGTACCTCCCCCGCGCGTGCGCTCCCGTCCGGAAGCTCCGGGGTGCTCGCGTCGACGAGCAGATCCTGCTCAACCACCCGGGCTACCACGCCGGCGCGTACGTCCACGTGTTCGTCGAGGACACGTCGCGACGCCGATTCCGGCGTGACGGCTACCCGTCGCCGCGGTTCCGACTCGAGATCGCGGACTGCACGAACCACATCCGCCTCGAGTTCGACGTCGAGACGCCGGGCGGCCGCGAGAACTCGCTGTACAAGATCGAGACGCTCATCGGCTCGCTCCAGCGATTCCAGGCCGGCCTGCAGGCGGAGGCCGAGCTTCGCGCCGAGCGAGAGGGCGCACGCACGCCGGCGGCCGTCTAGCGGCCGCCGGCACAACCACCAGAGAGGAGGGGGCGAATGGCCTACCTGAAGCGCATCACGACGCGCCGACCTCCGCAGTCGGCGCCGATCCCGGGCTCGACGCAGGTGCCCAACTCGGCCGGCGGCTTCACATGGCCGGTCGACGACTGGACACGACTCCGTCGATTCCTCGTCCTCGGTTCCGAGGGCGGCACCTACTACGCGTCGGAGCAGGCACTCACGCTCGCGAACGCCGACGCCGTTGCGCGATGCATCGCCGCGGACGGCGTCCGTGCGGTCTCGACGATCGTCGAGGTCAGCGAGCGCGGCGCGGCACCGAAGAACGACCCGGCGCTGTTCGCACTGGCGATGGCAGCCGGTCTCGGCGACATCGAGACGCGGCGCGCGGCGCTGGACGCCCTGCCCCGCGTTGCGCGAACCGGCATGCACCTGTTCCGGTTCACGCAGTTCGTCGAGGGCTTCCGTGGCTGGGGCCGGTCGCTCCGTCGGGGCGTCGGTCGCTGGTACGCGGCGCAGTCGGTCGACGCGCTCGCCTACCAGGCGGTGAAGTACCGCCAGCGCGAGGGCGTGACTCACCGCGACCTCCTGCGGCTCGCCCACCCGGCGGCCGCGGTCGGCGCGGGTAACCCGACGCTCGACGTGTCGGACGGCCACCGTCGCCTGTTCGAGTGGATCGTCCGCGGCGGCGACCGCGATGGCCTGCCGCGCATCGTCGAGGGCTTCGCACGCGCACAGTCGGCGGAGACGCCGGCGGCGACCGCCGAGCTCGTTCGCGAGTACGGCCTGCCGCGTGAGGCGCTCAAGTCCGAGCACCTGACGTCGCCGCGCGTGTGGGAGGCGCTGCTCGACGACATGCCGTCGACGGCGCTGATCCGCAACCTCGCGACGATGACGCGGATCGGCCTGCTCACGCCGGGCTCGAAGGCGACTCGTGTGGCCGTCGAGCAGCTGGGCAACGGCGAGCGGCTCCGACGGGCCCGCGTGCACCCGATCGCGGTGCTCTCGGCCCTGCGGACGTACGAGTCGGGCCGCGGTGCCCGCGGTCAGGGCGAGTGGACTCCCGTACGGGAGATCGTCGACGCGCTCGACGCGGCGTTCTACGCGGCGTTCGCGGGCGTCGAGCCGGCCGGCACCCGGCTGCTGCTCGCGCTCGACGTGTCGGGCTCGATGCAGTCGGGCCGCGTGGCCGGCATCCCGGGCCTGAGCCCGCGCGACGCATCCGCTGCGCTCGCGCTCGTGACGGCCGCGACGGAGCCGAGCTGGCAGATCGTCGGCTTCTACGCGGGTCGTGACGGCTGGAAGGTCGGCGGCCGTCGCCGACAGCGGTACGGCGGCGCAGACGGCATCACGCCGCTCACGATCAGCCCGCGGCAGCGGCTGACGGACGCCGTGCGGGCGGTCTCGGGCCTCCCGTTCGGCGCGACGGACTGCGCCCTGCCCATGCTGTACGCACGGGCGCAGGAGCTGGAGATCGAGACGTTCGTGATCTACACCGACTCCGAGACCTGGTGGGGTGAGGTGCACCCGGCGCAGGCCCTGCAGGAGTACCGGGCATGGTCGGGCATCGACGCCCGCCTGGTCGTGGTCGGCATGGTCGCGAACGAGTTCTCGATCGCGGACCCGGAGGACGCGGGTCAGCTGGACGTCGTGGGCTTCGACACGGCGACACCGCAGCTGATCGCGGAGTTCGCCCGCGGTTCGCTGTGACAGACGGAGGGGCGGGCCCGCCCGCCCCTCCGATCACTCACGGAAGGAGGCAAGGAGATGACGATTCCGTACCGCGCGCGCGTGAACGAGCGGACGCTCCTCAACCTGCCGGGCTTCCACTCGGGCGCCTACGTCTACGTCTACGTCGAGGACACGAGCGAGCGCGGCCTCCAGCACGGCGAGTACTGCGAGCCGGGCTGCCTGTGCGGCTGCGTCCGACAACTACGAGCCGCGCACGAAGCTCGAGATCGCGGACTGCGACAGGCGCGTCTCGCTCGGGTTCGACGTCGACAGCGAGGGCTACCGCGAGAACTCGCTGCACAAGCTCGACACGCTCATCGCAGCGCTTCGCGTCTTCCGCGAGGCGCTCGTGAAGGAGTTCGATCCCTACGACGAGCGTGCGCGCGCTCTCGAGGAGCTCAAGGAGCGCCTGGAGGACGTCCAGGATGAACCACCGGGCGGGGCGGCCACGCGGTCGCCCCGACCCTCATGACACCGTGGCCGAGGGGCGAGGCACGCGCCTGCAAAGCGCGTACACGGCAGTTCGAGTCTGCCCGGTGTCTTTGCTGGCTTGGCGCAGATCGGGAATCCGCGGGAGCGGATTCCCGATCGCGCAGATCCCTGAAGGCGTCCGCTGTCGCGGCCGCAACTGCCGAGTTGAGCCGGGCCGGCCGTAGGGTTCCGGGATGCGCCGACTCCCTGCCGAGGCGATCCCGAAGATCCCCGAGCCCGTCCGGAAGGTGGCGCGGAATGCGGTCTGGGGCTTCGGTCGGGCGACCGCACGATGGCGGCCCCTCCCGGACTTCCTCGTCATCGGGGCGCAGAAGGCGGGGACGACCGCGCTCTACGCCTACCTCCGCTGGCACCCCGCGATCACCGGCCCGTCGTGGAAGGAGGTGAGCTTCTTCGACCGGCACTGGTGGCGCGGCGAGGCGTGGTATCGCGGCCAGTTCCCCCTCCGCCCGAGCGGCAGGCTGGTCGGCGAGGCGAGCCCCAGCTACCTCTTCCACCCGCTCGCGCCCGAGCGGGCTCGAGCCGTGGTCCCGGACGCGAAGCTCGTCGCCCTCCTCCGCGACCCCGTCGACCGGGCGTACTCCCAGTACCAGCACGAGGTCGCGCTCGGCCGTGAGCCGCTCTCGTTCGAGGACGCGCTGGCAGCGGAGGACGACCGGACGCGCGGCGAGGTCGAGCGCCTGCTCGCGGATCCCCGCGCCTTCAGCCGTGCCTGGTGGGACCACACCTACGCCGCGCGCGGGCTCTACGCCGAGCAGCTCGAGCGAT
Source organism: uncultured Actinomycetes bacterium (assembly GCA_963712255.1). Taxonomy (GTDB): domain Bacteria; phylum Actinomycetota; class Thermoleophilia; order Gaiellales; family Gaiellaceae; genus Gaiella. The sequence goes on from CAVQHL010000020.1 coordinate 14,191, forward strand.
GGCTCGCGGTCTTCCCGCGTGAGCAGCTCCTCGTCGTCACGACCGACGAGCTGGGGGAGAGGCCGGGCGAGGCGTACGCGTCGATCCTCGCCTTCCTCGGAGCGCCGCCGCACCAGCTCGACGACTACCCCCGCGTGTTCGACCGCGACTACGCGCCCATGGAGCCGCACACGCGGGCCGCCCTCGCGGCCCGCTTCGCCGAGCCGAACAGGAGGCTCGAGGCGTTGCTCGGCAGATCGCTCGGCTGGGGCGCCGCGTAGACGAGGCAGCGCCCTACGTCTCGCTCGCCGGCTCCCAGATGTTGATGTCGCTCTCGGTCGCGTAGCGGTCGATCTCGGCGAGCTCGTCGTCCGTGAAGTCGAGCCGCTCGAGCGCGCCGAGGTTGGCCTCGAGCTGCTCGACGCTGCTCGCGCCGACGAGCGTCGTCGTCATGCGGGGGTCGCGGAGGGTCCATGCGAGCGCCATGGCAGCCAGCGTCTGCCCGCGGCCGGCGGCTATCTCGCGGAGCGCGGCGACCTTCGCCAGCGTCTGGTCGGTGAGCTGGTCGGCCGAGAGCGACAGGTCGCGGTCGATCCGCGAGCCCTTCGGGATCCCGTCCGCGTACCGGTCGGTGAGCAACCCCTGCGCGAGCGGCGAGAACCCGATGCAGCCGACCCCGAGCTCGCCGAGGACGTCGAGGAGGCCGTCCTCGATCCAGCGGTTGAGCATCGAGTACGACGGCTGGTGGATCAGAAGCGGCGTCCCGAGCCGCTCGAGGATCGCGGCGGCCTCGCGCGTCTCGTCCGGCGGATAGGACGAGATCCCGGCGTAGAGCGCCTTTCCCTGGCGGACGGCCGCGTCGAGGGCGCCCATGGTCTCCTCGAGCGGTGTCTCGGGATCGAGACGGTGCGAGTAGAAGATGTCGACGTAGTCGAGCCCCATCCGGCCGAGGCTCTGGTCGAGGCTCGCGAGGAGGTACTTCCGCGATCCCCACTCGCCGTAGGGGCCGGGCCACATGTCGTAGCCGGCCTTCGTCGAGACGACGATCTCGTCCCGGTACGGCGCAAGGTCGCTCTCGAGCAGCCGGCCGAACGTCTCCTCGGCCGAGCCGTAGGGCGGGCCGTAGTTGTTCGCGAGGTCGAAGTGCGTGATTCCGAGGTCGAACGCACGACGCACGATCGCGCGGCTCGTCTCGAGCGGGCGGTCGGCTCCGAAGTTGTTCCAGAGGCCGAGCGAGACGACCGGCAGCTTCAGGCCGCTCCGACCGGTGCGGCGGTACGTCATCTGCTCGTAGCGGTCGGGATCGGCGACGTAGGTCATGCGTTCCTCCACTCGGGGGTTGCGGCGAGCTCCTCGAAGGGACGGAGCGCGTCGGGGTTGGCGAGCGAGTCGCGGCTCAGCGCGGTGTCCGCCGGCTCGCCGCTCAGGATCCGCTTCACGGGAACCTCGAGCACCTTGCCCGAGAGGGTTCGCGGCACCTCGCCGATCGGGCGGATCTCGTCCGGGACGTGCCGCGGGGAGCAGTCCTCCCGGATGCGCTCGCGGATGCGGGCAACGAGGTCGTCGTCGAGCGCGACGCCGTCCCGGAGCACGACGAACAGCGGCATGTACCCCTGCGTGCCCTCTCGCGGCAGGTCGACGACGAGCGCGTCGACGACCTCGTCGAGCGAGAGGACGGCCCCGTAGATCTCCGCGGTGCCCATCCGGATCCCACCGCGGTTGATCGTCGCGTCGGACCGGCCCGTGATGATCGCCGTCCCGCGATCGGTGATCTCGATCCAGTCACCGTGGCGCCAGACGCCCGGAAACGTGTCGAAGTAGCTCGCGCGGTAGCGCGACCCGTCGTCGTCGCCCCAGAGGCCGGTCGGCATCGACGGCATCGGCTCCGTGATCACGAGCTCGCCGACCTCGTTGACGACGGGCACGCCGTCCCCCGTCCAGGCCTCCACCTTCGCGCCGAGCGACCGGGCCTGCAGCTCGCCCCGGTACACCGGCAGCGTCGGGACGCCGCCGACGAAGGACGTGCAGACGTCCGTGCCGCCGGACATCGAGAAGAGCCACGTGTCGCGCCCGAGGGCGTCGTACACCCAGTCGAACCCCTCCGGCGAGAGCGGCGACCCCGTCGACCCGACCGACGTCAGGCTCGACAGCGCCCGGCCGGCGCGAGGCTCGACGCCGCCCTTGCTGCAGGCGGCGATGTACCCCGCGGACGTCCCGAAGCAGGTGACGCCGGCCTCCTCGGCGAGGTTCCAGAGCGTGCCGAGGTCGGGATGGCCCGGGCTGCCGTCGTAGAGGACGATCGAGGCGTCGGTCAGCAGCCCCCCGACGACGAAGTTCCACATCATCCAACCGGTCGTCGTGAACCAGAAGAGCCGATCCTCGGGCTGGAGGTCGACGTGCAGGTGGAGCGTCTTCAGGTGCTCGAGGAGGATGCCGCCGTGGCCCTGGACGATCGCCTTCGGAAGGCCCGTCGTGCCCGAGCTGTAGAGCACCCACAGCGGGTGCTCGAAGCCCACCTGGGCGAACCCGAGGGCCTCGTCGTCTCCCTCGTCGAGGAAGTCGTCCCAGCGGGTCGCCTGCTCGAGGCGATCGAGCTGCGGCTCGTCGTCGAGGTATCCGAGGACGACCGTCCGCTCGAGCGTCGGCATCGCCTGCTGGAGCGCGCGGACGACGTCGAGCCGGTCGTGGTCGCGGCCGCCGTAGCGGTAGCCGTCCACGGCGAGCAGGACTCGCGGCTCGATCTGCGCGAACCGGTCGACGACGCTCTTCACGCCGAAGTCGGGCGAGCAGCTCGACCAGACGGCGCCGAGGCTCGCGCAGGCGTGGAACGCGACGACCGCCTCGACGATGTTCGGGAGGTACGCGACGACCCGGTCGCCGGGCCTGACGCCCGAGGCGCGGAGCGCCGCCGCGGTCAGCCGTGTCGCCTCCTCGAGCTCTCCCCAGGTCGTCTCGCGGAGTGGGCGGAGCTCCGAGGCGTGACGGATGGCGACCGTGTCGGGCTCCCGGTTGCGATACGCGTGCGCCGCGTAGTTGAGCCGTGCCCGCGGGAACCAGCGCGCCCCCGGCATCGTGCGTGAGTCGACGACGCTGCCGTAGGCCTGCGACGAGCGCACGCCGAAGAAGTCCCAGATCGAGCTCCAGAACGCCTCGAGCTCGGTCACGGACCAGCGCCAGAGGTCGTGGTAGCCCTCCGTGCGGACGCCACCGGTGTCCGCGAGCCAGCGCGCGTAGCGCGTGATCGTGGCGCGCTCGATCCGGGCCGCGTCGGGCTCCCAGAGGATCGGGGGCGTCTCACTCACGGCGAAGAGCCTACGTGCGCCCTGCGGAGTGAAAGAGAAAGACCGGGCGCGCCCCGGAGGGCGCGCCCGGAAAGCCGCATCAGCCGGCCAGAACGACGTTCGTCGCCTGCGGGCCCTTCTGGCCCTGCTCCGGCACGAACTCGACCTTCGCACCCTCGGGAAGGGACTTGAAGCCCTCGCCCTGGATGCCGCTGAAGTGAACGAAGAGGTCCTTGCCGCCGTCGTCCGGGGTGATGAAGCCGTACCCCTTGGCGTCGTCGAACCACTTCACGGTTCCGGTTGCCATCTGATGAAACACCTCCTTGCCATTGACTCACGAACGGGCGGGGAGGTGCAGGAAATGCGCACTACCGAACCGCGTCCTGTTGAACGGTGGGAAAGTAGCAACGATTTTGGGGGTTGGCCCGGGTCCGTTGCCGGACCCGGGCCAACCGGATGCGTTACGCCGACTCCGCGAGGTCGCGGCGCCGCTTGAGAGGCGTCGCGTCGTGGTCGAGCGCATGCTGCAGGCGCGTGAGCGCCGACTTCTCGAGCTGGCGCACCCGCTCACGGGTGAGCTCGAGCTCGCGGCCGATCTCCTCGAGCGTGAGGCTGTCCTGACCGTCGAAGCCGAAGCGGAGCTCCAGCACGCGGCGCTCGCGGTCCGGCAGGCCGGAGAGCGCCGAGCGGACACGCTCGCGCTGGAACGACTCGTCCGCCTCCTCGACGGGATCCGGGGCCGTGCGGTCGGCGAAGAGGTCGCCGAGCTCGCCGTCGCCGTCGGAGCCGACCGCCTGGTTCAGCGACACCGACGCCTCGACGGCGTCGAGCGCCTCCTCGACGTGATGCAGCTTGAGACCCGTGGCCTTCGCGAGCTCCTCGGTCGTCGGCTGACGGCCGAGGCTCACCTCGAGGCGCTGGCGGGCGCGGCTGAGCTTCTGCTGCCGCTCCTGCACGTGCACCGGCACGCGGATCGTGGCCGACTGGTTCGCGACCGACCGCTGGCAGGCCTGGCGGATCCACCACGTGGCATACGTGGAGAACTTGAAGCCCTTGCGGTAGTCGAACTTCTCGACCGCGCGATTCAGGCCGATGACGCCGTCCTGGATCAGGTCGAGGAACGGCACGCCGTGACCGCGGTAGCGCTTCGCGATCGAGACCACGAGGCGCAGGTTCGAGTTGATCATGCGCTCCTTCGCGGACAGGTCGCCGCGCTCGACGCGCTTCGCGAGCGCGATCTCGTCCGCCGCGGTGAGCAGCTGGTAGCGGCCGATCTCGGACAGGAACATGCCCAGCGAGTCGGTCGTCGACGGGCCGGAGCCCGGCGTGAGGTCGAGCTCGAAGTCGTCGTCGTCCTCGGCTGCGGGCAGCTCGACGCCGCGCCCCGTCAGGAGCGCCTTGAAGGCCGTGACGGCGTCCTCGTCCAGCTCGTGCTCGAGCACGATGGCGTCGAGCTCGTGCGCCTCGACCTTGCCGCGCTCCTCCGCCTCGGCGGCGAACGCATCCAGTGCAGGAATTTCGATGATGCTGGTCTCCAAGTGTCCTCGCTTCGTTCTCGAGACGCGCGCCAGGATCTCGCGCGTTTGTGGGTGTGTCCTGAGGGCGGCGCCGTGCGACTACGCAATCCTGTCGCGGCGCCTGTGAGAGTTTGAACGGCCGAGACCCCTGTGTCATTCCCACAGGGCAAGTTCGAACGAATTGTTTACGTTTAGCGTGGTACATGCCCGTTTCCCGGGCGGTTCGACGCCGATTTTCCTAGTTCAGGCTCGGATCGTCGGGGAGGAGCGCGAGAACGGCGAGGGCGCCGCCCTGACGCCGGAGCACGTCGCTCCAGAGCCGCTCGGGCTCATCGCCGAAGACGTCCGACGCGCGCGCCGGCAGGACGAGCCAGGAGCCTTCCTCCAGCTCCTCCTCGAGCTGACCGGGCGACCAGCCGGCGTACCCCGCGAAGACGCGGAGCGCCCGGACGGGCCCGACCTCGGCGGCGTCCTCGATCTCGCCGGGAAGGAAGCCGACCGAGTCGACCACGAGGTCGTCGGCGTGCGCCGCGTCGAGCGAAGTCCGCGAGGACCACGACCGCCTGCGGCTGGACCGGCCCTCCGAGGTGGACGACGTCGTCGTCCTCGACGAGCTCCGAGAGCGGTGGCACCGCGTCCGCGACCGTCACCGACGTCGGCCGGTTCAGGACGACGCCCATCGCGCCGTCGTCCCCGTGCTCGCCGACGAGGATCACCGTGCGCCGGAAGTTCGGGTCGTCGAGCCCGGGCCCGGCGACGAGGAGCTGACCGCGAAGCGAGTCCAAGGAGGCATTCTCGCCCGCCCGGACCGGTGTCCGGGCGGGCGAGAGCCGGCGTGCGTCAGCGGCGACTCGCGATGGTGCGCGGCGCGCCCTGGATCTTGATGCGATAGGTCTTCGAGACCTGTGTCCCGGAGTCACCGAGCACCCAGAACTTGACCCGGAAGGTCCCTGCGGCCAGCGGCGTTCCGGTGAGGAAGCCCGTCTCCTCGTCGAGCGAGAGCCCGGGCGGGATAGTTGCCGGAGGCGAGGAAGGTCTTCGTCTCCGACGCGCCGGCCACCGGGAGGCGCCACGAGTAGAGCCTTGCCGACCTTGCCGACCTTCGCGACCTTCGTCTTGTGGAACGCGAGGAGCGCCTGCGTCGTGAACGTGACGCGGAGCGTGTCGGCCGTCCCACGCACGTCCTTCACCGTGATCGTCGAGCGCGTCACGCCGGCCCGGGTCGGCGTGCCGGTCACCGTGCCGTCGGGGTTCAGCGTGATCCCGGCGGGCAGCGCGTCCGCCGTGTAGGTGTACGGCTCGCGTCCGCCGGTCGCCTTCACGCCCCACGTGAACGGCGTCGCGAGCTTCATGCTCACCGCGAGCGGTTGCGTCGTGGCAGGTGTCCCGTTGGGGGCGAGACCGAGGTCGAGCGGCGCGAGCACGAAGATCGCCAGCTGCTTCGTGTCGGTCGTTCCGTCACCGTTCGCCTGGACGGTGAAGGAGAAGAGCCCGCTCTGCGTCGGCGTCCCCGAGATGACGCCGTTCGGATTGAGCGTCAGCCCGGGCGGAAGCGTCCCACCGGCCAGCGTCCACGAGCTGACGGTCCCGCCCGAGGCGGTCAGCGCCGGCGCGGTGTACGGCTGGTTGATGTTCGCGTCGGGGAGCCTCGACGTCGAGACGATCAGCCGCGGCGTCCGCCGGGTTGATGTTGATGATGAAGCGATCGTCCGACGGCGGCTTGCAGCAGCGCGGGCTTGTCGTACGTGACGGTGAGATAGAAGTCGTAGCTTCCCGCCGCCGTCGGCGTGCCGCTGATGAGCCCCTCGTCCGAGACCGACAGCCCGGGCGGGAGCGAGCCCGACGAGACCGAGAACCGTGGCGCAATCGAAGTCCTCACCGCGACCTCCGTCGGGCGGCGCCAGGTAGATCGTCAACGAGTAGGGCTGGCCGACCGTCCCGGTCGGACAGGTGGCCGGGTTCTCACCCGAGCAGCCCATCTTGCCCTCGTCGAAGTTTCCGGCCGCCGGCGCCGGGCACGAAGATCGCGCCTGCGGCGCAGGCGAACGCAACGGTGAGGATCAGTCGGAGACGATGCATCAAGCTCCCTTTCGGCGACAGCAAACGCGGGACGCTAGCACTGGTGTTGAAAGATTCCGTAAGGCTTAGCGCGTCACCCGGACGGTACCTCCGCTGCCCGTTCCGGGCCTGGCCGAAACGTCGGAGGCCCGCTGCGGCGTAGGATCGCGCCATGCCGACCCTCTCGCGTGAGATCCGGCTCGCCGCCCGGCCCCGGGGCGCCCCGACGCAGTCCGATTTCGAGCTCGCGGAGCGGGAGATCCCGGACCCGGGCGAGGGCGAGCTCGTCGTCCGGAACGCGTTCGTCTCGGTCGACCCGTACATGCGGAATCGCATGAACGACGTGAAGTCCTACGTGCCGCCGTTCGCGATCGGCGAGCCGCTGACCGGCGGCGCCGTCGGGCAGGTGATCGCCTCCCGGAACGAGCGCTTCGCCGAGGGCGCCTGGGTCGTGCACGACCTCGGCTGGCGCGAGGCGGCGCTCTCGGACGGGCGCGGGATGCGCGCGGTCGATCCGACGCTCGCGCCGCTCTCGACCACCCTCGGCGTGCTGGGGATGACCGGCATGACCGCCTTCGTCGGGATCGTCGACATCGGTGACGTCCAGGACGGGGACACGGTGTTCGTCTCCGGCGCGGCCGGCGCCGTCGGCAGCATCGCCGCGCAGCTGGCGCGGCTCCGCGGTGCGCGCGTGGTGGGGAGCGCCGGCTCGCCGGAGAAGCTCGAGTGGCTCCGCGAGCTCGGCGTCGACGGGGTCTTCGACTACCGCGAGACGAGGACGCGCGACGCCCTCCGGGAGCTCGCGCCGGAGGGCATCGACGTGTACTTCGACAACGTCGGCGGCGACACGCTCGAGGACGCCCTCGGCGCCATGCGGCTCCGGGGCCGGATCGTCGCCTGCGGGTCGATCTCGCGCTACAACGCGACCGAGGCGCTGCCCGGGCCGCGCAACCTGTTCCTCGTCGTGACGAAGCGCCTCCGGATGCAGGGGTTCCTCGTCTTCGACCACAACGACCGGTTCCCGGCGTTCCTCGACGAGGTGGCGCCGCGCGTCGCGGACGGCACGCTCCGCTACCGGGAGACGATCGTGGACGGCATCGAGCGGGCGCCCGAGGCATTCATCGGGATGCTCGAGGGCGCGAACCTCGGGAAGATGCTCGTTCGCGTCGGCCCCGGGCCTTGAAGGCGTACCTCTGCCGGATCCTGGGGCACCGCGTCCCCGAGGCGAAGCGCTTCTTCCTCACGCAGCGTCGCGCCCGCTGCGCGCGGTGCGGGAAGCGCGTTCGCGTCAACCGGGCGTAGCGTCGAGCGCGTCCCGCAGCGACGCGACGTACGACCCGAGCGCCGCCGGGCCGTCCTCCGCGACCTGCACCGCACGGGAGCCCGACGACGATGCCGTCGGCCAGCGACCCGGCCGCGGCCGCGTGCTCGGGCGTCGAGATGCCGAAGCCCGCGTAGAGCGGCACGCCGTCCGCGAGCGGGCGCGTTCGCGCGACGAGGCCCTCGAGTGACGAGGACAGCTCGGCGCGGGCGCCCGTCGTGCCCGTCAGCGTGACGAGGTAGAGCCACCCGTCGGTCGACGACGCGGCGAGGCGAATCCGCTCGTCCGTCGACGTGGGGGCGACGAGGTGGACGCGCGCGCAGCTCGGGCCGCTGTCCCGCCGGGACGTCGGAGACGATCATGCTCGTGGCGCCGGCCGCGGCGGCGTCGGTCGCGAAGCGCTCCCAGCCGTACGCCTCGAGCAGCGCCGCGTAGGTCATCGGCAGGATGGGCGCGTCGCCGACGAGGCCGCGTGTCGCGGCGAGGCACTCGAGGCACTGCGCCGTCCGCATCCCCCGCGCGAGCGCCCGCTCGGAGGCCCGCTGGATGACGGGGCCGTCGGCGAGAGGGTCGGAGAACGGGAAGCCGAGCTCGATCGCGTCCGCGCCGGACTCGACGGCCGCGCGTGCGAGCTCCGGGGTCTCCGGCTCGCAGACGAGGTAGATGACGAGCGTCTTCCGGCTCATGGGCAACCTCGGTTGTCCCATGAGCCGGAGGCGAGGTTCCTCGGCCCGGGAGGGCCGCCAGCGCCTCCGAGAGGTCCTTGTCGCCCCGCCCCGAGAGGCAGACGGCGACGTACTCCGCATCGATCCGGTCGACGACCGCGAGCGCGTGCGACGACTCGAGCGCGGGGATGATCCCCTCGGTCCGCGTCAGCCGCGCGAAGGCGTGCGAGCGCCTCGTCGTCCGTGCACGGCAGGTAGGTGGCGCGTCCGGTGTCGCGGAGCCAGGCGTGCTCCGGGCCGACGCCGGGGTAGTCGAGGCCGGCCGAGATCGAGTGCGCGTCGGCGATCTGGCCGTCCTCGTCGGCGAGGATCGACGAGCGCGAGCCGTGCAGCACCCCGGCCCGGCCCGTGCCGAGAGACGCTGCGCCTGCGGCCTCGACGCCGACGAGCCGGACGTCCGCGTCGTCGAGGAAGCCCGCGAACATCCCGATCGCGTTCGAGCCGCCGCCGACGCACGCCACGACGGCGTCGGGGAGCCGGCCCTCGGCGGCGAGCAGCTGCTCACGGGCCTCGCGGCCGATCACCGCCTGCAGCTCGCGCACGAGCTCCGGATACGGGGCCGGCCCGACGCACGAGCCGATCACGTAGTGGGTCGTCTCGACGTTCGTGATCCAGTCGCGGATCGCGGCGCTCGTCGCCTCCTTGAGCGTCCTCGTGCCGAACTCGACGGGCTCGACGGTCGCCCCGAGCAGGCGCATCCGCTCGACGTTCGGGGCCTGGCGGCGCATGTCGACGGCTCCCATGTAGACGACGCACTCGATCCCGAACCGGGCGCACGCCGTCGCCGTCGCGACGCCGTGCTGGCCGGCGCCGGTCTCGGCGATGATCCGGCGCTTGCCGAGGCGGCGCGCGAGCACGAGCTGGCCCAGCGCGTTGTTGATCTTGTGCGCGCCCGTGTGGTTCAGGTCCTCGCGCTTGAGGTAGAGCCGCTTGTCGGGGGCGAAGCGCTCGGCGAGCGTGATGGGGGACGGGCGCCCGACGTACGTGCGGCCGAGCTCGTCGAGCTCCGCCGCGAACGCGGGATCGGCCTTCGCCGCCTCCCACGCGGCGGCGAGCTCGTCGAGCGCCGGAATCAGCGTCTCCGGGACGTAGCGGCCCCCGTAGGGCCCGTACGTCTCCTCGAGAGCCGTCATGTCCGCGCCGCCTCGACGTAGGCCCGCACGCGGGCGTGATCCTTGATGCCGGGTGACGTCTCGAGGGACGAGGACGCGTCGACCGCCCACGGCCGCACCGCGGCGATCGCCGCTGCGACGTTCTCCGGCCCGAGCCCCCCTGCAAGGAGAATCCGGCCCTCGGCGCGCGCCGCCTGCCGCCAGTGATCCGGATCCGTCTCGCCCCACGGCTGATCGAGCACCCGCGCGACCGGCCGAGCGCCGCGATAGAGCGTCGCCTCGCGCCCGCGGACCTTGCCCGGCTCGACGGTGTGCACCTGGTCGAGGTCGGCGACGGAGTCGCCTGCCTCGCCGACCCAGACCGCGACGGCGAGCGTCTCGCCGGGGACAGGCAGCACGTCCTCGGCCGCGCGAGGGCTCTCCGGCGCGAGCACGAAGCCGAGGAGGTCGGCGCCTGCCTCCGACGCGACCGCGACGTCCTCCTCGCGCGTGAGCCCGCAGACCTTCACGAGCGGGCGGGAGAGGAGCTCCGCGAGCTTGGCGGCCGGGTCGGTCGCGCGCATCAGCGCCGAGCCGACGAGGATCGCGTCCGCGCCGGCAAGCTCGGCCGCGGCGCCCTGCGCGCGCGAGTTGATCCCGGACTCGGCGATCGCGACGCGGTCGGCGGGGATCCGCGAGAGGAGCTCGAGCTGCGCCTCGCGGTCGATCTCGAAGGTGGAGAGGTCTCGCGCGTTGACGCCGAGCACCGGTGCGTCGAGCGCGATCCCGCGGTCGAGCTCCTCCGCCGTGTGCGCCTCGACCAGCGTGTCGAGGCCGAGGCGCGCCGCCTCCGAGAGGAGCGCCGCAGCCTGCGCGTCGTCGAGGTCCCGCAGCAGGAGCAGCGCTGCGTCCGCTCCCGCCTCCTTTGCGGTCACGAGGTCGTCGGCGGTCGTGAAGAACCCCTTCGCGAGGAGCGGCGCATCCGTCGCAGCGCGCGCCGCGCGGAGATCGTCCCACGAGCCGGCGAACCGCTCGTCCACCAGCACCGAGATCGCGGCCGCCCCCGCCCCCGCGTACGCGGGCGCGATGCGTGCCGGGTCGGCGTCCGGGCGGAGGTCGCCCGCCGAGGGCGAGCGCCGCTTGATCTCGGCGATCGCGCCGAGGCCCGGGGCGCGGAGCGCGTCGGCGAAGCGGCCCATCAGACGGCCACCTCGTTCGAGAACGCGATGAGCCGCTCGAGCGTGGCCGTCGCCGCACCGGAGTCGATCGCCGCGGCCGCCACCTCGACACCCTCTCCGATGTCGTCGGCGAGCCCCGAGGCGACGAGCGCGCCGGACGCGTTGAGGACGACGGCGTCACGTCGTCCTCCGTGCTCGCCCGCCAGCACGCGGCGGAGGGCGTCGGCGTTGTCCGCCGGACTGCCTCCGAGGAGCTCGTCGGGCGACGTGGGGTAGATCCCGAGCGAGCGTGGATCGAGCTCCCAGTCGTGGATCGCGCCGTCGACGACCTCGACGACGAGGTTCGGCCCCGAGGGCGACAGCTCGTCGAGCCCTCCGTCGCCGTGGACGACGAATGCCCGCCGGGCGCCGAGGCCCGCGAGCGTCTCCGCGTACGTCCGGGCGAGCGCGGGGGAGTGGACGCCGAAGACGCCGTCCCGCGCGCCGGCCGGGTTTGCGAGCGGCCCGAGCACGTTGAAGACGGTGCGCGTGCCCAGCTCCTGGCGCACCGGCGCGGCGAATCGCATCGCAGGATGGTGAGCCCGGGCGAACATGAAGCCGAAGCCGTGCTCGTCGATCGAGGCCGCGATCCGCTCGGGTGACTGCTCGAGCGCGATGCCCAGCGCCTCGAGGACGTCCGCGGAGCCGCACACGGAGCTCGCGGCGCGGTTCCCGTGCTTCGCGACCGCGGCCCCTGCGGCGGCGGCGACGAGCGCGGCCGTCGTCGAGATGTTGAAGGTTCCCGCACCGTCGCCACCGGTGCCGACGATGTCGACGAGCGGTGCACGCGTCGGCGTCACCGGGACGACGTGCTCGGCCATCGCCTCGGCGAAGCCGGTGATCTCGTCGACCGTCTCGCCCTTGGCGCGGAGGCCGATGAGCAGGCCGCCGATCTGCGCGGGCGTCGCCTCGCCGCCCATCACGACACGCATCACGTCGCGCGCCTCGGCGCGCGACAGGTCGCGGCCGTCGGCGACGGTTGCGATCGCCGACGGTGATCACGTGAGGAAGTTCCTCGCCATGGTCGGGCCGAGCGGCGTGAGGACGCTCTCCGGGTGGAACTGGACACCCTCCACGGGGTACGTCACGTGGCGGACGCCCATCACCTCGCCGTCGTCGGTCCGCGACGTCACGACCAGGTCGCCGGGCACCGTCGTCGCGGCGAGCGAGTGGTAGCGGCCGACCTCGACCTCGTCGGGCAGGCCCGCGAACACCCCGCTGCCGTCGTGCGTGACGAGGCTCGACTTCCCGTGCAGGAGGGCTTGCGCCTGGCCGATCTCGCCGCCGAAGGCCTCCACGATCGCCTGGTGGCCGAGGCAGACGCCGAGCGTCCGGGTCGTCGGCCCGAGCCGCCGGATGAGCTCGATCGACATGCCCGCGTCACCGGGGCGCCCGGGGCCGGGGGAGACCACGAGCCGGTCGGGAGCGAGCGCGACGGCCTCGTCGGGCGTGATCGTGTCGTTCCGGACGGTGACGACCTCGGCGCCGAGCTCCTCGAGCAGATGCACGAGGTTGTAGGTGAACGAGTCGTAGTTGTCGATCATCAGGACCTTCACGGGTTCCGTCTCCCGCCTGCGATCATCGCGCAGCCTCCTGCTCGGCGAGGTCGATCGCCGCCTCGAGCGCTGCGAGCTTGCGCAGGCACTCCACGTGCTCCTCGGCGGGATCCGAGTCCGCGACGATCCCGGCGCCCGCCTGGAGGTACGCCGTCCCGTCCCGCATCACCATCGTTCGCAGCGCGATGCATGCGTCCATGGTGCCGCCCGGGAGCGAGTAGAGCACGGCGCCGCCGTACGGGCCGCGCCGGAAGCCCTCGAGCTCGGAGATGAGCTGCATGGCACGGACCTTCGGCGCGCCGCTGACCGTCCCGGCCGGGAAGCAGGCGCGGAGGACGTCGAACGGCGTCGTGCCGGGTCGGAGCTCCCCGACGACCTCGGAGACGAGGTGCGAGACGTGGGAGAAGCGCTCGACCTCCATGTTCCGCGCGACGTGCACCGTGCCGGCGGTGCAGACGCGCGAGAGATCGTTCCGCCCGAGGTCGACGAGCATGACGTGCTCCGCGCGGTCCTTCTCGGACGAGAGGAGCCGCTCGACGTCGCCCTCCGTGGGCTCGGTCGTCCCGGCGATCGGGCACAGGCTGGCCCGGCCGTCCTCGCAGGCGACGAGCCGCTCGGGCGACGACCCGACGAGGGCGATCCCGTCGAGGTCGAGGAGAAAGAGGTACGGCGACGGGTTCACGCGGCGGAGCGCGCGGTAGACGTCGAGCGGCGACGCGGACGTCGGACGCTCCGCACGCTGCGACGGCACGGACTGGAAGACGTCCCCGGCGACGATGTGCTCCTTCACCGTGCGGACCATCTCCTCGTAGCGGGCGCGCTCCGGGAAGCGCCGAAGAGGCCCGGGCTCGCCGCGCGGCTCGCGGTGCCACGGCACACCCGCGTCGAGCCGGCCCGCGATCTCCTCCTCGTCCCCGGCGAGGATCTCGGCCGTGCCGGCGCCGTGGTCGAAGCGGACGAGCGTCTCGGCGACGATCAGCCGCGACTCCGGAAACCCGTGCCCGTCGGACGGGAGGGGCACGGTCGGCTCCAGGCGCGCGACGTGGTCGTAGGCGAGGTAGCCGACGACGGGCAGGTCGAGCGCCTCCGCCTCCTCGAAGTCGACCAGCCGTGACCCGGCTCCCATCCACGAGCTCCGCCCGAGCCGGCCGCGCTCGACCGACTCGAGGAGGAAGCTCGCGCGTCCCATCCCGCGCAGGCGGAGGTACGCGCCGAGCGGCGTGAGGAGGTCGGTGGTGATCGTCGCGATCGGGTTCATCGGTCTCGAAAACGAAAGAGACCTCCAGCGGGAGGTCTCGGGCAGTCTCGCGTGGAGCTCGTCGACTAGCGCACGCTCCCGCCTCGCCCGTGGCAGGACCACCACCAGAGTCGAGTGCGGGCGGTACGCATGGCTGCCGAGCCTAGCGCGAAAGCGCGTTCGGGCGCAACGCGCCCGGCTCAGTAGTCCGGCGGCGGCATCGGTCGGCGGGCGGCGGCGGCTCGGTCGGGGGAGGCGGCGGCGGCTGCCCGATCGACGTCTTCGTGAGCTTCGCCTGCCCCCGGATCTCGCCCGCGGGGTTCTTCGGGGTGTGGACGTTGACGTACGCCGTTCCCTTGCGCATCGCCTCGGCCACGGCCCTCGTGATCTTCGCGGTGCCGGTCTGGCCGTTCCGGCACGGCCCGCAGAGCGCCAGGACGACGCCGCCGGCGACGCCGGCGCGGCCGCGGTGGACGTGCGCGGCGACCGCAGGGCCGCTGAGCTTGCGGTACGTCAGCTTCCACGAGATGGAGTACGACGTCCCGTCCTTCGTGACGGTCGACGTGAAGAGCCCGCCTGCACCCGTGGCGGCCTTCGGCTTCGGCACCTCGGCGCCGGCGGTGAGCACCGTGCGATACGTGAAGACGTCGGCGGAGCCGGCACCCGCGGCGAGACCGCCGAGCGCCAGCACGGTGACGGTGGAGAGTGCGAGCGCGAGCCTGAACATCGTTCCTCCCTGCAGTGGGTGCACCCGTCCCTACGCCGCCAGGGCAGCGTCGGATTGCACCTCCGCGGCTAGGCTCACGGCATGGCTCGCGCAGTGATCGTCTCGGCCGTCCGCACGCCCTTCGGCAGGGTCGGTGGCGGGCTCGCCACCATGCCCGCGACGGAGCTCGGCGCGATCGCGATTCGTGCGGGGCTGGAGCGCGCCGGGATCACCGGCGAGGACGTCGGGTACGTCGTCATGGGCCAGGTGCTCCAGGCCGGCGTCGGACAGGCGCCTGCGCGCCAGGCGGCGATCGGGGCGGGGATCCCGAAGGAGGTGCCCGCGGACACGATCAACAAGGTCTGCGCCTCCTCGATCCGCGCGATCGAGATCGCAGAGCTGATGATCGCGGCCGGTCGCCACGACGTCGTCGTGACGGGCGGCATGGAGTCGATGTCGTGCGCGCCGTATCTGCTCCCCAAGGGGCGCTTCGGCTACCGCCTCGGCCACGGCGAGGTGCTCGACCACATGGTCTTCGACGGCCTCACGTCGTCGTTCGACGGCCTCCACATGGTCCAGCAGGCATCCGCCGTGTCGCGTGAGCTCGGCATCTCCCGCGAGGACCAGGACGCGTGGGCGTACCGGTCGCACCAGCGTGCCGCGGCGGCGCAGGACGCCGGGCTCTTCGAGGACGAGATCGTCCCCGTCGGCGACCTGTCCGCGGACGAGAGCATCCGCCGCGACACGACGCTCGAGAAGCTCGCCTCGCTGAAGCCGGTCTTCGACCCCGAGGGCACGACGACGGCCGGCAACGCGCCCGGGGTGACCGACGGGGCGTCGTGCGTCGTCGTCTGCTCGGAGGAGTGGGCGAGAGCACGCGGGATCGAGCCCCTCGCGACCGTCCTCGGCCACGCGTACGTCGCCGACGAGTTCGCGTACCTCGCGCGCGTCCCCGCCGCGGCGTCGGAGAAGGTCCTGAGCGCCGCAGGGAGCACGATCGACGATGTCGCGCGCGTCGAGATCAACGAGGCGTTCTCGTCCGTCGCGCGCAACTCCACCACGATGCTCGGCGCCGACGACGAGCGTGTCAACGTCAACGGCGGCGCGGTCGCGCTCGGGCATCCGATCGGCGCGTCGGGCGGGCGCATCGTCGGCACGCTCGTCCACGAGCTCCGCCGGAACGGCGGCGGCCTCGGGCTCGCGGCGATCTGCTCGGGCGGCGGTCAGGGCGACGCCGTCCTCCTCGAGGTGTGAGGCTCGCCCTCGCACTCCTCGCGGTCGCGGCGCTTGCGGCGGCCCCCGGAGCGTTCGCGCTCGACTGCCCGAACGTCCCGCTCGAGGAGCGGCTGGCGGCCGCCGACGTCGCGTTCGTCGGACGCGTCACCGACGAGCGGGCGGCGGCAGACGGCACCGGCGTCGTCTACCGGTTCGTCGTCGACCAGCGGGTCAAGGGGTCGATCGGGCGGGAGGTGGAGGTGCACGCGGCCACGCGGCTCGTCGACGCGGCGGACGAGCCTCTCGTCCACGACGAGGCGCTCGGCGTGCTCGCGCAGCTCGACGGAGCACGGATCGAGACGGAGTCATGTCTCCTGACGGACCCCGGCGCGCTGCTCTCGACGAGCGACGAGCCGCGCGGCGACGCGATCAAGATCGTGATCGGGCTCGTGATCCTCGGCCTCGTGCTCGCGTACTCGATCCGGCGGCTCCGGCGGCGTGAGCTCCCACGACGAAGTAGCCTCGACGGATGAGCTTCGAGCGGGTTCTCGTCGTCGGCGCCGGCCAGATGGGCGCCGGCATCGCTCAGGTCGTGGCCGCCTCGGGACGCGAGGTCCTTCTCCACGACGCGATGCCGGGCGCCGTCGACCGCGGGCTCGAGACGATGCGCCGGAGCCTCGCGAAGCTCCACGAGAAGGGCGGTCCGGCGCCCGACGACGTCCTCGCCCGCGTCACCGCCGTCGACGAGCTCGGCGCGGCCGACCTGCTCATCGAGGCGATCGTCGAGAACGCGGAGGCGAAGAAGGAGCTGTTCCGCGCAGCCGACGCGGCGCTGCCGCCGGAGGCCGTCCTCGCGTCGAACACGTCCTCGATCCCGATCACGGAGCTCGCCGCCGCGACGTCGCGCCCCGAGCGCGTCGTCGGCATGCATTTCTTCAACCCCGTCCCGATGCTCGCGCTCGTCGAGGTGATCCGCGCGGAGCAGACCTCGGACGAGACCGCTGCGGCGATCGTCCAGCTCGCGCGCGATCTCGGGAAGACGCCCGCGGAGGCGAACGACTTCCCCGGGTTCGTCTCGAACCGGATCCTCATGCCGTTCATCAACGAGGCGGCGTACGCCGTCATGGAGGGCGTCGCGGAGCCGGAGGCGATCGACACGGTCGCGAAGCTCGGCTTCGCGCACCCGATGGGGCCGCTCGCGCTCGCCGACCTGATCGGCCTCGACACGTGCGTGGCGATCATGGAGGTGCTCCACGACGGGCTCGGCGACCCGAAGTACGCCCCGTGCCCGTTGTTCCGGCGCTACGTCGCCGCGGGCAGGCTCGGGCGCAAGTCGGGCCGCGGGTTCTACGAGTACGGCTAGGCGCTCGCTCGAAAGCGCACGGCTCGCCGCCGCGGCGACGTCCGGATGGTCGTGATCGTCCCGAGCGGGCGGTACCCCGATCGCAGGACGGCCGCGTGCCCGGACCGGTTGCCGTTCATGACGATCACGACGAACCGCGTCGTGCCCTCGGCGGCGAGGGCGGCGCCGAGCGCCGCAGAGGCCTCGCTTGCGACGCCCTTCCCGCGCTCACGCGGGTCGGTCCAGCTGTCGAAGATCCACGCGTCGCCGTCGGGCAGGCGGAGCCCGATCCTGAGGTAGTCCGCCTCGACCGCGCCGTACGTGGCCCACCGCGCGGCGACGACACGGCCGTCACGCAGCGAGCCGAAGCAGCGTTCGCCACGGTCGACGCGCGCCAGGAGGTCGCCCGGTCCCTGCTCGGTCGCGCCGGCGAGCCGGGCGATGGCCGAGCGATCGAGCCATCCGTGCTCGAGCGTCGCGGGGAGCGGCGGCGCAACGGCGTGGTCGAGACGCCGCTCGTAGAGCACGGCGCGTCGGATGCCTGCGCGTGCGAGCGCTCGCGTGGGCAGCGCCGCCAGCCGCGCGACCGCGACCTTCAACGTGTCCCGCGAAGGGACGCGCCGTACGATCACGCGCATGGATCCGCTCGTCCGAGCCACGCTGCAAGCCTACGAAGACGAGGACGCCGCGTTCGTCGAACGAGCGTTCCGCGAGGTGCTGCGGAGGTCGCCCGACGACGACGCGCGCACCCGGGCGCTCGCCAAGCTGGGAGACGGGACCCTGTCGCGCGCGACCTTCGTCCACGAGCTCGTCACGTCCGCCGAGGCGACGCGCGTCCGCGAGCTCGACGACGCCGTCGCCCTCGGGCTCGGGGCGCGCGCCCGCGGGGAGCGCCTCGCGTGGCTGCAGGCACCACCCGGCACCGACGAGCGCGTCGTCGAGATCCCGTGGGTCCTCTCGCGCGTCGTCCCCTCGGGACGCGTGCTCGAGGTCGGCTACGCGTTCGCCGAGGCCGCGTACCTCGGTGGCCTCCTGCGCGCCGGGATCGACCTCGTCGGCGTCGACCTGGCCGACCGCGAGGTCGACGGCATGGAGCGGCTCGTCGCCGACGTGCGTGCCCTGCCGCTCCCGGATGCGAGCGTCGACCAGGTCCTCCTCGTGTCGACGCTCGAGCACGTCGGAGCGGACAACACGGGGTACGGGCTCGACGCCGAAGCGGCGCCGGCGTCACGCGTCGACGCGCTTCGCGAGCTCGGCCGCGTGCTCGGCGCGGCGCGGCCGGCTGCTCGTGACCGTCCCGCTCGGCGAGCCGGGCGACCACGGCTGGTTCCACCTCGACGACGTC
The DNA here is from genome assembly GCA_963712255.1 of uncultured Actinomycetes bacterium. Taxonomy (GTDB): domain Bacteria; phylum Actinomycetota; class Thermoleophilia; order Gaiellales; family Gaiellaceae; genus Gaiella. The sequence continues at coordinate 32,781 of CAVQHL010000020.1, forward strand.
GACGGCTGGAACGCGCTCTTCGCGTCCGCGGGCCTGTTCGTCGAGGAGCAGGAGGCATACGAGCTGGGTGAGGAGGGATGGAGGGCCGCGCCGCGATTCCGTGCGTCGGGCGTGGGGTACGGGGACCGCGGCCCGGCAGCGTCGGCCGTCCTGTGCTCCGAGCTCTCGGTCGGGCGGCTCCGGCGCCTCGTGACTCCCGACGGGCTTGCACGGACGCTGAAGCGGCGCGCGCGGCCGCTCCGGCATCGCGCCTAGACTTCGGCCGTGGATCTCGCCCTCACCGACGAGCAGCGGGAGATCCAGGCGCTCGCGCGGGAGTTCGCGGACAGCGAGATCGCGCCGAACGCCGGAGAGTGGGACCGGGAGCACCGGTTTCCGGCGGAGGTGTTCGCCAAGCTCGGCGCGCTCGGCCTGATGGGCGTGTGCGTGCCCGAGGAGCTCGGCGGCGCCGGCGCGGACTTCGTGTCCTACGTCCTCGTCCTGGAGGAGCTGTCCCGTGCGGACGCGGGCGTCGGCGTCACGGTGGCCGTCCACACGAGCGCGGCGACGCTGCCGATCGTCACGTTCGGCACGGACGAGCAACGCGCGCGGTTCGTCCCGGCGCTCGCCCGCGGTGAGGCGCTCGGCGCCTTCGCGCTCACCGAGCCGGGGTCCGGGTCGGACGCAGGATCGCTCCGGACGACGGCTGTTGCCGACGACGACGGCTGGCGCATCAACGGCGCGAAGCAGTGGTGCACGAACGGCAGCTACGCCTCCACGTTCCTGCTCTTCGCGCGCACGGATCCGGCCACGGAGGGCGCCCGCGGCGTCAGCGCGTTCGTCCTCGACGCCGACCACGTCCAGGTGACGCGCGAGGAGGAGAAGCTCGGCCTCCACTCGTCCTCGACCGCGGACATCCGCCTCGACGACGTGCATGTCGGCTCCGACCGGCTCCTGCACGAGGAGCGGAAGGGCTTCGCCGTCGCGATGGCGACGCTCGACGGCGGGCGGATCGGGATCGCCGCACAGGCGGTCGGCATCGCGCAGGCAGCGCTCGACACCGCGCGCGACTACGCCCTCGAGCGCGAGCAGTTCGGACACCGGATCGCCGACTTCCAGGCGATCCAGTTCACGCTCGCCGACATGGCGACCGAGATCGCCGCCGCCCGCCAGCTCACGCTGCGCGCCGCGTGGCTCAAGCAGACGGGCCAGCCGCACGGACCGGAAGGCGCGATGGCGAAGCTCTTCGCCTCGCGGGTCGCGGTGCAGGCGAGCCAGAACGCGATCCAGGTGCTCGGCGGCTACGGCTACACGCGCGAGTTCCCGGCCGAGCGGTACTACCGTGACGCGAAGATCACGGAGATCTACGAGGGCACGAGCGAGATCCAGCGGATCGTGATCGCGCGGGACCTCCTGCGGACGCACGAGCGGACGCTGTCGGCGCGGGTCTGAGATCGCTCCTCCTCGCGTCACCACGTTAGGTTTCAGCGCATGCCGCGCGCGAAGGACGAGCCGGTTCGTCTCACGAAGATCTACACCCGCGGCGGCGACGCGGGGGAGACGTCGCTCGGCGACGGGTCGCGCGTCTCGAAGCGCGATCCGCGCATCACCGCGTACGGCGCCGTGGACGAGCTCAACGCAGCCGTCGGGGTCGTGCTCGCCGGAGACGTGCCGGACGAGATCCGGGCCGTCCTCGAACGCGTCCAGAACGAGCTCTTCGACCTCGGTGCCGACCTCTCCGTGCCCGCGCACGTCGAGGGCCGGCTTCGGGTGGAGCAACCGCTCGTCGACCGGCTCGAGGCGGACTGCGACCGGTTCAACGCCGACCTTCCCGAGCTCCGGAGCTTCGTGCTGCCCGGCGGCACCCCGACTGCCGCCGCGCTCCACGTCGCGCGGACGATCTGCCGCCGCGCCGAGCGCGAGGCGATCGCGGCGGCGGAGGCGGTGGAGATCCGGCCGTTCGTGGTGCCGTATCTGAACCGGCTCTCGGACCTCCTCTTCATCCTGTCGCGCGCGGCAAACGCGATCGCGGAGCGCGACGAGCCGCTCTGGAAGCCCGGCGCGACACGCTGACGGTCTTCGCGGCGGCGCTCCGCCTCGGAGCGACGTCGTTCGGCGGGCCCATCGCGCACGTCGGCTACTTCCGGGACGAGTACGTCGCGCGCCGGCGCTGGATCGCAGACGAGGAGTTCTCGGAGCTCGTCGCCGTGACGAACCTGCTGCCCGGGCCGATGTCGAGTCAGCTCGGGATGGCGATCGGCGCGCACCGGGCCGGCGTCCCCGGCGCGATCGCCGCGTGGCTCGGCTTCACGCTCCCGTCCGCGGTTCTCATGACGGCGTTCGCGCTCGTGATCGGCTCGACGGACGTGGCCGGTGCGGGATGGGTGCACGGTCTCGAGCTCGTCGCCGTTCCGGTCGTGCTGCTCGCGGTGCTGGCGATGCGGCGCACGCTGGCACCGGATCGCGCGCGGCTCGCCGTCGCCGTCGCCGGGCTCGCCCTCGCGCTGGGGGTCGGCGGCTTCGCCGGGCAGCTCGCCGCGCTCGCGGTCGGTGCCGCCGTCGGGCTCGTCGCGTTCGGCGCGCTCGCGCGCGCGCCCGAGCTCAACGTTCGAGTCGGCCGCCGAGGGTGGCTTGCGATCGCCTGCCTCGCGACGCTCGGCGGGCTGCTGCTCGGGCTCCCGGCGATCCGCGACGCGACCGGCTCGCAGGCCGTGGCGCTCGTCGACGCCATGGTCCGGTCGGGCGCGTTCGTGTTCGGCGGCGGCCACGTCGTGCTGCCGCTCCTCGACCAGGCGCTCGTCGAGCCGGGGTGGGTCCCCGAGCAGGAGTTCCTTGCCGGGTACGGGCTCGCGCAGGCGATGCCCGGGCCGCTGTTCTCCTTCTCCGCGTACCTCGGCGCGCTCGAGGAGCCTGCCCCCAACGGCGTCGCCGGCGCCTCGCTCGCGCTCGTCGCGATCTACGTGCCGTCGTTCCTCCTGCTCGGCGGCGTGCTGCCGTTCTGGTCGTCCCTCCGGCGCCACGTCCGCGTCCAGGCGGCGCTCGTCGGCGTGAGCGCCGCCGTCGTCGGGGTGCTCGCCGCGGCGTTCTGGGATCCGATCCTCACCGGCTCGATCGACGCCGTCGGCGACGTCGCGTTCGCAGCCGGTCTCTTCGTCCTGCTGCGGCTCCTGCCGGTCTGGGCCGTCGTCCCGTTGGCCGCGGCGGCCGGCGCGGTCGTCTTCTAGGCAGGTCGGCACGACGGGCCAGGTGCCCGCGAGCCATTCCGCGAGCTTGCCGGCGGGCATGGGGTGCCCGAGGTAGAAGCCCTGCGCGTAGTCGCAGCCGAGAGCCGCCGCCGCCTCCCATGCGATCCGGCTCTCGACGCCCTCGGCGACCGTCTCGAGGCCGAGCCGATGTGCGAGCTCGACGAGCGACCGAACGATGGCGTCCGAGCGGCCGCCGCGGCCAACGTCGTGGAGGAACATGGCGTCGATCTTCACCTGGTCGAGCGGGAGCGTGCGGATCGCGGCGACCGACGCCGCGCGCCCCAGATCGTCGAGCGAGAGCCGGATCCCGAGGTTGCGGAGCCGCTTCACCACGAAGCGGTCGAGCTCCGAGCCGGCGCCCGGCCCCGACGGGACGATCTCCAGCGTCAGTCGCCGCGGCTCGACGTCTCGAGAGTCGAGGAGCTCCGCCAGCCCGTTGACCAGCTCGGCGTCGTCGATCAACCGGTAGGGGACGTTGACAGCGACGTCGAGGTGGTGGCCGGCGGCATCCCATTCCTCGAGACGGCGGAGCGCGTCCGCCGCCACGGCGAGCGTCAGCGAGCGAACCAGCGGCGTCTGCTCGACGTGGGGGATGAACTCCGACGGCGCGACGAGCCGGTCGGGGTGCTCGCGCCGGACGAGCGCCTCGGCGGCACGTGACGCCGCCGGAGTTCAGGTCGACGATCGGCTGGTAGTGGACGACGACCTGGCCGCGCTCGAGCGCGCTCTCGAGGTCCCGGATCACCCCTCGGTCGATCGTGCGGTTCGGCACCGCCGACTCCTGGCTCGTATCGCGCTTCGTCGCGTACATCTGGCCGTCGGCCTGCGCGAGGAGGTCGAGCGGCTCGAGCCCGTCCTGCGGGAAGAGCGCCCAGCCGATCGAGGCGTCGATCTCGACGTGCCCGCCCTCGACGCTGTACGGGCGCCGGAGCGCCTGCCGCATGCGACCGACGAGCGCCGCAGCCTCCTCGTCCCCCGCCGTCCCGAGCGACAGCACGACGAACTCGTCCCCGCCGACGCGGGCGACGGTGTCCGTCGCGCGCACGACCGACTCGAGCCGGCGCGCGATGGTGCGCAGCACCTGGTTGCCGGCCTCGTGACCGCGCACGTCGTTGACCCCCTTGAAGCCGTCGAGGTCGACGACGAGGAGGGCGAACGGCTCCTGCGTGCGACGTGATCGGGCGAGCGCTTGCTCGATGCGGTCGTGGAGAAGCGCGCGATTCGGCAGCCCGGTGAGCGAGTCACGCAGGGCGAGAGCATGCGCCGACTGGATCTGGCGCCCCAGGAGCAACGTCGCCAGCCCGGCCCAGAGCGCCAGGGTGAGCCCGACGGCAAGCGCCGCGCTCAGACGCTCCTGCCGGACGAGCTCGAAGCCGGCGATGACGCCGATGCCGATGACGAGGGCTGCGACCGCCGGCCAACTGGGACGGGTGGACGCAACCTGACGGTTGAGAGGTTCGCGCACTTGAATTGTTGCGCCCCGACGCCAGGAGCGGGCGCATACTCCGCAGTGCACGGATCGTCGTCGCGGAGCTGCGCACCTTCGTCACCCCGCCGGGGGAACTCGATCCCTCGTTCGAGGGGAGAGGATCGCGCGGGAGCGCGGTGAATCTCGCCGGGTGTCGCTCCGCCGCATCGCCGTCGTCGTCTGGGTCGCGCTCGCGGTCGCCTGCGTGGCCGACTTCGGCTGGACGCTCGAGGCGCTGGTCGGCGCAGCGGGATGTGCCGTGCTCGTCGCGGTCACGGTGACCGACCTCGAGCGGAGGATCATCCCGAACCGGATCGTGCTCCCTGCGCTCGCCGTCGCGCTCGTCGTGCAGACGCTCCGCGATCCCGGCGTCGAGTGGCTGCTCGCCGCGCTCGCGGCGGGCGGCTTCTTCCTCGTCCTCGCGCTCGTCTATCCGGCGGGGCTCGGGATGGGAGACGTCAAGCTTGCGGCGTTCCTCGGTGCGTGGCTGGGGCGGGACGTGCTCGTCGCGCTCGTCGTCGGCTCGCTGCTGGGGGCCGTGATGGCGATCGCGATCCTCGGTCTTCGCGGGGGCAGCGGACGCCGGTCGACGATGCCGTACGGGCCGTCGCTCGCAGCCGGGGGCGTCGTCGCCCTCTTCTTCGCCGAGCCGTTGATCGACGCCTGGCTGAACTGATCGTGTCCGGCCGTGACCGGACGCGCTCAGCCCGACGCGGGCTCGGGTAGCCGCTCGAGCAACGCGCACCGCCGGCGGTCGGCGGGGAACGGCGAGATCGTCAGGCGGACGCAGCGGTACGCGCCGTCCTCGAGCTCCACCTCGTCGCCCGGCGCGGGGGCGGGGCCTTCGCGCTCGAGCAGACGGTACGCACCCCCGGCCGTGAGCGCGACGTGCGCGGTCTCCGGCGGCGCGTCCTCCGGCGAGGGCGCGGCCGAGGCGAGCGCATCCAGGCGAGCGGCGAGCGCGGTGAGCTCACCGGCCTGGCGCTCGAGCTCGATCGCCCGGGCTCCGGCGGCCTCCTCCCGGCGCTCGACCGCGGCGCTGCGGAGCTCGACCGCGCCGAGCTCGCGCGCCCGCGTCGCGACCCGGTCCTCCGCGACGGCGAGCTCCGCCTCACGTCGGTCGAGCTCTGCGGCTCGGTCGTTCAGCTCTGCCTGACGGGAGTCGAGCTCCGCGGATCCCTCCCGGAGAATCTGCTCGACGCGGGAGTGGAGCTCGCGCGCCCGCTCCTCCCGGCGCTCGAGATCGTGGACGGCCGTCAGGAGCTTCTCGGAGCGCAGCTCGAGCTCCCGACCGTGCACGGCGATGAGGTCGGCGACGGCGTCACCGGTGTCGGTGGGGGCGAACAGGCCGCGGAGGCGGCCGCGCACGCGCGTGTCGCGCAACTCGTGCGCGTGATCCCATTCGCTCTCGCCCTGTGCCTGATCCTCCATGAACCGTGTCTGCAGCTCGTGATCGCGCCGACGGCGCATCCTAAGCCGTCGAGTTCGAATGAGCCGCCGGCGCCGTACGGGCTTCGCCACGCCGTTGCCCCCTCCTCCCCTGATGGGGGGAACGGTCCTGCCCAAAGGGGGGAGGACGCCGCTCTCGCCTGCGGGTATTCAAGGGTATATGGATGCTTCCGGTGCGCGTCTCCTTGCCGCCCGTATCGCCGCGGGCGTGCGAGTCGGGAGTCGGATCGAGCTGATCGCGGACTCTGACACGGAACTGCGGGCGGGCGACCGCGGCGTGGTCCGTGGGATCGACTCGGGCGGCGATGTCGAGGTCGAGTGGGAGCGCGGCTTCCACCGCTCGATCAACCCGCGGAACACCTCGTTCCGTGCTGTAGCCCTCTAACCCAGAACCACGCGAAACGGGTGTCCGACCACGGTCGGACACCGGTCTGGTCCCGTTCGCTCGTGCCGAGTCGGTGGGACTAGCGATCGGCGAGTGCCTGCGTGATGCCTGGTGGGAGAGGGTCTGCGCGCTCGTCCCACCACTCCGGTTGAGACTCCTCCGCCCACGCGTCGAAGATCAGCCGCAGCAGTGCGACGCGTTGCTGGTCGGCCTCCGCCGCGTGCTCGGCGCTGTCGAAACCACCGAGCCAGTAGGGAAGGAAGGGCGCGAGCGCCGCGTTCATCGCGGTCGCGAGCGGCTCCCGCGCGTCAGCCCACGTCTCGAGGCGAGCCTCGAACGTGACGTCGCCGGTCCGGGCCCAACCGGCAGCGGTCATCTGATCGACGACCTCGTGACCGTTCGGCATGCTCGCCTCGAAGAGCGCGCCGCCGGGCGGGCGAACCGACGGCGCGGAGGAGGCGTTGAGCATGCATCGCTCGGCGAACTCTCTGATCGCCACCAGGCCGTCCTCGACGCTCCAGAGCGGCTCCATCGCGCTACGGCCGACGGACTTCTGCGTGACGAGGTAAGGCGTGCCCGCGAGAGAACCGATCGTTCCGAGGTGGAGATCGTTGCCCGTGATGCCGAGAAGCGGGACTGCTGACGCCCACGCGCGGCAGTGACTCTCAGAGATCAGCTCCCCGTCCACCCTGAACCGCAGCCCTGGAACAAGAGTGTGCGACAGGAATCCATCAACGCCACCACGCGGGTGGTAGCCAACCTGGAAGGTCGCATCCACTGCATGGCTCCGCAGATCGAAATCCCGCCACGTCTCGAGCCGCGCCCCCGGCGGCAGTGCCTCCGGCGACACGTTGACGGTGTTGCCACCGTGGTTGTCGAGCACGACCAACTCCGAGGCTCCGCCGGCCAGCAGCCCGTCGCACACCGCCCGCACGTCCGCTTCGACCCGGGGCTTTCCGGTCTCCCAGTACTCGGGCAGACACCCCCAGAGCTCGCGCACACCCCGGAGCTGCGACACCCCTTCCATATCCACGCTGACCGCGACGATCATCCGCCGACACTATCGCCGCTGCGGGGCAAAGTGACCGACGGCACGGTCGACGTCGTCTCCGAGGGCACTGGAAACTGTTCACCCCGTAGGGGCAGAGACCCCTGCGACAGGAGAGGGCGCTATCAGGGACGTCGCGCTCGGCCGGGCGGTCGGACAGCGCTGCGTTCCTCGTAGGCTGCACGCATCGCCGACTACCTGAAACTGCTTCGCGAGCTGGCGACCGTCGGGCCGCCCTTCTTTGTGTTCGGTGGAATCGCCGAGGCGGCCCTGCTCGACGGTCGGCTCGACCCGTCCCATGGCGACGTCGACCTCCTGACTACCCGGACGGAAGTCGACCAGAGCATTACGCGGCTCGGAGACTTCGGGTTCGCGCCCTTCGACGTGTACTACGAGCCGCGGCCAGGGCTCCCATTGGTGTACGGCAGCACTCGCGACGATCTCGTGGTCGAGCTCAGCGTTCTGGACTACGACTCGGCCGATACCCCGTACTTCGCGCTCCCCGCGGACGGAGCCGTGGTGGCGGTCGCTCTGCCGACCGACGTGTTCGATTGGCCACCGACGATCGTCAGCGGGGTGCAGATTCAGACGCTCAGCCCACTCGCCCTCATCCAGATCCGGTCTGGCGGGATGTCAACGGGCGCCTTCGGCCCCACGCGGCCACAGGACACCACTCGCCAGGCTCGGCTGATCGAGACATTCTTCCCGGACAGCGACCCGACATCGCTCGAGCCTCGGGTCACGACGCTCGGGGAGCTCGAGTAGCCAGGCTCGCGGCTGCGACAGCACTCCTGCCTGCGCGGCGCCCGAGCTTGGTGGTCGGATGGCGGCGTACTACGCTCGTTGTGGATCGTGGAGCACGTAACGTCGAGCGACGGAACCCGAATCGCGTACGAGCGGTCCGGGTCCGGGACGCCGCTCGTTCTCGTCCACGGGACGAGCGTGGAGCACTTCACCTTTCGCTTCGTCGAGCCGCTTTTGAGCGACCGGTTCACGCTCTACTCGATCGACCGCCGTGGCCGCGGCGAGAGCGGAGATTCGGCGAGCGGCTATGCCATCGAACAGGAGTTTGCGGACATCGCCTCTCTCGTGGACTCCCTCGCGGAGCCGGCCGACGTCTTCGGCCACTCGTACGGCGCCAGCGTGGCACTCGGCGCCGCGACGCTCGCCCGCAACCTCCGCCGCCTCGTGCTCTACGAGCCCGCCCTGGGCGTTACCCAGGAAACGCCGGAGTTCCTGGCTCGGCTCGATGCGCTTCTTGCCGAGGATCAGCGCGAGCAACTTCTCAGCATCTTCCTGGCAGAGGCTGGCCTCGACCCGGATGCCCTGGAGCAGCTTCGGGCTTCGCCGGTCTGGCCAGGACGTGTCGCAGCTGCGCACACGATTACGCGGGAGCTGCGGGCGGAGGAGAGCTACCAACCCGACCCGGAGGCGCTCTCGTTGCACTCGATCCCGGTGCTCCTTCTGCTTGGCAGCGAGAGCCCCGAGTGGGCGAAGAAAGGGACCGCGCTCGTGCAGTCTCTGCTTACGGACAGCCGTGTCGCCGTGCTCGAGGGCGAGGGCCACATCGCGATCCTGACCGCACCCCAGCTCGTGGCCGACCAGGTAGCTCGCTTCTTGGGCGAGTAAGCCATTCGCCACCGCGTTAGCGTTGCCGGCGCGAGGGGATGACGTCGGCGCCGTCTTGACAAAGAACCCGTCACGCGCGAGACCGAGCCGAGGCGCATCCACCACGGGCGCCGGGGCCGTCCATCAGACTGCCGCCGGAGGAGGTGGAGAGTGCGCCCGTTGACGACAAGCCTGGCACTGATCGGCGCCGCTCTTGCTTTCGCGACCGGCGCGGCTGTCGCCGCCGACGTCTCGAAGCCGGTCGTCTGCGGATCGAATGGGTGCATGCCGTTGCCGACCTCGACGCTCCACGGCCTCCTCACGCTTCCCGAGGCACTCCGGCCTGCCGACCCGCCCCCTGCACAGCCGTTCGTCCTCTTCCGCGTCGCCGACCCCGACGGTGCGACGCACCAGGTCGTCTACGTCCCGCGCGACGGCGGGGCGCTCCTGGGGTTCGCAGGGCGCGCCGCGGTGGCGTCTCGTCCCGGCCGACGACGCGAAGCTGCTCGTCGACGCAGCGGCGGGCGCGACGCCCTACCCCTCACCTGCCGCCGGCACGCCGTTCGGCGTGCTGTTCGCCGCCCGTGATCGATCCCGCTGGAGCGACGGTCGGTGGGCGCTGCTCGCGGCGCTACTCGGCCTCGGAGTGCTGGGAGTCGCGGCGTACGCGGCGGTCACCGCGGTTTCCCGTCGACTCGGGTAATGCGCCGAGAGGTGAGATCGGTCCGCTCATGACGCCCGCCATTCGAGCTCGGGCGTACATTTGCCGCGATATGTACTCGCAGACACGGCTGCGGCCCAGGCCCGCATCCTGACGATGGACGTGCGGAGACTCGCGCTCGGAACGCGCGAGAGGATCGCGGGCGCGGTCTACGGGACAATCGTGGTGCTCGCTGCCTTGGCCGCGGGAGCGACGGCTTACCAGTACGAGCTCTGGCGCCTTGGCGCGATTGTCTCAGCGTCCGTGTTGATCCTTTGGATCGCCCATGCGTATGCGCATGCGCTCGGGGAGAGCCTGAGGCTGGGCCGACGGCTCACCCGCACGGAGCTGATGACGATCACAGGCCGCGAGCTGGCGATCCCGCTCGCATCCATCCTGCCCTTGGCCGCAATCGCCCTCGGCGCCCTGGGTGTGGTCCGGGACAAGACTGCGATCTGGCTCGCGCTCGCGATCGGGGTCGCCACGCTCGCAGTCCAGGGGATTCGCTATGCGCGCCTCGAACGGCTGAGCCGGATCGGCACTCTCGTCTCCGTAGCTCTCAACCTCAGCCTTGGCCTGTTGATCGTCGCGCTGAAGGTGCTCCTCGCCCACTGACTGGATGGCGTGGAAAAGGGAAGGGCGCCATCGCGCGAGCACTGCGCCGCCGGCTAGCGGCGGCCGAAGTCGAGCGTTACGACCCACGTCGACCGCCCACCGAAGACGCCGCCCGCGGTCGGGTGGTGGACGATCGAGATGCCGGCGTCGCGGTAGCTCGAGCGGAGGAGGTTGGCCCGGTGCCCGGGCGACCCCATCCACGCCGTCACGATCGACTGGGCGTTCGGAGTGATCCCGCCGAACATCGCGAGGTTCTCCCCGACCGTCCACGTCGCGCGAGTTGGCGAAGTAGTACTGCTTGACGCGCTGCCAGAAGGGCGTGCCGTTGCGTGACTCGTGCGCGAAGAACCCGAGGAGCGCCATCGAGCGCGAATGCCGGTCGGCGGCGCGCGAAAGCGCGGCGGACGGGCTCAGCGGCTGACGGCCGTGTGCCGCGCGAAGCGTGTTGATCTCACTGAGGACGAGCTCTTCGAGAGACGTCGCCCTCGTCAGCGTCGTGCTCGAGCTCAGCGTCCTCTTGCCGCTCGGGGACGCCGACGCACCGGCGCCCAGCGAGAGGGCGAGGGCGGCGACCAGCATGACGAGCAACCCGCTTCGGAGCATCCCGCACCATATCGTCCAGGGAGGACGGCTGTCGCGTCCCTCTATCGGGTGACGTACCCGTCTCGAAGGGGTAAAAACCCGCGCCGACGGAAATCGCTCGGCCCGGGTGAGCGAAGCCCTGTGCTCAGGACTTGCCGGGCTTGCCTGCGCCGTTGCCGCGGTCGCCCTTGTCCTGCTTCCCGTCGGCACCAGGAGAGGTCGAGGCGTCGCCGGACGTCGGCGCCGTGCCGGTCGGCGGCGCGCTCTCCGACGGCGTCGGCTGAGGCGCCGGCGGCGCGGCGGGGGCCGTGGCCGCGGGGTCGTTCTTGGGCTCCTTCGGTGCCTTCGGATCCTTGGGCGCAGCCGTCGGTGTGCCGTCGCCGGTCGGCTTGCACGGGCGCGGTCGGGCTTCGCCTTCGGGGGCTCGTCGTCGGCTTGCCCTGGGCGGGCTCGTCGTGGGCTTGCCCCTCGGAGGCGTCTTCGCCTTCGGCGGCTTCGGCTTCTTCGGCTTGGCCCTGCCCTTCGCGGGCGTCGTCGGCGTACGCGGCTCCGGGATCGTCGTCGTCGGCTGGCCCGGGCTGGACGTCGGCGGGGCCGTGCCCGTGGGGCTCTCGCCGCCGGTGGGAGGCGTGCTACCCGAAGGAGGTGTGCCGCCGGCGAGGGCACCCGGCGGGAGTCTCGTCACCCGGCGGTCCGCCGGGCCCGCCACCGCTGGCCGGAGCGTCGCTTCCGCCGCGCCCGGAGATCCGCCGGCTCCCGGTGCCGCGCCACCGTCCGCCGACGTGCCGCCGGCGGTCGGAGCGTCGTTCGCGGCGGGCGCTGCTGCCGTGGGTGCATCGGCGTGCGGCTCCGCCGGGAGAATCGCCTGCGGCCCGGCTGCGCCACCGCCGGACACGGCGACGGCGGGAAGGGTCGCGCTCCTGCCGTGCCGGACGTCGTCGCCGGGCTTCCCGCTGCGGCCGCGGTCTCGGTCGACGTCGCTCCCGCCCTGGAGAGCGGCGCCTCGGCGGCCGTCGAGGGAGCGGAGGAGTCGGCGCCGAACGTCTTGACGCCCTTGTAGCCGACGCCGACGGCGACGCTCGCTGCGGCGACGATCGCGGCGATCTTGACCGCCGCGCCGCCGAGGATGGATCCGCCCGCGACGGTGCCACCGACGGTGATCGAGCCGCCCGCCGTGCCGCCGCCTGCTGCGGCTCCGCCGGCTCCGACGCCCGTACCGGTCGTCACGCCGGCCTCGCCGATCGTCGAGACGGTGGCGGCCGCCGCGACGGGCGTGTCGTGGAAGAGCGCCAGCCCGACCGGCAGCGGCAGCATCGCGAGGCCCTTGAACGCCTTCCGCTGCTGCGCCGTTGTCCGGGAGAACCGCGCGCAGGACGAGCACTCGGCGATGTGCTCGTCGAGTCGCTTGCGCTCCTTGCGCGACAGCCGGCCGTCGCTGTCGCGCGAGAGCGCGAGCTCCGCGCTCTGACAGGTGACGAGGTTCTCGAGCTCCTCCGCGAGCGAGCGGCGCGCGCGGAACAGCAGCGTCTCGAGCGCCGAGGTCGTGAGACCCAGCAGCTCGGCGATCTCCTTGTACGAGCGCCCCTCCAGCTCGCGCATCACGAGCGCCTCGCGCTGGCTCGTCGGGATCCGCTGCAGCGCGCGCACCAGCTCGTCGAGCTGGACGTCGTCGTCGCCGGGCTCGTCGTCCGGGACGTCCTGGACGAGCTCGACCATGGTCGGACGTGCCGCCGCCTGCCGCCAGCGCTGGCGCACGAGGTTGTGCGCGATGGCGAGGAGCCAGTGGGACGGCTCCCGGGGCTGCTCGCCGCGCTCGAGCGCGCGTAGGGCGTTCACGAAGGTCGTCTGGGTGACGTCCTCGGCGTCCGCGTGGTTCCCCAGGACCGCGTACGTGTAGCGGTAGACGTCGCCGACGTGGCGGCGATAGAGGTCGTCCAGCGCCGCGATCGCGCGCGTGCTCGATTCAGTTGCTGCCATTGGCCCGCTCACGATGGCGGAAACCCGCGCTTGTGGCATCCCCCTTACAGAGTCTTTACAGATGAATTCGCAAGTTCCGGGCTCCGCTCGCATCTTCCCGGTAATGGACGCTTCGACGACACGGCGGAAGGCTCGGCGGCTGTCTTCCGTCGTGTCCGTCGAGGCGCCATTCCTCGTCGTACCGGCGGCTCATGCGGCCGAGCCGTCGGTCACGCCGAACACGCACCTCCTTGGATGCTCGATGACTTTGAAGCTCGGTCGTTGTGTCGCTGACAGGGGACGGCTCATCACGCCGTAGCGGGCCCCACGACCGACGTCGCTCGCCCCACAGTGGGGGGTGGGGAGAGCGAACAGGAGGGGGGAGGTGGCGGCCTCCCCCCTCGTCGTTCCGGAGGCGCTACTTCAGCCAGGGACGCTCGTCCGGGAGGACGCGCGGCAGAGCAAAGGTGAGCATCGTCGGGCCGCCGGGCGCGCTGTCGATCTCGAACGAGCCGCCGAGCATGCGCACGCGCTCGCCGATGCCGACGATGCCGAGCCGGCCGCGCTGCGCGGCGCGGGCGAGCGCCCGCCCGACCTCGAACCCGTGCCCGTCGTCCACGACGCGCACCTCGATCGACGAGCGGCGCATCCGCAGGCGAATCTCGACCGTCGATGCGCCCGAGTGCTCGCGGACGTTCGAGAGGGACTCCTGGATCGCCCGGTAGACGGCGATCCGCTGCGCCGACGTCAGCGATTCCGGATCGCCGCGGATCTCGAGGCGGGCGTCGATGCCCGTGCGCTCCGCGAACGTGTCGACCTCGCGGTGGAGCGTCTCGCCGAGCGGGCGCGACACGATGCTGCGCGACTCGAGCGAGCGTGAGATCTCCCGCAGCTGGCGGTCGAGCTCGACGCTGCGCGCGAGCAGGTCGTCGAAGCGCCCTGCGGCGCGCTCGCGATGGGAGTCGAGAATGAAGGGGTACACCTGCTCGCGGAGGTGCGCGATGTCGGCGCCGAGCGCGAGGACGTCCTGGATCGGCCCGTCGTGCAGGTCGAAGCCGATGCGCATGAGTCGTTGCTCTCCCGCCGTGACGAGCGATGTGCTCGCGTTCCGCCGAGCGCTCGAGCAGGAGCTCGCGCTCGAAGATCGGCGCGAGCGCCGAGGCCGCCACGGCGAGGTAGGCGTCCGCGCGTGCGACCGTGTCGGGGACGCGGGCGACGACCACCGCGCACGGGGTCGAGAACCGTCGCACGAGCGCCGAGCGCAGGGTGCGGCTGCCCATGAGCGTCAGGCCGCCGCGGCGGAGCGCCGCCCGGGCGGTCGCGCGCGCTCGCCGGCTCTCGGCGCCGTGCCCGATGGACACCATCGGCTCGATGGAGCTCTCCTCGACCTTCCAGAGCGAGGCTTCGCTCGCGACGCCGAGCAGGACGAGGAGCCGCAGCTGGATGTCACACGCGACGGGGGGCGGCAACTCGATCGACGAGCGGGCTCGCGCAGGCGGTGCGATAGAGGTCGTACGTCGCCGTCTCGACCGGCTCTCCGCGAGCCTCGGCGAGCGTGTCGACGGCGATCCGCGCGTCGGTCGCGTCGAGCTCTCCCTCCGTCAGGAGCCCCACGACGACGTTTGCGACGTAGATCCCCGTCGCCAGGCGATCGGCCGCGTCCGTCGCGCCGGCGCCGGAGAACGCGATCTGTGCGGTTCGCTGGGCCGACTTGAGGAGGCCCTGGACGCGGGGCTCCGCGTCGAGAAGGAGTGCGCGGTGCGCTGCCTCGAGGCGCGCGGAGCCGCCGGACGCGGGCACGACGAGCTGCAGGCGTCTGTCGGCCCGCTCCGCCTCGTGCCCTGTGCGCGCGAGGGACGCCATCAGCTCTTTCGGCGTCTGGTCATCGCCAAGCTCGTTTCACTGCCTCGACCACGATCCCTTCCCCTGTACGGCCGCAGTCCTCAGTTTTCGCGATGCCGCAGAGCCGACGCCAATCTATCCAGCCTTGCGTGCGAGCGCGCTCTCGACGGCCGCGACGACCCCTTCGGTCTCGTCCCACTTCTCGTAGACCCGCATGCCGACGGGGGAACGCTCCTCGGCGCGCTCGCCGACGAGGACGACGGTCGCCTCGGGCCGCCGTGCCCGGGTGACGTTCGCGAGCCGCAGGCCCTCGGTGAGCATGTCGCCGGTGTCGATCACGACGACGTCGGCGGACTCGCCGCCGGCCGCGTCCGCGGCACCCGAGGGCGGGACGCTCGCCACGACGTCGATCCCCTTGCCGTCGAGCAGGAACCGCACGAGCTTGAGGTAGCGCTGGTCCTTGCTCGCGAGCACGACGCTGCCACGACGGTCGACCGCCAGCTCGGCTCCCGGCCGTGCGGGGACCTCGTCGACGGTCGCCCGCGCGGCCCAGGCGACCCGGTCGCCGAGCGAGAGCCCGCGGCGGTCGCACTCGCCGGCGCGCAGCTCGATGACCTCACGCGCGCCGCGGCAGGAGGCCGTCTTGAACGGTGCGAGGCGCGGCACGATCTTCACGACGACCTGGTCGGCGTCGAGGAACACGACGTCGATCGGGAACCGCATGAACGCCGTGTGGATCGACCAGGCGGGGCGGAGGAGGATGCCCTGCCCGGACGGGAGGTCGCCCTTGCCGAGCAGGCCGCGAAGACGCCGCATCGTCGAGTCCGCGACGATCACGGACTCGGCGACGACGCGGCCGTCTTCGCGGCGGAGCGTCAGGTTCGGGACGGGGCGCACAAGGCTCCCCTACAGCACGTCCATGATGATGATGACCATCGGCACGAGGAGCACGATGAAGAGCGCCGGCATGATCAGGAACGCGATCGGGAAGAGCATCTTCACCGGCGCCTTCTGCGCCTGCTCCTCGGCGGCGGCCCGCCGCCGCTTCCGGAGCTCGACCGCGAGGTTCCGCATGATCTGGCCGGTCGAGACGCCCATCGTCTCGCCCTGTGCGATGGAGCGGGCGAACATGCGCACGCCGGGGGTATCGATGCGGCCGAGGAAGTTCATCAGGGCCTCGACGAGCGTCAGGCCCATGTTCTGCTCCTGCAGCGTCAGGCGCACCTCGCCGGCGAGCGGCTCCTTGATCTTCGTCGACGCGAGCCGGAGCGACTGCGGGAAGCTGAGACCCGCCTCGAGCGTGACGACCACGAGATCGATCAGGTCGGGCAGGTCCTTCTCGATCTGGTCGCGGCGCTTGCGCGCCTTGCGGTCGACGACGAAGCCGGGGGCGATCAAGCCGAAGATCCCGGCGGCGATCGTGCCCGAAGATGTGGATCCAGGCGGCCATGTCGCCGACAGCCCCGAGGGTGAGCCACCCGAACGTGAAGGCGACCGCCGTGAGGAACTGCATTCCGAGCAGCCGCTCGGGCGATGCGTCGTACATCCCGGCCGAGACGAGCCGCGCCCGGTAGTCGGGGAGCTTGAAGCGGGTGAAGCGGCTGGCGGCCCATCGGCCGATGGCGCCGCTCAGCGAGTCCATCCGCTCCTTGAAGCCGACCTGGTCGCTCGGAGCTACCGGCCGGGAGCGATCCCGCGAAGCCGTACGCGTCGATCTGGTCGAGCGTCTCGGAGGAGCGCCCGCCCGGAGTCCCGACCGCGCGCATGACCATCGTCACCGCGACGGCGAGGAAGAAGAGCCCGATGATGAGAACGAATATCAGCATGGTCTAGAGCTCGATCGTGACGATTTTTCGGATGATGAGGAACCCCAGCAGGACCATGACCACCGCGGAGACCGCGAAGATCTGGCCGATCGTCTGGTTGAACAGCGGGTCGAGCTGGCTGGGGTTGATGAGCGCGATGAAGATGAACAGGCCGACCGGCACGGCGGCGACGATCCAGCTCGAGAACTTGCCCTGAGCCGTCAGCACGGTCACCATCCGGCGGAGGTCCATCCGCGCGCGGATGTTCGCGATCACCTGGTCGAGCACCTCCGCCGTGTTACCGCCGGCCTCACGCTGCACCAGCGCCAGGACGGCGACCTGGTCCATGTCGACGTTCTGCATCCGCTTGGCGGTCACCTCGAGCGCCTCGTCGAGCGGGATCCCGAGCTGCTCGTCGGTCACCACGCGCGTGAACTCGCGGGCCGACGGCTCGGGCGCCTCGTCCGCGACGACGCTCATCGCGCTCGCGAGGCTGTGGCCGGCGCGAAGCGCGGAGGCGAGGACGTCGAGGTTCTCGGGAAGCTGCTCACCGAACTCCTTTCGCTGCCGGCGTGCCTTGTTGCGGACGTACATGTTGAGCGCGACCGGCAGGCCGATGGCGGCGACGAAGAACCAGATCGGGCCGACGAGCACCCCGACGATGCGCGCCGAGCACGAGGCCCGTGAGCACGGCGAAGATCAGCATTCGCCGCGGGTCGTGGTTGATCTGACCGACGTCGACGTCCTCGGCGAAGCCCTCGACCCAGCGGAAGCTCCGCTTCCGCTGCTTCTGCCCGGCGGCGGCGGCGAGGACGTAGTCGACCTCCTTGCGCCGCTCGGCGGCATTCTCCTCGGCCGGAAGCGTGACGAACTCGCCGAGACGCGCCACCAGCGCCTTGTTCGAGCGGAGGTTCCAGAAGAACCGGATCGCGAGGAACACGAGCCCGATCACGAGCAGCACGAGGAGGGGGAGCAGGACCCACGACTGCATCAGCTGATCGCGGAACGCGGGTGAATACGGCGCTGCCGTCCCCGTGTTCGGGCTCTGGTAGGAGAACGAGACGGGCTCCGCGACGCCGTCGACGGCGATGCTGACGTCGACCTCCTGGTCGGGGCTCGCCGGCGAGCGGTAGCTGACGAGGTACTCGTTCCCGAGCCGGAAGCCGAGCTCCTCGTAGACCGCCGTGAGCTCCTCCGGCGAGGCGGCGGACGCGTACTCGCCGCCCGTCTCGTCGGCGATCTTCTCGAGGTCGTCCGGGATGAAGGCAGGCGACTCGATGCCGACGGAGTAGACGCGGATGTTCTGCTCCTCGAGCTGCTGGAGGGCGGAGTCGAGCGAGGTGGCGCTGCCGACGTCGTCGCCGTCGGACAGCAGCACGATGCGCGCGGCGCCGAGCGCCGAGCCCCGGACCTGGGCGACCGCCGCGGCGAGCGCGTCGTAGATGTGCGTCCCCTCGGCGAGCTTCGGCGGCTTCGCGAGCACCTTGGCGACCTGGTCGGGGTCGGTCGTCAGCGGCAGCGCGACCGTCGGCTTCGCGTTGAAGAACACGACCGACAGCGGCTGCCCCGGGTTGCGTGCCGTGAACGCGCGCGCCGCGGCCATCGCCGAGTCGATCGAGTTCCTCATGCTGTTCGACGTGTCGATCAGCAGGACGGTGCCGATCCCGTTCGCCGCCGCTGCGGACTGGACGGCGACGCCCTCGACCGGCTTGCGGTCCTCGGTGACCGTCACGTCGCTGTTCGTCAGCACGCCGCGAGGCTCCGCGAACGTGAGGACGTACGCGCGGTCGGGGAAGAGCGCCGAGCCGGCCTCGACGACCTCGACGCCGGCGGCCTCCTCGCCGTCGTCGGCCGCGAGCACCGGCGTCGCGGCGAACGCGCAGGCCGCGGCGACGAGCGCCGGGAGGATCCAGCGAATCGCCCTCATCGACGCAGGTCCGCCACGTTGGCCGCCGTCGGGCGATGCGCGAAGATGCCGGCGGGCAGGTCGATCCCGCGCTTCTCGAACTTGTGCAGGAAGACGGGCCGGAGACCGGTCGCCTTGAGGTTGCCGTTGATCGTGCCGTCAGGAGCGAACGAGTCGATCTTGAACTCGAAGATGTCCTGGAGCGTGATCACGTCGGACTCCATGCGCTGCACCTCGGTGACCGCCGTCACGCGCCGGGAGCCGTCCTCCATCCGCTCGATGTGGCAGATCATGTCGAGCGCCGAGGAGACCTGCTGCCGGATCGCCCGCACGGGGAGGTCGTAGCCCGACATCAGCACCATCGTCTCGACACGCGCGAGCGCATCGCGCGGGGCGTTGGCGTGGACGGTGGACAGCGAGCCGTCGTGGCCCGTGTTCATCGCCTGGAGCATGTCGAGCGCCTCCGGTCCGCGAACCTCGCCGACGATGATGCGGTCGGGCCGCATGCGCAGGGAGTTGCGGACGAGGTCGCGGATCGGCACTGCACCCTCGCCCTCGATGTTCGGCGGGCGAGCCTCGAGCCGGAGCACGTGGCGCTGGTTGAGCTGGAGCTCGGCCGCGTCCTCGATCGTCACGATCCGCTCGTTGTCGGGAATCGCCGACGACAGCGCGTTCAGGAGCGTCGTCTTCCCCGAGCCGGTACCGCCGGAGATGAGCACGTTCAGCTGCGCCTGGATGCAGCGCTTGAGGAAGTCGACCGACTCCTCGTTCATCGAGCCGAGGTTGATCATGTCCTGCAGCCCGAGGCGCTTGCGCGAGAACTTTCGGATCGTCAGCAGCGGGCCCGAGAGCGAGAGCGGATGGATGATCGCGTTCACGCGCGAGCCGTCCGGCAGGCGCGCGTCGACCATCGGCGACGACTCGTCGATGCGCCGGCCGATCTGCGCGACCATCCGGTTGATGATGCGGCGGAGGTGCGAGTCGTCCGTGAACCGGACCGTCGTCTCGTAGAGGCGGCCCTGGCGCTCGATCCAGATCTCGCTCGGGCCGTTGACCATGATCTCCGTGATGGAGTCGTCGGCGAGCAGGCGCTCGAGCGGCCCGTAGCCGAGGATGTCGTCCGCGATCTCGTTCGTCAGGCGCTCGCGGTCGTCGCGCGAGATGCCGGTCTCGTTGGCGAGGTGGCGCCGGATGTCCGCGAGGACGCGGTCACGAAGCCCGCCCGGGTCGATGATCTGTCCCGTGAGCTGCGGCCCGAGCTCGGAGATCACGAGCATGTGGATCGAGTTCTTCAGGTCTGCGAACGGTTCGCGCGTCGGCGGCGCGGCGGCCGTCTGCTTGTTGGTGACGAGTCGCTCGTGGAGCTCCACCTAGCTCACCTCCTCTTCAGTCTCAGGAACGACAGGGACGACCCACGCTTCGGCTGCTCCACGCGAGCAGCCGCGCCGGCGGCCGCCTCCTGGGAGATGAACAGCCCTGCGAGGTCGTGGAATGCGGACGAGGCGAAGGACTGCGGCCGCGAGAGAACGATCGGGACGCCCTCGTTGACCGCGCGGGGGATCTCGCGGTCCGAGGGGATGTAGATGTCGGGCTCGCGCCCGAGGACCGAGACGACGTCGTGCTGGCTGATCCCGACGCGCGTGTCGGCGCGGTTCAGCACGAGCTGGATCTTCTCGTCGTCGTAGTCCATGAGGGTCAGGGTCTCGAGGCCGAGCTTCGTGTTCTTCAGCGACAGCGAGTCGAGCGTCCCGACCATCACGAGGTCGGAGCTGGCGTCGATGGTCGCGATCACCTCCGCGGTGAACCCCGGCGGGGTGTCGGCGACCACGTGGTCGTAGTGCTGGCGGGCGATCACCAGGATGTCGCGCAGCAGCTCGATCGTGATCGCGCTCGCCTGGTCGGGCCGCGCGGGCGCGAGGAGGACGTCGACGCCGGTCTGGTGCGTCATCACGTAGTCGGCGAGCTTGTCCGCGTCGAGCGAGCCGCCCGACACGGCGAGGTCGTACATCGTCTTCTCGGGCGGAAGGCCGAGGCAGAGCGCCACGTCGCCGAACTGCAGGTCGAGATCGATGACGAGCACCTTCTGGCCGGCGAGCGCGAGCGCGACGGCGAGGTTGGACGACGTGAGCGTCTTGCCGGTCCCGCCCTTCGGTCCGAGGACGCAGACGAGCCGTCCCTCGCGCCGCTCGCCGTCCGCGCTCCCCAGGCCGGGTCGGCGGGCGATCGCCTTGCTCATCGCGAACCGGAGCTGCTCCTTCGACTGCGGGAAGATCGCCATGTCGGCCGCGCCGACCTCGAACGCCCGCCGGAGGAACCCGTTCGGCGAGGCGGCCGAGAGCACGATGATCGGCACGTCGGGAGCCGCGCGATGCGCGCCGTCGATGATCTGCAGCGACCGGTCGTCCTCGCGGCCCTGGCAGGCGACGACGATGATGTCCGCGCTCTGCGCCTGGAGCGCCCGGACCGTCTCGTCGACGCCCTCGGTCATCCCCAGGAGCTGGAAGCTCGCGTCGTCGGGCAGGCTGCGCTGCACGTCGAAGGCATCGAGCCCTTCGACGGCGACGACTGCGCGAATCGTGGGATCCACGGCCCGGCTACCTCGCCAGTCGCGGCTGGCGGTTGATCTGCTCCTGGAGGTCGGTGCTCGTGATCGACCGCTTCGGCGGCCGGCTTCGCGTTGCCGGCGGGCCGGAGGAGGAACCACAGCGTCCCGCTCACGGACGCGAGCGCGAGCTTCTGCGCGAGCCCCGCGTCGGCGCGGATGATCACCGGGTTGCCGGCGCGCATGATCGCACGTTCGGCTCGAGGAGGCCGAGGATCGCGCCGTCGTTCGAGCCCGTCTGGTAGTAGACGTCGACGTGGTCGCCGCTCGCGACGTAGCCGACGAGGCCCTGGGTCGCGCCGGTGTTGATCGCGACGGCGCGCTGCTTGCCGGAGAGCTGCGTCGGGATCGCGTCGGTGAGCCCGGCGCTGACGTCGGCCGTCGTGATCTGCTGGCCGGGGAAGATGTCCGCCACCGCGACGCGGCCGTTGAGGTACGCCGGATCCGAGATGGCGCCGATCTTGAGGTCGTCCTTCGGGAGCGTCGCGGCCTGGAAGAGGCCCTTCTCGGCGATGACCGTGCCGGACGTGCCCTTCGGGATCAGGCCCTTCGCGACGAGCACGGGCGTGGGCTCGGTCGACGCGTTGACGCTCGAGCGGTACTGGACGAGGTAGGCGATCAGCAGGATCGCGGCGAGCGCGGCCGCGGCGATGCCGAGACCGAGCGTCCAGCCCCGCGACTGCGTGACCTTCGAGGTGAGAGACGTGTTGGACAACGGGGGTTCCTCCTGGGGGTTCCTTCTATATCGGCAGGCTCATCGGACGAGTGAAGCGCGGCACTGGCGTCAGCTGGTCCTGCGACGCAGATCGCGGTCGCGTCGACCGGGCCGGACTCGTAGTCGACGGTCTCGACGAAGACGCCGGTGATCGCGCCGCGCGGCGGGTCGGGGACCGCGATCGCCGAGGCAGGCCCGGAGCCGTCGGGGTCGAAGTCGCGGTCCGGGCACGGGTCGCTCTGGTTGGTGTTGCTGCCCGTCCAGTTCATGACATAGAACGACGCGAAGTCGAGGATCGGCACGGTCTCCTGCGGATCGCCGCCGGTCGATCCCTTGAGCGACTGGTACGGGATGATGAACAGGTTGACGACCCGCTGGTCGGCGACTCCGCGTGGGCCCTGGCTGTTGTCCGTCCGGTACAGCCAGCCGGGGTCGACCGGGTTCTGCGGGCTCGGCTTCCCGTCGTAGTTGCCGTCGTAGACGCACCCGAACTGCTGGCACGAGTTGTTGTTGATGTTGGTGCAGTTCTTCGGTGGCGACGCCGATGTCGTCCCCGACCTGGCCGGTCGAGAGGCCCGGCGCGGTCGGGACGCACTGCCAGAGTTGCTGCGGCGAGTTCTGGCCGAACGGGGATGCCCATGTCGGCGTACGAGAAGAACTGGTCGCGCTGCGGGCATGTCTTCGTCGTCGAGTTCCACCAGGGGCCGGCCCAGCGCATTCTTGCCGTACCACGGCTGACAGCCGAATTGGAAGGCGCTGAACTCCTGGCCCTGCGCGAAGTTCGGGTCGCAGCGGAGCGTCTGGTTCGCCTGCGGGTCGTCGAGGCGCAGCGTCGTGAGGATGCCGGCCTTGAGCGACCGAGCGGATGCCGACCGTCGGGTAGATCGTATCGGTGACGGTGGCATGCCGCCGCCGCCGTGTTGACGTTCTCGAGCGGCCGGCCTGGGAGCCGCGACCCGACGGACTGGAGCACGAACCCTCCGCGACGTCCGGACGAGCGCGACGGCACCCGCCGTGCGTCGTCGTCCCGACGAACGCCTGGTGGGCGTCCTGCTGGCGCGTGGTACTCGCACCGGTTGCCGCCGCACTTGGGGCCGGCATGAGTCTGACGGCCACTCCGGGTGCGAGTTGTCGTTGTCGTCCCAGTCGAGCGTGATGCGGATGTTGTTCGCGCCGGCGCCGGCGATCAGTGCGCCGCCGTGCTCGCGTAGGTGAACACGCCGCCGGCCGTCCAGCCGGTGCGCGGCAGGTCGACCCCGTTCGCGCTGACGGTGAAGTTGCCTGGAACGTTCCAGCGGGACGTCGGCGCGCGTTCCCCAGTTGACTTCGGCGGACACGTCGTAGCGACAGTTGTTCTGGGCCGCGGGAAGCGGGCCGAAGTAGCCGTCGCGGCGGCTGCGGCCGCATCCACCGAGCACGCGTACGTTCGTGAGCCGCGGCTGCGAGTCCGCGTTCCCGTCGTTGAAGACGCGAAACTGCGAGATCCGCGTGAAGCAGTCGGCGAACTTCGCCGTGATCAGGGCGGCGCACGACTGGTTCAGGTCGACGTTGTTGCTCGACGAGCCGCACCTGGACGCCGATCGGCAGGTAGTCCTGGCCGCAGCCGCCGTAGCTCGGCACGGTGAGCGCGAACGAACGGGCTGGGTCGCCCACCGTCGGGTCGCTGCGGTGCTCGGCAGGCCCCACAGCGTTCCGCCGCCCAGGGCGGCGAAGCCCGCTGCTCCGGCAGGGATCCGTAGACGGCAGCGAGGTCGCGGGTCGTCGAGCGAGCGTGCGAGGTGTGGTCGGGTCACGGCATTCGTCGTAGTACCGCACCTGCACCTTGTCGATGACGTTGTTCGGGACGGCGAGCGGCAGGAACTTGTTGCCCGCTGAGGGCCGGGCGGATCTCGACCCGCGCGCGCGCGACGTTCCTCGAGAGCGGCACCCCGATCGCGCCGAACAGCGACGGCAGGTCGTTCTCCTTCACGCGCACGTCGACCCAGTGGCCGCCGGCCGGCGAGATCGTCGTCGCCGGAGTGGATGAAGCACGGGTATCCCGGCGCGGATCGGCCGGGTCGGCCGCAGTCCGGCTCGTCGTCCGAATAGTCGGTGTCGTCGGTGTACGTCGAGGAGTTGATGACGACGTCGAGTTTCGACTGCGTCGCGATGTTCTCGTTATAGAGCGGCGTCGGGCAGCGGAGTCGGGGGCGTAGTCCGCCGCCTCGGGATCGGCGGCGTACTGCCGGCCGACGTTCGCGATGCCGCGTGCCGCGTTTGCCTTCAGTGTCGCGTCGCCGCTCTGGACGCACGGCTGCCAGTTCGTCGGCGTACTCGACGCCGGCTGCGAAGGCGCCGGCGTCGGCGCGGTCTGGAGCTGGCGCTTGTGCGTGTACCACTGGCCCGACGTCGACGACCATCGCCGTCAGGACGATGAAGACCGGGATCAGGATCGCCGAGAGCACGAGGATGCCGCCGCGCTCTTCCCGCCTGAGCCGGCTCACGAGCACGTCCCGATGTTCTGCGTTGCGGGTCGGCGATCGGCCGGATCGGGTCCGTCGTGTCGGCGATCCGCTCGACGCGCATCGTCGCCGAGCCCTTGATCGTCACGCCCCAGCCGAAGAACTTCACGAAGCTGACACGGGCACCTGCACGCGGACGCGCACGGGTCGCCCGGCTCGACGGTCGCGGCGTCCCAGTCCTTGCCGGGGTAGTCGATGCAGACCGCCGCGTTGTCCTCGAACTCGTTCGTCGCGCGGCTCCGCGCGCTCTGCCTGAAGCGTCTGCCCGGGTCCGTACGGGTTGCGGTCGACGACGGCCCAGCGCGCGGTCTCGTTCGCGACGTGGTTCGTCTCGATCCAGTAGAAGAGCAGCCGCCCGAAGACGAGCATGCCGACGACGATCAGCATGAACACTGGGACGATCAGCGCGAACTCGGTCATCGCGACCCCGTCCTCGCGCCTCGGGTCAATTCGTCGTCTCACGGCAAACCCCCTCCTCTGGGTACGCCCCATGATGCCGCACGCACCGGAACTCGCTGGGACTTTCGAAATCTCACCGGATGATCGGCACAAATCGCCGCATTCCTCAAGCCCCTTGCGCGCTCCCCTGAAATGCCGACGGCGGCGGCGATCGGGCCCCTCGAGGCCCGATCCACCGCCGCCGTCAAAGCGGTGATCCTACAGCCCGTCCGGGGCTGCCTGGACCGAGCGAGCCCGTCCGCTCGAAGAGCTCGCGGATCTCGCCGCCGAGGAAGAAGATCATGAGAATCACGAAGACCGCGATGAGTCCGAGGATCAGCGCGTACTCCGCCATCGTCTGCCCCTCCTCGCGATCCCGAAGGCTCGCGATGAGGTTCTGGACACGCACGACGAGTGCCGTCATGTGTGGGTCCCTCCTTGGGTGGGTAAGGGGGAACGCCCCCCCGAGCGTCTTGCCTCTCTTCGTTCCCCCCTTGCGGGAGGCTCACGGATGGTGCTCACGCGGCCATGGGGCGGGTACTGCCCGAGGGTCTAGTCCGGGCTAGACCTCGGCTCAAGCCGTCTGTTCGCGCAGGGGTCGTACCGTGGCGGCGTGGTTGCCGGCATCGCACCGTCGCCTCTCGCTCCCCCCGCACGATCACCGCGAAGACGATCGTGAACACGATCAGCACGCGGGCGCTGCCCCAGCCGTTCCCGGCGCCGATGCCCGCGCTCGAGCAGGCCCCAGGTCGCGAGCGGGACGAGCCAGACGGCCGAGAGCCGGGGCCGGACGAGCGCGAGCGGGACCGCTGCGACCGCGTAGTAGTCGAGCCACACGATCGGCGACAGGACCAGCGCGGCCGCGACGGCGAGCGCCGAGGCTCGCCCGGCGCCAGCAGCGCAACGAGGAGCGCGGCGCCGATCACGAGCGTCGCGGCGCGCGCGAGCCGTCTCGGGCGCGCCGATCTGCACGAGGAAGCCGAACGGCGAGTAGCTGTCCTGGTCGAACGTGTCTCCGAGCTCGAGCAGGGTGCGGAAGTAGTCGTCGAGGCCCGTGAACGGGAGGACGAGGAGGAGCGAGGCGCCGGCGACGGCGGCGGCGACGAGCGTCTCGCGCGCCTTGCCGATCGCGGCGAGCCAGACGCCGAGCGGCCAGAGGAAGAACTTGACGGCGCCGGCGAGCCCGACGGCGAGCCCGGGGGCGCAGCGGACGTCGCGGTAGCGCCAGGCGAGCGCGACGAGAAGGCAGAGGAACGGCGTCAGGTGCGACACGCGGATCTCGCCGATCACCGGCGGCCACAGCGCGAACGCGCCGTACACGCGCCAGTCGCGGACGCCGACGATGCGCAGCGAGAGCATCGCAGCGGCGAGCCCGAGGAGCGCGATCGCCCAGTCGGCCGCGTCCGGGCGAGAGGACGCGTCAGCGGCGAGACGAGGAACGCCGCGACCGGCGGCCAGATCGAGGTTCTTGCCCTACTCGAGCGGATGATCGGGGCCGGGGAACGGGTTCTCCCAGTCGAGCAGCTGCTGCGCCTCCGGGTACAGCTCGTTGTGGAAGTCCGCGGCCAGCGAGCCGCGAGTCGTGCGCGACCGCGAACATCGCGACGGCGATCACGACCGGCAGCGCCCCGAGGAGCACGATCGCGAGGATTCGACGGACGCCGGCGCTCATCTCGGTCCTAGATCGGCAGCGAGGCGGGCTCGCCGGAGTGCACGGCGGCGTCGCGGGGTCGCGGCGCGCGCTCGCAGAGCGACGATCGTGGCGGCGGCGAGCGCGAGGACGCACGCCGTCTGCCACGGCGCCCCGTTGAACGTCCCGTCGCCGACCCACATGCCGACGGGAACGAGCCACACGACGTCGAATCGTGGACGCGACAGCGGCGAGCGGCACGAGGAGCAGGGTAAAGAAGTGACGCCACACGATCGGCGAGAGGACGAGCGCGGCCGCGAGCGCCAGCCCGAGGCTTCGACGGCGCCAGGCGAGCGCGAGCACGCCGAGGCCGAACGCGATGGTGACGGCGCGAGCCGCCGTGTCCGGGACGCCGAGGTCCGTCAGCAGCGCGAACGGGGTGTACGCCTCGTGCTCGAACGTCTCGCCGATGTTCCGCAGGAGCCGCGCGTAGTCGGCGAGGCCGATGAACGGGAGGACGAGCAGCAGGGACGCCGCCGCGACGGCCGCTGCGACGGCGGCCGCCGAGCGCCGGCCGATCAGTGCCAGCCAGACGACGACGGGCCAGAGGAACAGCTTCACGGCGACGGCGTAGCCGAGCGCGGCGCCGGCGATGCCCGCCCGGTCGCGGTAGCGCCACATGACGGCGACGAGCAGCGTGAGCGGGAGCGACGCGTTCGCGGTCTGGATCGCCTCGATCACGGCCGGCCAGAGCAGGACGACGCCGTAGATCCGCCAGTCGCGGACGTTCAGGAGCCAGAGCGCCCCGACGAGCGACGCGAGCATCGACCGCCGTCGCGAGCCAGTCCGCGACGTCCGGCGGGAGCGCCGTCAGCGGCACCACCGGCAGCACCGCCGCCATGGGCCACACGGCGTTCGAGCGGTCGGAGAGATCCGCGTCAGGGGACTCGTACGCATCTCGACCGTCGGCGACGGCCTCCGCCTGCCGATACACCTCGTGATGGAAGTCGAGCGCGAGACGATCGTCGCCGGCGTACGCCGCCAGCGCCAGCGCGAGCGCGAGGAGCGGAAGCGCGCCGAAGAGCGAGCAGCTCGAGCGCGCGGCGACAGGGCTGGCGTCATCGGATGTCGGATGCGAGGAGGTGAGCGGATGTGACGACGGTGAGTCGATCGCGGACGGCACGGACGCGGGTTCATCGGTGCGCTTCGCCAGCTCCGTGATCCTCTCCTGCTCGTTCGTGGTCCCGGTCGCGTTCGCGCTGCTCGAGCATCTTCGTCGGCTACGCGCAACTCGTGGCCGATCGGCTTCGACTTCCGCGGGACGCTCTGGGAGCCCGCGCGCGCGCTCCTCGACGGCGGCGCCGATCTACCCGGAGCCGACGCGCGACGCCGTCGTCATCGGGAACCCGGCGGTCTACCCGCCGCTCTTCATCCTCGCCTCGATCCCGCTCGCGCTCCTGCCCGTGACGGTCGGCGTCGTGGCTCTGGTTCTGCCTGCTCGGCGTCGGCGTGTTCGCCTCGCTCTGGATCCTCGGCGTCCGCGACTGGCGCTGCCACGTCGCTCGCGCTCACGTCGCCCGTCGTGGTCCACGGCCTGTTCTTCGGAAACCTCACGGTGCTGCTCGCTCCTGCCCGCTCGCGCTCGCGTGGCGCTACCGCGACCGCGCGCGGGTCGCGGGGCTCGCGGTCGGGCGTCGCGGTCGCGGCGAAGCTCTTCGTCTGGCCGCTCGTCGTCTGGCTGCTCCTCACGCGGCGGTTCCGGGCGGCGGCCTGGGCGCCGGGTCGGCGGTCGTGCTCGTGTTCGGCGCCTGGGCGCTGATCGGCTTCGACGGCCTCGCCGACTACCCCGCGCTGCTCCGCGCCGTCCAGGACGTCTACGCGGTGCGGAGCATCTCGCTCGCGACCGTCGCCGGTGGCCTCGGCGCCTCCGTGTCCGTCGCGGTCGCCGTCGCCGCGCGTCGCCGGGCATCGCGTGTCTCGGCGTCGCCGCGCTGGCTCGTGGGGCGCGCGGACGGCGACCGGCGCGCGTTCGCCGTCGTCGTCGCCGCGTGCATCGTCGCGTCGCCGATCGTCTGGCCGAACTACGCGGCGCTCCTCTTCGTCCCGATCGCGATCACGTGGCCGCGGCTCGCGCCCGCCTGGTTCTTCGGGTACGTCGTCTGGCTGCTCGGCGCGCGTCGCGCCCAAGCCCGTGGCGTCGAGGACGTGTGCTGCCGCCCGCCCGGCGTCCCCGAGCAGGCATGGGCGCTGGAGCCACGCCGAGCCCGATCGCTCTGGTACGCGGCCGGGATGATCGCCGATCGTCGGCGGCGATCACCGTGGGGGCCACCGATGGTCGTCCGGCGCGGTCAGGACGCCGGCGTCGACGGCATCGGCCGAGGCAGGCGCGTGACGGCGAGCGTGACGTCCGCACCCGTCCGTCGCGAGGGCGGCTCCGCGCGCCACGCTGCTCGCGCGGGTCGTCGACGCCCCGGTGCTGTCACTGGCGATCCTCGTCGGGCTCTCGATTCTCGTCCGCGCCTCGATCGCGATGGGCGTGCCGTCGCCGTGGATCCTGCCCGACGAGATCCTCTACTCGAACATCGCGCGGAGCATCGCGGACGGCGGCCCGCCCGAGGTGAGAGGCGTCTCGGCGGTCGGGTGGGGCGTCGTGTATCCGGCGCTGATCGCTCCGGCCTGGGCGCTGTTCGCCGACCCCGTCTGGGCATACCACGCAGCGCTCGTGATCAATGCGCTCGTGATGTCGTCGGCCGCGATTCCCGCGTACCTGCTGGCGCGCCTGTTCGTCTCGTCTCGGGTCGCGCTCGTCGTCGCCGCGATGACCGTCCTCGTGCCGTCGATGGCGTACACGGGCGTCGTGATGACGGAGAACGCCTTCTATCCGCTCTTCCTGTGGTCCGTGCTCCTGATCGCGCGGGCGGTTCGACATCCGACCCTCGCCGCGCAGCTCCTGGCGATCGGCTGCATCGTCGTCCTGACGGCGACGCGCATCCAGGGCGTCGTGCTCCTCGGGGCGGCGCTCACGGCCGTCGTGCTGTATGCGGCCACCGGCGCCCGGGGTGAGCGTCGGGCGTACCTGCGGCGCTTCCTGCCGACGATCGCGCTCGGGGCGTGCCGCGCGTCGTCGCGGGGCTCGTCGTGCTCGCCGTCAGCGGTGACGGCGTGCTCGGGAGCGCGCTCGGGGACCTTCGACGGGCTTCGCCTCGTCGAGGTGCCGCAGTGGGTTCGCGTACCTCGCGGGCGGGCTGGTCCTCTACGTCGCCCTGATCCCTGCGGCTGCCACGGCCATGATCGCCGTCGGCGGCCTCCGCCGCCGAGCGTCCGAGGCGGAGCGGCTCTTTGCGGCCGTCGTCATCCCCGTGGTCGCGTCAGTGCTCGGGATCGTCGCCGTTCGTGAGCGCCGCGATCGACGTGGACGGGACCGAGAACCTCAACGAGCGGTACGTCTTCTACGTCGTTCCCCTTCTGTTCGTCGGGCTGGCGCTCTGGATCCGACGACGGGCTCCCGCGCACGCGGCCGTGCGGCGTGGATCGTGCTCGGCGCGTGCGCCGCGCTGGCGCTGGTCGTCCCGATCGAGCGGCTCGAGTACAACGCCGGGTTCCAGTCCGTCGCCCTGCTCCCGTGGCTGCCGCTCGCCGACTCCCGGGCGCTGCTCGCTCGTCGGGCTCGCGGCGTTCCTCGTCGTGGCGGGAGCCTTGTGGCTGCGCAGCCGGCGCGACCAGGTCGCGCGGCTCTGGCTCGTGGTCGGGGCATGGATGGCCTTCGTCGGCGTCCTCGTCGTGGCCGACAACTCCGACTCCGCCGTCGTTCTACGCCCGGTCGTTCGACTCCCGCGCCGCCGACTGGATCGACCGTGCCGTGCCCGACGGGCGAGCGCGTCGCCGTCGTCTGGTCGCAGCAGCCGGGGCGCACGGAGCCCGAGGGGGTCGCCTACTGGCTGATGGTCGCGGAGATGTTCAACGAGAGCGTCGGCGTCGTCCATCGGATCGGGCCGCCGACGTACTACGAGTCGGTCCTTCCCACGGTCCCGGTCGACGTGCGCGCCGATTCTCGCCTCGCGCTCGCCGACGACTCCCTGCTCGACGCGCGGTTCGTGCTCGTCACGTGCCGCGCGCCCGTCATCGGCAGGGTCGTCGCGGCGTCACCGTACGACGCCCTGCAGCTGGTCGAGGCCACGGCGCCGCGTACGGCTCGCGGCCCGAGGTCGCTGCCCCGCCACGGCTTCATGATCCGCGTCGGCGACACACGCCGTCACGCGCGCTCCCGGAGCCGCCGCGGAGGAGGCACGCGGCAACGGCGTTCTCGTCCGAACGCTCCGGCTGCCCGCCGTGTGGCTCGCGTCGCTCGTCGGCGCCTCGACGATGCGTGCGGGCGGCCCTCACGCTGCGCGTCCCGGGGCCATGGATCCTCCCGGACGAGGTTCTCTACTCCGAACTCGCGAAGAGCATCGCGGACGGGAGCCGGCCGGCGATCCGGGGCGTGCCAGTCTTCGGCTGGGGCGAGGTCTACCCGACTCTGATCTCTCCCGCATGGATGCTCTTCGACGACCCGGTCTGGGCGTATCACGCCGCGCTCGTGATCAACGCGCTCGTCATGTCGCTCGTCGCCGTCCCGGCCTATCTCCTCGCGCGCCTCTTCGTCGCGCCGAGGCTCTCCTTCGTCGTCGCCGCGATGGCCGTCCTCGTGCCGTCGATGACGTACACGGGCGTCCTGATGACGGAGAACGCGTTCTACCCGGCGTTCGTGCTCGCCGTCCTCCTCGTGGCGCGCGCCGTGCGACGGCCGACGCTCGCAGCCCAGGCGCTCGCCCTGCTCGGTCTCGGCATCCTGGCGTTCACGCGGCTCCAGGGCCTCGCGCTCGTGGGCGCGTACGCGGGCGCCGTTCTCCTGTACGCCGTGACGGGGCCACGCGCGGAGCGTCGCGCGCTATGTCAGGCGGTTCCTCCCGACCGCCGGGGTGGCACTCGTCGTGGGTCTCGCTGCCCGCGGCGATCTCCACGGCGCGCGGCGACGGCCCGCTGGGCTGGCTCGGCGCGCGCTCGGGCACCTTCGACGTGGTCCATCCGGGCGAGATCCCGAAGTGGTTCGCCTACCTCGTGGCGGATCTCGTGCTGTACGTCGCCGTGGTGCCGGTCGTCGCGACGGCCGTGGTCGTCGGTCTGGGGCTGTTCCGCCGGGCATCGGAGCGGCAGCGCCTCTTCGCGTCGGTCGCGCTCCCGACGGCCTTCGCGATGCTCGGGAGCGTCTCCCTCGTCAGCTCGACCTTCGACGTCGACGGCGGCGAGAGCATCAACGAGCGCTACGTGTTCGCGCTGGTGCCGCTCCTGTTCGTCGGGCTGGCGCTCTGGATCGAGTCCGGGCTGCCGCGCCCGAGGCCGTGGGCCTGGGCGATCCTCGCGGTCGCATGCGTCCTGCCGGTGATCGTGCCGATCGCACGCTTCGAGTACACGGCCGAGTTCCAGTCGCTCGCGCTCCTCCCGTGGCAGAGCATCCCTGCGACCGGGTTGGCCCTCGCCGCCTGCGTTGCCGTCTTCACCGCCGCCTGCGGCCTCGTGTGGGCGACCCTCCGGCGCGAGAGCTCCGGACGCGCCTGGATGCTCGCAGCCGCGGCGATGGTCGTCGTCGGCGCGATCGCGTCCCTCGCGCACGCGGAGCGCGCGACGAACTCCGCGACGCCCGTCAGCGTGGGGCGTGCGACCTGGGTCGACGACGCCGTCCCCGCCGGTGCGCGTGTCGCCGTCCTGTGGGACGAGCGCCGCGCGCGCGGCGAGTCGCTCGATCCCTTCTACCCGTGGCTCATGGTGACCGAGCTCTTCAACACGAGCCTCGGTGACGTCTACCGGCTCGGGCCGCCGACGTACTACGAGGACTGGCTGCCGACCGTCCCGGTCGAGCAGCGGGGCGACGGGTCTCTGGTGCTCGCGGGCGGCGGGCGCCCGACCGCGGACTACGTCCTGACGACGTGCCGGACGTCGGCCGGCGGCACGGTCGTCGCCCGGTCGCTCAGCGGCTCGCTCGTCCTGTCACGGGTGAACGGCCCGCTCCGGCTCGCCTCCGGGCCGACGTGCCGGAAGGACGTTCCCTGGGAGCCGTAGCCGCGCGGAGCCCGGCTCGCTCTGCGCCGCGACCAGGAGGACGATCCCGTACACGAGCGAGCACGCGGCCGACGCCCCAGACGGGATCCGCCGCGATCCCCGAGCTCGGAAGCCCCCACGTCAGCGAGCGGGAGGAACCAGACGAGCGACAGGCGCGGCCGCGCGATCGCGAGCGGGATCGCGGCGAGCGCGTAGAAGTCGAACCAGACGATCGGCGAGAGCACGAGCGCCGCGGCGATCGCGAGCACGAAGCTCGCCCGCCGCCACGTGAGCGCCAGCAGCACGAGGCCGAGGGCGAACGTCACGACGCGCGCCGCCGTGTCGCCGGCGCCGAGCTGCGTCAGGAGCCCGAACGTCGAGTAGCTGTCCTGGTCGAACTCCCGGCCGACCTCGCGGAGCGTCCGCACGTAGTCGTCGAGCGGCGCGAAGGGCGCGACGAGCAGCACGGAGCCGACCGCGACCACCGCCGCGACGCCCGCCGCCCGGGCGCGCCCGCTCGCGAGCAGCCAGACGCCGAGCGGCCAGAGGAAGAACTTCACGCCGCCCGGCGACGCCGAGGCCGAGGCCGGCCGGAAGCGGCCGGTCGCGGTACCGCCAGACGACGGCGACGAGCAGGCAGAGGAGCGGCGTCAGGTGGGCGATGCGGATGTCGCCGAGCACCGACGGCCAGAGGCCGACCACGCCGTAGACGCGCCAGTCGCGCACGCCGACGAGCCAGAGCGCCGCCGCCATGCAGGCGAGCCCGACGAGCCCGATCGCGACGTTCGCGGCGGTCGGCGGGAGGATCGTGAACGGCATGGCGACGACCGCCGCCATCGGCGGCCAGATCGCCTCCGGCCAGGGGTTCCGACCCGCGAGGAGGTCCTCCGCCTGCGGATAGAGCTCGTTCTTGAAGTCGTGCGCGAGCGGGCCGGTGACGAGGCCGACGACGAACATCGTCGTCACCACCGCGACGGGGAGCGCGACGAAGAGCGCGATCGGAGCGAGACGACGGAGCGCGGCGCGCACTCCGCCGTCGTTCGGCGGCGGACGATCCATCGCGCAATCTTCGCCGTCGCGGCGGCGATCCGTGTCTGGACCTAAGGCTAGGCGCGGCCGCGACCGTCGCCTCTGTCCGCATTCGTGCGAGATCGCGATCCTTCGAACCGTGACTCGAGCGCACGACATATCGTGCTGGGCGAACAGCGGCTGCGTGGGCATGTACGCCACGAGGTGCCCGCTGTCTGCCGTCGAATCTGACTCCTCCTCGGTCCTCGAAAGGACGTGATCTGGTGAACGACGTTCTCGCGTATCTCGATCCCGGCTCCGGCGGGCTGCTCCTGCAGGGGCTCGTCGCCGGTGTGGCGAGCGCTGCCGTGATGACGAAGCTCTACTGGCGGCGGGCGAAGCGCTTCCTCGGCTTCGGTCGTGACGAACCGCGCGACGAGTAGCTAGAGCGTCCGACCAACGTCTTCGCGGCGCCTCCGCCTTGGCGTCGTGACGTAGGCAGCGAATGGCCGGCGACAACCGACACCCCCCGCACCCCGTAACCGTGTACGTCGGCATGAGCGCCGACCTGGTCCATCCCGGGCCACCTCAACGTCATCGCGCGCGCCCGGGAGCTCGGCGAGGTGACGATCGGTCTTCTGACCGACCGTGCGATCGCGAGCTACAAGCGGCTGCCGCTGATGACGTTCGAGCAGCGAAGGATTGTCGTCGAGAACCTGCAAGGGGGTTGCGCGGGTCGTCCCCCAGGAGACGCTCGACTACGAGGCGAATCTCCGGCGCTACCGGCCCGACTACGTCGTACACGGCGACGACTGGGTGACGGGCGTCCAGGCAGCGACGCGCCGACGCGTGATCGAGGTGCTCGCGGAGTGGGGCGGCGAGCTGGTCGAGGTCGCGTACACCGAGGGCATCTCGTCGACGGCGCTCAACCGGTCGATGCGCGAGATCGGCGTCACGCCCGCCGTCCGGATGGAGCGCCTCCGCCGGCTCCTCGCCGTCAAGCCGCTGATCCGGCTGCTCGAGGCGCACAACGGGCTCACCGGCCTGATCGTCGAGCAGACCCGGGTCGCCACGTCTGCGGGCGACCGCGAGTTCGACGGGATGTGGCTCTCGAGCCTGACCGACTCGACGGCGAAGGGGAAGCCGGACATCGAGGCCGTCGACGTGACCGCGCGCATGCAGACCGTCAGCGACATCGTCGAGGTGACGACGAAGCCGATCGTCTTCGACGGCGACACAGGAGGGAAGCCGGAGCACTTCGTCTTCACGGTGAAGACCCTCGAGCGGCTCGGCGTTTCCGCCGTCGTGATCGAGGACAAGCACGGGCTCAAGCGGAACTCGCTGTTCGGGACCGACGTCGAGCAGCACCAGGACTCGATCGAGGCGTTCAGCCACCGGATCAGCGTCGGCAAGAAGGCGCAGGTCGGGGACGACTTCATGGTCATCGCCCGGATCGAGAGCCTGATCCTGGGCGCCGGCCTCGACGACGCGCTGACGCGCGCGTCTGCGTACATCGACGCGGGAGCGGACGGGATCATGATCCACAGCTGCGCGCCCGAGCCCGACGAGATCCTCGCCTTCGCCGAGCGCTTCTCGGCGTTTCCGCGGCGCGTGCCGCTGGTCGTCGTCCCGTCGACGTACAACCGCGTCCACGAGGACGAGCTGGAGGCGGCGGGGGTGAACGTCGTCATTTACGCCAACCAGCTCCTGCGCAGCGCCTACCCGGCGATGCAGGCGACGGCGCAGTCGATCCTCGAGCACGGCCGGTCGCTCGAGAGCGACGACGACCTTCTCCCCATCGGCGACGTGCTGCGGTTGATCCCCGGTGGGCCGTGATCCGGCCCGGAGACTTCTACGAGGCGCTCCTCGCCCAGGGCTTCACGTACTTCAGCGGCGTCCCCGACTCTCTGCTCAAGGACCTCTGCGCGTTCATCGACGAGCGCGTGGCGACGGAGCAGCACGTCGTCAATGCGAACGAGGGGGGCGCGGTTGCGCTTGCCGCCGGATACCACCTCGCGACGGGCAGGCTGCCGGTCGTCTACCTGCAGAACTCGGGGACGGGGAACATCGTCAACCCACTCCTCTCCCTCGTCGACCCGGCCGTCTATCGGATCCCCATCCTGTTCGTCATCGGCTGGCGGGGGGAGCCCGGCGTCGCGGACGAGCCCCAGCACATCACGCAGGGGCGCGTCATGCCGGCCCTGCTCGACGCGCTCGGGCTCGAGCACGACGTCGTCGACGCCGACACGGACGTCTCCATGCTGCTGGCGCGCGTGCGTCACGAGATGACGGACTACGGGCGCTGCCACGCGCTGCTCGTCCGGAAGGGTGCGTTCTCGCCGTACGGCCTCCCACCGCCCGGTGATGCGGGCGGAGCAACCCGGTCGGAGGCGGTCTCCGCGATCCTCGACGCGCTCGAACCGTCCGATCTCGTCGTCTCGACCACCGGGATGACCTCGCGCGAGGTCTATGCCCACCGTCACGAGCGGTGCGAGGGGCATCGAAGGGACTTCCTCACCGTCGGGTCGATGGGGCACTGCTCACAGATCGCCCTCGGGGTTGCCCAGCACGTGCCCGCGCGCGACGTCTACTGCCTCGACGGTGACGGCGCGGTCCTCATGCACATGGGCAGCCTCGCGATCATCGGGACACAGGCGCCTCCGAACCTCAGGCACGTCGTCATCAACAACGGAGCGCACGACTCCGTGGGCGGCCAGCCGACGGCAGCCCGTGAGATCGACCTGTGCGCGGTCGCCCTCGGGTGCCGGTACCGGTCTGCGGAGTCGGTCGACGGCGTCGATGGGTTGCCGGAGGCGATGGAGCGCCTCCGGGCCGCTACCGGCCCGGCCATGCTCGAGGTGCGCGTCGCGAGTCGTGCCTACACGGACGCCGGCCGACCCGCGACATCACCGGTCGAGAACAAGGTCGACTTCATGGCGGAGCTCTCGTATGGCGGCGGATAGCGGCTGGGAGTACCGGAACCCGACGCGCGTGGTGGTCGGCCCCGGCACGAGCAGCAGGCTCGGCCTCCGGTCGTACAGGCGAGCTCTCCTCGTCACCTCGCCCGGTGCGACGGAACGCGGGCTCACCGAGCGTGTGTCCCGGCTCCTCGACTCCGGCAGCGTGCTCGTCCACGACCGCGTCGAGCCGAACCCGACGGTCGACCGGCTCGACTCGACGATTGACGCCCTTCGCGGGACACCCCTCGACACGATCGTCGCGGTTGGCGGCGGCAGCGTCATCGACACCGCCAAGGTCCTCGGCCTCGCGTTGTCCACCGAGAGCGTCGGTGTCCGCGAGCTCGTCGCGGGCGAGGTGCCCGCCGACGCCGAGCCGGTGCCGCTGATCGCGGTCCCGACGACGGCCGGCACCGGAAGCGAGGTGACGCCGTTCGCAACGGTCTGGGACCCCGCTGACGCGCGCAAGCTCTCGGTCGCCGACCCGCGCCTCTTTCCGTCGGTGGCGCTCGTCGACGCCACGCTGACGCTCGAGCTCGAGTGGGAGCAGACGGTCTCGTCGGGGCTCGACGCCTACGTGCAATGCCTCGAGGCGATCTGCAACCGGAACGCCAACACCGTCACGAGCGCCTTCGCCGAGCGCGGGCTCGCGATGATCCCCGACGCGTTGAGGACCTTGCGGGGCGATCCGGCCTCGCTCGAGGCGCGGGCGCTGATGGCGGAAGCCGCATTGCTCTCGGGCCTGGCGATCAGCCATACGAGAACGGCGCTTGCGCACTCGATGTCGTATCCGATCACCGCGCACTTCGGTGTCCCTCACGGACTTGCCTGCGCGCTCGTGCTGCCGGCAGTGCTCGAGTTCAACCTCGAGGCCGACGACGGGCGACTCGCGTCCGCCGCGCACCGAGCCGGGCTCCACGACGCCGAGGGGCTGCTCGACGCGGTCGTCGCGCTGTTCCGCGAGCTCGGGGTCGCGGAGCTGGTGACTCCCTACCTGCCGGGCATGGACGCGCTCGGGGCGATCGCCGACGAGATGCTCACTCCGGCGCGGTCCGACAACAACCTGCGCGTGGCCGTCGAGGAGGACGTGCGGGCCATTCTCGGGCGGACGAACGAGCTCATCGGGGCGGGACGCCGATGAGCCGCCTGGGGTTCCTGCGCGAGCGGCGCGCGCTCAAGGAGTTCGAGGCGCTCGACCCCTCGTTCCGGCGCCTGGTCTTCTACTCCGAGGGGCCGGGCGACTGGCCCCACATCGGGCCCGTCGTCGAGACGCTGCTCGCCGAGCACGACCTCGACATCGCCTACCTGAGCTCGGACGCAGCCGATCCCGGGCTCGCGCTCGACCAGCCGCGGCTCCGGGGCTTCCTGGTCGGCGACGGCACGGTTCGCACGATCCTCTTCGCCCGCATCGATTGCGCGCACTTCGTCATGACGCTGCCCGACCTCGACCAGCTCTGGCTCAAGCGATCGCAGCACCCCGTCCACTACGTCTATCTCTTCCACTCGCTGAACAGCACGCACGCCGCGTACCGCAGGGGCGCTTTCGACGCGTACGACACGGTGCTGTGCGTCGGGCCGCACCACGTCGCCGAGATCCGCGCGACGGAGGCGCGCTACGGCCTGCGGGCGAAGGAGCTCGTCGAGCACGGGAGCGTGAAGCTCGACACCGTGCTCGCCGAGGTGGCGAGCCGGGGCACCGAAACCACGACGGGCGGAGCACGCCGGGTGCTCGTCGCTCCCTCCTGGGGCGAGTGCTCGCTCATCGAGCGCCCGGTCGGCACCGAGCTCGTCGACGTGCTGCTCGCCGCAGGGTACGAGACCGTCCTCCGCCTGCACCCGATGACGGTCCGGCGCTTGCCGAAGCTCGTCGCGGACCTCCGGCGCCGATTCGCGGGGCAGCCCGGGTTCGTCCTCGAGGAAGACATGAGCGCAGTCGACTCGTGGCTGCGCTCGGACGTGATGGTCAGCGACTGGTCGGGCGCGGCCCTCGAGTACGCGTTCGCTCTCGGTCGACCGGTCGTATACGTCGACACGCCGCAGAAGACGGTGAACGAGGACTGGCAGGAGATCGAGCATCCGTCCGTTCGAGGACGCCGTGCGCGACGAGCTCGGCCTCGTCGTTCCCGAGCACGAGGTCGCGGCGCTCCCGGCAGCGATCGAGGCGGCGCTCGCGGACACGGCCGGCGCTCGTGAGAGGACGCTTCGCGTGCGCGAGCGCTCGGTCTTCAACGTCGGGTCGAGCGCTCGGGTGGCCGCGGGCTACCTCGCGTCACTCGCGGCGACGGACGCGAAGGCGAAGGCGCGCGGATGACGAGCGCGCCCGAGACGACACCGGCTGCACGAGGCGCAGAGCTCCGGCTGCCCTCGTACCCGTGGCGGTTCGCGCACCTCGCCGCGCTGTGGGGCTTCGGGGTCAGCCAGCCCGTGTTCTCGATGCTGAAGGGGAACCCCGAGTTCCTCGTCGTGCGTGGGTCGACCCGAGCCGACGTCGTCCTCTTCGCGCTTCTCCTCGCATTTGCGCCACCGCTCCTCGTCGTGCTCGCCGAGGCGGTCATCGGGCTCGTCTGGGCACTGCTCTCCCGCGCGCTCCACATCGCCGCCGTGTGGTGCTTCGGCTTCCTCGCCGCTCCTCCAGCTCGTCCGGATGTCCGAGCCGGAGCGGGCCGTTGCGCTCCTCCTCCCGATGCTGCCCGCAGCGGCTCTGGCGTTCGCATACATGAGGTGGAACGCGTTCCGGTCCGTCCTCTCGATCTCCGTCGTGCTGCCCGTGCTCGGCGTGGCCTCGTTCGTCGCGTCGGTTCCGCTCGCGGTCAAGGATCGGCCCCCCGTGGACGTCGCCGTTCGCACCTCGACGCCTGTCGTCCTCGTCGTCTTCGACGAGTTCCCGGTGAGCTCGCTCATGCGTGCCGACGGCTCGCTCGATGCCGTGCGGTACCCGAGCTTCGCGTCGCCTCGCCCGCGACGGCGTCTGGTACCCCCGCGCGACCACGGTGCACGAGTTCACGACCCAGGCGGTTCCCGCGGTCCTTACCGGGAAGTCCCCGGTCTCGGGTCAGCTCCCGACGCTCACCGATCACCCCGACAATCTCTTCACGCTCCTCGGCGAGCGCTACGCGCTCGAGGTCGTCGAGCCCGTGACCCGACTCTGCCCGACGCGGTACTGCCCCGAGGCACGCGCCCACGTACCGTGGGAGGATCGCCAGCGCGGGCTCGTGTACGACACGGCCATCGCGTACCTCTACCGCGTGCTGCCCCAGGACATGCGCGAGGAGCTTCCGCCGATCGGGGATCGCTGGGGCGGGTTCGGCGACAACGCGGGGACGCGCGAGCGCCTCATCGGGGCGCTCGACCTGCACGACGTCAACCTGGCTCTCGAAGGCGAGGACCACCAGCCGCGGACCGACTTTCAGCGCTTCCTACGCGGAATCCACCGCGGCGAGCCGCTGCGGACGCTCCACGTCGCCCACCTGAACCTCCCGCACCCCCCGTTCCGGCTGCTGCCGTCGGGACGCGAGTACGGGGGCGCGGCGAGCATCGACGGCATCCTCGACGACGCGTTCAACGACTGGACCTCGGAACCAGGCCTCGTGCAGCAGGCGCTGCAGCGGCACCTGCTTCAGGTTGCCTACACCGACCGGGCCCTGGGCTTGCTCGTCCAGCGCCTCAAGGAGGAGGGCATCTACAACCGGGCGC
Source organism: uncultured Actinomycetes bacterium (assembly GCA_963712255.1). Lineage (GTDB taxonomy): Bacteria > Actinomycetota > Thermoleophilia > Gaiellales > Gaiellaceae > Gaiella. Next base: position 72,988 of record CAVQHL010000020.1, read on the forward strand.
TGGTCGTCGTGACCGCTGATCACGGCGGGAGCTTCTCCCCCGGCGGCTCGAGAAGGTACGTCACCGCGGAGAACATCGCCGACATCGCGGGCGTGCCGCTGTTCGTGAAGTACCCGGGTCGACGCGATGGCCGGATCGACCGGCGGGACGCGCGGACGACCGACGTCGTGCCGACCATCGCCGACGTCGTCGGCGTCGACGTCCCGTGGCCGGTCGACGGCCGTTCGCTCCGACGCGCAGCGGTCGCGCGTGGGGTCGTCTCGGTCGGCAGACGGGAGGGCGCGCCTCAGATCGCGAGCGCGGAGTCGGTCGCAGCCGGCGTGCTCGCCACTGCGCGGCGAAACGCCCGTCTGTTCGGTGAAGGAGCCGACTCGCTCTTCCGGATCGGGCCTCATCGGTCGCTCCTGGGGCAGCGAGTCGCCGACGTCGACACGGGGGAAGCGAACGGAGTCGCGGCGCGGCTCGACGGCGAATCCCTCTTCGCCGATGTCCGACTCGCTTCCGGTTTCGTGCCCGCACGGATCGCCGGCGAGATCGAGGCGCGGTCCCCGACGCCCGGGGCGGTGATCGCGATTGCCGTCAACGGGCGCATCGCGGCCACGACGCGGACCTTCATGCAGGACCGGCAGGTGCGCTTTGCGGCGCTCGTGCCCGAGACCGTGTTGCGCGAAGGGCACAACGACGTCGACGTCTTCGGCGTCGACGCGTCGGCCGACCCGGCGCGCCTGGTGCGGCTCGGGGGCACCGGGCAAGCGTCTGAATACAGGCTCGTCGCAGACGGGCGAAGCATGGTGCTGCCGAGCGGTCAGCGCCTGCCGATCACCACGGACGGGCTCGAGGGGCGCGTGGAGTCGTCGGTTGTCGAGGGCCGGACAGTCCGGATCAAGGGGTGGGCCGCAGACGTCGATGACCGGCAACGAGTCGATCGTGTCCTGCTCTTCGCGGGGCGGCGACTGCTCTTCGCGTCGGACACGCCGGTCTACCGGCTCGACATCGGTGGTGTCTCGAGTGTCGTCGGCCTGCAACACGTGGGTTTCGTCGCAGAGCTCCCGATCCGCGACGTGCGCGGGGCAAAGCTCCGCGCGTTTGCGGTGCGGGGAGAGGTTGCGACCGAGTTGGGCTGGCCGGCAGACGCATCGGGTCTCGCCGCGGTCTCGCGGAGCGGTGGGTGAGAGGCTTCCGGTCCACCGCGCCGCGACCCTCTCTGCCGCTGCCGTCGTACCCGTGGCGGTTCGCGCACCTTGCGGCGCTGTGGGGGTACGGCGTCAGCCAGCCGGTGTTCGCGATGCTCTCGTCGAACCCGGAGTTCCTCGTCATCAACGGTGCGTCCCGCGCCGAGGCGGTGACGTTCGCACTCGTTCTCGCGTTCGGGCCGCCGCTCGCGGCGATCGCGATCGAGGCGACGCTCGGCGTGCTCTCCACGCGAGCTGCGGCGGCTGCCCACCTCCTCTGCGTGTGCCTGTTCGGCTTCACCGCGCTCGTGCAGCTGCTCTCGCTGTTCGAGCCGTCGAGCCGCCTGGCGCTCATCGTCCCCGCGGCGGCCTCGTATGCCGGTGCCGTGGTCTACATGCGCTGGTCGCCGCTGCGGACGTTCCTGTCCTTGTCGCTCGTGCTGCCCGTCGTCGGCCTCGTCGTCTTCGTCACGACGGCACCGCTCGCGCTCGCCGACAGCGAAGGGGCACACGTCGCGGTCGGCTCCGAGACGCCGGTCGTCCTCGTCGTGTTCGACGAGTTCCCGGTGAGCTCCCTGATGCGCGCGGACGGGACGGTCGACAGCGATGCGCTACCCCGGCTTCGGGCGGCTCGCGCGCGAAGGCACGTGGTACTCGCGCACGACCACGGTCGACGAGCTCACGACGCTCGCCGTTCCGGCGATCCTGACGGGGCGCGTCCCGGACCGCGACGCGCTCCCGACGCTCGCGGACCATCCTCGGAATCTCTTCACGCTGCTCGGCGAGTCGTACGCGTTTCGCGTTCGGGAGCCGGTGACGCGTCTCTGTCCCGTCACGTATTGCCCCGAGCAACGGTCACGGCTGTCGGTGGTCTCGCGCGTCAAGGGTCTTCTGCACGACGTCGGGATCAACTATCTCCACGGCTCGTTGCCGACGCGACTTCCACGGGAACATCGCGCCGCTCCGCGAGGGCTGGGGCGCGCTGATCGAGAACACCGCGCGGGGCAGCGACGAGTTCGTCCGGACGGTCCGCCGGACGAACCCGCCGCGGACGCTCTACTTCCTGCACACGATGCAGCCGCATGCACCGTGGTTCACGCTTCCGTCGGGGCATCGCTACGGCAGCGAGTGGTTCGTCTCGGGGCTGTCGGCCGAGCGGGTCCCCGGAGACTTCGACCGCTGGCGCGACGGCGAGCCGCTGCTCGTCGCCCAGGGTGTCCAGCGGCACCTCCTCGAGGTCGATCTATCTCGATCGCTTCGTCGACGAGCTGCTCGAGCGGCTCGACGAGACCGGCCTCTACGACCGCGCGCTCGTG
>CAVQHL010000021.1:0-34034 GCA_963712255.1 uncultured Actinomycetes bacterium
GCCGGCGGCCCCGACGGTTGATCACGGGTCGCGGGGATAGACCTGCTGGAGCACGTCCGGGCGCACGCGGAAGTCGCCGTTGAACGGCCGGTCCTGGGCGGCGATGAGAACGAGGGCGCAAGACACCGCCGACGCGAACAACCCCAACGCGATGGCGGCCGCCAACCGGTTGCCGCTCTGAACGAACGCGATCGCAAGCAGGGTGAGAGCCGCCACGAGGACCACTCCGAACCAGGTGACCCAGTTGACGTGGGATTCGCTGACGATGACGCGCTGCCGTCGGGCGTCGAGTGCGTCTTGCAGCGACGCGACGATCTCCCGCTGCGCGGTCGTCTGACCTTCGCTCGTGGGTGTGAGGGCCAGAGCGAGCTGTAACGCGTCGTCGAGTGCAGCAGGGACGACCGACAGCGTGGCTTCCCGGTTTGCCATTGCCGGCCACTCACGCGTCACGGCATCGTCGATGTGGCGACGGATGAGAGCTCGCATGCGCGCATCGGTCTCCTCCGGAAACGCGTCGGTCAGGAGATCGACGGACCGCAGGGCGCTCGCCTCCCGATCGACGGCCTGGTGCGCTCGGGCGGAGTCGCTCCAGACGTCCGCGACGAGGAACCCCACGAGAAGACCGAAGAGGAGGCCCATCGGAGGCAGGAGCCCGGGGGAGACGGCCTTGAACGCATCCGCGCGGCGACCTCTGGCGAGTGCCATGACGGAGACGTAGATCGCCGCGGCGAGGACGTACATCGCGGCGAAGACGGCGAGGACGAGCCATCCGGTCGAGAGATCGTCGAGCAGGCCCATTCGCTCGTCGCTACGGCCCGAAGAACTGGGCGAGGCTGCCGGTCCTGAACGGCTCCGGATCGATGGCGAGATCGCCGGTGAAGGGGTAGACGAGCGCGATCAGGACGACGAGTGAGAGGCCCACCACCAGCGCGATCGACGCGGCGCCGACCGCGTGGAAGCCGAAGCTCCGGGATCCGACGAGGATCGTGTACCCGAGGATGACGAGCGAGCCGACCAGCAGGAGCACGGCGATCACCCACGGCAACCCGCCCTCGGCGTCGTCGAGCCGGTCGCGGCGGGCATCGAGGGCGTCGTTGAGCTGCCGCACCGCGTCGTCGAAGAACGCCTCGCTCCGTGCCGAGCTCGGGTCGACCGTCTGGAGCGCGGCGTAGACGTCGTCGACGGCCGCCCAGGCACGCGCACTGTCGTTGCCGTCCTGCATGCCCGGCCACTCCTCGTCGACGACGATCCGGACGTACGCACCGACGGCGCGGCGAACCGCGTCACCCTCTGCCTGCGCGAACGATTCGCTGTCCCGCACGATCGCTGCGAGAGCGTCCGCCTCGCGACTCACGCTGCTCTGCGTGTCGCCGTAGTTCTGGTACGCGATCACGATGATGAAGGCGAGCAGCAGGCCGAAGAGCGCCGCCACGACGCCGAGCATCTGCGACGCAACCTCGGCGTCGAACCCCTCGGCGACCGAGGGCACGAGCCTTCGGATCAGCCAGACCAGCACCAGGACGAGGCCGACGATCGCCGCGACGACTGCGATGAGGAGAAGCCACATCGGCACCGCATCGACAGTCCCGCGCAGCACGAGAGCAACCGTACTCGGATTGCCGGTGGGTCGCGACGATGACCGGGGTATGGTCGAAGCGTGCTGCCCGTCTCGGTCCTCGACCTCGCACCGATCGTCGTGGGCGGAACGCCCGCGCAGGCGCTCCGCAACTCGCTCGACCTCGCGCAGCACGCGGAGAAGCTCGGCTACAACCGCTACTGGGTCGCCGAGCACCACAACCTGAGCGGGATCGCGAGTGCTGCGACCTCGGTGGTCATCGCCCACATCGGCCAGGGGACGGAGAGGATCCGCATCGGGGCCGGTGGGGTGATGCTGCCGAATCATCCGCCGCTCGTGATCGCCGAGCAGTTCGGGACGCTGGAGGCGCTCTTCCCCGGGAGGGTCGATCTCGGTGTGGGGCGCGCGCCGGGGACCGACCAGGTCACGCTGCGAGCGCTCCGCCAGGATCCGTCCGCGGACTCGTTCCCGCAGGACGTCCTCGAGCTGCAGGCGCTGCTCGGCGATCCGCAGCCCGGACAACGGGTGCTTGCGATCCCGGGCGTGGGATCGCACGTCCCGCTCTGGATCCTCGGCTCGAGCCTCTACGGCGCGCAGCTCGCAGCGGCCCTCGGGCTCCCGTACGCGTTCGCCTCGCACTTCGCACCCGAGGCGCTGCTTCCCGCGCTCGAGATCTACCGGGCGCGCTTCCAACCCTCCGCTCAGCTGCAACAGCCGTACGCGATGGTCGCCGTCAACGTCGTCGCCGCGGACGACGACGCAACGGCCGCCCGTCTCTTCACCTCGGTGCAGCAGTCGTTCACGAACATCTTCCGCGGCGCTCGCGGACAGCTGCCGCCACCCGTCGACGACATCGAGGAGTACTGGTCGACCGAGGAGAAGGCCCGCGTGCGCCACATGCTGAGTCGTTCGTACGTCGGATCCGCGGACACGGTCCGCGACGGCCTCGAACGGGTGATCGCCGAGACCGGCGCGGACGAGCTCATCGTCGCCGAGTGCCGTGCACGACCACTCGGCGCGGATTCGCTCGTACGAGATCCTCGCGGGCGTCCGGCAAGATCTCCGGCTGCCGCTTTCCGCCTGAGACAAGCGACCCGCCGAGGCCGCCGCGCCGGTAGGCTCATGGGGTGGCCGCCAAGTCGAGACCCAGAAAAGACGGTGAGAGTGGATCGCGCACGGCTCGCGGCGGTGCCGGGCAGACGAAGGTGTTCAAGCGGAAGTCGTGCTTCCTCTGCAAGGACAAGGTGCGAGAGGTCGACTACAAGAACATCAACCAGCTCCGGCGCTACATGTCCGAGCGGGGAAAGATCCGAAGCCGCCGGATGACCGGTGCGTGCCGCAGGCATCAGCGGCAGATCGCGGTCGCGATCAAGCGCGCGCGCGAGATGGCGCTGCTCCCGTACGTGGCGGAAGGCAGCGGGCCGCCCTCTCGGTCGCGATCCGGCGACACGCGACCGCGACCGCGACTGACGGCCGCGTGCTCCCGGCCTACGGGCTTTCGCCCTCCGGCCGAGCGCGTTGCTGATTCCGCTTCGTCTGCATGTCCTGAGCTTCCCGCCGCTTTTGCTGCGCGAGCTGCTTGACGAGCACGCCGTGGAGCTCGATGAGCGCCGAGGGCGGCTCGGTATCGAGGACTGCGACGATGCGCTCCCGCTCGGCGACCGTGAGCGCGACGATCGAGTTCTTGTTGGTCACCGCCCGTTCGAGCTTTGCCGCGAGCTCGCCGTCGACCATCGCCGCGAGCACGCGCACCTGGTCGGGGCGGAGCGTTGTGCCGGCGACGATCACGGGTCGCGGAGCACGACCGTCGAGTGGTCGCGTTCGGGGGCCGCCGGGCGCACCTAGAGCGCCTCCGACAAGGCTCTCCGGAACGCGTTCCGGAGCTCCTCCACCGTTCCGACCGTCAGCGTTCCGTACGTCAGCTCCTCCTGCTCGGCACGATCGAACAGGTCGAGGAACTCCGCGATCTTCGGCTCCGGTCGCACCGGCCGGCGTCCGGGCCGCCATCCATAGCCCTCCTCGAGCCGGACGAGGGCGTCACGGTCGCTCTCGGTCAACGTGGGCTCGTGCCGCGCGAGCAGCGCCGCGAGCTCGACGTGCAGCTCCTCGGCTCGGTCGGCGGCTCGGTCGGCGGCCATCGTCTGGCTAGCGCAGCCGGTAGACGATGCGACCTCTGTCGAGGTCGTAGGCGGACACTTCGACCTTCACGCGATCGCCGGGGCCCATCCGGATTCGGTAGCGCTTCATCTTCCCCGCGGTGTAGCCGATCATCTCGTGACCGTTGTCGAGCCTGATGCGGAACATCCGGTTGCGGAGGGACTCGGTGATCTCGCCCTCCATCTCGAGCTTCTCTTCTTTGACAGCGATGGCCGCCTCCGTTTCGTCAAATGAGGGAACGAGCTCGGCGCCCGTGGCCACTCTGAGCGACCACGGGCTGCCGATGCTCGAACTACGCGACCACGGAGACGTTTGTCGCCTCCGGGCCCTTCTGACCCTCGCGGGCCTCGAACGAGACCTTCGCCCCCTCGGGGAGCGACTTGAACCCGTCACCGAGGATCGCGCTGTGATGGACGAACAGGTCCTTGGACCCCTCGGCAGGGGTGATGAACCCATACCCCTTCGCATCGTCGAACCACTTCACGGTTCCTTCTGCCATTGAAATACACCTCCCTTACCAAAACTCACGAACGGATAGGGAAGGCGCAGGCGCGCGAACCGGACTCGCTCTAGATCCACGGAAGCATAGCTGCAGGCGAGCGTCGAGGTGGGTCCGCGGCCGAAGCGCCATCACCCGCCTGGGACGAGGCACGACGTTCGGCGAGATGCAAGAGTCGTGGGCACGTGACAAGCCGAACCTGAGCAGGTTGTCCTGCCCCCTCGCCAGGTGCGAGGCTGGGTGCCTCGTCGGGGACGCGCGTGCTCGTCGCTAGGTGAACATGCTCAGTGCACGGCACATCCACCACCCTTCGGGCATAAGCTCAGCGCCTGAGCTTCGGCGTAAGGAGGCAGGCGTGGCGAGTTTCGACCACGACGGGCTCGTCATCGGCTGGGGCGTAGGCGGAAGTGTCGTGGCATTGCGGGCCGTGGAGAAGGGCTGAGAACAGCCGTGGGACAAGAGGACCACCCCGACGCGGGCATGGCGCGATCGACAGAGGCTACGCCGAGTCCGCTCGACCTTCTTCGGAGCCGCTCGTACGTCGTGCTGCTCGTGTTGGGCGCGCTCATCGGTGTGCCGGTGGCGGCGGCCGCGTACTTCTTTCTCGAGGGTTTCACCGAGTTGCAGCAGTATCTGTTCGGCACCCTGCCCGGCGACCTCGGGTTCGAAAGCCAGCCTTCCTGGTGGCCGATTCCGCTGCTTGCGCTGAGCGGCCTGCTGGTGGCGCTCACGATCCGGTACCTGCCGGGAACGGCGGGCCACAAGCCGGCGGAGGGGTTCAAGGCATCCGGACCCGTGCCGCCGATCGAGCTCCCCGGGATCGTCATTGCCTCGTTCGCCACGCTCAGCCTCGGGGTCGTCCTTGGCCCGGAGGCGCCTTTGATCGCGATCGGCAGCGGCCTCGGAGTCCTCGCCGTCCACCTGGTCAAGCGCGACGCGCCTGAGATGGCCAGTGTCGTGATCGGCGCCGCCGGGAGCTTCGCCGCGATCAGCACGCTCTTCGGCTCGCCTCTTCCGGCCGCGTTCCTGATGATGGAGGTGGCCGGGATCGGCGGCGCGATGCTCGGAGTGGTGCTCGCGCCCGGGCTGCTCGCTGCCGGTGTCGGCTCGCTGATCTTCATCGGGCTCGACAACTGGACCGGCCTCGGCACCTTCTCGTTCGCGATCCCGGACATCCCTCCGGCCGGCAGCCCCGGTGTGTCCGAGTTTCTGTGGGCGATCGTGATCGGCGTCATCGCGGCGGTCCTCGGCGCCGGCATCAAGCGGCTGGCGCTGCTGCTCCAGCCGATCGTCGAACGCCGAATGGTGCTGCTGACACCCGTTGTCGGGGTCGCGATCGGTGTGATCGTGCTGATCTTCGTCGAAGTAACAGGGAGAAGCTCGGCCGAGGTGCTCTTCTCGGGACAGGATCAGCTCTCGGGCCTGATCGAAGGCGCCGACGGCTGGACCGTGGGCGCGCTCCTGATGGTTGTCCTCTGCAAGGGCCTCGCGTACAGCCTCTCGCTGAGCAGCTTCCGAGGCGGCCCCATCTTCCCGAGCCTGTTCGTCGGCGCTGCCGGCGGCATTGCGCTCTCCCACCTTCCCGGCCTGCCGATGATCGCGGGTGCCGCAATGGGTATCGGCGCGATGATGGTCGCAATGGTGGGATTTCCGCTCACGTCCGTTCTCATCGTGAGCGTGTTCCTCCAGGCCGACGGCCTGACCCTGATGCCGCTCGTGATCGTCGCCGTCGTGGTCTCCTACGTCGTCTCAGCCCGGCTCACTCCTGCACCCGGCTCCGGAGCCCACTCATAGGCAGTGCCATAGGGAACGGGGTTGCGATGGCGGTTGAAGAGTCCCTCCGACCGACAGCCGTCGGCGTTGAAAGCGGACTCCGGGATGCTCCCGCTCGCGTGGAATTCAAGGAGCATGCTCTGACCGGACAGCAACGCGAAAGCTGCGGCCTCGGCGGGGACTGAGGCTGCAGTACGCGACCCAGATCACCGCCGGAGCCAAGCAGTCGTTCCTCGACGGCGCCGACTGGGCGTACACGGCCGGCATCGTCGCGATCCTGCTCGGCGCGGTGGTCGTCGTCTTCTTCCTCTTCCCGAAGCACGAGGACGAGGAACGGCTGCTTGCCCGGTACCACGCCGAGGACACCGGCGGCGCCGAACAGTCCATCTGACCGTCGCAGCATGCTCTCCGTCGTGCGTCGACGGAGGCACCGATGTTCTTCCGGTTGAGCAGTCTCGAGCTCGGCCTGCTCGTCTTCGGGATCGTGCTCGGGACGACGCTCGCAGGTGTCGTCATCGGGCGGCGCCTGCGAGCCCACGCCGAGGTCCTGCGCGAGCCGGTCGGCGTCCTCCAGGCGGCGCTTCTCGGCCTCGTCGCGCTCATCCTCGCCTTCGGCCTGACACTGGCCGTCGGGCGGTACGACGCGCGCCGCGCGGCCGTCGTCCAGACGGCGAACGCGATCGGCACGACGTACCTTCGCGCGCAGACCCTGCGCGAGCCGATGCGGACACGGTCTCTGGACGAGCTCGTGCGATACACGGACGCGACGATCCTCCTGTCGAGGGCGGTTCCCGGAACCGCCGCGGCTCGCGCGGCTATCGCGGACGGGGAGGAGCTGCAGCGCTCGTTGTGGCGCTCCGCCGGCGAGGCGCTCGCGGGCGCGCCGACCGACAGCGCCCCGCGCCTCTACGTCGAGACGCTGAACGAGATGATCGACATGCAGACGGTGCAGGTCTCGGCGCTGAACAACCGCGTGCCCACCGCCGTGCTCGGGATCGAGATCGTGGGCGCCGCCGTTGCGCTCGGCCTGCTCGCGCTCTACCTCGCGATCCTCACGCGGGGCGTGGTCAGCGTCGTCCTCGCCGCGGCCCTCGTCTCGGTGCTGCTGCTGATCACGTTCGACCTCGACCGCCCGGTGCGTGGGCTCGTCACCGTCCCCGACACCCCGCTCGTCGATCTGCGCGCGTCCATGGAGCTGCCCCCTGCGGCGGAGGGCCCGAGCGGTCCGTAGCGGGCGTCGCGGAGCTAGACGCTCGAGACGAGCTGCGTCATCGCGTCGACCGCCTGCGCCCGCGAGAGGCCCTGCCTGCGGACGAGCGAGCGCCACGTCTCGAACTCGAGCGCGTGCCCGATGGCCGCGCGGACGCTCTTGCGGCGTGGCCGGCCCCGTGCGAGCGCGTCGGTCAGGGGCCCGAAGCCGGCCGTCATCTCGTCGAGGACCTCCGCGTTCGCGGGGACGAGGGAGGCGTCCCGGACGAACAGCGCCAGGTCGGCCTCGACGGACTCGTACCACGCGTAGAGGTCGCCGAGGACCCGGCGAAGGCGGCGCTCGGGATCGTCGATCCTCGGCCAGCGCCTCGAGGTCGGGCAGCGGATGCTGCGCCTCCCAGTGCTCGGAGCAGGCCCGGAAGAGCGTTCGGTCGTCGGGGAAGTGCGCGTAGACGGTGTGCCGCTCGACGCCTGCCCGCTCGGCGATCCCGCTGATCGTCGTCCGCGCAGGGCCGGCGCTCGTATGCAGGTCGACCGCGGCCTCGATGATCCGCTGTCGCGTCTCCGACTGCCGCCGCGCCCGTTCCTTCAGCTCGTACTTCCTATTCATTGCACAGAAGTGTACTGCGAATCTTGACAAGCGCAAGGCCGTCTCCTATATTCGTTGCACATCACTGTGCAACGAAAGGAGACATCATGATCGCTTTCGACCTCGACAACTTCGAGCTCACACCCATGGCCCCCGGCCTGCGGGTCAGCTTCCCCGTCCACAGCGCCAACGGAGCCGCCAGCACCGCGACGGTCCTCTTCGAGCTCGACCCGGGCGCCGAGCTCGCGGTGCACACGGACAGCGCGGAAGAGCTCCTGATCATCGTCCAGGGCACGGCCGAGGCGCGCGTCGGTGACGAGGTGGGCCGGCTCGAGACGCACCAGGTGGGGCTCGTTCCGCCGATGGCCCCGCACGGGCTCCGAAACATCGGCGACGACGTCCTCCGCGTGCTCGGGACGTTCTCCGCCTCGACCGTCGTCTCGACGTTCGAGCGCCCGTTCGAGGAGAACGGGCCGCAGGTCGTCGTCATCGGCTCGCCCGTCGCCCTCGCCGGGTACCTCGAGGAGGCGGTGGCCGCGTAGCCGTGCGAGACAGACCTCCTCGCGGAGCACCCGCCGTGCTCCGCGAGGCGGTCGCGACGCTCAGCGAACGCCGAGCGAGCGGTACGCCACCGTCTGGTGGCGGCCCGTCTCGGCGGAGCGGAGGATCGCGTCGCAGACCTCCGAGGCGCGGTAGCCGTCCTCGAACGTCGCGCCGTGCGGAGCCACCTTCGTGCCTCCGGCGATCGCGTCGAGGAGGTGGTGGAGCTCGTGCACGAAGGTGTGCTCCCAGCCGATCATGTGGCCGTGGGGCCACCACCAGCTCCAGAACGGGTCGTCGGCTTCCGAGACGAGCCGCGTGCGGAACCCGTCGTTGCCCGCGCTGATCTGGAGCTCGTTCAGGCGCTCGAGGTCGAAGGCCAGCGAGCCCTTCGAGCCGTTGATCTCCCAGCTGAAGGCGTTCTTCCGGCCCGTGGCGAACCGCGTCGCCTCGATCGTGCCGACCGCGCCGTTCTCGAACCGGACGGCGGTCTCGAACGCGTCGTCGACCTGCCGGCCGGGCTGGAACGTGGCGGTGAGCGCCGAGACGGTGTCGATCTCGCCGACGAGGTAGCGCGCGAGGTCGACGACGTGCGTCCCGAGGTCGCCGAGCGCGCCCGAGCCGGCGCGGTCCTTCTCGAAGCGCCACGCCTCGGCGTCGGTCGCGCCCCACTCCTGCAGGTACCGGCCGCGGAAATGGTGGATCTCGCCGAGCTCGCCGCTCTCGATCAGCTGTCTCGCGAGCCGCACGGCCGGGACGAAGCGGTAGTTGAAGGCGCACATGTGCACGACGCCCGCCTTCTCGACACGCTCCCAGATGTCGAACGACTCGGCCGCGTCGCGGCCGAGGGGCTTCTCGCAGATGACGTGCTTGCCCGCCTCGGCCGCTGCGATGGTCGGCTCTGCGTGGAGGTCGTTCGGGCCGCCGTTGTCGAAGAGGCCGATCTCCGGGTCCGCCACGAGGTCGCGCCAGTCCGTGACGGCGCGCTCGAACCCGTAGCGGCGGGCCGCCTCGGTGACCGCGCTCTCGTCGCGACCCGCGATCGCCACGAGCCGCGGCAGGAGCGGCGGCGGCCAGGCCATGTACGCGAGCGTCCGGAACCCGTTCGAGTGCGCCTTCCCCATGAAGGCGTACCCGAGCATTCCGATGCCGATCTCGGCGATCGTCCCGGCGCTCTCCGCCCGGCCCATCGTGGAGAACCCGGTCTCGTCCGCCATCGTCAGTCCTCCTTCCGCTGCATCGCCGCGTCGAAGGCGAGCTCCGACGCGGGGAAGTCGGTGCGCCGCACGAAGCCGAGCGCGTCCTGCGCCCCGTACTCGCGATCCATGCCGGAGTCCTCCCACTCGACCGAGAGCGGGCCGGTGTAGCCGATCCGGTTCAACGCCCGGAAGAAGTCCTCGAAGTCGACGTCGCCGTGGCCGGGCGAGACGAAGTCCCAGCCTCGGCCCTCGTCGCCGAAGTTCAGGTGCGAGGCGAGGATCGAGCGGCGGCCGTCCAGGCGCCGCACGGAGTCCTTCACGTGGACGTGGTAGATCCGGTCCGCGAACTCGAGCGCGAACGCCGCGGTGTCCAGGAACTGGTGCGCGAAGTGGGACGGGTCGAGGTTGATCCCGAACGCGGGTCGCCGATCGATCGCGTCGAGCGTCCTGCGGGTGGTCGACGAAGTCGTAGGCGATCTCGGTGGGATGCACCTCGAGGCCGAAGCGCACGCCTTCACGATCGAACACGTCGAGGATCGGCCCCCAGCGCTCGGCGAAGTCCTCGTACCCGCGCTCGACCGCGCCGAAGTCGTTCGGGGGGAACGAGTAGAGGAGATGCCAGACCGACGAGCCCGTGAACCCGTTCACCTGCGAGACGCCGAGTGCCGCGGCGGCGCGAGCCGTGTCGGCCATCCGCTCGGCGGCTCTCCGCCGCACCCCTTCGGGATCGCCGTCGCCGAACACCTCCGGCGGGAGGATCCCGCGGTGGCGCTCGTCGACCGGGTCGCACACCGCCTGCCCCACGAGGTGCGCGCCGAGCGCCCACACACCGAGGCCGTGCCCGTCGAGCTGCGCCCGGACGGACTTCGCATATCCCGCGTCTGCGACCGCCCTGTCGACCTCGAAATGGTCGCCCCAGCACGCGAGCTCGAGTCCGTCGTAGCCCCATGCCGCGACCTTCGGCGCGAGCTCCGCGAGCGGCAGATCCGCCCACTGGCCGGTGAAGAGCGTGACCGGACGTCCCATCCCAACCTCCTCCACGATCGAGTGCGGCTTGCCCGTCGCCCGCCTGGACGACCGTCACCGCGACGTTACCGTCGCGAGACGCTACAACTGGCGGACGCCCGCGCGCTCATCGTGACCACCGACGCGACCATCCCCTTCGACCCGACGACGCCCGAGCAGCGGGCGAACCCGTTCGACGTACTCGCGCTCGCGCGTCGGGAGCAGCCCGTCTTCCACGCCCCGGCACTCGATCTCTGGGTGGTGACGCGCCACGAGGACGTTCTCGCCGTCCTCAAGGATCACCTGACCTTCTCGTCGGCCGGCGCGTTGAAGTCGTCGACGACGCCGCTTCCGCCGGAGGTGCGCGACGTCCTCGCCGACGGCTTCCCGGAGATGCCGTACATCATCGAGCTCGATCCGCCCCTGCACGACCGGATCCGCGGGCTCGTCGCGCGTGCGTTCACGCCGCGGAGGATCGCGGCGCTCGAGCCTCATCGGCCGCCGAGCGAGCGGTACGCCAGCGTCTGGTGCCGGCCCGTCTCGGCGGAGCGGAGGATCGCGTCGCAGACCTCCGAGGCGCGGTAGCCGTCCTCGAAGGTGGCGCCGTGCGGAGCACCTTCGTGCCTCCGGCGATCGCGTCGAGGAGGTGGTGGAGCTCGTGCACGAAGGTGTGCTCCCAGCCGATCATGTGGCCGTGGGGCCACCACCAGCTCCAGAACGGGTCGTCGGCCTCGGAGACGAGCCGCGTGCGGAACCCGTCGTTACCCGCGCTGATCTGGAGCTCGTTCAGCCGCTCGAGGTCGAAGGCCAGCGAGCCCTTCGAGCCGTTGATCTCCCAGCTGAAGGCGTTCTTCCGGCCCGTGGCGAACCGCGTCGCCTCGATCGTGCCGACCGCGCCGTTCTCGAACCGGACGGCGGTCTCGAACGCGTCGTCGACCTGCCGGCCGGGCTGGAACGTGGCCGTGAGCGCCGAGACGGTGTCGATCTCGCCGACGAGGTAGCGCGCGAGGTCGACGACGTGCGTGCCGAGGTCGCCGAGCGCGCCCGAGCCGGCCCGGTCCTTCTCGAAGCGCCACGCCTCCGCGTCGGTCGCGCCCCACTCCTGCAGGTACCGGCCGCGGAAATGGTGGATCTCGCCGAGCTCGCCGTTCTCGATCAGCTGTCTCGCGAGCCGCACGGCCGGGACGAAGCGGTAGTTGAAGGCGCACATGTGCACGACGCCGGCCTTCTCGACACGCTCCCAGATGTCGAACGACTCGGCCGCGTCGCGGCCGAGGGGCTTCTCGCAGATGACGTGCTTGCCCGCCTCGGCCGCTGCGATGGTCGGTTCTGCGTGGAGGTCGTTCGGGCCGCCGTTGTCGAAGAGGCCGATCTCCGGGTCCGCCACGAGGTCGCGCCAGTCCGTGACGGCGCGCTCGAACCCGTAGCGGCGGGCCGCCTCCGTGACAGCGGCCTCGTCGCGGCCGGCGATCGCCACCAGCCGCGGCAGGAGAGGCGGCGGCCAGGCCATGTACGCGAGCGTCCGGAACCCGTTCGAGTGCGCCTTCCCCATGAAGGCGTACCCGAGCATCCCGATGCCGATCTCGGCGATCGTCCCGGCGCTCTCCGCCCGGCCCATCGTGGAGAACCCGGTCTCGTCCGCCATCGTCAGTCCTCCTTCCGCTGCATCGCCGCGTCGAAGGCGAGCTCCGACGCGGGGAAGTCGGTGCGTCGCACGAAGCCGAGCGCGTCCTGCGCCCCGTACTCCCGATCCATGCCGGAGTCCTCCCACTCGACCGAGAGCGGGCCGGTGTAGCCGATCCGGTTCAACGCCCGGAAGAAGTCTTCGAAGTCGACGTCGCCGTGGCCGGGCGAGACGAAGTCCCAGCCGCGGCCCTCGTCGCCGAAGTTCAGGTGCGAGGCGAGGATCGAGCGGCGGCCGTCCAGGCGCCGGACCGAGTCCTTCACGTGGACGTGGTAGATCCGGTCCGCGAACTCGAGCGCGAACGCCGCGGTGTCGAGGAACTGGTGGGCGAAATGGGACGGGTCGAGGTTGATCCCGAACGCGGGTCGCCGGTCGATCGCATCGAGGGTCTTGCGGGTGGTGACGAAGTCGTAGGCGATCTCGGTGGGATGCACCTCGAGGCCGAAGCGCACGCCTTCGCGATCGAAGACGTCGAGGATCGGCCCCCAGCGCTCGGCGAAGTCCTGGTACCCGCGCGCGAGCGCGTCGAAGTCGTTCGGGGGGAACGAGTAGAGAAGGTGCCAGACCGACGAGCCCGTGAACCCGTTCACCTGTGTGACGCCGAGCGCCGCGGCCGCGCGAGCCGTGTCCGCCATCCGCTCGGCGGCTCTCTGCCGCACCCCTTCGGGATCGCCGTCACCGAACACGTCCGGCGGGAGGATCCCGCGGTGACGCTCGTCGACCGGGTCGCACACGGCCTGACCCACGAGGTGCGCGCCGAGCGCCCACACGCCGAGGCCGTGCTCGTCGAGCCGCGCGCGGACGGACTTCGCGTATCCCGCGTCCGCGACCGCCCGGTCGACCTCGAAGTGGTCGCCCCAGCAGGCGAGCTCGAGACCGTCGTAGCCCCATGCCGCGACCTTCGGCGCGAGCTCCGCGAGCGGCAGATCTGCCCACTGGCCGGTGAAGAGCGTGACCGGACGTCCCATCCCAACCTCCTCCACGATCGAGTGCGGCTTGCCGTCGCCCCCTGGGCGACCGTCACCGCGACGTTACCGTCGCGAGACGCTACAACTGGCACACCCCCGCCGCTCTCGTGACCATCGACGCGACCATCCCGTTCGACCCGACGACGCCCGAGCAGCGGGAGAACCCGTTCGACGTCCTCGCGCTCGCGCGGCGGGAGCAGCCCGTCTTCCACGCCCCGGCGCTCGACCTCTGGGTGGTGACGCGCCACGAGGACGTTCTCGCCGTCCTCAAGGATCACCGGACCTTCTCGTCGGCCGGCGCATTGAAGTCGTCGTCGACGCCGCTCCCGCCCGCGGTGCTCGACGTCCTCGCCGAGGGCTTCCCGGGGATGCCGTACATCATCGAGCTCGACCCGCCGCTGCACGACCGGATCCGCGGGCTCGTCGCGCGCGCGTTCACGCCGCGGAGGATCTCGGAGCTCGAGCTGCGAGGCGCATCGTGCGCCGGCGCATCGTGCGCCGAACCCGCTGACGAGCGCGTCCCCGCTCAGGAGCTGCTCTTGCGCCAGCTCGTGAGGTCGTACGTCTTGTTCAGCGCCTTCAGCACCTCGCGCGCGATGACGTCGCCGCCCTCGCGCTCGAAGTGCACGCCGTCCCCGGCGCGCATCTTGACGAGCTTCCCCGACGCGTTCGGCAGGTACTCGGCGTAGCCGCCGTCCGAGCCCGCGAACATCGTGTAGGTGTCGATGAAGACGGCGCGGCCCTCGCGCTTGCGCGCCTCGCGCTGGACGACCGCGTTGACGACGTCGAAGCGCTGCGTCTGCTCGCTGGACTGCGTCTGCGGGAGACCGATCCAGACGACGAGGGCGCCGCCGCGGTTGATCATGTCCATGAGGCCCCCGACGCGGCGCGCGTACTCGCGTCGCCAGACGGAGCCGCCGAAGGCGTCGATCGAGACGCCGTCGGGAAGGCCCGTCATGTAGGCCTTGTCGTCGTTCCCACCGAAGGCGAGGACGATCGCGCGGGGCTTGAGCTCCTTGACCTGGCGGCGGATCTCCTCGAACCAGTTGAAGACGTCGGGGCGCGTGAGCCCGGTTGCGACCCGGCCGTCCACGCCCCCGACCGACTCGATCGCGGGGCTGGCGCCCGCCGCCCGGACGACCGCGTAGCCCGGGGTGATGACGAGCGAGTCGCCGGCGACCCAGAGTCGAAGCTTCTTGCTCGGCGAGAAGGCGAGCTTCTTCGGCTTCGCGGGCTTCGGCTTCGTGGGCGTCGGCTTGGGCGTCGACGGTGTCGGCGTGGTCGGCTCGGTCGGGGTCGGCGTCTGGTCGGGGAGGGCGATCTCCGTGTCGATCTCGTCCGCGTCCGAGCGCCCGACCGCGGCCTGGACCGCCTTTCGGGGCCGGTCGAGGAGGAGGGCGTGGCTGACGTCGGCGAGCGGGCCGGTGACGGCGACGGCGACGTCGCGCTGCCAGCCGTCCGGCTTGTTGTACGCCGACTTGTGGATGCCCGGCGCGTTGAGCAGGAGCCCGATCGCGAGCGCCAGCACGCACACGATCAGCGCGTGACCCGCGCTCCAGAGCCGGCGCGGCGGGCCGTCGTCCTCCTCGCGACGCGGGCGGCGGCGCCGGGGCGGCGAGGCCGGCGGAGTGTCGGCGGGGACGACCCGCTCGACCGTGCGGGTCTCGTCGTCCTCGGGCGGGAGCGGCGGGAGGGGGTTCTCGGGCATCAGAACTGGAAGTAGATGAAGGGTGCCACGCCCTCCGGCCCCATGACGCTCGTGAGCATGAGCGCGAGCGCGAGCACGGTCGCCTGCCCGAGCACCGGGAGCCGCGAGAAGCGCGCCATCACGACGCGCGGGAAGCGCGCCGGCAGGTACTGCGAGCCGATGCCGACGGCGATGGCGAGCAGGACGCCGCCGGTCACGAGCGGCGACGCCTCGCCCCACCCGGTGAAGAGGCCCTCGATCATCTCCCAGGCGGCACTGAACGAGTCGGAGCGGAAGAAGATCCACGCGAAGCAGACGAAGTGGAACGTCAGGATCCGCGCGATCCAGCGACTCCGGGTCGTCTGCGGGCGCTCGGCGGCGCCGCGGCGGTCGCGCCACCACCGCTCGCCGGCGAGCGCGGTGCCGTGGAGGGCGCCCCAGACGACGAAGGTCCAGGCTGCGCCGTGCCAGAGCCCTCCGATCAGCATCGTCAGCATCACGTTCCGGTAGGTGACGATCGTCCCCTTCCGGTTGCCGCCGAGCGGGATGTAGACGTAGTCGCGGAGCCAGCGCGAGAGCGTCATGTGCCAGCGTCGCCAGAAGTCCTGCACCGACACGGCGGCATAGGGCGAGTCGAAGTTCTGCGGGAACGAGAAGCCGAGCAGCAGGGCGATCCCGATCGCCATGTCGGTGTAGCCGGAGAAGTCGGCATAGATCTGGACCGCGTAGGCATAGATCGCGATGAGGATCTCGAGCGACGAGTGCTGTCCCGGTGCCGCGAACACCTCGTCGACGATCGACCCCGCGAGGTAGTTCGCGATCACCACCTTCTTGAACAGTCCCGTCGCGATGAGGTAGAACGCGCGGCTCGTGTCGACGCGGCGCGGGTTTCGGGGCTTGTCGATCTGGGGGATCAGCTCGCCCGGGCGCACGATCGGCCCGGCCACGAGATGCGGGAAGAACGAGAGGTACACCGCGAACTTCTCGAGCGTCGTCGGCTCGAACTCGCCGCGGTACGCGTCGACGACGTAGCTGATCGCCATGAACGTGTAGAAGGAGATGCCGACCGGCAGCACGATCGACTTCACGCCGAGGGGCGCGTCGAGGCCGACCCACGACGCCATGTTGTCCGTCGAGGTGACGAAGAAGTCGTAGTACTTGAAGTAGCCGAGCACGGCGAGGTTCCCGGCGAGCGCCAGCCAGAGCAGCGCCCGGCGCTGCGACGTCGAGCCGCTCCGCCAGATGCGCACCGCGAGCACCTGGTTCCAGATCGTGCAGCCGGCCAGCAGGAGCACGAACCGCCAGTCCCACCAGCTGTAGAAGACGTAGCTCGCGGCGATGATGAACGGGCGCCAGCGGTGCGGCCACGGCATCGTCAGCCACGAGAGCGGCAGGACGATCAGGAAGAAGATCGCGAAGGTGGCGGTGGGGAAGAGCACGGGCTCGCGGAAGGCTATGTCCTGTTCGCAGGCGCGAACCCGCAGGAGCGGGTTCCGCCGCTCGGATCCCCGCCTGCGGCGGGGCGCATCCCTGAAGGCGGCCACTTCGTGGCCGCAACTGCCAGGCCGATCAGACCCGGTGGGGCGGGCTCACGGCCTGCGTTCGGCTGTCGCCTCGATCTCGTCCTCGACGGGCGGGAGGCGGGTCACCTCGGTCACGTTGTCGTCCGCGCCGGCGTCGAGAAGCGTGTGCTCGACCGGCGGGCTGAACCACGCCGGGTCCGCCGACGGCGGCAACGGCGCCTGCGGGAGATAGACCCCCGGCTCGGGACGCCGCTCCGCCCGGGACGCCGCCCACTCGATGAGGGCGACGATCACCCAGGCGCCGACCATCACGCCGGCGATCGCCACGGCGTCGAGCTCGGCGACGGCGGCGACGGTCGCAGCGGCCACCAGGAAGAGCCCCTCGAGGAGGAGCCGCGGGACCTGCGGGCGCCGCCGGACCGGCGGCTCGACCGCGCCGAGCCACGCGTATGCCGCCGGCGTGAGGGGAGGCGGCTCCGTCGAGGAGGGCGGCGACGAGGGAAGCGCCCCGACCGCCCCGAGGCGCCGGACCTCGCCGCGGAGAGCGGTCACCTGCTCCTCGAGGCGTGCGAGGGCGCCGTCGGTGCCGTCCCCGGCGCGCTGCTCGCTCATTCCGGTGCGTCCTGCATGGCGTCGATCGCCTCCTGCGCCTTGGCGTGGACGCGCGAGCGCCGCTCCTCGAGCGTCTCCGTCGGCTCCGGCGGGTCGGACGGCTCGGTCGCGCCTGCGGCCTCGCGGCGTCTCGGAGAGCTTGCGCCGCAGCTCCTCGGCGGGATCCTGCGCGACGGCCTGCTGCTCGGCAGCGTGCGTCTCGCGTCGCCGGCGGCGGGCGAGCACGCGGGCGAGCGCCGCGATCGAGACGAGCCCCGCCATCCAGCCGAAGAGCCTTCGCACGTCCTGCATTCTAGGTTCGTTCGCGCGGCGCCGTTCGCGGGTGACACGGAGGCGCGGGACGAGCGGGCGCTCGTTGCTACCCTTCGCGGGCTTCCTGCCACGCCGCGCGTCGCCGTTTCCCGGGCGCCGCACATCCCGGCGGGGCCGATTCAGACCGAAGGAAGGAGAGAGGGAACGCTGTGACCGAATACGAGATCCTGCTGCTGCTCGATCCCGACCTGCCCGAGGAGAAGCAGGGCGAGGTCGTGAACGGGTACGCACGCTGATCGAGCAGGGCGGAGGCACCGTCGAGCGCCACGACGCGTGGGGCCGGCGGAAGCTCGCCTACCCGATCCAGAAGAAGGAGGAGGGCGTCTACCACCTCGTCAGCTTCACGTCGGAGGCCGAGACCCTCGACGAGCTGTCGCGCGTCCTCAAGATCGACGACGACGTCCTTCGTCACCTGGCGACACGTCGGCCGGAGGGGGGTCCCGCCGAGCCAGTAGCGGTGGGCGCCGCCATCGGCGACGATGACCCGACGCCCGCGGACGCCCCGGAGGAGGAGTAATGGCCGGCGACATCAATCGCGTGACACTCGTCGGACGCCTGACGCGCGACCCCGAGCTGCGTCACATCCCGTCCGGCACCGCCGTGCTCGAGCTCGGCCTGGCCGTCAACGGCCGCCAGCAGGACGAGGCGGGGAACTGGGTCGACAAGCCCAACTTCTTCGACGTCAAGGTGTACGGCCGGCAGGCCGAGACGCTCGCCCAGCACCTCCAGAAGGGGCGGCGGATCGGTATCGACGGGCGCCTCGACTGGCGCTCGTGGGAGGCGCAGGACGGCACGAAGCGCTCGAAGGTCGACGTCGTGGCGCAGAACGTCCAGTTCCTCGACAGCCGCAGCGACGGCGAGGGTGGCGGCGGGAGCGGCGGCGGGTACATCCCGAGCGACGTCCCTCCGCCCGCGGGCGACTTCCCGTCGTCCCCGACCGACGACGACATCCCGTTCTAGGAGGCGACGAATGGCTGCGAAGACCCAACCGCGCAAGCGGGCCGCCGACCGGGACGCCGGCGGGCGACGCAAGAGCTGCCACTTCTGCAAGGACAAGATCGCGGAGGTGGACTTCAAGAACGCCAACCAGCTGCGGCGCTACATCTCGGAGAAGGGCAAGATCCGCAACCGCCGCATGACGGGCGCGTGCCGCCGCCACCAGCGGCAGGTCGCGGTCGCCGTGAAGCGGGCCCGCGAGATGGCACTGCTGCCGTACGCGCAGGGATAGCGATGGAAGTCATCCTGATCAGCGACGTCGAGAAGCTCGGCCTGAAGGGCGAGGTCGTCGACGTCAAGCGCGGGTACGCCCGCAACTACCTGCTGCCGCGGCGGCTGGCCGAGGTCGCGACGCCGGGGCGCATCGCCGAGATCCGCCGGATCGACGAGGAGCGGGCCCGCCACGAGGCGCGGTCGGCCGACCAGGCCGCCGAGATCGCGGACACGCTGACGAAGACCGTCCTTCGCTTCGAGGTGAAGGCGGGCGAGACGGGGGCGCTGTTCGGCTCCGTCACGCCGACGGACATCGCCGAGGAGCTCTGGCGGACGCGGAAGATCCGCGTCGACCGGCGCAAGATCGACCTGGACGTGATCAAGCGGATCGGGCGGTACTCGATCCCGGTGCACGTCTTCGAGGGCGTCACGGCCGAGGTCAAGACCCTCGTCGTGCCCGAGGGCGGCGAGCTGCCGCCCGAGGAGGAGCTCGCCGCGCTCGAGGCGGCGGAGCGTGCCGAGGCGGAGGCCGCCGAGGCGGCGCACGCCGAGGCGCTTCGCGAGACCGAGGCGGCGCTCGCCGAGGAGGACGCGCTCCGGGACTCCGCAGACGTCGGACGCCGACACGGACGCCGAGTCGCCGGACGCCGACGAGTCGGCCCTGGCCGACGAGCCCGCGGCGACCGACGAAGCCGGACGAGGCCTGACCGGGGAGCGGGGCAACCCGCTCCCCATTTCTTCCACATCACCGTCCACACGCTCCACAGAGGCCTGAGCGGCCCTGTGGACAAGCGCACGAAAACTCCGCAGTGAGCGGCCGCGCGCCGTGAACAACGACAGGCGACTCGGTGGACAACCGTGTCCGGCAGTGTGGATATCATGGGAACATATGTTCCGTTCTGCCTGCTCCGGAGGGTGCGAGCGCCCGCGCGCGGCTCTTCTGGACGCGGCTCGTCGCGACGGCTTTGATCCTCCCTCGTGAGTACCACGCATGCACCGCCGACGGCCTCGTGCCGCCGCAGAACCTCGAGGCCGAGGAGTCGGTGCTCGGGGCGATGCTGCTCTCCGAGACGGCGATCGGCGCCGTCACGGAGATCCTCGACGCCTCCGACTTCTACCGAGGCTCGCACGGGACGATCTACCGCGCGATGCTCGCGCTCTGGGCGAAGGGCGAGCCGGTCGACGCGATCACGCTCTCCAACGAGCTCGAGGAGCGGGGTGAGCTCGAGCAGGTCGGCGGCAGCTCGCGGGTCGCCGAGCTCGCGGCGCTCGTGCCCGCCGCGGCGAACGTCGACCACTACGCGCAGATCGTCAAGGAGGCGGCGACCCTCCGCGCGCTCATCCAGGCCGGCCAGGAGATCACCCGCCTCGGCCGCGAGCGGATCGGCGAGACCACCGAGCTCGTCGACCGTGCCGAGCAGATCGTCTTCGACCTCTCCCAGGAGCGGATCCGCGGCGACTTCGCGCACATCGGGCCGCTCCTCACCGAGAGCTTCGAGCGGATCACGAAGCTCTACGAGGCCGGCGCGGACGTCACGGGCGTCCCGTCCGGCTTCCGCGACCTCGACCGGCTCACGTCGGGGCTCCAGCCGGGCAACCTCGTGATCCTCGCGGCGCGCCCGTCGATGGGGAAGTCGGCCCTCGCGCTCTGCATCGCCGCGAACCTCGGCGTGCGCTTCCAGACCCCCGTCGCGCTCTTCACGCTCGAGATGTCCAAGTCCGAGGTCACGCAGCGCCTGATGTGCAGCGAGGCGAAGGTCGAGTCCAACCGCGTCCGCTCCGGGAAGCTGACCCAGGAGGACTGGCCGCGGCTCACGGCCGCCTGCGACAAGCTGATGAAGGCCCCGATCTACGTCGACGACACGGGCTCGATCACGATGATGGAGCTCCGGTCGAAGGCCCGGCGGCTCAAGGCGCGTGAGCCCGCGCTCGGGATGATCATCGTCGACTACCTGCAGCTGATGACCTCCGGCGCGTCGGCCGAGAACCGGGTGCAGGAGGTGTCGCAGATCTCCCGGAACCTGAAGGTCCTCGCCCGCGACCTCGACGTGCCGATCCTCGCGCTGTCGCAGCTGTCGCGGGCCGTCGAGCAGCGCCACGACAAGCGGCCGATCCTCTCGGACCTGCGCGAGTCGGGCTCGATCGAGCAGGACGCCGACCTCGTGTTCTTCGTCTACCGCGACGAGTACTACAACGGCGAGGAGTCCGACTCGCAGGGCGTCGCCGAGCTGATCCTCGCGAAGCACCGGAACGGGCCGACCGACGCGGTGAAGCTGAGCTTCCTGCGGCGGTTCGCGAAGTTCACGGACCACGCCGCGGGCTGAACGTCTCCTCGATCAGCGCCACGGTTCCCGCGACGAGCGCGCGCGCCTCGAGGACATGGCCCGTGCCGGCGCCGAGCGGCCCGCTGCGGCCGGCGCCCGCCTCGAGCGCCCTGCGCGCGAAGTACGCCACGTAGTCCTCGCCGCCCGTGACCTCCTCGTACGGGAGCGCTCCGTCCCTCGTGTCGATGTCGTGCAGCGTCCGCCACTCGCGGCCGCCGTCGCCGAGGACGGGCAGCGCCAGGCGACCCGCCGCTTGCCGTCGACCTGGGCGACCGCCTCCGCGTGGTGGACGAGCGTCACGGTGTCGAGCGGGGCGCCGACGAGCACGACCTGCCCGTCGAGCTCGACGACGCGCGCGTAGGGCGTGCCGTCCCCGTAGGCGTCGTCGTACGGATGCGGTGAGGCGACGAGCGACGCGTGGTGCCCGACGGCGGCGACGCCTGCCTCGGGATGGCCGGAGTGGACGGCTCCCGGCCAGGCGCGGATCGCCTCCGCGACGCGGCCGTGGTCCCGTCGCGCGTGCGCCGACGGCGGGGTCGTAGGCGGGATGCTCGGCGAGAACGAGCTCGCGCTCGGCGTCGGGCAGGGCGTCCAGATCGTCGGGCGGCGCGTCCTCCCAGCCCGTGTATGCCACGAGCGTCCCGCTCGGGCCGACGACGTCGAGCAGCGCGCGGACGACCGTCTCCGCGCCGCCGACGATCGTCCCGAGCGCCGACATGCGGCAGTGGACGAGCGCGACGCTGCCCGTCCGAAGACCGAGCTCGCGAATGTCGCGCGCCAGCTGCGAGCGTCCGACGAGCATGGGGCCGAGGCTAGCCGCGGCTCTCCGACGATGGGCGCCGCAGCGCATGCGAGAATGCGGCACGTGCCCGCGACCGTGATCGTCGGGGCGCAGTGGGGCGACGAGGGGAAGGGCAAGATCGTCGACCTGCTCGCCCAGGAGTCCGACCTCGTCTGCCGCTACCAGGGTGGCCCGAATGCCGGGCACACCATCGTCGTCGACGGCGAGACCTACAAGATCAGGGCGATCCCGTCGGGGATCGTCGGCGGTGTCGCGAGCGCGATCGGCGCCGGCTGCGTCGTCGACCCGCAGGTGCTGATCGACGAGCTCGACGAGCTCGAGGGACGCGGGCATCGCACCGACGGGCTCGTCTTCGTCTCCGGCAACGCCCACCTGATCATGCCGTGGCACGTCGCGCTCGACGGCGCGCGCGAGCGCCGGCTCGGGAAGCTGCAGATCGGCACGACGCGACGCGGGATCGGGCCGGCGTACGCGGACAAGGCGACCCGGATCGGCATCCGCGTCCAGGACCTGCTCGACCCGAAGATCCTGCGCGAGAAGGTCGAGCTGGCGGCGAGCGAGAAGAACGTCTGGCTCGAGCGCGTGTACGGCATCGACCCCTTCGACGTCGGCGAGGTCGTCGCACTCACGCTGGCGCACGCCGAGCGGCTCGCGCCGTACGTCGCGGACACGTCCCTGCTCGTCGACCGTGCACTGCGGGACGGCCGGAAGGTGCTGTTCGAGGGTGCGCAGGGGACGCTGCTCGACCTCGATCACGGGACGTACCCGTTCGTCACGTCGTCGAGCCCGATCGCGGCGGGCGCTGCGGTCAGCTTCGGCATCGGGCCGCAGCGGATCGACGAGGTCGTCGGCGTGTCGAAGGCCTACGTGACGCGCGTGGGGGAGGGGCCGTTCCCGAGCGAGATCGCCGGCGCTGCGCAGGAGCGCGTCCGCGAGCTGGGTGGCGAGTTCGGCACGGTCACCGGCCGCGAGCGGCGCTGCGGCTGGCTCGACCTCGTCGCCCTGCGCTTTGCCGTCCGGATCAACGGGATCACGTCGCTCGCGCTCACGAAGCTCGACGTGCTCTCCGAGTTCGACGAGCTTCCGGTCTGCGTCCGCTACCGGCTGCCGGACGGCAGCGAGACGGACGACTTCCCCGCCCACCAGTCGGACTTCCACCACTGCGAGCCGGTGTTCGAGCTGCTCGCCGGCTGGCGCGAGGAGCTGACCGGCCCCGCATTGCCGCCCGCCGCCGCGTCCTACGTCGAGTTCGTCGCGGCGGCGCTCGAGGTTCCGGTCACGCTCGTCGGGACGGGCGCGTCGCGGGACGCGGTGCTCGCGCTCTAGGCGGTGCGCGTCCTTCTCGTCGGCTCGGGGGGTCGGGAGCACGCGCTCGCCTGGCGGCTGTCGTCCTCGCCGTCGCTCGACGAGCTCCATGCCGCGCCGGGGAGCCCCGGCATCGCGGCGCTCGCGACGTGTCACCCGGTCGCCGCGGACGACGCGGACGGGCTGCTGGGGCTCGCGCGCTCGCTCGACATCGATCTCGTCGTCGTCGGCCCCGAGGCGCCGCTCGTCGCCGGCGTCGCGGACGTCCTCCGGCACTCCGGGATCCCCGTGTTCGGCCCGTCCGCGGCAGCGGCGCGGATCGAGGGCTCGAAGCGGTTCGCGAAGGCGGTGATGGCCGTGGCCGGCGTGCCGACGGCGGCACTGCTCGCGGAGCCGCGCGCCCCGTGCGTGCTGAAGGCCGACGGCCTCGCGGCCGGAAAGGGCGTGATCGTCTGTCGCACCGAGGAGGAGCTCCGCGCAGGGCTCGCCGTCGCCGAGGGATTCGAGGGCGAGGTCATCGTCGAGGAGCTCCTCGACGGGCCGGAGGTCTCGGTGTTCGCGCTGTGCGACGGCGTCGATGCCGTCGCGCTCGCTCCGGCCCGCGACTTCAAGCGGGCGTACGACGGCGACGCCGGGCCCAACACCGGCGGGATGGGCTCGTTCGCCCCCGTCGCCGAGATCGACGACGAGGCGGTCGCGCGGATCGTGGACGAGACGGTCCGACCGGTCCTCGCGGAGCTCGCGAGTCGCGGCTCGCCGTTCGTCGGCGCCCTGTTCGTCGGCCTCATGCTGACGCCCGACGGACCACGCGTGCTCGAGTACAACTGCCGGTTCGGCGATCCGGAGACGCAGTCGGTGCTGCCGCTCGTCGAAGGCGACCTCCTCGCGGCGCTCGCCGCCGCCGCGACGGGGTCACTCGCCGGCATCACGCTCGCGCGCGCAGAGGGCGCGGCCGTCACCGTCGTCGTCGCCGGCGGCGAGTACCCCGCCGACGGCGACCGCGGCACTCCGATCGAGGGCATCGAGGAGGCGGAGGCGTCCGGCGCCCTCGTCTTCCACGCCGGCACGGCGCTCTTGGACGGCCGCCTGGTGACGAACGGCGGGCGGCTGCTCGGCGTCACGGCGACCGGTCCGACGCTCGGCGAAGCGCGTGCGCGTGCCTACGCGGCCGCGGACCTCATCCGGATCCCCGGCGCGCGGCGGCGAGAGGACATCGCGCTGGGGGCGGCGGGCGGCGGGTAGCCGAAAGCCGCAAGGAGCGCGCTTCCGTCGGGGCACCCCATCCCACCACCCACTGTCAATTCTATCGCCAATAATGGCAACAAACGTGCCCGCCTCGCATCAACTCTGTGCCAACTCTCCGCACGGCTCGGCGACCGGCGACGACAGGTACCGCATCTAGAATGGCGTAGTGATCCCGCGCTACTCCCGTCCCGCCATGACTCGGATCTGGTCGGACGAGGCGAGGCTCGCGAGGATGCTGGACGTCGAGCTCGCGGCGCTCGCAGGGTGGGCTGCGGTCGGCGTGATCCCCTCGGACGCGGTCGATCGCATCCGGGCCGAGGCGAAGGCGCCGACACCGGCGCGGGTCGCAGAGCTCGAGCGCGAGACGAACCACGACGTCGCAGCGTTCGTCGACGCGGTCGCCGAGACGCTCGGCGAGGACGGTCGCTGGTTCCACTTCGGCCTGACCTCGTCGGATGTCCTGGACACCGCGCTCTCGGTCGCGATCCAGGAGGCCGGGGCACTCCTGATCGACGGGCTCGAGCGCTCCTTCCGCGCCGTCGTCGAGAAGGCCGAGGCCCATCGCGAGACGCTCTGCATGGGCCGGACGCACGGTGTCCACGCCGAGCCGACGACCTTCGGGCTGAAGCTCGCTGGATGGGCGTTCGCGCTCGAGCGAGACCGCGTCCGGATCGAGCATGCGCTCGCGGGCCTGCGCGTCGGCAAGCTGTCGGGCGCCGTCGGCCAGTACGCGGCGATCGACCCGGAGGTCGAGCGCGTCGCCTGCGAGCACCTGGGCCTCGAACCTGCGCCGACCTCGACCCAGATCCTGCAACGGGACCGTCACGCCGAGCTGCTCGCGGCGATCGCCCTGGTCGGCTCGTCGCTCGAGCGGTTCGCCGTCGAGATCCGCCATCTCGCCCGGACCGAGGTGCGGGAGGTCGAGGAGCCGTTCGGCAAGGGACAGAAGGGATCGTCGGCGATGCCGCACAAGCGAAACCCGATCGTCGCCGAGCGGATCTGCGGGCTGGCGCGCGTCTTGCGCGGGAACGCGCAGGTCGGCCTCGAGAACGTCGCGCTCTGGCACGAGCGCGACATCTCCCACTCGTCCGCGGAGCGCGTCGTGCTGCCGGACTCGTTCCTCGCGCTCGACTACGCGCTCGACCGCTTCGCATGGCTCGTCGAAGGCCTCGTCGTGCGCCCGGAGCGCATGCGTGCGAACGTCGACTCGAGCCACGGTCTGTTCTTCAGCCAGCGGCTGCTGCTCGCCCTCGTGGAGAGCGGCCTCTCGCGGGACGTCGCATACCGGCTCGTGCAGCGGCACGCCATGCGCGCGTGGGAGGAGGAGCTCGACTTCACGGAGCTCGTGCGCGCAGACGACGAGGTCTCGGCTCGTGTCGACCTCGACGAGGTCTTCGACCTCGGCGCATACACCGTCCACGTCGACACCATCTTCGACCGGCTGCGCTCGCTCGCGGCCACGCGCGATGCCGTCCATGCCTGAGGCGACGCACGTCGCGAGCGGGAAGGTCCGCGAGATCTACGCGCTCGGTGAGCGGGAGCTGCTCCTCGTCGCATCCGACCGCATCTCGACCTTCGACGTCGTGCTCCCGACGGAGATCCCCGACAAGGGCCGGGTCCTCACCGGCCTCTCGGCGTTCTGGTTCGCCCGCACGCGCGAGATCGTCGGAAACCACCTCCTCGCGGTCCGACCCGATGGGCGCTCGCTCGAATGCCGACGCCTCGAGATGCTGCCCGTCGAGTTCGTCGTCCGCGGCTACCTCGCCGGGTCGGGGTGGGTCGAGTACCGGGACACGGGCGCGATCTGCGGCCATCGTCCGAGGCCCGGTCTCGTCGAGTCCGAGCGGCTTCCCGAGCCGATCCTGACGCCCGCGACGAAGGCGATGCGAGGGCCACGACGTGAACATCACCGAGGCGGAGGCGGAGGAGCTGTGCGGCGAAGGCGCGTACGGCGCGGCTCGCGCCGCGGCGCTCGCGCTGTACCGGTTCGCCGCCGCTCGCGCCGAGGAGCGCGGTCTGATCCTCGCGGACACGAAGTTCGAGCTCGGCCTCGACCCGGCCGGCGTGGTGACCCTCGGCGACGAGGCGCTGACGCCCGACTCCTCCCGCTTCTGGCCGGCCGACGACTACGCACCCGGCCGGCCGCAGGCGTCGTTCGACAAGCAGTACGTCCGCGACTGGTGCCTGGCGACCGGGTGGGACCGGACGGCGCCCGGACCGGCCCTGCCGGACGACGTGGTCGCGGGCACCAGGGCGCGATACGTCGAGGCGTTCGAGCGGATCACCGGCATCGCGTTCGACCGGTACGTCGACGATCCGGAGGTCGTGCTGTGCGACTGACCGTGCTGATCCGGCCCAAGGCCGGGATCCTCGACCCGCAGGGCGAGGCGGTGCAGGCGTCGCTCTCGACGCTCGGCTTCTCGGTCACTCGGGCGCGCGTGGGCCGCCTGGTCGACCTGGAGATCGCGACGGACGACGCCGAGGCCGCACGCGCGGAGGTCGAGCGCATGTGCGCGGAGCTGCTCGCCAACCCGCTCATCGAGAGCTTCGAGGTCGTGGTGGAGGACGCGTGAGCGAGGCGAGGCCGCGCATCGCGGTCGTCACCTTCCCCGGCTCGAACGACGACGGCGACGCTCGGCTCGCGCTCGAGCTGCTCGGCGCCGAGGCGCCGGCGGTCTGGCACAGCGACACGTCGCTTCCGCCCGGGACGGGCGGCGTCGTGCTTCCCGGCGGCTTCTCGTACGGCGACTACCTTCGGTGCGGCGCGATCGCGCGCGTCGCGCCGGTGATGGATGCGGTCCGGCGCTTCGCAGACGACGGCGGGCCGGTGCTCGGGATCTGCAACGGGTTCCAGATCCTCTGCGAGGCGGGGCTTCTCCCGGGGGTGCTGCGGCCGAACCGGCAGCTCGAGTTCGTGTGTGCGGACGTCGCCGTCACCGTCGAGTCGACCGCGACGCCGTTCACGTCCGCGTGCTCGCTCGGCGCGGAGCTCGTCATCCCGGTCAAGCACGGCGAGGGCTGCTGGGTCGCCGACGACGACCTCTTCGAGCACGTCGTCGGCCTGACCAGGTCGTGCTCCGGTACGTCGACGACGTGAACGGCGCGCGCGATCGCGTCGCAGGCGTCTCGAACGAGGGCGGGAACGTCCTCGGCCTGATGCCGCACCCCGAGCACGCGGTCGACCCGCTGCTCGGCCCGACCGGCGGGGTGCCGCTGCTCGAGGGCCTTGTCGAGGCCGCGCGCGAGCGGGCCTCGGTACGCAGCCCTCTGAGATCGCCTGTCAGGGCCTTGCGCCCGCGATCCCACCGTCCCCGAGCATGCGCCCGAGCTCGGACGTTCGCTCGAGCGCGACGCGGAGCTTCGCGAGGTCGCGCTCGCGCAGCGTGACGGGGCCACGTCGCGCGGTGCCGTCGGTCGCATAGGAGAACCGGACGAGGCGCTCGCCGTCGCCTCCCGCCAGCAGCTCGACCCTCGTCGTGAAGCGCCGCTCTCCGGAGCGCTGGGGCACGGACACCGCCTCCACGCTCGTCGCCTTTCCCCATGGAGTCGTCACTGTCGCCATGGGAGACAACGTAGCGCGGAAGCCGTGACGCCTGTGTGCCGGAATCGAACCGACTCTGCGACGATGGACGCGTGCTCGAGCTCTGGCAGGCGGAGTGGTGCCCGTACTCGCACCGCGTCCGCCTCCGGCTCACGGAGCTCCGCGTCGACTGGGTCGCGCGGACGATTCCGCTCGACCGGGACGCCCGGGACGGGATGGAGGCCGCGACGGGGCTCCGCTCCATCCCGACGCTCGTCGACGGCGACACCGTCGTGCACGGCGCGGACGCGATCGTCGCGTACCTCGACGAGCGCCACAAGGAGCCGACGGACGCCCGCCGGCACCGCGCGCAGATGCGCGCCGAGTGGCCGCACTGGGTCGAGCTGGAGGAGAGCGGGCTAGTCGGCCGTGCGACGATGTCCGGCGGCGACATGAGCCAGCGGCCCCAGGGGACGGTGACCTTCCTCTTCACGGACGTGGAGGGATCGACGCGCCTCGTCCGTGCGCTCGGTCGCGACTACGGCGACGTCCTCGCCCGGCACTCCGAGCTCATCCGCGACGCGGTCGCATCGCATCACGGGCACGAAGTGGATACGCAGGGGGAGGGCTTCTTCGTCGCGTTCGGCCGCGCGAAGGACAGCGTCGCGGCGGCCGTCCACGCACAACGGGCCCACGCGGCCGAGGAGTGGGGCGACGCCGGAGAGGTGCGGGTCAGGATGGGGATCCACACCGCCGAGCCCGAGATGTCGCCCACCGGCTACTTCGGGATGGGCGTCCATCGTGCCGCGCGAATCTGCGCAGTCGGGCACGGAGGGCAGATCCTGCTCTCACGCTCGACCGCGGGCCTCGTCGACGAGGACGAGAGCCCGGGCCTCGAGCTCCGCGACCTCGGCGAGCACCTCCTCAAGGGACTCGACCGCCCCGAGCGGATCTACCAGATCCTCGCAGACGGGCTCGGCGAGACGTTCGCACCTCTCCGCTCCGTGACCGAGCTCGCGCGTGAGGCCGAGGCGTCGCGCTTCCCGACAGGAACCGTCACGTTCCTCGTCACCGACCTCGTGGGATCGGTGTCCATGCTCCGGGCGCTCGGGGCTGCCCGGTACGGCGCGGTGCTCGAGCGGTACGACGAGATCGTCCAGGACGCGGTCACGGCGCACGGCGGTCAGGCGTTCGAGATGGTCGGCGACTCGTTCATCGCCGTCTTCGGGCACGCCCGCGACGCCCTCCTCGCGGCGATCGCCGCACGCGACGTCCTCGACGCGACCGACTGGCCGAACGCAACCACGCTCGGCGTCCGCATCGGCGTGCACACCGGCGAGGCGGAGCGCTGGCGGTCGGGCTACGTCGGGCTCGGCCTCGTTCGCGCGCTCCGCGTCTGCAACGCCGCCAACGGCGGCCAGCTCCTCCTCTCGCCGGCGACGGAGGGAATCGTCAACGGGATCGACCTCGGGGGCATCGAGCTGAGAGCGCTCCCGGTTCGCATGCTCGAGGATTTCGACCGCCCGGTCGTCCTGCACGAGGCGAGCCGGCGCTGAGAAGCGCCGGACTCGCCGGAGCCCCGACCGGGGGCAGCGGTCATGCGGACGGCCGCTCGCGCACGAACGCGACGACACGATCGAGCTCGACCCCGTGACGGGCGAGGAGCTGCGAGGCGAGGCCGGTACGCTCGCGCAGCAGGGCGAGCAGCAGATGTTCCGTTCCGATCCGCCTGTGCCCGGATGCGATCGCCTCCGGCAGCGACAGCTCGAGCGCCTTCTTCGCACCCGCCGAGAACGGGATGTGGCCCTTCGTCGGCTCGGGCTCGCGGCCGACGGCGGAGGCGACCTCCGTCTCGACCTCCGCCCAGGTCAGGCCGCAGCGCTCGAGCATCGTCGCGCCGGCCGCGTCGGGCCCGGCGGCGAGGATGCCGAGGAGCAGGTGCTCGGTGTCCACGTGGTCGTGACCCATTCGTCGCGCCGCGATCTGCGCCGCGACGACGGCGCGACGCGCGTCGGGTCCGAAGCGCGCCACCTCCGATCCGCCCCGGCTCCTCGTGCGCATCCACGGCCGTCGCAGGACGCCGCCGTAGCGCTGTTGTGCGCCCTGGCGCGAGACGCCGAGGACGGATCCGATCTGCGCCCACGAGCAG
This sequence comes from uncultured Actinomycetes bacterium, assembly GCA_963712255.1. Lineage (GTDB taxonomy): Bacteria > Actinomycetota > Thermoleophilia > Gaiellales > Gaiellaceae > Gaiella. Next base: position 29,888 of record CAVQHL010000021.1, read on the forward strand.
CCGTCGCGGCGCGCCGCCTCGACGAAGTGGTCGACGAGCTGGTCGCCCAGGTTGGTGAGCTCGGAGCACACGTCGCGTGCCGCCGCGACTCGAGCGAGCGGCTCGTCGCCCAGCACCCGCTCGTCGACCCGCGCGATCAGGTCGTCGAGATCCATGGCGTCAATTCGTAGTTGACGCGACCGGCGACGTCAACACGTGATTGACGCGCCCATCGCCGTACGCTTCCGCGGTGCACGACGCCGTGATCGGAGCGCCCGATCGGCGGGTCTGCTGATGCGGGCAGCGTGACGGTCGACGGGCCGGTCCTCTGCTGCCCGGACAAGTTCCGTGGCAGCCTCGGCGCGCGGGAGGCCGCGGCAGCGCTCGCGCGACGGGGTCGAGCGGGTCGGCCGCACGGCGCTCCGGCTGCCGCTCGCGGACGGCGGCGAGGGAACGCTCGACGTCCTCTGCCCGGAGGCATCCGACCGCCGGACGGCCCGTGTCACCGGGCCGCTCGGAGCGCCGGTCGACGCGGAGTGGGGCATGCGCGGCGACACCGCGGTGGTCGAGATGGCCCGCGCGAGCGGGCTCGCCCTCGTCCCGGGCTCGAACGACCCGCTGCGCGCGACGACGGTCGGGACGGGCGAGCTGATCCGCGCCGCGCTCGACGAGGGCGTCCGCCGCGTCCTCGTCGCGGTCGGCGGATCGGCGACCGTCGACGGCGGGCTCGGGGCGCTCGAGGCGCTCGAGTTCGACCTTCGCGGCGCGGAGGTCGTCGTCGCATGCGATGTGACGACCGGGTTCGTCGACGCAGCCCCGGTCTTCGGCCCGCAGAAGGGAGCCGACGCGGCCGCCGTCGCGGAGCTGCAGCGCCGGCTGACGGAGCTCGCCGAGCGCTACCGGACCGACCACGGCGTCGACGTCCGTGAGCTGCCCGGCTCGGGCGCGGCGGGCGGGCTCGCCGGCGGCCTGGCGGCGCTCGGCGCCCGCCTCGTCCCGGGGGCGGAGCTCGTCGCCGACGTCGTCGGGCTCCACGAGGCGCTCTCCGGCGCGTCGCTCGTCCTCACGGGCGAGGGGCGCTTCGACGCGACCTCGCTCGCCGGGAAGGTCGTCGGTCACGTCCTCCGCGAGGGCCGCGCGCTCGACGTGCCCGTCGCAATCGTCGCGGGCGACGCGGACCGCGCGCACCTCCCCGCGGACGTGCGCTGCCACACGCTCCTCGAGCTCGCCGGCTCGGTCGACGTCGCCGTGCGCGACGCGGCACGCCTCGCGGCCGACGCCGCGGCGCTGCTCGCGGGCTGACCGCACGTCAAGACGGCGGTCGACCCCCGCGCCCTGTTCGGAGAACCGCACCGTCGTGCCGCGCGCGCCGCCGGGATGCTCACCGCAGACACCGACCCACTCAGGAGACGCACACACATGCCTCAGCTCATCGACACCGGAAGCGCCACACGCACCGCAGCCTCGCCCGACGTCCTCTGCTTCCCCGGGGACGCCGGCTACGACGAGGCGCGCCGCGCCTGGAACCTCGCCGTCGATCAGCGGCCCGCCGCGGTCGCCCTCCCCGAGACCGTCGACGACGTCGTCGCGGCCGTCGACTACGCGCGCACCGTCGGCCTCCGGGTCGCCGTCCAGGGCACCGGCCACGGCGCCCGGCACGATCTCCTCGACGGCACCCTTCTGATCAACACCGCCCGGATGACCGGCGTCGAGATCGACGCGAGCGCCCGGGTGGCGACCGTCGCGGCGGGGACGATCTGGATCGACGTCGTCGACGCCGCCGTCGAGCACGGCCTCACCGCGCTCCACGGCTCGGCGCAGGACGTCGGGGTCGTCGGCTACTCGCTCGGCGGCGGCATCGGCTGGCTCGCGCGGAAGCACGGCCTCTCGGCGTCGAGCGTGCTCTCCGCCGAGGTCGTCACCGCCGAGGGCGAGGTCGTGCGCGCCGACGCCGAGACGAACCCGGACCTCTTCTGGGCGCTCCGGGGCGGCGGCGGCAGCTTCGGCGTCGTCACGTCCGTCGAGATCGCGCTCTACCCGCGTCACCGAGGCGTTCGCCGGCTGGCTCATCTGGCCGATGGACCGCGCGGGCGAGGTGCTCGCCGCGTGGGCCGACTGGACGCGCACCGTCCCCGAGGAGGTGACCTCGATCGGTCGCCTGCTGCAGCTTCCGCCGATCCCGGAGATGCCGCCGGCGCTCCGCGGCCGCCAGGTCGTGGTCGTCGAGGCCGCGTACCTCGGCGACGAGGCATCGGGGCGCGAGCTCCTGCGCCCGCTCCTCGACCTCCAGCCCGAGATCGACACGTTCGCGACGGTGCCCGCCCGCGGCCTGACGGAGCTGCACCAGGACCCGCCCGCCCCGGTCCCGGCCGTCGGCGACGGCTGGATGCTCGACACGCTCGACGCGGCGGCCGCCACGGCGATCGTCGAGGCCGCCGCGATGGACGGCACCGCGCCGCTCCTCTCCCTCGAGATCCGGCACCTCGAGGGCGCCCTCGGGCGACCCGACCCCAAGGGCGGCGTGCTGTCGCACTTCGAGGCGCCGTACGCGCTGTACGCGGTCGGCGCGCCGATGGGCCCCGTCACACCCGACGCGATCGCGTCGCGGGTCGGTGAGGTGCGGGCCGCGTCCGCGCCGTGGCTCTCGCGGAGCACGTACTTCAACTTCGCGGACGGCGACGTCGACGCGAGCGACCTCTACCCGAGCGGTGCCTTCGGCCGGCTCGCGGAGATCCGGGCCGAGGTCGACCCGGACGGCGTCTTCCGCGCCCGGCACACGATCTAGCCACCCGGTGGTGGTCGGGCGGCCGACGCCTCCCGACCACCGCCACCCGACCTCTCGCCGAGCTCTGCACACCGTCTGAACGACCTCTGAAGGTCGAGGTGCACGATAGGGGCATGGACGAGAACACGAACACCGACGAGCGGGCCGCCGCGCTGACGCGCCGCGACTCGCTCCTGCGTCTCGGCGGGCTCGCCGCCGGGGCGCTCGGCGCGACCGCATGGAAGCTCGAGTCCGCAGACGATGCCGCCGGCGCGGGCGCGGGCCCGGCTGCGGTCGCGTCCGGGCTCGTGTCGTGCGTGCTCGCGCCCGAGCAGACACAGGGCCCGTACTACCTCGAGGGCGACAAGGTGCGGCGCAACGTCCGCGAGGGCAAGCCCGGCGTCGCGCTCAATCTCCGGACCACCGTCGTCGACGTCTCGAGCTGCAAGCCGATCCGGGGCGCCGCGGTCGACATCTGGCACTGCGACGCGTCGGGCACCTACTCCGGCTTCGCCCAGGAGGGCACCGAGGGGAAGACGTTCATGCGCGGGATCCAGCGCACCGATCGCGCGGGACTCGCGCTCTTCGACACGATCTACCCCGGCTGGTACGAGGGCCGGACCGTCCACATCCACGTCCAGGTGCACCTCGGGGGCGACGTCCTGCACACGGGCCAGCTCTACTTCCCCGACCCGCTCACGGACACGGTCTACCGCCGGGCGCCGTACAACCGCCGCCCGAGCCGGACGACGCGCAACGCATCCGATTCGATCTTCCGGAACGGCGGCAGCCGCTCGCTGCTCCGGCTGGCCCGGAAGGGAAGCGGCTACGTCGGGCGGATCACGATGGGCGTGCAGACGAGCTGAGCGGTCGGTGGGGAGCCCGGAGGCTCCCCACCACCCGCACCTCAGTCGTCGGCGCTGTCCTCGGAGAGGATCCGGTAGAGGCTGCGGCGCGTCTCCCGCAGCACGGTCTGTGCCTCGTCGAGCTGCGCCGCGGTCCCCGCGTGGGCGACCTGTCGGGTCGCCGCGATCACCTGGTGGGCGAGGTCGTGGAGCGCGACGAGCGCGTCCTCGCTCTCGCCGGCGACGGCGCTCCACGGGGCAGGGCTCGAGGCTGCCTGCTCGCGTCCCGTGTCCGTCAGCTCGTAGACGCGCTTGCCGGACTCGGATGCCGTCTCACGGACGAGGTCCTCGTCCTCGAGCTGCTGCAGCGTGGGGTAGACCGAGCCGGGGCTCGGCCGCCAGACGCCACCCGTCCGCTCGGTGAGCTCCTGGATGATCTGGTAGCCGTGCATGGGCTCCTCTGCGAGGAGCGCGAGGATCGCGGCGCGGATGTCGCCACGTCCCGCGCGGCGGCCGAACGCGTAGCCGGGGCCGCCGTGACGATGGCGCCGGCGGCCGT
>CAVQHL010000022.1:0-22086 GCA_963712255.1 uncultured Actinomycetes bacterium
GGCACCATCCGCTACCTGCAGACGGCACCGTTCCTGGCGATCTTCCCCGGGATCTGCATCGTCATCGCGGTCATGGGCTTCAACCTCATCGGCGACGGGCTCCGCGAGGCGCTCGACCCGAAACTGCGAGGACGGTCGTGAGCGAGGCGCCGATCCTCGAGGTCGAGGACCTCCGCGTCCGCTTCAAGACGCAGCGTGGCCTCGTCTACGCCGTCAACGGCATCTCCTTCGACGTCCGGCCGGGCGAGACGCTCGGTCTCGTCGGCGAGTCGGGCTGCGGGAAGAGCGTCACCGCGCTCGCGACGATGGGCATCCTCGCGCGCGCGGCCCAGATCTCGTCGGGGAGCATCAAGCTCGAGGGGCGCGAGCTGATCGGGCTCTCCGAGCGCGCGTGGCGGCGGATCCGCGGCAAGGAGATCGCGATGATCTTCCAGGACCCGATGACGAGCCTGAACCCCGTCCTCACCGTCGGGGCGCAGCTGCGGGAGGCGATCGAGGAGCACCTCGACCTCGACCGCAAGGCGGCGACCCGGCGCGCGGTCGAGCTTCTCGATCAGGTCGGAATCCCGAGCGCGGCCGACCGGCTGCGGAACTACCCGCACCAGTTCTCGGGCGGCATGCGCCAGCGCGTGATGATCGCCATGGCGCTCGCCTGCGAGCCGAAGCTCCTCATCGCGGACGAGCCCACGACGGCGCTCGACGTCACGATCCAGGCGCAGATCCTCGACCTCCTACGCGACCTCGTCACCGACCGCGGGACGTCTCTGGTCCTCATCACACACGACCTCGGCGTCGTCGCGGGCATGTGCGAGCGGGTGAAGGTGATGTACGCCGGCACGCTCGTCGAGGAGGGCACCGCGGACGAGCTTTTCGCCGCGCCACGACATCCGTACACGCTCGGGCTGCTGCAGAGCATCCCGCGCCTCGACACCGGACGGCGACAACCGCTCCGCCCGATCCCCGGCGCGCCGCGGAACATGCTCAGCGAGCCGAACTCGTGCCCGTTCGCGCCGCGGTGCCGCAACCGGATCGACCGGTGCACCGCCGAGCTGCCGCAGCTCGAGCGCCTGGAAACGGGGCAGCGTGCGGCGTGCTTCAACCCCGCCGAAGCGGATGAGTGGCAGCGGTCGAGACTCGGGGGTGAGGCGGCGTGAGCTCGACCAACGGCGGGCCGCTCGTCGAGGTCGAGGACCTGCGGGTCTGGTTCCCGATCAAGAAGGGCGTCCTCCTCGACCGCCACGTCGGCGACGTGAAGGCCGTGGACGGGGTGAGCCTGACCATCGAGCGCGGCGAGACGTTGGGCCTCGTCGGCGAGTCGGGCTGCGGGAAGTCGACCGTGGGGCGCGCGATGCTCCGCCTCTACGAGCCGACCGGCGGCCGCGTGCTGTTCGAGGGCGTCGACGTGACGCACATGTCGGACGCCGAGCTCCGGCCGCTGCGGCGACGCATGCAGATGGTGTTCCAGGACCCGTTCTCCTCCCTGAATCCCCGGCACTCCATCGGGCGCACGATCGGGGAGCCGCTCCGCGTCCACGGCATCTCCCGGGGCGCCGAGGCGGAGACGCGCGTGCGGGAGATCCTCGAGGTCGTCGGCCTGCCGCCGGACGCGGCGAACCGGTACCCGCACGAGTTCTCGGGCGGCCAGCGCCAGCGCGTCGGGCTCGCGCGGGCGCTCGCGCTCAACCCGTCGCTCGTCGTGTGCGACGAGCCGGTCTCGGCGCTCGACGTGTCGATCCAGGCCCAGATCGTGACCCTGCTCGAGGAGCTCCAGGCGGAGTTCGGGCTCACCTACCTCTTCATCGCCCACGACCTCGCCGTCGTCCGGCACATCTCGGACCGGATCGCGGTGATGTACCTCGGCAAGATCGTCGAGATCGCGCCCGCGGACGACCTCTACGACAACCCGCTCCACCCGTACACCCTCACGCTCCTCTCTGCGATCCCGATCCCGGATCCGGAGATCGAGCGGACGCGCAAGGCGATCCGCGTGCAGGGCGACCTCCCGAGCCCGGCGAACCCGCCGACCGCATGCCGCTTCCACACGCGGTGCCCGTTCGTCCAGCCGACCCGCTGCCGGGACGAGGAGCCGCTCCTCCGCCCGATCGACGGGCACCTGGTCGCATGCCACTTCGCGGAGCAGGTGCGCGCCGGCGAGATCACGCCGGTCGAGCGGGCGCCGGTCTTCGACGCGTCGCTCGACGAGTCACATGCGCCGGCTGCGATCGAGCCGCCGCCGACGTAAGTCCGACGCCCACCTAGCCTTTGGTCGGGGTCTTTCCCCCGTTCGAGGCACTGATCCCCCTAAAGCGCCATTCCGAGGCGGCCGATACGCAGAAGGTGGACGCCGCGGAGCGGAGGGAGATCTTGAACCGGTATCGCGACCACAGCCGCCGCTTCGAGGCGGCTGCGGCACGCCGGAACGCGAATCGTTCGGGATCGGTGATCCCGTTCGCGCCGCCGCCCGCCCTCCGCGAGCTCGAGCAGGAGCCCACGGCCCGCGAGCTCGAGGTCCTGCAACTGGTCGCGGACGGCCTGGTGAACCGAGAGATCGGCCAGCAGCTGTTCCTCTCGGAGGAGACGGTGAAGTCCCACGTCCGCCATCTGCTGGCGAAGCTTCAAGCGCGCAGCAGAGCCCACGCCGTAGCCGTTGGCTTCCGGCGTGGGCTCATCGCTTAGCTAAGCGAGGCGTATGTAGTCGGCCCACTCGCTCTGGCTCCCCCGCTAGAGGGATGCCAGGCACCCGGGCGAACCTGGACTATGCGGCCTGGACGACTACCAGTCTCGAATGCCACCAATGAGGAAGACACTCAAGAGTCTCCGCATGTGGGTGCTCCTGTGTTCGGGAACTGACGGCAGCGGGATCGTATCCCCCGTTTGGGGGATGTGCAAGTGCTGATTTCTCAGCATCGGATCCTGACCGGCTATGTGACGTTGCTCGCCGCGGCCGCGATTGGGCTCTGCGCGACATTGATTGCGCACGGGGTACCGCCTCGAAAGTCCGCTCGTCGTCCTCTGTCTCGCGATCGCGACAGCGGTGTCCGAGCGTTGGAGCGTGCGCGTGTCGGCGACGACGGAGCTGACGGTCTATCTGCTCCCGACCGTCTTTGCGGCCGTCGTCTTCGGGCCACTAGCCGCCGGGATCATCGCGGCTGCCTCGATGCTCGGCGACACCGAAGTGTTCCGTCACGGAAGTCGAGACCGGGCGCCTGTGTTGAAGTGGATCAACTACACGGCGGCTAGTTTCATCACCGGCGCGTTGGCCGGGCTCACTGCTCAGTTCTTCGATGGTGAGTCACTGGGCGCGATCGTTGCTTCGACATTTGCTGCGATGGCCGTGGCAGAGGCATCGGATTTCCTGTTCGCTGTGGTGACCGCGCAGGTGCGTCGACGGTCGATGCGTGAACTCGCGGTTCGAGGAGCGCCCGTGGCGCTTACATCGTTCTTGGTGTACGCCCCGGTCGTCGTTGTTCCTTGTTCTCGCGTATCTCAAGATCTCGCCCGTAACGATTCTTCTGTTCGTCGTCCCGACGCTGGCCTTCCAGAGGCTCTACACGCTCTACCAGCGCGAGCGACGGCTGGGTGACGACCTCCGCACCGCAAACGACACGCTCGCACGAGCAAACCTGTCATTTGCGGTGGCATTGGTAACGGCTCTCGAGGCAAGCGACGCGTACACGGCCGGCCACTCTCGTGCGGTCGCAATCTATTGCCGCGATATCGCCCGGCGGATGGGCATGTCACCCGAAGAGTGCGATCGAGCGTTCCTGTGCGGCCTTGTCCACGACATCGGCAAGGTGGGGCTGCCGCCCAGTCTCCTCGGCAAGGAGGGGCCGCTCACACTTGAGGAGCGTCGCAGAATGCAGGAGCACTCCGCGATCGGCGAGCGCATCCTGCGTGAGGTTGACGCCTATGACGATGTCGCCACCATCGTTCGTTACCACCACGAACGAATCGACGGTGAGGGATACCCGGATGGGATCCACGGGGACGACATTCCGATGCTCTCACGCGTTATTGCTGTGGCGGACGCGTACAACGCGATGACGTCGCACCGCCCTTATCGCGAGGCCATGCCGTCGCGAGTCGCACGACTAAGGCTCGCGCAGGCTGTAGAGAACCAGTTCGACACGAGCGTGGTCGCGGCGTTCGAGGCGATCCTCGCGTCGGTCGACGACAGCTATCGGTCGGCCACAAGCGAGGAGTTCCGACCTGGTCAGCCGTCGGTAGCGGACGAGTCTGACGCGTCGGCGCGCGGTCTTGCCGTCGGCGCTGCCTGAGGGCGTCGACTCGCGGCTTGTAGCGCGAGCGCGGTGCGGGATCGAATGCCTAGCTTGTCGTAGACGTGACGTGCATGGACCTTGACGGTCTCGACCGAGATGAACAGCCGCTTCGCGATCTCGCGATTCTGAAAGCCCTCGCATAGCAGGTCGTAGACCTCGCGCTCCCTCGTCGACAGGGACGACACCGGATCGAGAGCGGTGGCTGGATCGATCCCAATCGTGGCTGCGAGTTCGTGATCGGAGGCCCTACCGACGAGGTATCCGGCCGTTTCCATTGTTTCCGCGTCTCGAAGAAGCGCAGCGAGAAGGTCGGGGCTAGCGCGGTAGCTCGTTACAACGCAGTCAACGGCGCCTGCCTGCCACGCGGCCGAAAGGACCCGTCGGATCTCCCGGGTCTGTGTACGGTCGCGGGCTTTCAACGCCGTGACGGCAGCGATGCACTTCGCCAGCACTGTCGATTCGATCGCCCGAGTGGATTTGAGGCTCATTGCGGCGAACTGCCGCGCCTCGGTGAGGCGCCCGATGCCCGCCAACGCAAGCCCGCGCGACGACCAAACTTCGCCGCGCATGCCGGGCAGTGACGTAGAGAGGTCAGGAGGCTCGAGGCCACATGCCTCTGCGACTCTGCCTTCATGGAGTAGGGCCCGAACACGGCCTGTGTACACCGACTGTTGACCGAACGCGTCTGTGCAGCGCACGGCCTGAGTGCGCGCCATATCGAGGCATTCGTGAGCCTCCTCGAATCGACGCAGCCCAGCCAGCGCGGTGCTTTGCATCAGGCTCGCATACGGAAGCGCGAAAGCGACGCGGAACTCCGTCGCGTCGTCCACGCATCGCGATCGCCGACTTCGAGCGCGTGGCCATACTCGGCAGCCAGGTTGAGCGCGCACGACAGCATGCAGCGGAATGAGCACCGAACGAACGGATCGGGAACCGAGGGAAGGAGTTCCTCAACGTTCTTCGCTTCGGGGAGGCTGTGAATCGCACCGAACCGAAGCCCGAGGGCGAGCGTCTTGTCGGCAGTGCGAAGAACCTCGGTGGGGTCGAAGTCTCCTATTGGCGCGACTCGGAGTTGCTCGAGCAGCTCCCAAGCAACGTCTCGTTCAAGCGAACCCGCGGCCGTCAGACGCACCCACATCGCTTCGCGACGTTGTCTCTCGTTGGCGCTCGTCGATTCTGCTTTCTCGGCGAGGACTAGGGCGTCTTCTTCACGCTGGCCGATGTGGGCTGCTCGACCTCCGACCAGGAGGGCGCGATATAGGACATGGCCGTTGTCTCGTGCTCCATGTGCGGCGCGATCAGCAAGCGCCTGTGCGGTCAGGTGCCGCCCGCGGCGGAGCGCGATCTCTGCCTGGGCGACGAGCACGGCGGGCGTCTCGCCCACCAGGCGTACGGCCCGGCTCGCCCAGGTCTCGAGCGTCGGAAGACGGGCACTGTTCAGGAGCTCGTCCATCGTGTCGATGAGCAGGCGGTCGATGTCGCTCGGGACGCCCAGCCGGTGCGCCAGGTCGAACGCGGCGTCCGGCTCCTTCTGCGCCGTGTAGTACGCCCACGCGGTCGGGAAGGCCTCCGCGGCCTCGACCTGCGTCTCCGTGCGAGCTCGCCTGACCAGGAACTCCTCGACGAGCGCGTGGAGCACGAGGCGGTCGTCCCGCTCGTCGAGAAGTCCGAGTGCGAGCGCCTTCCCGACGACGAGCTCGGCGCGCTCGGCGCCCATCAGCGTCACGACGAGCTCGTGGTCGACGAACGGCATCGTCGCGAGCAGCGCGAGCCCCGTTCGAACACCCGGATCGAGCCGTTGGTAGATCTCCTCGGCGAAGAACTCGTAGAGCGTCTCCGGCAGGACGGCGTCGACGTTCTGGACGTCCGGGGCCATGCCCGCGAGACCGACGACCGCCGGCCACCCGCCCGCGAGCGCAACGAGCCCCGACGTGAGCTCGGTGCGCGCTCCGTCGAGAACCTCCTCGACCTCCTCCGCGCTCATCGCGAGCTCGTTCTCCGGTATCTCGAGGACATCTCCGTCGAGGATGCTCCGGGCGGCGATCCACGACGGACGCACGCGGCTAGCGATCAGGATCCGCACCGGTGAGCGCTCGACGATCGTCTCGACGAACCGCTCCGACGCGACCGATGCGGCAAGGTGCTGGTAGTCGTCGACCACGACCCAGCCGTCGTCGGGCCACTCGTCGAGATCCTCCGCGAGCATCTCCGCGAGGACCATCACCTCGCGCTCGGGGTCCTGTGTGACCCCGAGTCGCTCGAGCAGGCGGCGACCGGCCCCGTCCACGACCGCGCCGCACGCGCCCGCCAGGGCGCGTGCCGTCACAGCGACGTCTGCCGCCGGGGCTCGTGCGCGGAACCAGCCGACGACGCGGTCGTCGCGCGGAGCCCACTGCTCGGTCAGGATCGTCTTTCCGTACCCCGAGCCCGGCGACGAGCGTTCGGACGCGCGCCTGCGATCGGTCGAGCGCGCGGATCAGACGCGGGCGCTCGATGACCCTGCGCGCGCGGATCCTCGGCTTCCGTGGCTCGTCTGCCATGGGCTGGGTCTCGAGCCTACTCCCGGCAGCTCGTCGAGAGAAGTGCGCCCGCGGCCGGCGTGGGCGGGCCGCGGGCGCTTGCCGTCAGCGGCTCCCTGGGGGATGGAGCCGGACGAGGGGAGGGACGTAGGGGTCTTCGCCGGTGAGCAGGCGGTACGCCGCCGGGATCTGCCTGCGGCGTGCGACGCCGAGCTTCAAGCGGAGCGCATCGCTGTGCGCCTTCGCCGTCCGGGCCGAGATTCCCAATGAGTGTCCCACCTCGTCGTTCGAGCACCCGGCCGCGATGAGCGCAACGACCTCACGCTGCCGATCGGTCAGCGGAGGCTCGGGTGCGGTGGTCGTCCTCGTCATGGCCCGATTCTTCCGTCCCTCGTACGAGGGATCCATTCCTCGGGGGGTGTATCCCCGGGTGTAATCGGGACCTGTCAGAGCACGGCGGCGTAGCCGTCGCCCCGGCCGTCCGATCCGCCGACGAGTGCGTCGCCCATGCGGAGAATCGCCTGGCCGACGCCGAAGTCGTGGACGACGTCTGCCCGGCGGACGCGGTGGCCGAGCGTCGCGAGGTGATCGAGCGATCCCCAGAGGCCGGGCTCGAGCTGGACGTCCAGCCCGCCGTCGACCCGCCAGCGCGGCGCGTCGAGCGCCGCCTGCGGGTCGTCCCCGTGGTCGACGAGGCGGAGCACGACCTGCATGTGCCCCTGCGGCTGCATCGGACCGCCCATCACGCCGAACGGCCCGAGGAGCCGACCGCCCTCGAGGAGCATCCCGGGGATGATGGTGTGGAACGGTCTCCGTCGCGGGCCGAGCCGGTTTGGATGGCCGTCCGCCTCGACGAACCCCGCGGCGCGATTCTGGAGGACGACGCCCGTGCCGGGCGCGACGATCCCGGAGCCGAACGTTCCGTAGACGCTCTGGATGAGCGAGATCGCGGTGCCGTCGCCGTCGACGGCGCACAGGTAGGTCGTCCCCCCACGAGGAAGCACCGACGGGCCTGGCTCGAGCGCGCGTCCGGGGTCGACGAGCCTGCGTCGTTCGGCGAGGTGCGCCGGGTCGAGCAGCTCGTCGGGCAACGGCCCGTCCGCGACGTAGGCGTGGACGTCGGCGAGGGCGAGCTTCATCGCCTCGATCTGCGAGTGGAGCCCCGGCTCGAGCCCGTCGTAGAGCGCGAGCGCGAGGAGGGCCGCGGCCCCCTGCCCGTTCGGCGGGAGCTCGCAGACCTCGACGCCGCGGTAGTCGTGGCGGAGCGGCTCGACCCACTCGGATCGGTGCGCCGCGAGGTCGTCCTCCTCGAGCCAGCACGCTGCAGCGATCGCCTCGGCGACGCGACCGCGGTAGAAGGCGTCCGGGCCGTCGTCGGCGAGGAGTCGGAGCGTCGCGGCGAGGTCGGGGATCGCGAACCGCTCCCCGAGCGCGGGTGCGGGGAACGGGACACCCTCCGCGCGCGACCACTTGTGCGCGATACGGGCCGTGCAGGCGACGCCGCGTGACGCGAGCTGCGCGCCGTGCTCGAGCGCACGGTCGAGGCCCAGCCGGCCGAACCGCTCCGCGAGGTCGGCCCAGGCGCGGACGGCGCCCGGCACGGTGACCGACCGAGGGCCGGTCGCGTCGACGCGCGGCGCGTCGATCCGGCCCGGCGAGCGCCCGGAGCCGTTCAGCCCGTGAAGCGCGCCGTCGTGCCAGACGATGGCGAACGCGTCGCCCCCGGGACCGTTGTCGGTCGGCTCGGCCACGGTGAGCACGACGGCGGCCGCCAGCGCGGCGTCGACGGCGTTGCCACCAGCGCGGAACGCCTCGAGCCCGGCCGCGCTCGCGAGCGGATGGCTCGTCGCGATCATCGCGTCGCCCGCAACGGCCGGCATCCGGCGCCAGCCACTTCCGTGCGCGGCACCCGCCCGGAACAGCGCCTCGAGGTCGACGTCCACGCCTCGATCCTCGCATGCCCCGCGCGCCGCGATGACCCTTGATCACCGTGCGATCATTCGTGGATGACGCTCAAGCGCCCGCGGACACCGCACTACGACGACCCGGTCGCCGTCGGAGCACGGCTGCACGCCGCCCGCGAGGCGGCGGGGATCAGCCAACGAGAGCTCGCCTTCCCAGGCTGCAGCGCGGCCTACATCTCGCGGATCGAGCGAGGGGAGCGGATCCCCTCCCTGCAGGTGATGCGGGAGCTTGCGCTCCGGGTGGGGATCAGCGAGGCCGAGCTCGCCTACGGGCGCGAGCCGATCGACCCCGCGGTCTCGCGCGCGGTGCGCGCCGTCGAGGCAGCGGAGGAGGCGGGAAAGGCGGGCGAGGTCGTCCGCGCCTACCAGGCGCTCTCACGGGCTGCCTCGCGCGCCGCACGCGAACGCGCGGCCTGAGGGTCGGTTGCTCGTAGGATCCCGGGCATGGCCCGGGACGCCGACATCGTCGTCGTCGGCGCCGGGATCGTCGGCGCCGCGACCGCACGCGCGCTCGCAGGCACCTTCGGCACGGTGATTCTCCTCGAGCGGTTCGCTCTCGGGCACGCGCACGGCTCGAGTCACGGGACCTCTCGGATCTTCCGGCTCAACTACCCCGACGAGCGGTACGTCCGCATGGCGCAGGCCGCAGGGGACGCCTGGCGCGAGCTCGAGCGCGAGCGCGACGTGCAGCTCCTCGTGCGGAGCGGCTCGCTCGACCTCGGGCCGGTCGCCGCCGAGACCGCACGCGCTCTGTCGGCCTGCGGCGTTCGCTTCGAGACGTTGAGCGCCGACGAGGTCCGCTCACGCTGGCCGCTCCGACTCGACGAGGGCGAGACGGCGGTCTTCCAGGCCGACGGCGGGATCGTCCTCGCCGACAACGCCCACCGTGCGCTCCTCGAGAGCGCTGCCGGCGACGGCGTGGAGCTCCGCGAGAACGCCCCGGTGCGGTCGCTCGCGCTGGAGCGGAGAGGCGTCCGGGTCACGCTCGACAACGACGAGCTCTCGGCACGGTCCGTCGTCGTCACGGCAGGCTCCTGGTCGCCCCGGCTCCTCGCGGACGTCGAGATCGTCCTACCCGTCGTGCCGACGCGCGAGACGGTGATCCACCTCGCGCTGGGCGGAACGGCGCCTGCGCCGTCGGTGATCGACTACGCGCGCACGCCGGGCGCCGAGGACGGCGTCACGCGGGCCGGGCAGGCCGCGTATGCGCTGGCGTCGCCCGGGATCGGCCTCAAAGCGGGCCTCCACCACTCCGGGCCGGTCGCCGACCCGGACGACGATCCCACGCCGGACGAGCGCGTCGCGAGGTGGGTCGCCGCGTGGGCGTGCGAGCGCTTCGAGGGCCTCGGCGACCTCGCCGGAACGGAGACGTGCCTCTACACCAACACCGCCGACGAGGGCTTCGTGCTGGAGCGCCACGGGCGCATCGTCGTGGGTGCCGCCTGCTCCGGCCACGGCTTCAAGTTCGCCCCGGTCGTCGGCCGCACGCTCGCCGCGCTGGCGCGCGAAGCGGCGTCCTGATTTCCGAACAAATGCCGGGCACGATGCTCGCGTGAAGAGACCCTGGGTCGTGCTCGCGACGCTGCTGGCGCTCCTGATGCTCGTGGCCGCCGGCTGCGACGGGGACGAGGAGGCGGTGCCGCCGCCCGAGACGACAGGCCCGGTGGAGACGACGCCGCAGCCGACCCCCGAGACGTCGACCTTCGCGGTCTACCTGCTCCGGGACGGCGTGATCGCCCCGGTTCGCAGGACGGTCGCGTCCACCCCCGCTGTCGCCCGGGCGTCGCTCGAGGCGCTGATGACCGGTCCGACCGGCGCCGAGCAGTCCGACGGACTCGTGACGGCGATCCCCGAGGGGACGACGCTCCTCGACGTCTCCGTCGCCGACGGCGTCGCCACGGTGGATCTCTCCGGCACGTTCGACGACGGCGGCGGGAGCGCGTCGATGCTCGGCCGCGTCGCCCAGGTCGTCGCGACGCTCACGCAGTTCTCGACGATCGAGCGTGTCGCATTCCGCCTCGACGGTGAACCGATCGAGACGGTCGGCGGCGAAGGAGTCGTCGTCGACCCTCCCATCGGACGGAGCGCGATCGAGGAGCAGTCGCCACAGATCCTGATCGAGTCGCCGCTTCCGGAGGACACGGTCACCAGTCCGATCCGGCTCCGCGGCACCGCCAACGTCTTCGAGGCGACGGTCTCGATCGAGGTGCGCGACGAGAGCGGTGCGGTCGTCTACGAGGGTTTCACCACCGCGACGTCCGGCACGGGCACTCGGGGGACGTTCGACACGACGGTCCCTCTGCAGGATCTCGAAGGCCCGATCACGATCGTCACGTTCGAGGCATCGGCCGAGGACGGCCGGCCGCTGCACGTCGCGAAGGTCCCGGTGACGCTCGCCCGGTGACGGTTCTCGCGCATCGTGCGCGATGCCCGCAGGCAGACTGACGCCGTGGCGTCCAAGCCGAACCGCAGCATGGTGCTGGCCGCCGGCGGCGCGGCCGTCGTGATCGTCGTGCTCGTCGCCGCGTCACTCCTGCTCCGTGGCGGTGACGACACCGACTCCGCGACGCCGACCACGACGACGCCAACGTCGCCGTCGAACCTGCTCGACGGGATCCCGCAGAACCGCGCGATCCTCGGCTCGGAGGACGCGACCGTGACGCTGATCCAGTTCGAGGACCTGCAGTGCCCCGTGTGCAAGCGCTACCAGGAGGAAGGGTTCCCGGGCATCGTCGAGGAGTACGTCCGCCCCGGAACGGTCAAGATCCGCTTCGTCGGGCTCGCCTTCATCGGCCCCGACTCGGAGAAGGCGCTCTTGTACGTCCTCGCCGCGGGCGAGCAGGGGAAGCTGTGGCAGTACGCCGACGCGCTCTACGCGAACCAGGGCAGCGAGAACTCGGGCTGGGTGACGGACGAGCTGCTCGAGGAGCTCGCAGGCGAGTTCGGGCTCGACTGGACGAAGCTCCAGGCCGACGCCGACGGGCCTGTGACGCTCCAGCAGGCGAACGCCATGGCGACCGAGGCGGAACAGCGCGGCGTGCCCGGGACGCCGTGGTTCTACGTCCAGGTGGGCGACGGCGAGCCCTACGAGGTGCGACCCGGCTCGTTCGCGATCGAGGAGTTCCGCCAGATCCTCGACGCCGCCGGCGCCGGCTGAGCGCACTCCTCGCATGAGCGACCGGGCGCTTCGTCTCGCGGTCGCGGCCGTCGCAGCCGCCGGCGTCGCAGTCGCGGGATACCTCACGTACGTCCACTACCGGCCCGGCGCGCTGATCTGCACGGGCGGAGGCGGCTGCGAGGCCGTCCAGGACTCGTCGTACGCCGAGATCGCCGGGATCCCGGTCGCGCTCCTCGGGCTGGTCGCCTACCTCGCCGTACTCGTGCTGGTCGCGTGGGACAGCGAGCTCGCACGGACGCTCGCGGCGACGATCGCGCTGTCCGGAGCCGGCTTCGCCGTCTACCTCGTCGTCGTGCAGGCGTTCGTGATCGACGCGTGGTGCGTCTGGTGCCTCGTCAACGACCTCGTGGTCGTCCCGCTGCTCGCGCTGCTCACGGTCTGGCGCGTGTTGCGTTCGCGCTGACGCCGACGGCTACGTCATCGGGACCTGGCGGAGGATGCTCGACTCGATGCGGTCGAGGATCTCCGTCAGGCTGTCGCCCGTAGCCGTGATGCCGTGGTTTCGCAGCCCGATCACGGCGTGCGAGGGGTCGGGCTCCCGGTCGATCAGGTCGGCCACCGACTCCGCGAGCTCCTGCGTGCCGCACGGGTAGTTGATGTCCGTCGCGGCGATGCCCTCCATCCAGGCGTGGACGTGGAGGATGGCGCCGACGTCGGGGTGCGCCTGGTAGATCATCCAGTGCTCGATCGCGTCGACCGAGACGCGCCGGGGCTCGATGCCGGGCGGCACGCTGATGATCATCTTCGCGTTGGGCTCGTCGTAGCCCGTCACGAGCAGGATGTCCCGACCGGCGACCTCGAGCTGTGACTTGTCGACTCCGCTCGCGCTCATCCAGAAGCGCGTCTCGTCCTTGCGGGCCGACAGGTTGCCGTACGAGAGGCCGCCGACCTGGTAGAGCCGCATCACGTGGCGAAGATCGCGCTCGTCGAGGTACTCGTGGACCGGGAACGGCGCGGGGAGCAGGTCGAGGTCCTGCATCCGCTTGCCCGCCAGGCCGATGTCCGCGGTGACCTCGTCGCCGTCCCAGAGGTCGGGCTCGAGGTCGGGGATGAACTCGTTGTCGATCACGAGCTTGGACTTCGCCAGCGGCGCGAGCCGCTCGAAGACCTCCCGCGGCTCGTCCGAGATCTTGTACGTCCCGCGCTCCATCGTCGTGAACCAGACGCCGTGGCCGGGCACGTGGAGAACGACGACGTTCGCCAGCGTGCGGACGAGCATCGGGTAGCTCGTCTTGAGGACGTCGTCGGGAACCTCGTCGAGCTCGTAGAACGACGCCGAGTACGTCCCGCGCGACTGCCGCCGGAACGCCTTCGGCTGCTCCGCGTCGAACATGTTCAGCACGAAGTCCGCGTCCGCGATGTCGTCGACCCGGGCGAACCCGTCGGCCTCGAAGGCGTCGCCGATCGAACGGACCCACGCCTCGTGCGCAGGCGAGGTCGCCGTGCCCCAGATCGCGTACCTGTGCATCGACGGAACTCTACCGCGGAGAGTCGCCGACTCCTCGACGCGATCGCGGAAGGCGCTTCAGCGGAAGAGGTCGCGCTCACGCGGCATGACGAGCTCGGCCGCGCTCCCGTCGCCTCGCGCATCGACGCCACGGACGATCGCCGCCGGGATCCCACGCGCCTTCCCCATCACGAGCTCCGCCGCTCCCGCGAGCTCGTCCGCGACGGCGATCTGCGTCGTCCGGAGCTCCCGTCCGCGCGAATCGCGGGCACCGCGGAGGTCGCGGAGCGGAGCGACACCGGCGACCCCGAGCGCCACGTCGGTCGTGCCTTGCCGCCAGGCGCGCCCGAACGAGTCGCTCACGATCACGCCCAGGTCCACACCGGCAAGCCCGACGAGCCGCTCGCGCAGTCGGCGCGCGGATGCGTCCGGGTCGAGGGGGAGCAGGACGAGGAAGCCGTCACCCGGCGCATTGGACGCGTCCACGCCGGCCGACGCGCAGACGAACCCGTGCCGCGTCTCGGCGATCACGAGCGGCGGGCGCGAGCGAACGATGTCGGCGCTCTCGCGCAGGATCACCTCGACGTGGCGTGGATCGCCGTCCGGTCCCGCGAGCTCGACAGCACGCTCGCTCGGCTCGACGTCCACGAGGGCAACGACCCGTCCCTCGACCTTCGAGACGGCCTTCTGCGCGACGACGACCACGTCACCCGCCTGCAGGCCGCCCGCATGCAGCGCCGCCCCGTGGAGCAGGAGCCCGAGATCGTCGCTCGGCTCGAGCTCGGGAAGGCCTTCGAGCGGGATCACGCTGACGACGGACGGTGACACCGGTCGCCTCAGCGCACGCCGGAGATGCGAACGCCCGCGTGCGCCTTGTAGCGCTTGTTCACGTTGACGATCACCGCCGTCAGCCCCTCGAGCGCCCGGGCGCTCGCGAGCGGCCCGCAGTCGATCGCCCGGCCCGCGGTGATCCGCTCGGCCAGCTCGAGCACGAGCGCCTTGGCGTCGTCGTCGTCCCCACAGACGAGCACGTCCTCCTCCGGCGCCTCGTCGGCTCCGAGGTTCCGGGCAGCGAGCGAGTGAAGGCCGGCGACGACCGGTCCGTCGAGCCGATCCTGGAGCCGGGCTGCGATCGACCTCGCCTCCGCGGTGGGAAGCACACCGCCCGGCGTGAAGGTCAGCTCCGCGGCGACGGAGAGCACCGGTGTCGTCCCGATCGCGTCGCGCAGCTCCTCGGCCGTCTCGAGGGTCGCGTCCGCCTTCGTGGCGAGGACGACCAGGTCGGCCGACCTGGCGGCGTCTGCGTTGGTGGCGCCCTCGGCCCCGACCTCGGCTCCCGCGGTCCGGGCGCGCTCCGCGTCCCGGGACCCGATCACGACGGTGTACCCCGCCTCGACGAGGCGCCGGGCAAGGGCGGCGCCGAAGCTGCCCGTCCCGCCGACGACCGCGACCCTCATCCCGCTGCCTCGAGCACCGTCTCGGCGAGCCTCCCGGCGGCCGTGCGGTCGGTCATCAGCGTCTCGGTCACGACAAGCGGGACGGCGGCCTCGGCGGGAGCGTCCGCGGCGTCGACGACGAGGGCGTCGATCAGGCCTGCGTAACAGTCCGCAACGTGAGCCGGTGTCGTCCCGCCCGCCATGCGGGTGAGCATACGGTCGAGCGGCCCCTTGACCGCACGGCCCCCGATCAGGGGGCTCACGGCCACGCAGCGAGCCCGACGCGACGCGATCGCCTCACGGATCGGTGAGACGGCCAGGATCGGGCCGAGCGAGACGTACGGGTTGCTGGGCGCGAAGACGATCGTCTCGGCGTCGCGAATCGCCTCCAGCACGCCGGGCGCCGGGCGCGCCTCGTCAGCGCCGGCGAACGAGACCGCGTCCACCTCGTCCTCGTGCCGCCGGCCGACGAACCACTCCTGGAACGAGAACACGCCGGCGGGGGTCGTCACGTGCGTCCGGAGGGGCTCGTCCGTAGCGGGGACGATGCGGCTCGCGACGCCCGCCGCCGCCGCGAGCCTGCCGGTCACGGCGGAGAGCGGCTCCCCGCTCCGAAGCGCCTGCGTCCGGACGAGATGGAGCCCGAGGTCGAGGTCGCCGAGCAGGAACCAGCCCTCGCCGCCCCACCCCTTCGCCGATTCGAGCGTTCGCCACGTCTCGCCGGCGCGCCCCCATCCCCGCTCGTCGTCGTTCAGCCCCGCGAGCGCGTAGAGGACCGAGTCGAGGTCCGGTGACACGTGCAGCCCCAGCACCTCGACGTCGTCGCCGACGTTGCCGATCACGGTGAGCTCGCCCGGAGCCAGCACGTCGTGGAGCCCGGCGGCGAGCTTCGCGCCGCCCACGCCCCCGGAGAGGCAGACGACCCTCACCGGGCGATGGCCTCGAGCATCGCCCGCGTGCGCGGGCCGCCGTGCGGGCCGACGCGCTCGAGATCGGCAAGCGTGTCGACGTCCTCGACGAGATTCGGCAGGGCGAGGCCCTCGCACGAGAGATCCAGCGCGGCAGCGTGCGCGCGGAACCGGCGAGCGCTGCCCGGCCCGTAAAGCGGCGTGAAGACCTCGGCGACCGGCAACCCCAGCGCGTTCGTCGTTCCGTCCGCCGCCTCGACGACCGAGACTCCGCCGAGGCGGGCGGGCACCGCGAGAGCCCCCAGGTCGGACGGGCGCACGCGCGGCAGATCCGCGTTCACGACGAGACAGAGCCCGTCCACTCCTGCCAGTGCGGCGGCAACGGCTGCGCCCTGCCCCTCACCGGGATCGTCCATGGCCTGGGCGCCGAGCTCGGCAGCGACGAGCCGCCCCGCCGGGTCGTCGGTCACGACCCGTGCGTCTCCTACCCCCACCGCCGCCTCGATCACGTCACCGAGCATCGCCAGGGCGACGTCGGTGCGGATCTCGGACGGGAGACGGCTCTTGCCGCCGGCGCGAAACGGGATGACGACGAGCACGCTTCGAGGGTACGCGCGGACGGCCGGCCTGCAGCGGGGTCAGGCGGCGTGCGGAGCGGCGCCCGAGTCGGCCCCGGGGCCCGACGACGACCACTCCTGCACCTCGTACCAGTGCGTGCCCGCGAGGGCTGCAACGACGTCGGGGTGCGTGTGTGCGGCGTTGACCACGTGGTGGTCGACGTCGCAGCAGATCTCGACCTCCTCGAGCGACAGCGTCTCCGGGATCGACCCGACGATCTCGAACGGCAGCTGCGCCTCGCGCACCGTCATGTGCTTGAACTGGAGGTCGGGCGCGAGCTCCATGAGCGCGGGCCAGTCCGGGCAGGTCTTGTAGCTCATCGGTCCGCATCCTTCGCTTTGCGCCGCCAGGTTCCTTCGAGTCGGATCAGGCCCCGGCCTTCGCCGTCGGGGTAGACGAGCAGCGGGATGCCGCGCGGCAGCCGGTCGAGGAGCTGCCCCTCCTCGCCGACGAGCGCCAGGCCGACGTCGAAGCGCCCGAACTGGAGTGTCGGTGAGGTGACGTCGAAGCGGAGCGACACGCCTTCGGCGGAGCCGTTGCGGCCGAGCGACCGGGGATCGACGATCTCCTCGGCGACGAGCAGGCCCGACCCGTCACGGATCTCGAGATGGAGCGACGATGCGGCGGCTGCGCCGGTCAGCTCGATCTCGAGCCCGAACGGCTCCCCTGCCAGGAACCGCTCGCGGGGCTCGCCGTCCTGCGATACGAGACGCACGCTCGCGAGGCGTGCCTCGCCGGTACCGGCCGGACCGGAGTCCTCGCCGCGTCCGGCACCGTCTCCGTCCTCTGCGAGTGCGCGCCGGTACCGGGTGATCGCCTCATGGACGCGCCCGTCGAACGCGACTCCGCCGTCGCGAAGCAGCACCGCGCGGTCGCACAGACGCTCCACGGCCGAGGCGTCGTGGGAGACGAAGAGGATCGTGCCGCCCTGCTCCTTGAACGCGGCGATCACGCCGAAGCACTTCCGCTGGAAGCTCTCGTCACCGACCGCGAACACCTCGTCGAGCAGGAGGACGTCCGCCTCGAGGAACGCGGCGATCGCGAACCCGAGGCGCATCGTCATTCCGGACGAGTACGTGCGCACCGGGCGGTCGATCGCGTGCTCGATCTCCGCGAACGCGACGATCTCGTCGAATCGCTCGCGGATCCGCGCCCGCGTCAGTCCCTGCAGCATGCCGTTGAGCTCGACGTTCTCGCGACCGGTGAAGTCGGGGTGGAACCCGGCGCCCAGCTCGAGCAGCGAGCCGACCCGGCCGCCCGTGGCGACCCGCCCCTCGGTCGGCGCGATGATCCCCGCGATCAGACGGAGCAGCGTCGACTTGCCGGACCCGTTGCGCCCGACGAGCCCGACCGCCTCGCCGGGCTCGATCGCGAGCGACACGTCCCGAAGCGCCCAGACCTCCTGTGCGCCGGTCCGGCCCCGGGCGACGAGCAGCTCCTTCAGGGTGTGCGTGTCGCGGGCGCGGACGACGAACTTCCGCGAGACGCCGTCGACCTGGATCTCGCCGGGTCTCATCGCCTACGCGGCCACGGCCGCGAGCTCGCGCCGCACGATCCCGGCGAGCACGTCGATCAGAGCCGGGTCGGCGTTCGGCATCTCGATCCGCGCAAAGCCGAGCCCGAGCTGCCGAGCGCGATCCGCCGCCTCCACGTCGAGATCCCAGCGGATCTCGAGATGGTCGGAGACGAACCCGACCGGACAGACGAGGACCTCGGTGACGCCCGCCGCCGCGAGCGCGTCGAGGTGGTCGAGGATGTCCGGGCCGAGCCACGGCTC
The DNA here is from genome assembly GCA_963712255.1 of uncultured Actinomycetes bacterium. Classification (GTDB taxonomy): domain Bacteria; phylum Actinomycetota; class Thermoleophilia; order Gaiellales; family Gaiellaceae; genus Gaiella. The sequence continues at coordinate 18,128 of CAVQHL010000022.1, forward strand.
GCCCGTCGGAGACTCGCTCTGGAACGCAAACGACCAGTCCTCCACTCCCGCTGCCTCCGCGACGAGACGGGACGTCTCGAGCAGCGACTCGCGGTACGGGTCGCCGGTCTCGAGGATGCGGGCAGGGAGCGAGTGGGCGGTGAAGACGACGTGCGCCGCTCCCCTGCAGCGGTCCGCGAGCAGCGAGACGAAGCCGGGCTCCGTGCCCCACGCCCGCACGAACCGGGTCTCGGCGCGTCCGCCCACGGCGTCGTCGAAGAGCCGCTCGTACTTCGCGATCGAGAGCGACGACCAGTGGGGCGCGAGCACGAGGCCGACGAGCGCGTCGTGCCCGAGCTCGAGCGCCGTGTCGACCGCACCCGCGATCCGCGGCTCCCAGTGGCGCATGCCGGTCACGACGCGGATGTCCAGCGCGTCCTCGAGGGCCGCCCGCGTCTCCTCGGTGATCGCGTTGAGCGGAGACGGCCCGTCGGAGTCGTCGATCCCGAGTGCTCGATACCGGGAGACGAGGTCGTCGAGGAGCTCCGGCCGTACGGGGCGGCCGCCGCGGATGTCGGCGTAGTACGCGGGCACGTCGGCCAGCCGGTCGGGCGAGCCGTACGCCATCAGGACGACGGCGGGTCGCGTCATGCGGCGACGACCGCCCCGGTCCGCTCGCGGACGAGCTCGACGAGTCGCCTCAGGTGCCCCGGGTCGCTCTCGGGCAGCACGCCGTGACCGAGGTTGAAGATGTGGCCCGGACGCCCGTCGGCGCGCGCGAGCACGTCGACTGCCTCGCGCTCGACCACGTCCCAGGGGGCGGTGAGCACGGCCGGGTCGAGGTTCCCCTGGACCGCGCGGTCGCCGGCGAGCGCCCAGCCGTCGTCGAGTGGCAGCCGCCAGTCGAGCCCGATCACGTCGCCGCCCGCTGCCGCGAGATCGCCCAGGAGGTGCGCCGCACCCGTCCCGAAGTGGATCGTCGGCACGTCGACGGCCTCGAGGATCCGGCTGCTCCACGGCGCGACCCGGGCGCGGTACTGCGCGGGAGAGAGCGTCCCGACCCACGAGTCGAAGAGCTGGACGACGTCCGCGCCCGCGCGCACCTTGGCCGCGACGTACGCCGCGAACACCTCTGCCAGCTTCGCCATCAGCGCGTCCCACGTCTCCGGCTCGGAGAGCATCAGCGCCTTCGTCCGGGGCAGCTCGCGGCTCGGGCGGCCCTCGACGAGGTAGCCCGCGACCGTGAAGGGGCCGCCGCAGAACCCGATTACTGCCTTCTCGGCCGGAAGCTCCGAGCGGACGAGCCGCACGGCCTCGAGCACCGGCGCGAATGCCTCGTCGGGATCGGGGACGAGCAGGCGCTCGACATCGGCCGCGGTCCGGATCGGGTGCTCGACGACCGGGCCGACGCCCTCGACGAGCTCGACGTCGATTCCCATCCCGACGACCGGGGTCATGATGTCGGCGAACATCACGGCCGCGTCGACGTCGTGCCGCCGCACCGGCTGCAGCGTCACCTCGGCGCAGAGCTCGGGCTCGTTCGCGACCTCGAAGAAGGAGTGACGCTCGCGGATCGCGCGGTACTCCGGCAGCGAGCGGCCCGCCTGGCGCATGAACCACACCGGTGTGCGCTCCACGCGCTCGCGGCGCGCAGCGCGTACGAGAAGCGGAGCAGGCATCCGCGCAGCGTAGCCCGCGACGGCCGGGACTAGACTCGTGCGCCGTGGAGCCGCTCGCACCGTCATGGCGGGAGTGGACGCTCGCGCCGCAGCGGGCGGGTGCACGGACGACCGCGCGCCTCGTGCTCGTGAACGACGGCACGGCGACCTGGCGGTCGCGTGGCGCGGACGGCTTGCAGCTCTCCTACCACTGGCTCGACGCGCGCGGGAACGCGATCGTGTGGGACGGGCTCCGAGCGCCGTTCCCGCGCCCCGTTGCGCCGGGAGAGGCGATCGAGGTCACGGCACCGCTCGTGGCGCCGCGACCGCCCGGGCGCTACGTCCTGCGCTTCGACCTCGTCGAGGAGCACCGCTTCTGGCTCTCCGAGGTGGGGGTCGAGACACTCGACGTCGAGGTCGACGTCGAGCCGCTGATCGCCGCGCGTCGGCTCGCCGTCGTCGTCGTCGGTGGCCCCGACGCGCGAACGGACGCTGCGCTCGAGGCCCAGGAGGAGCCGGTCGTCAGCGACGACGCGGCGGCCACCGCATACCTCGTCGCGGGCGCGGAGCCGGCGCCCGACTGGTCCCGGCGGCTGCTCGACGCGCATGCGGAGGGCTGGCCCGCCGTCGGGAGCGCGATCGTCCCGACGGGAGGGCCGTTCGAGCGGCGACGCACGGCACGTGCGCTGCGCCGCTGGGCGCCCGGAGGGCGGAACCCGCGGCTCGACGCGCCGCTTCTCCTCCCGTCGCTCGTCGACGGCGCTGCGCCCGGCGAGCACCGCGGGCTGCCGGCCTACGAGGGGGAGGGCCTCTTCGAGGGGCGTGCGGTCGTCAGGCTTCCGACGCGATCCGGTCGTCGACCGCATTGAACGTGAACGCACCGACGGCGAGCGCGACGACGGCCGCGACGCACAGGTAGAGCGTGTCCGCCGCCGGCGGGAGCTCACCCGCGTAGAGCGGCGTCCGGAAGGCCTCGATCGCCGGGGTCACCGGGTTCCCCCAGTGGATCAGGTCGACGAGCCACGGGTGGCTCTCCGCGCCGGGCAGATCGTCGAGCTGGTAGAGGATCGGCGTCAGGAAGAACCACGGCAAGAGCGCCGCGCTGACGATGAACTCGACGTCGCGGAAGACGGCGTTCAGCGCGGCGACGGTGAGCGTCAGGCCGGCCACGAACAGGACGATCACGACGGCGACCGGCACGGCGAGCCACGCGGTGTCCCGGCTCTCGGGCCGAAACCAGAGCGCGAGCACGAGGACGACCGCCGTCATCGTCGCGAATGCCACCAGCTGGGTCGCGACGACGGAGAGCGGGATGAGCTGACGCGGGAAGCGAACCTTCCGGATCAGCGGCGCGTTCTCGACGATGCTGCGTGCGCCCGTCTGGAGCGACGAGGCGAGGAACGCCCACGGCGGCAACCCGCAGAGCAGGAACAGCCAGTAGTCGTCGAGATCGGTCGCCTCCGCCTTCCAGAGCACCGAGAAGACGACGAGGTAGACGAGCATGAGCGCGAGCGGCAGGGCGAGCGTCCACGCGAGCCCGAGGACGGACCCCTTGTACTTCGCGCGAAGGTCGCGCCGGAAGAGGCTCCCGAACAGCTCGCGGTAGCGGAGGAGATCGCCGTAGACCTGCATCGCGGCGATTGTAGGACGGCCGCCGACGTGCCACGGCTCGAGGCACGAAGACATGCGCGCGGCGGCCGTGTCGGACAGAGCGGCGGAGTGACCGCCGACGGTGGCGAGGGCTACCCTTACGAGCCGTGAGCGCAGCCGTCACGATCGCCGCGCTGCCCGTCGCGTGCCTCGTCCTCTGGGCCTTGCTTCGCTCTCCGACCGTCGCCCGGCGGCTCGTCGCGGTCCCCACCGGCGAGCGCTGGCACGACCGCGCGACGCCGACCTTCGGCGGCGTCGGAATCGCCGCCGGCCTCGCCGCAGGGGCGGCGCTCGCGGTGGCCGTCGGCGCCGTCGACGCGTCCTGGGAGCTCGCGGGGATCCTCGCCGGAGCCGGCATCCTGCTCGTCGCGGGGGTGATCGACGACGTCCGCCACCTGAGCCCGCTGGCCAAGCTCGCCGTCCAGTTCGGAGCCGCGGGGATCGCGATCGCGGCCGGTCTCCGCGTCGAGCTCGTCACGAACGACATCCTCGGCGTCGTCGTCGCGCTCTTCTGGCTCGTGGGGATCACGAACGCGCTCAACCTGCTGGACAACATGGACGGCCTCGCGGCGACGCTCGCGACCGTGGCGTGCCTCTACTTCGCGATCGACGCGGCGACGGTGCACGAGAACGACCTCGTGCTCGTCCTCTCGCTCTCGCTCGCGTTCGCCT
>CAVQHL010000023.1:0-77213 GCA_963712255.1 uncultured Actinomycetes bacterium
CGGGCTCGAACCACCGCTTGAAGACCTCCCAGACCGTTCCGTCGTTGAGGCGGCGCTCCGACCACTCCTCGTCGACCGGCGAGTGCGCGCGCGAGGCGTCCACGAGGACGAGCTCGGGCGCGACCCTGCGCGCCTCGCGGAGGAATGCGATCCGCTGCTCGTCGTCGAGATGCCCGTAGAAGTGTCCGCTGACGACGCGGTCGAAGCTGTCGTCGGGGAACGGGAGCGCGAGGGCGTCGCCCTGGACGAATGTCGCGCCGGCGATGCGGCTCGATGCGACCGCCAGCATTCGCGCGCTCGCGTCGAGGCCGGTGACGTCACCGCGGAGGTGCCGGGTCAGGAAGCCGGTTCCGCAGGCGACGTCGAGCGTGCGCGCGGATGGCAGCCCGGCGAGAACCTCGCTCACCCGTGCCAGCTCGTCGTCGAAGCCGGGTCGCTCCCGGTCGGCGAACAGGCCGACGCCGAGGTACCAGTCGTCGTACTCCGGGGCACGGCGGTCGTAGTAGGCGGGGGCCGTCGGCTCGCGCACGATTTCTAGAGTAGGCGGATGCATCCGCTCGAGTCCGTGCCGAACGTCTCGGAGGGGCGGGATGCCGACGTCGTCGACGCCGTTGGCCGCGCCTTCGGGTCGGCGGGCGCGCGGCTCCTCGATACCCACGTCGACCCGGATCACCACCGGTCGGTGTTCACGCTGATCGGCGACGATCGAGGTCTCGAGGACGGGCTCGTCGCCGGTGTGGCGGCGGCGCGGGCGGCGATCGACCTGCAGCGGCACGACGGCGTTCATCCACGGGTCGGGGCGGCCGACGTCGTCCCGGTCGTGCCGCTTCGAGCGTGAGGATGCCGCGGCCGCCGAAGCGGTCGCGCGCGCCGTCGCGCGGCGGCTCGGTGACGAGCTCGGCATGACGGTCTTCCTCTACGGGGCGCTCGCCGACGATCGCCGCCCGGCGTTCTACCGGCGTGGCGGCCCGGCCGAGCTCCAGCGGCGGATCGACGCCGGCGAGGTCGTGCCTGCCCACGGGCCGGCGAGGCTCGACCCACGGGCAGGTGCGGTGCTCGTCGGCGTGCGCGCGCCGCTCCTTGCGTTCAACGTCGAGCTGCAGGGGCCGCTCGACGTCGCCGAGGCAGGTCGCCGCGGCGGTGCGCGAGTCGTCCGGCGGGCTCCGCGGAGTGCAGGCTCTCGGGCTGCGGCTGCGAGGCGGTGTGCAGGTCTCGACGAACATCGTCGACCTCGGACGCGACGGCGCCGCACCAGCTCGTGGAGCGCATCGTGAGCGAGGCGGAGGCTCGCGGGGCAGGGGTCGGTGCGGGTGAGCTCGTCGGTCTCATCCCGGCGGCGAGCGTGGTCGCGGCGGCCGTGGCCGCGGGCGTGAGGGAGCCGGTCGGAGCTGCCGGCGTTCCGACCGACGAGGCGCTTTCGGTCACTGCGCGCGCGCTGCGGCTCGAGCGGCTCGAGCCGGATCGGGTCCTGGAGTGGCACATCGGCAGGTGAGCCCGGCGCGCGTGTTGGTGCAAACCTGGCACGGAGTCGTGACGGTTCTCGCGATAGCGTGACTCCAGGGAGCCTCGCTCCCCCATGCCGGGGGCGCGCGCACTCGGTCGGTCGACGCTGCCAGCGCCGCCCGGCCGGTCGTCGACGGAGCCGCCGCCGCGCACGTCTAGACTCGACGCGTGCCGGCCCCGGTCGAGCTGACTGGCGACGACCTCACGATCGTGGACGTCTGGGACGTCGCGGTCGACCGACGACCGGTGGCGCTCTCCGACGTCGGGCGGGAGCGCGTCGCCCGGGCGCGCGCGTTCCTCGAGTCGCAGGTCGGGGATCACACGTACGGGGTCAACACCGGCTTCGGGCGCTTCGTCTCCGAGTCGATCCCGCCCGAGCAGGCGGCCGAGCTCCAGCTTCGGCTCCTTCGCAGCCACGCCTGCGGCGTCGGCGAGCCGTACCCGGACGACGTCGTGCGCGGCGCGATGCTGCTCCGCGCGAACACCCTCGCCAAGGGCTACTCCGGCGCGCGGGTGGAGACGGTCGAGCTGCTCGTCACGGCACTCACCGCGGGCCTCGTCCCGCATGTCCCGTCCCGTGGCTCGGTGGGGGCGAGCGGCGATCTCGCACCGCTCGCGCATCTCGCGCTCCCGCTGGTCGGAGAGGGGGAGGCGACCCTCGGCGGCGAGCGCCTCCCGGGAGCGGATGCCCTGCGCGCGGCAGGTCTCGAGCCGATCGTCCTGGAGGCGAAGGAAGGGCTCTCGCTCATCAACGGGACGCAGTTCATGACCGCGATGGCAGTCGCTCGCCCTCATGCGGGCACAACGCCTCGCGCGCGTCGCCGACATCGCCTGCGCGATGTCGCTCGAGGCGCTCCAGGGCACACCGACGAGCTTCCATCCGTCGATCCACGCTGCCCGACCGCTCCCGGGCCAGACGCGCAGCGCCGCGACGCTTCGCGCGCTCCTCGCCGGCTCCGCGATCGTCGAGTCGCACCGCTGGTGCGACAAGGTCCAGGACGCCTACTCGCTGCGCTGCGCACCCCAGGTGCACGGCGCCAGCCGCGATCTCCTCGACTACGTCGAGCGCACCGTCGAGGTCGAGCTCAACGCCGCCACCGACAACCCGCTCGTCCTGCTCGAGGACGAGTTGATCGTGTCGAACGGCAACTTCCACGGCCAGCCGATCGCGATGGCGCTCGACTGCCTCGCGATCGCGTGCGCGGAGCTTGCGAACATCAGCGAACGCCGGACCGAGCGGCTCGTCAACCCGAGCCTCTCCGAGGGGCTGCCGCCGTTCCTCGTCGCCCGCGAGGAGGGGCTGAACTCCGGCTTCATGATCCCGCAGTACGTCGCGGCGGCGCTCGTCTCCGAGAACAAGGCGCTGTGCCATCCCGCCTCGGTCGACTCGATTCCGACGAGCGCGGGGCAGGAGGACCACGTGTCGATGGGCAACGGAGCGGGCCTCAAGGCGTTGCAGGTCGTCGCGAACGCGGAGCGCGTCCTCGCGATCGAGCTCCTCGCCGGCGCTCAGGCGGTCGAGTTTCTCGCGCCGCTCGAGCCGGGTGTCGGCGTTCGGGCCGCGCGTGCGTTCGTCCGGACGCTCTCCGACCGCCTCCGCGAGGACAGGCCGCTGTCCGCCGACATCGAGCGCGTGGCGTCCGCGATCGGCGACGGCCGGGTCGTTGCGGCGGTGGCCGACGTGGTGGAAGGTGTCGCATGAGCGACCTCCCGCCGATCCGGCATCCGTATCGGGCCGTCGCGATGCTCCACGGCGGGCTCGCCGTCGTGATCCTCATCTTCGCGGGCCTGACCGGCGGCGACCTGACGCGGGCGGTGGGGTTCGCCGCCGGCTACTTCGTCCTCGCGACGGGGTGGAGCTGGTTCCGCTTCCGACAGCGCGAGAGGCGTCCGGCGCCGGCCGGCGCGCCGGAGGGGAACGGGAAGGCGAACGGCCGCCCGACGAGCAGGAACGGCGACTCGTGAGCGACGCCATCGTCGAGCGGCTCGTCGGCGACCTCTCGTCGATCCGTGCTCCCCGCGGCTCGACGCTGAACGCCCGCTCGTGGCAGACCGAGGCGCCGCTCCGCATGCTCCTCAACAACCTCGACCCCGAGGTCGCGGAGCACCCCGAGTCGCTGGTCGTCTACGGCGGCTCGGGACGTGCCGCCCGATCGCACGCGGCGCTGCGGGAGATCGTGCGTGCGCTTCTTCGGCTCGCCGACGACGAGACCCTCCTCGTGCAGTCGGGGAAGCCGGTCGGCGTGTTCCGGACGCATCCCGGCGCCCCGCGGGTCCTCATCGCGAACTCGCTGCTCGTGCCCGCGTGGGCGTCGTGGGACGAGTTCCGGAGGCTCGAGGCGGAGGGGCTGACGATGTTCGGCCAGATGACCGCCGGGTCGTGGATCTACATCGGGACGCAGGGGATCCTCCAGGGCACGTACCAGACGTTCTGCGCGGCGGGCGAAGCGCACTTCGGCTCGCCCGACCTCTCGGGGCGGACGGTGCTCACCGCCGGGCTCGGCGGGATGGGCGGAGCGCAGCCGCTCGCGGCGACGATGGCGGGGGCGGCGATCCTGTGCGTCGACGTCGACCAGCGATCGATCGACCGCCGACTCGAGATGCGCTACGTCGACGAGCAGGCGCCGACGCTCGACGACGCGCTCACCCGGGTGCGCGAGGCGGCCGCGGAGCGGCGGCCGCTCTCGGTGGCGCTCCGCGGGAACGCGGCCGACGTCTTCCCCGAGCTCGTGGCCCGCGGCGAGACCTTCGATCTGGTGACCGACCAGACGGCCGCCCACGACCCGCTGACCGGCTACGTTCCGGCGGAGGTGCCCTTCGAGGAGGCTGCGGCGCTTCGCGAGCGGGATCCCGACGAGTACCTCCGCCTCGCCTCGGAGTCGATTGCCGCACACGTCCGGGCGATGGTCGGGTTCGTCCGGCTGGGGTGCTACGTTTTCGACTATGGCAACAACCTTCGAGGTGAGGCCTATCGAGCGGGAGTGAGCGACGCCTTCACATACCCGGGCTTCGTCCCGGCCTACATCCGACCGCTGTTCTGTCGTGGCATCGGGCCGTTCCGGTGGGCGGCGCTGTCGGGTGATCCGGCCGACATCGCCGCGATCGACAGCGAGCTGAAGGAGCTGTTCCCGGACGACGTACTCCTCCAGCGGTGGCTCGAGCTCGCGCCGGAGCGTGTCGCCTTCCAGGGTCTCCCCGCGCGGATCTGCTGGCTCGGGTACGGCGACCGCGCCAAGGCCGGCCTCGCGATCAACGAGCTCGTCCGCTCCGGCGCGGTGTCCGCTCCGGTGGTGATCGGCAGGGATCACCTCGACTCGGGCTCGGTCGCGTCCCCGTACCGAGAGACCGAGGCGATGCGCGACGGCTCCGACGCCATCGCCGACTGGCCGATCCTCAACGCGCTCCTGAACACGGCCGCCGGCGCGACGTGGGTCAGCGTCCATCACGGCGGCGGCGTCGGGATCGGGAACTCGATCCACGCGGGGATGGTCGTCGTCGCAGACGGCTCCGAGGACGCCGCGGAGCGCCTCGAGCGGGTGCTGACCACCGATGCGGGCACGGGCGTGATGCGACACGCCGACGCCGGCTACGACGAGGCGGTCGACGCCGCACGGGCCGGTGGGCTCGACCTGCCCGGCGTCACGTCGTGATCGAACCGTGAGCCGCCTCCTCGTTCGAGACCTCGCCCAGCTCGCGACGCCGTCGGGCGACGGCGCACCGCTTCGCGGCGACGCGCTCGGCCGGATCGACGTCGTCGAGGACGCGTACGTCCTGATGCGTGACGGTCTCCTCGAGCAGGTCGGCCGCATGCGCGACCTGCCGCCGCTCGACGGCGACGTCGAGGAGGTCGACGGCCGAGGGCTCTCGGCGATCCCCGGGCTCGTCGACTGCCACACGCACCCGGCGTTCGCCGGCGATCGCGCGCACGAGTTCGCGCTGCGGAGCGCCGGTGCGACGTACGAGGAGCTCCTCGCCGCGGGCGGCGGGAATCCTGTCGACGACCCGTGCGACGCGGGCCGCGGGCCTCGACGCCCTCGAGGCGATCGTCTCGCGTCATCGAGACGCGATGCTGGCCCACGGGACCACCACCTTCGAGGGCAAGAGTGGGTACGGCCTCGACCACGACACGGAGCTCGCCCAGCTCGAGGCGGTTCGGGCCGCCGGGGGCATCCCGACCTGGCTCGGCGCGCACGCCGTCCCACCCGAGCATCCCGACGCAGATGCCTACGTCGACTGGCTGATCGCCGAGGTGCTCCCGGACGCGGCGCGCATCGCGGTCGCCGCGGACGTCTTCGTCGAGCGGGGAACGTTCGACGTCGAGCAGGCACGCCGCTACCTCCTCGCGTGTCGCGCCGCCGGGCTCGCGCTCCGCCTCCACGGCGATCAGCTGTCCGAGATCGGCGCGGTGCCGCTGGCCGTCGAGCTCGGGGCGCGGTCGGTCGACCATCTCGAGTCGACCGGGCCGGCAGGGATCGCGGCGCTCGCCGCAAGCGACGTCGTCGGCGTCCTGCTCCCGGTCGCCGCCCTCTACCTCGGCCGGCCGATGCCGCCGGGCCGCGCGCTCGTCGACGCGGGCGCTGCGGTCGCGCTCGCCACCGACTTCAACCCGGGGAGCGCCTTCTGCGAGAGCCTGCCGGTGGTCTGCACGCTCGCCTGCACACAGCTCGGCCTCACGCCCGAGGAGGCGCTGGCCGCCTGCACGGTCAACGCCGCGCACGTGCTCGGGCTCGCCGACCGCGGCCGAGTAGCGCCCGGCTTCCGCGCGGACGTCGTCCTGCTCGACGCCTCCGACTGGCGGCATCTCGCGTACCACCTCGCCGGCGACGTCGTGCACACCGTCATCAGCGAGGGTCGGGTCGTCCGCTCGCGGGCATAATCGGGTCGATGGCGAGTCAGAAGCAGCGCCGCCGCAGGGCGAAGGAGAAGCGACACGAGTACGACCTCGTCGAGATCGACGCGGAGGGGAACGAGACGGTGCTCTCCTCGAGCGAGCTCAAGGCGGAGTCGTCGCCCCGGAGCCCGGCGAAGAAGAGCCAGCCGAAGGGCGGGGCGAAGTCGAGATCCGGTCGCGGCGCGCCGCAGCCGCCGTCGTGGCAACGAGTCGTCAAGCGTGGCGCGATCTTCGCGCCGATCTTCTTCGCAACCGTCCTGCTGCTCGCGGGCGACAGCCTCAAGTGGCAGGGCGCGATCGTCCAGACGCTGTTCCTGCTCGCCGTCTTCGTGCCGTTCAGCTACTTCATGGACCGCCTCGTCTGGCGCTCGCACGAGAAGCGCCAGGCGCGGAACGCCGCGAAGTAACGCGGGCGAGAGCCCGCCGCGGTCAGCGCGGCGTCTCGCCCTCGAGGTAGTGACCGTCGCCGGGCCACGGCGCGAGCAGGAGAAGCACGCGAGCGCCGGTCTCGCTCGAGACGGCGTGACGCTCGCCCGGGGCGAAGGTCACGAGGGTGCCGACGCCGCCGCGGACGACGTCGTCGCCGGACGCGATCTCGGCCTCGCCCTCCACGACGACGACCCATGCCCGCTCACGCACCTGATGGTCGCTCAGCTCCTGCCCGGCATCGAGGCGGATCGCGATCGCACGCGCCCCGTCGTCGGTCATCAGGACCGCCGGGTCGACAGTGCCACCCGGGGCATCGATCTCCGTGAGATCCCAGGACTGCACGGCTGCAAACCTATCGCGCATCGAGCGGCAGCGGAACGTCGGCGCGTCCGTACACTCGCGATCGTGCCTCCGGTCGTCGACCAGCTCACGTTCGGCCCCTACGCGACGAACTGCTACGTCGTCCGGTCCGACCGTTCCGCCGCCGAGGCGGTCGTCGTCGACCCGAGCGGCACGGCGACCGAGATCCGCCTCCGGCTCGCCTCGCTCGGGACCCGCTGCGTCGCGATCCTCGTGACCCACGGCCACATCGATCACGTGCTCGGCCTCGCCGACCTGGCCGAGGGCACCGAGGCCCCCGTCCACGCGCCCGCGGCCGAGCTGACGCTCTTCGAGAGCCCGAACACGTTCGCACCGCCGGGCCTGACGGCCCGCCCGTGGACGCCCGAGGTCCTCCTGGAGGGCGGCGAGTCGCTCGAGCTCGCCGGCGTGCAGTTCGACGTCGTCTCCGTCCCGGGTCACTCCCCGGGCCACGTCGCCTACGCGATCGACGGCGCCCTTCTCTCGGGGGACGTCCTCTTCGCAGGCTCCGTGGGTCGCACCGATCTGCCGGGCGCGGACTGGGAGACGCTGCTCGCGTCGCTCCGCCTGCTCGTCGATCGCTTCCCGGCCGAGACCGTCGTCCATCCCGGGCACGGCCCGTCGACGACGCTCGGCGACGAGCTCGCACGCAACCCGTTCCTGGCGGACCTCCGGCGCGAGCGCGAGGAGGCGGCCGGATGACCGACCGCCCCAAGCTCGAGCGACCACGCGGAACCCATGACGTCGTCCCGGCCGAGATGCCCGGCTGGCAGCGGGTCACGGGTGAGATCGAGCGGCTCTGCTCGCTCTACGGCTACCGAAGGATCCTGACGCCGGTCTTCGAGGACACGGCGCTCTTCGCGCGGACCTCGGGCGCCGGCTCGGACGTCGTGCAGAAGGAGATGTACAGCTTCACCGACCGATCGGATCGCTCGCTCACGCTCCGGCCGGAGGGCACCGCACCGATCTGCCGCGCCTACGTCGAGCACGGGATGCACCGCGACCCGCAGCCGGTCAAGCTCTTCACGATCGCCTCGATGTACCGGTACGGCGCGCCCGGCCGAGGGCGCTACCGCGAGCACTGGCAGGCCTCGGTCGAGGCGCTCGGGTCGGACGACCCGTCGATCGACGCCGAGCTGATCCACCTCTACGACACGCTGCTCGCCCGCCTGGGTGTGACGCGCTACCACCTGGAGCTGAACTCGATCGGCTGCCGCGACTGCCGGCCCGCGTACCTCGACACGCTGCGCGGCTGGCTCGCGGAGAACGCCGACCGGCTCGACGAGGAGACCCGCGCCAAGGTCGACGTCAGCCCGCTCCGGGTCTTCGACAACTACCTCGCCAAGCCGCCGGCGGTCCGCGAGGCGCTGGCCGAGGCGCCGAAGATCGGGGAGTCGCTGTGCGCCGCATGCGTCGCGCACTTCGCCGCCGTCCGTGCCGACCTCGACGCGACGGGCGTGTCGTACACGCTCGTCCCGACGCTCGTGCGCGGCCTCGACTACTACACGCGGACGACCTTCGAGTTCATCGGGCCGCTCGAGAGCCAGAACTCGACCATCACCGGCGGCGGGCGCTACGACTACCTGATCGAGGAGATCGGTGGGCCGCCGACGCCCGGAATCGGCTTCGGCGCCGGCATCGAGCGGCTGCTCATCGCGATGGAGGAGGAAGGCGTCCCGGCTCCTCCCGAGCCCGGCATCGACGTGTTCCTCGCGCTCGACGAGGGTGCGCCGCGACCGACCGTCGCGCGGTGGCTGGCCGAGCTGCGGCGTGCGGGCGTCGCAGCCGAGACCGACTACGCGGGCCGCTCGCTCAAGGGCCAGCTCACCCAGGCGCGGCGACTCGATGCGGACGCGGTCGTGATCGTCGGTACCGAGACGGCGACGCTCCGAAGACCCGGCGCAGCCGACGAGGTGCTCGATCACGGCGAGATCGTCTCTAGGCTCTCGACGTGACCTGGAGAGACCTCATGTGCGGCGAGCCGCGCGCCGAGCACGTGGGCCGGACGGTCACGCTCGCAGGCTGGGTCGCCCGTCGCCGGGACCACGGCGGACTCGTGTTCATCGACCTCAGGGACGGGACGGGGATCACGCAGCTCGTGATCAACCCCGAACGTGCGCCGGAGGCCGCCGAGCTCGCGGGAGACGTGCGCAACGAGTTCGTGCTGCAGGCGCGCGGCGAGGTCGTCGCGCGATCGCCGGAGACGGTCAACCCGCGCATGGAGACCGGGGAGGTCGAGCTCGCGGTCGACTCGCTCGAGATCGTCTCGCGCTCGACGCCCCTGCCGTTCCAGCTCGACGAGGAGAACGTCGACGAGACGCTGCGCCTCCGCTACCGGTGGCTCGACCTGCGCCGCGAGAAGCTGCAGCGGAACCTGCGGCTACGCGCGCAGATGGTCGGGATCATCCGTCGGCACATGGAGGACGCGGGGTTCCTCGACATCCAGACGCCGATCCTCTACAAGTCGACGCCCGAGGGGGCACGCGACTTCGTCGTGCCGAGCCGGCTGCACAAGGGGCGCTTCTTCGCGCTGCCGCAGAGCCCGCAGACCCTGAAGCAGCTGACGATGATCGCGGGGTTCGACCGCTACTACCAGATCGCGATCTGCTTCCGCGACGAGGACCTGCGGGCCGACCGGGTGCAGGAGCTGACCCAGCTCGACGTCGAGATGAGCTTTCCGGACCAGGAGATGCTCTTCGACCTGATGGAGCGGATGTTCGCGACGATCTGGCGCGACTGCATCGGCGTCGAGATCCCGACGCCGTGGCCGCGGATGACGTACGAGGAGGCAGACCGCAGGTTCGGGTCGGACAAGCCCGACACCCGGTTCGCGCTCGAGATCGAGGACGCGACTGCGGCCACGCGCGGCTCGGAGTTCGGCGTGTTCGCCGGCGCCGAGGCCGTCCGCTTCCTTCGCGTGCCCAGGACGTACTCACGGGCGGAGATCGCCGCGCTCGAGGAGATCGCGAAGGAACGCGGAGCGAAGGGGCTCGCCTACCTCGCCCGCGACGCCGAGAGCGGTGAGCTCCGCTCGCCGATCGCGAAGTTCCTCTCGGAGAGCGAGATCGAGGCGCTCGCGCCGGCAGCGGGCGAGACGCTGCTGTTCGCGGCCGACGCGTGGGACACGACCTCGAAGGTGCTCGGGCACCTCCGGCTCCATCTCGGCCGCGAGCTCGGGCTGATCGACGACGACGCCTTCACGTTCCTGTGGGTGACGGACTTCCCGATGTTCGAGTGGGACGAGGACGGAGGCCGCTGGAGCGCCAAGCACCACCCGTTCACGCGGCCGGGCGACGAGTGGAAGACGCGCTTCGCCGAGGAGCCCGGGAAGGCGCTCGCGCACGCCTACGACATCATCGTCAACGGCAACGAGCTCGGCGGCGGCTCGTTCCGGATCCACGAGCCCGACATCCAGGCGAGGGTGTTCGACCTGCTGGCGCTCTCCGAGGAGCAGCAGCGTGCGCAGTTCGGCTTCCTCCTGGACGCACTGGCGATGGGCGCGCCGCCGCACGGCGGGATCGCGCTCGGCATCGACCGGATGACGATGGTGCTCGCGGGCGAGCCGAACCTGCGTGACGTGATCGCGTTCCCGAAGAACCAGGCGGGCCTCGACCCGATGTCGGGCGCTCCGTCTCGGATCACGCAGGAGCAGCTGGACGAGCTCGGGCTCGCGGTCGTCGTCGAGGAGGAGCCGACCTGAGCCCTGCGGTCGTCGTGCGACTGCTCTCGCTCGCGGCCGCGGCGCTGCTCGCAGGTCTGGTCGCGGTAGCGGTCGTCGAGCGCGGCGACGCGGAGGTGGTTCCGGTCTCGCCGCAGGGAGCGGTGGCCGCAGGTGGCGGCTGGTACGACGCGCTCGCCGCACCGCGGCCTCCCGCGGGCGACGCCGAGCGGACGAGCTGCGGCCTCACGCTGACGGCGAGGTCCCTGGGGGTGACGCATCCGGTGCTTCCGTGCGGTGCGAAGCTGCTCGTGCGCTACGGCGGCGAGACGATCCTCACCGAGGTGATCGACAACGAGCTCGTCGCCACCGGGCGCCAGTTCGAGCTGACGCCGGCGCTCGCCCAGCTCGTCGGGCTGGACGGCACCCAGCAGGTCGAGTGGCGCTACGCGACACGGCAGTAGCCGTCGGCGCGGAGCCGGGTAGGATGCGATCAGCTCGGCGTCACGCGTGGCCCCGGGCTCTCAACGTGAACCAACACTCACACGAAGGGAGCTCGGGTTCGGACGACGGCGTTGCCGGAGTCCGGCAGGGCACCCACCTGGAGAAGCGGGTTCGCTTTTCCGGCCCGGGGTCACGCGGGGCGCCGAGCACCTTCTCGATCCTCCGATGAGCGACCACGTCGTCGGTCTCGACCATGTCCAGGTCGCTGCCCCGTCCGGGTGCGAGGACGACGCCCGGCGCTTCTACGGCCACCTCCTCGGGCTCGAGGAGCTCGAGAAGCCGGCGCTGCTCGCCGCACGGGGTGGCGTGTGGTTTCGCCTCGGTGCGCACGAGCTGCACGTCGGCGTCGCGGACGACTTCACACCCGCGACCAAGGCGCATCCGGCGCTCCGCGTCGACTCGATCGAGGCGCTCGACGAGGCCGCCGCCCGGCTCCGCGCCGCGGGGGTCGACGTCGCGTGGGCCGATCCGGACGAGATCCCGGGCACGTCGCGGTTCCACGTCCACGATCCCTGGGGGAACCGGCTCGAGCTCGTGGTGCGGGAGGGCTAGGGCAGGACAGGCGGCGATCGCCTCGGCATGCGCGGCGCTGCGTCGGACACCGCCGGCGACCAGCGCAGGCACGAGAGTCGGCACGAAGTCGACACCAACTCGTCGCGTGTTCCGCCGCTAGCGTGACATCAGGGACACGGGAGTGCCCCTGGGGGAGGTTGGGGCTGCGGATGCGGCGCACCGACTCCCGGTGATGGCGCGCGCTACCGTGGATCGATGCCCCTGGAGGTAACCGGTGACTCCGCGCGCGGTGACGCCTTTGCGTTCGCCCGTCTCGTCGTCGACGGCGAGCGCATCGTGGAAGCGGACGCGCCGGGAATGGCCCGGCCGCTCGCCGGGCTGACGCCTGCTCGAGGCGGCGGCGGTCCCGGGCGAGACCCTGGCCGCCGACGCCGTGGCGAACGCGCTCGCGCAGGTGATCCGTGCCGCGCCGAGCCCGGGTCGGGTCGCCGTCGCGATGAGCGGCGGCGTCGACAGCGCCGTGACCCTCCTGCGTGCACGTCCGGACGCGGTCGGCGTGACGCTTCGGCTCTGGCTCGACCCGGCAGGCCCCGATTCCGAGCGGGCGTGCTGCTCGCCCGACGCCGTGATCCGTGCCCGCGAGACGTGTCACGCGCTCGGGCTCCCGCACGTCACGCTCGACCTGCGCGAGGAGTTCCGCGGCACCGTCGTGCGCTCATTCGTCGACGGCTACGCGTCGGGCGTGACGCCGAACCCGTGCATGCGCTGCAACGGCGTCTTTCGCTTCGCCGCTCTCGTCGGCTTCGCGGAGGAGGTCGGCGCCGACGTGCTCTGGACCGGGCACTACGCCCGAATCGTCGAGCGAAACGGCGTGCGCCTCGTCGCACGGGCTGCCGACGCCGACGAAGGATCAGTCGTACATGCTCGCGACCGTCGATCCCGCGCTCCTCGACCGCGTCGCGTTCCCTCGGACCTCGGGACGACGACGAAGGCAGAGGTCCGAGCGGAGGCCACCGCGGCCGGCCTGGCGGCGGCCACGCGGCCGGAGAGCCAGGAGGCGTGCTTCCTCGCGGGCGGCGACTACCGGGCGTTCCTTGCTCGGCAGGGGCTCGCCGACGCGCCGGGGCCGGTCGTCGACCCGAACGGCGCGATCGTCGGGCGTCACGACGGGCTGTGGCGGTACACGCCCGGCCAGCGTCGCGGGATCGGCGTCACGTCGCCCGAGCCGCTCTACGCGCTCCGCGTGGACGTCGATGCGAACGCGCTCGTCGTCGGCCCACGGCGGCTGCTCGGCGCGACGCGCGTCGAGGCTCGCGGTCGCCTGTACATCGACGTCGACGACGTCGAGGCGAAGCTTCGGTACCGCAGCCCGCCCGTGGGCGCGCGGGTGTCGGTCACGGACGACGGCTTCTCGCTGGAGCTCGCCGAGCCGGTCGAGGCCGTCGCACCGGGTCAGGTCGCGGTCCTGTACGACGGTGACGTGGTCGTGGGTGCGGGCGTGATCGAGCGCGCGACGGGGTAGGATCCCGCGCGATGACGGTCGCGTTCTCCGCCGGTGACGTCGCCTACTGGGGCCTGGCGATCTTCCTCGTCCTGCTGGGCGTCGGATCGATCTTCGCCCTGTTCAAGCTCGGCCAGCTCTTCGATCGGGTCTCGTCTCTCGTGCAGGGAGCAGAGCGCGACGCGCTTGCGGTCGTGGTCAAGACCGGCGGCACCGTCGACCGGGTCAACTACCAGCTCGACAAGCTCGACACCGTGACCGACAGCGCGGTCTCGATGGCCGACAGCGCGGACACCGCCGTGCGCGCCGTCTCGACGGCGATCACGACGCCCGTCGAGAAGGTCTCGGGCTTCGCCGCCGGCATCGCCCACGGCTTCTCGTCGTTCCGGAAGTCGAAGAGCTTCTCGGAGGCGACCGACGCCGCGAAGGACGCGGCGCGACGCCGCGAGCAGGACCTGGCCGAGGACTTGCGGGTCGCCGGGCGCACGCCGCCCTCCGCTGAGCGGCCGACGCCGACGCCGACGCCGACACCGCAGCCCAAGCCGGACCCGTGGCCGCAGCCACCGCCGACGCCGAAGCCCGATCCGGCGCCGGTGCCGCCGGACGAGCAGCCCTAGCGCCGCCTCTCGATCGACCGCGGAGGGCCGGCTTGCGGTCCTGCGGCGAACGACGCGTGACGCGTGCCGGGTGACGTTCGAGGCGCTCCACGACGCGTCGCCGGAGGTCTCGCTCGCGCCGGCACACAGTTGGCACGAAGCCGTGGCACTCTCGCGCGACGTCCGCGGATAGCGTGACACCAGGGACACGGGAGTGCCCCTGGGGGTGGTTGTCGGGCCTGTCGCAGCCGTCGAGCATGGCAACGACCTCGGGCCGCAAACGGCTTCGGCGCTACGATCGGCGGATGCGCACGACCGCCAGAGCTCCGCGAGGGTTTCCTCTCCTTCTTCGAGGAGCGAGACCATCTGCGGTTCCCGTCGTTCTCGCTGATCCCGCCGCCGGAGGATCCTTCCACGCTGTTCATCTCCGCCGGGATGCAGCCGCTGAAGCCGTACTTCTCCGGTGCGAAGCAGCCGCCCGCGCCGCGGTTCACGACCGTCCAGAAGTGCCTGCGCGCGGGCGGGAAGGACACCGACCTCGACGAGGTCGGGCTCACCGCGCGCCACGCGTCGATGTTCGAGATGCTCGGGAACTTCTCGTTCGGCGACTACTTCAAGGACGGCGCCGTCGACCTGGCGTGGGAGTTCGTCACCGAGCATCTGAAGTTCGACCCCGACCGGCTCTGGGCGAGCGTGTTCGCGGGCGACCCGGCGCTCGGCATCGGCGAGGACGAGGTCGCCGTCGCCGCCTGGCTGCGGAAGGGCCTTCCGCGCGAGCGCATCGTGCCGTTCCCGCGCTCCGAGAACTTCTGGGGCCCCGCCGGCGAGACCGGCCCGTGCGGCCCCTGCTCCGAGCTCCACTACGACCGGGGCGCCGAGCACGGCTGTGGCGAGGCGGACTGCGGGCCGAACTGCGAGCGCTGCGACCGCTACATCGAGTTCTGGAACCTCGTCTTCATGGAGTTCGACCTCGCCGCAGACGGCACCGTGACGCCGCTCCCGAAGCAGAACATCGACACGGGCATGGGGCTCGAGCGGTGCGCGATGCTCGTCCAGGAGGCCGACTCGATCTTCGACACGGACGGCTTCCGGCTGATCATGGACTGGATCGAGCAGCAGTCCGGCGTCCACTACGGCGCCTCGCCGGAGGCGACGAAGGCCCATCGCGTCCTCTCCGACCACGGGCGCGGGATGACGTTCCTCGTCGCCGAGGGGATCACGCCGTCGAACGAGGGGCGCGGGTACGTGCTCCGCCGGCTGATCCGCCGCTCGGTCGTCCAGGCGCGCCGGATCGGGCTGCCCGCCGTCCACCAGCTGCCACGCGTCGTCGTCGAGCAGGTCGGCCCGTGGTACCCGGAGGTCGTCGAGAACGCCGACGAGATCGAGCGCGTCGTTCGCGCGGAGGAGGAGCGCTTCCGCGAGACGATCGACCGCGGCATGCGGGAGTTCGACGAGCTGTCCGGCAGCGACATCTCCCGCGAGGACGCGTTCCGGCTCGCCGCGACCTACGGCTTCCCGATCGAGCTGACCGTCGAGCTCGCCCGCGAGCGCGGCCAGCAGGTGGACGTCGACGGGTACCGGGCCGAGATGGAGCGCCACAAGGAGATCTCCCGTGGAACGGGCGAGCGCGGGCTCGCGCAGCGCGCGGCCGACTTCGCGCGCGACGCCGGGTTCGCATCGGAGTTCGTCGGCTACACGAAGGTCGACGTGCTCACCCAGCTCGGCGCGCTCGAGGATCTCGGCGACGGAACGTTCCTCGCGAAGCTCCGCGAGACGCCGTTCTACCCCGCCGGCGGCGGACAGGTCACCGACCAGGGCTGGATCGAGCGCGACGACGACCCGTCGGTGCGCGCCGAGCTGGTCGACGCGTTCCGCTTCGACGGCGACCAGGCGCTCCTCTTCCGCGGAGACGGATTCTCGGACGGAGACCGCGTGCGCGCCGTCGTGCCGTGGAGCGTCCGCTTCCCGACCATGGCGAACCACACGGCAACGCACCTGCTGCAGGCAGCGCTCCGCGAGGTGCTCGGCGACCACGTCAAGCAGGCCGGCTCCGCCGTGCGGCCCGACAAGCTCCGCTTCGACTTCACCCACACGTCGCAGCTCACACGCGACGAGCGCGAGGCGATCGAGGAGCGCGTCAACCGCGCCGTGTTCGCGAACCTCCCGGTGCACACGTTCGAGACGACCCTCGACGAGGCTCGCCGGCTCGGGGCGATGGCGCTCTTCGGCGAGAAGTACGGCGAGGTCGTGCGCGTCGTCGACGTCCCCGGGACGACGACCGAGCTCTGCGGCGGCACCCACGTCCGGTCGACGGCCGAGATCGGCGGGTTCGCGATCCTCTCCGAGGGGTCGGTCGGCGGCGGCGCACGCCGCATCGAGGCGGTCACGTCCGGCGAGGCGTGGGCGACGCTCCACGCGCGCGCCGGCGAGGCGGACGACCTCCGCGCCGAGCTCGAGGACGCTCGCAAGGAGCGGAAGCGCAAGGACTCCTCGCCGGAGCGCGCGGCCGACCCGGAGGCCCAGGTCGTCGCCGTCGACGGCGTGAACGTCGTCGTCCAGGCGGTCGACGGGTTCGAGGGGGACGCCCTGCTCGAGCTCTCCGACCGGATCAAGCAGCGTCATACGCCGGCGGCGGTCGTGCTCGGGTCCGCCGCGGACGGAAGCGTCAGCCTCGTCGCCAACTTCGACGCGGCGGTCGCAGAGCGGGTCAGCGCCTCGGACGTGATCAGGGGCGCGGCGCCGCTCGTCGGCGGTGGGGGCGGCGGCCGGCCGACGATGGCGCGGGCGGGCGGCAAGGACGTCGACAAGCTGCCGGACGCGCTCGCCGAGGCCGAGCGCCTGATTCGCGCCGCGCTCTGACGATGAAGGTCGTCGCGCTCGACTTCGGTGCCGCGCGGACCGGGGTGGCCGTCTCCGACGCGACCGGGACGCTCGCACGTCCCGTCGGCGTCGTGGAGAGGGCCGGGACGCCCGCCGGGCTCGACCGCCTCGTCGCGGTCGTGGGCGAGCACGAGGCAGAGCTCGTCCTCGTGGGCCTGCCGCTCACCCTTCGAGGCGAGCGCGGAGAGCAGGCGCGCGCGACGGAGGCGTTCGTCGAGGCCCTGCGCACCCGTCTCGCGATCCCGGTCGAGACGTACGACGAGCGGTTCACGACGACGCTCGCCCAGCAGACCGGCGGCCGGGCGCCGGAGGACGCCGTCGCCGCAGCGCACCTGCTGCAGGGCTGGCTGGAGCGCCCGCGGTGACACGCTGGCTCGCGCTCGCGGTCACGGTGCTCGTCGTCGCGGTCGGCGCGTTCGCGGTGACGGCCTGGGTCTCGGGCGGGGACGAGGACGACCCGCCGCCGCCCACGACGGCTGCGCCGAAGCCGCTCGCGCGTCTCAAGATCATCTTCCCGGAGGGCTTCACGGTGGCCGAGATGGCCGACCGCGTCGCCGCCGTGCGGCAGATCGCCATCACGAAGCGAGGGGTCACGCCGCGCCTGACGCGTGCCGGATACCTCCGTGCGGTCGAGGCGGCGCGCGCGCCTGCACGCTTCCGCAAGGACATGACGCGCGACTCCATGGAGGGATTCCTCTTCCCGGCGCTCTACGAGTTCACGCAGCGCACGACCGCGCGAGAGCTCGTCGCAGACCAGCTCCGTGCGTTCCGCGAGCGCTTCCGGACCGTGGACCTCTCCTACGCGCGCTCGAAGAACCTGACCCCCTACGACGTCCTGATCATCGCGTCGATGATCGAGAAGGAGACCGCGGTGCCGCGCGAGCGCCGTCTCGTCTCGGCGGTGATCTACAACCGGCTGCGGAACCGGATGCCGCTCGGCATCGACGCGACGGTCCGGTACGGGCTCGACATCCCCGGGACCGAGTCGCTCACGAAGCAGGCGCTCCGCTCGAACTCGCCGTACAACACGCGCCTGCGACCGGGGCTCCCGCCGACGCCGATCGCGAACCCCGGCCTCGCGTCGATCCGTGCCGCAGCGAATCCCGCGCGGGCGGTGGACTACCTCTACTACGTCCGCAAGCCCAAATCGACGGCGCACTACTTCACGGCGAACGAGACCGACTTCCTGCGCAAGGTCTGCGAGTACGGGTACGCCTGCGACTGAACGGCCGAGGCCGGTCGCGGAATGCGTCAGCCGGTGGGGCCGAGCCGCTTCGCGTCCGCCGCGAGCGCCTCGCGCTGCACACGGACGTGCTCTCGTGCGCGCCCGAGCACGTCCTGGAAGAGCTCTCCGAGCGGGCCTGCATCGTCGACGTCGGCATTGATCCAGACCGGCGGGAGCAGCTCTCGCCGGACGCGCTCGTGCTCGCGGCTCGCCTCGAACCGGGAGAGAAGCCGTCGATCGACGTTGTCGACACCCATCGGGACCCGTATCGGCATCTGTGCGCGCCGGGATGAGCGTTCATTCGAGGGCTTCCCCGGCCGCCGCCCGGGCGATACTCCGCCGATGCCGAGCTACTACCGCGATCCGCTGCGCCGACGCCGAGTGAGGGGGGGGGGGGGTGGGTGTGTGGTGGGGTGGGTTTGGTGTGGAGGTTATCTATGGAGCTGAGCGGGAGTGGAGCGCGCGGGAAGAGTAGTTTTAGGTGGGAGATAGATGGGGGGGGGGGAGGTGGGGAGTGCAGGCCTGCTACCGTGTTGTGTGACGACTACGGCTAGGGTGCGCGCGTGCAGGACTGCAACCGTGCAGAGCTCGAGGGCTGGGTCGAGGACAATGCCTCGCGCTCGGGCGCGGGGCGGTGCAGACTTCCTGCTCGTCAACCACGCTGCTCGGTGGGCCGGTCGGCGCTGTCGAGCGCGACGGTGAGGCGCTGCTCGGCTCGAGACTCGAGCGCGCCGACGACGGCCTCGCGTGGGGCGCCGACGTGCTCGCCGGAGCGCAGTCGACCTCGACGACTCGGAGCATCCACGACGTGGTGGCCGAGAGGTGGCAAGGAAGACCGCGTCACTCGATCCGCCGGGCTCGAATCGAGCTCTGCGCCGCGCCGTGAGAGGCCTCGCCGCGCTGCTCCGAGTCGCGCGACGATGCACTGAACTCCGCGAGCCGTAACGAGCGGCTGCCCGACGGGGGCAACGCCGAACGGCTTGCCGCGTTCCTGGCCGGAGACCGGAAGACCGTCGTCTTCTACGGGAAGCTGATCCGCACAAGGGCGTCACGTGATGCTCGAGGCGCTTCGCGGCCTCGACGCCGGCGCGTGATCGTCGGGTTCGGCGACTACCGCGCCGAGCTCGAGGCGCAGGCGGAGGGGCTCGGCGTGTTCTTACCGGATCCGTCGCGCATCGGATCGTCATATGCTCGCGTTCGCAGACGCGAGCGCGTGCTGATCATCGGAGGTGTTTGGGGTGGTGCGGCGAGTCGGCAGCGCAGGCTGCCGCCGGTCGTCGCCGACCACTCGGGCCTCGCCGAGGTCGGGGAAGGGCTCGAGCAGGCGTACCGCCGCGCTGCGCGGGCTACTCCGGTTCCTGAATGGCGACGCCGTTGCGCTTCGCGAGCGGCTGGCCGGGATCCTCGCGCTCGGCTCCGACGACCGCGCCGCGATCGCGAGGCCGCGCGCGAGGCGACGGTCGAGCGGTGGAGCTGGACGGCGTCGCGATCGAACGGCGAGCCGACGACTGCCTCTCGAGCTCAGACGGCGGAGTCGAGCCCGTCGCGGTCCGACTCGAGCGCCTCGAGCTCCAAGCGGATCTGCGCACGTGCACGCTCGAGCATCGTCCTCGAAGAGCTCATCGAGCGGTCCGTCGTCGTTCGGCACGGCGTTGATCCAGACCGGCGGGAGAAGCTCGCGACGCACGCGCTGGTGCTCCCAGCTCGCCTCGAACCGCGCGAGCAGCCGGCGATGGACGTTGTCGACGCCATCCAGGACGTATCGGCACGTGATGGCCCGATGATGAGCGTTCGTTCCCGTGCCGCGCGGCGATGGTGCGAGTGATCGAGATCCGCGGCACGACGACGCTCGTCGGCCTGCTCGGCTGGCCGACGTCCCACTCGCTGTCTCCGCCGATGCAGAACGCCGGGTTCGCGGCGCTCGCCCTCGACTGGGCGTACGTCCCGCTGCCGACGCCGCCCGAGCGCCTCGGGGACGCCGTGCGTGGCCTCGTCGCCGCGGGTTCGCGGGCGCCAACGTCACGATCCCGCACAAGGAGGCCGTGATCGCCTTCTGCGACGAGGTCGACTCCGTCGCTGCCCGTGCCGGCTCCGTCAACACGCTGGTGATCCGGGACGACCGGGTGCTCGGCTCGTCGACCGACGGGCTCGCCGTGACCTCGCAGATCGACCCCGTGGGGCGGCGCGCGCTCGTGCTCGGCACCGGCGGCGCGTCAAAGGCGGTCGCGGCGGCGCTGGAGGATGCCGGCGCGGAGGTCGTCGTCCGCGGCCGCCGCGACGGGACTGGCCACCGTCGGCCGACGGCTTCGACGTGCTCGTCAACGCGACACCGTTGAAGGACGAGGTCGTCGTCGCACCGCACCCCGGCATGCAGGTGGTCGACCTCGCGTACCACCCCGACGGGCGCCCGACGGCGCTCGTCGCCGCCGCGCTCGCGCTCGACTGCCACCCATGCGTCGACGGGCTCGACGTCCTGCTCGCCCAGGGTGCCGCGTCGTTCGAGCGCTGGACGGGCGATGCCGCGCCGCTCCGTGCGATGCGAGAGGCATTGCGCGGGGGGCGCGGCTGAGCCGCGCCCCCCGGCGTTGGCCTACGCGAGCGAGTCGAGGAACGGCAGCACGACGGCGTCGAACGCCTCCGGCTGCTCGAGGCTCGGCAGGTGGCCGGCACCGGAGATCGTCGCCCGCCGAGTGTCCGGGAGCTCGGCGGCCAGCCGGTCCGCGATCGCGTGGAAGTCGGCGTAGTCGCGCTCGCCGACGAGGACGAGCGTCGGGACGTCGACCGTCCCGAGACGCGCGGTCAGGTCGTCGGTGAGCAGCACCTCCTCGTCGTCCCTGCCGACCTGCAGCGCGAATGCATTGCGCTGCTGCTCGCGGATCGCCGCCCGCACGGGCTCGGACGCCGACGGCAGCCAGAAGTCGACGTTGACCTCGGCTGCGGCGTCGAGGTCACCCGCCTCGATTGCCTCGTCCTCCGCGGCGCCGAACGCCTGGATCTCCGCCGACCATGCGTGGTCCGGAAGGCCCGCGTCGGCGAGCACGAGGCCAGGGACGCGATCGGGCTGCGACGCGGCGAGGTCGAGCGCGACCCTGCCGCCGAACGACGCGCCGACGAGTGCCGCGCGCTCGATCCCGAGCGCGTCGAGCACGGCGAGCACGTCGCCCGCGTGGGAGTACGTCCCTTCCGGCAGATCCGAGCGGCCGAAGCCGCGCAGGTCGAGTCGCGTCACGCGACGACGCGGCGGCCCAGTCGACCCACTGCGCGTCCCACATACGCCCGTCCGCGACGCCCGCGTGCACGAGCACGACGTCCGGGCCGGCGCCCGCCTGCTCGACGTGGAGCGGGCCGACCCGCGTCCGCGTCGGCACGGCACCCGGGCACCGAGCGGAGCGCATCCAGGTCGGAGTCGTCCTCGAGCCACGTACCAGGCCCGCTCGTCCGAGGCGACCGCACGGCGGAGGTGCCGCGCCGCGACGTCGAGCTCCCCCGCGAGCGCCCGGAAGCAGGCGAGCTGGTAGTTGAGCTGCCCGTGGTCCGGGAACTGCGCGAGTCCCCCGGCGGCGATCTCCGCCGCGTCGTGCGGGTCGTCGGTCGTGAGCGCCGTGTACCAGTGCTCGTACGGCGCCGGGGCCACGGCCCCCGGCGCGCCGCCGATCACGAGCACGCTCGTCGCGTCGGCGAGCGCACGCGCGCCGCGTCGAACCTCGGGATCGACGAGGAGGAACTCCTCCGGGCCGACCTCGACCTCGCGGCCGTCGAGCTCGAACAGCGCCCTCCCGGCGAGGACGACGTACAGCTCCTCGTGGCGGTTCGAGCCGAGCCCCTTCTCGTCGTGGGCGCCGACGAGGACGTCCCCGGCCCGCACGGCGCTGTACGCGCCGACGCCGAACCCGGTCGCGCCGAGCGCGCGTCGGACGGGATGCCATAGGTGGTCGCCGATCTCCGCCTTCGGAAGGTCGGCGAGACGAACGTGGCGAGCGCCGTGCTCGCCCTCGTGCTGGGTCATTCGCAATCTCCTGACGAGTGATGGCGGAAGCGCCGTCGCGCGGCGTCCGGCCTCAGCCGCTGGCGCGGCCGGCGGAGCGCTGCGTGGCGGTCGTGGAACGGGACATCTGCAGCTCACCTCCTCCGGTCGGCGCAGGATCGCGCGTGGCAAGCGTACACGGGCGACGCCGCGCATAGGATCGCGCCATGGCGCTCGAGCTCGTCACCGCGGGGGAGTCGCACGGTCCGGCGCTCACCGCCATCGTCACGGGGCTCCCGGCCGGGCTGCGGCTCGACCGAGACGCGATCGACGGCGACCTGCGACGCCGCCAGCAGGGGTACGGACGCAGCCCGCGGCAGAAGCTCGAGTCCGACACGGTCGAGGTGCTCTCGGGCCTCCGGCACGGGGCGACGCTCGGCACGCCGCTGACCCTCGTCGTCCGCAACCGCGACCACGCGAACTGGACGTGGGGGATGGACCCGTGGCCGCCCGAGGGCGAGCCAACGGGCAAGGGGGCGAAGGCCGTGACGCTGCCGCGGCCGGGGCACGCCGACCTCGCCGGCGTCCTCAAGTACGGCCACGACGATGTCCGCAACGCCCTCGAGCGCGCGTCCGCGCGGCACACGGCCGTGCACGTCGCCGCCGGCGCGGTCGCGAAGGCGCTCCTCGGAGAGCTCGGGGTCGCCGTCGCGGGACGGCCCGTCGAGGTCGGCGGCGAGACGACCGACGAGGGCATGCGCGACGCCACCGACGCCGCGCGCAAGGACCGCGACACGCTGGGCGGGATCGTCGAGGTGGTCGCGACCGGCGTCCCGCCCGGATTCGGCTCGTACGCGGAGAAGCGTGACCGGCTCGACGCGCGCCTCGCCTTCGCGCTGATGGGAATCCAGGCGGTGAAGGGCGTCGAGGTCGGCGACGGCTTCGCCCTCGCGCGCCGGCGTGGCACGGAGGCGCACGACGAGATCGACCCGGGCCTCGAGCGCAGGACGAACCGCGCCGGCGGCCTCGAGGCGGGGATGTCGAACGGCGAGCCGATCGTCGTCCGGGCCGCGATGAAGCCGCTGCCGACGCTCATGAGGCCGCTGGACTCCGTCGACCTCGCGACCGGCGAGCCGGCGAGCGCGCTCGTCGAGCGGTCGGACGTGCAGGCCGTCGAGGCGCTCGCGGTCGTCGCCGAGGCGGCCGTCGCGTTCGAGCTCGCGCGAGCGGCGCTCGAGAAGCTCGGGGGCGACGCGCTCGTCGACGTCCGGGCCGCGCACCAGGCGTACCTCGCCCGGATCGGCGACCGGTGGCGGCCGCGCTAGCCGCGAGGGCGAGACGTGAGCGCACCGCACGCGCTGGGCCGGCACCTCGCGCTCGCCGGCTTCATGGGCTCCGGGAAGACGCGCGCGGGCGCGGCGGTGGCCGACACGGATCGGGCGGCCGTTCCTCGATCTCGACGAGGAGATCGAGAAGCGCGCGGGCGCTTCGGTCCCTGAGCTGTTCGCGGCGCGTGGCGAGGCAGGCTTCCGCGCGCTCGAGGAGGAGGTCGCGCACGACGTGCTGGCGGGCGGCGAGCCGGTCGTACTGGCACTCGGCGGCGGCGCCGTGCTCTCCGAGCGAACCCGGTCGCTCCTCGCCGCGCGCGCCTTCACCGTCCTCCTCGACGTCGACCCCGAGACCGCCTGGCAGCGCGTCGCGGGCACCGACCGGCCGCTCGCCCGGGCCGAGGACGAGTTCCACGCGCTGCACCGGGAGCGGCAGCCGTTCTACGAGGAGGTCGCCGACGCGAGGGCGCGCGACGTCGACGGCGTCCTGCTCGCGGCCGCGGGCGTCCACGTCGAGCCGGGGGCGATCGACGAGCTCGGCGACCTCGTGCCCGGCGACGGTGCCGTCGAGCTCGTCGCCGACGCCCACGTCTCGGGCATCCACGGGATCCGCGCCCAGGTCGGCCTCGGCGCCCGGGACGTCGCCCTCCACGAGGTGCCCGCGGGCGAGCCGGCCAAGACGCCGGCGGTGCTGGAGCGCCTCTGGGGCCGGTTCGCGATCGGCCGCGACGGGAGCGTCGTCGCGCTCGGCGGCGGCTCGGCGACCGACGTCGCGGGCTTCGCGGCGGCCACGTACATGCGCGGCGTCGCGTGGTCGGCCGTCCCGACGACGCTCGTCGGCCAGGTCGACGCGGGGATCGGCGGCAAGACGGCGATCGACCTCCCCGGCGCGAAGAACGTCGTCGGCGCCTTCCACTGGCCCGTGCGGGTCGTGTGCGACCCGTCACTCCTGACGACGCTGCCCGAGGCGGAGCGGCGGAACGGGCTCGCGGAGGTCGTCAAGACCGGGCTCCTGGCCGGGCGTCCCGCTCTGGGAGCGCTCCGAGCTCGACCAGGTGCGCACGTGCGCCGCCTTCAAGTCCGGGGTCTGCCTCGGCGACCCGCACGACCGCGGGCCGCGGAACCAGCTCAACCTCGGTCACACGTTCGCGCACGCGCTGGAGGCGGCGGCAGGCTACGCGCTGCCGCACGGGCAGGCGGTCGCGCTCGGGATGCTCGCCGCGCTGCGTCTGTCCGGCCTCGACGACGCGGTGCGAACGGTGCAGGAGGTGCTGTCGCCGGAGCCGGTGACCGTCGACGCCGACGCGGCGTGGGCGGCGCTCGCGCGCGACAAGAAGGCGGAGCGCGGCTCTCCGCGCCTCGTCCTGCTCGATGCGCCCGGCCGGCCACGATGGGGCGTCGAGCTGCCGGAGGCCGACGTCCGCCGCGCGCTCGAGGAGCTGATCGCATGACCGGCGGCTGCCTCTGCGGCGGCGTCCGCTTCGAGCTCGAGCCGCCGCTGCGGGACGTGCTCGTGTGCCACTGCTCGCTCTGCCGGCGGAGCGGGACGCTTGCGGGCGCGTACACCTCGGTGCCGCTGGAGGCGCTCCGGCTCGCCGCCGACGAGACGCTCCGCTGGTACGTCGACGTCAACGAGCGCAGACGCGGCTTCTGCGGGACGTGCGGCGCGACGCTGTTCTGGACACGGGCCGGCGACGCGACGATCTCCGTCTCGGCCGGCGCGCTCGACGGCCCCACGGGGCTCGTCACGGAAGGCCACATCTACGTGGCGGACGCCGCGGACTGGGAGTCCGTCTAGCATCGAGCCGTGCGAATCGACGTGCTCAACGGCGTCAACCTCGATCTCCTCGGTCGGCGCGACCGGGCACGCTACGGCGAACGCCTCGCTGCAGGACCTCGAGACGCAGGTCTACGCCTGGGCGCGCGAGCTCGGGCTGCAGGTCCGCTGCCGCCAGACGAACCACGAGGGGGAGTACGTCGAGTTCCTGCACGCGGCGCTCGGCAACGCGGACGCGCTCGTCGTCAACCCCGGCGCCTGGACGCACTACAGCTGGGCGATCCGCGACGCGCTCGAGCCGTTCGAGGGCGCCGTCATCGAGGTGCACATCTCCGACGTCGAGGACCGCGAGGAGTGGCGCAAGCACAGCGTGCTCGAGGGGCTGACGACGGAGCGGGTGATCGGGCAGGGAATCGACGGCTACCGGCGGGCGCTCGAGCTGCTCGCGGAACGGAGGGACGGATGAACCGGATCGAGCGCCTCGCGGCGAACCTCGACGACCCGCTGCTCGTGACGGGGCTCGTCAACGTGCAGTACCTGACCGGGTTCGAGAGCTCGAACACGGCGCTGCTGGTCGACCCGGCGGGCGACGCGACCCTCTACACGGACTTCCGGTACGCGGACGCCGCGCAGGCGGTCGACGGGGTGACGTTCGAGCAGACGCCGCGGGACGTGCTCACCGCGCTCGCCGAGCGGCTCTCCGGCCGCCGGATCGCCGTCGAGGCGGTCCACGTGACGCTGGCCGGCGCCGACCTGCTGCGAGGCGGAGGCGTCGACATCGTCGCGACCAAGGGGCTCGTCGAGGCGCTCCGCGCCGTGAAGGACGCGGCCGAGCTGGAGACGCTCCGACGCGCCGCCGCGATCTCCGACCGCGTGTACGACGAGCTCGGCCGGCAGACGTTCATCGGTCGCACGGAGGCGGAGCTCGCCTGGTGGCTCGAGCAGGCATGGCACGAGGCCGGGGCGGACGGCCCGGCGTTCGACGCGATCGTCGCGTTCGGCGAGAACGGCGCGCGGCCGCACGCGAAGCTCCGTGACGAGCCGATCCCCGAGGGGACGCTCGTCGTCGTCGACGCGGGCTGCCTCGTCGACGGGTACCGCTCCGACTGCACGCGCACGTTCTTCACGGGCGAGCCGGAGGGCCGCCTGCGCGAGCTCTACGACCTCTGCCTGACCGCCCAGCTCGACGCCCTCGCCGCCGTCAAGCCGGGCGCGCTCGGCAAGGACGTCGACGCAGCGTCGCGCACGGCGATCGGCGAGGCCGGGATGGCCGACAAGTACGGCCACGGGCTCGGCCACGGCGTCGGGCTCGCCGTGCACGAGGAGCCGAACATGCGCCCCGAGTCGGAGGCCGTCCTGGAGCCGGGGAACGTCGTCACCGTCGAGCCGGGCATCTACCTCCCGGGCGACGTCGGCGTCCGGATCGAGGACATGGTCGTGGTCACCGACGACGGCTGCGAGCGGCTCACCACCGTGACGAAGGAGCCGGTCCTCGTCGGCTGACGGCTACCCTGGCGCGCTCAGATGGCCGACATCGTCAACACGAACCAGTTCCGAAACGGGATGCACATCGAGCACCGCGGTGCGGTGTGGCGCATCGTCGAGTTCCAGCACGTGAAGCCCGGAAAGGGCGGCGCGTTCGTCCGCACCAAGCTCAAGAACCTCGAGTCGGGGGCGGTCGTCGAGGACACGTTCCGCGCCGGCGAGAAGTTCCCGCGCGTCCACACCGAGGTGAAGAACGTCCAGTTCCTCTACGACGACGGCTCCGAGGCGCACTTCATGGACGAGGAGAGCTACGAGCAGTTCGGGCTCCCGAGCGGCGAGATCGCGAGCGAGCTCGCCTACATGCTCCCGTCCTCGACGGTGCAGATCCTCCAGGTGAACGGGAAGCCGTCGGGGATCCAGATGCCCGTCGTCGGTCGAGCTCGCGGTCGCGGAGACCGAGCCCGGCGTCAAGGGCGACACGGTGTCGAACGTGACGAAGCCCGCGACCCTCGAGACGGGCGCCGTCGTCCAGGTGCCGCTGTTCGTGAACATCGGCGAGCGGGTCAAGGTCGACCCGCGCGAGGCGCGCTACATCTCGCGCGCCTGAGCCAGCTCGAGACGACGCGAAGGGTTGCGACCGCGACAGCGGGCGCCTTCAGGGGTGTGCCCCGCCCAAGGGCGGGGATCAAGCGGCAGGAATCCGCTCCTGCGGATTCCTGCTCGCGAGTAAGCTCCGCCGTGCCGCGGCTCTTCGACACGACCATCCGGCTGCTCTCGCAGGAGCCGCTTGCCGGGCGCGTCCCGACCGGCGAGGTCCTCCGGATCGCCGAGATCCTCGACCGGCGCCGGGTTCGCGCTGCCTGGAGGTGTCGGGAGGCGGTGTCTTCGACGCATCCGTGCGGCGCGGCGTCGAGAGCCCGTGGGAGCGGATCCGCGCGATCGACTCCCGGACGACGACACCGCTCGGCATCGCGCTCCGCGGCCGGTTCCTCGTCGGCTCGAAGCCCGTCTCGCCCGACATCGTGCGGCGGTTCATCGCCTGCGCGGCCGACAACGGGATCGACGTGTTCCGCCTGCACGACCCGCTGAACGACGTCTCGAACCTCCGCGAAGCCGGCGAGGCGATCGTCGGAGCCGGCGGCGAGCTCCACGTCGGGCTCGTCTACAGCCCCGGCCGGACGGGCGAGGCGGACGCGCTCGTCGAGCAGGCGCGGAAGCTGGGCGACCTCGGCGCGGCACGGGTGCTCCTCAACGACCCGACGGGCGGCCTCCTGCCGCACGTGACGCAGGAGCTCGTCGAGCGCCTCGGGGAGGCGAGCGGGCTTCCGGTCGGCCTCTACGTCCAGGCGGCGGGCGGCACGGCGCTTGCGAACGCGCTCGTCGCGACCCGCGTCGGCGCGGACGTCGTCGCGACCGCGGTCTACCCGCTCGCGCTCGCGCTGCACCGGATCGCGGGCGAGTCGCTCGCCGAGGCGCTCAGTGGGCTCGACCGCGAGACCGGGGTGGACGTCGCGCGCCTCTGGGAGGCGTCGGACGTCGTCGACGAGCACATCGGTGACGAGCCGCTCGCGCCGCTCGCGCCGCGGATCGCCGTGCGCGCAGCCGAGTACGACCTTCCTGCGGGCCTCGTCGCCGCGCTCGACACGCACCTGCGCGCGCACGCGGCCGGCGACCGGCTGCTCGACACCCTCTCCGAGGTCGCGCGGATCCGGGCGGACGCCGGCTGGCCGCCGCTCGCGGCGCCGATCGGGCAGATCCTCGGCTCGCAGGCGCTCCTCAACGTCCTCTCGGCGCGTCGGTACGGCACGGTGCTCGACGAGTTCCGCATGCTCGTCACCGGCGGCTACGGAACGCCGCCCGCTCCGATCGACCCGTCCGTCCGCCGGGCGGTCGAGCTTCTCGGCGGCGCCGACGGCCCGTCGCTCGAGGAAGACCCGCCGAGCGCCGAGGACGTCCGCGAGGCTGCCGAGGGCATCGCCTCGTCGGAGGAGGACCTCGTGCTCCTCGCGATGTTCGGGGACGAGGCCGAGACGCTGCTCACGACCATCCGCCAGCGCCACTCGCGCGAGGCGACGCTCCTCGGCGGCGACGTCGACGCGCAGCGCGCCGAGCGGATCCGGGAGCTCGTCAAGATCGTGCAGGAGTCCGGGGTCGGCGAGATCGAGATCGAGGACGAGGGGATGCGCGTCTCCGTGCGGCGCGCCGACGAGCCGGGTGTCGCACCGGCGGCCGTGACGACAGCGGCCGACGGCGTCCCGATCGCGGAGGTCGACGGATCCGACGGCTCGGCATCGTCTCCGATCGCTCGGATCGAGTCGCCGATGGTCGGGCTCTTCTACCGCGCCCCGCAGCCGGGAGCGCCGCCGTTCGTCGCCGTCGGCGACGTCGTCGCTGCCGGCCAGACGCTGTGCCTGCTCGAGGCGATGAAGCTCTTCAACGAGCTCAAGGCCGACGTGGACGGCCGCATCCGCGCGATCCACGTCGAGGACCGGCAGCCGGTCGAGTTCGGGACGCTCCTGTTCGAGATCGAGCCCGTCGGCGGCCCGCCGGTCCTCTGACGATGTTCTCGCGCGTCCTCGTCGCCAACCGGGGCGAGATCGCCGTCCGCGTGATCCGAGCGGTGCACGAGCTCGGGCTCGAGGCCGTCGCCGTCTACTCGACCGCCGACCGCGACGCGTTGCACGTTCGCCTGGCCGACGAGGCCGTCTGTCTCGGGCCGCCCGCCGCCTCGGAGAGCTACCTGCGGATCCCGAGCGTCGTCGCGGCGGCCGTCACGACCGGGTGCGAGGCGGTCCACCCGGGCTACGGGTTCCTCGCCGAGAACCCCGCGTTCGCACGGGCGTGTGCGGAGAACGACCTCGTCTTCGTCGGGCCGTCGCCCGACGTGATGGAGCGGCTCGGCGACAAGGCGGTGCGCCAAGCGCGAGATGCGCTCGGCGGGAATCCCGCTCGTGCCCGGGACGGACGGCGCGGCCTCCCTCGACGCGATCCGCGAGTCCGCCGCCACGGTCGGGTTCCCGGTGCTGCTCAAGGCCACGGCCGGAGGCGGCGGAAAGGGGATGCGCCTCGTCGAGGCGCCCGACGCGCTCGAGGACGCCTACGGCGCCGCGTCGTCGGAGGCCGAAGCGGCGTTCGGGGATGGGTCGCTGTACCTCGAGAAGGTCGTGTCACCGGCTCGCCACGTCGAGGTGCAGGTCCTCTGCGACGCGCACGGGAGCGTCCTGACCCTCGGCGAGCGCGAGTGCTCGATCCAGCGGCGGCATCAGAAGCTCATCGAGGAGTCCCCATCGCCGGCGCTCGCACCGGAGACGCGCGAGGAGCTGGAGGACTCGGTGGCCCGCGCCTGCGCTGCGGTCGGCTACCTCGGCGCGGGGACCTTCGAGTTCCTCCTCGGCCCCGAGGGCGAGCCGTACTTCATCGAGGTCAACTGCCGCCTGCAGGTCGAGCATCCCGTCTCGGAGCTCGTGACCGGGATCGACGTCGTCCGCGAGCAGGTGCGAATCGCGGCGGGGGAGCGCCTCGCGATGGGCGGACGTGCCCCGAGGCGAGGGCACGCGATCGAGATCCGGATCAACGCCGAGGATCCCGCGCGCGGCTTCGCGCCGGCTCCCGGGGTCGTCGAGCGGTTCACGCCGCCGCTCGGGCCCGGCGTCCGCGTCGACACCGCCATCGAGTCGGGCAGCGAGATCCCGCCGTACTACGACTCGCTGATCGCGAAGGTGATCGTCCACGACGACGACCGGCCGTCGGCGCTCGCCCGGGCGGTGCGCGCGCTGGAGGAGATGTCGATCGAGGGGATCCCGACGACCCGCGAGCTCGCCCTCGACGTGCTCCGCTCCGGCGGCTTCGCGGCCGGCACGTACTCGACCGGCTACCTTGACGAGATGGAAGCGCACCTGCCGTCTCTGCGACCGTCATGAGCAGCGAGACCGCGAAGCAGGTCGGCCGCCGGCAGGCGCGGCGCCAGGCGCTCTTCCTGCTCTACCAGTGGGATCTCACCGAGCAGCCTCTGGCAACGCTCTTCGAGGGCGAGCCCGACGCCTTCGCGTCGGAGCTCGCCGGCGCCGTGTCCGCCGAGGCGCCTGCGCTCGACGCGCGGATCACGGCGGCGTCCACGGGCTGGCCCGCCGATCGTCTCGGTACGCTCGAGCGGAACATCCTTCGGATCGGGGTCTACGAGCTCGAGGAGGGGACGGTGCCGGCGGAGGTGGCGATCAACGAGGCGGTGCTGCTCGCGAAGCGCTACGCGACCGAGGACGCGGCGCGGCTCGTCAACGGGATCCTCAGCCGGGTCATGCGGGAGACGGCGTGACCGAGATGACCGGATCGGACGCGTCGCTCCAGCGCGCGGAGGAGCTCCTCGAGCGCCTTCGCGTCCGTGTCGACGCGCTCGAGGCGAATGCGGACGGCGGCGGCGACCTCGACGAGGCGGTCGACGGGCTCGCGGAGATCGCCGAGCTCGCGAAGCAGGTCGAAGCCGAGGTGCAACGCGCGCGCCAGGCTGCCGATGCAGGCGCCTGACGAGCTCGCGCGGCTCGTCGAGACGTCTCTCGAGGAGCTCACGCTCCGACCCGCGCTCGGCGACCTGCAGGAGCCGATCCGGTACGCCCTCGGAGGCGGCGGGAAGCGGATCCGGCCGGTGATCTGCCTCGCCACGACGGAAGCCGCGGGAGGCACCGTCGAGCGCGCTCTTCCGGCCGCGCTCGGGCTCGAGCTCGTGCACACCTTCTCGCTCGTCCACGACGACCTCCCGGCGATGGACGACGACGACGAGCGGCGAGGCCGGCCGAGCCTGCACGTCGCGTTCGGCGAGGGCGTGGCGCTGCTCGCCGGCGACGCGCTGCTCGCGGAGGCCCTCCATCTCGCGCTCGGCGACGGCCGGTCGGAGCCGGTCCGTGAGCTCGCCGAGGCGGCGCTCGGGATGATCGGCGGGCAGTACCTGGACATCACCCGCGCGGACGTCGCCCTCGAGGACCTCCATCGGCTCAAGACCGGACGGCTGTTCGCCGCTGCCGTCGGGCTGGGGCTGTGGGCGGCCGAGGTTCCCACGGCTGCGCAGGCGCCGTGGCGGGCGTTCGGGGAGGAGCTCGGCGTGCTCTTCCAGGCCGTCGACGACGTGATCGACGGAGACGGCTACGCCTCCGAGCTGGGCGCCGACGGCGCCCGCGTCGTCGCCGCCGACGCTGCCAGGCGCGCGCACGACCGGCTCGAGGCGATCGAGGCCGACACGTCGGTGCTGGGCGAGATCGTCGACTCGCTCGCGGTCAGGACGGCCTGACGCGAGACAGCCGGTGGATCCCGCCCTGCGGGATCCGCGCATCGGTCACGGTGTCGATCGTCCAGCCGTCTGCACGTACGGCGTCGAGGAACCCGGCCGCGTGCCGACGCCCGGGGTCGGCGATCGTGGCGGGCGCTCCGAGCGTCGCGAGGAGCGTGAGGATCGGCGCTGCGTTCCGCGCCTCGTAGAGCACGTCGGCCGCGAGGACCAGGTCGAACGGGCCGAGCGAGACGATCGCGTCGGTGTCTCGCCAGTCGGCCGGTACCGCAGTCACCCGCAGCCCGTTGCGGGACGCGTTCCGCTCGAGGAGCGCGATCGCGTCGGGGGACCAGTCGGTCGCCACGACGTCCGCGCCGAGCCGCGCTGCGACGAGCGACGGCAGACCGAGCCCGCAGCCGATCTCGAGTACGCGCCTGCCCCGGAGGTCGTCGCGCGCGGCGACGTGCTCCGCGAGTGCGATCCCGCTCGGCCAGCGCTCGGCCCAGTAGGGGAGGAACTCGTCGTCGGCGAAGGCGTCCTCGTCGATCAGCGACTCGGGCTCGGCGGGCCGCTCGACGTCGAGCTGAAGGCCGCCGACCACGAGCCGGTCGAGGGCGAGCCGGTGCGCGTCGGCTCGCCCTCGCGTGAATCCGCTTCCGGTCATCGCGGGCGTTCTACTACGCCTGGCGAAGGCCGTGCGTCCGGAAAGCAATCCCGAGGCCGGCCGACGCAGCCAACACCGCGGCTCCGGCCGCCGCGCCGATGAGCGCGTCGAGCCAGTCGAACCCGTCCGACGGGTCCACCACCTCGACGCTCGACACGACCGGGATGTTCGTGAGCGGCCCGGCGACCCGCGCGGGTATCCAGGGATCGGCGATCCCGACGGACTCCCACTCACGAGTGGCGCCGAGCGCCGGGTCGCTCCGCCGCGCATCCTCCTGCCGCACGAGACGCTCGATCGCGCTCGGCTCGGGGGACTCGCTGCTCCCCGCGGCGACCGGTGCGACCGCCCCTGCGACGAGGAGGCCGGTGACGAGAGTGGTGGCCAAGGTGGTGACGACTGCCTTCATTTCGATCGCTCCTGCCTGGCGCCGCATCCGGCGGTCGCCGTGGACAGGAACGACGATGCGACCGACCGTCCAGCGTGCGTCCATCCGCCGTCCTCGGGTCGTCCAAGCTCGCCGCGAAAGGGCTGGAAGGTCCGTGGCGACCGGCGTAGGGTGCCGCCATCGCGGCGAACCGAAGCCCCATCGCGCGTGGCGTCCGTGTGGGAGCCGCACTCGCGGTCCTGGTTGGTGCGGCCGCCGCGGCTGCGCTTCCCGAGCGCGGGAGCTCGGTGCCGAGCCTCCAGCCCTCGGGCGGGGTCGTCCGCGTCGTCCTCCGTGGCGAGGACGTGGACTCGATGGATCCGGCGCTCGCGTACGCCGTCGGCGCGTGGTCGCTCATCGACACGACGTGCGCCCTCCTGCTCCGGCCGACATGGCCCGTGGACGGGCTCGGCCGAGACGCGCTCGAGCCGGAGGTCGCCGTCGCCGCCCCGCGTGTCTCGAACGGCGGACGCGTCTACACGTTCACCCTGCGCACCGGC
Organism: uncultured Actinomycetes bacterium; assembly: GCA_963712255.1. Taxonomy (GTDB): domain Bacteria; phylum Actinomycetota; class Thermoleophilia; order Gaiellales; family Gaiellaceae; genus Gaiella. The sequence goes on from CAVQHL010000023.1 coordinate 33,460, forward strand.
TTTCGCTTCAGCGACGGCACGCCGGTTCGTGCGAGCGCGTTCGCGCGGGCGATCCATCGGACCCTTGCTCCGGGCGTCGCGTCGCCCTGGGGCGTGTACGCACGCGACATCGTCGGCGCCGACCGGGTCGCGTCCGGCAAGGCCAGTGAGGCGTCCGGCATCGTGGCACGCGGGAACACGCTCGTCATTCGCCTGAAGCGCCCGGTGCCCGATCTCACGTTCCGGACGACCTCGTGGTGCGCGGTGCCCCCGACGCTCCCGTCGGATCGGGAAGGCATCGGCGCCTATCCCGCCGCCGGCCCGTACTACGTCGCGGAGCACGTGCCGGGAGTGCGGGTCGAGATCCGGCGCAATCGCTTCTACCGGGGCGCGCGTCCGCACCACGTCGACGGCTTCACCGCCGACCTGCGCGCGAGCTCGTTCGACGACGTCGTCGACCGCATCGAGCGCGGCGTTGCCGACTGGGGATGGGTGCTGCCGGAGGTGCTTCTCGAACCGGGCCGCCGACTCGCCTCGAGATACGGAGTCAACCGGGGGCGGTTCTTCGTCCAGCCCGGCACGACGACGTTCGGGTTCGTCTTCAACATGACGAGGCCGCTCTTCCGCGACAACCCGAAGCTCCGGCAGGCCGTCAACTTCGCGATCGACCGAGCGGCCGTCCGTCGTGCCGGAGGCGGCGCGCTCCGGAGCCGGCTGACGGATCAGTACATCCCGCCCGGGATGCCGGGGTTCTACGGACGCCCGGATCTACCCGCTCGATCGACCGGACCTCGGCCGAGCGCGCGAGCTCGCGCAGGGCAACACGCGAGGCGGCGTCGCCGTCCTCTTCACCGTCGACTCGCCTCCACGGCTCGCCGCGGCGCAGGCGGTCAAGCAGAGCCTCGCGAAGATCGGCCTGGACGTCCGGATCCGCGGCGTTCCGCTGCCGACGTACTTCGGACGGCTTGGCGCCCGTGGCGACTACGACATCGGCTTTCGCCCCTGGGTGCCCGACTACGGCGACCCCTTCGCTGTTCTCAACGTCAACTTCGACGGGCGCTTCATCGGCGACTCCAACTGGGCCCGGCTCGACTCGCCCGGAGTCAACCGCCGGCTGAGAGACGCCGCATCGCTCACGGGGTCCCGCACGACGTCGCGCCTACGCTGCGCTCGATGCGCAGCTGGCCCGCGAGACTGCGCCCATGGTCGCGGTCGAGGTCGTGAACGACGTGACGTTCGTCTCGGGGCGGATCGGTTGCGTCGGCCGCGTGTTCGACCTCGGCAGGGTGTGCCTGAGCCCGTAGTGCCTAGGAGGACTGCACGCTCACCCAGACGACACCAGCGCCGACGGCGATCCCGGCGGGCGGGTTGCCGACGTCGAAGGTTCCGACGACCTCGTTCGAGTTGGGGTCGATCCGGGAGACAGTGGCGTCGCCTGCATTCGCGACCCAGACCCCGCCTGCTCCGACCGCGACGGCGACCGGCTCGTCGCCGACGGGGACGGTGAAGACCGACGCGTTGGTATCGGGGTCGATCCGCGTCACCGTGTCGTCCGCGCGGTTCGCCACCCAGAGCGCCCCCGTTCCGAGCGCCACCGCGACCGGTTGGCGGCCGACGCTCACGACGCGGATCGGCCCCTCCTCGAACGTGATCGCGTCGAATCGCTCCACGGTCGCCCCGCCCGAGTTGGCGACCCAGACCGTGCCCCCGCCGGAGGCGATCCCCGAGGGGCTCCCACCCGTGAGCGTGGATCCGGTCAGCCGGCCGGGCGCCCGGATGCGTGCGAGCGTCGAGTCTCCGTAGACAGCCCACACGAGACCGCGGTCGGTGGAGACGGCCCCGTACGGGGCCGCGTAGGGCCGGTCCGTGACCACGAGGCGTGCGATCTCCCCGAACCGGGGCTCGACCCGGGAGAGCTCGCCGCTCCTCCCGTGCGCGACCCAGATGCTGCCGGCGCCGACGGTCACGCCCGTCGGGGTGCGCCGGTCGAGCGAGATCGTCGCGGCGGCCGCGCGGCGGACGGGGTCGATCCGTGTCAAGCTCCGATCGTCGACGTTCCCGACCCAGACCGAGCCGAGCCCGAAGGTGATCGGCCCGGGCCGGATGCCGACCGGAACGGCCGCCACGACCTCGCCGAGTGACGGGTCGATGACTCCGACGTGGTTCGGCGGAACGGTGCTCAGTCCACCCTGCGATTCGCGCGTTGCGACCACGAGCCCTGCGGCCACGGCGGCGAGTACGGCGCCCGCGGCGACGAGCAGCGTCCAGCGTCGCTGCAGCCTTCTCGGCGGGTCTTCGACAGGCGTGCGCGGCGCGGCGAGCGACGCGTCCTGGTTGAGGATGCCGCGCTCGAGATCCCGGAGCTCCGCGCCCGGCTCGATGCCGAGCTCGTCGTGGAGCGAGCGTCGCGCGCGCCGATACGCCTCGAGCGCGTCCGCCTGTCGACCGGAGCGGTACAGCGCAAGCATCAGCTGCCCCTGCATGCGCTCGCGCGATGGGTGGCGTTGCACGAGCGCCTCGAGCTCGGGGATCAGCTGCGCGTGGCGCCCGAGTGCGAGCTCCGCGTCGACCCGCGACTCGATCGCGGCGAGCCGAAGCTCTTGCAGCCGGGTGACCTCCGCCTGGGCGAACGGCTCGTACGCGAACTGTGACAGCGGTGTACCGCGCCAGAGCGCGAGGGCGTCCGTCAACGCGTCCAGTTGGCCGCCGTCGACCGCCCGCTCGAGGTGCTCGCTGTCGAGCTCGCCCTCCTCGACCCGCAGCGCGTAGCCGGGCGGACGGGTCTCGAGCCGGTCGCCGAGCTCCTTGCGGAGAAGCGACACGTTGTTGCGGACGATCTTCGATGCCGTCGGCGGTGCGTCGCCGTCCCACAGGTCGTCGACGAGCCGATCGATCGAGACCACCTCGTTTCGGTGGAGCAAGAGGACCGCCACGAGCGCGAGCTGTCGTCCGCTACCGAGGGCGAGGACACGACCGTCGTTTGCCACCTCGAGCGGCCCGAGGATGCGGAACTCCATGCAGCGCCCTCCTGCGCGCGACCGTACCACTCGTCGCATCGGGCGTCGTGCCGGTCGTCGTCTCCTACGATGCACCGCGGCATGGCCAAGAAGCGCCTCGACGTCGTGCTGGCGGCGTGGAGCGCGGGCTCGCCGAGAGCCGGGCGCAGGCGCAGGCGCTCGTGCTCGCGGGCCTCGTGCCCGGGTTCGACAAGCCGGGGCAGCAGGTCGCGCGAGGACGTCGCGCTCGAGGTCGAGCGGCCGCCGCGATTCGTCTCGCGCGGCGGCGAGAAGCTCGCGCACGCTCTCGACGCGCTCGGCGTCGACCCGAGAGGCAGGGACTGCGTCGACCTCGGGGCCTCCACCGGAGGCTTCACCGACTGCCTTCTGCAGCGCGGCGCCGCGCGGGTCATCGCGCTCGACGTCGGCTACGGGCAGCTCCACCCGCGGCTGCGGGCCGATCCACGCGTCGTCGTGCTCGAGCGGGTGAACGCGCGCCACCTCGACGCGCTGCCGTTCGCACCCGAGCTGATCACGTGCGACGTCTCGTTCATCTCCGCGACCCGCGTCCTGCCGCCGACGCTCGCCCTCGCAGCTCCGGGGTGGGACGCGCTCGTTCTCGTCAAGCCGCAGTTCGAGGCGGGCCGGGCCGACGCGCCGAAAGGCGTCGTGCGGGATCCCGAGGTGCATCGCCGCGTCCTGCGCGAGTTCTGCGAGGCGGCGGTGGGCTGGGGCGCCCGTGTGGCCGGCGTCGTAGACTCGGGGCACCCGGGGCCGAAGGGGAACCGGGAGTTCGTCGTCCACCTGACCGCGACCGAAGAGCCCTCGGACCCCGATGACGTCCAGCGCTGGATCGACGCAGCCGTCGGCTGAGGGTCGTCGGCCCGTGCAGCGGGTCGCGCTCATCTCCCACGGCCGGGCGGAGCAGGTGGGCTCGGGCGTCGAGCGGCTCGCGGCGGTGGCGCGGGATGCCGGCGTCGAGCTCGTCGTCTCGGCCGACGAGGCGGCCCGGCACGGCCTCGCCGAGCACGGCGACCCGGCGACGGCCGACCTCGCCGTCGTGCTCGGCGGCGACGGGACGATGCTTCGCGCCCTGCGGACGTTCCTCGGCACCGGGATCCCGGTGCTCGGCGTGAACTTCGGCCGCGTCGGCTTCCTGAGCGCCGTGCAGAAGGACGGCCTCGAGGCCGGCGTCGCGCGCGCGTTCGCCGGGGAGATCGAGGTCGTGGAGCTGCCGACGCTCGAGGTCGTGAACGGCGGCATGCCGCACGTCGCGGTCAACGACGTCGTCGTCGCATCCGCGGAGCTCGGCCGGATGGTCGAGCTGGAGTGGGCGGTCGGCGGCGAGGACCTCGGCCGGGTCCCCTGCGACGCCATCATCTGCTCGACGCCCTCCGGCTCGACGGCCTACAACCTCTCGAACGGCGGCCCGGTGCTCATGTGGGGGCTGGAGGCGATGGCCACGACGTTCGTCGCGCCGCACTCGCTCCACGCGCGCCCGCTCGTCGTGCCGCCGGGCAAGGAGGTCCTCGTCGTCAACCGGACGTCCGACGTCGCCGTCGTCGTCCTCGTCGACGGTCACCGGGTGGGCGAAGCCGGGACGGGCGGCCGCGTGACGGTCGGGCTCGGGGAAGCGCGCACGCTTCTGGCGACGCTCCCCGAGGCCACGTTCGTCAGCCGCTACCGGAAAAGCTTCTCGGCCTGACCCTCTGCCCGCTCGGGCCAGTGTTCGCAACCCGCGTCCCGGGTCTACGATCACCTCGATGCTGCGCCGTCTGCGCATTGAGAACCTCGTTCTCATCCGCGAGGCCGAGCTCGAGCTCGCGCCCGGCCTCGTCGCGCTGACGGGCGAGACCGGCGCGGGGAAGACGATCGTGACCCAGGCGATCGGCCTGCTCCTCGGCGCCAAGGGCGACGCCGCCGCGGTCGGCGCGGCCGGGGGCGAGGCGTACGTCGAGGCGGAGCTCGACGTCCCGGACGGATTCTTCGACGAGGAGGGCCTCGAGGCGCTTCGCGACCTGCGCCCGGACGACGAGCCGGGGCTCGTCGTCGCCCGCCGCGTGACGTCGGACGGGCGCTCGCGCGCATACGCGTGGGGCCGGAGCGTCGCCCGCGAGGACGTCGTCGCAGCGACCGAGCGCCTGCTCGTCCTCTCGGGGCAGTTCGCACAGCGCCGTCTCGCGCGACCGTCGCACCAGCTCGACCTCCTCGACGCGTTCGTCGGGCCGGACCAGCGCTCCCGCCGGAGCGACGCACGCGATGCATGGCGGACGCTCCAGGCGGCCGAGCGCCGCGTCGAGGAGCTCGAACGCGGAGCCGATGCCGAGCGTGCGCGGCTCGCCGAGCTCGAGGCGCTCGTGGAGGACACCGACGACCTCGCCGCCGGCGAGGAGGATGCGCTCCGGGCCGAGCGCGAGCGGTTCCGGCACGTCGCCGAGCTCGGCGAGGGCGCCGCGGCGGCCGTTGCCGCGATCGACCCCGACGAGGGCGAAGGCGCACGCGCGCTCGCCGCGTCGGCCGAGCGGGCGCTCGCGCCGCTCGAGCGGCTCGCGCCGGAGCTCGGGACGGCGGCGACCGAGCTGCGCGACCTCGCGCTTCGCCTCGGTGAGGTGGCGAGCGACCTGCACCGGTTCGCGGACGCCCTGGACGCCGATCCGGCGCGGATCGTCGCGGTGGAGGAGCGGCTGGACCGGATCTCCGACGTGCGTCGTCGGCATCGGGCGGCCACGCTCGACGAGCTGCTCGAGCGGCGCGCCGCCGCCCTCGAGGAGCTCGAGGCGCTCGGGGGCGGCGGCGACCCGCTCGACCGCGCCCGCGCCGAGCGCGACGCCGGAGCGGCACGCTCCGAGGCTGCTGCCGCAGGCGCTCTCCGCCGCGCGACGTGACGCCGCAGGGCCGTTCGGCGCGGCGGTCGCACGCGAGCTCGCCGACCTCGGGATGGGGGAGGGCGAGTTCCACGTCGAGCTGCGATCCCGCGAGGCCGGCCCGTCGGGCACCGACGAGGCCGTCTTCCTCGTGCGGCCGAACGCGGGGCTCCCGCTCGCGCCCGTGACGGAGACGGCATCGGGCGGCGAGCTCTCCCGCGTGGCGCTCGCGATCGCCGCCGTCGCGGGAGGCGAGACGATCGTGCTCGACGAGATCGACGCGGGCGTCGGGGGCGTGACCGCGCACCGCGTCGCGGACGTCCTGCGCCGGCTCGCCGAGCGCGCCCAGGTGCTCACGATCACGCACCTGCCGCAGATCGCGAGCGTCGCCGACCAGCACCTGCGGGTCGAGAAGGTCCCGGGCGACCCGACGCACACGCGGATCGCCGAGCTCGACGACGCAGAGCGCCGCGACGAGCTCGAGCGGATGCTCGGCGGCGAGGCATTCGTCGCAGCGGTGACCTCGGACGACGGCTGACGTGAACGGCGAGGTGACAGGCCGCGCACGGCTCGGGCGACGGACGAAGGAGCTCGTCAAGCACCTCCGCGCGGACGACATCGCGATCGTCGATCACGCCGACATCGACCGCGTCTCTGCCGAGGAGCTCGCTGCGAGCGGCGTCCGCGTCGTCGTCAACGTCGCACCCTCGACGACGGGACGCTTCCCGAACCCCGGCCCGCTCGAGCTCGTCCGCGCGGGCGTGCGGCTGATCGACGCGCCCGGCGCACAGCTCTTCGAGGAGGTCTCCGACGGCGACCACCTCCGGATCGACGGAGGCGAGGTCTGGAGAAACGGAACCCTGCTCACCGAGGGAACCGAGCTCGACGAGGCGGCGCTCCAGGCGGCGCTCGACGAGCAGCAGAGCCGCGTCGCCCACGCGCTCGCGGCCTTCGCCGAGAACACGCTGATCCACCTCCGCGAGGAGGCAGGACACGCTCGCGGCGGGCATCGACGTGCCGCAGCTGCGCACCCGGTTTCGTGACCGGCACGCGCTGATCGTGGCGCGGGGGCCCGGGTACAAGTCCGACCTCCGGATGGTGCGGCCCTACATCCGCGACTTCCGGCCGGTGCTCGTCGCGGTCGACGGCGGCGCAGATGCGCTGCGGGAGGTCGGTCTCGCCGCGGACATGATCGTCGGCGACTTCGACTCCGTCTCGGACGCCGCACTCCATGCCGGCGCCGAGCTCGTCGTGCACGCCTATCCCGGCGGCGACGCCCCCGGCGCGGCGCGGCTCCGCTGGCTCGGGCTCGAGTTCGAGACCGTCTCCGCACCCGGGATCAGCGAGGACCTCGCGCTCCAGATCGCCCACGAGAAGGGCGCGACGCTGCTCGTCGCCGTCGGCACCCACTTCAACCTCGTCGAGTTCCTCGAGCGGAACCGCGAGGGCATGGCGTCGACCTTCGTCACGCGTCTCAAGGTGGGGGAGTCTCTCGTCGACGCGAAGGGCGTCTCGCGACTCGTCAGCAGGCGCGTCGGGATCTGGCCGATCGCGGTGTTCGCGGCGGCCGGGATCGCCGCGATCGTCGTCGCGGTGCTCGCCTCTCCGGCGCTGCGGAACGTCATCGAGTCGACGACGCGCGCCATCGGGAACGGTCTGGGGCTCTAGTCCTCTGCGACACTGCGGGCCGTGTTCGACCTGCGCTACCACGTCGCGTCGCTCGCCGCCGTCTTCGTCGCCCTCGTGATCGGGATCTTCGTGGGCGTCGGCCTGTCGGGGAGGGGCTTCGTGAACGACGCCGAGCGGGCGAACCTCCAGGCCCGGATCGACGAGCTGCGCGCCGAGCGGGACACCGCCGTCGAGCAGGCGTCGTCGGCCGACGTGCGCGGCGAGGCGCTCGACTCCTTCGCGGGGACCGCCTACCCCGAGCTCGTCGACGGGCGGCTCGACGGGAAGTCCGTCGGCGTCGTCTTCGTCGGGTCGGTCGACCAGGGGATCGCCGGCACGGTGCGGCGGACGGTGGCCGACGCCGGGGGCGCGTCGCGCTGATGCGCGCCCTTCGCGTGCCGCTCGACACGGAGAGCATCGACGAGACGCTCGGCACCGACGAGGAGCTCCAGGGCCTCTCCGGCCCCGAGCGCCGCGAGCAGCTCGGTCGTGAGGTCGCGCGGGAGCTCGTCGGCGGTGGCCCGACCCCGATCCTCCGGCGGCTCTCCGCGACGCTCGTCGAGGAGCAGTCGGGAATCTCACCCGTCCCACTCGACGCGGTCGTCGTGGCGCGCTCGGCCCGACCGCAGCAGGGCGAGACGCAGGACTTCCTCGCCGGTCTCTACGGCGGGCTCGCGTCGACGCCGCATCCCGTCGGTCGGCGTCGACGTGCACGGGACGAAGCGGAGCCCGCTCCCGATCTTCCGGCGTCGCGGCCTGTCGACCGTCGAGGCGATCGACGAGGCCACGGGACGCGTCGCGCTCGTCTTCCTGCTCGGCGGGGCTCGCGCGGGGAGCTACGGGATGGGGCCGGACGCCGTCGACGGGGTCCTCCCCGACGCGCCGCCCGTGCCGACGCCGACCGACGAGTGAGCGCGCCGCTCACCGTGCTCGTCGCCGCCCGCGACGAGGAGGACGTGATCGCTGCGTCCGTCGCGGCGCTCCGCGAGGCGTTCCCGGACGCAGAGGTCGTCGTCGCCGACGACGGCTCGCACGACGCAACGGCAGACCGTGCCGAGGCGGCGGGCGCGCGGGTCGTCCGCCTGCCGCGTCGCGGGAAGGGCCAGGCGCTGACGCTCGCCGAGCCGACGTGTGGCGACGGGCCGCTCCTCCTCTGCGACGCCGACCTGCGCGGCGACCTGCGTCCGCTGGCCGACGCCGGCGGCGACCTCGCCATCGCCGCGTTCTCGCGCCGGGTGGGCGGCGGGATCGGGCTCGCGAAGGGCGTTGCCCGAGCGCTCATCGAGCGTCGCGGCGGACGGCGCATGCACGAGCCGCTCTCCGGTCAGCGCCTGCTGTCGGGCGACGCGCGGGCGGCGGTGTTCCCGGTGGCGGCCGGCTTCGGCGTCGAGACGCGGATGACGATCGACGCGCTCCGCGCCGGGCTCGACGTCCGGGAGGTCCCGCTCGACCTCGAGCATCGGGCGACGACACGCGACCTCGGCCGGCTTCGTGCACCGCGGGCGACAGCTCGTCGACCTCGTCCTCGCCTGCGGTCCGCAGGGTCGGAGCTTCAGGGGCCTGCGGCTCCCGCTCGTCGGGTCCGTCGTCGCCGCTCGGTGCTCCGTCCGTCGCGCCCGTCGCCGCGATCGGGCTCGTCGACGACCTCTGGAGCGGCCCCGAGCGGGGCTTCCGCGCGCACCTTCGCGCCGGTGCGACGACGGGCACGCTGAAGCTCGTCGCGATCCCGCTCTGGGCGCTCTGGAAGACGCGCTCGCCGTCGGGCGCCGTCCTCGTCGCGCTCTCCGCGAACCTCCTGAACCAGCTCGACACGCGGCCCGGGCGGGCGCTCAAGGCATTCCTCCTCGGGTCGCTCGCGCTCCGTGGGCGGCCTCGCGGGGCGCTCGCCGTGGCCGTCCTGCTCGCTCCCTACGATCACCGCGAGATGACGATGCTCGGAGACGCCGGATCGAACGCCCTCGGGGCCGTGCTAGGTTTGGAGTCCGTGAGGCGTCTGACGGGCCTGCGGCGACTGAGCGCGATTGCGGCGCTCGCAACCGTCACCCTCGTCGGAGACCGCCGCTCGCTCGGCGCCCTCATCGAGTCGACGCCGGTCCTCGGAGCTTTCGACGCACTTGGACGAGAGCCGTGACGGACGCGCCCGGCACGCGCTACGTCTTCGTCACCGGCGGCGTCGTCTCGGCGCTCGGGAAGGGCATCGTCGCCGCGTCGCTCGGGCGGCTCCTCAAGTCGCGCGGGCTCCGCGTCCGCGCGCAGAAGTTCGACCCGTACCTCAACGTCGATCCCGGCACGATGAGCCCGTTCCAGCACGGCGAGGTGTTCGTCACCGAGGACGGCGCCGAGACCGACCTCGACCTCGGGCACTACGAGCGGTTCATCGACGAGAACCTCTCGCGGAACGCGAGCCACTCGGCCGGCGCGATCTGGGACACCGTCCTGCGCAAGGAGCGGAAGGGCGAGTTCCTCGGCGCGACCGTGCAGGTGATCCCGCACATCACGAACGAGATCAAGGCCCGCATTCGCATGGCCGCGAAGACCGATCCGGCCGACGTCGTGATCTCCGAGATCGGCGGCACCGTCGGCGACATCGAGTCGCTGCCCTTCCTCGAGGCGATCCGCCAGTTCCGGCGCGAGGTCGGCCAGGAGAACGTGCTCTACCTGCACGTGACGCTCGTCCCGTTCATCGAGGCGGCCGGCGAGCTGAAGACGAAGCCGACGCAGCACTCGGTGAACGAGCTGCGCCGCATCGGTATCCACCCGGACGCGATCGTCTGCCGCTCGCGCGACCCGCTGTCGGAGGAGATCCGCGACAAGATCGCGCTGTTCGCCGACGTCGACCCCCGGGCCGTGTTCTCGTCTCCGGACATCTCGGACGTCTACCTCGTGCCGGAGCACCTGATGGCGGAGCAGCTCGACGCCTTCGTCTGCGCGCGCCTGGGCCTCGAGACCAAGCCGGCCGAGCTCGGCGAGTGGCGCGAGCTGACCGAGCGGATCGCCGAGCCACGCCGCGACGAGGTGGAGATCGCGCTCGTCGGCAAGTACGTCAAGCTCCACGACGCGTACCTCTCCGTCCACGAGGCGCTCAAGCACGCCGGCGTGGCCGCCGGGACGCGCGTCCGCGTCCGCTGGGTCGACGCCGAGAACATGTCGTACGAGGAGGCGGTCGAGGAGCTCGAGCAGGTCGACGGCGTGCTCGTGCCCGGCGGCTTCGGCTCGCGCGGCTGGGAGGGCAAGATCCTCGCCTGCCGCGTCGCGCGCGAGCGTGGGATCCCGTACCTCGGCATCTGTCTCGGGATGCACGTCGCCGTCTCCGAGTTCGCGCGGCACGTCGCCGGGCTCGACGGCGCCAACTCGACCGAGATGGACCCGGAGACGCCCTATCCGGTGATCGACCTCCTGCCGGAGCAGAAGGGAATCGAGGACCTCGGTGGGACGATGCGCCTCGGCGCGCAGGCGGTCGACCTCGCCGACGGGACGCGCACACGTGAGATCTACGACGACGCGGTCATCCACGAGCGTCACCGGCATCGCTACGAGGTCAACAACCAGTACCGCGAGCAGCTCATCGAGCACGGGCTCGTCGTCTCGGGGACGTACCTCGAGGGGCGGCTGGTCGAGATCGTCGAGCTGCCCGACCACCCGTGGTTCGTCGCGAGCCAGTTCCACCCGGAGTTCAAGTCGCGGCCGACGCGACCCGCGCCGCTCTTCCGCGAGTTCGTCGTCGCGGCGCTCGAGCGGACACGCTCGCGCGAGGGCGTGCGCGCGACCGCCGCCTGACGACGGGAGCTCCGTCGTGTGCCTCTGCGTAGGATCGGCCGCGTGCAGCAGCCGTTGACGTCACGGGTCGTCGACCTCTTCCTCGAGCTGTGCGCCATCCCGAGCCCGCCCGGCGAGGAGCGTGCCGTCGCCGACCGCGTGACCGCCGAGCTCGACCGGCTCGGGCTCGCCTGGGAGGAGGACGACGCGGCCGAACGGCTCGGGTCGTCGACCGGGAACATCGTCTGCCGGCTGCCGGGAGCGGTCGAGGGCGGCGTCCCGCTCTTCCTGTGCGCGCACCTCGACACGGTGCCGCTCGACGGCGCGCTCGACCCGGTGATCGACGAGGACGGGCTCGTGCGCAACGCCGGGGGGACGATCCTCGGTGCCGACAACAAGTCCGCGGTGGTCGCGATGCTCGAGGCCGCACGCCGTGTCGTCGAGGAGGAGCGGCGCCATGCCGGGATCGAGCTCGTCTTCACGCCGAAGGAGGAGATCGGCCTGCTCGGCGCCATGGAGCTGGACCTCGAGCGCCTCGAGGGGCGCATCGGGTACGTGTACGACCAGGCGGCGCCCATCGGCGAGGTGATCCTCGGCGCGCCGAGCGCCCAGGAGCTCGCGCTCCGCTTCCACGGTCGGTCCGCGCACGCCGGGATGTACCCCGAGGAGGGCCGCTCGGCGATCCTCGCGGCGTCGCGGGCGATCGTCGACATGCCGCTCGGGCGCATCGACGAGCTGACGAGCGCGAACGTCGGCCTCGTGCGCGGCGGGACGGCCCGCAACATCGTCCCCGAGTGGTGCGAGCTCGAGGCGGAGGTGCGCTCGCACGACTTCGACCGGGTCGGCGAGGTCGTTCAGCAGATCGTCGACGCAGCGTCGTTCGCGGCCGCGATCTCCGACTGCGTGCTCGAGACGCGGATCGAGCAGAAGTACCGCGGCTACCGGCATCGGTCCGACGACCTCGCGGTCCGGCTCGCCTGTGACGCCCTCACGCGCACGGGCTTCGAGCCGCGGCTGACGCTCTCCGGCGGGGCGGCGGACGCGAACGTGTTCACCGTTCGCGGGCTGCCGTGCGTCAACCTCGCGAACGGGATGGTCGACATCCACACGCCCGACGAGCGGATCGCCGTGCACGACCTCGAGCGCATGGTCGACGTGACGCTCGCCCTCGTGGACGCCGCCGCCGAGACGCCTGCCTGATGCCGATCGGCCTCCGGTGGGGCACCGTCACGGCCGTCGGAGAGCGCCTCGACACGCTCATTCGGCTGGAGGTCGACGGCGCGCCGTGCATCGCGTACCCGCGGCTCACGGGCGGGGTGGAGGAGGGCGACACCGTGCTCGTCAACACCCGGTCGGTCGAGCTCGGGCTCGGGACGGGCGGCTTCGACGTCCTCTACGCGAACCTCACGCGCGGCCTCAACCTGCCCGCCGAGGAGGACGCGCACGTCATGGCGCTCCCGTACGTGCCCGGGCAGCTCACGACCCGATTCGCCGAGGAGGACGGTGCCTCCCGCGACCGGATCGACGACCTGCCCGTCGTCTGCACGGGGCTCCACAGCCAGCTCGCACCCGTCTGCGCCGCCCTCGCGGGGAAGCGCGTGACGTACGTCCAGCTCGCCGGCGGCGCGCTGCCCGTCTCGCTCTCGGACACCGTTCGGGCGCTCAAGGCGCGGATGCTGCTCGACACCGCGATCGCCGTCTCCCCGTGCCTCGACGGCGACCTGCAGTGCGTGACGGCCGCGTCGGCGCTGACGCTGGCCGCCGCACGGGGCGCGGACGTCGTCGTCTGCGGCATCGGCCCGGGCATCGTCGGGACGGGGACGAAGTGGGGGCACGGCGGGCTCGCGGTCGCGGATGCGGCGAACACCGCGGCGGCGCTCGGCGCCCGCCCGATCGTGGCTCCGCGGGTCTCGTTCGGCGACGAGCGGCCGCGGCACCAGGGCCTCTCGCACCACACCCGCTCGGCGCTCGACCTCTGCATCGACGCGGTGCAGGTCGCGTGGCCGCGCGGGCTCGAGCGGCCCGAGGACGTCGGCGTGATCGAGGTCGACGTGACCGGGTGGGAGGCGGCCTGCGCGCCGCTTCCGCTCGCCCACATGGGCCGCGGGCCGGGCGACGATCCGTGGTTCTTCGCCGCCGCGTTCGCGGCCGGACGCCTCGCCGCCGCCTGACTCGCGGTGCGGTATCGTCCCGCGCGCCGTGCGGATCGGTGTCGCCAGGGAGATCAAGCCACAGGAGTACCGCGTCGCGCTGACACCGGCAGGCGCGCTCGAGCTCGTCCAGCGCGGTCACGACGTCGTCGTCGAGCACGGGGCGGGCGTCGGGTCGGGCTTCGCCGACGAGGCGTACGCCGCGGTGGGTGCGCGGCTCGCCGACGTCGAGGAGGTCTGGGCCTCCGCGGAGCTCCTGCTGAAGGTGAAGGAGCCGATCGCGCCCGAGTACCCGCGGCTGCGCGAGGGGCTGACGCTGTTCACCTACCTCCACATCGCCGCCGACGAGCCGCTGACCCGCGCGCTCCTCGACTCGGGGATCACCGCCGTCGCGTACGAGACGGTCGAGACCGCCGATCGCCGGCTTCCGCTGCTCGCGCCGATGAGCGAGGTCGCCGGCCGCCTTGCGCCGCAGATGGGCGCCTGGGCGCTCGAAAAGGCCCACGGCGGCCGCGGGATCCTCCTCGGCGGGGTGCCGGGCGTCCCTCCGGCGAAGGTCGTCGTCCTGGGCGGCGGCGTCGTCGGCCTCAACGCCGCGATCATCGCGCTCGGGATGCAGGCCGACGTCTGGGTGCTCGACAAGTCGGTCGACCGGATGCGCGACCTCGAGATCGCGCTCGACGGCCGCGTGACGCTCGCGATGTCGAACCGCCTCCAGATCGAGGAGGTGCTGCCGGACACCGACATGGTGATCGGCGCCGTGCTCGTCCCCGGCGCGCTCGCTCCGAAGCTCGTCACGCGCGAGATGCTCGGGCTGATGAAGCCGGGCACCGTGCTCGTCGACGTGGCGATCGACCAGGGCGGATGCTTCGAGACGTCACATGCGACGACCCACGACGACCCGATCTTCGAGGTCGACGGCGTCGTGCACTACTGCGTCGCGAACATGCCGGGCGCCGTTCCCGTCACGTCGACGAAGGGCCTCACGAACGTGACGCTCCCGTACGTCGAGGCGATCGCCGACAAGGGGGTCTCGCGCGCGATCGCCGAGGACCCGGCGCTCGCCAAGGGCGTCAACACGCTCGGCGGGAAGCTGACCTACGCCGCGGTCGCCGACGCGCACGGCATGGAGTTCACGCCGCTCGACGACGCCGAGCGCGCGCTGGTCTAGTTTGCTCGCCAGGCAGGATTCGGCAGGAGCCGAATCCTGCGGCTGATCCCCGCCTTCGGCGGGGCAGATCCCTGAAGGCGTCGCCTTCGGCGCCGCAACTGCACCGGTTCCGAGCGGCGATCGCGTCGACTGACGCGACCGTCGCCGCGGTCAGGCCTTCGACGCCTCCGACTTCGCGCGCTGCTCCTTGGCGCTCTCCGAGGGCGAGATGCGGATGACCGCCCACGTGATCGCCGCCGAGAGGGCGAGGATCGCGGTGATGTAGAGCGCGAGCGCGATCAGGCTGAGGACGTCGTCCATCGCCCGACTAGGATAGCCGCCTATGTCTCGCGCCTGTGTCATCGTCCTCGACGCGGTCGGCGCCGGCGAGCTGCCGGACGCCGCAGACTGGGGCGACGAGGGCTCGGACACGCTCGGGAACGTCTCCCGCGCGGTCGGCGGGCTCGACCTCCCGAACCTCGAGGCGCTCGGCCTCGGCAACGTCGAGCCCCTCGAAGGCTGCCCGCCGCAGCCGTACGCACCGGCGGTCGCGGGGCGGCTCCTCGAGCGCTCGAAGGGCAAGGACACGACCGCGGGGCACTGGGAGCTCATGGGCGTCGTCACGCCGACGCCGTTCCCGACGTACCCGTACGGGTTCCCCGACGAGGTGATCGACCCGTTCATGAACCGGACCGGCCGCGGCGTGCTCGGCAACAAGCCGGCGTCGGGGACGGAGGTCATCCAGGAGCTGGGCGAGGAGCACCAGCGCACCGGCAAGTGGATCGTCTACACCTCCGCGGACTCGGTCTTCCAGATCGCGGCGCACGAGGAGACGATCCCACTCGAGACGCTCTACGACGCCTGCCGGGTCGCGCGGGAGATCCTCACCGGGAAGCACGCGGTCGGCAGGGTGATCGCACGGCCGTTCGTCGGCTCGCCGGGGCATTACGAGCGCACGCCGAACCGGCACGACTTCTCGGTCGAGCCGCGTCGGCCGAACTACCTGACCGCGATCCGCGATGCCGGTCACACGACCTACGGCGTCGGGAAGATCTCCGACATCTTCGCCGGCTGCGACATCGACGAGTCGTTCCCGACCAAGTCCAACGTCGACGGGATCAACCGCACGATCGAGCTCCTCGAGAACGTCGACTCCGGCCTCGTCTTCGTGAACCTCGTCGAGACCGACCAGCTCTGGGGCCATCGCAACGACCCGGTCAACTTCCATCGCTGCCTGCAGGACTTCGACCGGCGCCTGCCGGACATCCTCGACACGCTGCGCGACGGAGACCTCCTGATCCTCACGTCGGATCACGGCTGCGACCCGACCACGCCCTCGACCGATCACTCGCGCGAGCACGCGCTGCTGCTCGCCTACGCGGCCGGCAAGAACGCCGCCGGACGGATCCACGAGGACGGCGAGTTCGCGGACGTCGGCGCGACCGTGTGCGCCTGGCTCGGCGCGAAGCACCCGGGAAAGGGCGCCCCGGGCCGGACGATCGTCGAGAAGTGACGGAGCTCGGCGCTGAACGACCCGGCGCACGTTCGCGCGCAGTACGCAGAACGAGGCGGGGCTGGCCGCCCGAAAGGCGCGCGTACCGCGACGTCGACCGGGCCAGATCCGCGCGAAGCAGCATTCGCACGCCGTGGTCGAGTCCTCTCCGACGACGGTCCTCGAGGTGGGCTGCGGCGAGGGGGAGCTGGCCGAGCGGATGACGCGCGAGACGGCTGCGACGGTCGTCGCGGTCGACCAGTCGCGCGCGGATGGTCGAGCTGACGCGCGCGAGCGCGGAGTCGACGCGCGCGTCGCAGACGTCCAGGAGCTTCCCGTTCGCCGACCGGCGCATTCGAGGCCGTGCTCGCGGCGTGGATGCTCTATCACGTGCCCGATCTCGATCGAGGGCTCGGCGAGATCGCGCGCGTGCTCGCTCCGGGCGGGCGTCTGGTTGCGGCGACGAACGCCACGGACCACCTCGTCGAGCTCCTCGCGCTCGGGGGAGCTCGAACGATGGAGCCTGCCGTTCAGTGGGGAGAATGGCGAGGAGCAGCTGCGGCGGCACTTCGACGACGTCGAGCGGATCGATCTCCCGGGGACCGTCACGTTCGCGGACATCGAGGTGGTCCGTTCCTACTTCGGCTCGTCGGACCGTCTCGCGCCGGCGCTCGAGCGCCTCCCGACGAGCCTCGACGAGCCGCTCGTCGCCCGCCGCTCGCCTGTCCTCTTCGTCGCGACGAAGCGAGGCGGCTGAAGGCCATGTCCGGTCGAGACACGTCGTTCAGTGACGGATAGCGTTGCCGCGTGATGCGGCCGGCCGAGCTCATCGAGGACAAGCGAAACGGGAAGGAGCACGACCCCGCGGAGCTCGCAGAGCTGGTCCTCGCGTACGCCCGCGACGAGGTGCCGGACTACCAGATGGCCGCGTGGTGCATGGCCGTCTACTTCAACGGCCTCACCGACAGCGAGACCCAGGCGCTGACGGACGCGATGATCCGCTCGGGGGACACCCTCGACCTCGGCGCGGCGCTCGGCCGGAAGGTCGTCGACAAGCACTCGACGGGCGGCGTCGGGGACAAGACGTCCATCGCCGTCGGTCCCATCGTCGCGGCCTGCGGCGTGCCGCTCGGGAAGATGTCGGGACGCGGCCTCGGGCACACCGGCGGCACGCTCGACAAGCTCGAGTCGATCCCCGGCTTCCGGGTCGAGCTGACGACGGACGAGATGATCGCCCAGCTCCGCGACGTGGGAATGGCGATCGTCGGCCAGACGGCGAACCTCGTCCCGGCCGACAAGAAGCTCTACGCGCTCCGCGACGTGACGGCGACGGTCGACATCGTCCCGCTCATCGCCAGCTCGATCATGTCGAAGAAGCTCGCCGCGGGTGCCGACGCGATCGTGCTCGACGTGAAGGTGGGCGACGGGGCCTTCATGAAGACCCTCGACGACGCCCGCGTGCTCGCGACGGAGATGATCGGCATCGGCTCGCGGGCGGGGCGCGACGTCACGTGCCTCCTGACCGACATGGACCAGCCGCTCGGCCGGGCGGTCGGGAACGCGCTCGAGATCCACGAGGCGCGCGACACCGTCCGCGGCGACGGGCCGGAGGACTTCACGGAGCTCGTCCTCGACGCCTGCGCGCGGCTCCTCGCGCACTCCGATCTCGGCGTCGACGTCGACGAGGGGCGACGGCGCGCGGAGGCCGCGGTCGCCGACGGCAGTGCCCTCGACGTGTACGAGCGATGGGTTCGCGCCCAGGGCGGTGACCCCGACCCGGATGCGCTCGAGCGCGCGCCCGTGCGTCGCGCGCGTGCCTGCGCCGCGGGACGGCGTCGTGACGCGGGTCGGCGCACTGGACGTCGGCATCGCCGCCCTCGAGCTCGGTGCGGGGCGCCGCACGAAGGACGACCCGATCGACCACGCGGTCGGCGTCCTCTGCTTCGCGAAGCGCGGCGACACCGTGCTCGCCGGCGACGACCTCGCCGAGGTGCACGCACGGGACGACGCGTCGGCGGAGCGGGCCGCCGCAGCGGTGCTCGCCGCCTACGAGATCGGAAGCGAGGCGCCCCCCGAGCGTGGGATCCTGCTCGACGTGATGGAGTAGATCCGGCTACGCGGCCGGCGCAAGCCGGTCGAGCGCGTCGGCGAGACCGTCGAGCGTCGGGAGCTCGCGCGACGGCGGCGGCGGGCCGGGGGCCTCGCCGAGGCGGTTGACCCAGATCGTCGGGATGCCGAGCGCGGTCGCCGGCACCACGTCGTGGAAGTGGCTCTGGGCGACGTGCACGTCCGGCAGGCGTCCGATCGCGTCCGCGAACGCGTCCCAGTGGTGGGGCGCCGGCTTGTACGAGCCGATCTCGGACGCGGCGATGACGAGGTCGAACGGGACGCCGATCGACTGGATCGACGCCTCGATCAGATCGCGGTCGGAGTTCGTGAGGATCCCGAGCAGCCACCCGCGAGCACGCGCCTCCCCCAGGGCGTCGCGGACGTCGTCGAAGACCGGCCATTCGGGCAGCGATGCAGCAGGGTCGGCATCGACGCCGAGCCGGCGTGCCGTCTCACGGAGCACGTCGCGGTAGCGCCGGCCAGGGTTCTCTGCCTGGACGAGCGGCTCGACCTCGTGGTAGCGCTCGAGCAGCGTCGCGTCGCCGAGCGCAGCGCCGATGCCCGCGTTCCAGTCGACGAGGGTGCCGTAGCAGTCGAACGTCGCCCAGCGATCCATCCCCCGAGCCTAGACCGTCGGCGACCGGAGCCGGTTCGCTCGAGTCACCCGCGGCACTCTCGATCCGCACACAGAGTCGGCACGAAGGCGGCACACACTGCGTGCGAGATTGCGCGATAGCGTGCGTGTAGGGCACCGGGGGTGCCCCTGGGGGTGGTTGTCCAGCTGAGCGCGTGGCCGCCGGGGCGCGGTACCTACGATGGCCGCATGCCCGAGCTGCCCGAGGTCGAGACCGTCCGCCGTCGGCTCGTGCCCGTGCTCGAGGGCGCCACGATCGAGCGCGCCGAGATCGTCGATCCCCGCCTGACGAGGCCGTTCGACCCGGCGATCGTCGCCGACCGGCTGGTCGGGGAGACCGTGGCGACCGTCGACCGTCGCGGCAAGTACCTCCTCTGGCGCCTCGCGAGCGGACGGACGCTCGTCGTCCACCTGCGGATGACGGGCTCGTTCCGCCATGCACCGACCGGGGACCTTCCCGCCGACACCCACCGGCGCGCGACGGTGCTCCTCGACACCGGCGCCGAGGTCGCGTATCGCGACGTCCGCCGCTTCGGCACCTGGGAGCTCCTCGACGAGGGGCACCTCCGCCCGTACCTCGCCACGCGCCTCGGGCCCGAGCCGCTCGCTCCGTCCTTCAGCGCCGCAGCGGCTGGCGACGATCGCGGAGGGCCGCCGGTCGCCCGTCAAGGCGTTCCTGCTCGACCAGCGCCGCGTGGCCGGGATCGGGAACATCTACGCGGACGAGGCGCTCTGGCGCGCACGGATCCATCCGCTCCGGCCGACCGGCGAGCTCGACGGCGACGAGGTCGCGCGCCTGCACCGGGCGGTGCGGGCCGCACTCCGCCGCGGCGTGGAGCTGCAGGGCTCGACGCTCCGCGACTACGTGACGCCGGACGGCGACGGCGGCGGCATGCAGAACGAGTTCCACGTCTACGGCCGGCTCGGGGAGCCCTGCGACCGGTGCGGCAGGCCGATCGAGCGGATCGTCGTCGGCGGACGCGGAACGTGGTTCTGCCCGCGCTGCCAGCGCCTCTGACCGTCCCTCGCGGCTCGTACACTCGAGCCATGGCCGGCACTGTCGATCACGGAGGCGATCGTGCTCCGCTCGTTCCCGTTCGGCGAGGCGGACCGGGTCCTCCACCTGTACACCGCCGCGAGCGGACGGGTCGGCGCGATGGCGAAGGGCGTCCGGCGGACGAAGAGCCGCTTCGGTGGCCGCCTCGAGCCGTTCTCGCACGTCGAGCTCGGGCTCCACCGCGGGCGCGGCGAGCTCGGGACCGTCACGGGCGCGTCGCTCGTTCGCTCGCACGACCGGATCCGCTCCGACGGCTACCGCCTGCAGGTCGGCCTCGTCGGCCTCGAGGCGATGCTGCGGCTGTACACCGACGAGGAGCAGAACGACCGGGCGTTCCTCGCGCTGACCCGGTTCCTCGACGCGCTCGACGAGCGAGACCCGCAACCGGGGAGACGCCCCGCCTACGACCCGGTCGTCCTCTCGTTCCAGCTCAAGCTGCTCTGGCTGTCCGGCTTCCTGCCGCACGTCGGCAGCTGCGTCGAGTGCGGATCGGCGCAGGGTCTCGTCGCGTTCGATGCCGCCGCGGGCGGTGCGCTGTGCGCGTCGTGCGACCGCGGTGCGCTCGAGCTCTCGCCCGAGGGCCTCCACGGCCTGACGGCGCTCCTCGGGTCGCCGATCGCCGACGCTCCGTCGCTCGGTCTCGGCGACCGCGCCGTCCGCGACACCCTGGCGGTCGTGACGACCTCGTACGAGCAGCACGGCGGCTTCCGCCTGCGAACGCTCTCGGCCTGACGCAGACACCGACGACAGCTGCGGCGCGAACGACGCCTTCAGGCAGTTGCGGCCGCGAAGCGGACGCCTTCAGGGATGTGCCCCGCCGCAGGCGGGGATCAGCGGCACGATTCCGCTCCTGCGGAATCGTGCTTCGCGAGCAAGCTAGAACCGTCTCCAGCACGTGCTCGAGCGCGCCCTCGGCGATGAGCTGCTCGGTCAGCTCGTTCCGGCCGGGGCGCACCTCGCGACGGACGATGCCCGTCGCCTCGTCCAGCCGGTACTGGCCGACCCAGTCGAGGCGGGGCGAGTAGACGTGGATCGTCACCGCGGGCTCGCCCGACGCGTGCGTGACGCGGTGGATGTAGCCGGGGCCGCCCTGGCGCGTGTCGCCCGCCTGCAGGTCGAGCGCGACGTGATCCCGTCCGTAGACCATGAGGTCCTCGCGCACCGCTCCCGCCGCGACCGCGAGGCCGACGCCGGAGATGTAGTGGTCGTGGAAGCCCGTGCCCTGACCGGGCATCCAGGAGAGCACCCACGCGTCCATCCGGTCGTCCTCGTAGAGCAGCTCGTACCGTCGCCGATCCGGGTCCGCGTCGACGAGCGGCTCCCAGATCTCGGGGCGCCCGACGATGCCGCCCGCAACGCCCTCGAGCTCGTCCGGAGAGAGGAGCCCGTCGTGGGGGACGATGTCCCCGAGCGATGCGAGCGACGACGTGAAGATCGGCGATGTCGTCATGTCCAACACTTGAGTGTACAAGCGCTTCCGATTCTTACGTCCGCGCCGGACGATCGGATTCGACCGCGCTGCGGGGCTACGACGCGCGCGCGGGAGGGATCCAGGGCGCCGTCAGGCGGTCGAGCAGATGCTCTCGTGCGCGCGCGATCGAGATCCGCTCCTGGGCGAGCGAGTCGCGGTCGCGGATCGTCACGGTGTCGTCCGTCGAGCGTCTGCTCGTCGATCGTCAGGGCCCACGGCGTCCCGATCTCGTCCTGACGGCGGTAGCGGCGGCCGATCTGCCCGCCGTCGTCGTGCTCCGCGACCATCACCTTCCGCAGCTCGCCGTGGAGCGCCTTCGCGCGTTCCGCCATCCCGCTGTCGCGCGGGATCAGCGGCAGCACGGCGACCTTCACCGGCGCGATCTGCGGGTGCAGCCGGAGCACGGTGCGATCCCGCTCGGCGACGACCTCCTCGTCGTATGCGTCGCAGAGGAAGGCGAGCATCGACCGGTTCACGCCGGCGGCAGGCTCGATCACGGCCGGGATGTACCGCTCGCCGCTTCCGCCGTCGACCCATTCGAGGCGGGTCCCGGACGCCTCGGTGTGCGCGGTCAGGTCGAACGTGCCCCGGTTCGCGATGCCCTCGAGCTCCGACCAGCCGATCGGGTACAGGTACTCGATGTCGCTCGTCGCGCTCGAGTAGTGCGACAGCTCGTCGGCGTCGTGCGGCCGGACGCGGAGGCTCTCGGGCCGGATCCCGTAGCGCGTGTACCAGCCGAGCCGCTCGTCGATCCAGTAGCGGAACCACTCGTCCGCGTCCGCGGGCGGGACGAAGAACTCCATCTCCATCTGCTCGAACTCGAGCGTCCGGAAGATGAAGTTGCCCGGCGTGATCTCGTTGCGGAACGACTTGCCGACCTGGGCGATCCCGAAGGGCGGCTTGCGCCGGGCGAGCTGCGCGACGTTCTTGAAGTTGACGAAGATCCCCTGCGCCGTCTCGGGGCGGAGGTACACCGTCTGGCCGGTCTCCTCGACCGCGCCGACCCGCGTCTCGAACATGAGGTTGAACTGCCGTGCCTCGGTGAGATCGCAATCCGACGTCTCGCCCGGCCGCTTGCTGGGCCTCTTCCCGCAGCGGAGCTCCTGGTGCTCGGCATCCGCGAGGTGGTCGGCGCGGAAGCGGAGCTTGCACGTGCGACAGTCGACGAGCGGGTCGGTGAACCCGCCGACGTGACCGGACGTCTCCCAGATCCGGGGATGCAGGATGATCGCGGAGTCGAGGGCGACGATGTCGTCGCGCTCCTGCACCATCGCCTCGAGCCACCGCGTCTTGACGTTCTCCTTGAGGAGGACGCCGTAGTGGCCGTAGTCGTAGGACGATCCGAGCCCGCCGTAGATCTCCGACGACGGAAAGACGAACCCGCGGCGACGGGCGAGCGAGACGATCTTGTCCATGGTGAGGTCGGTCGGCATGGGGCGTCAACGCTACCCTCGCGACCGTCGACATGGCGGGGAAGGGGACACCGGCGATCGCAGCCGCCGAGCGGGCGGGCATCCCGTTCCGCGTGCACGACTACGCGCACGATCCGCGCGCCGAGTCGTTCGGGACGGAGGCGGTCGAGAAGCTCGGGCTCGACCCGGCCCGGGTCTTCAAGACGCTCGTCGCGGACGTCGACGGGACGCTGACCGTCGCCGTCGTCCCGGTCGAGACGCAGCTCGACCTGCGGGCGCTCGGCAAGCGGGCGCGCATGGCGGACCCGCGTGCCGCCGAGCGGACGACCGGCTACGTGACGGGCGGGATCAGCCCGCTCGGGCAGCGGCGTCGGCTTCCGACGGTCGTCGACGAGTCGGCGCTCGCGTTCGAGACGATCTTCGTCAGTGCCGGACGGCGCGGCCTGGAGCTCGAGCTCGCGCCCGGCGACCTGCTCGCCGTCACCGGCGGCAGAACCGCGGCTGTAGCCTCCCGCCGATGAGCGACCAGGTCCCCGTCGAGCTGCACATCGTGTCCGACTCGACGGGCGAGACCGCCGCGCGACTCGTCCTCGCGCTGGAGGCGCAGTTCCCCGACCTCGTGTTCGAGGAGGTGCGGCATCCGCGTGTGGAGTCCGTCGAGGACCTCGGCGCTCGCCGTCAGCCGCGCGCGGGGACGACCGGCGGTGATGGTGTACACGCTCGTCGCACCGGCGCTCCGCGCGGCGATGCGGCAGCTCTGCCGGCGCGCCCGCGTGCACTACTGCGACCTGCTCGGCCACCCGATCGACTCGATCTCGCGCGTCGCCGGCGTTGCCGCGCGCATGGAGCCGGGGGCCCGCGCGCCGCTCGACCAGACGTACTTCAAGCGCATCGAGGCGATCGAGTTCGCCGTGCGCTACGACGACGGCGTCGGCAGCGGCCTCGACGAGGCGGACATCGTCCTCGTCGGCGTCTCACGGACGTCGAAGACCCCGCTCTCGATCTACCTCGGCTACCTCGGCCACAAGGCCGCGAACGTGCCGATCGTGAAGGGCGTCGAGCCGCCCGCGGGCGCTCTTCGAGATCGACCGCGCGAAGATCGTCGGGCTGACGATCGACCCGGAGCGCCTCGCCGAGATCCGGGAGCAGCGCGGTCAAGTCGATGGGCGCGCCCCGACGCCGCTACGCCGACCTCGACGCCGTCTTCGAGGAGCTCGACAAGGCGTCCCGCGTCCACCGGCGCCTGCGGTGCCCCGTGATCGACGTGTCGGAGCTGTCCGTCGAGGAGACCGCGATGCGGATCATCCGACTCGTCAGCGAGCGGGCGCGGCGCCGCGAGGCGGTGTCGCCGTGAGCGGGCCGAACGACAAGTACGGCGTCCTCGCCCGCGGGAGTCCGCCGCGACCTCACGGAGAAGGGCTGGGTCCCCGTCCGGTACTGGGCCATGTGGTTGGGCGCGCTCGGGCGTCGCGATGGTGGTGTTCTACGTCGTCCTGACGCCCATCTGGCTCGGGCTCCGCGGGCGCCGCCTGGGTCGCGGAGCTTCGCTCGCGCCTGCGCGCCGAGCGGAGGAACGCGTCGACCTCCGCGGGCTGAGTCCGGAGGCGCGCGACGCGGAAGCGCGCGAGCTCGCGCGGGTAGCGGTGGCGCCGCGGCCGCTCGTTCGCCAGCGCGTAGCGGAAGAGCGAGTCGTAGCCGACGAGGGCGTTCCAGAGCGACTCGCGGTTCCCGTTCCACAGCTCCTCGCGGGTCAGCGCGCGGCGCAGCGTCCGGAGGACGAGGCGTGGGAGCCAGACCCGGCGCGGGAGGTCGAGCCAGACGACCGTGTCCGCGCGCTCGAGGACGAGGTCACCGAGCTTGCCGCGATAGGCGCCGTCGACCACCCAGGCGTCCTGCTCGCACGAGCGGCTCGACCCGGCGTCGCAGCTCGGCGGCGTCGAGCTCGCGTCCAGCCCGCCTGCCAGTGGATCGCATCGAGCTCGACGAACGGCGCGCCGAGGATCGCCGCAAGCGCGCGACCGACGGTCGTCTTCCCGCATCCGCTGGCCGTTGCGACGATCGCGACGCGCTGCACGGGACAGATCCTCTACCTCCTCGGCCGAGTCCCGCCGTACGTAGGATCGCGCCGTGCGGCTGGTCTATGCATACGACGAGCAGGCGCCGGGAGGCCGGGAGCTGCTCGGCGGCAAGGGGGTCGGGCTCGCCGAGATGACCGCGCTCGGGATCCCCGTCCCGGCCGGCTTCACGATCACGACGGACGCCTGCCGCGCCACCATGAGCGGCGGCGAGGTGCCGGAGGAGCTCTGGCCCGAGGTGGACGACCACGTCGCGCGGCTCGAGGAGAAGACCGGGAAGCGATTCGGGGACGCCGCCGACCCGCTCCTCGTCTCCGTGCGCTCCGGCGCCGCAGTCTCGATGCCCGGGATGATGGACACGATCCTCAACCTCGGCCTGAACGACGTCGCCGTCGAGGGGCTCGCGGCCGCGACCGGCAACCCACGGTTCGCGTTCGACTCGTACCGCCGTCTGATCCAGATGTACGGCGAGGTCGTCGACGGGATCGACGGGCACGTCTTCGAGGGCGAGCTGCAGGCGCTCAAGGAAGCGCGCGGCGCGCGACTCGACGTCGAGCTGACGGCCGACGACCTGCGCGGCCTGATCGCGACCTTCCAGGAGCTCTACGAGCGCGAGGTCGGCTCGTCGTTCCCCGCCGACCCCCGCGAGCAGCTTCGACGCGCCACCCGGGCAGTGTTCGACTCGTGGGAGTCGCCGCGTGCGCGTGTCTATCGCCGCACGTACGACATCCCGGACGACCTCGGCACCGCCGTGAACATCGTCCAGATGGTGTTCGGCAACAAGGGGGACACATCCGGGACGGGGGTCTGCTTCACGCGCGACCCGTCGACCGGCGAGCGACGGCTCTACGGCGAGTTCCTCGTCAACGCGCAGGGGGAGGACGTCGTCGCCGGCATCCGGACGCCCGAGCAGATCGAGCACATGCGCGACCTCCTTCCGGACGCCTACGCCCGCCTCGCGGCGACGCTCGAGCGGCTCGAGGAGCACTACCGCGAGATGCAGGACATCGAGTTCACCGTCGAGGAGGGGGCGCTGTTCCTGCTCCAGACCCGAACCGGGAAGCGGACGGCGCAGGCCGCGCTCCGGATCGCCGTCGAGATGACCGAGGAGAGACCTCATCTCGCGCGAGGAGGCCGTGACGCGCATCGACCCGGGACAGCTCGATCAGCTGCTCCACCCGATGATCGACCCGACCGCGACCGTGGACGTCGTCGCGACGGGGCTGAACGCCTCGCCGGGAGCCGCCTCGGGGGCGATCGTGCTCGACGCGGACCTCGCCGAAGCCCGTGGCCGCGAGGGGGAGGCCGTGCTGCTCGTCCGGTGGGAGACGACGCCCGACGACATCCACGGCCTGATCCACGCGAGCGGCGTCCTCACGGCGCACGGCGGGATGACCTCGCATGCGGCGGTCGTCGCACGCGGCATGGGCAAGCCGTGCGTGGCGGGCTGCGAGGCGCTCTCGATCGACCTCGACGCACGAACGGTGCGCCTCGGGGAGGTCGAGCTGCGCGAGGGCGATCACCTGACCATCGACGGTGGGACGGGCCGCGTGATCGTCGGCACGGTGCCGCTCGTCCCGCCTGCGATCGACGAGAACTTCGAGACGATCCTCGGCTGGGCCGACGCGATCCGCCGGCTGCGCGTGCGCGCGAACGCGGACACCCCGGACGATGCCGCGAAGGCCCGCGAGTTCGGCGCCGAGGGGATCGGCCTCTGCCGGACGGAGCACATGTTCATGGCGCCGGACCGGCTGCCCGTCGTCCAGGAGATGATCCTCGCGGGCGACGAGCGCGCCCGCCGCGCCGCGCTCGACCGGCTTCTTCCGGTGCAGCAGTCCGACTTCGAGGGGATCTTCGAGGCGATGGCCGGCTTCCCCGTGACCATCCGCCTGCTCGACCCGCCGCTCCACGAGTTCCTGCCGTCGGCGGAGGACGCGACGTCGGAGACGATGCGCCGCCGGATCGAGCAGCTCCGCGAGTCCAACCCGATGCTCGGCACGCGCGGCTGCCGGCTGGGCCTGCAGTACCCCGAGATCTACGAGATGCAGGTGCGCGCGATCGTGCGTGCCGCACGGGCGGTGCAGGAGCGGTCGGGCGAGGCGCCGCTCGTCGAGATCATGCATCCGCTCGTCGCGTTCGGCGAGGAGCTGCGCCGGCTGCGCGAGCTCACCGAGCGGGTCGCCTCCGAGGAGGCCGAGGTCGCGTACCTCGTCGGCACGATGATCGAGCTGCCGCGCGCATGCGTCCGGGCCGACGAGATCGCCGAGACGGCGGACTTCTGCTCGTTCGGGACGAACGACCTCACGCAGACCGCGCTCGGCTTCTCTCGCGACGACGCCGAGGGCAAGTTCCTGACGTACTACCTCGAGCACGGGATCCTCGAGCGCAACCCGTTCGAGGTGCTCGACCAGGAGGGCGTGGGCGAGCTGATGCGGATCGCGGTGGAGAAGGGCCGCGGCGCGAAGCCCGATCTCAAGCTCGGGATCTGCGGCGAGCACGGCGGCGAGCCGCGCTCCGTCGCGTTCTGCCACGGCCTCGGGCTCGACTACGTCTCGTGCTCGCCGTACCGCGTGCCGCTCGCGCGCCTCGCGGCGGCGCAGGCCGCTCTGAGCGAGCGGGGCGTGGTGACCGCCGCCGTCGGCGGCTAGAGACGTCCGTCTGGCCCGCGCGCCGGACGACGCGGCCGATCAGACGTAGCTCTCGACGCGCACGTACGCGACGACGAAGCTCGCGACCGCGATCAGCGCCACGAGCGCAGGCCCGAGCGAGCGCGCCCGGGCGTCGCGGAAGTGCGAGAGCGCGAACGTCGCGAGGATCCCGCCCGCGAGGCCGCCGAGATGCCCGCCGACCGAGATGTTCGGGATGGCGAACGTCAGGGCGAGGTTGAGGACGATGAAGCCGAGCACCGGGCCGGCGAACGACCCGGTCGCGCGATACTCGAGCACGAGCAGCGCGCCCATGATCCCGTAGATCGCGCCCGACGCGCCGACCGTGACCGCGGCCGGATTGCTGAAGACCAGGGCGCCGGCCGAGCCCGCGAGGCCGGAGACGAAGTAGATGAGCAGGAATCGCCAGGTGCCGAGCGCCTGCTCGACGACGGTTCCGAGCCAGTAGAGGGCGACCATGTTGAACGCGAGGTGGAGCAGGCTCGCGTGCAGGAACATGGCCGTGACCATCCGGTACCACTCCCCGTCGGTGTAGATGAGCGCACCGACCAGGGCGCCGTCGCTGAAGAGCGGTCCTCCGGGGGCCGAGATGCCCGCTCCCTGGTAGACCGTCACCACGTAGACGAGGAGGTTGATGGCGACGAGCGCGACCGTCGCCGGCGCGTCGAGCCCCGCGACCTTCCTCCGCGCCTGCCGGGCCGTCCGCTGCGGGCTGGCGCCTCGGCGCGCCGCGCCGACACCCGCGTGGTCGGGGCACTTGATCCCGACCGGGGCGAACGTCATGCACTCCTCGCAGATGGGTCGTCCGCACTCGGAGCACGAGACGAGGGTCTCGCGGTCGGGATGGCGGTAGCAGTGCGGGGCGTCGCTCACCGCGGGCTAGCGTACCGGCGTGCGTGTTCACGTTGCTTTCACTCCCGACGAGGCTGCGGAGGCGCCCACGGGCGTCGTGATCGACGTCATTCGGGCGACGTCGACCATCTGCCAGGCGCTCGATGCCGGCTACGAGCGGGTGTGGTGCGCAGCGGAGGTCGAGGACGCGCGCGCGCTCGGAAACGGGAGCGTCACGCTCGGCGGCGAGCGGCTCGGCGTCCTGATCGACGGCTTCGATCTCGGCAACTCGCCGCGCGAGTACCTCGAGCCGCGGACGCCGACGCTGGCCATGTCCACGACGAACGGGACGCGCGCGATCGTGACCGCAGCCGAGCGGTGCGAGCGGGTCTACATCGCCTCGCTCCTCAACCTCGGCGCCGTGACGGAGGCCGCGCGGGACCACGGCGACGACGTCGCGGTGTTCTGCGCCGGGGTGAAGGGCGCCTTCGCGCTCGACGACGCCTACGTCGCGGGGCGGGTCGCCGACGGGCTCGGGTTCGAGCGGAGCGACGCGGCCGAGGCGGCTCGGAGGCTCGCCGCGTCCTACGCGACAGCCGAGGAGGCGTTTCGGGCGTCGCGATCCGGGCGGAACCTGATCAACCACGGCCCGGAGCTCGAGGCCGACATCCCGTGGTGCGCTCGCGAGAGCGTCCTCGACGTCGTCCCGCGGCTCGCGGGGATGCACGGCATCGCCGCCGAGATCACCCGCTGACGGCCCGCCGCTGCTCGGCGGCGACCCGCATGCCGGCGAGGGCGGCGCGCTAGCCCGGCGAGAGACCGAGCTTTTCCGAGAGCCACGCGAGCTGCTCGCGGTGCGCGCGGTCGTCGAGGTCGTGCTCGGTGTCGTACCAGCGAAGCTCGGCGTCGTCGGGCGCGGCGTCCGCCAGCGCCTGGAGCGCGGCCTCCGGCACGACGGAGTCCGACCGGCCCGCCTGGAGGAGGAGCGCGCCCTTCGCCTCGCCGATGCGCGTGAGCGGGTCGATGGGGGTGAGGACCTCCTCGACGTCGTCCCGGAGGTCGGCCGGCGCGGCGGCGGCGTACTCCGACACGGGCGCGGCGCCGGCCGACATCAGCGTCGTCGCCCGGACGCGCTCGTCGATGCCCGCCACGAGCGCGCCGATCCGCCCACCGAAGCTCCAGCCGACGAGCCCGAGGCGCTCCGGGTCGACGCGCTCGTCGGCGGCGAGGACGTCCAGCGCCCGGCGCACCGCGACGACGTCGGCGACGATGGTGTCCCGCTGCCAGCGGAGCGTCTCCTCCGCAGAGAGCCCCGCCGGCGGCGTCGCGTCGCCGGAGGGCAGCGTCAGCGTGAGGGCCACCGCGCCGCGGGTGGCGAGCGACGTGGCGAGCGGCAGGAGCTGCGTGCGGTCGCCGCCCGAGCCGTGGAGGTAGACGACGGCCGGGACGCGGCCCTCGCTGCGGGGAGGCGCGACGAGCACGCCGTCGACCTGCTCCCCGCCGCTCGCGAACGAGATCTCACGGACGTCCAGCGGACGGCCGTCGGCGAGCTGCGCGCCGGTCTCGAGGGCGAGCGGCGCGTCGGCGTCGTAGGCGAACGTGTCGTCGTCCGCGCTCGCGCCGCCGCAGCCCGTGGCGAGCAGCGCGACGAGGAGACCGAGAAGGGCTGCACGGAGCATCCGGCGAGGGTACCGAGGGTCGCGACGTACGCTTGCGCGGTGTCGACCGACGACGATCGCCGCGCTCGGGGGCTGTCCTTCGGATCGGTCGCGGACGTGTACGAGCGGTCGCGCCCGGGCTATCCCGAGGAGGCTGCCCGATGGCTCGCCGGCGACGAGCCCTGCGACGTCGTCGACCTCGGGGCAGGGACGGTCGACCGACGCCGATCGCCGCGCTCGAGGGCTGTCCTTCGGATCGGTCGCGGACGTGTACGAGCGGTCGCGCCCCGGCTATCCCGAGGAGACCGCCCGATGGCTCGCCGGCGACGAGCCCCGCGACGTCGTCGACCTCGGGGCAGGGACCGGGAAGCTGACCCGCGCGCTCGTCGCGCTCGGACATCGCGTGACGGCGGTCGAGCCGATCCCGGAGATGCTGGCGCAGCTGCGGTCGGCCGTCCCGGCCGCGATCCCGCTCGCGGGCACCGCCGAGTCGATCCCTCTCGACGGACGAGTCCGTCGATGTCGTGACGGTCGCCCAGGCGTTCCACTGGTTCGACCATCCGGTCGCGCTCCGCGAGATCGCGCGGGTGCTGCGTCCGGGCGGCCGGATCGCGCTCGTCTGGAACGCCCGCGACGACCGTGAGGCATGGGTCGCGGAGTTCAGCGACACGATCGTCGGGCGGAGCGTCTTTCGGAAGGGAGGTGTCGCCTCTGCCGCCGGGAGCATCGACGAGTCCGGGCTCTACGGCGCCGGTCGAGCACGTCGAGTTCGCGAACGCGCAGACGCTGCACCGGGCCGACCTCGAGGAGCTGGTCCGCTCCCGGAGCGAATGCGTGATCCTTCCGGAGGAGGAGCGTCGCCCCGTGCTCGAGCGCATCAACAGGCTGTTCGACGTCCATGCCACGGACGGCGTGCTGACGATGCCCTACGTGACCGAGTGCTTCCGCGCGGCGAGGACCTGAGCATGGGGCCGCCCGACGGATGGGAGGAGGTCGACGGGGCGCTCCAGCGGGAGTTCCGCTTCGAGGACTTCGCCGGGGCGATCGACTTCGTGAACCGGATCGCCGAGGAGTCCGAGCGCGCGAACCACCACCCGGACATCGCGATCCACTGGAACCGGGTCACGCTGCGCTGGTGGACGCACTCGGAGAACGCGATCACCGCGCGTGACGTCGAGCTGGCGCAGCGAAGCGACGCGCTCGCTCGCTGAGCCGCACATTCCCCTTGCAGGGGAACGCGTGTTCGTATAGAACATGTGTTCCCATGATCGCCTGCCTCCTCATCCCGGGATTCGAGCTCCGCGTGGCGCTCCGGTCCCGGCCGAGGCTCGCGGTCGTCCCCGCGGCACTCGCGCCCGAGCCGGGCAGGGAGCCGCTGCTCGGGCCGGTCACGGCGGCGGCCGAGGCGGCCGGCGTCACCGCCGGGATGCGCCTCGGCGAGGCGCTCGCGACCTGCCCCGAGCTCGTGCTCGTCGACCCGGATCCCGCGGGCGCCGAGCGGGAGTGGGAGGGAGTCCTGCGTCGCCTCGAGGACTCGGGGTTCGGTGTGGAGCCGGTCGAGCCGGGCGTGGTCGTGTTCGAGACCCGCGGCGTCGAGCGGCTCTACGGAGGGGTGGAGGCGGCGCTCACGAAGGCGCTCGCCTCCGTCGGGCCTGCCTGGGACCCGCGCGCAGGCGCGGGGCAGCGCCGTTTCGTCGCCCTGGCGGCGGCGAGCGTGGCGCGCCCGGGACAGGCGGTGATCGTCGAGGGGGAGGAAGAGCGATCGTTTCTCGAGCCGCTCCCGCTCTCGCTCCTGCCGCTCGAGGAGGAGCGGTACGCCGAGCTGGAGGGGCTCGGCGTCCGCACCCTCGGGGCCCTCGCCGCCCTGCCGGGCGGCGCGGTGGCCGAGCGGCTGGGTCAGGAGGGGAAGCGGGCGTGGAGCCTGGCACGCGGCGGGGAGCGCCGGCGCGTGCACGGGCGATCGCCTGCGGCAGAGCTGGTCGAGGCGCTCTCCTTCCCCGAGGCGGTCGCGAACGAGCTCACCCTGCGCCGGGCGTTCGGCGCGCTGCTCGACCGGCTGCTCGCGCGGCCCGAGCGGGCGGGGAGGCCGTTCCGGAAGCTCGCGCTCTCGGCCCGCCTCGTCGGCGGCGGCTCGTGGCGGCGGACGGTGACCCTGCGCGAGGCGACAGGCGAGCGGGGTCGGGTGCGCTCGGCGCTCGGCCCGAAGCTCATGGAGATCCCTGCGCCGGTGGTGGAGCTCCGGCTCGAAGCGGTCGAGCTCGCCGAGCACGCGGGACAGCAGCTGGCACTCGTGGCCCCCGAGGGCGAGGAAGCCGAGCTGCGGCTCCGGGAAGGGCTCCGTCAGGTGCGCGCGAGCGCCGGCGGCGGCGCTGTCGGAGGGGTCGTCGAGGTCGCGCCGTGGTCGCGCATCCCGGAGACGAGAGCGCTCGTCGTCCCGCGCGATGTGTGATGGCGTCCGCACGCGGCACCGCAGCGCGACTGAACGCGCCCCGCCCGGCGCTCGTCGAGTCGAACGTGGGAGGGGTGCCGCGGCTCGTGAACCGCGAGCTCGTGACGGTCGTCCGCGAGGAGTGGCGCGTCGTCGACCGCTGGTGGACGGAGGAGCCTGTCGACCGGCGCTACTTCGAGGTCGTGCTCGAGTCGGGCCGCAACGTCTGCGTCTACCGCGACGGCGAGCGGGCCTGCTGGTTCACGCAGCGTGCGTGAGGGCGAGTCAGGTGGGCGCGATCCCGTGGTCCTGTCCGACGGCCTCGGCGGCGAGCGGCTCCCACTCGTCGGCGTGCTCGGGCGGCACGACCACCCACTGGCGGAAGACCTCGCCGCGCCCGGACGGGTCGAACAGGTGCGCGCCGGGGACGGCGAGCGCCCGCGCGTGCGTCGCGGGGTCGGTGAGCTTGAACACCATCCCGGTCCGGCTGAGCCCGAACACGACGCGGCCGGAGCGCTTCACGCACGGCATCCCGAAGATCCGCGAGGCGCGGCACTCGGGATTCCAGGCCGTGATCGCGTCGACGATGTCGTCGAAGCGCTCCCGCCCGGGTCGCGCCGCATCGCCCACGGCGC
This sequence comes from uncultured Actinomycetes bacterium, assembly GCA_963712255.1. Lineage (GTDB taxonomy): Bacteria > Actinomycetota > Thermoleophilia > Gaiellales > Gaiellaceae > Gaiella. The sequence continues at coordinate 66,491 of CAVQHL010000023.1, forward strand.
GCTACGCCGGCTCTTGATCGAACGCGGCCCTGACGGCGACGAGGTCCTCGTCGGTGCGCGCCTCGTGCAGGCCGCGGAGGAAGGTGCCGTAGCCGCAGCTCGGGGTGTGGATGTTCAGGAACCGCACCTCGTCCGTCCCGGACGGCGCGAACGTGTGCGGCGTGCCGGGTGGGATCTGCACCCACGTGCCGGCCGTCGCCCGCTGCTCGCGTCCTCCCGCCGTGAACGTCATCTCGCCTGCGAGCACGTAGAAGGACTCGACGTGGCGGCGGTGCAGGTGCTGCGGTGGAGACGGCCCGTCCGGGTCGCCCCAGGCCTCCGAGATCCCGATCTCCTCGAGGTCGGCGAGGAGCGCGATGCGAAGCCCCGGCCGGTCGGCGAGGAGCTCCGCTCCGCCGACCACTGCCTCGCTCGTGGGCCGACCGCCGTCCTCGGGCGGATCGTGCTGGTCGTAGGAGAACTCGCGGCCGTCCCGGAGCGCGCGCAGGTAGTCCGAGAAGCGCTGCCCGGGCGTGTGGAAGTTGAGGTAGGTCACGTCCGCGTCGCTTCGGTTCCGGAAGCCGTGGACGACGAGCGGCGGCACGCGCGCGAGCGTTCCCGCGGGCACGGCGACCGGCTCGTCCTCCATGCCGAGCCGCACGGTGAGCTCGCCCTGGAGGACGTAGAAGAGGTCGACGTGGTGGTGATGGACGTGGAGGTCCGCGCCCACGCTGCGCCGCCCGAACCGCGACCAGGTTGCGTTGAGCGACGGGTCGTCGGAGATGATCTCGACGCGCCGGCGGGACGTGTCGCCGATCACCTCGCCGCCGCCGGGCGGGATGACGATGGCGCTCGCTCACGAGAGCGCAGTATGACCACGGGCCCCGCCCCCTACGTCGAGCTGCACTGTCACTCCGCGTACTCGTTCCTCGACGGGGCGTCGCACCCCGAGGAGCTCGTGTCCCGGGCGGCGGAGCTCGGCTACGAGGCGCTCGCGCTCACCGACCACGACGGCGTCTACGGCTCGCTCGAGTTCGCGCACGCGGCGAAGTTCGCCGGGCTCCGCCCGATCACCGGCGCCGAGGTCACACTGGAAGGCGGGTCGCACGTCACCCTCTTGTGCGAGGACGAGAAGGGCTACGCGAACCTCTGCCGCATCCTCACCACGGCGCATGCCGGGACTCGCCCTCCGGGGAAGGAGCACCGCGTGCTCCTCGAGCCCGCCGTTCCCCTCGAGACGCTCGCCGAGCTGAACGAGGGGCTCGTCTGCCTCTCGGGCTGTGCCCGCGACGGGCTCGCGCTCCGCGACCCGCGCGGGACTGCGCGGCTCGCGGCGGCGTTCGGCCGCGAGCGATTCCTCGTCGAGCTCCAGCGCCCGTACGAGCGGGGCGACGCGAGGCGGCACACGGCGCTCCGCGACCTCGCCGAGCACCTCGGCGTCGAGACGGTCGCGACGGGGAACGTCCACGCGCACGCGCCGCGCCGGACGCTCCTCCAGGACGCGCTCGTCGCGATCCGCTGCCGGACGTCGCTCGACGGGTGCGAGCGCGAGCGACGGGGGAACCGGGAGGCGGTGCTCCGCCCGCCGGCCGAGATGGTCGAGCGCTTCGCCGGGATCGACCGCGCCGCTGCCGAGCGCACCGGCCGCCTCGCCGAGCGGCTCCGGTTCGACCTCACCGAGGAGCTCGGCTACCGCTACCCCGACTTCGCCGACGGGCCCGACCCGGCGATCCAGCGCCTCGCCGAGGTGTGCCTGCAGGCGTTCGGCGGGCGGTACGACGCATGTGACGATCAGTTGCGAGCGAGCGCCCGCGCACGGCTGGAGAGCGAGCTCGCGCTGATCGAGGAGCTCGGTCTCGCGGGGTTCTTCCTGCTCCACCACGAGGTGCTCGAGCTCGCGCGGGAGTGCGCGCTCGAGGTGCGGGGCCGCGACTCCCCGCGGATGTTCCTCCCGCCGGGGAGGGGGAGAGGCAGCTCGGTCGGCTCGATCGTCTGCTACCTGACCGGCCTCTCGCACGTCGACCCGGTCGAGAACGACCTCTCGATCGGCCGCTTCCTGAACCGCGAGCTCGCGTCGGTGCCCGACATCGACCTCGACTTCCCGCGTGACATCCGCGAGAAGCTCATCGTCCGCGTCACCGAGCGCTACGGCCACGAGCACGCCGCGCTCGTGGCGAGCTTCGCGACGTACCGCTCGCGCGGCGCGATCCGGGACGTCGGCAAGGCGCTCGGGCTGCCGCACGCCGAGCTCGAGCGGCTCGCCCGCGTGACCGACGGCTGGAACGCGCACGGCGTGTCGGAGGAGGTCGGCCGGCTCCCCGACGCAGAGCGGAAGCTCCTCTCGAAGCGCTGGCGCGCGTTCCAGTTCCTCACCGGGGAGATCGCCGGCCTGCCACGGCACGTCTCGCAGCACCCGGGCGGGATGGTGATCTCCTCACGGTCGCTCGTCGAGCTCGTCCCCGTGCAGCCGGCCGCGATGGCGGGCCGTCAGCTCTGCCAGTGGGACAAGGACTCGTGCGCCGACGCCGGCTTCCTCAAGATCGACCTGCTCGGGCTCGGGATGCTGTCGTGCATCGAGGAGTGCGTCGACCGGATCGCGCAGCTCCACGGCGCGCCGATCGACCTCTCCCGGATCCCGCTCGACGACCCGGCCGTGTTCGCAGAGATCCAGGCGGCCGACACGGTCGGCGTGTTCCAGATCGAGAGCCGCGCGCAGATGCAGAGCCTCCTCCGGACCCGGCCCGAGACGATCGACGACCTCACCGTCCAGGTCGCGCTCGTCCGGCCGGGGCCGATCCAGGGGAAGGCCGTCCACCCGTACATCGAGCACCGCCGCAGGCTGCGCGAGGACCCCTCGTTCGTCCATCCGGTCCAGCACGAGCTCCTGCGGGAGCCGCTCGCATCGACGCTCGGGGTGGTCGTCTTCCAGGACCAGGTGCTCGACGTCGCGATCGCGCTGGCCGGGTTCTCGATCGGCGAGGCGGAGGGGCTCCGTCGCGCGATGAGCCGCAAGCGCAGCCTCGAGGCGCTCGAGGCGCACCGCGAGCGCTTCGTCGAGGGCGCGTCGGGGAAGGGCGTCGACGAGAAGACCGCCAACGAGGTCTACGACACCCTCGTCGGCTTCTCCGGGTTCGGCTTCCCGAAGTCGCACGCCGCCGCCTTCGGCCTCCTCGCCTACCAGTCGGCCTGGATGCGCCACCACTACCCGGCCGAGTTCCTCTGCGGGCTCCTCAACGAGCAGCCGATGGGCTTCTACCCGCCTGCGAGCCTCGTCCGCGACGCGCAGCGGCGCGGGGTGGAGGTGCGCTCGCCCGACGTCAACCGGAGCGAGGCGCGGTGCTGCCTGGAGGCTTGTGACGATACCGTCACAAGCGGACTCGCACGCCGTCCGGATCGGGCTCGCGTACGTCTCCTCGGTCGGGAAGGACGACGCAGAGGCGCTCGAGGCCGAGCGGCAGGCGCGTGGGCCGTACCGGGACGTCGGCGACCTCTCCCGGCGGGCACAGGTCTCGCGCGACGCGCTCGATGCGCTCGTCCGGGGCGGAGCGTGCGACGGCTTCGGCCCGCGACGCCGTGACCTCCTCTGGGAGCTCGGGCTCGCGACCCGGCCCCGGTCGGTCGAGGGGACGAAGGGGGAGGCGAAGCAGCTTCCGCTGCCGCTCGACCCGACGGCCGAGACGCCCGCGCTCCCCGACCTGACGCGCTGGGAGCGGATGCTCGCCGACTACCGGGAGACCGGGCTCTCGGTCGGGACGCATCCGATGACCCTGCTCCGCCCGCACCTTCCCGAAGGGACGCTCGCGAGCCCCGAGCTGAACGAGGCGCCCCACGGGTCGACGGTCGCGTTCGCCGGTCTCGCCGTCGCGCGTCAGCGGCCGGCGACCGCGAAGGGTGTCGTGTTCATGCTGCTCGAGGACGAGCACGGGCAGGTGAACCTCATCGTCCCGAAGGAGATCTACGAGCGGCACCGGGCGATCGTGCGTGCCGAGCCGCTCCTGCTCGCCCGCGGCCGCTTCGAGCGGGTCGAGCGGAACCGCAACATCCTCGTCTCCGGGCTCGAGAGCCTCTCCGCGCTCGCTCGCCGGGTGGCGGAGACGCCGGAGGTCGTGGCGGCGCTCCCGCGCGCCCACCACTTCGGGCACCGCTGATCAGCGCACGCCGAGACGGCATAGCTCACGTTCGGGCCAGGAAGCCGGCGGATCAGCCGTTCGGGGCCGGACGGCAGTGCAGCGCGGTGGAGCCGTCCGATTGAGGCCGACGCCCTAGGCGGTCGACCGACGACCGACTCGACCGGTACGCCGTCCAGCGAAGCTCGACGCGACGTCGAGCGCCGGCGTGTAGACGCGCGCGCGGCCGCCGCCGCTCGGGAACAGCACGAGGCGACGGTCGTCGAACAGACGAGGTCGCCCGGCCCGCCGATCGGGTCGTGCGCGACGGCGAACGGATCGAGGTCGACACGCGCGAAGTGCGGCGCGACGTCCGGACGAGTCCAGGCCGTGCGAGCATGCGTGCCCGCCGCATTCGAGACGGGACGAGCCCGTTCGGTGGCGGCGGGATGCGACCGACCGTCGCGGAGCGCCCGCGTCCGAAGATCGACGGCGAGGAGCCGCGTGCCCTGCGGTCTCCCGAGGCGACGAACGCGTGCCCGTCGGTCAGCGCTGCCCCGGTCGCGGTGCCACGCCAGACCGTTGCCCGATCGCGGTGCCGCGTCAGGCGTTCGAGGCGAGCGCCGGCCGGCCTGCACGCGCTCGATGGAAGAGGAGCAGCCGGGCCCCGTCGGCGCGTCTCGCAGCGGAGCGCCGTGACCGTCGGTCTCCGAACGGCGGACGTGACCGGCCGCTGCCGGACCAGACGCAAGACCGGGAAGCTCGCGCACGACGACCCGAAACCCGTTCTCGCGCTGGACGAGCTCGGCCATGCGTCGCGATCCGGGGCACACGGAGATCAGCAGAGTCGAGCCCGCTCCGCGCCCGTAGGCGAGCGTCCGTCCGCGATCGATCGAGCGCGAGCAGCCTCGCGGGCGCCGAACCGGCCGGCGACGAGCAGCGTCGTCGGCCCGCGCCCGTTCGGCGGCGGCAGCGGCTGGGCGGCGGCGAGGAGATCGTCCGGGCTCACCTGCCAGCACAGCGAGCTCGTCCACCGGCCGGCGCTACGCTCGAGGAAGAGGCCGATCCGTGCTCCGATCGTCGTCTCGAGCCCGCAGGCGGCGCCGTTCGACGCCGACTCGACGTCGACCGTGGTCCCCATCGCGCCCTTGACACGACGCTCGACGCGGAAGGTGAAGACCGCGCGGCCGTCGCCGAGGTCGCGGCGCTCGATCAGACGTCCGACGAACGCGCCGTCGGTCTGGGCGAGGAGGCTGCGCGGGTCGGGCATCGCGCACGAGCACGCGTGCGCGGGGGTCGCGGTCGCCGCGACGACGGCGACCGCCGCGACCACGCCGGCGAGAAAGAGCCTCATGCGCGCCATACGCCGCCGGTGTCGCCCGGTGTCACGTTCGACCCGCTCAGGCCCGGCTCAGCGGAACCTCGACGTAGTCGGCGGCGTGCGCGAAGCCGAGCCTCTCGTACGCCGCGATCGCCGCTGCGTTGTCCGCCCGGACGTTGAGCGAGATCGTGTCGATCCCGTCGTCGAGGAGAACGCGGCAGAGATGGGCGCACGCGGCGGTGGCGAGACCGCGGCCACGGGCCTCCGGCAGGGTCGCGACGTTGCCGAGGGCCGCGACGCGCCACTCCGGTGACCAGACGTGGACGCCGGCAACGCACGCGAGACCGCCGGAGTCGCGGATCCCCACGTACCGCCGCGTCTCGAGCATCCGCGGCTCGAACCAGGTGCCCGGATACGCCCGCGCGTAGAACGCGACGACCTCGTCGAGATCGTCCGGGCCGAGCGGCACCGCGCCGTCGGGATGTCCGTCGAGCCGGGACGGGTCGACGAGCCCCAGCTTGCGATGCTCCGCCGGAGGCGACGTCGGCGCGAAGCGCGGAAGCGCGCCGACGAGCTCGGCCGTGATGTGGGCGTAGACGTCGGTCGGCAGCTCGTCGGCGACGGCTGCGAGCAGGTCGGCCATGCTCGTTGCCGGCGGCTCCGCCAGAGCGAGCAGGACAGGCGTCTCCGGCTCGTCGTAGAGCAGGACGAGCTGCTCGAGGCGACCGCCGCGCTCCCATCCGAGCCAGCGTGTGTGCGGCCAGAAGAAGTCGTCGAGGTCGCCGAGGGCGTAGGCATGGACGGCGGGCCGGCGGCGGCAGAACTCGGCGATGACCTGCCGGTCCCGGAGCTCGACGACGCCCATGCGCCGAGCGTAGAGAATCGCCGGATGCGCGCCGTCGTCCAGCGGGTCTCGCGGGCCGCCGTCCGGGTCGACGGCGAGGTCGTCGGCGCCTGTGGCCCGGGGCTCCTCGTGCTCGTGGGCGCCGGGCACGAGGACACGGCCGAGACGGCCGAGCGTCTCGCCGGCAAGATCGCGCGGCTCCGGATCTTCCCCGACGACGCGGGCCGCTTCGACCGCTCGCTCCTCGACACGGGCGGCGAGGCGCTCGTCGTCAGCCAGTTCACGCTGCTGGCGGATAGCAGCGTCAGAAGGGAACTCGGCCCAGCTTCTCGGACGCCGCAAGACCCGAGGTCGCCGAGCCGCTGATCGAGCACTTCTGCGACGTCCTCCGCGACCTCGGCGTCCCCGTGCAGACCGGCGTCTTCGGGGCGTACATGGAGGTCGAGCTCGTCAACGACGGGCCGGTGACCATCATCCTTGACGCATGACCAAGCGCGTTTCGGCAGAGGAAGAGGCGCTCGTCCGGGCGTTCATCGTCCCCGACAGGCGGGCGCGGGTTCGGGGTGATCCCGCCTATTCCGGCAACGTCCAGCACTACTTCACCACCGAGCACGGCGTCCCGACGATGTTGGAGGCAGCCGACCCGCCCAACCGCGCCGAGATGGAGCGCCGACAAGCCGCCAAGGCGCAACGCCGACAAGAGAAGGCGGACGCAGCCAAGGCGCACTACCAGCGGCTGAGGGCGGCGAAGTGACCCGCTACCAGTACGAGTACACAGCAAAGCTCGTCCCGCTCAACGTGCCCCTCAACATCCCGGCACACGACGGGCAACCATCGTTTTCGTACACCTTCGACACCAAACGTTCGCGGTAGAGCAAGCATCAAACCGCGTGATCGCCGTCTGCAACGACCACCAACGCCTCAAGGTGATCGGCAAGGTAAACAAGCTGATCGCACGGTGCGGATGGTGGGAGTGCGAGTTCTCGCTTGACACCGACATGAACGAACTCGAAAGCGGGCAGCCCGTCAGCCATCGGAGTCCAAACCCTCGGCGTCGGCAGCGGCATCCCGTTCATCACCGAAGTCAGCGTTGTCCAGCGCGGGGCCGTCAAAGGCGCAGTAGTCAGAAACAGACGGCTACTACCGATAGCGAAACCCGAACCGCCAAAGCCAATCGCGGCTAGCACACCCACCCTCGTCGCCGTAGCAGCACCCAAGGTCATCCGCCGCGACTGGGCAGCCGAACGCGCAGCAGCAGAAACCGCCGAACTGAACAGACGACTCGACTGGCTCGAACAACACACCGGACGCCCAGCCGACACCGAAGCCGTGATCGTCGGCATGCAACGCGAACTCAACGGCCCGTCACTCGATGATCTTGCCCGCGACCGGGTCGTCCACCCCTTGCACGACGGGATCATCCGACGGCCACTCGGCCAGGTGCTCGGCGTCCGGTGATTCCAACTCGCGTCAATGCAATCCGGACGAGTGGCCGTCGATGACGGGAAGCACATCGTCCCATGAGCCGAGAGCCTCTACCCATGGTGAATCTGCCTTGGATTGCGGCCCTGCCCATGTGAGGTGGACGACCGCCCATCCGCCTCCGTCAAGCTCGAAGAGCGTGGAGTCGCATCCCTCGCAACGTGCGGCGCACATGGACTCTCGCTTGGCCAGGACGTGGTTGTCGCCACATTCCTCGCGTAGCTGCGCCGACAATCGTTCTTCGAGGCCCACGTCCGTTGTCACGTCTCGCCACCCGGGCGGTAGCTCAACTGGCATGAGCGGATCGTACGGTGGTGGGATGGCGTTTCTCAGGTTGGCAACGAGGTAATGACCGAGTTCCGGCGGCAGTCGCTAAATGGCGGCTCCAGACGACGACGCAAACCATCGGGCGCGACTACCCGCGGCGGCTGGGGCGCAGCACACCAACGCCGCCGCGCAGCCATCGCACCGCTCGTCCGAGCAGGCAAAGCCACCATGCCCGCTGCAACCTCGCCGCGCAGCCGCGGTCACCAACGGCCGCAAATCACCACCGCAGTTCGTGGAGCGCCCCTACAAGTGGTCGCAACGCTGGCGCGACGACCCGCCCGTCGGAACGATCGTCTAACGGGAACGAGCGCGCCATCTACATGGCAACGGCGAATGGCAACCGCTGGATGAGACACCTGAAGCACTAACGGGTGTGATCGGTTCTAGCGCCGACGGCGAGGGCCGCGCAGCGCCAACAGCCCAGCGACCTCGACCACGACCACGATCAGCACGAGCGCAGCGGCATCCATGCGACTAGCGTGCCCTTCCGCTTCCACGCGAGACATGCGTGCCCATCTCGCCTCCGCCACGAACGCGTCATCTCGGCGCCGGCGAATGGCAGTCGCCGTCTTTGACAGACGTTGCCACACCCTGGCCATTGACGTCCACCGGCCCTACGGCACTGACGCAGACGACCGGAGGCGCAGGTTCACCAGCGGAAGCCTGCGTCATCCCCAAGCAGAAGACGGCCAGGACGACGAGTGCCAGCACACCATCCCTTACACGCACGATGTACCTCGACCTTCAACCCGGTCGCTGAGAAGCCACGCTTCATCCGTGAGCCGACGCTCCCGCAACGTCTCCAGACCCGGCGGCTGCTCCTCCAAGACGGCCAAGATCGTATGACGCTCCGCAATGGTGAGATTCAGCACGGGCGACCGCAGCCTGTAAGCCATGCTCAGCTTCCGCGAGAGCGCCCTGTGCTGCACGGCCGCGATGAGTCGCAGCACAATCCCATCGTCAACCCAGACCCACCCAGCAGCACGTCGCCACCCTCCTTGGATTTCATGCCCCGCTCAGCCAAGGCCAAGCGGGAACGGTATGGCGGCTCACGAACCGCGAGCACCCCGAGCAGCGATTTGCCGTCAGAGCTCGGTTCCGTCCCCCAACTGAGCCCCCTCAGGAGTCAGATGTCGGTGCTCGGAGCCGCCACGGTCGTTGTGCCCCCGGGCGGCAGATCGCTAAACGCCCGTGATACTTGCAGCGGAACCGGTTGGTCTGTGCGGCGCGCAGCCACACGCGTACAGACGAACATTTTTATAGGGCGTGCCCCAGGTGACCGCGCCATCACCGTTTCTCTCCCCGGCGGAATCGGGGTCATCATTGGTCGAACTCGGATTCACGGAATGTCCGAGCCGCCTCACTGGGGTTGCGAGGATCAGGGCCAGGCCTAGGGCCGCAGTGGCGAGAGCCGTCGGAAAGACTGGAGCGTCACCGAAGGGCGGGACTAGTGCGTAGACGGCGACGAACCCCACGGCGATGAGCCGGGCGAGGAGTTGCCCACGCCAGACGGCAATCAACGCCGGGATCATTGGCAGGACCGAGTAGACCCACGCAATTGGTAGCAGCGAGACGGATGCCCAGGAACAGGCACCGAAGGTATGCCGATCGAGTTCGCGGCGGCGCAGGGCAGTGAACAGCACCGCGGCAATCAGCATGAGCATCACCAGCACGCCGGGCCAACGGAATCGGTCCGAGGCCACGTGCAGGAGGGCGGCATTGTCGTTACGGCCAACCTGCTCGCGGGCCGCCTCGCGTCCGACATCGAGGTAGCGGCTGATGAGCCCATTGCCCTCCGCGGCGACGAGTTCCTGAGCGATCAAGACACCAGACACTGCAATCGTGACAGCAGAGAAACCGACGAGCACACGCCATTGGCTCCGAACAAGGAACGGAAGGAGCAGCACGGCTCCGAAGAATTTCGTCAGAGCGGCGAGTGCAACTCCAGTGCCAGCCCATTCCGTCTGATGCCGCCAACGCCAGGCGAGCGAGACACCGAGAAGCCAGATAGCGGTGAGTTGACCAACGCTCCAGGCCGCCGGTTGCCACAGCAGCAGGCCCACTGCCGCGAGCGGAGCCCACTCGGCGCGTAAGCCGAGCGCCCACAGCGAGACGGCTATCGCGGCAATCATCAGCCATGACCAGACCGCAACGAAAGTCGGGTAGTCCAGCCACGAGAGCGGCAGCACCAAGAGCACTGTCGAGGGCGGATGCGGCGAGCCATGCCTCGCGGCATCCCATTCGAGGCCGACCTGCCTGAACGCAGGACCGAGAATGGGATACGGGTCGCTTCCTGCAGCGACTGCGCGAGCCCCTACATAATCCTGCGCAATGTCCGCCCTTCCGGCCTCCCCTCGAAGCTGTGCCGCAGCGACTCTAATCCCGGCGGAGCGACTGTAAGGGTCGTCCGTGTTGGGAATGACAAGCACCGCGAGGAGCGCGACGGCGGCAGCAAGCAAGGCAAGGCCACGACGCACCGACCGAGATTACGACCTTCTTGGTCCTCGCGAGCACGCGTTGTGTGGTGCCGACGTTATCGGGATTCGTGAGCGCGGCGGCAAGACCGATCGGGGCGATGATGGAGGTCGAGCTCGTCAACGACGGGCCGGTGACGATCGTCGTCGACCTCTGATTCCCTCCGAGCGGTAGCGGAGAAGACCGTGC